>NZ_JADBHF010000009.1 GCF_017808105.1 Brevibacterium renqingii | reverse complement strand
GAGAACATGCTTAAGGCACTGGAAAAGTCGTAAACCCGGCCTTCAGCGGTGGGTAACTAAAGTTGTGCAACTCAGGTCAGAGCAACCATTGAGGGCCGTCGCCGACGAATCGGCAACGGCCCTCAACGACTGGTCTCGGAGATCAGCGACCGAACAGCTTGGAGAACAGTCCCTTCTTCTTCGGCTTCTCCGCCGGTGTCTCTTCCTCGTCCCGAGCGGCCGATTCGGTGTCGGTCTCCGCTGGAGCCGGCTCAGTACCTGTCTCTTCGGCGGCGTGCCTTTCAGGTTCCCCGGTGTCCGCTTCGCTCCGTGCAGCGGGAGCTTCCGTCGTGACCGCCTCGTCGACCAGCTCCGGGGCGGACTCGTCCTCGGCATGGGGTGCCGACGAGTCAGAGACGGCACTCGAGCCGGCCGCCTCGGCGGGGTGGTGTACGGACTCATCACCGGCCGCGGCAGACGATGCAGGTGTCGGAGCCGTCGTGGAATCCGGGCGGGGAGCGGTGGACTCCGTGCCCACCTCGGCGGGGGCGCCTGCAGCTGCCTTCGCATACTGCTCAGCGGCCTCGCCCTCAAGCGGGGTATTCATATCGCAGTTGGAGATCCGGCGCTCGTCGTCGAAGGACAGATCGGCTGATCCATCGGCGAACAGCATCCGCAGGCCGCCGGCCGGCAGCTCTTCGACGGGAATGCCCCGTTTGGCGACATACGACTCGATCGCGGCCCGGTGGTCGCTCACCGTCGTCTGCGTCAGCCCCTGCATGAGAGCACGCACGGACACCTTCACCTGTGGCTGGGGGAGGACAAGCGCATCAGCGTCGACGAGCAGCCACACCGTCGTGCCGGCTCCCGCCTCGGCAGGATAGTGAGCCCACTTGCCCGTGGCCTCCTTCGCCGCGAGGGTCAGGCGCAGGGCCAACTCCTCATCGAGATCGAGCTCGGAGGTGGTCAGCTCCGTGACCTCCTCGGCCGCACCGAACTTGCGCACGTCATGTGAGAGACCGACGACCGCCTCGGGGAAGTCGTTGACGTTCTCCCATCCCCACAGCCAGGTCTTGTCGCGACTCGACTCGGAGCCCAGCAGATGCGGGCGGGCGCGCAGAACAACACCGTTCTCCGTACTGAACGTCAGGTGCGGGTCTGCGGTGAAGTCGACTTCCCACTCTGCGTCGGCGATGAGCCCACCGAAGTGGGTCTGCACCTCGGTGGAGTAGAAGACGGCGCGATTGACCAGGTCCTGCAAAGTTGTGCTCATGGGTTCAAGCCTAAGCGGGAGCGCCTGAGAAGCGAGGAGGCACGCGGCGGAACAGTCTACGTCAGTGCCGTGTGATGGAGTGAAGGAGCCAGGACAGGACCCGCTCGTCTACCGCGGCAAGGAGAATGCATGTAAAGCGATCTGTTGCGCTTCGCGCCTCTCACGACTCATTCATCAGTCACTCTTCACCCAGGACGTTCATCGTGGCCCTACTCCGCCTGTCCCTGAAATACGCCAAGAGCTACTGGCCGTTCATCATCTTGGTCGTCATCCTGCAACTGGCTTCGACCATCGCCGCCCTGTACCTGCCGAGCCTCAACGCGCGGATCATCGACGAAGGCGTGGCGAAGGGCGACACCGACTTCATCTGGTCGACGGGCATGACGATGCTGCTGGTCTGCTTCGTCCAGGTCATCACCGCGATCACCGCGATCTACTTCGGTGCCCGGACCGGAATGGGCGTCGGCCGCGACCTGCGCCGGGCGATCTACCGCCAGGTCGACGATCTGTCGATGCTCGAAGTGGGGAAGTTCGGCTCCGCCACACTGATCACGCGCAACACCAATGACGTGCAGCAGGTGCAGATGCTCGTGCTCATGACCCTGAACTTCATGGTCTCGACCCCGATCATGTGCATCGGCGGAATCATCATGGCCCTGCGTGAAGACGCCGGACTGTCCTGGCTCGTGTGGGTGTCTGTGCCGATCCTCTTCGTCGTGGTCGCCGTCCTCGTGTACCTCCTCATGCCGCTGTTCCGCCGCATGCAGGACCAGGTCGACGACATCAACGGAGTCCTCCGCGAGCAGATCACCGGCATCCGCGTCATCCGCGCCTTCGTCCGCGAACCCTTCGAAACCGACCGCTACGTCGACGCGAACAGGGCGCTGACCGAGACTTCGGTCAAGGTCGGCAACCTCTTCGTCCTCATGTTCCCCGCGATCATGATGATCCTCCACCTCGCGACCGCGGCGGTCCTGTGGTTCGGCGGTCACCGCGTCGACGCCGGACAGATGGAAGTGGGCTCACTGACCGCCTTCCTCCAGTACCTCCTGCAGATCCTCGTGGCCGTGATGATGGGTGTGTTCATGATGATGATGATCCCGCGCGCCGTCGTCTGCGCCGAGCGCATCGCCGAGATCCTCGACGCCCGGACGACGATGACCATCCCCGCAGGAGTCGACGAAGTCCCGCGCCGAGGCGAGCTCGAGTTCCGCAACGTCACCTTCGGATACCCCGGCGCCGAAGTTCCCGTCCTCGAAGGACTGAACTTCACCGCACAGCCCGGTACGACCACCGCGATCATCGGATCGACGGGTGCCGGGAAGTCGACGATCGTCAACCTCATCCCCAGGCTCATCGGCCCGCAGGAAGGCGAGATCCTCATCGACGGCATCCCTGTCACCGCGTTCAACCGACACCAGCTGGCGCAGCTGATCGGACTCGTCCCACAGAAGCCCTACCTGTTCTCCGGCACGATCGCCTCGAACCTGCGCTTCGGCAACGAGGACGCCTCGGACGCCGAACTCTGGAACGCCCTGCGCATCGCCCAGGCCGAAGATTTCGTGACCGAGAAGGAGCACCGCCTCGAGGAGAGAGTCGCCCAGGGCGGCACGAACTACTCGGGCGGCCAGCGCCAGCGCCTGTGCATCGCCCGGGCACTGACCGTGAAGCCGCAGATCTACGTCTTCGACGATTCGTTCTCCGCCCTCGACGTCGCCACGGACTCGCGTCTGCGTGCTGCCCTCGACGAATCGACGGGGGAGGCCACCGTCATAGTCGTCGCCCAACGCGTGTCGACCATCCGCGATGCCGACCAGATCATCGTCCTCGAAGCCGGACGCATCGTCGGCCGCGGCACCCACGAGGAACTCGCCGAGACGAACCCGACCTATCGGGAGATCGTCGAATCCCAGCTGACCACGGAAGAGGTGAACTGACATGGCCGATGACACCTCGACGGAGACCGTCGTGTCCGCAGACGACGAGTACATCCCCAGCGGCGAAGAGCTCGAGATGAGCGGAGGCACACCCCCGCGCAAGGCCAAGCACTTCTGGCCGTCGGTCAAACGCCTGTTCGGGCTCATGACCAGCGAGAAGCTGGGACTCATCAACGTCGTCGCTCTCGTCGTCGGCTCAGTCGTCCTCACCGTCATCGCCCCCAAGGTGCTCGGCAAGGCCATGGATGTCGTCTACTCCGGAGTCATCGGTGCGCAGCTGCCGACCGGAGCGGACATCGACGACATCATCGCCGGTGCGCGAGCCCAGGGACGTGATGACTTCGCCGATATGCTCGCCACCGCCGAGGTGGTCCCCGGGCAGGGCATCGACTTCACCGCTCTCGGTCAGATCATCATCGCAGTCCTGCTCATGTACCTCGTGGCCTCGATGCTCATGTGGGCTCAGGGCTACATCCTCAACGCCCTGGTCATGCGCGTGGTCTACCGACTGCGTGAGGACATCGAACGCAAGATCAACCGCCTGCCTCTGCGCTACTTCGACACCCGGCAGCGCGGCGATGTCATGTCGCGGGTGACCAACGACGTCGACAACATCCAGCAGGCCCTGCAGCAGGCGTTCTCCCAACTGATCCAGTCGGCGCTGACGATCATCGGCATCGGTGTGATGATGTTCATCGTCTCCTGGCAGCTGGCACTGCTCGCCCTCATCGCACTGCCTCTGTCGGGCCTCATCGCCGGAGTCATCGGCACTCGTTCCCAGAAGCTGTTCAAGGCCCAGTGGAAGCACACTGGAGACGTCAACGGCCATGTCGAGGAGTCGTTCTCCGGACTCGACATCGTCCGTGCCTTCGGCCGTGACGAAGTGATGCTCGACGAGTTCGACCGCCGCAACGAATCGCTGTACAGGGCTTCGGCCGGAGCACAGTTCGTCTCCGGGATGATCATGCCCTCGATGCAGTTCGTGTCCTATCTCAGCTATGTCCTCATCGCCGTCGCCGGTGGCCTCAAGGTCGCCACGGGGCAGATGACGCTCGGCGACGCGACCGCGTTCATCCAGTACTCGCGCGAGTTCTCCCAGCCGATCTCCGAGATGGCCGGAGTCGCGAACATGCTCCAGTCCGGCGTCGCCTCGGCCGAGCGGACCTTCGAGCTGCTCGACGCGGAGGAGGAAGACCCCGACGAAGTGAGCCGGACGCTGCCGCCGCGCACTCCCGGCAAGGTCGAATTCTCCGCAGTGAGCTTCCGCTACGCGCCGGAGACCCCGCTCATCGAGGAGGTGTCCTTCACCGCCGAGCCGGGCCATACCGTGGCGATCGTCGGCCCGACCGGAGCCGGGAAGACCACCTTGGTCAACCTCGTGATGCGCTTCTACGAGATCACCGGCGGAACCATCCTCCTCGACGGCAACGACACCCGAGATCTCAGCCGAGCGGACCTGCGGTCCCACGTCGGCATGGTCCTCCAGGATGCGTGGCTGTTCGAAGGCACGATCGCCGACAACATCCGCTACGGTCGACTCGACGCCAGCGACGAGGAGGTCGTCGAAGCGGCGAAGGCGACAATGGTCGATCGGTTCGTCCGGCAGCTGCCCGACGGCTACGACACCGTCATCGATTCCGACGGCGGCAGCGTCTCCGCCGGAGAACGTCAGCTGATCACCATCGCCAGAGCGTTCCTGGCGGACCCGTCCCTGCTCATCCTCGACGAGGCGACCTCCTCGGTCGACACCCGCACCGAGGTGCTCGTGCAGCAGGCAATGGCGGCGCTGCGAACGGATCGGACGTCGTTCGTCATCGCCCACCGCCTGTCGACGATCCGCGACGCCCACACCATCCTCGTGATGGAGGACGGGGCGATCGTCGAGCACGGCGACCATGACGAACTCCTGGCAGCCGGCGGCGCCTACCACCGCCTCTACATGTCGCAGTTCCGCGGAGAGGACGCCGAAGAGCAGTTCACCACTGAGGTCCTCGCCGAGGCCGAAGCCGAACCCGGGGCACCTCTGAGCGAAGCCGCGGACGCTGATTCGCTCGACGCGGGGTCGGGTGAAGAGCGGGCCTGATCCGGGGACCGGGACATAACGTTTTTCGGCGCTGCGAGCCGAGCGCTGCGGAATCGTGATGTTCATTGTGGCCATGCAGATTCGCCCTCAATCCGTGCGCCGGAAGACATCGGCCGAGGTGGAGGCTGCCGCGCGACGGGGCCCTGCGCACTGCCGACCAACGCTCTGGGCCGCCGGTGAGGCGCGACGATGACGATGGCGGATAACGAGCATCTCATTTCCGTCATGTACTAAATGACCGAAAGTCGATGCCCTGCCACTGTCGGCGTAGTGTCCCTGCCAACACCTCGATCAGGCGAGGACGAACCTTTGGAGGGGTCACCATGAAACGCCTGGCACTGGCAGCGACGATTGCGCTGACCGCAGCACTGCTCGGAATCGGGCCGGCAGGCGCCGAGATCGGAGCCCCCGCTCCTGCCGCAGCCGCGGAACCGACGCAGTCCACCGGCGAAGACGCTTCAGATCCCGACGGTTCGCCCGGGCAGGATGAAACGGGCGACGGCCAGACAGCTCCTCCCGGCGACGGAGCCGATGGTGCGCACAACGACTCTGACCCGACGGATGCGCCGGATGAGGGCACCGAGGAGCAGACCGACCCGATCAGCGCTTCGTTCTCTCTCGATCGGACCGAGGCGACGGCCGAGGAGATCAGCACCGAGGGAATCGGCTACACCATCGACTCCCTCGAAGCCGGAGATGTTGTGAGGGCCGAGCCCGGCTCAGAGGGAGCGGCCACCGTCGCCGAGGACGGGGTCTTCTCCGGCACGATCACCGGCGGCACCGAGCTCGAGGCCGGCGACGTCCTCGAAGTCACCGTCACCGTCCAGCGAGACGGTCAGCAGGCGAAGACATTCAGCGGCAGCGTCACCGTGGTCGACGACGCAGCGGCCGAGGTCGAACTGTCGGTGACTCCGCAGACGCAAACGATCGACGACTACCTCACCGATGGGATATCGATGAGCGTGACCGGGTGTCCGGCCGGTGAGGACGTGACCTTGCGCATCATCGCCGAGGACGATCCGGACACTCAGTACTGGGAGGACAGCACTCGAGTCGATGACGAGGGCGGCGCCTCGGCGGAATTCCTGCCCGGTACCGGCGCTGACGGGTGGATCGGCGACTTCGTCGTGCAGGCCGACTGCGGTGGCCACTCCGCCGAAGCGGGCTTCTCCGTGACGGACGGAGGCATCCCGGAGGCTGACCTGAGGGTCTCACCGAAGTCGCAGCCTCTCGCCGACTTCCTCGATGGGGGAGTGAACATGACGATGGTCAACTGTCACGTCGACTCCGATGTGGACTTCCGCGTGAGCTCCGCCGACGATCCCGACACCGTCATCTGGGAGGAATCGCAGAAGGCGGGGGAGGATGCTGCCGGTTATGCGGAATTCGTGCCCCGAGGCGACGGCGGCACAGCCTGGGTCGGTGAGTTCCTGGTGACTGCGTCCTGCGGCGACCAGAGTGCCGAGGCCGCCTTCACCGTCACCGATGACGGCAGCGTGGTCGACCCGACTCTGTCGGTCGAGCCCGCGACGATCTCCGGTGCCGACTTCGTCAACCGTGACAAGGGCGTGATGCTCACCGTCACCGACTGCGAACCGGACGCCCGGGTGCAGTTCGAAGTCTGGACCGAGGACTTCGACACGAAGCTCTACGAGCAGACGGCCCGGGGCGACGATGACGGAGTCGCCGGGGTACAGGTCTACGGGCTCGCCGACGACCCGCAGGCCTATGTCGGGACCTATCGGGTCAAGGCGAACTGCATGGACACCGGTATGGATGGTCGATTCGTCGTCACCGGCGGCGACTCGGGCGCCGGGGCCGGCACGGATTCGGGCAACGCGGGCGGTTCCGGCGGAGACTCGATGCCCCGCACCGGTGCCGAGATCACCGGTCTGGCAGCAGGCGGGCTGCTCATCCTCGGCGGTGCAGCGGCGATTCTGCTCGCCCGCCGTCGCATCCAGTTCGAACGATGACCGGCGACTCGTCGGGGAACCGCTGAACGACGAAGCAGGCCGTCACCCTCCGGAGAGAGGGGACGGCCTGCTCGGTGTTCGGGGATCAGCGTGCGACGAGGGCGCGCACGGCCGAGGAGAAGACGCCCTGGCCGTCGACCCCTCCGCCGGCCTCAGGCCCGAATCCGGCCTCGACGGCATGTTCGGGGTGCGGCATGAGACCGACGACGTTGCCCGCTTCGTTCGTGATTCCGGCGATGTCGCGCAGCGAACCGTTCGGGTTGGGCCCCTGGTAGCGGAACACCACACGGTTCGTCGATTCGAGCTCGTCGAGCACCTCATCGGTGGCGACGTAGCCGCCCTCACCGTTCTTCAGCGGGATCCGGATCGTCCGACCCTGCTCGTAGTCGCCAGTCCAGACGGTGTCCGCATTCTCGACGAGGAGGTCCTGATCGCGGCAGATGAAATGCTGGTGGTCATTGCGGATGAGCGCACCGGGCAGCAGGTGGGACTCGCACAGGATCTGGAAGCCATTGCAGATGCCCAGCACCGGCATGCCCGCACCTGCGGCGGCCACCACGGCCTCCATGATCGGCGCGAAGCCCGCGATCGCACCGCAGCGCAGATAGTCACCATAGGAGAATCCGCCGGGCAGGATGACAGCGTCGACACCGGACAGAGTCGAATCGGCATGCCACAGGTTCACCGGCTCGGCTCCCGCCAGACGCACGGCTCGGGCGGCGTCACGGTCATCGAGGGTCCCGGGGAAGGTGACGACTCCGACGGAGATGCCGGAGCCGGTCCCCGCCTCGGCGGTGGTGGGGTTCTCAGCGACAGCGGTCACGACGCATCCTCGGCTACGCGCACGGCGACGACGTTCTCGATCACGGGGTTCGACAGGAGCTTCTCCGCGGCTTCGCGGGCCTGGGCGAGAACCTCCTCGGTGGCTTCGCCCTCGACCTCGAGTTCGAACCTCTTGCCCTGACGGACCTCACCGAACCCGGTGAAGCCGAGGCGTGTCAGTCCGCCGGAGATCGCCTTGCCCTGCGGGTCAAGGATCTCGGGTTTGGGCATCACCTCAACGACGACACGTGCCATGCGTGTTCTGCTCCTTTGTGAAAGTGTTCGGGAGTTCCTCCCGCGCTCGCCCACAGTCTATCAAGCGCTGGGGACCCTCGGCCCGGGCGCTCGCGCGCCGGACCGCCCGGACGGCGTCTCAGGAATCGAAGCCCATGCCGACGGCATCGAGGACCTTGAGCAGCGGACCTCGCCTGCCCTCGTTCTCATCGGATCTGATGAGGGCCCGAGTCGTCAACTTGATGCCCAGCCAGGCGGCGGGCTCGGGCGGGAACGGCAGCGGCAGCCTGCGCACCATCTCGAGCTCGGTCAGCTCGGTCGACTCACCGGAGAGGAGGTCGAGCATGACGGTTCCGGCGAACCGGGAGGCACCGACGCCGAGGCCGGTGAACCCGGCCGCCATGGCGACCTTCTTCCCGTAGGCGGTGGTGAAGAAGGAGAAGAACCGCGAACAGGTATCGATCGGTCCTCCCCATTTGTGGGTGAACCGCAGCCCCTCGAGCTGCGGGAACGTGGCGAAGAAGTGTTCGGCGAGTGTCTCGAAGGTCTCCGGGCGCTGATCGTACTTCCACGACACCTGGCGCCCGTAATGGTAGACGGCGTCCCATCCTCCGAAGAGGATCCGATTGTCAGCGGTCAGCCGGTAGTAGTGGAAGCGGTTCGCACAGTCGCCGATGCCCTGGCGTCCCTCCCAGCCGATCGAGTCCATCTGCTCGGGAGTCAGCGGTTCGGTCATGAGCGCGTAGTCGTAGACGGGGACCGTGTGGAGACTGACGCGTTTGAGCAGGGAGGGGAAGACGTTCGTCGCCAGCGCCACGCGGTTCGCGGTGATGGTTGCACGGCTGCCCGCTTCGTTCGCCCCGGCACCCGCCTCGTTCGTCTCGGTCGTGACCTCGACAGTGGACTTCCGGTCGGTGACGGAGGTGACCTTGGTGCTCTCGTAGACCTCGACACCCAGTTCGCGGACGACCCGCAGCAGCTCCCAGCACAGCTTCGCCGGATGGACCATCGCGACCTCACGCGAGTCCCACAGTGCGGCCTTGTAGGTCGGTGACTTCACCAGCTGCGCCAGCTGCTGCTGATCGTAGAAGATGAAACCGGCCTCGGGGTCGTGCCCGGCACGCAGGTCGGCCACCTGATAGTCCTCGGTCGCCACATCGAGCTCACCGGTGCGTTCGAACTCGCAGTCCATCCCGTACCGGGCAATTGCGGCCTCGATCGCATCGAGGTTCTCACGTCCCAGCTGTGCGAGGCGCTCGTTCTCCTCGGGCAGATGGGTCGCGCCGTTGTCATAGCCGTGAGTGAGGCTGGCCGCACAGAATCCGCCGTTGCGCCCCGAGGCGGCCCACCCGATGGAGTTCGCCTCGACGAGCACGACATGGCGTTCGGGGTCGCGCTCCTTGGCCTGCAGCGCCGTCCACAGTCCCGTGTACCCGCCTCCGACGACGAGGAGGTCGGCGCTGCGGTCCTCGGTCAGGGGCGGCAGGGGAGTGGGGCGCAGCTCGGTGTCGAGCCAATAGGGAACTGTCGAAGCGTCGGCCAGTGCGGTGTGCACGTCCATGTCGTATCTCTTTCTGTCTGTGCGGCAGATGCGCTCTGCCGTGCGTCGGATCTCATTCTCCCGTGCGACGCCCGGGGTGCGGGCCCGCCTCGGCGAGGATCAGCCCGCCATGGTCTTGATGATCTCGGTGGCATTGCCGCCGGCCTTGCGCAGGACGAAGCCGACGAACCCGAGAGCGGCCAGGGTGAGGAAGAACATCACCGTCGACATCGCCGCGACCTCGGGGCGCAGGGCCACACGGACGGCGGAGAAGATGTAGACCGGCCAGGGAGTGTAGCCGGGCTGCTGGACGAAGCTCGAGAGGATCGTGTTGTCGAGGCTTACGGTGAACGACATCAGGGCTCCGGCGAGGATGCCCGGGGCCGCGATCGGCAGGGTGATGTCCCTGAACCGATGCCACGGGGTGGCTCCGAGATCTGCCGCCGCGTCCTCGAGCTGGGTGTCGATGCCGGCGAGCCTGGCGCGGACGATGAAGGTCACGATCGCCATGGAGAACATCGCGTGGGAGATGATCAGCCTGACCAGACCGTTGTTGAGCGGGGTGATGCCCCAGTCGACGCCGACGGTGACGAACCACGGCAGGAATGAGATGCCGTCGACGATCTCGGGTGTGACCAGGGTCAGCCCGAGGATCGCGGTCAGACCCAAGGCCCACCAGGCGCCCTTCGGCGCCCGGGCCAGAGCGACCCCGCCCAGGGTGCCGAAGACCGTCGAGACGATGGCAGCGCCCACGGCCGCCTGGAGGCTCGTGACGATCGAGGAGATGATGATGTCGTTGTTGATGCCGCTGATATAGGCGTGCAGTCCGAAGCCGCGGAAGTTCGCGAGCACCTTGCCGTTGTTGAACGAGTAGGCGATGATCACCGCGATCGGGACGAACAGGTAGATGAAGACGATGATGCCCCAGACGTGAAGGGCGATATCGGTCGGCGTCCGACGTGCGAATGTGTTCTTCTTCGGCATCTCAGGCCCTCCCGTCCATGAGCGGCACGCTGTTGAGGCGGGCCGTGATCGTCTGCCCGAGCTTGAGCAGTGCGAACCCGACACCGACGACGACCAGGGTGGAGATGATGAGGATCATCGCCATGGCCGCACCGACCGCCCAGTTCTGTGCGGTGTTGAATTGGTTGGCGATGAGCTGGCCGACCATCGACCCGCTCGCCCCGCCCAGCACCGTCGCCGTGACGTAGTCGCCGTTGAGGGGGATGAAGACGAGCAGGCAGCCGGAGACGACGCCGGGCATCGCCATCGGCAGGGTCACGCGCATGAATGTCTTCACCTTCCCCGCGCCGAGGTCATAGCTGGCTTCGCGCAGCTTCTTGCCGGAGGCGTCGATGGCCACGAACAGCGGCAGGATCATCAGGGGCAGGTAGTTGTAGACGACGCCGATCTGGACCGCCGAGCGAGTGTAGAGGATGTCGAGCGGCCCGTCGAGCAGACCGAGCGCCTGCATCCAGTTCGACAGGAACCCGTCGGGGGAGAGCATGATCTGCCAGCCGAGTGTGCGCACGAGGAAGTTCGTCCAGAACGGCACCATCACCAGCGCCAGAGCCAGCGAGCGGCGGGCCGGAGAGACCTTGATCGCCAGCCAGTAGGCGAAGGGCAGCGCGATGAGCAGGCACAGGATGGTGCCGAGGATCGAGATCCGCAGGGTCGCGAAGAACGTCGTCACGAAGCTCGTCGTCATCGCTTCCGGGTAGCGGTCGAACGACAGCCGGTCGGTGGCGATGGCCGTGAACTCGTCGGGTTTGTACCCGAAGCTGTAGAAGACGACCAGGGCCACAGGGATGACGAAGAAGAACAGCACATAGGCCCAGGTCGGAAACGACATCGCCGAGGCGCCGAAGAAGCGCGCGGAGATCCCGCGCTCGGCCCGGCCCGGTGACGGTGCGGCGGGCGGTCGGGGCGGAGTCGGAGATGGCTGCTGTCGGTTCGGTTGCGCGGTCGTGCTCATGCTCCGCTCCTTGCCTGTGCGTCGGCGAAGATCTTCGTCCGGATCTGATCGGCCGGTGTCTGTTTGCTGGGTTCGAGTCGGTCGAGGACCTTCTGGGAGGGGAAGATGAGATCCGGTTCGTCGATATCGGCTTTCTTCGCCTGCTCGTCCAGACCCTTGGTCCCGATCGGGTAGCCGATGTAGTCGAGCTGTTCGACGGCCGTGTCGGGAGAGATCATGTGGTTGATGAAGGCGTGGGCCGCATCCGGGTGCTGGGCGCCCGTGGCGATCGCCCAGCAGTCCGTCCACAGATTCGCCGAGGGGGTCGGGAACACGAACTTCCAGTTCTCCGGGTCCGAGACCTCGTACAGGCCCTGCCGGGCATCGCCGTTGAACGCCTGCAGCAGAGTGAAGCTGCCTTGGATCATTCCGGTGGCGACGTTGCCGATATAGGCCTTCGTGTTCGGGGCGAGCTGGTCGACGACGATGTCGCGGGCCTCGTCGAGCTCGCCCTCGTCTTCGGTGTTGAGGCTGTAGCCCAGAGCCGAGAGCGCGATCGCCGAGACCTCCCAGGGATCCTCGAGCAGCGAGGTCGTCCCCGCAGCCTCGTCCTGTGCGGTGTCGATGAAGTCCTGCCAGCTGGTGAGCTCACGAGTGATCTTCTTCGTGTTGTAGACGAACCCGGTCGTCCCCCACGCCTTGCAGATC
Source organism: Brevibacterium renqingii (assembly GCF_017808105.1). GTDB lineage: Bacteria > Actinomycetota > Actinomycetes > Actinomycetales > Brevibacteriaceae > Brevibacterium > Brevibacterium renqingii. Next base: position 184,443 of record NZ_JADBHF010000009.1, on the reverse strand, counting down.
GAGTACTTGTTGTCGGGATCGAAGTACTGGTTCGTGAAGTTCGGATCCATGTGCTCGAAGTTCGGGATGAGACTGAGATCGAGCTCCTGGAGCAGATTGTGATTGAGCATCTGTGGGATGTTCGCCCCGGTCGGGACGACCACGTCGTACCCGGAGGTGCCCCGCGAGGTCGACAGCTTCGCGACGAGCTCCTCGTTCGACCCGTAGGAATCGACCTGGACGAGCACATCGTATTCGGATTTGAATGCCTCGATGAGGTCGGGATTGTCGTAGTCGCCCCAGGAGTAGAGGTTGAGCTTCGATTCGATCTCGCCGTCGGCAGGAGGCGAGGCCGCCATCTTCGTGGTCTTGCCGCAGGCGCTCAGAGCACCGAGTCCGACCACCCCGAAACCGGCCAGCAGCGCTCGCCGGGTCAGCCTCGCCGAGGCGGCCCGCGGCGCCAGGAATGTGACATCGGCAGCGGTGCGCACCATCTCAGGCACCGCCTTCACGGTCGGATGAGGACGAGCCGCCTTCGCATCCGTAGACGGCCACGGCGTCGGCGTCCCAGCTCAGGTCCACCTCGGCGTCGGCACTGAGGGGTGTGCTGCCGGCGGCCGGTACGCGGGCGAGGATCTCGTCGTTGTCGCCGACCGTGATCATGTACTGGATGACATCGCCGAGGAAGGAGTACGACATCACCGTCCCGCGGGCGGTGTTCGCCGTCGCGGGCTCCTGCCCGGCCGGAGCGACCCGGATCCGTTCGGGTCGGATCGCCGCACGCACCCTCTCGCCTGCTCTCAGCGTTTCGGTCCGCCCGGCCGCGGTGGCCGGTCGCAGGTCGAGCGAGGGGACCTCCAGGACGGTGTTGGCCGTGCGCAGCCGCGCGGTGCCGTAGTCGATGGAAGCCACCTCGGCGGGGATGAAGTTCTGTTTGCCGATGAATCCGGCGACGAAGCCGTTGGTCGGGTTCGCGTAGATGTCCTCACCGGTTCCGATCTGCTGGATGACCCCGTCGTACATGACGACGATGCGATCGCTCATGGCCAGGGCCTCGTCCTGATCGTGGGTGACGAAGACGAAGGTCGTGTCGAGCTTCGTGTGGAGGCGTTTGAGCTCGAGCTGCATCTCCTCGCGCAGCTTCCGGTCCAGGGCCGACATCGGCTCGTCGAGGAGGAGGACCTGGGGACGGTTGACCAGGGCCCGGGCGAGCGCGATGCGCTGCTGCTGACCGCCGGAGAGCTGTTCCGGTTTCCGACCGGCGAAGTCCTCCATCTGGACGAGGGCGAGGACCTCCCGCACGCGCTGGGCGATCTCGGGTTTGGGCACCTTCGCCTGTTTGAGGCCGTAGGCGATGTTGTCGGCGATGTTCATGTGCGGGAAGAGCAGGTAGGACTGGAACACCGTGTTGACGGGCCGCCGGTGCGGGGGAAGGGAGACGATGTCCTTGCCGGAGAGCAGGATCGCCCCGTCGGTGGGGGTCTCGAAGCCGGCGATCATCCGCAGCAGGGTGGTCTTGCCGCAGCCCGAGGGGCCGAGCAGGGAGAGGAACTCGCCCCTGTGCACGGACAGGTCGAGGCGTTCGATGGCGGTGTTGTCGCCGAAGACCTTCTTCACGCCCTGGATCTCGAGGTGGTCGAGCCCGGTGGCCGGTGTCGTCTCGGCGGTGACTGTGGTGGTCATGATGGCCTTTCAGCGGTAGTCGGGGTGACAGTGGTCGGCGGCGCGCCCTCGGCGGCGTCGAAGACGATTCGGCCGTCGCAGATGGTCAGTTCGTTGGTCACGGTGCTGATCTCGGACGGGTCGAGTTCGAAGGGGTTCGCGCTGGCCAGCGCGAGGTTCGCGGGCGCGCCGAGGCGGATGCGGCCATTGGCCTGCGAACGCAGCAGGTGGGCCGAGCCCGAAGTGCAGGCGCGCAGGGCAGTCGTCAGGTCGATCGCCTCTTCGGGCAGCAGCGGTGACGTGTCGGCGGCCGAGGGGTGCGAGCGGTTGAGTGCGACGTGGATCGCCTCCCAGGGATTCGCCGTCGACACCGGCCAGTCCGAGCCCATCGCCAGGTGTGCGCCGGCCCGGGCGAAGGAACCGAAGGGGTAGAGCCAGCCGGTGCGCTCGGGGCCGAGGAACGGGATGTTGAGGTCGATCATCTGCTGGTCGAAGCACGCCCAGAGCGCCTGCAGATTCGCGGTGACTCCGAGTTCGGCGAAGCGGGGGACGTCGACGGGATCGACGACCTGGACGTGGGCGATGTGGTGGCGGCGATCGGAGGTGGGGACGGAGCCGATGGCTGCGAAGGCATCGAGTGCGGCTCCGACCGCGGCATCGCCGATCGCGTGGCAGTGGATGTCGAAGCCCGCGGCGTCGAGGGCGGCGAAGGAGGCCTCGAGGTGCTCGCGGGTGAAGTAGCTCGTGCCGAAACCGCCGCAGGAGCAGGAGTATTCGCGGCTCATCGCGGCCGTCCGGGATTCGACGATGCCGTCGAGCATGAACTTCACCGAGGTGGTGCGGAACCTTCCCTCCCCGCGTCTGAGCGCCAGCAGGCGCTCCACTTCCGCGTCGATGTCGGTGACGTCGCGGGGCCACCACAGGCTCCCGACCACCTCGGCGGCGAGCTCCCCGGTCGCCTCGGCGGCGACATAGGAGTCGAAAGGGGAGCGGTGACCGGAGTAGTCGCCGATGATGGCGTCCATCCACGCGGTGACCCCGAGCCCGTGGAGGTACGTCTGGCCGGCGAGCAGACCAGCTCGGATGGTCGCATCATCGGCGGGCGGGACGTGTGCGCCGACGAGGTCGATGGCCGCTTCGTGCAGGCATCCGGTGGGCTCGCCCAGCTCGCTGCGGACGATGACTCCGCCCGCCGGGTCCGGGGTGGTGATGTCGATGCCGGCGATGGCCATGGCCGCCCGATTGACCCACGCCGAGTGGTGATCGGCGCTGAGCAGGATGATCGGACGGTGCGGGGCGACCTCGTCGAGGATCTCAGCGGTCGGAGCACCGCCCGGGAAGTCGGCCATCGACCAGCCGCCGCCGGTGACCCACCCCTCGGTCCTGGCCAGATACAGGCGCAGAGTCTCCAGGGACTCCTCGAGGCCGTCCGCCTGGCTGAGGTCGCAGGCCAGGGACTCCTGGCCGCCGAAGGTCGTATGCACGTGGGCGTCGACGAAACCGGGGGTGAGCAGGCGGCCGGCGGCGGTGATGGTGCGGGCCGCGGGCGTCGCCGCGCTTCCCGTGCCGATCTCGGTGATGAGCCCGTCCCGGACACTGATCCGGCTCTCAGGACGGAGCGCATGCCCGTCGAAGATGGTGACGTCGAGGATATCGAGATCCACTGCTGCCTCCCGACTGCGTTGTCGAAGCTCGGGCGGGCCGCGGAGTCCGCGTCCCGCAGGGACATTCCCGGTCGAGCGACCGGGGAGTGAGGACAGGCCCGAGGCTGTGTCCTGAATCACTGTTAAGTCACCATAGCGGAAGAAGAACGGTGAATCCACCGAATCCGTTGCGGTAAATGACGATCATGGACGGAAAGTGCAATGGCAATTGCTGTCAACGCTGGATCGGTGTCTCACCCTGCGATATCCGCAGGACGAGGGAGGCGTGGCGTGTTCGGGGCCGCGCGGCGGGGAGGGAGTGGGAAGGCGGCTCGAAGGAGGGCTCCGGCGGCAAAGCCGGAGCGCGTCAGCCGGGGAAGGTTTGCCCCGTGAGTTTCTCGAAGGCCTCGATGTAGCGTGCGCGGGTCTTCTCGACCACCTCGTTCGGCAGAGCCGGCGGCGGGGTGTCCGAGGACCTGTCCCAGCCGGACTCCTCGGTCAGCCAGTCGCGGACGAACTGCTTGTCGAAGCTCGCCTGCGTCTGCCCGGGAGCGTAGCCGTCGGCGTCCCAGAAGCGGGAGGAGTCCGGGGTGAGCGCTTCGTCGCCGAGCACGATCGTGCCGTCGGGCAGGGTGCCGAACTCGAACTTCGTGTCGGCGAGGATGATTCCGCGTTCGCGGGCGATAGCCTCGGCGCGCTGGTAGATGTCGACCGTGAGGCTGCGCAGCTTCTCCGCGGCTTCGGCTCCGACGGTCTCGACGACCCGATCGAAGCTGACGTTCTCGTCGTGTTCGCCGAGAGCGGCCTTCGTCGCCGGGGTGAAGATCGGAGGTTCGAGGCGGTCGGCTTCCTCGAGCCCGGCAGGCAGCTGGACGCCGCAGACGGAGCCCGCTGCCCGATAGTCGGCCATGCCGGAGCCGGTGAGGTAGCCGCGGGCGACGCATTCGACGGGCAGCATCGACAGGTTCGCAACGATCAGCCCGCGACCGCGCACCGCCTCGGGCACATCCGAGCTGATGACATGGTTGCCGATGACGTCGGCGAGCTGGTCGAACCACCACAGGCTCAGCCCCGTGAGGACTTTGCCCTTGTCCGGGATCTCGGAGTCGAGCACCCAGTCATAGGCCGAGATCCGGTCGCTGGCGACCATGAGCAGGGACTCGGCGCTCGCGGCATCGGCGGCGCCTTCGGGGATGTAGAGATCGCGGACCTTGCCCGAATACACATGAGTCCACCCCGGCAGATCGGGTGCGGCCATCCCGCCCGACGTCGTCGAGGCGTCCGACGCCCCCGAGGGGACCGCTGCTTCCGGTGCGCCGTAGATGCCGGCCAGTTCGATGCGCCCGGCCGCGGCCGCCTCGGCGATGTCCTTCCGGTGCTGCTGACCGTCCCATCTGATCTCGTCGACGGCCGCATAGGCCTTCTCCCGGGCCTCGGTGAGGTCCGTGCCGAGGGAGACCACGGAGAGCACCCGGCCGCCGGAGGTGACGATGTCACCGGTTTCGGCGATGTCCTTCGTGATCACGGCGTCCTCGGGGGCGAAGCCGCCGCTGGGGCCGGTCGCCAGCTTCGTGCCCGCATGGAGCACGCTGATGTCGGTCAGAGCTCCGGCGGTGTCGAGTCCGCGGATGATGTCGCCGGTGGCCGGGGCGCCCGGATAGTTCTCGGCGGCCATGACCACGGTGACCGAAGCGCGCGGATCCCAGTCGAGGGCGCCGACCTCGTCGAGCCGGCCCTCGGCTGCGGCCAGGAGGGTCTGCCCCAGGGGGCTCCTCAGTCGGGCGAGCACGGACTGGGTCTCGGGGTCGCCGAAGCGGACGTTGAACTCGACGACGCGCAGTCCCCGCGACGTCAGCGCCAGCCCGCAGTAGAGGAGGCCGGTGAACGGGGTGCCGCGGCGGGCCATCTCGTCGACGACGGGCTGGGCGACGGTGTCGATGATCTCGTCGACGGTGCCTTCGGGCAGCCACGGCAGGGGCGAGTAGGCGCCCATGCCGCCGGTGTTCGGACCGGTGTCCCCATCGCCGATGCGTTTGAAGTCCTGCGCGGGGGCCAGCGGCAGCGTGTGCTGACCGTCGCAGAGGACGAAGAGGGAGACCTCGGGGCCGTCGAGGTAGTCCTCGATGACGACCCGGTCGGAGACCTCGAGGCAGGAAGCCGCATGGCTCAGCGCCTCCTCACGGTCCGAAGTCACGACGACGCCCTTGCCGGCCGCCAGACCATCGGCCTTGACGACGTGCGGGGCACCGAACTCGGACAGTGCGGCGGCCGCCTCGTCGACGGAATAGGCGACCACGGTGCGCGCGGTGGGCACGTTCGCCGACTCCATGACCTCCTTGGCGAAGGCCTTCGAGCCTTCGAGCACGGCCGCTTCCGAACTCGGCCCGAAGACCGGGAACGAAGCCTCGCGCAGGGCGTCGGCGACCCCGGCGACCAGGGGCGCCTCGGGGCCGATGACGACGAGGTCGACGTCGAGCGATTCGGCCAGAGCAGTCACCGCGGCCGCGTCCGAGGCATCGACGGCCTCGGTGTGGGCGATCTGAGCGATCCCCGGATTGCCGGGTGCGGCGATGACGGCGTCGACCTGCGGGTCGCGTGAGAGAGCGAGGACGAGGGCGTGTTCACGGGAGCCCGAACCGATGACAAGAACCTTCACGCCACCAGCCTAAAGGGTCGTAGGCTTGAGTGCGTGACCAGTTCGACTTTCACCCGCGCACAAGCCGCTGAGCTCGCCGTCGTCATACGCAGCGGATTCACCGAATCCCGTCATATCGGATCCGCCGTCGTCCTCGATCCCGAAGGGTCGCCGGTGATCCGCCTCGGTGCCCCCGAAGTGCCCGTGTTCACCCGTTCGAGCCTCAAGCCGCTGCAGGCGATCGCGGCGATGAGCCTCGGCGCCGACATCTCCGGCCCGGCGGCGGCCCTGGCCACGGCCTCCCACCGCTCGGAGTCCGGGCACGTCGAGGTCGTCGAGTCCATGCTCGAGTCCGCAGGACTCGGAGTCGAGGATCTGCAGTGCCCGTCCGTCCACCCCGCCGACGGGGCGTTCCGCCGCCGCCTGCAGGAGGAGCTGCGCGCGGCGGGAGAGCCCGACACGGACCCGAGGTCTCCGCTCTACTTCAACTGTTCCGGCAAACACACGGCCTTCCTCATGGCTGCCCGGGCGATCGACGCCGACACGTCCACCTACCTCTCCGCCGACCATCCCGTGCAGGCCCGCGTCGCCGAGGTCGTCGAGGCGTTCGCCGGGGAGACGCCGGCCGCCGTCGGGGTCGACGGCTGCGGAGCCCCGGTGTTCGCGCTCAGCCTCACCGGCCTGGCTCGGGCCATCGGCCGCGTGGTGGGGACGGGAGGTTCGACCGAGGGCGCCTCCGCCCCGGCCGCCTGGAGGGCCTACGCGGAGCACGCGACGACCCTCATCGATGCGGTGTTCGCCGGCCCCTGGGCCATCGAAGGCCACGGTCGGCCGAATTCGACCGTCATCGACCGCCTCGGCGTGTTCGCCAAGGGCGGGGCCGAAGGCGTCATCGTCATGGCCACGAGGTCCGGATACTCGGTGGCGCTCAAATGCCTCGACGGTTCGTCACGGGCGACCGGACTCGTCGCGCTTACCCTCCTCGAGCGCGCCGGAGCCTTCGACCTCGGCCCGGGCTCCGCCTCGGCGGCGGGCGTCAGCGACGAGGACCTGGCCGCTGTCATCGCAGCGATCACGGACCCGGTCACCGGCGGCACGGATTCCGAAGGGCGGACGAACGTTGTCGGGCGGCTGGCGCTCGGGGAAGATGTTGCCAGAATCCGTGAGAGGAAGAGGGACTGATGGCGATTCGCAGAAGGATCGACCCCGACCAGGGGCGCAATGCACTGGAGATGTGGGCGGCGCAGGCGGCCCTCGACGCCGCCCCGGCCGACCGTTCGACCATCGCCACGGCCGTGCGGTTCACCCTCGAAGAGCTCGCCGCCCGCGCCGAAGGCAACAGCGTCGAGGTCCGCGTCCCGCCGTTCGGGGTCACGCAGTGCATCGCCGGCCCCCGCCACACCCGCGGCACGCCGCCGAACGTCGTCGAGACCTCCGCCGGGGTATGGCTGGAGCTCGTCACCGGACGCACCGACTTCGCCACCGCGCTCGCCGGAGGCGGCATCGAGGCCTCGGGCACCCGAGCCGACCTCAGCGAGCACCTCCCGCTCTTCACCACGGCAGAACTCGAGGATCGACGATGAGCGCCCAGATCACCCAGACGACGTCCTTCATCGGCGGGCGGCATGTGCCCTCCCTCATCACCTATCCGAACATCGACCCGGCCACCGGCGGCCACCTCGGCGACGTCTCCCGAGGAGGCGCCGACGAGGTCGACCGCGCCGTCGTGGCAGCGGCGAAGGCGCAGCGGGAGTGGAAGCGCACGAGCCCGCAGCAGCGCTCGGCCCTGCTCGTGGCCACGGCAGCCGTGATCACGGCCAACCGCGACGAACTCGCCCGCCTCGAATCCGAGGACACGGGCAAACCGGTCACACAGGCCTATGCCGATGTCGACGTCTGCGCCCGCTACTTCGAGTTCTACGGCCACACCATCGAGTCCTACTACGGGCAGACGATCCCGATGGCCGATGACATGCACGTCTACACCCGGCGCGAACCCTACGGGGTGACCGGGCACATCGTGGCCTGGAACTATCCGCTCCAGCTCATCGGTCGAGCCGCCGCCACCTCCCTGGCCACGGGCAACTGCGCTGTGGCCAAACCCGCCGACGAGACTCCGCGATCGACCGTCCGGCTGGCCGAGCTGATCCACTCCGTCGGCTTCCCGGCGGGTGCGTTCAACGTCGTCACCGGCCTCGGCGCCGAGGCGGGAGCGGCCCTGAGCGCGCATCCTGGCGTGGCCCATCTCGGCTTCGTCGGCTCCACCCAGACCGGATCCGCCATCGCCCGTGCCGCCGCCGAGAGGGTCGTGCCCACGGTCCTCGAGCTCGGAGGGAAATCAGCGAACATCGTCTTCGCCGACGCCGATGTCGATGCGGCGATACCGTCCCTTCTGCGCTCGATCATCCAGAACGCCGGGCAGACCTGCTCGGCCGGGTCCCGACTCCTCGTCCACCGCGACGTCCACGCCGAGGTCGTGGACAAGATGTCCGCGGCGATGTCCGAGGTGACCATCGGCTACGGCCTCGACGACCCGATGCTCGGGCCCCTGATCTCGGCCAAACAGCACGAGAGGGTCGAGGGCTTCCTCGCCGAGGTCGACTCGGGGCAGATCGTCACCGGCGATCGGCGGCCGGAGGGACTGGCCGATGATCTTGCCGCAGGTGCCTTCATCACCCCGACCCTCGTCGACTCCGTGGACCCGCAGTCGCGGATCGCTCAGGAGGAGGTCTTCGGTCCCGTCGTCGTGACCATGCCCTTCGCCGATGAGGATGAGGCCGTGGCATTGGCCAACGGCACCGACTACGGCCTCGTCACGGCACTGTGGACGCAGAACATCTCCCGCGCCCACCGGGTGGCCGCCGAAGTCGAGGCCGGACAGATCTTCGTCAACACCTATGGGGCCGGCGGGGGAGTCGAGCTTCCCTTCGGCGGGTTCAAGAAGTCCGGCTACGGGCGGGAGAAGTCCATCGAGGCTCTCGACGAGTACACGCAGACGAAGACCGTCGCCATCAAGCTGTGAACGCGCAGCTGGGGATGCGGCAGGAGCGTCCGCGGCGCCACCCGGCCTGTCGGAAGCAGGTGGCCCGATGACGTTCCCGGTGCTCGGTCTCGTCCTCATCGCCTCGGTCGCCCACGCGCTGTGGAACCTGGCCGCGAAGTCGGTGACCGGCAAGGGCTATGCCTTCGTGCTGGCCTACCACGGGCTCTCGGCGGTCCTCCTCATCCCGGTCGCGATCGTCATCATCGCCTCCGGGACGCAGCCATTGAATTGGGCACTGGTCGGAGCGGCCGCGCTCAGCGCCGTCTTCCACATCGCCTATTCGGTGTCCCTGCAGTCCGGCTACGACCACGCTCCCTTGGGCGTGGTCTACCCGACGGCGCGGGGGACCGGGCCGGTGGTGACGATCATCATCGCCGTGGCCCTCCTCGGCGAGCGCCCCACGCTGACCGAGGTGCTCGGCGCCTTCACCGTCATCGCCGGCATCGCAGTCGTCACGATCCGCCCGAGAGCCGGCGGCGCAGGACCCACGAGCGGCTCCGGGCTGCGCCGGGGCCTCGCGTGGGGCGGGCTGATCGGGGCATTCATCGCCTGCTACACCCTGTGGGACGATTTCGCGGTCAACCACATCAGCGAGTCCCCGCTGCTCTACTTCGCCGTCTCGGAGGCCTGCGTCGGTGTGCTCATGACCGCCGGCATCATCGGGCTGCCGGGAGGTGCCGCACGACGAGAGGACTTCCGTGCGATCCTCCGCGAACACAAGCGGGCTCTCATGACCGTGGCGATCCTCTCGCCCCTGGCCTATGTGCTCGTGCTGTTCGCGATGCAGCAGGCTCCGGTGGCGCTCGTCGCCCCCGTGCGCGAGACCTCGATCATCATCGGCACACTCCTGGCCTGGTGGTTCTTCGGGGAGAAGAACATCGCGCTCAAGCTCGCCGGCGCCCTCGTCGTCGTCACGGGAATCGGGTTCATCGCCCTCGGCTGAGGACGCGGCCGATCCTCCTCAGCGGCGCCGCGTGGGCTGGCGCCTGGTCACCCGCACCACACGCACCGGGCACACGGCGTGGGAGAGCACCCCCTGCGAAGTCGAGCCGAGGACGGTGGAGGCGAATCCGCCGCGACCGCGGGAGCCGATGACCACGAGATCCGCGGTGTAGGTGGCGGACACGAGCACCTCGGTGGCGGGTGCGTCGAAGATCGAGAACCGGACGTCGAGCTCGGGGAAGTCTCTCCGCAGACCCTCGACGGCGGTTGCGAAGGATCTCTCCGCCTCGTCGTACATCCGGACCAGATGCTCCTGACTGGGCATCCATTCGGGCGAGAGGATGTGGGTGGCGGTGACACCGACGAGGTGGAGTGGTGTGCCGTAGATCGCGGCCTGGGCGGCGGCCGCCCGCAGGACCGGTGTGTCGGTTTCGAAGGGATCGACCGCGGCGACGATCTCACCGGAGAAATCGGGACGCCGGCGTCCGTCCGCCTCGGCGCTCGGGACATCCTGTGAGCGCACGGGCTGGTCGATCGGCAGCGGGCGCTCGGGCATGACACGGGTGGGCCAGGTGCTCGGGATGACGACCGTGGCACAGTGTGAGTGCGCGGGCATGGCCAGGGCCACGGAGCCGAGCAGGCGACCGGCGAAACCGCCGCGGCCGCGCGCACCGACGACGGCGAGATCGGCGTTCTTCGAGTGCTCGACCATCACCCCCGAGGCGTCGCCGGGCACGATCGTCGTCGATACGGGGACCCCGGCCGACGTGACCGAGTCGGCGGCCGCCTCGGCGATGTCCGATACAGCCTTCTTCACTGCCTCGTCGAAGTCGGCGGGGTAGACGATGTCGGCCTGACCCATGGTGACTCCGGGGACGGTGTAGGCAGAGACGATGCGGATCTCGGAGGAGGTCCTCTGCGCGTGCGAGATCGCCCACTGCAGGGCACAGCGTGCGTTGTCGGAACCGTCGATGCCGACGATGATCGTATGGGACATATCAGAACCTCTGTCTCGTGAACCGGTCAGCTGGATGTGTCCAGTTTATGGGAGCCGGTGTGAGACTGCCTGGGAGGAGGCTCAGACTGACTCGACTAGACTGTTCGCGACCTGTTGTGCCGGGGTGCTTCCCCGGTGTCCCCGCGGCCGTGCGCGGCCCCGTGCCCAAGGAGATCATGAAGGACCAGATCGACGTCGCCGTCCGTCGCAGCCCCAAGTATTCGGTGTTCATGGGCATCGGCGCGGTGCTCGGCGTCATCCTCGCCGGAATCCTCGCGGTCTTCGTCGACCCGGAGGACATGCCGATGGGGTACACGGTGTCGAAGGGGATGGGCCTGATGCTGCTGGTCCTCGGCACCGCCGGTCTGTTCCTCGGCGGGCTCTTCGCGCTCATCCTCGACTGGGCGGGACGCAAGAGGGCCAGAGAGTACCGGGTCGATGCGCAGATCGACATGGTCGACGATCCCAAGGAAGTCGCTCGGCGTCGCTTGGCCGAAGCCCGCGGGGAGGACCCGGACGCTGCGGACGCCGCGGCGGATGCGACCGATGCGCCGACCGACGCCGATGACCCCGACGACGGACGAGCCGACCGCGGTCCCGCCCCGGATTCCACAGTCTGAGCGCCGTTCCACAGTCTGACCACTGCGGCTGCGCGGGCGTGCGAGTATGAGACAATTTCACTCGTGGCAAGAGGAGACGGGCAGCTGACGCACGAAATCGACCCCCAGGACCGCGGACCGCAGGACGAATGCGGTGTGTTCGGAGTCTGGGCACCCGGCGAAGAAACCGCCAAACTCACCTACTTCGGGCTCTATGCCCTGCAGCACCGGGGGCAGGAATCCGCCGGCATCGCTGCCAGCAACGGCAAGCAGATCCTCATCTACCGTGACATGGGCCTGGTCTCCCAGGTCTTCCACGAGCGCGACCTCGAGCTCCTGCAGGGGCACATCGCAGTCGGTCACACGCGGTATTCGACGACCGGATCGCCCTCCTTCGAGAACGCTCAGCCCACGCTGGGCCCGACCCCTTTCGGCACCGTGGCACTGGCCCACAACGGCAACCTCACGAACTTCGACGCTCTCGAAGCCATGGCAGATTCGCGTCGCGACCATGCGACGAAGGTCGTCGAGGAGGCGACGAAGAAGACCGCACGGACCCGGCCCTTCCGGGACTCCTCGAACGACACCTCCCTGGTCACCGAGCTCTTCGCGACCGAACAGGGAGAGAACCTCACCGAGGCGGCGCTGAGCCTGCTGCCGCACGTCGAGGGCGCGTTCTCGCTCGTGTACATGGACGAGCACACTCTTTACGCCGCACGCGACCGGCACGGGGTCCGGCCCCTGTCGCTGGGTCGTTTGGAGAACGGCTGGGTCGTGGCCTCGGAGACCGCGGCACTCGACATCGTCGGTGCGAAGTTCGTCCGCGACGTCGAACCCGGCGAGCTCATCGCCATCGACGAGGACGGCCTGCGCTCCCACCGCTTCGCCGAGGCCGAGCAGGCCCGCTGCGTCTTCGAATACGTCTACCTCGCCCGACCCGACAGCCTCCTCGCCGGCAAGAACGTCCACGCCGCCCGGACCCAGATGGGCCGGCAGCTGGCCGAGGAGTACCCGGTCGACGCCGACCTCGTCATCGCCACTCCCGAATCGGGAACCCCGGCTGCCGTCGGCTACGCCGAGGCCTCCGGCATCCCATTCGGTCAGGGGCTGATGAAGAACGCCTATGTCGGACGCACCTTCATCCAACCCTCACAGACCCTGCGTCAGCTGGGCATCCGTCTCAAACTCAACCCGCTGCGCGAGAACATCGAGGGCAAACGCCTCGTCGTCGTCGATGACTCGATCGTGCGCGGAAACACCCAGCGCGCACTGGTCCGGATGCTGCGGGAGGCCGGAGCGAAGGAGATCCACATCCGCATCTCCTCTCCGCCGGTGAAGTGGCCGTGCTTCTACGGCATCGATTTCGCCACTCGCGCCGAACTCATCGCCAACGGACTGACCACGAACGAGATCTGCGACAACCTCGGCGCTGACTCCCTGGGCTATATCTCTCTGGACGGCATGATCGCCGCCACCCAACAGGATCGCAGTCAGCTGTGCACCGCCTGCTTCTCGGGCGAGTACCCGATTCCCGTCAACAACACCCCTGCCGACAAAGGATGCTGAGTTGAGTTCCGACGCGAACCCGAAGTCCACCACCTATGCCGCTGCCGGCGTCGACGTCGAGGCCGGAGACCGTGCCGTCGAACTGATGAAGACCGCCGTCGCGGCCACACACAACTCCCACGTGGTGGGCGGGACCGGCGGATTCGCCGGACTCTTCGACGTCTCCGTGCTCAAGGACTATGACCGTCCGCTGCTCGCCTCCTCCACCGACGGAGTGGGTACGAAGGTCGCCATCGCCCAGGCTCTGGATAAACACGACACCATCGGATATGACCTCGTGGGCATGGTCGTCGATGACATCATCGTCTGCGGCGCCCGGCCGCTGTTCATGACCGACTACATCGCCTGCGGCAAGGTCGTGGCCGAACGCATCGCCGACATCGTGCGCGGCATCGCCGACGCCTGCGCCAATGCCGGTGTGGCCCTCGTCGGCGGCGAGACCGCCGAGCACCCGGGGCTGCTCGGCGTCGACGAATACGATGTCGCCGGCGCTGCCACCGGCGTCGTCGAGGCCGCCGATCTGCTCGGACCAGAGAAGGTGCGCGACGGCGACGTCCTCATCGGCCTGCCGTCCTCGGGCATCCACTCCAACGGCTACTCGCTGGTCCGCCACATCATCGCCGAGGCAGGCTGGGGCCTGGACAGGCAGGTCGAGGAATTCGGCCGCACCCTCGGTGAAGAGCTGCTCGTTCCCACCCACGTCTACACCGGTGAGCTCGCCGCTCTCTTCGATGCTCTGCCCGGAGCCGTGCACTCGGTCTCCCATGTCACCGGTGGGGGACTGTCGGCCAATGTGGCCCGCGTGCTCCCGCAGGGCCTCGTGGCGAGGATGTCCCGTTCGTCCTGGGAGGTGCCGGCGGTGTTCTCGGTGCTCGGCGATCTGGGCGGAGTGCCGCAGGCAGACCGCGAACGCACCTGGAACCTCGGTGTCGGCATGGTGCTCGTCGTCGACCCGTCCGCGGTCGACGGTGTCATCGCCGCCAGCCCCGGGGCCTGGGTGCTCGGCGAAGTCTCCGCCGACGACGGTGCGCTGGCCGCCGATCCCTGCTACGTGCAGGGCGCCAAGGGCGTCGACGGCGGCGCCGCGATCCTCCAGTAGCCGCCGGCAACCGCCGTGCTTCGCAGGGTCTTGCGGGTCCGAGCGGCGTCTGAGCGGCGTCTTCCGGGAGCATCCCGCACCGATGCTTGCACACCCTCGTGTTCCTGCACGAGGGGGTGCGAACAGCGGTGCGGGATGCCCAAGCAGACGACTCGGCAGGAGTCTCGGCAGACGACTGAGGGCGGGAACCGCAGTCCCCGCCCTCAGTGGTGTCGATTCGTCGGCGTCTCAGCACTGTGCGGCTGGTGCCGGATGCGCCCTGCGCTCAGTCGTCTTCGTACTCGTCGTCATCGTCGACGTTGTACTTATCGGCGTAGGCGGAGTAGTCGGGATCATCGTCATATGGATCGGACGAGTCCGACTTGCGAGAATCGGAACCCAGTTCCTGCTGGAGTCGATCAAGGTCGGTATCCGGGCTGTAGTACTTGAGCTTCCGAGCTACCTTGATCTGCTTTGCCTTTGCGCGGCCGCGACCCACTGGCGTGACCCCCTCCGTCGTCATGTGGGGCGGATGGCCCCGGACTAGATCTCTGCTATGCGCTTAAATCCTACCTGTTCGCACTGGGAAGTTCCATTTTGCGAGCCGACCTTGGATAGGCTGAACCCATGGCCTACCGACGCGATTATGTTGTCACCCTGCGGATCTTCGAACCACTCGTGGTGCATTCCGAATTGCAAGACAGACAGGTGGAAGACAACCGCGCGCGCATCGAGGAGCAGATCTCCGAGGACGCCGACAAGCGCTTGATCTCCCTGCCTCCGAACCCTGTGGCCGATTCGTTCCGCCGCACTCCGATCTTCCTTCCCGCGTCTCAGACATCGGACGGAGTCGATCGCTTCTGCCCCGCGCAGGAGGACATCCGCGGATGGGAGGCGCTCGAGTCGCTGACCGAGCACACCTCGAAGGCGACCCTGGACATCATCGCTCCGAAGTCCGCGCGCAGGCGGGCGGCCAGCCGCCGCGCCGAGTGGCTGCAGGACGCGAAGGACACACGGATCTTCACTCGCGTCTCGGCCTGGGACGTGCCGCCGTCGTGGTGGCTGTTCTTCTCCCTGAACGAGGACCAGATCATCACCGACGAGACCGAGACCGGGCTGCGAGTGCTCATCCGCACGGATATCCTGGCCGCCTCGGCGCGGATGGAATGGGCATCGGAGACGATCTCGGACACTTCGAAGGTCGTCGACATGGTCGAGCAGACCGCGACCCTGGCCGAGTGGATCGACAGCTTCGATATGAACTCGATCCTCGAGCTCGACCTCGGCGGGATGAGCGATGTGCTGTGGCCGAGCGAGGCCCCTGAGCTCGTCGACTCCTGGGTGACTGCGCTGAGCAATGACGACACCGAGTCCGCGGTGGCAGCGTTCCAGAAATATGCGGCGGGGTGGGAGCAGCTCAACCTCTACGCGCGCGGCTCCTGATGAGGCGGGGCGCTACGATGGTCTGCGTACGATCGGCCCCGAGAGAATGATCCCCATAGCGCATGGACGAGAAGAAGCATCGGCTGCTGGCGAGGCGAGAGCCCGCAGGCACCGACGATGCCGACGACACCGGCGCGTCCGCTCGGCGGAGCGTGACGGTCCCACGTCACCGACCGCTGACCAGGCTCTCGATCGGGTGGCGGATCGGCGTGACCGCGGTCGCCCTCATCATCCTCACCTGCGGGCAGTTCCTCAACACCAACGACTTCTTCCCGCTCGGTTCGCTCACCCAGTACGCCACGGCCAAGGACCTCGATGGAACCGTGAATTCCACGTGCATCTCAGCCCGGTTCCCGGGTGAGGACGAGCCGCGTCGGCTCGCTTTCAACACCGCGACCGTCGGCATCGAGCGAGGCGACATCGAATCCCAGATCGATCGGGTCGTCTCCCACCCCGAACTCCTCCAGACCCTCGCCGACTCCTACGTCCGCCTGCATCCCGACGAGCCGAAGCCCGAGGAGATGATCCTCTGCCGCACCACCACCCAGCTGGAGAACGGCCGCAGCGTCGGCGAACCCACCCTCACGGAGCTCGCGAACTGGGAGGTCCGGTGAACGATCGGAGCCTGCCCGCGCCGCAGCCCCGCAGCGAAGCGCAGAACCCGTCGGGGACCCCGACGCTGACCACCGCCGAGGCGGGGCGCCGGAACCGCTTCCTGCGCTGGTTCATGCCCGAGATCCCCCTGGCCCGCGTCGCCGTGTTCCGAGTCTTCATCTACGTCTTCATCATCATCGACGTGCTCACGATCTCCGGTGACGTCATCCCGCACGGATGGACTCCTGAGCTCTACCAGCCGCTGTGGCTGGCACGGTTCCTCCACATCCCGCCCGTGAGCGTCCTCGGCGCGCAGATCCTGCTGGCCGTGATCATCGTCTCCGCGCTCCTGGCCGCGATCGGAATCCTCCAGCGCCTCAGCGGCTGGATCGCCGCACTCAGCTTCGGTACCTGGATGCTCTACACCCAGGGGTACGGCTACGTCGCCCACGACCACATGGCGCTCGTCATCGCAGCCCTCGTCCTGCCGACGATCGGAACCGCACGGTTCCGCGATGTGCACTCTGCCTCGGCGCGGGCGGGATGGGCCTTCCGGATCGTGCAGATCTCGGTCGTGCTCACCTACTTCTACTCGGCGGTGATGAAGTGGATCGCCTCGGGCAACATCGCCGACTGGGGCAACGGCGCGGTCATCATCTGGGCGCTCATGCGGCGTGGAGCCGAATGGTCGAAGCCCTTCCTCGACATGCCCGGGTTCCTCATCGCAGGGCAGTGGGCGACGCTCGCATTCGAGTTCCTCTCGCCGATCGCCCTGTTCGTCAAGGGGAAGTGGCTCTACGGAGTCGTCGTCTTCTTCTGCCTCTTCCACCTCCTCACCTATCTGGCACTCGGCATCCACTTCCTGCCGACAGTCATCTGCTGGGCGGCGTTCCTGCCCCTGGAGAAGCTGGTTCCGAAGCGGTTCGCCGGGTCTTCAGCACACGTGTGACGGTCAGCCGAGGCTGCCATCACTCCCGCTCGACCGGCAACCACAGCTCAGTCGCGGCCGTACTGAAATCCTCAGCCCGATCGATGATCGACACGATCGATGGGCCGGGACGCAGTCTCCACGGGTTCGACGGGAACCAGTCGCTCGCGGTGGCCGCCCACGTCTCCTGCAGTTCCGCAGGATACGGCCCAGAGGTCGTGAAGATCGCCCAGGCGCCTGCGTCGACCGCGATGACGTCGAGGTCGTCCGGCACCGCAGCAGTGTTCGAGGCCGCGACCCCGTGCAGGTACGTGAGCTCGGTTCCTTCCCGATAGTCCGGATCGACATCGTCCGTGACCTGCAGAAGCCCCGCAGGTTCGACGGTCGAGAGTGATTTGAGACGGGTGTGCTCGCTCGGCGGCAGAGAGGTCACGAGCTCGCGGATATGTGGATTCTCCCCTTCGTAGATGAGAGGCACGCGCTTGGAATGGCCGATGAGCTTAAAGCCCGGTCGGTCGGTGATTCGAGTGTCCATGGATGAACTCCCTTCGATCGTCAGGCGGAGCCTGAGCTTCGGTTGGCTGCGAAGTGGGCCGCCGTTTCGCCGAACCTGGGACGGGCCTGCCCCATGGACCGATCGGAAGGCTCGGCCGAAAGCTTCGGCCGAGCCATAGCCGTGCCGAACGGCAGCGCTCAACAGGTCCTCACCGCCGATGACGTCGGCGGCGGCGAGGGTCATCCGACGTCGGCGGACGTACTCGGAGAGCGGCATGCCTGCAAGCGACGAGAACATCCGCCGGAGGTGGTACTCGGTGGTGCCGAGCCGTCGCGCCAGTTCACCGACATCGACGGCAGATCCCTCTGTCCAGCCGTCGTCGGAGTGTTCAGACAGCATCGATTCGATGATGTCGATGAGCGAGTTGAGTTCGGCGATCACGGTGTCTCCCTTCGCTCAACCATGTTTCCCCCCTTGAGACACCCACCGCCCGACAATCTGTGCCCGATTCGATCATGTTCCGTGACGCGGCGGACAGAGCGTCTAGTCTGAGACGCATGAGCATCCCAGACGATGATCGAACCCCACCGGATGATTGCCTGACTTCTGAGGATCTGCTGGCGTCCCCGCGGGGACGTTCGCTCGTGTTCAGGATGGCTCAGATCGGTCGTGATGACGAATTCAACGAGCAGGCTGAGCCGCTCACTGCTGACGCGCGGGCTTTGGACGAGTTCCGCCGTGCTGTCTTCATCGGCAGCTGCCTTGCCGATCAGGCCCAGGGCGCGATGACGGCCGCCGAGGTCGCCGAAAAGCTGCGAGCGGTCACACCCCGGGCCCCGGATCAGGCCGATCTCGAAGACGCAATGGCGGAGGTCATCAGCGGTGCCATGTACTGGCAGCCCCCGCACGGGGACGACCAGATCGCTGCCGACTCCGAAGTGCGTGAGGCTCTGCGTCCCTTCGCCGAGGCGCTCATCGCCACGGGTCTGCTCGATGCGTGGTCCGAGCCGCTCGAATTGGAGAACCAATGGGCTCTGGCCTGGGACGATGCGGACCATCGCGAGGGGCCGCCGGCGGTGTTCGACCGTTCGCTGGGCGCCGTCGACACGTCGAGCGGTAGCTCTGCGATCGCGCTGACCGATCTGTTGCCAGCTTCGACCGGGGACGGAGTCGAACCGTCCTGGGGCCTGGACGAATGGCTCGGACATGTCCTCACGACCGAAACCGAGTACCGTCACGATTTCGCGAAGAACCCCGGTTACGAGATCAGCGGCGAATGGTGGTCGACCCCTCCGCGCGGCCTGTGGGCGTCGACGGGAACCTGGCCGGACGGCACCGTGATCGGCGTCGAACTCGTCGAAGACGATTTCGGTCTCGAACGCGCCCGCGCGTGCCGTCTGCGGCTGCGCCCAGATGCTCGCATCGTCGAGATCCGCCGGCCACAGGATTGGGCAGACCTCTGTCTGACCTATCCGCTCGACGTCACCGCCCAGCGACGTCAGGTGTGGTTCGAAGCGACGGAACGCAGAGGACGCTGGGTCATCCCCGATTGGTCGCGCGTGGCCGAGGAATTCGACGGAGTCCATGTCGGCCTCGCCGGCTATCTGCGCACAGCAGGCGCCGTCATCGATGTCGGAGCGAGCAGCCTCGGCGGTGATTCCGAGACTGTGCCCACGAGAGGGAACACCGATGATCGGACCGCGAGCCTCATGGCCGGGTGGCATCCGGATACGACGTTCTGGCTGAACGTCGTCGTCGACACCGTTACAGAGGTGGCCGAATGGCACTACGACGACGCCGCCGACCGGTGGGTGCGGGACTGAGCCGGTCTGCGTGGTCAGTCGCCCGGCGCCAAGCTGGGTGCCTCGGCGATCCCGAACCGGGTCTTGAGCGCACGTCGGGCGGCGAACCAGCCGTTCATCCCGTGGACGCCGGGCGCCGGCGGGGTCGCCGCCGAGCACAGGAATGCGCCTGGCACCCCGAGGCTGTAGTTGTCCCAGCTCAGGCGCGGCCGGGCCATCATGCGGTAGAAGGAGACGACTCCGGTGGCGATGTCCCCGCCGATGTAGTTCTGGTTGTGCGCTGCCATCTCCGAGGCCGGGATGGCATGGGTCGCCACGACGGTGTCGCGGAAGCCGGGGGCGAAGCGTTCGATCTGCCGGGTGATGTACTCGGTCGGGTCGAGCGGACAGTCGAAGGGCACATGCGCGTATGTCCACAGCGGTCGGAGGCCGCCCACTTCGCGAGAAGGATCGAAGACGGTCGGGTCGGAGACGAGGCACACCGGCCGCTGCGGCATGCGCCCGGCCAACACCTCCGCCTCGGCGGCGGCCATCTGCGCCCGTGTGCCGCCCACGTGAACGGTTCCGGCTCGGCCCACCTCGGGGTCGGACCAGGGGACCGGGCCGTTGAGGACGAAGTCGACCTTGGCCGCGGCATTGCCGTGTGTGAAGCCGCGCAGCGCCTTGTCGACTCGGGCGGGCAGCAGGCCGGAGAAGATCTGTGCGGCGTTCAGCGCCGAAGTGTCGAGCAGATAGGCGCGAGCGGCGGGCAGGTCCGAGATATGATCGATGCGGCAATTCGCTGTGACGCTGCCGCCGTGGGCTTCGAGGTCGGCGACGAGTTCGTCGATGATCGCCTGCGACCCGCCGATGGGAGCCGGCCAGCCCCCGGCATGGGCGACCGTCGACAGCATCGTGGCCGTCGCGGCCGTGCCCATCGCGGGCAGCCCGCCGATCGCATGCGCGGCCACACCGCTGAACAGGGCCTGAGTCGATTCGTGGGACAGGGGAATGTTCCACGCGGGGCTGGCCTGAGAGAGCAGACGCAGCCCGAACTTCACGACGTTCGCGATTCCGGATGCGTCGCGCAGGGTGGCGGGCACCGAACGCTTATCGCCCAGCGACAGCCAGATCGCGTCATCGACCCGGTCGAGCAGCGGCGCGAAGAATCGCCGCCATTCGGGGCCGGCCGCGCCGAGGCGGTCGACCGTGGTCTCGAGATCATGGAAGGCAAGAGCGCCCGGTCGACCGTCGAGGGGCTGGGCGTAGGAGATCTCGGGGGTGGTCAGCTCCATGCCGCGTGCCGGCAGATCGAAGTCGACGAAGAAGGGACTCGCGATCGCCAATGGGTGCACGGCCGAGCAGATGTCATGGGTGATCCCGGGAGCGAGGCCGAGATCGAGGGTGCGAGCGCCGCCGCCGATGGTCGGCTGGGCCTCGAAGACCTGCACCGACAGACCGGCTCGGGCCAGCGTCACCGCCGCAGCCAGGCCGTTGGGTCCGGATCCGACGACGACTGCATCAACCTCAGCGCTCATGAGACCAGTCTACGGGCCCACCCTCTCGGTCCGCGCTCTTCAAACCCGCGTCGGTCCGGCGTAGACTCGAGTGCATGGCTATTGCAAAGCAGCCCGTTGTCGTGCTCGATGCTCCCGACGCCGCCGAACTCGCGGAGTTCTACGGACAGCTCCTCGACTGGAAGGTCACCGTCGACGAAGACGGCACGTGGGCCGAAGTCACTTCCGATTCCTGGCCCCCGATCTGCATCCAGCAGGTCGAGGACTACCACGCGCCCAGCTGGCCGGGGCAGGCCCACCCGCAACAGATGCACCTCGACGTCATCGTCGAAGACCTCGACGCCGCCGAGGCGGCCGTGCTCGAGATCGGTGCTGGCAAGGCCGCCGAGCAGCCCGGTGAGACGTTCCGGGTCTTCCTCGACCCGGCCGGGCACCCGTTCTGTCTGTGCCGATCCTGACACCGCATCCTCCCCTCAGGTCGGTCCGGCCCGGCTGTTGAGCTCTTCGGCGAGATCCTCCGCCTCCTCCTCCGACGCCGCGGACGGGGTCGATCCCCACAGCGGACGACGGTTGCTCTCCGGGACGAAGTGGATCGCGATGAGACCGATGACGCCGGCTGCCATGAGGTAGATCGCCGGCCACATGAGGAAGCCGGTCGCGTTGATCAGCGTCGTCATCACCACCGAGGTGGTGCCGCCGAACAGTGAGATCGAGACGTTGAAGGCGATCGCCAGGGCACCGGCGCGCACCATAGTGGGGAACAGCGACGGCAGAGTCGAGGGCATCGTCGCGCTGAAGCAGATGAGGCTGAGCCCCATGATCAGCAGCCCGAGGAACACGATGACATCGTTGTGACCGCGGATGAGCCACAGTGAGGGGAAGGCCAGGACGATGAGCGAGATCGATCCGGCGCGCACGACGGCCTTCCGCCCGACCTTGTCCGAGAGCTTGCCGATGAGCGGAATGAGCCCCAGACAGGAGGCCATGACGAGGATCTGCAGGACCTGGGAGGTCAGCTCGGAGACCCCGCCGCTGCCCTGGATGTCCTCGACCATCGGGAAGTAGAGCGGAATGAACGAGGTGAGCATGTAGTTCGTGACGTTCCACGCCAGCACGAGACCGCAGCAGGCGAGGAGATTCGGCCACAGCCGGAAGATGCTCTTGAACTCGCCCTTCGAGCGGCTGTCCGACTCGTCCTGTTCGGAGAGCTTCTCCATCTCCTTGTACGCAGGGGTGTCAGCGAGCTTCGTGCGCAGATAGACGCCGACGAATCCCAGCGGCAGAGCGATGAAGAAGGGGATCCTCCAGCCCCATGCCTCGAGGAACTCGGGCGTCGAGACGGTCTGGACGATCGTCGCGAACAGGGCACCGAGCACATAGCCGGTGAACGTGCCGACCTCGAGCAGGCTGCCGAGGAAGCCGCGTCGACGATCCGGGGCGTATTCGGCGATGAAGGTCATCGCATTGCTGTACTCGCCGCCGGTGGAGAAGCCCTGCAGGAGGCGGCAGCCCAGCAGCAGGAACGGAGCCCACAGGCCCACTGTCGCATAGTCGGGCAGGACGCCGATGAGGAAGGTGCCCGAGGCCATGAGGATCATCGTCATCGCGAGCACCTTGTTGCGCCCGATCTTGTCGGCCAGCGGGCCGAAGAACAGGCCTCCGAGCGGCCTCACCAAGAAGGCCACGGCGAAGAGGCCCGCGACGATGACGTGCCCGATCGGCCCCGAATCCTTGGGCAGGAAGATGCCCTCGATGACGACGGCGAGGTAGCCGTAGACGCCGAAGTCGTACCACTCGGTGATGTTGCCGATGGCCGCTGCCCCGATCGCTCGCTTCGTGACATCGGGCTTGGTCACAGTGATCTCGTCCGGGCGCCACCGCCGACGGACGTTGTCAGGTCCGAACACGTCTTCACCTTCCGTTCGCGGGTATGAGAGACATGTGTGGATGCGAGATCGCCGTGCCTGAGAATCACACACAGATGACCTGTGCATGCCCCTCTCCGTTATGCGAGACTTCGGTGCTCCTCGGCGGAAGGACCGTCGCAAAGCACCACCTCAGACTAGTGGCCTCAGCTGACATGGCAAGTCCCTCTGCCCGAGTCGTGAGAAGCCGAAAGCTTGCCGAGGCTGCCCCGAGGCCCGACTAGAGTGATCACATGCGCGCACTCACCTGCTTCGACGATCGCGAAAGTGTGCCCTGGGCCAACGGCGCAGGGAGGACGACAGAGCTCGTCTCGCTGACCGATTCGGTGGCGCTGACACCCGAACTGCGCCGCTGGCGACTGAGCATCGCCGCACTGGAGAGCACCGGGCCCTTCTCCCGCCTGCCCGGAATGGCGCGGACCTTTCTTCCCACCGCCGAGGTGGCCCTGACGATCGGTTCACACCTGCACCGGGCGGGCCCGGTCGCTCCTCTGCGATTCCATGGGGACGACGATGTCTCCCTTGTCGAACTGGCGAGGAAGTGCTTCGCGATCAATCTCATGGTCGCAGACCCCGGCGCCGGCACGGACGGAGAGAGCTCGGACCTCGGGACTGTGCAGATGCACCGCCCGACCCCAACGGAAGAGGCTCACGATCACGGTCGACGGCGGTTCGCCCTCACTCTGGAAACGACCTCGTCCTTCCCCCGTTTCCAGCTGCTCGAACTCGCGGAATCGGACAAGCTGCCGGAGAGCCTCGAAGTCGTCGTTCTGAACTGACGCAGCCCGCCCGTCCCGCACCTGTGGAATTGGTGAGAGTTGACTGTTCCCAGCATCACATGAAGCAGCGAAATAGCTGGTCAGAGGCGGTGGCGGCAGCGATGCCCATCAGTGATCTCCCAGGCTCGGCCCAGGTGCGTCAGGCAGCCCGAACTTTGGTGGTCGATACTGAGTCAAAGCACTGGTTTTGGGAGGATCATTGACGTCGAACCATGGAGAATCGGACAAGCAGCAGAACGCCGCCGAGCGCGAAGACAGCGCGACCACACGGAAGCACTCGCAGACCCTTCCGCTGATCACCGAGGAACTCGCAGCCACCCATTCTGCGAAGGAGCCCGAACCGGCCTCGGAACCTCCCCAGCACGTGACGACTCCGGTGATGCCTCCCAACCCGATTCGCCGTGACACGATACCGGAAGCACCGGCGGAGGACACGACGAGCACCGCTGCCTCACCGGCGTCCGGACTCGCCGCCGACACACGTGCCGCGACTGCGGCCCCGGACGAAACGGAGACCAAAGAGGAGAAAGCGTCCGAGGGCCGGATCTCGGCGACTCAGCTGATCGCCGGTGCCGGAGCGGCAGCCACCTCCTCGGTCATCGGCGGTCAGCTCGGAGTCGCCGGCACCGTCGTCGGCGCGGGTGTGGCCAGCATTGTCACCGGCCTCGCCGTGACGATCTACGGGCGCAGCCTGGACAAGGGCAAAGAGAAGATCAAGGAGGTCGGCTCGAAGCTGGCCCCCGCGGTGAAGGCGCAGATGGCCAAGGGCGGCCCGGGAGCGAAGGGCAGCGCCGCAGCGGCCTCCGGCCTGCGCAGCGACTCCGCATTCGCCTCCGCGCCGGCTGCCGGCGGCAGCACATCCGCCGCTGAGGAGACCCCGGACTCGACGGAAACCGAGGAGACCTCGCAGACCTGGTGGCAGAAGCTGCGGCGCAAGCGCGTGCTCTACCCGGTCACGATCGGCGTCGCCGCCTTCGGCATCGGGCTCGGCGCCGTGGTCATGGCCGAATCCTTCACCGAGGCAGACATCTCCCCGGGCACCTCTCAGATCTCACGCTCGGTCACCGGCAGCACCGACTCCGGTGAGGAGACGGGCACGGACGGCGGTGGCAGCGACGGCTCCGCGGACTCGGGGTCCTCGGATCCAGGTTCCCAATCGGGCACCGACTCGAACTCGGGCACGGCGAATACGGGTTCGAGCACGAGCGAAGGCGGCTCCACCTCGGCGGGCGAGACCGAATCCGAAGGCACGACGACCGGGTCCCAGACCGACCAGGGCTCGGACACCTCGTCGAGCACGGGCAGCGATGCGAGCGCATCGACATCCTCGGACGGAACCGACACCTCCGACGGATCGAGCACCTCGAGCGGCTCCGGCAGCCAGAGTCAGGGCGGCTCCGACGCCTCAGGCGGCGGTTCGAGCTCCGCCGGAGGCTCCGGCGGCGGAACGAGCTCGGGCGGCGATTCGGGCACGGGCGGCAGCGGCGGTTCGGGCACCTCCTCCGCGGAGGGGTGAGCCGGTCGACAAACCGATCGGGAATCAGAGCAGTGTGACCTTGGTTGTACTGAATGGATAATCTCGCTAGTTTGAAATCAATTCCGACAGCGTTCTGCCGAAGTCGGGAAAGCGAATCGGGCAAGTGGTGCCGCAGTCCTGCGTGGAAGCGCACGCCTGCGGCGGCACAGCACCCGATGCCAAGTGGTTAGGAGATGTGATGACGCAACATACAGATCATGAGTACCCCGGACACGACAGCACCAAGCCCTCGACGACCGAATCCGGTGCGCCCAGGGAATCCGATGCCCATTCGCTGAGCGTGGGGGCCGACGGCCCGCTCATGCTCCACGATGTGGCTCTGGTCGAGAAGCTCGCCCGGTTCGACCGTGAGCGTGTGCCCGAGCGCAGCCCCCACGCCAAGGGATCGGGTGCCTTCGGTGAGCTCGAGGTCACCGAGGATGTCTCCGCCTACACGAAGGCCGACTTCCTGCAGCCGGGCAAGAAGACCCCGATGCTCGCTCGCTTCTCCACCGTCGCAGGTGAGCTCGGTTCGCCCGACTCCTGGCGCGATGTGCGCGGATTCGCGCTGAAGTTCTACACCGAAGAGGGCAACTTCGACATGGTGGGCAACAACACGCCCATCTTCTTCGTCCGTGACCCGATGAAGTTCCCCGACTTCATCCACTCGCAGAAGCGCACCCCTGATTCGGGTCTGCGCAGTAACAACATGCAGTGGGACTTCTGGTCGCTCTCGCCCGAGTCCGCCCACCAGGTCTCCTACCTCATGGGACCGCGCGGTCTGCCCAAGACCTGGCGGAACATGAACGGCTACTCCTCGCATACCTACATGTGGATCAACGCCGAGGGCGAGAAGTTCTGGATCCAGTACCACTTCCACACCGATCAGGGCGTGGAGAACATGACGAACGAGGAAGCCGGTCAGCTCGCCGGCGAAGACGGCGACATCCACCGTCGCGACCTCTTCGAGGCCATCGAGCGCGGGGACTACCCGTCCTGGACCTTCTATGTCCAGATCATGCCCTACGAAGAGGCCAAGACCTACCGGTTCAACCCCTTCGATCTGACGAAGACCTGGTCGAAGAAGGACTACCCGCTCATCAAGGTCGGGAAGTTCACGCTCAACGAGAACCCCTCGAACCACTTCGCCCAGATCGAGCAGGCGGCCTTCAGCCCGTCGAACATGGTGCCCGGCACCGGGATCTCGCCGGACAAGATGCTGCTCGGACGCGTGTTCTCCTACCCGGATGCCCAGCGCAACCGGATCGGCACGAACTTCAACCAGCTGCCGGTCAACGCCCCTGTCACGAAGACGAATTCGTACGACAAGGAAGGCCAGATGCAGTACAACCACTCTGGCAATGCCCCGGTCTACGCCCCGAACTCGTACGGACGTTCCTACGAGGACACCCAGGGCACGATCGACAACAGCTGGGAGTCCGACGGAGAGCTCGTCCGCAGCGCCTACAGCCTGCACGCCGAGGACGACGACTTCGGTCAGGCTCACACGCTGGTCCGCGAGGTCTACACCGAGGAGGAGCGCCAGGGTCTCATCGAGACCGTCGCCGGCGGTCTCTCCGACGGGGTCGAGGAGCCGGTGCTGTCCAATGCGATCAAGTACTGGAAGAACATCGACGCCGAGGTGGGCCAGGCCATCGAGGACAAGGTGCGGTCCCGGGCCTGAGCCTGAACTGAGCTCTCGCACCACCTGACGGCGGCCCTGATACCTCGCGAGGTATCAGGGCCGCCGTTGCGTGCTCACCACCGAAGATGCATGATCGCCGCGACAGTCCTAAGATGACCGGGTGCCACGATCAGAACTGAAGAGCGAACAGACAGCAGCCACGAAGCCACGCAGCTTCTTCGGCCATCCATGGGGACTGGCGAATCTCGCCGGCGTCGAGATGTGGGAGCGGTTCAGCTTCTACGGGATGCAGGGCCTCCTGGCCTACTACATCTACTACTCCGCCACCGACGGCGGTCTGGGCATGTCCGAAGCGGTGGCGACGTCCATCGTCGGCGCCTACGGCGGGCTGGTCTATCTCTCCTCGGTCCTCGGCGGCTGGGTCGCCGACCGCATCCTCGGCTCGGAGAAGACGGTGATCACCTCGGCCGCGGTGGTCATGCTCGGGCACCTGGCTCTCTCGCTGCTGCCGGGCGGTCTCGGCCTCGGCATCGGCCTGGTCTGCATCGCTCTGGGTTCCGGGTCGCTCAAGGTCACCACCTCGGCGACGCTCGGCGACCTCTACGACCTCAAGGACAACCGGCGGGATGCCGCTTTCTCCATCTACTACATGGGCGTCAACATCGGCGGTCTCATCGGCCCTCTGCTGACCTCGGCGGTCTGGGGATGGAAGGGATTCCACTGGGGCTTCGGCCTGGCTGCCGTGCTCATGGCCATCGGGCTCGTCCAGTACATGCTGATGCGCCGCCACACCGTCACGGAGGAGAGCAGCAAACCGACGCATCCGCTCACGAGCCGTGAAGCGACCCGCTGGGCGCTCATCGGTGCCCTCGCCGTCCTCGTCATCGCTGCGGCGGCGATGCTGGGGATTCTCACCGCCGAGAACCTCTCGGACGTCGTCGTCATCGTCACAGTCATTGCGGCGGTGGTCCTGTTCATCGTGATCGGGACGTCCAAGCAGATCACCGCCACCGAACGCAGCCGGGTCATCTCCTTCATCCCGCTGTTCATCGGCTCCGCCGTGTTCTGGTCGCTGTTCCAGCAGCAGTTCACCGTGCTCGCGATCTACGCGGACCATCGTCTGGATCGGACGATCTTCGGACTCGAGCTCCCGCCGAGCGTCGTCCAGTCCATCAACCCGGCCTTCATCATCATCTTCGCCGCCGTGTTCGCTGCGATGTGGACCAAACTCGGCGATCGGCAGCCGGTGACTCCGGTCAAGTTCGCGATCGGCACGATCGTCATGGGCATCGCATTCTTCGTCTTCGTTCCCCTCGCCGGGGGCGGCGCGAACTCCGTGCCGTTCATCGTGATGGTCCTCGTCTACTTCCTCTTCACGATGGCGGAGCTCTGCCTCTCGCCCGTGGGCCAATCGCTGGCGACCAAGCTGGCTCCGCAGGCGTTCCACTCGCAGATGGTGGCCCTGTTCTTCCTCTCGGTCGCATTAGGCACCGCGGCCTCCGGTTCCTTGGCCGGCTTCTACTCCACCGACAACGAGGTCCCCTACTTCCTCACGATCGGTGCTGTCTCCATCGTCGTCGGTGTCCTGCTCTTCGCCTTCCGCAAGCCCATCGTCAGACTCATGGCCGGGGTGCGCTGAGCGACTGAGCCCTCAGGCTGGGTTCTTCTCGTGCTCGGCGCGCTGGGCGATGCGTCCGCCGGCGAGGACCATCTCGACCTGACGGGGTGAGAGACCGTGACGGAACTCGAAGGTCCGACCGTCCACCTCGGCGGTGACGGGCTTGCCCTCGGCCAGCGCATCCCGCAGACCGCGGAAGACGAGCACATCCCCCTGAGACAGTTCCTCATAGCCTGCCTCATCGGTGAATTCGAGGGCGAGGACACCGAAGTTCGCAAGATTCTGCCAGTGGATCCTGGCCAGGGACTTCGCCACGACCACACGCAGCCCGAGGTAGCGGGGGGCGATGACGGCATGCTCACGCGAGGAGCCCTGGCCATAGTTCTCCCCGCCGACGATGGCATGACCGCCCTCGTGCTCTGCCGCACGTGTGGCGTAGGTGTCGTCGACCTGGATGTAGACGAACTCGGAGATCTTCGGAATGTTCGACCGATACGGCAGAACACGCGAACCAGCGGGCATGATCTCGTCAGTGGAGACGTTGTCGCCGACCTTGAGCAGGATCTCCAAGTCGATGTCGTCGGGCAGCGGTTCGAAATCCGGCAGCGTCGAGATGTTCTCACCCTTGACCAAGGTGACCTCGCGAGCCTCCTCGGGCGGAAGCGGAGGCAGCAGCATTTTGCGATTGACCGAGAACTTCTTCGGCAGGCTCACCTCGGGATAGTCCATATCGAGATCACGCGGATCGGTGATCTTGCCGGTCAGTGCCGCCGCAGCTGCGGTCTCCGGCGAGCACAGCCACACGGAGTCCTCATCGGTGCCGGACCGGCCGGGGAAGTTCCTCGGCATGGTGCGCAGACTGTTGCGCCCGATGGCCGGAGCCTGGCCCATGCCGATGCAGCCCAAGCAGCCGGACTGATGGATCCGAGCACCCGATCCGACCAGCGAAGCCAGCCAACCGCCGGCGATCAGGTCGGCGAGGACCTCGCGGGAGGTGGGGTTGATGTCGAGTGAGATCTGCGGATGGATCTGACGGTCGGCCAGGATTTCGGCGACCACGGCGAAGTCGCGCAGCCCGGGGTTCGCCGAGGAACCGACGACGACCTGGAACACATCGTCACCGGCG
Organism: Brevibacterium renqingii; assembly: GCF_017808105.1. Classification (GTDB taxonomy): domain Bacteria; phylum Actinomycetota; class Actinomycetes; order Actinomycetales; family Brevibacteriaceae; genus Brevibacterium; species Brevibacterium renqingii. The sequence goes on along the minus strand of NZ_JADBHF010000009.1, from coordinate 154,931 downwards.
ACCTCGCGGACCGGGGTGACATTGCCTGGAGACGACGGGGCTGCGATGAGCGGTTCGAGCTCGGAGAGATCGATCGCATCGGTGAGATCGTACTCGGCCCCCTCGTCCGCGACCAGCCGTGTGAAGTCGTCACCGCGGTCAACGGCCTCTAGGTAGTCGCGGACGGCGTCATCGGCGGGGAAGACCGTGGCGGTGGCACCGAGTTCGGCGCCCATGTTCGCAATCACATGCCGGTCCATGGCCGTGAGGCTCTTCAGCCCCTCTCCGTGATACTCGATGATCTTGCCGACCCCGCCCTTGACCCCGTGGCGCCGCAGCATCTCGAGGATGACGTCCTTGGCCGAGACCCAGTCGGGCAATTCGCCGGTGAGCTCGACGCCCATCACCTGTGGGGCGCTGATGTAGAGGGGCTCGCCCGCCATGGCCATGGCGATCTCGAGACCGCCGACGCCGATGGCGAGCATCCCGAGCGCACCGGCCGCGCAGGTGTGGGAATCGGAGCCGATGAGCGTGGCACCCGGTTTGCCGAACCGCGACTGGTGGACCGGATGGGAGACGCCGTTGCCGGCCTGTGAGAACCACAGCCCGAACCGCTGCGCGGCCGACTGGAGGAACTCGTGGTCTTCGGGGTTCTTCTCATCGGTCTGCAGCAGGTTGTGATCGACATACTGCACGGACAGATCGGTGCGGATCCGGTCGAGACCGAGCGCCTCGACTTCGAGCATGACCAGAGTCCCCGTCGCATCCTGGGTCAGGGTCTGGTCGATTCGGAGACCTAGCTCGTTCCCGGGAGCGAACTCCCCGGACTCGAGATGCGATCTGATGAGCTTCTGGGCAACATTCTCTGGCATCGTCAGCCTCCTTCTGCAGGACTCTGTCCGTCGACAGCCGCGCTGGATCGACTCGTGACTGTCCACGCTAGACCTCGACCGCGGGGTTCTCAAGACCCTGTCGCTGCGGCGAACTCCCCTGTCAAGAGCGGTGATAGGAGCGCATACTGGTGCCATGCCCGAATTGCCCGAGATCGATGCGCTCGCCGGTTTCCTGCGACCGCGCCTGGTCGGTGACTTCGTCGAGCGCTGTCTCATCGGTGAGCTGAGCATCCTCAAGACCACGGACCCGCCGCTCGAGTCACTCGCCGGCCTCGAGATCACAGGTCTCACCCGTGTCGGCAAGATGCTCATCGTCGACTTCGAGGGGCTGCACCTCGTCTGTCGCTTCGCTCGCATGGGCTGGCTGACTTGGCACGATGAAGTGCCGAAAGGGCCGGTGAAGATGGGCAGAGGCCCGCTGGGCCTGCGCGTTCGCCTGGCTTCGGGCGCCGGCTTCGACCTCACCGAGGCGGGGACGAAGAAGAACGCATCCGTCGCGCTCGTGACCGACTGTGGACAGGTGCCGGCAGTGGCCGGCAGCGGGGTCGACGCGCTGATGATGGGCGCTGAGGAGTTCGCCGCGGTTCTGGCCGTCTCGCGTTCACGGATCAAGACCGTGCTCGAGGACCAGTCCGTCATCGCCGGGATCGGCAACGCCTACTCCGACGAGATCCTCCACACGGCGCAGATCTCTCCGTTCGCCCCGGCGGCGGGGGTCGACGCCGATGCTCTGCTCGACACAGTTCGGGACGTTCTCACCACGGCCCGTCGGTCGCTCGTCGGGCTGCCGCCGGCAAGGATCAAAGCCGCAAAGAAGCGTGGTCTGCGGGTGCATGGAAGGGCCGGAGAGGACTGCCCGGTATGCGGGACCACGATCGCCGAGGTGTCCTTCGCCGACAGATCGCTGCAGTACTGTCCTGGCTGTCAGACCGGTGGGAAGAAGCTCTCCGACCGGCGTATGGACCGGCTCCTCAAATGACGGTCGCAGGTGACCGGGACGAAGCGGAGGCTCGGCTCACGCACGGAGGGTGGAGAGAAGGCCCTCAGGCGGGGAGAGCGTCGAACTGACAGTCGGGGATCCCATGCGCGCGCAGAACCACCTCGGCGATGGAGCCGAGGAAATCTGAGGTCGCGGAACGGGACTCGGTCGAAGTGCCGACTCTCTGCACGAGCGCCTCGGTGATTCCGCCGACGATGATCAGGCTCGTCAGGTCCTCACCGGACTCTGACGACGCGGCGATGCGGTGGATCGTCCGGTCCTCCAGGTCATAGGAGCGTGCGAGTTCGACGAAGGCGCCGTGCACGGAGTCGGCGAGCAGCCGCATCGTGGAGCGGCGGCGTTCCTCCATGGACTCACTGATCCCGACGGCCTCGACCTCGAGCACTCGGGCTTTGCGTTCGTCTTTGAGCATTGGAGTCAGGGCAGCGCTGACGAGTTGCCGTGTGGCCTCGATCAGGGCGGAGCCCTCAGTGACCCGCGTCTGAGTGAGAGCGGTGGCGATTTCCGCGTTCAGTGCGACGTAGAGCTGTTCGAGCAGGTCTTCCTGGGTGGAGAAGAGCTCGTAGAAGGAGCGGCTGGAGACCCCGGACTCCTGGCACAGCGCCTGCACGCCGGTCCGACGGAAGCCGCTGGTGCCGTAGAGCTCGAGGGCCGCATCGAGCAGACGCTCCCGCCGCGCCGAATCGCGTTCTGCGCGCAGGGTACCGTGCCACCGGCGCGAGGACGTCTTGAGAGGCGGAACGGAATCCATGGCTCCAGTATAGTGAAAATTGGGATTTTCGATGTAATACTGTGTGGCATGGCTTACATGATCCGACAGAGTCGTCGCGCACCGGCAGTCACCGCTCCCATCGACCCGGACCCCTCGCTGCCGAAGGTCTGCATCATCGGTGCCGGCTCCTCAGGCATCGCCGCGGCGAAGACCCTCTACACCTCGGGCATCCCCTTCGACTGCTTCGAAAAGGGCAGTGAGATCGGAGGCAACTGGCTCTTCGACAATCCCAACGGCACGAGCGCCTGCTACGAGACCCTGCAGATCAACACCTCGTGCCCACGCATGGCGTTCTCGGACTATCCGATGCCCGAGGACTACCCGCCCTATGCCAGCCATGAACAGGTGTTCGCCTACTTCCGCGATTACGTCGAGCACTTCGGCTTCGCTCACACGATCACCTTCGACACCGAGGTCACAGACGTCCGCCGGAACAGCCGCGGCGGTTGGGAAGTCGACATCACCGCCCGGGCAGGTGCGGAGACCCGGCACTATGACGCCGTGATGGTCGCCAACGGTCATCATTGGGACGCCAAATGGCCCGACCCCGAGTACCCGGGACGATTTGACGGAGAACAGATCCACGCCCACGACTATCGCAGCGGCGATCAGCTCGTCGGGCGCGATGTGGTCGTGGTCGGAGCCGGCAACTCCGCTATGGACATCGCAGTCGAAGGCTCCCATCGGGCACGCAGCGTCAACCTCTCGATCCGACGCGGCCAGTGGGTGATGAAGAAGACCGTCTTCGGCCGGGCTGCCGACCAAGTCGTGCTGCCCGGTTGGGCACCCTGGTGGATGACCTCCGCACGGCTGCGCCTCGGTGCGATGCTGTCCGGCGGGCTGAGGAAGTACGGACTGCCGAAACCGCCGCACAAGCCCGGTCAGTCCCATCCCGTCCAGTCGGACGCCATCCGCGAACGGCTCAAGGCGAATGCGATCATCGTGCGACCCGGCATCGAACGGCTCGAGAGTGATCGAATCGTGTTCACCGACGGCGCTGTGGCACCGGCTGACCTCATCGTGTGGGCCACCGGCTACAAGGTGTCCTTCCCTTTCCTCTCCTCCGAGGTCGTCGACGTCGAGAACAACGACCTGCCGCTGTGGAAGCGAATGGCCCACCCCGACCGTCCGGGTCTGTTCTTCATCGGTCTGCTGCAGCCGGTGGGAGCGGTCATGCCTCTGTCGGAGATGCAGGCGAAGCTGGTCGCGAAGATCCTCCTCGGCGATTGCGAGCTGCCGACCAGACAGGACATGTTCAAGCAGATGGCCAAGGACGACCGGCGGAACAAGAAGCAGTTCTACGATTCGCCTCGGCACACTATGGAAGTCGACTTCGACCACTACTTGTGGGAGATGCAGCGGGAAATGGACAGGGGAGCGGTCGGGGAATGAGCAGGTCACAATCCACACGCGGCGCGGTCGTGGCCGTCACCGGCGGGGCACACGGAATCGGGCGGGCGATAGCCTGCCGGTTCGCCGCCGCCGGCGCGCACGTTGCCATCGGCGACACGGACCTCGCCGCAGCCCAGGAGGTCGCCGACCAGCCAGGGCTGCATGCGTACGGACTCGACGTCACCGACACCGGATCCTTCACCGACTTCCTCGACGCTGTCCGTCGAGATCTGGGCCCGGTCGATGTCCTCGTCAGCAACGCGGGACTGATGTGGGTCGGATCCTTCGACGAAGAGCCGGAATCGGCGGCTCGCGCGCAGCTGAGTGTCAATCTCCTCGGCGTCATCAACGGCATCAAGGCGGCTGCTCCGGCCATGCGCAGGGCCGGCCACGGGCACCTCATCACGGTCGCCTCGGCCGCGTCGCTTCTGCCGACCCCTGGCGAGGCGACCTACGCGGCGACCAAACACGGGGTGCTCGGCTATCTCAAGGCCGTGCGCATGGAGCTGCGCGGCAGCGGAGTCGAGGTCACCGCCGTCATGCCGGCCGTCGTCGACACGACTCTGGCCGCCGGCACCGGCACAGGTTCCGCTCCGCTGCTGCAGCCGACTGATGTCGCTCGCGCTGTCGTCGCCGCCGCGGATCGCCCGCGCTTCGAGGTCACCGTGCCCGCCTACATCGGGCCGCTGACGCGGATGGTCAACCTCCTGCCGCAGGCGATGCGGGATCGTCTCTTCGGCACTATGGTGCCCGACCAAGTGACCGAGGTGCGCGCGGAGGCCCGCGCCGGGTACGAAGGCTCATTCACGACCTCGCGGCCGGCGCGACCGGCGGCCGGGTCCGCCGCGGCGGAATAATCGCGGCCGTGCCGGCGCTGTCCCTGGTGAGGGCCCTGCGCAGGCCGGGCCCACTGGCTCGCATGCCGTCCTCGACGCCTTCGTCGCCGTCGGCGGCAACTTCCTCGACGCCGCCGAACCCTATCCGGCGTGGGTGCCCGGGAACGCCGGTCGCGAGTCCGGGACCATCATCGGCACCTGGTTGGCCGACCGAGGCAGTCGCGATGACATCGTCCTCGCCACGAAGGTCGGCGACCACCCCGACCACCGCACACAGGACCCCGAGCACATCCGCACCGCCATCGATGCCTCGGTGGATCGTCTGCAGACCGATCAATGAGATCGTCCGGTCCGGCAAGGCCAAGCACATCCAACCGCAGTACAGTCTCGTCCGCCGGCAGGAATTCGAGACCGAGATGCGGCCGGTTGCCAAGCGGCACGAGCTAGCCGTGTTCTCCTACTTCGGCCTCGCGCCGGGTTCCTCACCGGCCTGGCTGCTGGCCAGGGGCGTGACCGCACCGATCGCCTCGGCACGTGAGCCGCAGCTGCTCGAGGCGATCATGGCCGCTCCGACGCTCGAACTCAGCGACGGTGAGATCGAACGCCTCGACCGGGTCTCGGCCCCCTTCGCCGACGAGGAATCCGCCTGAGGGAAGCCGGCCCGCGCTCAGGCGACGACTTCGTCCCGGGGTTCGACGGCATGGGCTACAGCCGCGCCGATGACCGTGCCGATGGCGATCGTGAAGAACGTCGCCCCCGCGGCGAGGAGGCTGGCCAGCACACTGCTGCCGTCGCCGAATTCGATCTGTGAGGCGTTGAGCAGTCCGAACGAGCCGGGCGCCACGACGAGGAAGGCGGGCACGAAGCTGATCCGCCAGATCGGGCCGCGCGGCAGACGTGACAGGACGACGGCGACCAGAGAGGCCGTCAGGGCACCGGCGAGACCGCCGATGGCCGCACCGAACTCGGCACCGACTCCCAGTTGCGCCAGAGCCGCGGCACCGATCGTGAGAACAATCGGCAGGGTGTGTTCGAGCGGTGTGTGCAGGTAGATGATGAGACCCAGAGTCGCCGCAGCGACTCCGAGGGAGGACAGCCACCAAGTGGAATCGGTCAGCTGGGAGTTCACCAGCGCCTCGGCGCCGGTGCCGGTGACGACGGCCGCACCGGCGACCCCGGCGATGAACATCGCCAGCTGCACCGTGGACGAGACGAGCCTCGAACTGCCTGCGGACAGAGCGCCGGCCGATATCTCCGTCAGCCCGGTGACCACGGCGCTGCCGGGCAGCAGCAGCGCCAGGGTGGCGACGATCGTGCGCAGGGGACTCTCCAGCCAGTCCAGTCGGCAGCCGATGAGCATGAGGACGCCGACGAAGAACGCCGAGGCGACCGGCAGCAGCGGACCGAGGCTGGAGTGTCGGCTGTTGATCGCCAGAGCTCCGGCCACGACGAGCGAACCGAGTGCGGCGAAGACCAGGTTGACGGGACCGGGTTCGAGCAGCAGGCACAGTCCGATTCCGATGGGCACTGCGCCGAGGCAGGTCAGCCAGCCCGGCCAGCGCGGCGCGGTGGCGAAGACTTCCGCCTCGATCGTCTGCCGGGCCTCATCGACGCTGAGACGGCGCGCGTGGATAGAGTCGACGATGTCGAGCAGCTTCGCGGTCTGGTCGAAGCGCAGATCGGGACCGATGCGTTCGAACCGTGTGGCCCCTCCGGCCCCGACGGTGAGAAACAGGCCCTTGGGCAGGGCCGCGACGTTGATGGCGTCGAGACCGACAGCAGGGGCGAGTCCGGTCAGGGCGTCTTCGACGTCGACGGAGGAGATGCCGCCTGCGAGAAGTCCTGTGCCGATGGTGATCAACAGTTCCTGTGCAGGAACCGTCGATGCCTCTGCCTCGTGCACTCCACACCCTCTCGATTGCGGGCTCGCCGATAGAATCGAAGATACCAGCCCGCGATCCCGGAGCTGGAGGCATCGGCTCCAGCTGGGAAGGGTGGTGCGCGAATCGTCAAGAACTTCGCCTGTGAAGCCAAGACACGGCCTCAGCGTCTCAGCCAGACTGGCAGCATCCTCACTCGAACTCTATGCAGGAATCGGATCCGGTGGAAGTCTGGGATGAGAAAGCCAGTCCACCCAACCGGCAACACGAACATCAGTCCCCGACCGAAGGAGCATCATGACCACCGACGCATCCACCACTGACCTCACGACCACAGCTGGGCTTCTGTCTGCGATCGAAGACCCCCATGGGCGTGAGATCCACGATCCCGCCACGGGTGAGGTCGTCGGCCGTACCCGCGAAGGCAGTCCCGCCGAGATCGAGGCTGCCGTGGCAGCGGCCCGGAAGGCGCAGCCCGCCTGGGCGGCGACGTCCGCGCAGGAGCGCAGCGAACTTCTCAACCAGGCCGCCGATGCGATCGAGGCCTCTGCCGAGGCGCTGGCCGAACTGCTCTCCCGTGAGCAGGGCAAGCCGCTCAACGGGCCGAATGCGCGTTTCGAAGTCGGGGCCTGTGCTGCCTGGCTGCGTGCGAATGCGGCCTTCGAGCTCGAGCCCGAGGTCCTCGTCGAGGATGGGGAGACCCATGCGGAACTCCACTACAGGCCGGTGGGCGTCATCGGTGCCGTCGGTCCCTGGAACTGGCCGATGATGATCTCCGTGTGGCAGTTCGCGCCCGCGCTGAAGATGGGCAACACCGTCGTGCTCAAGCCCTCGGAGTACACGCCGCTGTCCGTGCAGGCGCTCGTGGCCGTGGTCAACCAGGCGCTGCCCGCCGATGTGCTGTCCGTCGTGCCCGGCGACGGTGCCGTCGGTGCCGCCCTGACCGGTCACGCGGATATCGACAAGATCATGTTCACCGGCTCGACGAAGACCGGACAGGCGATCATGCGCTCCGCTGCAGACAGCCTCGCGAGACTCACGCTCGAACTCGGCGGCAATGATGCGGGCATCGTGCTCGAGGACGCCGACCCTGCCGCGATCGCCGGCGACCTGTTCTGGGGCGCCTTCATCAACACCGGCCAGACCTGCGCGGCGATGAAGCGGCTCTATGTGCCCGAATCGCTGTACGACCAGGTCTGCCAAGCCCTCGTCGAGGTGGCCGGAGCGTCCCCGATGGGCGTGGGCCTGGAGGAGGAGAACGTGCTGGGGCCGCTGCAGAACAAGCAGCAGTACGACATCGTCGCCGGCCTCGTCCAGGCCGCGAAGGATGGGGGAGCGCGAGTGCTCACCGGCGGCGATCCGGTCGCCGAGCAGCCCGGCTACTTCTACCCGACGACACTCGTCGCTGACATCGACAATGACAACCCGCTCGTCTCCGAGGAGCAGTTCGGCCCCGTGCTGCCGATCATCAAGTACACGGACCTCGACCAGGCCATCGAATGGGCCAATGGACTCGAAGTCGGCCTCGGCTCCTCGGTGTGGGGCACCGACCTCGATGCCTGCCGCAAGGTCGCCGCTCGCCTGCAGGCCGGTTCGACGTGGATCAACAAACACGGTGCCGTGGATCCGCGGATTCCCTTCGGCGGTGTGAAGAAGTCCGGCTTCGGCCTCGAATTCGGCCTCGAGGGTCTCAAGCACGTCAGCGTGCCGCACGTGATCAGCTGGTAGGGGGCGCCAGAACCGAGTGCCTGGGTCTGACTCTCCAGCGGCTCACTGAGCCTGCGGCAGGGCTTCGCGGACGATGTCGACCACGCGGGCCAGAGCCTCGGAGGGGTTGTTCCGCCGCCATCCGAGCGCGAGTGTGAAGGCGTCCCCACCCTCGGCGAGGGGAACATAGCTGACACCGTCGATGCGGATGTGATCCGAGGAGGCGACGACGACGGCCATGCCGACCTGCGCTCCCACCAGTGCCAGGAGGCTGTAGGGGTCCGGCGCTTCCTGGACGACGTGGGGGAGGAAGCCGGCGTCATCGGCCAGACGCATCATCACCTCTCTCACCTGGGAGCCGTGGGACGGGGCGTAGGAGATGAACGGCCGACCGGCGAGTTCGGCGATGCTGACCATTTCGCGGCCGGCCAGCTCATGGCCGGAGGGCATTGCGATCATGACGCTCTCCTGGCGAATGGTGTGGACCTCGACACCGGCCGGCGCCGGGGGACTGATGATGGCGAGGTCCATCTCCCCATCGCGCAGAGCGATCGCTGCCTCCCCGCAGTACATCTGCGGACGCAGGTCCAGGCTGATCCCCGGGTGCCGTTCGCCGACCTCTCGCGCCAGTCGCGAGAGGATGGAATAGCCGCTCGTGCCGCCGAAGCCGATGCGCACCCGGCCGGCCAGCCCCTGCTGAGCGGAGCGGGCGATGCGCCTGGCGCCGTCGACCTGAGTTCCGATCGCCGCCGCGGGTTCGAGCAGCGCCTCGCCGGCAGGCGTCAGTCTGACGCGCCGGGTCGTCCGTTCGAACAGATCGACATCGAGGTCGCGCTCGAGAGCTCGGATCATCTGGCTGAGGGCAGGCTGAGCGATACGGAGCCTCTCGGCCGCCCGCCCGAAATGCAGCTCCTCGGCGACGGCGAGGAAGGCCGTGACCTGTCTGAACTCCATGCTTCACCTCGAGGCTCGTCATTGATAAGAAAATTGAATCAATCAGTGTGATATTACCTCTTGGACTCCGTGTAATTCTGGTGGCAGGGTTGAAGACGAATCCGACCGCATCTGAGGAGCCGATATGACCGACGCCGACACCACCACGCCCACCGCCGACCCATCCGACCTCCTCGACTTCGCCGGTCTCCTCTCGGCCGAGGAACTCGAGATCCGCGAGCGTGCCCGCACATTCGTGGACGCGAGGATCCGCCCGAACATCGCCGATTGGTATGAGAACGCGATCTTCCCGACCGAGATCGTCAAGGAGATGGGGGAACTCGGCCTGCTCGGCATGCACCTGAACGGTTACGGCTGCCCCGGGCGCTCGGCCGTCGAATACGGCATCGCCGCGCTCGAACTCGAAGCCGGCGACTCCGGGCTGCGCACCTTCGTGTCCGTGCAGGGCTCGCTGGCGATGTCGGCCATCCACAAATTCGGCTCCGAGGAGCAGAAGAACCGATACCTGCCCGGTATGGCGGCAGGCGAGATCATCGGCTGCTTCGGACTGACCGAACCGACCGCCGGCTCCGATCCCGGATCCATGGCCACCTCAGCCACTCGCAGCACAGACGGCGGCTGGGTCCTCAACGGCGCCAAACGGTGGATCGGCTTGGCCTCGATCGCCGATATCGCAGTCATCTGGGCCGCCACCGACGAAGGGATCCGCGGCTTCCTCGTCCCCACCGACACCCCTGGCTTCACCGCCACCCCCATCGAGCAGAAGCTGTCGATGCGCGCCTCCATCCAGTGCGATATCGCTCTGGAGGACGTGGAACTGCCCGCCGAGGCGGTGCTGCCCGATGTCACAGGACTCAAAGGGCCGTTCTCCTGTCTCAACGAGGCCCGCTACGGAATCATGTGGGGCGCCATGGGTGCGGCCCGAGACTCGTTCGAAGCCGCTCTCGACTATGCGCAGAACCGTCTCCAGTTCGACAAGCCGCTGACCGCGTACCAGATCACCCAGCAGAAGCTGGTCGACATGGCCCTCGAGATCCAGAAGGGCACCCTGCTGGCCATTCAGACCGGCCGTCTCAAGGACGCGGGCACACTCGACCCGGTGCAGATCTCGGTGGGCAAACTCAACAACTGTCGCGAGGCCATCGCGATCTGCCGCGAGGCCCGGACGATGCTCGGCGGCAACGGCATCACTCTTGAGCACTCACCGCTGCGGCATGCGAACAACCTCGAATCCGTCCGCACCTATGAGGGCACCGATGAGGTCCACACCCTCATCCTCGGCCGGCACATCACCGGACAGCAGGCATTCCGCTGACCGCGGTCAGGGCGCAAGTCGACGAACACCCCGGCGGGAGCGGCCAGCGTCGGAGGCGTGTGCGGGAGGATGTCGACCATGATTGCGAGTGCCCCGAGCCTCACACTGAGGATCCGAGGAAGCCGATGCCCGTCAGCGACTCCGACGCCTCCCACAGGCGACGAGCCACGTCCTCGTCGAGCGAGACCGGTGCTCGACTGGCGAAGACGGGTTCGCCGCGGGTCTCGAAGGCTCGTCCGGGACCGAGATAGGAATTGCCGGGGACATCGGCCACGGCTGCGTTGAGCATCGGCGCGGCACCAGCAGTATCGCTCTGGCTGAGCAGACGAGTGAGCGCCTTGCCCAGATTATCGCGCAGCCGCCGCCGGTCGCCGGGGCCGAACAGGTTGGTCGCGGCCAGACCCGGATGGGCTGCGGTCGCGATCACGTCGGAACTCCGCTTCGTCAGCCGTCGTTCGAGTTCGGTGGTGAACAGCAGGTTCGCGAGCTTCGACTGTGCATAGGCGGCCATCGCTCGATACCGCCGGCGCCGCCAGTTGAGATCGGTGAAATCGATGGTCCCCTGCTTGTGGGCGAGCGAGGAGACGGTGACCACCCGAGACCCGATCTGCGGCAGCAGGAGAGCCGTCAGTGCGAAGTGTCCGAGGTGGTTGGTGCCGAACTGAGACTCGAAGCCGTCGACGGTCCAGCTCAGGGGAGGGGTCATGATGCCCGCATTGTTGATGAGGACGTCGATCGGGCCCCCGAGGCCCGCGGCGAACGACCGCACGGAGCCGAGATCGGCGAGGTCGAGCTCTCTGACCTCGACCGAACCCGTCATGGTCGCCGCTGCCTCCGCTCCCTTCTTCAAGTTGCGCACCGCGAGGACGACATGCGCTCCGTGGGCGGCGAGAGCACCGGCGGTGACCCGGCCGAGACCGGAGTTTGCCCCGGTGATGACGAACGTCTGACCGTCGAGGGACGGGAAACCGCGGTCGAGCGCGGTGGTGATGGGCAGCATGGTGGCAGTGTAGTCTCCGTCACCACCCGAGATGTTAGGGTAGCCTTCGTGCCGCGCATTCCCTCTTCCGGTTCGACCCTCCTGACCAGAGCCGCCCGTCGGCGCTTGTCGCTGTTGCTGCCCGGAGCCGTCATGCTCTCGCTGTGGCAGGTCTGCGAAGCGCTCGTTCCCGTGGCGATCGGAATCGTCGTCGACCGCGCGATCCTCCCGCTGTCTCTGCCGATGCTCATCGTGTCGATCCTCGGCATCGGAGTCCTGTTCACCGTCCTCAGCCTCGGATATCGCTTCGGTTCGCGCTTGTGCAACGCCGCCCGCGAACACGAAGCGCACGCCCTCCGCGTCGAAATCACCCATGCGGCGCTGACCTCGGCGGACCTGCCGGCCGACCGGACGTCCGGAGAAGTCCTTTCGATCGCGTCCGCCGACGCCGACACAGCAGCGATGTCCTTCCAGCAGGCCGGACGCGGCATCGCCTCGGTGCTCGGCATGATCACCGCCGCAGTCTTCCTGCTCGTCGCCGACCCGGTGACCGGCCTCGTCGTCCTCGTCGCCGTGCCCATCGGGCTGATCATCGTCGCGCTGCCCGGCCGCTCGGTGTCCGCGAAGGCCACCGCGCAGCTCGACGCCGTCGCCCGCGCCGGCCGCTCGGCTTCCGACCTCATGCACGGACTGCGCGTGATCAAGGCGATGGGAGGCGAGGACTGGGCAGTCCACCGCTACCGGCAGACCTCGGACGATGCGGCCGCGGCCGGGATCGCCACCGGCGAACGCACCGGACGGCTGGCCGGTCTGGGAGCCCTCGTGATGTCCGCGGTCCTCGCGATCGTCCTCATCGTCGCCGGCCTGCGCCTCATCGATGGACAGATGAGCGTCGGCGCGCTCATCGGCATCCTCGGCATGACCGCCTTCCTCACCGAACCCATGCGCGCCCTGGCCGAGATCGTCGGCCTCTTCGCCCAATCCCACGGCGCCGCCGAGCGGATCGCGCGGCTGCTCGCCGACATCGCCGCCGAGGCGGAACCCGAGACCCCGGAGGCGGCGGCCCCGCTGCCGACGGTGACCCTCTCCGAATCCGCCGTCATCGTCGCTGGCTGGCCGGATGGAGACGATGAAATCATCACGACATTCGGGGAGCTGACCTGCATCGTCACCGATACCGCCGAGCACGGAGCCGAACTGCTGGCGGCACTGTCGACCCACGCGCGCGGACTCGGACCCGAGACGATGATCGTCGCACCCCACGACACCGACCTGTTCGAAGGCACCATCCGCTCGAACATCACCATGGTCGTGGGAGCCGACGACCAGGTCCACACCGATGATCGGGTCACCGCCGAGGTGCTCGCAGCTTCGGGCACCGATGAACTCCTCGGCCTCGTCGACGGCGGTCTCGACCATCGGATCCAGGAACTCGGCGGAAACCTCTCCGGCGGCCAGCGTCAGCGCGTCGCCCTCGCCCGAGCCCTGAGCGCCGACCCCGCGGTCCTCGTCCTCGTCGAGCCGACCACGGCTGTCGACGCCGTCACCGAGGCCCGCATCGCACAGGGAGTCAGCAGGCTGCGCCGGGACGCGGGGCGCAGGGCCACCGTCATCCTCACAAGCTCCCCGGCCTTCCTCGCCGCGGCCGACATTGTCGTCCACGTGCCCGCGACGGGCCCGATCCTCCGCGGCCGCCACTCCGAACTCCTCGCCGGCGATGACGCAGCCGCCGCAGCTTACCGGCGGGCGGTGACCCGATGATGCACCGCACCCTGTCGATCGCCTCACGCCGTCGATCCTTCGCCCGCCTCGCCCCGCTGCTGCGCCGCCGGGCAGGTTGGATCGTCCTCCTCGCCATCGCCGGTCTGGCCAACGCCGGCGCCGGTCTCGTCGGACCGTGGGCGATCGGCCACCTCGTCGATCGGCTGCCCGCCGGTGCCGGACCCGAGGTGGTCTGGACCTGTGCCGTCGCCGTGATGGTCGCCGGCATCGTAATGGCGCTGGGCACCTGGATCGGGGCGTGGGCGCTGGCCCATATCGCCATGCCCGTCGTCGCCGAGCTGCGCACAGAGGTCGTCGATTCCGCGCTGGCGTTGGAATCCCAGCGCATCGAGGCCACCGGTACCGGCGATCTCGTATCCCGGGTCGCCGACGACTCCCGCAAGATCAGCGAGGCCGCCGCGCAGGTGCTGCCGCTCGTCGTCGAATCACTCCTCGTCGTCCTCGTCTCCGCAGCGGGACTGGCCGCGGTCGACTGGCGATTGGGCATCGTCGGCCTCGTCGCCCTGCCGATGTACTGGCTGACCCTGCGGTGGTATCTGCCGAGGTCGGAGCCCATCTACAAGGAGGAGCGCGCGGCGTTCGGCCGACGTGCCGGCCGGCTTCTGGGCGGCCTCACGGGCGCCGCGACCCTGCGCGCCTATCGTGCAGAGGGCGGAGAGATGCGCCGCATCGACGCCGCCTCCGGCCAGGCCCGAGACCTGTCGATCAACGTGTTCCGCTTCCTCACCCGCGCCTTCGGCCGCAACAACCGCGCCGAGGCCGTCGTACTCTCGCTGCTCCTCATCGCAGGCTTCGCGCTCGTGTGGTTCGGTGAGTCCACTGCCGGAGCGGTGACCACCGCGGCTCTGGTCTTCCACCGGCTGTTCAACCCCATCGGCGCACTCGTCGGACTCTTCGACCAGGTCCAGTCGGCTGGTGCGTCACTGACCCGCATGGTCGGCGTCATCGATGAGGCGCACGCGGCGCCGAGGCGGACGACCACACTGGGCGCGGTTTCCCCGTCCCTGGTTCTGAAGGACCTGTGGTTCAGCTACGACGACGACCCGGACTCTGACAATCACGTGCTCAGAGGCGTCAGCCTGCGCATCGAGCCCGGTGAGCACATCGCCGTCGTCGGCACGACAGGAGCCGGGAAGACGACGTTGGCCCGGATCGCGGCGGGTCTGTCGGCACCGACACACGGACACGCTGTGCTCATGGGAGCAGGTGCCGCCTCGGACCGGGCAGCGGAGCTGACCGCGCTGGGGGAGCCCGAACTGCGGGTACACATCGCGATGATCGCTCAGGAGGTCCACACCTTCTCCGGAACCCTGCGCGAGAACGTCTCACTGCCGCATCCGGCCGCCGCCGACGAGGCGGTCATGGCCGCCCTGGACGCGGTCGGAGCCAGGTGGGCGCGATCCCTGCCGAAGGGCCTCGACACCGAGATCGGCGAAGGCGGGGCCCGCCTGTCTGCGGTCCAGGAGCAGACGATCGCCTTGGCCAGGCTCGTCCTCGCAGATCCGGACTTCGCGATCCTCGACGAGGCGACCGCCGAGGCGGGTTCGGCCGGTGCCCATGTCCTCGAGGGCTCGGCACAGGCAGCCCTCGAGGGCCGGGGCGCGCTCATCGTCGCCCACCGGCTCAGCCAGGCCGAGAAGGCCGATCGAATCCTCGTCATGGAGCACGGGCAGGTCATCGAGGAAGGCAGCCACGACGAACTCGTCGCAGGCGGTGGCCGCTATGCCGCGCTGTGGCAGGCGTGGTCGACCTGAACCACCGTCGCGGAGAGGCCGGACTCAGCGCAGACCGAGCACCGTGGTGGCGATGGTGAAGTAGATGATGAGACCCGTGGCATCGCAGAACGTGGAGATGAACGGGTTGGAGAACACCGCCGGATCCGCTCCGACCCGCTTCGCGATGATGGGCATCAGCCCGCCGACGGTGGCGGCCATCATGCACACGGACAGCAGCGTCAGCCCGATGACCAGACCGATCTGCCAGCCGTAGACGAAGCCGGCGATGGCCAAGCCCAAGACGCCGAGCACGGAGCCGAGGACCGCGCCGACACGCAGCTCTCGCCAGATCACCCGTCCGAGATCCCGGATGCGCACCTCGCCGACGGCCAGGGCCCGGGTCACCGTCGTCGCGGCCTGGTTGCCGGTGTTGCCGCCGGTGCCGGTGAGCAGCGGGATGAACAGTGCGAGGACGACGACCTGGTCGAGCCGGTCCTCATAGACTTCGAGGACCTGGACGGTGAGGATCGCGGATATGGCGAGGACGAGCAGCCACACGATGCGGCTGCGGACCAGACGCAGGATCGTCGAGGACAGATAGGACCGGTCGAGCGGCTCCGTACCGCTGCCGCGGGCGATGTCCTCGGCGTCCTCCTCGTCGATGATGTCGAGGACATCGTCCATGGTGAGGATCCCGACGAGGCGGTCTTCCTGGTCGGTCACCGGCATGGCGATGAGTCTGTGAGAGAGGAACTCACGTGCAGCCTCCTCGCGGTCGGTCAGCGCATGCGTGCTGATCGAGTCGCGGACCATGTCGGCGACGACGGTGTCCGGGCCGACGGCGATGAGGTTGCGCAGGGACACCACTCCCCGCAGCACCCGGCCGGGGCCGACCACGGGCAGGAGATAGACGGTCTCGGGTCCGTCGATGCGGGCGCGCACGACCTCCATCGCCTCGGCCGCGGTCCAATCCTCGTGGAGACCGAGCACCTCGGGGGACATGTACCGGCCGATGGCGGACTTCGGATAGCCGAGGACCGCGGAGGTCATCGCCCGTTCCTCGGTGCTCAGCCCCTTCATCAGACGACTGACCACACTCGCCGGCAGTTCGCCGAAGAGTTCGGCACGGTCATCGGGGTCGAGGCCCTCGACGATGTCGGCGACCTCGGGCTCGCGGAGGTTGCCGATGAGTTCGGCCTGGTAGGCCGGGGGCAGATCTTCGAAGACGTCGAGAGCCTCGGCCTTCGTCAGCACCCGGAAGAGCATCGCCGACTGCAGTGGAGTCGAGGTGTGCACGAGGCGACCGATCTCCGCGCGCGGCACGTGTCGGGCCAGGGTCGCGATCTCGTCGAGGGTGCGGGAGTCGATTCTGCCGGTCAGTGCGGATTCGAGTCGGTCGGCCGCCTCGGTGCCCTCTGTCGTCTCGGCCACGAATTCCCCCTCTGCCTCGCCACGGTCTCTCCCGCAGTCCACCCTAGGCCATGGGCGGCGGACGATCTGGGCGGAGGGTCAGTCCTCCTCGTAGGAGTCGTCGATGACCTCCGGCATGCCGTCGATGACCGAGACCTCTTCGGTGCCGTCATCGGCGAGGGCATCGACGTTGAGGTCGTCACCGTCGAGCGCGGCGACCTCGGAGTCGTCATCGCCTTCGGAGACCATCTCGTCGCCGTCTCGATTTCCCTGCTCCGCGGCCGGCGACTGGTCGGTGTTGAACTCGTCCGAGAGGTCCGGCGCATTGTTCTCGTCCTCCCGACCGGCTCCTTCGAGGAGCTCGTCGTCGGCACCCTCGACGCCTGTGCCCCCGGGCCCGTCGGCGCCGGGCTCGACAGAGGCCTCGATGGGCTCGTCATCGTCGATGTCGGAGTCGACGTCGACCTGGTCGGCTTCGGCCTCGGCGGCAGAGAGTTCGGGGTCGTCCAACTCATCGGCCGTCGGCTCGTCGAGATCGGGGTCGTCGAGGATGGGGTCCTCGTCCAGTCGGTCAGCTGCGTTCGCTTCGAACTCGCTCATGATCTCTCCTTCGCTGGGCATCAGGCTCGGGCCCTCATTCTTGCACGTCGATCGGCCCCAGGCCAGATCACTTCCGGTCGAAGCGGTCCTTCCATTCCTGCCAGTCCCAACCGGCCAGGAACTTCTCACCCGCGGTGCGTCCCGAGGCGATGAGATCGTGTTTGGCGGCCGCGGACAGGTCGAAATCCGTGCTGCTGTGCCCGGTGGTGTCGACGAAGATCGTCCGCTCGGTCACCGAGGGGTCGTCGATGTGTCGGCGGTCGTGGGCGTTGAGCATCGTCGAGAGGAGAGATCGGGCGTATTCGAAGGTGCTGGCGTTGGGGCGCCATTGGGCAGCGGGAGTGCGCCGGGCCGAGAGCATGACGCCGAATGTCGGCCACCGTGCCGGTCGGGAGTCCTTGCGGTCGAAGACGTCGACGGGGAAGTTCGAGAGCAGACCGCCGTCGGCGCCGAGCACGGACGCGCCTCCGGCCGTGCTCGGCCGTGCCGGCAGCGACCGCGGGCGGAAGAAGAAGGGACTGGCCGCCGAGGCGCACACCGCCTCGGCGACGGACTGACCGTCCGCTTCGACTCCTAGGGAATCCTCGTAATCCCAGGGCAGACGCAGCATGCGACCCCGGGAGACGTCGGAGACGATGACGACGAGTCGGTAGGAGCGTTCCGGCGGGATCGCGGAGCCCGGGTCGGGCAGCCTGAGGTCGCCCCACGTGCGCACGCCCTGCTCGGCCAGCGTCTCGGCGAGGAAGTCGCGGAGCGCGTCACCGAGGTACATGCCCTTGTGGAACAGCAGGCCCTGCACCTTGCCGAGCCACGGCGTGATCCGGAAGGCGGGGGAGAGGTCCTCGAATTCGGCGAAGTCCTGCTCGAACACCCTCCGCCTCACCTCGTCGGCAGAGATCCCCGACGCCGCCAGCGCACCGACGATCGCTCCGGCCGAGGTCCCGGCGATGCGGTGGAAGTCGTACCCGGCCGCGGCCAGAGACTCTACGGCGCCGACGAGTCCGGGCAGTTTCGCCCCGCCGCCTTCGAGGACCAGATCGGTCGTGGCCATGCCCGCTCCCTTTCGCTCGTCTCCGCTTCCATTGTGGACCCGAGCCGAGGCGGCGCGAGGTGATCGTCGACGGCCGATTCAGTTCGCCTCGGTCGGCTGCCTGTTCGCACCGGTCCTGCCGGTGAAGTGGTCCATCGTCTGATTGACTCCGAGGAAGTCCATGACCTTGTCGAACGCGCGAGTCGGCAGCAGTCGCAGGCCCGGCACCAGACGCACGAGCGAGGGCATGACCAGCTGTTCGCGACCGGCTTCGATGGCGTCGAGGACGCGTGCGGCCACATCGGTCTCCTCGAGGATCGGCAGCAGGCGGGGGAACTTGGTGCGGACACCGTCGAACATGCCGGTGTTGATGTAGTAGGGGCAGAAGGCGAGCGTGCCGACCCGGCTGCCCTCGGTGCGCAGTTCGCTGCGCAGCGATTCGGTGAAGCCCACTGCCGCCCATTTGCTCGCCGAGTAGTCGGTCTGCCGGGCCACTCCGGTCAGGCCCGCAGCACTGGCGATGGTGACGACCGAGCCTCGGTCCCGTTCGAGCATTCCGGGCAGGAACGCCTTGGTCGTCCAGTACAGAGCCAGCGTATTGACGTCGAAGACGCGCCTGATCGCTGCCTCGTCGGTCTCGAGGAGCTTCTTGCCGGTGACGATGCCCGCGCAGTTGACGAGGATGTCGATCGGCCCGGTCCGTTCGGCCACGGCTTCGACCTCGTCGGAGTCGGCGACGTTGACGGCGAATGCCCGAGCTGCTGCGCCGGTGGCCGTGATCTCGGCACACACGGCGTCTCCGCTGTCGGCGGACAGATCCCAGATGATGACCTCGGCGGCACCGCGGGCCGCGGCGTCGAGGGCCATGAGTCGTCCGATTCCGCTGCCGGCTCCGGTGATGAGCACCCGTGCGTCGTCGATTTCGGTTCCACGCTTCATTCGTTTGCATCCTTGCAGTCGAGGTCGGTTCAGCGACTTTCGGGTGCGCGGCACGCCTTGCGGCGACCCACCCGAAAGTTACCTAACAGTACATCAGTATGACGTGGGTCACCGCAAGGGCGGAACCGAGGACGGCGTGGTCCCAGAGGCGCGGATCAGCTTTCGGCGATGCCTTTCTGGATGAGATCCATGACCGAGGAGTCGGCGAGCGTCGTGACGTCGCCGACCTCGCGGTTCTCGGCCACATCCTTGAGCAGGCGGCGCATGATCTTGCCCGAACGGGTCTTCGGCAGGTCGGGGACGAGCATGATCGACCGCGGCGTCGCGATCGGTCCGATCGAACTGCGCACATGGCTGCGCAGCTCGCTCACGACGTCGTCCCCGCCGTCCGCGGCGCTCTCGCGGAGGATGACGAAGGCTTCGATCGCCTGCCCGGTCATCTCGTCACGCGCCCCGACCACGGCCGCCTCGGCGACCTTCGGGTGGGCGACAAGAGCGGATTCGATCTCCGCGGTCGACATCCGGTGGCCGGAGACGTTGAGGACGTCGTCGACGCGGCCGAGGACCCAGAAATCGCCGTCCCGGTCGATCTTCGCTCCGTCACCGGCGAAGTACACCTCGGGGTACTGCGACCAATAGGTCTTCTCGAAGCGCTCCTCGTCGCCCCACAGCGTGCGCAGCATGGACGGCCACGGCTCCTTGATCACGAGATACCCGCCGTTGCCCGGTTCGACGGATCGGCCCTCGTCGTCGAAGACATCGGCGACGATGCCGGGCAGGGGGCGCATGGCCGATCCCGGTTTCGTCGAGGTCACGCCCGGCAGCGGACTGATGAGGATGCTGCCGTTCTCCGTCTGCCACCACGTGTCGACCACCGGGCAGCGGCCTCCGCCGATGTGCTCGCGGTACCACATCCAGGCCTCGGGGTTGATGGGCTCGCCCACACTGCCGAGCAGACGCAGGCTGGAGAGGTCGAACTTCGCGGGGATGTCGCGTCCCCATTTCATGAACGAGCGGATGGCCGTCGGCGCGCAGTAGAGGATGGAGACCTTGTACTTCTCGACGATCTCCCACCAGCGGCCGCGATGAGGTGTGTCGGGGGTGCCCTCATAGAGCACCGAGGTGGTCGCATTGGCCAGCGGTCCGTAGACGATATAGGAGTGACCGGTGACCCACCCGATGTCCGCCGCCGTCCAGTAGACGTCGGACTCCGGTTTGATGTCGAAGACCGTCCAGTGGGTGAAAGAGGTCCCGACGAGGTAGCCGCCCGTGGTGTGCAGGATGCCCTTGGGCTTCCCGGTCGTGCCGGAGGAGTACATGATGTAGAGCGGATGTTCGGAATCGAAGGCCTCGGGCGTGTGGGTCTCCGACTGCCGATCGACGACATCGTGCCACCACAGGTCGCGCCCTTCCTTCCAATCCACGTCCTGGCCGGTGCGGCGGACGACGAGGACATTGCGCACCTCGGGGCAGTCGACCATGGCTTCGTCGACGACGGACTTCAGACCCGAGGGCTTGCCCTTGCGGTAGCCGCCGTCGGAGGTGATGACGAATTCGACGCCGCAGTCCTTCACTCGATCGGCGATCGCCGAGGCCGAGAATCCGCCGAAGATGACGGTGTGCGGGGCGCCGAGGCGGGCGCAGGCGAGCATGGCGAACACCGTTTCGGGGATCATCGGCATATAGATCGCGACCCGGTCGCCGGTCTTGACTCCGAGCTCCGTCAGCGCATTCGCGGCCTTGGAGACCTCGCGCAGCAGGTCGGAGTACGTGATGGTGCGGGTGTCGCCGGACTCGCCTTCGAAGTAGTAGGCGACGCGATCGCCGAGGCCGTTCTCGACATGGCGGTCGACGCAGTTGTAGGCGGCATTGAGCTTGCCTCCGACGTACCACTGGGCGTTGGGCTTGTCCGACCAGTCGAGGACCGTGTCGAACGGGGTGTCCCAGGTGATCCTCTTCGCCTGCTCCTCCCAGTAGCCGATGCGATCTGCCGCAGCCTTGTCGTATTCTTCGGCTGTCGCGTTCGCATTGGCGGCGAACTCCTCTGGGGGCGGGAAGGTCCTGTCCTCGTGGCTGAGTTCCGTGATCGTCGGATTGTTCGTCATCGTGTGCTCCTTTCGCCATGCCTCACAACGACGTGGTGCATGGATTCGAACTCCCCTTCAACCTACTCCAGTTGATGTGGATTTCAAGGGTGTCCGAGGCCAGGAGGCCGTGCGGTCAGGGCCGCTCGGGAAATCGGGGAACGACGAAGCCCCGCTCCCCAGCGAAAAACTGGGGAAGCGGGGCTTCCTTCTGGTGGCTCCGACCGGCGTCGATCCGGTGACCTTTCGATTTTCAGTCGAACGCTCTACCAACTGAGCTACAGAGCCTGGTCGCCGACACACTGCAAGTATGTCGAGAGAAACAAAGGCTCTTCCGAAGAAGAGCCTTGTGCTCCGCGACCCTGACGGGACTCGAACCCGCGACCTCCGCCGTGACAGGGCGGCGCGCTAACCAACTGCGCCACAGGGCCTTGCTGTTGTGGTTTCAGACCTTTCGATCTTACACCGTACCCCCAACGGGATTCGAACCCGTGTCGCCGCCGTGAAAGGGCGGTGTCCTAGGCCTCTAGACGATGGGGGCCTAGTTTGTCCTCGGATTCTCCGTGGGCAACGACGTTAAGCTTATCCCACCCGATTTGCCGAATGCAAAACGAGAGGGAGTGTCCTCGGTCACAGACCCGGGAGGCTGTTCTCGAGCCGCTGCCGGCCGGATGGAGGGGCTCGCGTGGGGCTAGGGTGGAGAGTATGGAGTCCCTGGGTGATGACGAGTTCGAAGCGATCCTCGACGAGGCTCTCCAGCTGCTGCCGACCGGGGTGACCGATCAGCTGGACAACGTCGCCCTGTTCGTCGAGGGCCGGCCGGAGAACGGGGACCGGCACCTGCTCGGCCTCTACGAGGGGACCCCGATCGGCGAACGCGGGATCTCGGGCCTCGAGCTGCCCGACACCATCTTCATCTATCGCGACAACCTCATCGACTTCGCCGCCGACCGTGACCATCTGCGAGACGAGATCGTCGTGACGATCGTCCACGAGATCGCTCATTTCTACGGCATCGACGATGAGCGGCTGCACGAACTCGGCTGGGGCTGAATTCGCGGTCGAGGCCCCGCTCCCGCAGGCTACCGACAGGTCACTTCGTGTGGTCGGAATTGGCGCTCGCGCCGACACTTCGCCTATTGTGGGCGGGTAAACCATCAGCACCGATACAACAATTCCGTCCGTATCGACGCGGGAACACGGGATCGCCGACGGTCCTGGGCAGCAGCGCCCATTGTGTCCTGCGAACTTGCGGGCAGGAGGCACTACCCCCTTATGACAGTTGCATCCAAACCCACAGGCGTGGCTACCCCGGCCGTGCGAGTGCTCAACCTGGCAGGCATCGATTACAGTCTGCGCAGCTTCGATCATGACCCTTCCACTCGCCGCTACGGCTCGGAGGCCGCCGACAAGCTCGGCGTCAGCTCGGACCAGGTATTCAAGACCCTGATGATCCAGGTCGACGGCTCTCCCGTGACCGCGCTCGTCCCGGTCTCCGGACAGCTCGATCTCAAGGGCCTGGCCTCCGCGCGCGGAGCGAAGAAGGCCCAGCTGGCAGGTGTGGCCGAGACCGAGCGTCGGACCGGGTACCCCGTCGGGGGAGTCTCCCCCTTCGGGCAGCGCCACGCCGTGCCCGTCGTCATCGACCGCACCGCCCTCGATCATTCCGCTGTGTTCGTCTCGGCCGGCCGACGCGGCCTCGAGATCGAGATCCGTCCCGAGGACCTCGTCATGCTCACCAATGCGCAGGTGGCCAAGATCGCCACACTCGACTGAGTCGCGGCTTCGCCGCACGATGGAGCCTGCGGCTCACACCCATTCGACCTCACCGACGGCCGGCTCTGCCTGCCCGGCGGTGAGGTCGGCGTACATCTCGAGGGCCGCGTCCACCTCGGCGAGGGGCACGAGGACGTCGAGTCCCACCTCACCGCCGTATTCGGCTCGTGTCGTCCAGCCCCGATTGCCGGCCGCCCGCTCGAGGGCGTTGGCCTGGGCGTAGTCCACATCCGCCCGCACCGGCACGAGTTCGTGCCGAGTGATGATCCGTGCCCGCTCCACCGCCTCCGAGGCGGCCTGCCCGTAGGCGCGCACGAGTCCGCCCGCGCCCAGCAGGGTGCCGCCGAAGTACCTGGTCACGACCGCGACGACATAGGTCAGCTGGTGTCCGGAGACGACGTCGAGGATCGGGGCGCCGGCGGTCCCGGCCGGTTCGCCGTCGTCGCTGAAGCGCTGCGTGCGCGAATCCGGGTCGAGGACGAACGCTGAGCAGTGGTGTCGGGCCTTCGGACGCACGGCGCGACAGTCTGCGATGACCGCGCGGGCCTCGCCCTCGTCGGCGGCGGGGGAGAGGCGGGCGAGGAAGCGGGACTTCTTGATCTCGATCTCGGCCTCGACACTGGTGGCGATGGTCCGGTACGACATGCTCGTCACTGTAGTCGAATCTGTTCTACGATGAGCTGACAGGCGCGGATCTCACGCTCCGCCAGCCCCTCCTCGGCGAAAGGGTGACAATGGTGCACCAGCTCAGCGATGTCGATCTCGCAGCGATCAAGGACGAAGCCGCCCGAGCCCACGAGCTCGACCGCGCGCACGTCTTCCACTCCTGGTCGGCGCAGCGTCTCATCGATCCTCCGACCGTGGTCAGAGCCCAGGGGTCGACGATCGTCGACGGTGACGGGCAGGAGTTCCTCGACTTCTCCTCCCAGCTGGTGAACACGAACATCGGTCACCAGCACCCGGCCGTCGTCGCCGCGATCAAGGACCAGGCCGATCTGCTGTGCACGATCAGCCCGGCCACTGCCAATGCCGCCCGCTCGGAGGCCGCCCGGCTCATCACCGATCGCACGCCGGCGGGACTGGACCGCGTGTTCTTCACCAACGGCGGGGCCGATGCGAACGAGCACGCCATCCGCATGGCCCGCCTGCACACCGGCCGGACCAAGGTGCTCTCACGCTACCGGTCGTATCACGGCGGAACCCAGACGGCCGTCAACGTCACCGGCGATCCCCGCCGCTGGGAGAACGAACACGGAGATGCCGGCGTCGTCCATTTCTTCGGCCCCTTCCTCTACCGGTCCGAGTTCCACGCCGCCACCGAGGCGGAGGAGACCGAACGCGCGCTTCACCACCTCGAACGGACCATCCAGTTGGAGGGTCCGGCGACGATCGCGGCGATCATCCTCGAATCCATTCCCGGCACTGCCGGCATCATGGTTCCCAGCCCCGAATACATGCAGGGCGTGCGGGCACTGGCCGATGAGTACGGGATCGTCCTCATCGCCGATGAGGTGATGGCCGGATTCGGGCGGTCGGGCAAGTGGTTCGCCTTCGAGCACTTCGACATCGTCCCCGACCTCATCACCTTCGCCAAGGGGGTGAACTCCGGATATGTGCCGCTGGGCGGTGTGGTCATCAGCGACGCGATCTTCGAGACCTTCGCCGAGCGCGTCTACCCCGGCGGGCTGACCTATTCGGGCCATCCCCTGGCCTGCGCGGCCGCCGTCGCCACGATCAACGCGATGGCTGATGAAGGGATGATCGAGCACGCCGCCCGCATCGGCGAGACCATCATCGGGCCCCGGCTGCGGCAGATCGCAGAGAACTCGAAGCACGTCGGGGAAGTCCGCGGCACGGGTGCGTTCTGGGCGATCGAACTCGTCTGGGACAAGGAGACGAAGGAGCCGCTGGCTCCCTACGGCGGCGGATCGCCCGAGGTCGCCTCGGTCGTCGCGGCACTCAAGGAGCACGGCGTCGTGCCGTTCAACAACTACCACCGACTGCACGTGGTCCCGCCGATCAACATCAGCGAGGAGGACCTCGAACGCGGACTCGGAATCTTCGAGAAGGTGCTCACCGACCTCGACTTCTCCCGCTGACCCCGCGGGGTCAGCGGGCGTCGTGGGTGAAGTTGCCGCCGAGGACGGTGGCGCGGATCGGGATCTGTGAGATCTCGGTCGGGCCCACCTGCCCGGGGTGGGTGTCGAGGGCGACGAAGTCTGCGAGCTTCCCGCGGCTCAGCGTGCCCTTGTCCGCGCCCTGGCCCGAGGCCGCGGCGGCGTTCACGGTGTAGGCCGCGAGAGCCTCGTCGGCGGTGAGGCGCTCGGCGGCCGAGCCCATGACGTCGCCGTCACGGGTGGCGCGGGTGACGAAGGCTTCGATCCCGCGCAGCACATTGCCGTCGGCACAGGGCCGATCCGAGCTGCCGGCGAGCAGGACACCGGCGTCGAGGAAGGACTTGGCCCGGTAGAGCAGATGTCGGCGCTGCGGTCCCAGGGAAGCATTCATGCCGTCGCCGATGCCCTCGGCGAAGGCCGACTGCGGGGTCACGACGATGCCGTTCTCGGCCAGCGTGGCCAGGTGCTCGTCATGGACCATGGCGGCATGTTCGATCCGGTTGGGCACCGCGCGGCGGCCGAACCGTTTCTGCGCATCGACGATGTTGGCCACCGCCGCGTCGACGGCGGCATCGCCGATCGCATGCACGGCGACCGACCAGCCCGAGGCGTAGGTGTCGAGGATCTGCTGCCGCAGCACCTCGGCGTCGGCCTGGAGATAGCCGGGATGGTCCTTGCCCGCATAGTTCTCCCGCAGCGCCGCGGTCTCGCCGGACAGGGCCCCGTCCATGAAGAACTTCACCGGGCCGATCGAGATGAGATCATCGCCGAGGCCGGTGCGCAGTCCCGCATCGAGACCGATGCCGAATCCGTCGGCCGAGTTCGCCGCGATCGTGTGCAGTCCATCGGCCTGCGGCATCAGCTGGGCCCGGGCTCGCAGCCGGCCCTCTTCGCGGGCACGCAGATAGGCGCTGATCTCGATGGGGGAGTGGCCGATCCACCCGTAGGCGATGCCGCACTCGCCGAAGGAGGTGATGCCCTCCTTCGCATAGTAGGCCGTGGCGAGGTCGATCGCCTCGACGAGGGTGTCGAGGGAGTAGGGACGGATGAGGTCCTGGACGAGCGCCTGCGCGGTCTCCTCGAGCAGACCGGTCGGGTGGCCGGCCGGGTCGGTGACGACCTTGCCGCCGACCGGTTCGGTGAAACCGGGGTCCAGGATGCCGGCCCGGCGCATCGCCTCGGTGTTGACGATCGCGGCGTGGCCGGAGGTCTGGCGCATGAACAGCGGGCGGTCGCCGGTGATCTCGTCGAGGCGGGCCAGCTCGGGGTACTGACCGTCGTAGTCGCGATGGGCGTATCCGGTGGCGTTGATCCACTCCCCGGCCGGCGTCGCGGCCGCCGCCTCCTCGAGCGCGGAGTAGACGTCGGGCAGCCCGCCCGGCAGCGCCGTGACATCGACGGAGGCCAGAGTCAGACCGAACCAGGCGGTGTGGCAGTGGGCGTCGGTGAAGCCCGGCAGCACCGTCGCCCCGCCCAGCGATTCGATCCGGTCGGCATCGACGCCGTCGAGGTCCTCGTCGAAGCCGATGATTCGGCCGTTGAAGACCCCGATCCTGCTGGCCCTCGGCCGCTCGGGGTCGAGGGTGTGGGCATCGAGGTCGGTGAAGATCGCGTCGATTCTCATGAGGCCACCTTAGTCAGGACGGTTCATGCCCGGGGCAGGCGGGCGCCGCGGATGCTCGGATCGGTGAGGCAGTGGACGAGGGACAGGCCCTTGTGCGCCAGCGCCCGGTCGAACGCCTCCCGGAAGTCGGCGGTCCTCTCGACCCGGATTCCGAGTCCGCCGAAGGCCGTGGCCATGGCTGCGAAGTCCGGATTCTGCAGCGCCGTGGCCGGGGCCCGACCCGGGTACTCACGATCCTGATGGCCGCGGATCGTGCCGTAGACCGAATTGTCGTTGATGACGATGGTGATGTCGGCACCGTACTGAGCCGCGGTGGCCATCTCCTGACCGTTCATGAGGAAGTCGCCGTCGCCGGCGATGCAGAACACGGGCCGTTCGGGATGGACGAGACCGGCGGCGACCGCGGCCGGCAGCCCGAAGCCCATCGAGCCGTTGCGCGGTCCCAGCGCCGAGGGGAACCCGTGGGTGGGCAGGAACCGGGTCGCCCAGCCGGAGAAGTTCCCGGCCCCGTAGGTGATGATCGCATCACTCGGCAGCAGCTGCCTGACGTGCACGAACGCCTCGTCCATATCGACGAAGCGATCGCTGGAATCGGGTCCGGGGACCTGCGGAGCCCGCCAGTCGTCGAGTTCGGCCCGGGCCTCGCGCACCCATTCGGGCAGCGGCACCGCATGGCCGGCCGCCTCGGAGAGGGTGTCGCCGAGCGGCGGTTCGTCGATCGATCCGTCGGAGGAGACCGAATAGGTCCGCGACCCGTCCTCGGTGAACAGGGATTGGGCGAACCGGTTCACCGAGGTCACGATGTGCTGGTCGAGACGGCCGAAGTGTCCGTGAGCATCGGCGTCGGGGCCGATGACGACGGTGCGCTGATCGGTGCCGAGGGTGAACCCGGCTGTGGCCACATCGGTGCGGACGCAGCCGAGGAAGATGTGCAGGTCCGCCTCGTCGAGGACCCGCTTGGCCACCGGGGCCGCACCGTAGCCGAGGATGCCGAGGAAGTTCGGGCTGTCGTGATCGATGCCGTCATAGGCGCGGAACGTCCCGAGCACCCCGAGACCGCGATCGCGAGACCATTGGGCGATGCGTTTGGACGTCGACGGCGACCAGTCCTCACCGCCGATGATGAGGACGGGTCGGTCGGCGGCGGTGATGCGTGCCCGCAGCTCCGTGACATCCCCGGCGTAGGGCGACGCCGAACCGAGCACGCGCGGCGGCAGCACGGTCCCGGCGCTGGCACGGACCAGCACTTCCTCGGGCAAACCGACGACGACGGGGCCCGGCCGGCCGGATACGGCGGTGTGCATGGCGTCGACGACGACCTCGGCGGCTTTGTCGGGGTCGTCGAGGGTGAGCACTTTCTTCGTCGTCGTGGAGAACCAGCCGTTGAGGTCGAACTCCTGGAAGGACTCCCGGCCGCGATGGTCGGTGGGGATGAGGCCGACGAACACGACGAGCGGGGTGGCGTCCTGAAAAGCGGTGTGGATGCCGACCATGACGTTCGAGGCGCCGGGGCCGCGGGTGACCATGGCGATGCCGGGCACCCCGGTCATCCGCCCTTCGGCCACGGCCATATAGGCCGCCCCGCCCTCCTGCCGGCAGACGATCGGGGCGATGGACGAATCATGGAGGCCGTCCATGACGTCGAGGTAGGACTCACCGGGCACCAGATAGGCGCGGCGGACCCCGTGGGCTTCGAGCTCCTCGACGATGAGATGGCCGGCGGAAAGCGACGCGGAAGTGTCCATACCCCATGCTTATCATTCTTTTGTCTCATGTGGTCCCCGCCGGGCGCATCGAACAGTGTGAGGTCGTATGATCTTGCAACAACGGAATCAGTGCGGCGCTCCCGCCTGAGCCCGTGAGCAGGAATCGTCGTCAGTCGGCGACGAATGACTACTGACAGCCAGGAGGCTCACGCATGACCGGCATCGACTCCGACCATCCATCGGCGCAGGCGATCGGAATCACCGAAGCCGATGCCGTCGCCAGGCGAGGTCGAGCGGGATTCCAGTCGACGCCGCGCAAGGCCAACCTCGAACGGGACCCGGGCATGCCCGCGAGCACCTGGCGGCTGCGCTCGGACGCCTGGGAGTATCTGAAGTTCGCGATCAAGCGTCTGGCTGCCAGCGGCGGGGACTTCTCGATGATCGCCGAGGACGGCGAGGTCTGGCGGTCCCTGCGCTCGCTGCGGACCATGGAGCTCTACTGGGGCGGCTTCGGTCAGCGCTATGTCGAGGAGATCACGGACCTGCTCTCGAACGGCGAATTCGACCGGGCCCATGACATGATCACCCGGGCGGTCAACCGACTGCGCGGGACCACCGTGCCCGACACCGGTGAGGACGAGCTGACCGAGGACGAGCGCGCCGAACTCAAGGACCGGCAGGACACCCGCCCCCGCTTCGAGGTGCTCATCGTCGACGAGACCACCGAAGGCGGCCGCGACGAGCTGCACTCCGACCTGCTCAAGCTGCGCAACCCCTCCGACCAGTTCATCTACGACTACGTCGTCGTCCCGACCGCCGACGACGCCGTCGCCGCGGCGCTGACGAACCCGAACCTGCTCGCCTGCGTCATCCGGCCGGGCTTCACCGACCGCACGCGCGAGGTCCTCAGCCGCGATCTGCGCGATGCCGTGGAGTTCGCGCACCGGTCGACGAAGGAAGCGCCGACGGGCCCGATGAGTCCGCTCAACTCGGTCCGTCG
This sequence comes from Brevibacterium renqingii, assembly GCF_017808105.1. Taxonomy (GTDB): domain Bacteria; phylum Actinomycetota; class Actinomycetes; order Actinomycetales; family Brevibacteriaceae; genus Brevibacterium; species Brevibacterium renqingii. Next base: position 125,441 of record NZ_JADBHF010000009.1, on the reverse strand, counting down.
GGTGCTCCGGCTGGCCGACACATTGGCGGGTCTGCGCCCGGAACTCGACCTCTACCTCATGGCCGGTGCGCACATCGAAAGCCTCGCCGGGGCCCTGACCCACCGGTTCCGCCGTGTGTTCCGCCGCGAAGACCAGTTCGAACTGCACCTGTCGCTGCTGCGTCGCGCCCAGCACCTCTACGACACCCCGTTCTTCGACGCGATCCGCGAACACGCCCGCCGTCCGGCCGGAGTCTTCCATGCCCTCCCGGTCTCCCGCGGAGGCTCTGTCGTCGGTTCGAAGTGGATCGGCGACTTCGTCGACTTCTACGGACTCAACCTGCTACTCGCCGAATCCAGCGCCACCTCCGGCGAGCTCGATTCCCTGCTCGCCCCGGTGAACACGCTGAAGAAGGCGCAGCTGCTGGCCGCCCGCGCCTTCGGCGCCAAACGCACCTACTTCGTCACGAACGGCACCTCGACGGCGAACAAGATCGTCCACCAGGCCGTCGTCGCCCCCGACGAGGTCGTCATGGTCGACCGCAACTGCCACAAGTCGCACCATCACGCACTCATGCTCACCGGCGCCCGCACCGCCTACCTCGAGGCCTACCCGCTCAACGACGTCGCTTTCTACGGGGCGGTGCCGCTCAGCCGGATCAAGCAGCTCCTGCTCGACTACCGGGCTGCCGGCCGCCTCGACGAGGTGCGGATGGTCACTCTGACCAACTGCACCTTCGACGGGATCGTCTACGACGCGTACAAGGTCATGGCCGAGTGCCTGGCCATCAAACCCGACCTCGTCTTCCTCTGGGACGAGGCCTGGTTCGCCTTCGCCCGATTCCACCCGGTCACGCGCAAGCGCACGGCCATGTACGCGGCCGAACGCCTCGAGGACACCCTGTCCACCGACGCCCACGCCGCGGCCTACCGGGAGCAGCAGAAGCGCCTCTTCGATCCCGAGACCGGTCAGCCCGCTCCCGACGAGGTGTGGCTGGCTGAGGATCTGCTGCCGCCGCCGGACGCCACGATCCGGGTGTATGCGACCCAGTCGACCCACAAGACGCTGACCGCTCTGCGGCAGGGATCGATGATCCACGTCTACGACCAGGAGTTCGCCTCCGGTGCGGAGGAGGCCTTCCACGAGGCGTACATGACGCACACCTCGACATCTCCGAACTACCAGATCCTGGCCTCCCTCGATCTCGGTCGCAGGCAGGTCGAGATGGAGGGCTTCGCGCTCGTGCAGAAGCAGCTCGATCTGGCGATGAGCCTGTCCGCGGCGATCGCGCGGCACCCGCTGCTGAAGAAGACGTTCAAGGTGCTCACCGCCGCGGACCTGATCCCCGCCGACTACCGGGTCACCGACCGGACGATGCCGCTGCGCGACGGTCTGGCGACGATGTGGAACGCCTGGGTGACGGACGAATTCGTCGTCGACCCCAGCCGCATCACCGTCGAGATCTCCGGCACCGGCGTCGACGGAGATACGTTCAAGCACGAGCACCTCATGGACCGCTACGGCATCCAGGTGAATAAGACGAGCCGCAACACCGTGCTGTTCATGACGAACATCGGCACTTCCCGGTCGGCCGTGGCCTACCTCATCGAGGTCCTCGTCAAACTGGCGGGGAGGTTCAACGACCCGCACGAACAGCAGGAGCAGGACGCCTTGAGCGAGCCCGCCGCGGTGATGCCACCGCTGCCGGACTTCAGCGCCTTCGCGCCCGAATACGCCGCCGAGGTGCCCGCCGACGATCCGTCCAAGCAGCTTCCCGACGGTGACCTGCGCACCGCCTACTATGCCGGTCTGCGGCGGCAGAACATCGAGCACGTCCTCCCGCACGAGCTGCGCCGCCGCGTCGAGAACGGTGAGCGGCCGGTCTCGGCCGGGTTCGTCACCCCGTACCCGCCGGGCTTCCCCGTGCTCGTGCCCGGCCAGATCATCACCGCCGAGGTCCTCGACTTCATGTCGGCACTCGACACCCGCGAGATCCACGGATACGAGGCCAAGCTGGGCTACCGAGTGATCCTGCCGCAGGAGTAGCGCCCGCCCCGAACCTTCGCCGAGCGGACCACTCAGCGTCGGGAGGACCAGTTGTGGCTGGTGCTCCCGACGCCAAGCTGCGTCGAAGCTGTTCTCAGGCGCGGCATGAACCGCTGCGGCTCGTCCATGAAGCCTCTGCGACCGGGCATCCGCGGACCTATGGCGATATTCGGGACAATACGGAGAAGCTCAAGATCCTCATCCGCTCCCACGCAGACGAACTGCCGCAAGGCGCGGTGTTCTCACACATCTCTGCCGCAGTGATCCATGGATTGGACCCACCGTTTCCCGCCGCTGACGTCGCCGAGGTGATCCGAGAGGGATTCCACCGAATAGCCGACCATCCGGATCCGGGAACGACAGCATCCCGCCGAGGATGCCGATGCAGTCGCCGATCTCCCGGTGACGACGATCAGGCGCACGCTGCTCGACATCGCCCACGACTGCACGCTGGAGACCTCGGCGCCGATCATCTCGTCTGCGACGAGGCGATGCATCGATCGAAGAGCTGTCGCGAACGGCATGAATCGCCCGGCGAATCACTGTGCGCGGTGAAGTTCTTCAGGTTCGGCATCACAGGGGTGCAGCCGCAGGCCGACACATTCGACGAGTCAGGGACGTGGATCGCGCGCAACGACTTCAGGCACGAACGTCTGCCGGTGATCGCGGAATTCCACGGTGTCGGCAAGTACTATCTCAACGAAAAGGGGCCGGACCGGGCGAGCAGTGAGAACCACGAACGGCACATGAGACTCCTCAACGCCGGCTTCCGGATCTTCAACCTCGTGTGGGAAACCCGCCAGGCCTAGCCCAGCTGCCCGGGATGGAGGACGCGGGCGAGGAAGTCCTTCGTCCGCTGCTCCTGCGGGTCGCCGATGACGTCCTTGGCCGGGCCCGATTCGACGACGACTCCGCCGTCCATGAAGACCACCCGGTCGGCGACCTGCCGGGCGAACTCCATCTCGTGCGTGACCACGACCATCGTCATGCCCGCCTCGGCGAGGTTGCGCATGACCTGGAGGACATCACCGACGGTCTCGGGATCCAGCGCCGAGGTGGGCTCGTCGAAGAGCATCACATCGGGATCCATGCTCAGGGCCCGTGCGATCGCCACACGCTGCTGCTGACCACCGGACAGAGACGAGGGCTTGGCATCGATCTTCTCGGACAGTCCGACTTTCGCGAGATTCTCCTCGGCGACCCGGTCGGCCTCGGCCTTCGACCGGCGCAGGACCTTGATCTGGGCGACCGTGAGGTTCTCCCTTACGGTGAGGTGGCCGAAGAGGTTGAAGGACTGGAAGACCATGCCGATGCGGGTGCGGGCGGCATCGATGTCGAGGTCGAGGTCGGTCATGTCCATGCCGTCGACGACGATCGACCCTCCTGTCGGGTCCTCGAGGACGTTGATGCACCGGAGCATCGTCGACTTTCCCGATCCCGAGGGCCCGATGACGCAGACGACCTCGCCCTTGTCGACGTCGAGGCTGATATCCGTGAGCACCTGATTCGATCCGAAGCTCTTCTGCAGGTTCCTGATCGCGATGATCGGGGTTCCGGTCTCCCGCAGCGAGGCGGTTGCTGAGGTCGTCATCATTTCACTCCTGAATCGGCGGAACCGTACTTCTTCTCGAGCACTCGTGACAGATACGACAGCGGGATCGTGATCACGAGGTAGCAGAGCGCGACGACGATGAACGGGGTGAGGTTCGCGGTGTTGACGATCTCGGCTCGCGCGAGTGCTGTCAGTTCGCGGCCGTCGACGGAGGAGCCGAGGATGTAGGCCAGCGAGGAGTCCTTCGTCAGCAGGATGAGCTCGTTGGTCAGGGGCGGCAGGATGATCCGCATCGCCTGCGGCAGGACGATCGTGAACATCGCGCGTGAGGAGGACATGCCCAGCGACCTCGCCGCCTCGACCTGGCCTTTGGGCACGGCCTGGATGCCGGCGCGGATCGTCTCGGCCATATAGGCGGAGGAGACGAGCGCCAATGCGATCATGATGATGATGAGCTGAGGGAGGTTGAAGCCCTTGAACGCCAGAGGGAGGCCGAAGCCCATGACGAGGAAGACGACGAGCGCGGGCAGGCCGCGGAAGAACTCCGTGTAGACGAACGCCAACCAGCGGTAGACCCCGACCGAGGACAGTCGCATGAGCGCGAGCACGATCGCGATCGCCAGTCCCAGGACGAAGCCGAGGCCGGTGAAGACGACGGTGTTCTTCAGTGCCTTGGTGATGACATCGGGGAACATGCCGATCGCGATGTCGATGCGACCGAAGGTGTCGATGAGCGTCGGCCAATCGGCGACGACGGCGATGACGACCGCGATGACGATGAGGATCGCGTACTGGATGCCGCGGGAGAGCTTGGCCTTCTGCCGTTTGCTCATCTTCGCTTTGGGTGTGGCATCAGCTGTGGCGGTGGGAGCCGTGGGGCCGGTCGGGCCGCGCTGCTGGCTCGCAGGAGGTGTTGACATGAGGTGCTGTCCTTCTGACGCGGTGGGGCAGTGGTGAGAGCCGAACGCGCGGCCGACCGCGGGACAGAGCCCGCAGCCGGCCGCCTCGTCAGCGGTGATCACTTGGGTGCGTCGCCGAACCACTTCTCGTAGATCTTGTCGTACTCTCCGTTGTCCTTGATCTCGGCGAGGGTGTCGTCCACGGCCTTCTTCATCTCCGCGTTGCCCTTCTTCATGCCGATGCCGTAGTGCTCGCCGGTGTCGATGTCGAAGCCGACGGCGAATCCGTCGTTGTTCGCCGCGTAGTCGTAGAGCACGCCGTTGTCGTTGATGACCGCGTCGGCCTGACCGTTCTTGAGCGCTTCGAGCGAGAGCGGGAGATCCTCATAGGTGACGACCTCGGCGTCCTTGAAGTGCTCCGTCGCGTAGTCGAGGCCGGTGGTTCCGGCCTGTGCGGCGACCTTGAAGTCCTTGAGCCCGTCTTCGTCCTTGGCCGTCTTGTCCTCACGGGTGAGGATCGCCTGATTGGCAGGGAAGTAGGGTTCGGAGAAGTCGATGGCTTCCTCGCGTTCCGGCGTGATCGTCATGGCCGCGGCCGCCACATCGCACTGATCCTGCGCGAAGGAGGCGCCGGCCGTGATCGGCTCGAAGGGAACGTTGACGATCTCCTGCTCGACGCCGAGCTTCTTCGCCACAGCATCGACGATGTCGACGTCGAAGCCGACGACCTCGCCGTCCTCCTCGAACTGGAAGGGCTGGTAGGACAGGTGGGTGCAGGTCGTCAGCTTGCCCTCCTTGACCAGGGGAACTCCGCCCTCGGCGGTTGCTGCGGGTTCGGAATCGCCTCCACCGCCGCAGGCGGACAGGGCGAGCATGGCGCCGACGGCCACGATGGCCAGGGTCGAGCGTCGTTTCATGGTTCCTCCAGAGGATCGGTGACGGGATGTCACGCAAACGGTCCGCGCAGACGTCCGTGTCTGAGCAGTGTCTGTGAAGGAGCCTATCGTGAACTGAGTCACATTGTGTCGCTGCGGGCCGCCGTCGCCGCGGTTGTGACGCAATCGTAGTCATTCGCGGTGGAAGCGATGACCGCCAAGGCGGGCCTGCGGGGCATGAAGCGAGCGACCCCGCTCGCAACCGTTGTCAGCGGTCGTCGAGCGGGGTCGATCGGCGGATGTTCAGGCTGCGGGGGCTCAGCTGAGCTGGTCCTCCATGTCGATCTCCGAGGTGTCCTTGGCCAGCCACAGAGCGACGAACGTGAGGATCGCCGCCGCGATGATGTAGAGGCCGCAGTAGAAGATCGTGCCGCCCTCGGCTTGCCACAGCGCGACCATGGCGAAGGGAGCAGGGCCTGCGCCGATGACGCTGGACATGTTGTACGACACCGCCGAGCCGGTGTAGCGGACGTTGGCCGGGAAGAGCTCCGGAAGGTAGGCGGCCATCGGCCCGAAGGTCAGCCCCATGAGGATGAAGCCGATGATGAGGGCGAGGACGACGCCTATGGTGCCGGCGTTGAACAGGGCGTTGACGACGAGGCCGTAGGCGGCGATGAGCACGGTGACGCCCAGGAGCATCTTCCGTCGGCCCAGCTTCTCCGCCAGCGGCCCGGAGACGACGGTGAAGATGCCGAAGAACACGACTCCGATGATGAGGTAGGTGAGGAACTCGCTCTTCGAATAGCCCAGCCCTGCGACGAACCCGGCGGGATCGAAGGTCTTTCCAGCCGCCTCAGCGGCGGTCTGCGCCTGTTCCGGGCTGGCCGGGGAGGTGCCGTAGGTCAGCGTGAACGCGGTCATGAAGTAGAAGATGACGTAGGTCGCGAGCATGATGAAGGTGCCGAGGACGAGCGGCTTCCAGCTCGTGGCGAAGACGCGACCGATCGGGGCCTTGGAGATCTGCTGCTTCTGTGCGACCAGCTGGAAGGCCGGGGTCTCCATGAGGGAGAGGCGGACGTAGAGGCCGACGGCCACGAGGAGTGCGGAGAGGAGGAACGGGATGCGCCAGCCCCAGGCGAGGAACGCCTCGGGCGAGGTCCATTCGCTCAACCCGACGAAGAGCAGGTTGGCGATGATGAAGCCGACCGGTGCGCCGAGCTGAGGGAAGGTGCCCCAGATGGCGCGTTTGCCCTTCGGGGCGTTCTCGGTGGCCAGCAGGGCCGCGCCGGACCATTCGCCGCCGAGTCCGACGCCCTGGCAGAAGCGCAGGAGGACGAGGCACAGGGGAGCCAGCACGACCCAGCCCGGCGTCGAGGCGGTCGGCAGCAGCCCGATGAGGAAGGTGCCGATGCCCATGATGAGCAGGGAGGCGATGAGCGTCTTCTTCCGGCCGACGCGGTCGCCGAAGTGGCCGAAGATGATCGAGCCGAGGGGGCGGGCGACGAAGGCGACGCCGAAGATCGCGAAGGAACTCAGCAGCTGCGTCGTCGAGGTCTGGTTGGGGAAGAAGAGCGCTGGGAAGACCAGCGACGAGGCGGTCGCATAGGCGTAGAAATCGAAGAATTCGATCGTCGTGCCGACCATCGAGGCGGTCAGCACCTTGCCTCGGGTGTTGTTCTTCCGGGTCGCTGCGATGGCGTCGGTTCCGGTCGCTGCCCCAGGTGCTGCGTCGGGGCTGCCCGGCTGTGTTTCGGTGGACATGGTGTCGTTGTGCTCCGCTGGTTCGTGTGTCTGCAGGCACGGGCGGGTGGTGCTCGTGTCAATGGAAAGGGCCGTCGGCGCTGTGCTGGGACAGCGTCGACGGCGACGAGTAGACACTACGCCCGTCTCAGAAAGCCCGCCCTTGGAGTCTCAACCAGTGAGATAGAGGGAGGGCTCGAGCAGGGCGGTTCGACCATTGCGGAGCGTTGATCGTCGTGACCGCAGAGCAGCTTCACTCGCCGACGGTGACTGCCTCGATGGTCACCTTCTCCTTCGGTGCGCCGTCTCCGGCGCCGGAGTCCGTGCCCTTGGCGGCGATGTCCGCGACTGTCTTCGTGCTGGCCTCATCGAGGGTCCCGAAGACGGTGTAGTCCGGCGGCAGCGAGCTGTCGTCATAGACGACGAAGAACTGGGAGCCGTTGGTGTCGGGACCGGCGTTGGCCATGGCCAGGGTGCCGGCGGGATAGCTCTCGGAACCGTCGAGCTCATCGGCGAACGAGTAGCCCGGGCCGCCGCTGCCGGTGCCCGTCGGGTCCCCGCATTGGAGGACGAAGATGCCTTCGGTGGTCAGGCGGTGGCAATCGGTGTCATCGAAGTACTTCTGCTCGGCCAGGGACAGGAAGCTGTTGACGGTGCAGGGCGTGCCCTCGGCGTCGAGGGTGATGGCCAGGTCGCCGGCGCTCGTGGCGATGGCGGCACCGACTTCTCCCGTCGCCTGAGGCGTCTCATCCGGAGCCGCGACGTCCTTGGCCGCGGCCCCGGAATCGGAGGGGTAGGAGCACGTTCCCGCGTCGGCCCCGGCCGAGGAACCGGAGCCGGCCGAACCGTCTGCGGAGTCGCTCGAATCGGAGGACCCGCACCCGGTCAGGACGATCAGTGCGAGAACGGCCATTGCGGCCAGGACGAGGAGAACGGACGATTGCGGGCGTCGGGTCAGGGCGTGCGAGCGACTCTGCGCGGGATAGTCCATGCCTTCATCGTATAGTCAGCCGACTACTGGTCATGTTCGGATACTTTCCGGGGGAAGAAAGTATCCGAAGGTGACCACAAGTTGCCGGAAGGCGGGAGCTGTGTGGCGCGAACGCGGTCGCGGCGGGCTCAGGTCTCGATGGAGGAGCGGCCGCGGGAATCCGGGGAGCCGCCTCGGCGGAGGACGATGGCGACGGTGATGACGACGAGGCCGGCCAGGCACAGGCCGACGCCGACCCAGGCGGGTGCCCGGTAGCCGAGTCCCGCGGTGATGACGATGCCGCCGAGCCACGCGCCGAGGGCGTTGGCGAGATTGAACGCGGCATGGTTCATGGCCGCGGACAGGCTCGGGGCGTCATGGGATTCGCGGAGCAGACGCATCTGCAGCGCCGTGGTGATCATGGATCCGGCGATGCCGATGAGGAAGAGCGCGATGATGGCGATCGCCGCGATGTGGGTGAAAGCGCCGAAGGCGGCCAACACGAGGGCGGAGAGGATCATGCCGCCGGTGGCCGAGCGTTCGATGGACTTGTCGACCAGCGGTCCGGCGATGAGGGAGCCGGCGGTCATGCCCAGGCCGTAGACGGCCAGCACCCAGGGGATCGCGGTTCCGGGGACGCCGGCCACATCGGTCATCGTCGGGGCGACATAGGTGTAGACGGCGAACATGCCGCCGAATCCGACGGACCCGGCGAGCAGCGTGAGGATGATCTGCGGCCTGGCGATCGCCTTCATCTCTCCGCGGGCCGACGGTGCGGATCCGAGCTGCACGCGGGGAACGGCGATGGCGACCATGATGACCGTGAGCACGCCCAGTGCCGCGACCAGCGTGTAGGCGCTGCGCCATCCGAGCAGGTTGCCCAGCGCCGTTGCGAACGGGACTCCGAAGATGTTCGCGATGGTCAGCCCCAGCATCACTCGCGACATGGCGCGGCCTCGCCGATTGACCGGTACGAGTGAGGCGGCCACGACCGCACCGATCCCCAGGTAGGCGCCGTGGGGCAGGCCGGAGACGAATCGTGCGATGTTGAACAGACCTGCGGTCGGGGCGAGCATCGAGGCGAGGTTGCCGAGGGCGAAGAGGCCCATGAGGCACAGGAGGAGCAGCTTGCGGTCCATGTGCGCCGCGATCGTCGTGATCAGAGGAGCGCCGACGACGACGCCGATGGCGTAGAAGGACACAGCGTGTCCGGCCTGGGGGACGGTGATGCCGAGTTCCGCGGCGATCATCGGCAGCAGACCCATCGTCGCGAACTCGGTCACGCCGATCGCAAAGGCACCGATCGCAAGCGCGAACACGGCGAATTTGTAGACTCCGCGGGAGACCGGGGCTTCGCTCATAGGACTCCTTCGGAAGACGGCAGGTTCGGAGGACGACCGCACCAGCCTATTGCCCATCGAGCTTCCTCGACAGCTCTGGAGCCCTCAATGTGACGATTCGAACAGCCCGGGCGGGCTTGCGGCAACCCTGCCGGCTCAGCTCTCGGCGGGGCTTTCGCCGGTCTCCTCCTCCATCTCCGCCAGGGCCTGCGCAGCCACGGAGAAGGCGGTGTTCGCGCTCGGCACCGAGCAGTAGATCGCCGATTGGAGGAGCACTTCCTTGATCTCGTCGCGGGTGAGCCCGTTGCGGACGGCGGCCTTGACATGCATGGCCAGCTCCGCTTCGTGGCCGCCGGCGATCATCGCGGTGAGCGTGATGGCCGACCGCATGCGGCGATCGATGCCCGGACGCGTCCAGATCTCGCCCCAGGCGTAGCGGGTGATGAGGTCCTGGAAATCGGAGGTGAATTCGTCGATCTTCGCATTCGCCCGGTCGACGTGGGCATCGGAGAGCACCTGCCGCCGCACGGTCATGCCCGCCTCGCGCACCTCGTCCCGACTGGCCTCACGCGGTCCCGAAGCCGTCGGCAGCGGGGACGGCGCACCGGAGTCGGCACCGACAGCACCGGTTCCGCCGGCCCCGCCGCCGAGCCCCTTGCCGCGCAGGAAGTCGTCCAACAGGCCCGCGGTCACGGCGGGTGCCTCGGCGGGAACGAGATGGGCGGCGCCCTCGATGACCTCGAGCAGAGCTCCCGGCACCTCTCCGGCGATCTCGGCGAGCTTCGCGGCAGGCGTCGGCTGGTCCTCGGAGCCGGCGACGGCCAGCAGCGGAAGGGAGATCTCCGACAGGCGCTGCCGGACGTCGAAATCGGCCAGCGCGAAGCACAGCGCGGCATAGGAGAACCGGTCGGCGTCCTGAAGCGAGTGCAGCAGAGCCGCCGAGGCCTCGGGCTCGCGGTCCATGAAGCCTTCCCCGAACCACCGCTGGGCCGAACCGATGATCTGCGTCGGCGTGCCCGAGGTCGCCACCGTCTGTGCGCGCTCCTCCCAGGCTGCGGCTTCGCCGATCTTCGCCGCTGTGCAGAACACGGCGACCCGTCCGAAGCGCGCGGGGCGGTCGAGGGCCAGCTGCAGGGCGATCGCCCCGCCGATCGAATCGCCGGCGAGGTCGACCGGAGTGCCGGGAGGGGCCGCATCGGGAAGGACGCGGTCGAGGGTGGCGAGGACCGCCTCGGCGAGGTCGCTCATCGTCACTCTGGGCGCGACCGAGGTCCCCGCGGGGACGTCGATGGGAGCCGACCGACCGTGACCGGGCAGGTCGATGCCGATGACCGTCGACTCCGGGCTCAGCGCCGCGAGCTGGGTGGCCGTCTGCTGCCACAGTGCGGCGACCGAGGTGCCCAGCGAGGGGAGGACGACGAGGACCCTGGCCTCGGTCGCCTGGGTTCGGGGTGCGGCGAGAACGGATGCGGTGAGCTCCATGGATGTCACTTTCTCTGTCATTTGTCTCAGTCGTAGGAAGGCAGGTCGATCTCCTGCGGTCCGGCCCGGTCGATGGCGGCCAGGATGTCCCGGCGGATGTCCTCGGCCTCGCCGAGGTAGCTTTCGGGGGTGAAGAAGTCCTCGATCCCGTCCTCGTCTCCGACCGCCTTCCGCAGCGCGGCCACCGGGTCGGTGCCGGCAGCGACGATGGCGGCGAGTTCGTCCTTGGACAGACGGTCACCGTAGACGATGGCCAGCTTCTCGCCGAAGAGCCCGGGACCGGCGGCATCGAGGTTCGCGCGCATGGCTTCGGGCCTCACGCTCAGGCCGGCGATCATCTCGTCGAGGATGATCAGCGACGAGATCGCCAGGGTCATCAGCTCGGACAGGGCCGGCCATTCGGCGTGCCAGGCCCCGTCGGAGCGTTCCTCGACCGCCTCGGCGGCGGCCGTGGTCAGGGTCGACAGCGCACCGGGAACACGCATGCCGTTGCGGTGGAGCAGCACCGCCGAGGTGGGATTCGACTTGTGCGGCATCGCCGAGGATCCGCCGGTCGAAGCCAGGGACATCTCCCCGATCTCGGGGCGGACGCCGACGAGGACGTCGCGGGCGATCGATGCGCCGACTGTCACGCACTGGGCCAAGTGGGACCCCCAGGACAGGATGCGGACGCGATCGGTGTGCCAAGGCACGGAGACCCGCTTCAGCGCTGCATCGGGGCCGACCATCTGCATGTGGAACTCGCGCAGCAGCGATTCCGTCGACGCTCCGGCGAACCACCGGATCGCCGCCCGTGTTCCCGCGGCCCCTCCGACCTGCACGTAGTCGACGAAGGGAGCCAGGGTCTGCACCTCGATGACCTCGGCGGCCCAGGCTGCGGCCTTGAGCCCGAAGGTCGTCGGCAGTGCGGGTTGGGTCAGCGTCCGGGCCAGGCACAGGGTGTCCGCATGGGATTCGGACAGGTCGACGAGAGACGCGCCGATGACCTCGAGGCGGGCCTGCATCTGCCGGACGACACGGGAGACGAGCAGACCGATCGCGGTATCGATGACGTCCTGGCTGGTCAGACCCCGGTGCAGGCAGCGCGCGGCCTCCGGGCTCAGCCGGGAGCGGACGAGACCGAGGAACGGGATGACGGGATTGCCTCCCGCCTCGGCGTTCTCACCCAGAGTCTGGAGCTCTGCATGGTCGTCGGTCAGCGTCCTGATGGTCGCATCGATGGCGGCAGTCACCTCGGTGCGCGCCTCCGACGACACCAGCCCCACCCGTGCCTGGGCGATGATCCAAGCCGTCTCGACCTGGCCGATCGCGGTGATGAGCGCGGCGTCGTCGATGGCCTCGGCGCCGCGCAGATCACCGGGGGCGAAGAGGAATCGGGTGTGGGCGGTGTCGGTCATCGGTGTCAGTCCTCGTGGCCGGGGAATCGGAGGAAGGGCGTTTCCTCCTCACCCTGCAACCGTATGTCGAAACGCAGTGATCCGTCAGCCCCTCGGGTGGCGATCAGCCGGTTTCTCTCGGCCTCATCGAGGGAGGACAGGAACGGGTCGGCAGCCAGCGCCTCGGTGTGCTCGGGCAGATAGATCCTGGTGAAGAGGCGATTGAGCAGTCCTCGGGCGAAGACGACGACGCTGATGAAAGGCGCCTTGTCCGCCTCGGTGGGGCCGGGATCGACGGTCGAGAAGCTGAATACGCCCTCGGGGTCGACGGCGGCGCGTCCGAAGCCGGTGAAGGTGAAGCCGTTGCGGCGCAGCGAACCCGTTTCACGGGGGACGACGCCGTTCTCATCGGGCTGCCAGATCTCGAGGATGGCGTCGGGCACGGGGACTCCGGCACCGTCGTAGACGACTCCGGTCAGCTGCACGGCTCGGGCCGAGCCCGGTGGGACGAGTTCGCTGTCGTGGTCGTAGGGCAGGGCGTAGCCGTAGAACGGGCCGACGGTCTGCCCCGGGGTCGGCGTGAGGTCCGGGGTCGCGGTGTGGTCAGTCATCGTCCTCTTCTTCCATCCAGGTCCGGTCGGCTCCGGTGAGCACGATGTCCCAGCGGTAGCCCATGAGGAATTCGTGCTCGGTGATGTCGTGGTCATAGGTCGCGACGAGGCGGTCGCGGGCTGATCGGTCGGTGATCGACTGATAGATCGGGTCGAGTGCGAAGAGCGGGTCACCGGGGAAGTACATCTGGGTGATCATGCGCTGGGTGAACTCGGATCCGAAGAGCGAGAAGTGGATGTGGGCCGGTCGCCAAGCATTGTGGTGGTTCTTCCACGGGTAGGGGCCCGGTTTGATCGTGGTGAAGGAGTACGAGCCGTCATCGCCGGTCAGGGTGCGTCCGACACCGGTGAAGTTCGGGTCGATCGGGGCCGGGTGCTGATCGCGTTTGTGGATGTAGCGACCGGCCGAGTTCGCCTGCCAGATCTCCACGAGCTGATTTCGCACGGGCCGGCCCTGTCCGTCGAGCACACGCCCGGTGACGCGGATGCGCTCGCCGATGGGTTCGCCGTCGGCCTGGATGGTCAGGTCCGATTCGAGGGTGCCGATGTCACGGTGGCCGAAGGCCGGGGAGAAGAGCTCGATGGTCTCGGGATCGGCGTGGCGGGGATCCTTCGTCGGATGCCGCAGGATCGAGGAGCGGTAGGGCCGGTAGTCCAGGCGCGGCTGGGTCTCCGGCTTCTTCCCGCCGTCCACGTCCTCGGTGTAGGCGGATTCGATGTCTGCGATCTCCTTCGACAGCGTCGCCTGGGACTCGGCGGCGTCATCGGGACCTTTGGCGGTGTCCGAGGTCGGCTGTGGACTCATCGTCGAACCTTTCTTCGTCGGGGCTGAAAACGTTGTGGCAGTCGTTGGGGGAGAGGAGCTCAGCCGTTGGGCCATCCGGTGTAGCACTCGGCGAGGTAGCGTCGGCCGTGCTCCGATTCGAGGATGGACTGGAGCTCGCCGAGGCTGCGCTTCGTCTCGAACGCATCCTGACCCGGGTCGGAGTGGAGCATCCGGGTCATCTGGTAGGAGAAGTTCTGGGCCTTCCACACGCGCTTCGTCGCGGTCTGCGAATACCCGGCCAGCGCCTCGGGATCGGAATCCCTGAGCGCTCTGATCAGCGCCGGAGCGAGCACGGAGACATCGGCGAAGGCGAGATTGAGGCCCTTCGCGCCGGTCGGGGGGACCGTGTGGGCGCTGTCGCCGGCGAGGAACAGCGAGCCGTGCTGCATCGGTTCGGTCACGGCCGAGCGGAACGGCAGCACCGTCTTGTCGGTGATCGGGCCGGTCTTGAGCTCGAAGCCGTCGGGGCCTGCGACACGGGATTGGAGTTCGGTCCAGATCCGGTCGTCTGACCAATCGGCGACGTCTGTGCCGGGGGAGGTCTGGAAATACATGCGCTGGACGGTGTCGCTGCGCTGGGAGATGAGCGCGAATCCGCGTTCGGAGCGGGAGTAGATGAGCACCTCGTGGCTGGGCGGGGCCTCGCAGAGGATGCCGAACCAGGCGAACGGGTACTCGTGGAAGAAGCGCTGCCGGGTGTTCTCGGGGATCATCGCCCGGCAGGGTCCGCGGGAGCCGTCGGAGCCGACGACGTACCGGGCGTCGATGCGCAGGTCCTCGCCGTCGGCGGTGGTGGCCGTCACCCAGGGGCGATCGGATTCGACATCGCCGAGGCGGGTGTCCGTGACCGAGTAGCAGATCGGCTCCCCGGTGCGTTCGCGCGCGGCGGCGAGATCGACGAAGATCTCGTTCTGGGGGTAGAGCCAGACGGATTCGCCGACGAGTTCTGGGAAGTCGAAGAGGTGGGAGGTTCCGTCGACGCGGATGTTGATGCCGTCGTGGCGGTGCCCGTCCGTGTGGACGCGGGATTCGACGCCGGCGGCCTCGAGCATGCGCACAGACCCCGCCTCGAGGATCCCCGCGCGGTGGGTGTGGGCGATGTCGTCGCGGCTGCGATTGTCGATGACGACGGAGTCGACGCCTGCATTGTGAAGCAGGTGGGCGAGCATGAGCCCTGCAGGACCCGCGCCGACGATCGCGACGTCTGTCTGAAGTTCTGGCACCGTGGCCTCCTTGCCTGTCTCGTCCCCTCAGTGTGCGCCCAGTCACGGACGCGAGGCGATCCGGTTCTCAATGAATGAGAGACCGGAGGGTATGGCGAAGGCACCGACGGGAACCGCCGGTGCCTTCGTTTTCGCAAGGCCGGTCAGTCTGACCGAGCCGCCTCGGCCTCAGCTCACGGAGCCGGGTTGATCACCCGTCCCCAGGTGGACTTGTTGCCCCAGATGTTCTGGCGCAGGCCCTCGAGCTGGAGGATCTGCGAGTGGTCGACGAACAGGTTGCATTCGTTGCCGTAGTTCTTGATGTACCACTCGAAGACGGGTCCGTCGGCGGCCTCGAACATGACGTTCTCCAGGCCGAGACCGTTGATGATGGAGGCGGCGGCCGCCGTGTTCCACTCATCGACGTTCTCCGTGATGCCCTCGGACTCGATCATGATGATCGAAGCTCCGGCGTCGAGCGCCCGCTGTCCGCGATCGACGAGGTCGCCGATGTCCTTCGCGGACTCGGCGGCGAGTTCGGCCTCACCGGAGTCTCCGCCCGAACCGATCTGGATGCCCAGTTCGGGCTTGGCCTTGAGCCCGGCCCTGACGACCTTCTCGACGAGGCGCTCCAGACCCGAGGTCGGGAGCATGATGAAGCCGGTCGAGATCTCGATGACGTCGAATCCGACCTCCTTGGCCTCCTTGAGATACTGATCGACCGCCTCGTCCCCATAGCGCAGGACCGTCTCGATCCAGCCGCCCGAGGACACATAGGCCCCGTTCTCGTGTGCGATGTCGCTGAACGCCCTGACCTGCTCGGGCGGGACGAGCGAGAAGGATCCTCCCGCCCACTTGATGCCGTCGACCCACTGGCCGGCGACGTCGAAGACATCCTGGAGGTGACGGGTGCCGTAGGTCGAGTAGTACGGTGCGCGGATCTCGGTCATGCCGACGGTGCGTGGCTTGGCCGGGCGGTATGCGCGGGGAACGAAGTTCATGGACACATCGAAATCAATTGCGTTCGACATGGTCTTTCCTTTCTTCGAATGTCGGCGCAGGTGCCGACGGGGTGCCGGCTTTCTGCCGGCGGCTGCCGGATCCTCCGGCGGGGTGACGCAGCCTCAGCTGCGAGTCTGGGGGATGCGTGCGAGGACCTCCGTGAGCTCACGGATCCGGTGGTTCTCGAGATCGTGGACGAGTTCGGCGATCTCGTCACGCTGCTCCGCCTCGGCGAAGGGGGAGACCAGAGCGTCGAACTTCCGGCGCGCTCCCTCCCAGTCGAGCGGGTTCGTCGTGAACCCCTCGTAGTCCTCGGTGCTCGCGTGCAGCTGCGTGCCGTCGTCGAGGGTGACGACGAGGTCGGCGCACATGTGATCAGGGAAGCGGTCACTGAACTCGTCGGAGGGCGTGATCGTCACCTTGTGCATGAGATCCTGCACATCCTCGGCGGTGATCCGGTCGGGGTCGTACTGCTCCGGATTGAGCTCGCCGTCGAGGAGGACGACCGCGACCATCCACGGCAGCGAGTGATCGGCCTCCTCCTTGGTGCGGATGGTGCGTTTGTCGCCCTCCTCGCCGCCGCCGATGATCGAATAGGCGACATCGAAGGTAGTCAGCTCGACACCCGAGATGGCCTCGGCGCGGAATCCCTCCTGCCGGCGGATAGCCTGTGCGGCGTCGAGGGCCGACTGCGAGTGGATCTCGGCATTGTGCTTCTTGATGATCGTGTCGGTGACCTTCTCGAGGTCCTCGGCCGACCAGTCGATCTCGAAATCGCCCGCCAGGGCCTTGAAGCCCTTGTTGCCTTCGAAGACCTCGGCCGGGCCGGTGATGCCGCGGGCGGCCAGCAGGGCGTCGAAGACTCCTTCCTTCGACACGTGCGGATAGGCCAGTCCCTTCCAATGGCTGAGGTCTCCCGTCCGCGTCACCCGCAGGGCGACGTTGGCGGTGCCGGCCATGGCCGCGGCGTTGGCGATCTGCTCGGCATTCAGTCCGAGGGCCTTGGCTGCGGCGGCTCCGGCGGCGAAGGCGCCCTGCGTCGTGTGGTCGAAGCCGAGGTCGCGGACCGGGGCGACGTCCGAGAGCCGAGCGTGGATCTGATAGGCGACGGCGAAAGCCGTGAGGAAGTCCGCTCCGGAGGCGTCGGCGTGTTCGGCCGCGGCGAGCACCGCACCCATGTTGTCCGAGGGGTGGTTCGTCTCGCCCTTCGCGAGATAGGCATCCATGAAGTCGAGGTACCTGCTCAGTGCGGAGTTGAAGAAGGCCGCATGATCGGGGCTGGCGTGACCGCCGCCGATGAGGGTGGCCCCGTGCCCGGCGTCGAGGTCCTCGATCAGTGACCTGATCTCCTTGAGCGGCTGCGCGTCGAGGGCGCCGATGGCGACGCCGATCGTGTCGAGCACGCGGATCTTGAGCTGTTCGAGTGCCGTGTCGCTGAGCATCTCCAGCGAGGCTCTGTCGACGAACTGGGCGAGTGACTGCACTTCCGTGAGTGATTGCACTTCCGTGAGCGATTGCCTTGGCTGACTGTCTGTCATGATGACCTCTCCTCTGTAGGTTAGGTTAACCTAATCATCTCCCAAAAGTATCTTGACGTCAAGATACTTTGGAGGAGATGTGCGTCACATCGTGCGCCGTTGGCCCGCTGCATTGCGGCATATGACGACACGACGTTGACTCGACGATGATTGTTGAGCAAAATGGAGGGCTGTTGCTCGTCTTGCATATCTGTCATCCAGAGAAAGCAGTGCCATGATCATTACTGGGCTTGTTGTCGGCCTGATCCTCGGGTTCGTCTTCCAGCGAGGTCGATTCTGCGTCACCGGGGCGTTTCGCGATCTCACCCTGACGGGGAACACCCGCTGGTTCTCCGCTCTCATCGTTCTTGTCGCGGTCCACTCGATCGGCCTGTTTCTGCTCAACAGCTTCGGCGTCATCACTCTCGAGGCAGAGCCCTTCCCGTGGCTGGCCTCGATCGTCGGCGGCCTTGTCTTCGGCTTCTCCATGGTCTTCGCGGGCGGCTGCGCCACCGGCACCTACTACCGGGCCGGAGAAGGGCTCGTGGGCAGCTGGTTCGCCCTCATCTTCTATGCGCTGTTCTCGGCCGTCATGAAACTCGGGCCGGGCGCCGAATTCACCGAGGGCATCCGTTCGATCACCCTGGACAACGGAAGTCTCCCGGCGAGCATGGGCCTGAGCCCCTGGGTCTTCGTCGTCGTCATCTCGGCCATCGCCGTCTGGCTGACCGTCCACCACGCGCGCAAGCTCAAGACCCCGATGGCCGCACTGCCTCCCCGGAAGACCGGGCTTGCCCACCTGTTCACGGAGAAGCGCTGGAACCCCTTCGCCACCGCAGTGGTCATCGGCATCATCGCCACGGTCGCCTGGCCGCTGTCGGCAGCCACGGGGCGCAACTCCGGGCTGGGCATCACGACGCCCTCGGCCCACCTCACCGGCTATCTCGCCACCGGTGACGCCGAGCTCATCGACTGGGGTGTCATGCTCGTCATCGGCATCCTCGTCGGCTCCCTCATCGCGGCCAAGGCCTCCGGCGAGTTCCGAGTCCGCGTCCCCGATCAGGCCACCATCATCAGGTCGATCATCGGCGGCATCGGCATGGGCGTGGGCGCGGCCATCGCCGGCGGCTGCACCGTCGGCAACTCCATGGTCTCGACCGCGCAGTTCGAATATCAGGGCTGGGTTGCGACTCTGTTCATGATCGTCGGCGCGGGAGTCGCCGCCAAGGCAACCATCAAGCCCCGTAAGTCGTCGGCCCCGGCGCCGGCGGCGGAAAGCAGGACAGTATGAAACAGGTACTCGAAACGGACGGTCTCGTCTGCCCCTTCCCCCTCGTCGAGGCGAAGGAAGCCATGGACGGGCTGACGGGCGGCGACGAACTCGTCATCAACTTCGATTGCACGCAGGCCACCGAGGCGATCCCGCAGTGGGCCGCAGAGAACGGCTACCCGGTCACCCACTTCGACCGCGTCACCGATGCCAGCTGGACGATCACAGTCCAAAAGGCCTGACTCACAGGCGAACGATGGTCTCTGCACCATCGGCGACGGTCAACCGCATGATCGTGTTCTGCTCGATGAGGCTCCAACCCTTGTGTTCGAGCCCAGAGGAGGACACGATCGTGGCGCCGTCGGCGAAGCGCTGCCAGCTCATCCGGTAGTAGTGATCATGATGGTCCGGCGGCAGCGGTCCCTGAAGATAGGGCACCTCGGTGCCGGCCGTGGCGTGGACGACGATCATCTCCTCAGGCGTGAGCAGCAGGAGGTTGATGCTCGGATGGTCGAAGTCCGCCCGCAGCATGCGCACGGTGCCGGTGACTGCGTCGAGCAGGGGCTCACCGTGTCGGGCCCGGCGGAGAACGAGTGCGAGGATGATCGCCGAATCGGTCGTGCCGCCGACCTGATCGATCTCTGCGATGCTCACGTATTCGCGCAGCCGCTCGATCGGACGCACGGAGCCGTTGTGCGCCAAAGCGATGTCCTCGGCGAGGAACGGATGCGTGTTCTCCTCGAGGTCAATCAGTCCTGTCGTCGCCATCCGCAGGTGGCAGATCCGTGCTTCCGTCGCCTCCGAATCCAATGCCCGAGTCAGCCGCGGATCTTCGGTGCCCACGTGGGGCGTGCGGAACCGGGCGATCGACTCGGTGTCGGAATCGAGCCACGCAGTTCCCCAACCGTCGTCGTGGACACTGCCCATCGACTGCCACTGGCGGCACTCATCGACACCGATGAGATCCGCGGCGGTCGTCGGGGTGGGGGAGATGAAACCGAGCAGCCTGCACATGAAGCCTCCTTCGCGCTGTCTCCAGGCTACCCCGCAGGCGGTGTGCAACTCCTGCGACTCTGTCTAGACTCGAGGCATGAAGATCACGGTACTCGAAGGCGATATCACCGAGACTTCCGTCGACGCCATCGTCAATGCCGCGAATTCGAGTCTGCTCGGAGGCGGCGGGGTCGACGGAGCCATCCACCGCGCGGCCGGCCCCGCACTGCTCGAAGCCTGCCGCGAGGTCAGGCAGACCACCCATGTGCGCGGACTGCCGCCGGGACAGGCGGTGGCGACGAGCGCCGGCGACCTCGGGGCGAAGTGGGTCATCCACACGGTCGGACCGGACCGGAATGCAGGGGAGGCCGATCCAGAAATCCTTGAGTCCTGCTTCGAGTCGAGTCTCAACCTCGCCGAGGAGGTCGGAGCCACCTCGATCGCGTTCCCGGCCATCGGTGGGGGAGTCTTCGGCTGGTCGCCCAGAGACGTCGCCGAGGCGGCTCACAGCGTCATCGTCGAAGGACGTGAGCGCGGACGCTGGGAATCGATCACAGAAGTCCAGTTCGTCCTCTTCAGCGAGCAGATGACCAGCGTGTTCTGTCAGGTCTTCGACCACGATCAGTGGTGAGGCGGCGCGCTCACACGATCGAGTGCCGCAGCTTGCGCACGATCGCCGCCGCCAGCGCCGCGGCACCGCAGCCGGCGGCTAACAGCAGCGGCACCCCGGAGATGAGGGACTCCACGACATACTCGGGTCCGGTCTGCAGGATCGGGCCCACGACCTTGACGAGGAGGAATCCGAGGATTGCGATGAAGAGGAAGAATGCCGCACTCTTGCCGAGTCGGACCGGCAGGCTCTTCGGATAGTCAGAGATTCTGGTTGTGCTCATCGTCGATCACCTTCGACATCGTCGGAAGGTCCAACCTGCTTGGACTCTGCTTCGAGGCTACTCCTCGAAGCAGAGCATGCTCTCAGAGATCGAAGGACGTTCGATGGGAATCGGCCCCGCACACAGCGCCTCAGCGCCGAGGCTGCCCACCGGGACGCACCAGACCGGTTTCATAGGCGAGGACGACGAGGGCGGAGCGATCGCGAGCGTCGAGGCGGGTGAGCAGTCGGCTGACATAGGTGCGTGCCGTGGCCGGGCTGAGGAACAGCTCGGCGGCGATCTCGGCATTGGTCAGGCCGCGACCGATGCAGCTGAGCACCTCGACCTCCCTTTCGCTCAGCCCCTCGAGCACACCGGCGTCGAGTTCGGCAGTGCGGCCATCGGCCACGGCACGCATCACCGCGGCGGTGATCGACGGTGCGAGCTGGGCGTCGCCGGCGGCGACCGTGCGGATCGCTGTGCGCAGATCGACGGGGGAGACGTCCTTGAGCAGGTAGCCGGCAGCCCCGGCTCGGATCGCCGAATAGACGTTCTCGTCCTCATCGAAGGTCGTCAGCACGAGGACTCTCACCCCGTCGAGAGCGGGATCGGTCACGATCGTCCGCGTCGCCTCGATGCCGTCCATGACGGGCATGCGGATGTCCATGAGCACGACATCGGGGCGCAGCTGACGCACATGGGACAGACCGGCTCGGCCATCGGCCGCCTCGGCGATGACGGTGATGTCCTCATCGCGCTCGGCCAGGGGTCGGAGGCCGGCTCGGACCAGTTCCTGGTCGTCGACGATGATGATGCGAATCGGTGCGTTCGGGCTCATGTGCTCTCCCCGTCATCAGCGGGCGGGCCCGCGGGCAGCCGGGCGCGGACGGTGAATCCGCGCTCGCCGGGACCGGCCGCGAAGTCTCCGCCCAGAAGGTGCACGCGCTCGCGCATTCCCCGGATCCCCGCCCCCTCCACCGGATCGTGGGCGAGACTGGTGCCGTCATCGGTGATGTCGAGGACGAGCTCGCTGCCGTCGAGGCCGATGGCGATGGCCACATGAGTCGCCGTCGAGTGGCGGAGGACATTGGTCATCGACTCCTGCACGATTCGGAACGCCACGGCATCGACATCTCGCGGCAGCCGGGCCGCATCGACGTCGACCTCCGCGCTCACCTCGAGCCCCGCCGCTCGGGCGGACTCGGTCACCCGTTCGAGCGAAGCCAGACCCAGTGCCCCAGCGGGAGACTGTGCGTCCAGCGATTCGTCGCGGAGGACCTTGACCGTGCCCCGCAGCTCACGCAGCGCCTCCGAGGTGGCCGTGCGCACCCGTTCGAGGGCGGCCGCCGCCTCCTCCGGGTCGCGTGCCTCGGCGGCCACCGAGGTGTGCAGGGCCGCCACGGACAGGGTGTGACCGATCGTGTCATGGAGGTCGCGGGCGATCCGCATCCGCTGGGACTGCATGCGTGAGGCCGCGGCCCGGGTCTGTTCCGCGGCCGTCAGCGCGGCGATGTGAGCGGCCTGGGCGCGCGTGTGCCGGACCAGTCGGACCACGGATCCGAGTGCGATCGCCGCGGCGGCCAGGGCCAGTTCGGTAACGAATCCGTAGCCGGTGAGGTGGGCACGGGGGTCGAGGTCGTCGAAGCGAAAGAAGGAGGACACGGCCACGAGGACCGCGGCGCCGACGACGGCCCAGGAGGTGCGACGCAGCTCGGCAGTCGAGAAGAGGGCGCCGACGGCCGGCAGCACCATGCCGATCGGCGGCAGGTCGAGCGCGTAATAGGCGAAGATGCCGAGGACGGTGACCGTGAGCACGATGATGGGCAAGTGCCGGCGCAGAAGCATGAGCGCCCCGAATCCGGCGGCCCAGACGAGGCCGGGAAACGGTGAGGTCTGTGCCGAATCCGCGGCGATGACCAAGGCGATGACCAGCGTCATCGCCACCGCCAGAGAGGCGTCGACCAGTCGGGAGTCGAGGCGCTCACGCGTGCGCGCCGCCCCGTCCGTCTCTCCTGCATCGTCGATGGCCATGGGTCCAGAATACGGAGCTTCGAGCGCCGGCGCAGTCGCTCGGCGTCGATCGGGCAGTCGCCTGCAGGCGACTGTGCCCGCGCCTCGGGGCGAAGGCAGCTGACGCTTCGGGGTCGATGTGCCGCAGCCGACGGAGCAGGAGGGTTGAGAGTATGAATGACAAACCCCGAACACGAGATCCTCTGTCCTGGCCGCTCATCGTCGGCCTGTCCTCTCTGGCCCTGCTGTGGCCGCTGACCGGGCTGTGGCCGGTCCTCGGGGAGGGGGCACCCCGGGCGATCATCCTCATCGGAATCACCGGCGCGGTGTGGATCGGGACCGTCGGTTTCGCCCGCCCCGCCCGCCCCGTGCTCACCCTGACCATCTGCGGCGCGGCACACGGGTTCATCAACCTCGCCTTCGGCGGGCTGCTTGCGGGCACCGGGGCGATCGGCGCCGGTCCCGCCATGCTCATGGCGTTCATCCCCAGCCTGGCAATGGGTGCGGGAGTCGGTGCGCTGGCCGGTCTGGCAGCCGCGGGCATCCAGGCGATGCTCGGTCGGCGGGAGGAACGATGAGACTGCGCAGACCCGCAGCGGTCGCGACCGTCTCACTGTTCGTCGCGGCCGGGCTGGCTGCGTGCGGAGTCTCGACCACCTCGGTGACGGAACCTGAGTTCACGAACGAACTGGCCATCCCACCGCTTGCCGACTCGCACGTTGAGGACGGAGTCCGCATCTTCGACCTCAGCGCGCAGGAGGGCACGAGGGAGTTCGCCGGCCAGGACGGGCCCACCCGCACCTGGGGGTTCAACGGCGACTTCCTCGGACCGACGCTGCGGGCCGATCGCGGTGAGGAGATCGCAGTCGACGTCGAGAACGATCTGACCGAGCCGACGAGCGTGCACTGGCACGGAATGCATCTGCCGGCGGACATGGACGGCGGACCGCACCAGATGATCGAACCCGGGCAGACGTGGACACCGCGCTGGCAGATCGATCAGGCCGCCTCGACGCTGTGGTACCACCCGCACCCGCATGGACAGACCGAGGATCATGTGTACAGAGGGCTGGCCGGAATGTTCATCATCGATGACGATGAGAGCAGGAAGGCCGAACTGCCGCATGAGTATGGCGTCGACGATCTGCCGCTCATCGTCCAGGACAAGTCCTTCGACGGAGACGGTGAGCTCGAACTCACCCACGACGGTGCCGAACCCGGGATGCTCGGCGACACCGTCATGGTCAACGGCACCATCGGAGGGGTGCAGAAGGTCACGACCGAGAAGGTCCGCCTGCGCATGCTCAACGGGTCGACGGCTCGCACCTATGCCTTCGAGTTCCCCGACCGGCCGATGACCCTGACCGCCGGCGACGGAGGCTTCCTCGACGAACCCGCCCAGGTGGACCGGCTTCGGCTCGCGCCGGGGGAGCGCGCCGAGGTGGTCGTGGGCTTCTCCCCGGGCGAGACCGTGCGGATGCGTTCGGCCGAGGTCGATCTCGGTGGAGTTGCGGTTCCGTCGACGATGGGCGGGTCCGACTCCTTCGACGTCCTCGAATTCCGTGCCGCCGATGACTTGGCGGCCTCGCCCGAGCCCGCGTGGTCGCCGTCGCGGCAGGCCGAGGAGGATGCGATGGACGAGGCCGATGCGGTCAAGACCAGGAAGTTCGAGCTCTCAGAGCGGGAGATCAACGGCGAGAGGATGGATATGAGCCGCATCGACGAGGTCGTCCACGTCGGTGACACCGAGGTGTGGGAGGTCCGCAGCTCACAGCCGATTCCTCACAGCTTCCATGTCCACGATGTGCAGTTCGAGGTGCTTGACGTTGACGGTGAGGCCCCGCCGGTGCCGATGAGCGGGCGAAAGGACACGATCTACCTCGAACCGAACCGCGTCTATCGACTCCTCATGCGCTTCGAGGACTACACCGACCCGCACCTGCCGTATATGTACCACTGCCATATGCTCCTGCACGAGGACGAGGGGATGATGGGCCAGTTCGTCGTCATCGACCCCGGTCAGGAGGACGAGGTCGGGGTGCCGGCCGGGCACGAGCACTGAGGCGGCGGCAATCCCCGGTCAACGTCCACTATGCAGACGAGGTGAGGCGAACAGGGCGCCGGGTCGGCTGGGAGCCTACCGGCCCAAAAGGCCTAGCCCTCCCGCATGCTCAGATCCCACAGGATCCGCAGCGCCTCGTCATCGAAGTCCTCGCCCGAATCGATGTCGGGAGCCCCGTCGTGGACTTCGGAGTGGAGCTGCTCCATCCGTCGGTCGAGCTGATCGGCGGCGTCAGCGGCCTCGGCGAGCTCCTCGATGAGCCGGGCGGGGACGTCTCCGTTGAACTTGTAGTGGATCTTGTGCTCGAGGCTGGCCCAGAAGTCCATCGCAATCGTCCGGATCTGCACCTCACAGATGACCGGCACCGGTCCGCCGCGGAGGAACACGGGCACCTCGAGGATCGCGTGCAGACTGCGATACCCGTTCGGCTTCGGGCGAGCGATGTAGTCCTTGATCTCGACGACCCGGATGTCATCCTGAGCGGTCAGGAGTTCGAGCACATGATAGGTGTCGGCGATGAAGCTGCAGGTGATGCGGATGCCGGCGATGTCGGTGATCTTCTGACGAATGACATCGATCTCGAGCGGCAGCCCGCGGCGGTGGACCTTCTGCAGCAGACTCCGCGGTGATTTCACTCGCGAGGAGATGTGCTCGATCGGATTGTAGCTGTGTGCGTGGAGGGACTCCTCGCGCAGAATCGAGATCTTCGTGAGCATCTCGTCGACGACGAAGCGATGCTGCATGAGCAGTCGGGAGAAGTCGAGGCGCAGGGCACGGAGGCTCTCGATCTGCTGCGGCGACATAGCCGATTCCCCTGATCTCATGATCCTCCCGATGTCTGAGTCCGTCTCAGTCTAGTCGGCGGCCAGATCCTGCGTGATCCTCGCCGAGGCGGTCCGCAGGGCGCGCATGATCGCAGGCGACCCCGTGTGGTGCTCGGAGCCGATGACGACGCCGAGGCCGGCGATCGCCACACCGTCCGTGCCGAAGACCGGCACCGTGATGCCGGTCGTGCCCTCGTCGATGTGCCCCGACAGCTCGGCGAAGTGGTGCGAGCGGATTGCCGAGAGCATTCTCCGCAGCGCGGCCGGATCCGTCGTCGTCTTCTCCGTGATCGCCGTCAACGGCCCCCGCAGATATGCCTCCCGCACGTGCTTGGGCGCATAGGCGAGCAGCACCAGCCCGCACGAGGAGGCATGCGCGGGCAGTCGCCCGGCCGTCTTCGACCGGTGGACGACCGCATTCGGCGCCGACATCCGCTCGATGATGAGCACCTCACGCTCGCGCAGGATGCCCAGCTGGGTGTTCTCGCCGACGAACTCATGGACGGCCATCATGTGCGGTCGGGCCACCGAGGCGAGGTCGACGGCGTCGGAGGCTCGATTCGACAGCTCCCACATCCCCACGCCGATCCGGATCCGCCCGGTGGGATCGCGCTGCAGCAGGTCATGGCGCATCATGTCGCCCACCAGCCGGTAGGCCGTGGACTTCGGCAGTTCGGCGCGGTCGGCGATCTCATCGGTGCTCAGGCTCTGATGGTCGGGGTCGAAGGAGGCGAGCACTCGGACGAGTCGATCGATCATCGATTCGCCGGATCGGGAGTTCGCCATGGACCTGATTCTAGCGGTAACGACACGAGATTCTCAATGAATGGGATCAGTGTGGCCAGTGGTGGTTCGGGTCACTAATGTGACGAGATGTGCACCACAGTCCGCTGTCGAGGGTGCCCCCGGATCCATCACTTCAAGGAGCATCACGTCGATGACGACAGTTACGGTTCGCCAGGCAGTCCACGAGCTCATGGCCTTCCATGGGATGACCACGATGTTCGGCAATCCGGGCTCCAATGAGCTGCCCTTCCTCAAGGATCTGCCCGCCCGCTACATCCTCGGCCTCCATGAGGCGACCGTCGTGGCGATGGCCGATGGATACTCGCAGATCACCAACCGTCCCACCCTGGTCAACCTCCACGCCGCCTCCGGCACGGGCAACGGCCTCGGGGCGCTGACGAACTCGGTGATCTCGAAATCGAAGCTCGTCATCACCGCCGGTCAGCAGGTCCGGGACATGATCGGACCCGAGGTCATGCTCGCCAATGTGCAGGCCCCGAAGCTCGCCGAACCGCTCGTCCACCAATCACTCGAGCCCCTGAGCGCTCACGATGTGCCCCGTGCCTTCTCCCAATCCGTCTTCGCCGCCGAACACGGACCCGTCTACCTCTCGGTGCCCTACGACGACTGGGACGCCGAGGTCCCCGCCGACCGGATCCGCCAGCTCTCCCGTCAGATCACCTCCGCCCGGACCGTCGACCCCGCCGTCATCGGTGAACTCGCACAGAAGCTGTGGTCGGCCTCGGCGCCGGTCCTCGTCCTCGGCCCCGAGGTCGACGACGAACGCGTCTGGCACACCACGATCGCCCTGTCCGAGGCCCTCGACCTCCCCGTCTGGGCCGCCCCGTCGCTGTCGCGTCTGCCGTTTCCGAACCAGCACCCGAACTTCCGCGGAGTCCTGCCCGCCGGCATCGCCCCGATCGAGCAGATCCTCGGGCCCCACGATCTCGCACTCGTCATCGGCGCCCCCGTCTTCCGCTATCACCAGTGGCAGCCGGGTCAGTACCTGTCCGAGACCACCGAACTCATCCAGGTCGGCGAGGACACGTCGGCGGCCGCTCGCGCGCCCTTCGGCGATGCCCTCATCGCCGACCCTGTCGAGACCCTCCTCGCGCTGGCGAAGACCCTCGACATCGCCGACCCAGCCGCAGAGTCCGATGCCCCCATGGCACCGACACGGGAGATCGCGCCTGCGGTCACCTCGGCGACCGACGGGGTCCTCCATCCGGAGGAGGTCTTCGCCGGCCTGCGCGAGACGATGCCGCGCGAGACCCGCTACGTCGTCGAATCCACCTCGACGAATGCGGCGTTCTGGGCGCAGATGGACCTCGAGGAGCCCGGCTCCTACTTCTTCCCGGCCTCCGGCGGGCTCGGCTGGGGACTGCCCGCCTCCATGGGCGTCGCCCTGGCCGACCCCGACCGTCCGGTCGTCGCGATCATCGGCGACGGCTCCGCCCACTACTCGATCTCGGCCCTGCGCACCGCCGTCGAGGAGGACATCGGCGTCATCATCGTCCTGCTGCGCAACGGCACCTACGGAGCACTCGACTGGTTCGCCGACATGCTCGGCGTCGACAAGGCCCCGGGACTCGATCTCGGCGAGGTCGACTTCGTCTCCATCGCCGCCGGCTACCAGATGCCCGCCGCACACGCCGCGGACGCCGCCGAACTCGACCGGCTGCTCGCCGAGGCACAGGAGCGCGCCGGCCGCGGGCAGGCCAGCTTGATCGAAGTCAACACCGAGAAGACCCGTCCTGAGAAGAAGTGAGGCAGACGATGAGTGAGAACACGTTCCTGGGATCCGACTGGCACGAGAAGATCTTCACCGGCACCTGGGCCGACGGCGCGGGGGAGACCTACGACGTCATCGAACCGGCCACGGGAGAGACCCTCGGCCGCCTCGGCACCGCCAGCGCCGATGACGTCAACGCAGCCGCTGCCCGCGCGGCCGCCGCACAGAAGGAATGGGCGCGCACGACCCCGGCCGAACGCGCCGCCGTACTCCGCCGCGCCGGAGCCCTGTGGGCCGAACACGCTGCGGAGCTCTCCGACTGGATCGTCCGAGAAGCCGGCTCCATCCCGGCCAAGGCCGCACTGGAGATCAGCTCCGCCGAACAGATCTGCTACGAATCGTCCGCCCTGCCCAGCCACCCCAAGGGACAGGTGCTGACCTCGAACGAACCGCGCTGGTCCTTCGCCCGCCGTGTTCCGGCAGGAGTCGTGTCCGTCATCGCGCCCTTCAACTTCCCGCTCATCCTCGGCATCCGCTCGGTCGCGCCCGCGCTCGCCCTGGGCAATGCTGTCCTGCTCAAGCCGGATCCGCGCACCGCCGTGTGCGCCGGAGTGGCCATCGCGAAGGTCTTCGCCGAGGCGGGACTGCCCGACGGTCTGCTCCAGGTCCTGCCCGGCGGGCTCGACGCCGGTGAAGCCGTCGTCGCCGCGCCCGAGGTCTCTGTCATCTCCTTCACCGGTTCGACCGCAGCCGGCCGCAAGGTCGGCGAGGCCGCCGGGCGCCTCCTCAAGCGCTGCCACCTCGAACTCGGCGGCAACAATGCGCTCGTCGTCCTGCCCGGCGCGGAGGTCGGTCCGGCCACCTCGGCGGGAGCGTTCGGCTCGTGGATGCACCAGGGGCAGATCTGCATGACCACCGGTCGCCACCTCGTCCACGAGTCCGTCTACGACGACTACGTCGAACAGCTGGCCGAGCGCGCGCGGAACCTGCCGGTCGGCAACCCCGCCACCGAGGACGTCGCGATCGGGCCGATCATCGACGAGAAGCAGCGCACCCACGTGCGCGAGATCATCGACAAGGCCACCGCCGACGGCGCCCGGCTCGTCGCCGGAGGAACGGGCGAAGGCGCCTTCGTCCCGCCCACCGTGCTCACCGACCTCAGCCCCTCGAACCCGGCCTGGTCGCAGGAGATCTTCGGCCCCGTCGCCCCCGTGGCCCGGTTCTCGACCCTCGAGGAAGCCGCCGAGATGGTCAACGACAGCGAATACGGGCTCTCGCTGGGCATCCTCGGTGACGTGGGCATGGCCATGGACCTGGCCGACCTCGTCGACACCGGCAAGGTCCACATCAACGAGCAGACCGTCTCCGACGAGGCCAACGTCCCCTTCGGAGGGATGAAGGACTCCGGCAACGGCTCCCGCTTCGGCGGGGCCGAGGCCAATATCGAGGCCTTCACCGAAACCCAATGGGTGACGATGCGCTCGTCCATCGCCCCGTACCCGTTCTGATCCGACCCGCCTACCACTCGGAGACACCGATGTCCTCAACCGCTCCTTCCGCGCCCGCCGCTGCCGCCAGTTCGGCGAGCCGGTGGCCTGCCGTCCTCTGCTGGCTCGCCGTCGCCCTCGAGGGCTTCGACCTCGTCGTCCTCGGCGCGGTGATCCCCGAGCTGCTCGCCACCGAGGCGATCGGATTCACCCCCGAGGCGGCCACCCTCGTGGCCACGCTCAGCCTCGTCGGCGTGGGCCTGGGCGCCGTATCCGTCGGCCCCGTCGTCGACCGGATCGGACGTCGGTGGGCGATCATCGGCTGCGTCATCGGCTTCAGCCTCTTCACCCTCTTCGTGGCCTTCGCCCCGAACGTCGCTCTGTTCACGCTGTTCCGGTTCATCGCCGGCCTCTTCCTCGGCGCCGTGATGCCCAGCTGCCTGGCCTATATCAGCGAATACAACAAGTCGGGCAAGACCGGCAAGGCGACGACCCTGACGATGACCGGCTACCATGCCGGTGCCGTCGGCATCTCGCTGCTCGCCGTCGCCTATTCGCACAACTGGCATCTGCTCTTCGTCGCCGGCGGCGTCGCGGGCCTGGTCATGGTTCCGCTGCTGTGGTGGAAGCTGCCCGAGTCGGAGGCGTTCCTCGCCGCTCAGGAGGCGAAGCGGAATCCGGCGGCCGCCTCGGCGACGGTGGAGTCCACGGTCAAGACGGGGATGGCCGGGCTCTTCGAGGGCAAGCTCGCGCTGGTCACCATCGGTGTGTGGGCGTCGAGCTTCATGGGCCTCCTGCTCGTGTACGGGCTCAACACCTGGCTGCCGAAGATCATGGCCGACGCCGGCTACGAGGTCTCGGACTCCCTCGTCATGCTCTTCGTCATGAACATCGGTGCCGTCGTCGGACTGATCCTGGCCGGCTGGCTGGCCGATAGGCACGGAACGAAGAAGATCGTGCTCATGTGGTTCGTCCTCGCCGCGGTCTTCCTCGCCGCCCTGAGCATTCCGATGACGAGTCAGGTCCTGCTCAACCTCGCGGTCTTCATCACCGGCGTCTTCGTCTTCTCCGCGCAGGTGCTCGTCTACGCCTTCGTCTCCGCGATCTACCCGGCGCAGGCGCGCGGCACCGCACTCGGCATGGCCTCGGGCATCGGCCGCATCGGTGCCATCGTCGGGCCGTTCATCACGGGTGCGCTCGTGACCGCGGGCATCGCCTACCCCTGGGGCTTCTACCTCTTCTCCGTGGTTGCCGTGCTCGGCTTCGCGGCCATGGTCATCGTGCCGAAGTCGGTGAAGTGACTACTCTGGAGCCATGACCCGCTGGATCGAAGCCGCTTTCGTGCGCGGCGGTACGAGCAAAGGCCTCTTCTTCCGTTCGGATGCGCTGCCCGAACTCGGCGACGACGGGGATGCGAGCCAGTGGGATGCGATCTTCTGCTCCGCGCTCGGATCCCCGGACTCGTTCGGTCGACAGCTCGACGGGATGGGCGGGGGCATCTCCTCCCTGTCGAAGGTGATGGTGGTCTCGGCATCGAGGCGTCCCGGAGTGGATCTCGACTACACATTCGCCCAGGTCGCCGTCGCCGAGGCGGTCGTGGACTACTCCGGCAACTGCGGGAACCTCTCGTCGGGGGTTGTGCCCTTCGCCCTGCAGTCCGGGCTGCTCACCGCAGCCGACGGGTGGCACGTGTTCCGCCTGTTCAACTCGAACACCGGGCAGTTCGTCGATGTGGGCCTCACGGTCGAGGACGGCCAGGCCGCCGTCGAAGGAGCGTTCGAGCTTCCCGGCGTCAGCGGCAGGGCGGCACCGATCGAGCTCATCTATCCCGACCCGGCAGGCAGCCGCACCTCAGATCTGCTGCCGACGGGTCGGCCGAGTGAGCCCATCGAGGTCGGAGGTGCACGGTTCGAGGTCTCCATGGTCGATGCCACGCTTCCGGTCGTCATCGTGCCGGCCGCGGCGATCGGCCTCAACGGTGATGAGTCACCGGAGGCCATCGACGCGAACCGGCCGTCGATGCTGCTCATCGCCGAGCTGCGCCGGAAAGCCGCGGTCCGCATGGGACTGTGCCAGAGCCCGGAGGAGGCACCGCAGGTCGTTCCGAAAGTCGCGATCGTCACCTCGCAGACGCCGACGACCCTGCTGGACGGGACGAAGCTGGCGGCCAAGGACTCCGATCTGCCGGTGCGCATGATCTCCATGGGCCAGACGCACAAGGCCGTGCCCGGAACCGGAGCCATGTGCCTGGCCGCCGCCGCACTCATTCCCGATACGATCGTCAACCGCATCATCACCCGTGCGGAGACTCCTGCGTCGGGCCCCGAAGTGCGTCTCGGAACCCCTTCCGGAGTCGTCACCGCCTCCGCTGTCTGGGACGCTGAGCAGAAGACGGTGACGGCGACCTCCCTGTTCCGCACCGCACGCGTGCTCATGCGCGGACAGGTCGCCGTCACGGTCTGAACGGTCTTCAACCACTGACGGCGGCCGCCCAGCCTCACTCGAGGCTGCGCGGCCGCCGTCAGTCAGCAGCGCTGAAAGCTCAGGCCTTGAGCTGGGCCGCGAGGGTGTGGAAGTCGCGGCTGGGGTTGCCGAAGCGGTGCAGCGTCATCGACACCGCCTGCTCCTGCACGTAGTACCGCAGCTCCACCCGCCCCGAGGACGTCACGGGTTCGTCGATGAGGGCGACCTCCGGACGAGGAGCGGCCGCGGCCAGCAGTTCGTCCTCGAGACGACCGAGGATGCGGATGCGCGCACCCACAGTATCGTCGTAGCGCCCCTGGCCGACCATCTCGGCGAAGCCCTGTGCCGACTCCGTACGCGCCGCGACCCCGGCGTTCGTGACGGCGATCTTCACATCGGCGGACACATCCTCGGCGACGGAAAGCTGCACGGTCGAGCCGACGGTCCGCGCCGCGTGCAGGGACCGCTCGAGGTCGAACAGGCTCGCCTCGGCCGTCACGCGCAGAGTGACCGGGCGCGAAC
The DNA here is from genome assembly GCF_017808105.1 of Brevibacterium renqingii. Lineage (GTDB taxonomy): Bacteria > Actinomycetota > Actinomycetes > Actinomycetales > Brevibacteriaceae > Brevibacterium > Brevibacterium renqingii. Next base: position 93,002 of record NZ_JADBHF010000009.1, on the reverse strand, counting down.
GGTACCGGAAGATGTTCGCCTCGGCGCTCAGCTGTGACGGATCCTTCGCGGCCCCGAACTCGCAGTCGTTCCACCGCCGGTCATCGGCCTTCGCCGCCTCGAGGCTCTGTGCGGAGCCCTGGGCACCCGGCAGGGAGGCCGGGTCGTCAGCGAAGTGGCCGAAGAGCATGAGGTAGTTCGGACCGCCGGCCTTCGACCCCAGACCCACCGAAGACTGCTTCCAGCCGCCGAAGGACTGCCGGCGCACGATGGCACCGGTGATGCCGCGGTTGACGTAGGCGTTGCCGACCTCGACGCGGTCGAGCCAGGTGGCGACCTCTTCGGGGTCGAGCGAGTGGATGCCGCCGGTGAGGCCGAAGTCGACCGCGTTCTGGAACTCGATGGCCTCGTCGAGGTCACGAGCGTGCATGAGGCCGAGCACCGGACCGAAGACCTCGGTGAGGTGGAAGAACGATCCAGGCTTGACGCCGTCCTTGATGCCGGGGCTCCAGAGGCGTCCGGTGTCGTCGAGCTGCTTGGGCTCGAGCAGCCACGACTCGCCGGGCTCGAGCGAGGTCAGCGCGCGCCGCAGTTTGTCCGAGGGATCCTCGGTCAGCGGGCCCATCGTGGACGAGAGGTTGGCAGGCCAGTCGACGACCATCGACGCAGCGGCGTCGACGAGCTGACTGCGATAGCGCTCGGAGTCGTAGGTCGACCCGACCAGGATGCCCAGCGAGGCGGCCGAGCACTTCTGCCCGGCATGTCCGAATGCCGAATGCACGAGGTCGGCCATGGCGAGGTCACGGTCCGCGGCGGGTGTGATGACCAGGGCGTTCTTACCCGAGGTCTCCGCGTTGACGTGGAGTTCGGGCCGGAACGACTTGAACAGGGCAGCGGTCTCCGACGCACCGGTGAGTATGACCCGGTCGACGTCGGGATGCGAGACCAAGTGCTGGCCGAGCTCTCGTTCGATCGGGGCGCACAGCTGCAGCACATCGCGGGGGACACCGGCCTGCCACAGGCAGTCGACGATGAGCGCCGAGCAGTGCGGCGTCGGCTTCGAGGGTTTGTGGATGACAGCGGAACCGGCCGCCAGAGCCGCGACGGTGCCGCCGGTGGGAATCGCCACGGGGAAGTTCCACGGTGGGGTGATGACGACCATCTCATCGGGGGTGAAGGTCGCCCCTTCGAGGTTCTCGAGCTCGAGGGAATTCAGCGCATAGTAGCGGATGAAGTCGATCGCCTCGGAGACCTCGGGGTCGGACTGTGCAGGCATCTTGCCCACCTCGGCGGCTTCGACGGCGAGGAACTCCGCGCGACGGGCGGCGAAGATGTCCGCGGCCCGGTGAAGGATCTCGGCCCGGCCGGCGGCCCCGAGCTCGCGCCAGTCCGCTGCGGCGGCCCGGCCGCGGGCGATCATCTCATCGAGTTCGGCAGTCGACTCCACGGCGGGAGCGTTCGGACGATCGTCGAGGTAACCGGGCGCGGTCGCCTCGGCGATGATCTTCCGCACCCACGCCTGGTTCGCCGGCAGAGAGGGGTCGGTGTCGGGTTCGTTGAAGAACTCCGTCGGGACAGACGTCTCACCGAGCGTCTCGGCCGAGCGGTCCTGGCGGCGGTTCGGTGCCGGGGCGGACTCGCCGTCGGCCTCGAGGGTGTCCTCGAGCTGCTTGACGGAGGCGGTGAAGCGGTCGGCCTCGCGCTTGAACACATCGTTGCCGTTGGCGAGGTCGAAGATGCCGGACATGAAGTTCTCGCTCGCCGAGTTCTCCTCGAGACGGCGGACGAGGTAGGAGATCGCGACGTCGAACTCCTTCGGATGCACGGCCGGAACGTAGAGGAGGAGGTCTCCGACGTCCTCGGTCACCGCGGCGGCCTGTTCGCTGGCCATGCCCTGGAGCATCTCGAATTCGACGCGGTCGGTGACCTCACGGTCGACGGAGAGGTGGTGGGCGAAGGCGATGTCGAAGAGGTTGTGGCCGGCCACGCCGATGCGCAGCCCCTTCATCCGCTCCGGGGTGAACAGCCAGTGCAGGACCCGCTTGTAGTTCGCGTCCGTGGACTGCTTCGAATCGCAGGTCGTCGTCGGCCACCCGGCGATCTCGGCGTGCACGGTCTCCATCGCCAGGTTCGCGCCCTTGACGAGGCGGACCTTGACGCCGACGCCGCCGTTCTCGACGCGTTCGGCGGAGAACTCGCTCAGCCGCTGGATCGCGCCGAGTGCATCGGGCTGGTACGCCTGGATGACGATGCCGGCCTCGAGGTTCTTGAATTCCGGCTCGGAGAGCAGGCGGGTGAACACCGCGATCGTGAGTTCGAGGTCCTGGTACTCCTCCATATCGAGGTTGACGAACTTCGCTCCGGTCGGAGCCTTCGCCGCCTGGCTGTAGAGGGGGCGGAGGCGATCGACGACATAGTCGACGGTCTCGTCGAAGGCCCACATCGAGATCTGGGAGGCGACCGAGGAGACCTTGACCGAGACGTAGTCGACATCCTCGCGGGCGAGCAGACGGTGGGTCTCCTCGAGGTGGTGATCGGCTTCGGTGTCGCCGAGCACGGCTTCGCCGAGGAGGTTGATGTTCAGCCGGTGGCCATCGCCGGTGAGCGTGGCCACGGTCTTGCCGAACTGCTTGTCGCGGGCGTCGACGACCATGTGGCCGACCATCTGGCGCAGCCGGGCGCGGGCGGCGGGCACGACGACCTGAGGGGCGACCTTGGCCAGGGCCGCTCCGGCCTTGATCTGCGCGCGGTCGAGGAACGACATGGTCTCGGGCGCGAGCTTGCCGACCTCGGCAAGGGCGTCGGCGGCAGCGTGCACGTCATCGGTGCGGACCACGCGATCGACGAACCCGACGGTGAAGTCGAGGCCGTTGTCGTCGGACAGGACCGCGGAGAGCCGTTCGGCGGCCGGATTCTTCGCCGCCGTCTTCGCCGTCGCCACCCGCAGCCACTTGCGGACGGTGTCGATCGACCGGACTGTGAGCTGATCGAGATCGGTATCGGTGTGCAGCAACTGTGCTCCCTGTCTGTCGTAGGCGGTGCTCTCACGCATCGACGCTGACCGTGGAGCTTTGACCTCAGTATGCGCCGCGGAATTCGGGTGGTGAAGAGGTCGAAGTGTCCCATACGCGTATTTGAGTCAGAAGTATTAGAATGGTGACATGTATTCCCCGGAGGACCGTCGTGCCGCGGTGGCGGCTCTGAAGACGGACACCATCGCCGAGGTGGCCGCGCGCACGGGTGCCTCACCGTCGACGCTGCGACGCTGGGCGGGCCGGAGCGACCTCGCGGACCGTCCCCGCAGCGGGCGCCCTCCGATCCAGGCTACGGCCGATCAAGTCGTCGAGGCGCTGGTCGCCACCGCCGGGGCCAGGATCTCGGGACGGGACTATTCGACCCGCGCGCTGTCGGAGGCGACCGGTCTGAGTCAGAGCATCGTCTCCCGGTCCGTGCGTTCGCTGACCGTCCCCGTCGCCGAGGTGACCGGAGGTCGCGAACTCGTCCTCGCGGCCAGCGGATTCCCCCTCGTCATCCTCGGCTTCCGCGCCGTCGACACTGGTGGCGACGACAGCAACGGCCGACCGGCAGTGCCGCCTCGGCGGATCCAGAGGCGCATCGCCGGGATCGCGGCGGCGCTGCGCTCGGCTGGTGTCCAACGTTGGGCACAGCGGTTCGGCAGTGAGCATCGACAGACCCCGACCGCCGATCTGCTGGCGCTGCTCGCGGGGGAGGAGAATGAGGAGCTCCTCGTCTTCGACCCCCTGGGCGAAGTCCCGGACGACACCGTCGCCGAAGCCGGACCCCGTGCGAGGGTGCACAGAGGCTTCGTGGAATTCGTCGCCGAACTCAAGAGCGTGCTCGCCGGCTGCCAGGACATTCCCGGCTCTCTGCTCGATCAGCTCGCTGCCCGCGTCAGGCATGGACTCGAGGGGGTGCTGTGGCGCGAATCGGTGCAGATCGAGCCGAGACGAACTTCTATTACTTCTGACTCAATGGAGATATCTTCGTGGCTGCCGAAGGAGACTCGTTCGATCACCGAGCACCTGGCGATCGCCCTGCGTGAGGAGATCATCGACTCCGGTTACGACCCCGGCGATCGGATCAATCCGCGGCTGCTGTCCCGACGCATGCGCGTGCCCCGTGCCTCCGTCGACGCGGCTCTGCGTCGGATGGTCGATGACAAGCTGCTCGACGGCTCTCGCGGAGGAGCCCGGATCCCGCTCATCACGACCGTCGACGTGCTCGACCTCTACGCCGCGCGCATGGCCATCGGGGAAGTCGTGCTGAGATCGCTGGCTCTGCGTCCGCAGCGCTACCTCGTCCCCGTGCAGCTGGCGCTGCGACAGGTCGAGGCCTCGGCGCCGACCCGCAGCGGAATCGACGTCGAGGACGCTGATCTGCACTTCCAACAGGAGCTGGCCCGGGCTTCGGGACTGCGCGAATCGGCGCGCACCTTCGAATCGCTCACGCTGCGCCTGCGGCTGTTCATCTCGATCCTCCAGCTCGACTACTCCCCGGCCAGCGACCGCATCGTCAGCGACGACCGAGCGATCTTCCGCTCCCTCAGCCGCTCGGATGCGAAGACCGCGATCGAGGTCTGGCGCGGCAAGGTCGACAATGCGGTCAGGCACATGGCCGGGCTGCTCGGCCGACGCCGCTTCGACCAGGAGCTGTGGACCCAGCTGACACGCAGCCTCGGGTGAACCCGGGCCGGGGGATCGAGCTCAGAGCCCGAGGAGCGCGATGGCGATGGTGAAGTACACGAGCAGTCCGCTGGCATCGCAGAAGGTCGAGATGAACGGCGTCGACACGACCGCGGGATCGACCCTGCACGCCTTGGCCGCGATCGGGATCGAGCCACCCACCACGGCCGCGATCGGGCAGTTGACCGTGAGCGTGAGCGCGATGACCGCACCGATCTCGATGCCGTAGAGAGGAGAGGCGATCGCAAATGCCGGTACGGCCAGCAGCACACCGAGCAGCAGACCTGTCGTCAGCTCCTTGCCGGCTACCCGGAGGAAGTCGCGCAGACCGATCTCGTCCATCGCCAGCGCCCGGGTCACAGTCGTCGCGGCCTGTGAGCCCGTATTGCCGCCGATGCCGGTCAGCAGCGGGATGAAGAGCGCGAGTGAGACCACCTCGGCCAGCGTCGATTCGAAGATCTCGAGCACATGGACGGTGAGCACCGCCGAGATCGCGAGCACGAGCAGCCATACGATGCGGGTACGCGCGATCGTGAGGATCGAGGTCGGCAGATACCGGCGGTAGAGCGGCTGTGTGCCGCCGGACAGCGCGTAGTCCTCCTCGTCGGCCTCGGCGATGATGCGTGCGGCGTCCTTGATCGGCAGGATCCCGACGAGGCGGCCCTCACGATCGCCGATGGGCAGGACCGTGACGTCCTCGCGCAGGGCGGCCCTGGCGGCAGCCTCCATATCGTCATCAGTGTGTGTGATCTCCTCGACGGGCACTGCCAACTCGTCCACACAGGTGGCGGGCGCGAAGCGGAGGAGCTCGAGGGCATCGAGAGTGCCGACGATCCGACGGTCGGGTGTGAGGACGGGGATGAGGCGGACGTCCTCGAGGTCGACCTCGGTGTCGCGCAGTCGCCCGGTCACCTCGGCGACGGTGTCGTTCGTCCATGCGATGACGGCAGTCGGCGACATCCGGCGGGCGATCGAATTCCGGCCGTAGCCGGCGATCGCCATCACCGCGCCGAGGTCGGAGGCGGGGACAGCGCTCAGCAGCTTCGTGGTGACGTTGGCGGGCAGCTCATCGACGAGGCGGCCCTGATCCTCGGGGTCGAGGTCGCTGAAGATCGTGCTCAGCTCCTCCGTGTGGAGGGCATCGATGATATCGGACCGGGTGCCGCGGTCGAGGTCGTCGAAGACCTCGACGGATTCGTCCTTGGGCAGGAGTCGGAAGACGATCGCGGCTTCGGTGGCCGAGAGCTCGGCGATGAGCTCGGTGGTCGCATTCGGACCGAGACCGCGGATGGCGGCACCGAGGGCGGCGAGGTCGCGGTTGTCGGTCAGTGAGCGGATGGTGGCGGCGTCGAGGACAGAGGTCATGACGTACTCCAAGCAGAGTCGAGTCGACGCGTGCGAGTCCGGCAGGCGTCAGCGGAGGTGGGGGAGGGGGCACAATCGACTGTCGGAATCCATTGACTACCACCTCCCTGGAATCTGCTCGAAGGAACTTCCGTGCGCGCCCTTGAAGCGCGATCCGAGTCTAACCGAATCCGGTGAGCCGAACGGAAACCGGGGGGAGTGCGCTCGCAGCCGGCTGGTATAGATTTGGGGAGGAGCGAAGCCGAGGAGGAGAACCGAACCGTGGAGACTTTGGTTGTGGGCGTGGCCGGCGGCACCGGCAGCGGAAAGACGACGCTGACCAGGGCGCTGCTGGACAAGTGCGAGGGCCCGCCCTCCGTGCTCTACCACGACAACTACTACAGACGGCGCGACGAGCTGACTTACGAGGAGCGCGAGAAGGTCAACTACGACGATCTCGACGCCTTCGACAACGATCTCTTCGTCGACCATCTCACGGCGCTGCGGGCCTCCCGACCGGTCGAGAGCCCGGTCTACGACTTCTCGATCCACAATCGCAGCGATGACACGACCCTGGTCGAGCCCTCATCGGTGATCATCGTCGAGGGGATCCTCATCTTCGCGGAGCCTCGCATCTGCAGTCTGCTCGACATCAGGCTCTTCGTCGACACCGATGCCGATGTGCGTCTGCTGCGTCGGATCAAGCGCGATGTCGTCGATCGCGGACGGACCCTGCAGTCGGTCGAGGACCAGTATCTGGGCACGGTCAAGCCGATGCACGAACTGTATGTCGAACCCTCGAAGCGCAACGCCGACGTCATCATTCCCGACGGCGGCCACAACATCGTGGCCATGGACATGGTCCTCAACCGGATCCAGCGCGGGGTCCGGTAGGAGCAGCCTTCGGTTCTCGGCTGTGTCAGTGCCGCGCGGTACCGTCTTCATATGGACGCCGACACCGTCCGGGACCCGATGGAGAGGCCCGATCCGCTGGCCGAGATCGCTCGGTTCGGAGCCTGCCTGCGTGCGTTGCCCACCGGCGGCACCGAGGCAGAGACGCTTGCCAGGATCACTGCGCTCGAAGAACTCAGAGCCACTGTCGCGTCGGTCCAGGCCAGAGAGGCCGTGGCTTTCGAGAAGCTGCGCCGCGAACGGGACCGGACCAATGGGGTGCCCGCGCGTGAATGCGGCGTCCGCGCCGGCGATGAGGTCGGTCTGGCCAAGAGGGTCTCGCCCGGTTCGGGGCGGAAGTTCCTGAGCACGGCCCGCACGGTCGTCAACGGCATGCCCCAGACGTTCGAGGCGCTGGCGATGGGCAGGATCTCCGAGGACAAGGCGCGCATCATGGTCGAGGAGACCGCAGTGCTCCGTCCCGATGACCGCCGCAGAGTCGACTCCAGGATGAAGCGCAGTCTGGAACCGGCGGGACTGCGCAGCCTGCGCACCGAAGTGCGGGCGATGAGCTGCGAAATGGACGCCGAGGCGGCTGCGAAGCGCGCGGCGAAGGCGGCGTCGCACCGGCGGGTGAGTCTCACTCCGCTCGACGACGCCATGGGACGGGTCTCGGCGATACTGCCGATGCCGCAGGCGCTCGCCGCCTTTGAGAGCCTCAAGTCCGGAGCCGACACGATCATCGCCGGCGGCTCGGCGAACGGGCGGAACCGGCAGCAGGTCATCGCCGACACCTTCGTCGAACGACTGAGCGGACAGGCGACGGCGTCGGCCGTGCCCGCGGAGATCCATATGCTGGTCGAGGCCGAATCACTGCTCTCCGACGGAATGGTGCCCGCCTGGCTGCCCGGATACGGTCCGCTGCCTGCGAAGACGGCTCGCGAGTTCGTCACCGCGAATGAGGCGCGGGTGTTCGTCAGCAGACTCTTCGCCCGGCCCGAGGACGGACAGCTGGTGAGGATGGAAGCGCGCGGCCGGGAGTTCTCCGGCAGGCTGCGTCAGATGATCGTCTTCCGCGACGACGTGTGCCGCACCCCCTGGTGCGATGCTCCCATCAGACACGCCGATCACGCCGAATCGTACGCCGATGGCGGGCAGACCACCTGGGAGAACGGTTCGGGACTGTGTGCGGCCTGCAACTATGCGAAGGAGCATCCGGGCTGGAGGCACGATGCCACCGCTGAGGGACTGACGGTCACGACACCCGGCGGACGGACCTACGAGGTGATGACCCCGCCGGTCGTGCGCCGCATGCGCTACCCCCGCGCCGGGCCCTGCGCGGACTCCGCCGGGCCGCTGCCGCCGGCAGAGGACTGGAGGATGGTCTTCTCCCGGTTCCTCGAGCCGGAGCGACCCGGGGCCCGGGAGGAGCCCGGGCTTCCGGAACACCGGTCCAGCGAGACCGTGAGGATCGAACCGCCCGCCGAGCTTCCCCGGAAGCTTCCGCCTCGATACTGCACCCGTGCCCGACAGATCGCCGAATGGCGCAGACGCAACCGGCATCTGCGCCCCTCGGCAGACTGCCTCGCAGGCAATCCCTTCGAAGAGCAGCTGGCGCTCATGGTCTTCGGTCCCGACTGAACGGCCCCTGGCGGTGACGGTCCGGGCGGTGTCGGATCTGCAACATCACCGGAACATCCGGCACATGAGAACCGCGGAGAATCGTTCTCATGGACAGACCAGACAGTGACGGCGGTCGACGACTGAATCTCGCGGCCAGAGTGCTGCCGCTGGGCGCGGTGGCGTGCTGGATGATCACGATCGTCGTTCCCGTCCTCGACAGCGGTGACCCGGATTCGACGCGGATCCGGGTCACCTCCCTCGGCTTGTCGCCCATCGACATGAATGACCTCGACGAGGTCTACCTCCTGCTCTGGATCGTGATCCTCGCCGGTGCGGTCACGGCCTGGCTGCTCGCCGCATCCAAATGGTGGTCGGTGGCCGCGATCGTCCTCGGCACAGTGCTGTGCCTGCGACTGCTGCAGATGGTCGTCGACCCGCCGTTCCTGATCTGGGACGGGCAGACTGCAAGCGGTCTTCCCGCCGGCGGGATGGAGATCGCCTATCCGGCGCCGGGCTTCGTCTTCTGGATCCTCGGCAGTCTGTGCTTCGTCGCGGCCGGAGTCTGCGGATTGACCGCCGAAGCCCGAAAGACCCGGCACCGACGAGCACGACTCAAACGCTGCTCGAAGAAGCACCACGGCCCCGCCGCATGAGAGCTCACTTCACAGGGGCGAAGACTCCGGCGAAGAACTCACCGATCTCGGCATGTGCCTCGAGCGGGAAGATGCCGGACACGTACTGGTCGGGTCGCACGACGACGACGGCGCCGTCACGGCTGATCCCGCGCGCGGCGAAGATGTCCTCATCGGGCAGGGCGGCATAGATCTTCTCCACGTACTCGAGGCCGAAGGCACCCACGTGCGGGCGGAAGACGGTCGGCACATCGGGGAACGAGAACTCCTTGTGCTCCTGCTGGTAGACCACGCTGAGCTCGATGAGGGCGTCGAGGTCCTCACCCTCCCGCCGATAGGCCACCAGCGGGGAGGCCGGATCGGATTCGAGCCACGACGCCAGGGCCTCGACCTTCGACCTGGCGGTTCCGGCGTCGCCCTCACCGGAAGTCGGCGCGGCGCGATCCGCGAAGACGTACATGCGCCAGCGACCGTCGGCCCTGGCCTCATGACCGAGGTGGATGAAGTTCGCATCGCAGCTGCGCTGGACGCGTGCGGACTTGAACCGTCTGCCGATCGGGAACCCGTCGGCCAGGTCCTGATGCTTCGAGGATGTCGTGATCATCGACTCTGTGTACTCGGTCATGAAGCCGGCGGGGAACTCGGCGGTCTTGACGTAGAAGTCCTCGAGGTAAGCCTTGTCGGGAAGCTCCTCCTGCGGGGTCGCCATGAGCGTCGACCATTCCTTGTCGAAGTCGATGAGGTTCTTCGCCGTCACCTGACGCTCGGCAGAATAGGTCCGCAGCAGCTCCGTCGACGACCGGCCCGAGACGACCTGACCGAGCTTCCATGCGATGTTGAACCCGTCCTGCATCGACACATTCATGCCCTGCCCGGCCTTCGCCGAATGCGTGTGGCAGGCGTCGCCGGTGATGAACACCCGAGGGCAGGAGGAGCCCGGGTCGGTCTCGTCGGTGTCGTCGAAGGCATCGGTGAGACGATGTCCGACCTCGTAGACCGAATGCCAGGCCACGTTCTTCACATCGAGGCTGTAGGGCGCGATGATCGCGTTCGCCCGGCGGATGATCTCGTCGATGCTCGTCTGCCGCACCTGGCGCGCGTCGTCCTCGGGAACCTCGCCGAGGTCGACGTACATGCGGAACAGGTGTCCTCCCTCGCGGGGGATGTGGAGGATGTTGCCGTGCTTCGAGGAGATCGCACACTTCGTTCGGATATCGGGGAAGTCCGAATTCGCGAGCACATCCATCACGCCCCAGGCGTGGTTGGCCTGGTCACCGGTCATCGTGCGACCGATGGACGAACGCACCTTCGAGCGGGCTCCATCGCATCCGACGACGTAGCCGGCCCGGATGATGCGCTCCTCGCCGGCGCGCTCACCGGCGGTGTAGCGGACTGTGACGGAGACCGGATGATCCGTCGCGGGGGAGTCCGCGGCACCGCTGTCGACGGCGAGGTCGACGAATTCGATGCCGTAGTCGGGAGTGATCCGGCCCGGGGACTGGACGGCGAACTGGGCGAAGTAGTCGAGAACCCGAGCCTGGTTGACGATGAGGTGCGGGAACTCGCTGATTCCGTGTTCGTCGTCCTTGGGCCGACCAGTGCGGATGATGTGCTCGGGGTTCTCCGGGTCCGGATTCCAGAACGACATCTCCGTGATGTGGTAGCCCTCGCGCATGATCTCCTCGGCGAAGCCGAACGCCTGAAAGGTCTCGACCGAACGGGCCTGGATCCCATCGGCCTGACCGATGACCAGGCGGGAACCGCGCTTCTCGATCATCCGGGCATTGACCTCGGGATACTGCGAGAGCTGGGCGGCCGCGATCATCCCGGCGGGTCCGCTGCCGACGATGAGGACATCGACCTCATCGGGCAGGTCCTGGCTGCGATCGATTCCGTACCCGGCGGCCTCTTCGATCCGCGGGTCAGCGGACACGTAGCCGTTCTGATGGAAATGCATGTCAACCTCCGGTTCATGACACGTCGTCGTGATACTCGAATACTAACAGTTCATATACGATCCGATGATCCGGTGGTGGTCCCGGTCACCGTTGTCGCAGGTCATTCGCGCGCGGTCGCCTCGACGCTGTGCTTGTCCGGACCGCGGTGCTTGTCCTGTCCGCGGCGCTCGACGTCGTCGCGGTGCTTGGAGCGGATCCCGATGACCGGGCTGACCGCCTGCTCGTCCTCATGGTCGGGGCCGAGCGGAATCCCGGTGCGATCGCGCAGGACCGAGGTTGCCGCCAGGGCGAGCACGGCCACGACTGCCAGGTACAGGGCCACCGAGGCCGTCGTGCCGGTCGCCGACACCAGGCCCTTCGCGATGGTCGGGGCGAAGGCCCCGCCGAGGATCGAGCCGATGGCGTAGGAGACCGAGACTCCGGAGAAGCGGACGCTGGAGGGGAAGAGCTCGGCGTACATCGCCGGCTGCTGGCCGTAGGTGAAACCGAGCCCGACGGTGAGGACGATGAGCCCCAGCAGGAGCATTCCGGCGCTGCCGGTGTTGACCAGCGGGAACAGGGCGACGATGCCGATGAGCAGGAAGGCCCAGCCGAGGAGATAGCAGTTCTTGCGCCCGACCCGGTCCGAGACGGCACCGGCGATGATCGTGAAGACCAGCCAGGACACCGCCGAGGCGGCCACGGCCCACAGCACGGGACCGCGCTCGAGGCCGATGGGGCCGGCGGGATCCGTGGCGTAGTTCTGGATGTAGCCGCCGGTGGTCATGTATCCGGCCGCGTTGTTGCCCATGAAGACCAGCGAGGCGAGGACGACGAGCAGCCAATGGCTCTTGAACAGCTTGCCCAGCGGGTTCGTCACCTGCTCCTTGCGTTCGGCGATCTCGTGGAAGACCGGGGACTCCTCGACGCCCCGACGGATCCAATAGCCGACGAAGACGAGCACGACGGAGAGGTAGAAAGGCACCCGCCAGCCCCATTCGAGGAAGGCATCGCCCGGGGCGATCGAGGTCATCAGCGCCAGCACTCCCGAGGACAGGAGCAGGCCGATCGAGACGCCGATCTGCGGGAAGGAGCCGCGCAGCCCGCGGGACTTCTCGTCCGCATGCTCGACTGCGAGCAGAACCGCTCCGCCCCATTCGCCTCCGGCCGAGATCCCCTGGACGATGCGCAGGGCGATGAGCAGGATCGGGGCGAGGACGCCTGCCGATTCGTAGGTCGGCAGGAAGCCGATGAGCGCCGTGGCCGCACCCATGGCGATGAGGGTGATGATGAGGACCACCCGGCGGCCGAGCTTGTCGCCGTAGTGTCCGGCGAGGAAGGCGCCGAGCGGCCGGAAGAGGAAACTGATGCCGACGGTCGCGAAGGCGACCATGGTCGACAGCGTCGAGCCGAGCGGGCCGAAGAAGAGTTCGTTGAAGATCAGTCCCGAGGCCGCCGCGTAGAGGAAGTAGTCGTACCATTCGATACTCGTGCCGACGACGGTCGCGAACGCCACTCGGGTCTGGGTGTGCTTCTGTGCTGCCATGACTTCTGTGTCCTGTCGTGCATGTGCGGTGTCTGCCGGACACCTTCGCTGTGTCCTGGATTACTTGTCCTCGGGAACCGTATCATATACGATCTCTCGTGAAGCCAATCGAAGTGAGGTGTGAGATCGATGTCGACTCCAGCTGGTGTTCCCGCCCGTCCGGGCAAGATCATTGCCGTGCATGTGGCCTACGAATCGCGCGCGGCCCAGCGCGGGAAGCGTCCTGCACAGCCGTCCTACTTCCTCAAGGCCAGCAGCTCTGCGGCCGCGACGGGGGAGACGATCGAACGGCCCGCCGGGACCTCGCTGCTCGCCTTCGAGGGAGAGATCGCCGTCGTCATCGGCACTGCCGCCCGGAACATCACCGAGGCGCAGGCCTGGTCCCATGTGGCCGGTGTGACCGCGTCCAACGACTTCGGCCTCTATGACATGAAGACCCCGGACAAGGGGTCGAACGTGCGCTCGAAGAGCCGCGACGGTTACACCCCGCTCGGTCCCGAGCTCATCCCCGCCGCCGAGGCGGATCCCGAATCCCTGCGCATCCGCACCTGGGTCAACGGCGCAGTCGTCCAGGACGACGGAACGAGCGCCCAGCAGCTCATCTTCAGTCTGCCGCGGATCGTCGCCGATCTCAGCCAGCACCTCACCCTCGAACCCGGTGACGTGATCCTCACCGGCACGCCCGCCGGATCCTCGGTCGTCGTCCCCGGCGACACGGTCGAGGTCGAGGTCACGGCCACCTCGGCGCGGGAAGGCACCCAGCTGAGCTCCGGGCGGCTGAAGACGACCGTGGTCGAGGGACCCGGCGACTTCGACGCCGAGCTCGGCAGCCTTCCGAGCATCGACGAGGCGCTGAGCGCCGACGCCTGGGGATCGCGCGAAGCCGCCGGTCTGCCGCCCGCGGACGAGGAGGCCCCGGTCGGCCCCGCGCTGGACGCAGGGATCGTCGCCAAGCTCGAAGAAGCCCCGACCGCGGGCCTGTCCGCCCAGCTGCGCGCTCGCGGGCTGAACAATGTCGTCATCGAGGGCGTCGCACCGCTGAAGCCGGGAGCGAAGATCGTCGGCACCGCGAAGACGCTGCGCTTCGTGCCCAACCGTGAGGACCTGTTCAGATCTCACGGCGGCGGCTTCAACGCCCAGAAGCGGGCCTTCGACTCGATCAGGCCTGGGGAAGTCGTCGTCATCGAGGCCCGCGGCGAATCGGGTTCTGGCACACTCGGCGACATCCTCGCCCTGCGTGCGAAGTCACTGGGTGCCGCCGGCGTCATCACCGACGGAGGGGTCCGCGACTCCGCCGAGGTGGCCGGCATCCTGCCCGTGTTCGCCACCGCCAAGAACCCCGCGGTGCTCGGCAGACGGCACGTGCCCTGGGAAGCGGACGTGGCCGTGGCCTGCGGCAACGCCACCGTCCTGCCCGGAGACGTGATCGTCGCCGACGATGACGGTGCCATCGTCATCCCCCGCGATCTCGTCGAGGAGGTCGTCGATGCGGCCCTGGCGAAGGAGACCGAGGACGGCTGGGTGGCCGAGCAGGTCGCGGCCGGTCACCCCATCGAAGGACTCTTCCCGCCCAAGGGCGAATGGAAGGCGAAGTTCGAGGACTGGAAGGCCTCACGGTGAGCACCGAGACCTCCGCACCCGTCGCCGACAGTGCGACGCCGGCGGCCTCACTGAGCAAGGCCGAAACCGCCTACCGGTGGATCCGCGAACGCGTCGCCGACCAGACCTACGAGCCCGGGCACAAGCTCGTCCTCGCCCAGATCGCGCTCGAACTCGACACCTCGGTGGTGCCGGTGCGCGAGGCCATCCGCCGGCTCGAGGCCGACGGGCTCGTGACCTTCGAACGCAATGTCGGGGCGCGGGTGGCCATGGTCGACCAGGGCTCCTACGCCCAGTCGATGGAGACCGTTGCGATCCTCGAAGGGGCTGCCATGGCGCAGGCCCGCGACCACCTCGGCGCGGCCGACCTCGAGGAGGCGGAGGCGATCAACGATCGGATGCGGGAACTGCTGAGCGACTTCGACGCCGCTGCGTTCACCCGACTCAACCACGAGTTCCACGAGACGCTGTTCCGCAGATGCCCGAACGAGCGGCTGCGCACTCTCGTCGGGCTCGAATGGGACCGGCTCTCCCACCTGCGGGACTCGACGTTCTCCTTCGTGCCCGAACGAGCTCTGGAATCGGTCGACGAACACTCCCGCATCGTCGCGCTCATCCGGGCCCGTGCCTCGGCGCAGGAGATCGAGAGCGCCGTGCGCGAACACCGCTCGGCCACACTGCACAGCTACCAGAACGCCCAATCGACCACAGTTTCAGGAAAGGACAGGTCATGACATCGTCCACCACCCCGCCGGCCAGCGTGCCGGAGAAGATCCGCCACTACATCAACGGCGAATTCGTCGATTCGATCGACGGCGAGGAATTCGACGTCCTCAACCCGGTGACGAACGAGCCCTACATCAAGGCGGCCTCGGGCAGGAAGGCCGATATCGAGGCGGCAGTCGCCTCGGCGAAGGCGGCCTTCGACGAAGGCCCCTGGCCGACGATGCTGCCGCGTGAGCGTGCCCGCATCCTGAACCGGATCGCCGACATCGTCGAGTCCCGCAAGGACGAGCTCGCCGCGATGGAGTCCTTCGACTCCGGTCTGCCGATCACCCAGGCCAAGGGCCAGGCGGCCCGTGCTGCGGAGAACTTCCGCTTCTTCGCCGACCTCATCGTCGCCCAGGTCGACGACGCCTTCAAGGTGCCCGGCCGACAGGCGAACTACGTCAACCGCAAGCCGATCGGCGTGGCCGGGCTCATCACCCCCTGGAACACCCCGTTCATGCTCGAGTCGTGGAAGCTGGGCCCGGCGATCGCGACCGGCAACACCGTCGTGCTCAAGCCTGCCGAGTTCACTCCGCTCTCGGCGTCCCTGTGGCCCGGCATCTTCGAAGAAGCCGGTCTGCCCCAGGGCGTGTTCAACATGGTCAACGGCTTCGGCGAAGAGGGGTTCGCCGGCGACTCCCTGGTCAAGCACCCCGATGTTCCGCTCATCTCCTTCACCGGAGAGTCGAAGACGGGCCAGACGATCTTCGCCAACGCCGCACCGTGGCTCAAGGGCCTGTCGATGGAGCTCGGCGGCAAGTCACCGGCCGTGGTCTTCGCCGATGCAGACCTCGATGCCGCCGTCAATGCCACCATCTTCGGCGTCTTCTCGCTCAACGGGGAACGCTGCACCGCGGGTTCGCGCATCCTCGTCGAGGAGTCGATCTACGACGAGTTCGTCGAGCGCTACGCCGCCCAGGCCAAGCGTGTGAAGGTCGGTCTGCCCTCCGAGGAGTCCACCGAGGTGGCCGCGCTCGTCCATCCCGAGCACTATGAGAAGGTCATGTCCTACGTCGAGATCGGCAAGACCGAGGCCCGCCTCGTCGCCGGCGGCGGACGTCCCGAGGGCTTCGAGACCGGCAACTTCATCGAACCGACCGTCTTCGCCGACGTGAAGCCCGATGCCCGGATCTTCCAGGAGGAGATCTTCGGTCCCGTCGTCGCCATCACTCCCTTCTCCTCCGACGAGGAGGCCCTCGAGCTGGCGAACGACACGAAGTACGGCCTCGCCGCCTACATCTGGACCTCGGACCTCAAGCGGGCGCACAACTTCTCGCAGGCAGTCGAGTCGGGAATGGTGTGGCTGAACTCGAATAACGTCCGCGACCTGCGCACCCCCTTCGGCGGAGTCAAGGCCTCGGGCCTCGGCCACGAGGGCGGCTATCGCTCGATCGACTTCTACACGGAACAGCAGTCCGTGCACATCAACCTCGGCGAGGTCCACAACCCGGTCTTCGGCAAGCAGTGAGCGCATCCGCCGCCCCACATTCCTTCGAATCACTGACCCTTTAAGGAAAACCCATGTCCACTGCCATCCCAATCCCGTCCGTTCCCGCTCCGGATGTCCTGCGCTGCGCGTATATGGAACTCGTCGTCACCGATCTGAAGAAGTCGCGTGACTTCTACGTCGACGTGCTCGACCTCCAGGTGACCGAGGAGGACGAGAACGTCGTCTATCTGCGGTCGATGGAGGAGTTCATCCACCACAACCTCGTGCTGCGGCAGGGTCCGGTGGCCGCGGCCGCGGCGTTCTCCTACCGGGTCCGCACCCCGGAGGACGTCGACCGCGCCGAGGCGTACTACCGTGAGCTCGGCTGCGAGGTCCGGCGCAGCAAGGACGGGTTCGTGCGCGGCATCGGCGATTCGGTGCGCGTGCAGGACCCGCTGGGCTTCCCCTACGAATTCTTCTACGACGTCGAGCACGTCGAGCGTCTGGCCTGGCGCTACGACCTGTACTCGCCGGGAGCGCTCGTCCGCCTCGACCACTTCAACCAGGTCACTCCGGATGTGCCGAAGGCCGTGGACTACATGGAGAAGCTCGGCTTCCGCGTGACCGAGGACATCCAGGACTCCGAGGGCACCGTCTACGCGGCGTGGATGCGTCGCAAACCGACCGTCCACGACACGGCGATGACCGGAGGCGACGGGCCGCGCATGCACCATGTCGCCTTCGCGACCCACGAGAAGCACAACATCCTCGCCATCTGCGACAAGCTCGGTGCACTGCGGCTGTCGGACTCGATCGAACGCGGACCCGGACGCCACGGCGTCTCGAATGCCTTCTACCTCTACCTGCGCGACCCGGACGGTCACCGCATCGAGATCTACACCCAGGACTACTACACCGGCGACCCGGACAATCCGCGGGTGACCTGGGACGTTCATGACAATCAGCGCCGTGACTGGTGGGGCAATCCGGTCGTGCCCTCCTGGTACACGGACGCCTCGCTCGTCCTCGACCTCGACGGAGTCCCGATGCCGGTTGTCGAACGCACCGATGACTCCGAGATGGAGGTCACCATCGGCGCCGACGGGTTCTCCTACACCCGTCGCGAGGACGCGGACTCGAGATTCGGTGCGCACTCGGGCGCCGATGACGGTGAGGACGAGTTCAAGCTCGGTCACCAGCTGTGATCCGAGTCGTTGACTTCGAAGAGAGGACTGATGATGCTCGATGAGGCAACGATCGCGGCCATCGCCGACGATCTCGCTCAGGCGGAGAGGACCGGCGAGAAGATCGGTCTGCTCACCGCGAAGCACCCGGACATGACCGTCGAGGACTCCTATGCGGTGCAGAACGAATGGCGCCGGCGCGGTGAGGCGGCAGGACGCCGACTGTACGGGCACAAGATCGGCCTGACCTCGAAGCCGATGCAGCAGGCCACGGGCATCTCCGAACCCGACTACGGCGCGATCTTCGCCGATCAGGTCTATGACACCGGCTCCGTCATCGACCACTCCCAGTTCTCGGGAGTGCGCATCGAGGTCGAACTCGCCTTCGTCCTGCGCGAGGAGCTGCGCGGGCCCGATGTCAGCCTCTTCGACGTCCTCCGGGCCACCGAGTACGTGGTTCCCGCGCTCGAGGTCCTGTCCTCGCGCATCGAGATGGAAGGACGCACGATCGTCGACACCATCTCGGACAATGCGGCACTGGGCGGGATGGTCCTCGGCGGCCGTCCGGTCGCAGTCGATGCCGTGGACCTGCGCCGGGTGAATGCGCTGCTCTACCGCAATGAGGCGATCGAGGACTCAGGGGTCGCGGCCGCC
This sequence comes from Brevibacterium renqingii, assembly GCF_017808105.1. Classification (GTDB taxonomy): domain Bacteria; phylum Actinomycetota; class Actinomycetes; order Actinomycetales; family Brevibacteriaceae; genus Brevibacterium; species Brevibacterium renqingii. The sequence goes on along the minus strand of NZ_JADBHF010000009.1, from coordinate 74,713 downwards.
GTGCTCGACCATCCGGCTCGGGGCATCGTGTGGCTGGCGAACAAACTCGCCGAACACGGCGATGTGCTCAAAGCGGGGGAGACGGTGCTGGCCGGGTCGTTCACCCGCCCCATGTGGGTATATCCCGGCGACACCGTCCATGCCGACTACGGAGAGTTGGGAGTCATCTCATGCCGCTTCGCCTAGAACTTCCGCAGACCTTCGCCGACCGGGTGGCGGCCCTCGACGAGGGCCGGCACCTGGCCGGGATGTGGGTGTGCTCGGGTTCGCCCGTGGCCGCCGAGATCGCTGCGGTCTCCGGGATGCAGTGGGTGCTCATCGACGCCGAGCATTCACCGATCGGGCTCGAAACGGTGACGTCACTGCTGCGGGCGATGAACGGGTATCCGGCCACGCCGGTGGTGCGGGTGCCGGTCAATGATCAGGTGCTGATCAAGCAGCACCTCGATCTCGGTGCTCAGAATCTGCTGGTGCCGATGGTCGATACGAAATCCGACGCCGAGGCGGCCGTGGCCGCCGTCCGTTATCCCCCCAGGGGCGTGCGCGGGGTCGGTTCGGCCCTGGCCCGGGCATCACGGTGGAATGCCGTGGACGGCTACCTGTCCCGGGCCGAGGAGTTCGTGTCCCTGACAGTGCAGATCGAATCGGCGACCGCCGTCGACAATGCCGCTGAGATCGCTGCTGTCGACGGGATCGATCAGGTCTTCGTCGGCCCCTCGGACCTGGCCGCGTCGATGGGTCTGCTCGGCCAGCAGACGCATCCGGACGTCACGGACGCCGTGGCCAGGACCTTCGAGGCGGTGCGAGCGGCGGGCAAGCCCGTCGGCGTCAACGCCTTCGATCCGGAGCAGGCTCGGAAGTACCTTGCCGCGGGGGCGTCGTTCGTCCTCGTCGGCGCCGATGTCGGCCTGATGATGAACGGTGCCCGCGCCTGGGCGAAGGAATGGGTGCAGGACTGAGCCCGCGGCCTCGTGTTCAGCGCTCCTCACGGCGTCGTCCCGTGATGAGGAGGACGGTCGTGCCGAGTCCGACGAGGACGATGCCCAAACCGATGAGCACGCCGTTGCCCGTGGTGCCGGTGCGCGGCAGCTCGGCAGGCGCAGCCGGGGCTGCGGGAGTCTCGGCGACCGGTTCGGCCGCTGGGGGCTGCATGCCCTCCGGCTGTTCCGGGGCTTCGGGCTCCTCGGGCGGCGTGCTCGGCTGTTCCGGCGGGTTCGGCGGCGTGCTCGGCTCCTCCGGTTTCTCCGGCGGAGCCGGAGGCGTGCTCGGCTTCTCCTCTGGAGGCCGGTGCACCGTCTCGGCCGGAACTCCCCAGTCGCTCGTCCATGCCTCATTGACATCGCTGCCGGCGATGGCCGTCACATAGGTCACCCAGCCGAGGGGCATGTCGATCGGTTCGGTGCTGATCTCGGCGCGACCGTCGGCGTCGGCGACGACGGTGTAGTCCTGTGCGGACAGCTCCTCACCCTGCGGTTCCGACGACTGCTCGGGTTCGGTCGTCGAATGGTAGGCGGTCACGGTGAGCACGGCTTCGGAACCAGGGCGCAGTCCGGTCACGGCCACCTCGTCGTGGGTGGATGTCCCTTCGAGCACGGCCTCGGTGTCGGCTTTCGGGGTCCAGGGAACGAACCCGGTCTCTCGGGGCTGGCCGTGGATGCCTCTCCATTCCTTCGTCGACTTGTCACCGGCGATGGTCTCGGTGAAGTAGAGCCAACCGCGGAAATCCTCGGGCACCGTGATCTCCCCGGATGTGTGGGTACCGTTGCCGACGTCCCTCGAAGTCACTGAGCCGATGGCGCGGGCATCATCGTTCTGCGTGCCGAGCTTCGGCTGGGTGGCCGTCTGCCACAGGGTGTGCTCGACGGTGACCGTGTGATCGCCGATGAGACCGGAGACGGTGAACTCGTCGGTCACAGCTGTGCCGGGAGCCGGTGTCTGGTCGGAGATCTCGGTGGTCACCTTCGGCTGGGAACTCAGTTCGAGAGCCGCCTCGTCCGTGACCTCGGCGGGACTGTCCGGGGTGATGACCCGCTGCACACGAGTGCCCTTCGTCGGTTCGAAGAGGCGCACGGCCTCCGGGGCGACCTTCGCGGATGCGGTGACCGACAGTGTGCCGGGAGCGCTCGCCTGCAGCGTCGTGGTGACGGGCTCGTCTCCGGTGGTCAGGGTCTTCGGGGAGTCCTGCGCACCATCGGTGGAGAGTGTGATGGGGATGTCGGGAACCTGTGCTCCGGAGGCACTGGTCAGCGAGATCGTCAGCGTCGCCTCATCGGTGGGGGTGCCGAGGATCTTGCCCTTGTCGGTATCAGACTTCTCGGAGTCAGGAGAAGAGGCGGACTCCGCGGCGGCGTAGGGTTCGAGCACGGGCATCTGCAGGACCGGTTCGAGGTTGATATCAAGCGTATACGGGCCTGCGTACTTCTTCGCCTTCGCCAGGATCGTCGAGTGCTGCTTCGCGGCACCAGCGAACTTCTCGCCCAGATCGGCCGGCTTCTGCGGCGGCACCTGATGGTCGTGGGGGAGTGCTCTGTCGAGACGCGCCATGGCACTGAGCGCCGCCTGCACGTCCTTCGAGTCAGAATCCGCATATTCGTGCAGCGCCCAGGCCGTGCGGGGCGAGGTGATCCGTTCCGCCTCGGCACCTGGGAAGTGCTTCGACAGCGGAGACTTCTTCCCCGCATCGATGCAGTAGGCCCAGGTGTCGGGGAAGGTCCGATAGGAGCCGTACCATGTCTTGCCTGCCTTCGCGTGGTGCCAGATGCCCGGACCATAGGCGTTCGGTGCCGAGAGCACCGGCACCTCTCCGAGACCGACAGGCGGGCCCGCAGCCAGGGCCGGACCCAGCCCGAGCAGCGAGGCGATTGTGAGGACGGTGAGGAGCAGTGCGGTGCGCAGCGATGCGAGTCTGAAAGCAGTCATGCGTCGATTCGACACGGAGCGCATTGCCGAGGGCCAGGGGCATCGCAGTGCCTGTGGAAAGCGGTTCGGGGGTCCACAGGAAACCGCGTGCGAGTCGGCGAGGTCGAGTTCGGCGCCGGGAAGGCGAGTGGGTGGGAGATCCGGAGGCGTCCGGCAGTCTGCGTACTTCGAGATCCCCTCGAGACGGCCACTGGTCACTTCGTCGTCCACAGCCGAATACGCCCGAGTCGGACGCCCGGCGGGCTTCCGAAGACGGTGTCAGTCGGCTGAAGTGTTGCTGGACGGATACATCAACGGGCCCCTGCCGGCGGTGTTCGACCCTAAACTTGGAGGAGCGGTACTTTCCCCAACTGAAGAAGGACGATCTATGTCGGCACAGAACGGTCCCGGCTCGCAGGGGCCGAACCAGCCCGGGCCGTGGCGCCCCCAGCCGCCTCGAGTGCAGGATCCGCAGGGAATGCCGCCGCAGGGGCAGGTGCCGCCGCAGCAGCAGAACAATGACCGCTTCCGGCCACGCCCTCAGCCCCAGGGCGCGCCACCCGTCCAGGGCCCACCGCCGATGCAGGGCCAGCCGGTGATGCAGGGCCAGCCGGTGATGCAGGGCCAGCCGGTGACGCAGGGCCAGCCGGTGATGCCCGGGCAGGTTCCCATGCAGGCCCGTGTCTACGCGCAGCCGCGATTCGCTCCGACCGTCACCCAGGAGATGCGCATCCGAGCCGGGATGCAGGCGCCTGCGCAGGTGGTGACCGAGACCCCGTGGACGGGGGCGGTGCGACAGTCCCAGCCGCAGACCGAGCCCGATTCGACCGGAAACATCGTCCGGCTCGTCATCGCCATCGTCGTCCTCGTCGGCCTCGTCGCAGGCCTGCTCATCCTCGCCCTCATCGGAGGAATCGCCTTCGGTGTGCGCCTGTTCGCGCTCATCGGACTCTCGGCGATCCCGCTCATCGGCATCATCGCCTACGTGCTGTGGCTCGATCGCTGGAAGCCGCAGCCGAAGCTCCTCTTGGGCATCTGCCTCCTCTGGGGCGCCGTCGCCGCCGTCATCCTCACACTCGTCTTCTCCTTCGTCAGCGACGTCGCGCTCTACATGGTCGGCATCAACGGGGTTCCCAATGTCATCGGGGCGATCTTCCAGGCCCCGGTCGTCGAGGAGTCGACGAAGACCGTCCTCCTCGTCGTCATCGTCCTCGCAGCTCGGCGCTTCTTCGAGGGGCCTCTCGACGGCCTCGTCTACGGTTCTCTCATCGGTGCGGGGTTCGCCTTCACGGAGAACATCCTCTACCTCGGCGGGGCCTGGAACGAGCAGCAGGTCGACGGGCTGATCGAGATCTTCATCCTGCGCTGCCTCTGCGCTCCGCTGCTGCACACGACGTTCTCGACCTGTGCCGGTGTGACCATCGGCTTCGCCGCACGCAAATGGCCCTGGTGGTCGCTGATCCTCATGTGGCTGCCCGGCCTCCTCGTGGGCATGGGTCTGCACAGCTTCTGGAACGGCTCGATGACTCTGCTCGGAGCCTTCCCCGAGATCGTCAATCGGATCGGCCTCATAGCCTTCAGCCTCATCTTCTCCGCCGCCTGGGTGGCCCTCGGCCTCGTCCTGCGCCGCAGCGAGCGGATGCACACGCAGAACATGCTCGGCGACTATGCGAACTCCGGATGGCTCACCCACGCCGAGGTCGACATGCTCGGCACTTGGAAAGGACGGAAGAACGGCCGCAGATGGGCCCATTCCTTCCCCGGTGGCAAGGAGGAGATGCGCACCATGATCCGCCTCTCGGGCAGGCTGTCGACCACCCGCATGCGCGTGCTCGCCGGCATCGGCGGCGAGCAGGAGCGCAAGATCGAGAGGACAGAGCTCAAGCAGTTCTCCGACGCCCGCGATCGGCTGCTGGCCGCATCCAGACGCCCGGCTCGGTAATCCTGCCCGTGACCGTCGTCGACATCCTCCTCATCGCCCTGGGCATCGGCGCGCTGTTCGCCGGCTTCCGTCAGGGACTCATCACCGGCCTGGGCACGGCCGCGGGCTTCGTCGTCGGGTGGATCCTCGGGCGCCTGCTCTCGCCGCTGGTCGAATCGCTGAGCGAGGGCACGACCGCGATGGAGAATCCCGGTGTGCTCATGCTTCTCGCTTCGATGCCGCTGGTCCTCAGCGTCCTCTTCGCCTTCGCCGGAAGCGGCATCGGAGCGTGGATCAAACGCTCGATGGACTCCGATCTGGGGCAGGGTCTCGACGCCGTCGGCGGCACCATCACCGCCGGCATCGTATATGTCCTCGTCGTCTGGCTCGCCGCCGGTTTCGTCCGCACCACTCCGCTGGTCGAACCGAATCGATGGGTCGCCGACTCAGCGGTCATCGCGGCCATCGACCGGACCATCCCCTATTCCTCGCAGACGGCCCTCGGCGGTCTGGCGAAGGGGCTGAGCGCCACCGGATTCCCTCAGGTGTTCTCCGGACAACCCGAACAGATCCGCGGAGTCGGCGAACCGGACGAGGCCATGGTCGACGTCGGTCGCGGTGCCGAGGACTCGGTCGTCAAGATCACGACCACGGCCACCACCTGCCCCGCCGGTTCGGAAGGCTCCGGCTTCGTCTTCCGCGACGGGCTCGTCGCCACGAACGCCCACGTGGTGGCAGGATCGTCCGAACTCGCCGTCCAGGTCGCAGGCAGAGGACGGCCGTACTCCGCAGAGGTGGTCGGGTTCGACGCCGAGGCGGACGTGGCCGTGCTCCGTGTCCCCGAGCTCGAGGCCCCTGCCCTCGACTTCGGCGACGGGCTCGGCCCCGGTGACGACTCCGTGGTCGTCGGCTTCCCGGCCAACGGGCCCTACACGATCTCACCGGCGCGCGTGAGAGAGAAGATCAACGCCCGCGGGCTCGACATCTACGATTCGAACCCGGTCGTCCGTGAGGTCTATTCGGTGCGCGGCATCGTCCGCGAAGGCAATTCGGGCGGACCGCTCCTCGACGCCGAGGGCGATGTCGTCGGCATGATCTTCGCGCGGTCGGCCACCGATGGTGAGACCGGTTATGCGCTGACTCGGGCCGAGATCGCCGATGAGCTCGAGGCCGGGGCGAACAGCCGCACTCCGCAGCCGACGGGGCAGTGCACGAACTGAGCCGGTCCGTGAACCGGGCCGGCCTACTCGAGGTCGAGTCCGACGAGCACGGCTCGGTGGTCGCTCGACCCTCGGTCGAGCACCTCGTCCGAGGCGGCGTCGAATCCACGGTAGAGGACGTGGTCGAGCCGGGTCACGGGGAATTGGGCCGGCCAGGTGAAGCCGAAGCCGCCTCGGGCCTGCTCGCGCGAGTCCTCGAGCGGGGGAACCAGAGTCGAGAGGTTGTTGTCGGTCGAGGCCGTATTGAAGTCACCCGCGACGATGACATGGTCGGCATCGTCGGTCTCCACCGCAGTCGCCAGGCGCCGCAGCGCGGCGTTGCGCATCGATTCGTGGCCCGGGCGCACGGACGGCATATGCACCGAGTAGAAGCGGATGTCGCCGTGGTCGGTCGAGATCGTCGTCGCGAACGCGCGCGGCCACTGCAGGCCGAGGTCGATCTCCTCGGGGTCGGACATCGGCCATTTCGACCACACTCCGATGGTGTCGACGACCTGGGAGTGCGTGAATGCGGAGTCGAGCTCCTTGTGGATGATCTTGCCGGACAGGGACTCGAGTTCCTGGATCGTGACGATGTCGGGATCGTGGTCGACGAGGTTCTGCGCCGCGGCCGTCGGCTGCGGCATCCTCGCCCCCACATTGTGGGTGGCCACGGTCAGGTCCGCCTCGCCGGAGTTCTCGTTCGGCAGCAGCGCGGGCCCGAACATGCCCGCCCACACGAGAGCGGGGACGAGGAACCCGATGGCCGACAGCCACGAGAAGCGGATGAGGAACATGAGCAGCACGAGCGCGAGGAAGACTCCCGTCCACGGCAGAACCGATTCGACGATGAGCGCGATGCCCATCCTCGTCGGGAGCAGACTGTGGAGGAGCAGGAACGCCGCATAGAGGATCCCGAAGATCAATGCGGTGATGCCCTTCGCGGGGCTGTGCCGTCTGCGCGCTGGTGAATATGCCTGGTTCATCGATCAATGATCATAACCGGGAAGTCTGGTTCCACGCTGGGTGGGCAGTGCGATGCGGCCCACAGTCTGGGTGCGCGGGGGCGAGAGGGCCTCATCCGCGCGCGGTGGCGCTCCACACGGTGACGTCCGGGTGCGTGTCGTAGCGATAGCCCGAACCCCTCATCGTCCGCACGACCGAGGCATATTCGCCGAGGCGGCGGCGCAGGCGGCGGATGTGCACGTCCACGGTGCGTTCGTCGGGCACCTCACCGCCGGACCAGACGGCGCTGATGAGCTCCTCGCGGGGCAGGGTCTCGTCGGCGCGGGAGACGAGGGTGGCGAGCAGGTCGAATTCCTTCGTGGTGACATCCACGAGCTCACCGTCGATGCGGACCTCCCGGCGGGGGATGTCGATGCGCAGACGTTCGCCGGCGGCACGAGTGTAGACATCGCCGGCCCGGCCGCCGAAACCGCGCGGCGCGGGCGCCGCCGGGGCAGCGTCCTCGCGCAGGGTCGGCGGGTGGATGCGGTTGGGAATCCGGGAGCGCACGGGCCCGTGTGTGGCGGCCGGGGCGCCGGTCGCGGCGGGCGAACCGGTGGCCACGGCACGGACGGCATCGATGTCGCTGCCCCGGCCTTCCGGAGCCAGGGCGATGACGGCCTGGGTCTCGGCCTGGCTGGCCAGCTCCTTCGCATAGGCCTGCAGCTCACCGGCGATGGCGGAGAGATTCGTGCCGTCGGCGGCGGCTTTCGACTCGTCGAGTCCGATGTAGACGATGATGCCGCGAGCGGCCTTCGGTGAGGGGACGACGCCGGCAGGGCCGTAGGTGTGCGGGGCGTTCTGCGGGTCGACTGCGCTCAACCTGGCTCCTGCGCGACGGGTGGCCACTGCGCTGCGTGGATGGATGTAGGCGGGTTCGGGATTCGTCATGGCTGTCCTTTGCTCCGACCGTCAGGTCGATATGACTGAATGAGTCCGCTGCTTCTGGGTGCGTGTACTCGTTCGAGGCCGGACAGCGGGAGGGTGATCACCGACCGCGAACGCAAGGCATACACATGGCTGCCGCAGGCATTCGCATCGGGTCGATCACTGAAGTCATGGCTTCATTATTTGTCACACAGCAGATCGCCTGCAATGGAACGGGCGAAAATGAGACGATTGTGACGAAATATGACGAAGTGCTCAGTCGACGATCCCGTACATCCGATCCCCGGCATCGCCGAGCCCGGGCACGATGTAGCCCTTCTCGTTGAGCTTCTCGTCCAGGGCCGCAGTATAGATCTTGACCTCGGCGGAGTCGCTGTAGTCGCGTTCGATGCGCTGCACGCCTTCAGGTGCGGAGACGAGGCAGACGGCGGTGACGTCGCGGGCCCCGCGGGCGAGCAGGAAGTCGATGGCCATAGCCAGGGTGCCGCCCGTGGCGAGCATCGGGTCGACGACGAAGATCTGCCGGCCCGTGAGGTCGTCGGGCAGCCGATCGGCGTAGGCGGTGGGTTCGAACGTGGTCTCATCGCGGACCATGCCGAGGAAGCCCACCTCGGCGGTGGGGAGGATGCGCAGCATCCCGTCGAGCATGCCCAGCCCGGCGCGCAGGATCGGGACCACGATGGGGCGCGGTTCGGCGATCCGGGTGCCGGTGAAGCGTGAGACCGGGGTCGAGATCTCCTTGTCCTCGACCGCGACCGAACGAGTGGCCTCGTAGGCCAGCAGCATGACGAGCTCTTCGGTGAGCTGGCGGAAGCGGGCGGAGTCCGTGTTCCGATCGCGCAGGGCGCTGAGTTTGTGGGCGATGAGCGGGTGATCGGCTGCGTGAAGATGCATACCCAAATGGTACGGGAGAACTCCTCGCCGCCGGCAGTGGTCAATGCGGGCGGGAGAGTTCACAATGGAGGCATGTCGTACTTCACTGAGATCCTGGCCGACTCCGGCGACGGCTTCCGAGCAATCGACGGCGACGTCGGCGACGCGAACGACCTCGACGACCTGGTCGATATGATGCGCAACTCCGGGGGCGACGCAGGCGAAGCGGTCGCCGTCATCGAGCACGAGGACGAGTGGTTCGGCCTCGTGCGCCTGTGCGAGAACAACGAGGTCAAGGTCTTCCTCTCCGACCTCGCCGCGGTCGAGGCGAGTCCGTTCGCGGAGATGTTCGCCGACCTCCTCGACTCCCGCCCAGACGCCTATGAGGCCGAGCCCGAAGAGGACTTCGGCATCGAGGAGGACGAGGCCGAGGACGACGATGAGGACGACGACGAGGTCGAGATGCTCGAATTCGACCTCGATGCCGAATGGGGCGGGGACGCCGACATCTTCGCCGATCGGGGAGTGCCCGCGTCCGCACTCATCGAGCAGGTCGAGCAGCACCGATCCGACCCGGCCCGCGTCGTCGCCCACGTCGGTGAGACCGTGGGCTTCGCCGACCAGCTCGAGGCGGCGCGCTGACCGCGGATCCGACGTACGCGGAATGGATGGGCCTGGCCCTCGCCGAGGCGGCTCTCGCGCCCGCTCATGACGATGTTCCCGTCGGGGCCGTGATCGTCGACGGGGCCGGCGCGGTGATCGGGCGCGGGCACAACCGCCGGGAGGTCGATGCCGATCCGCTCGGCCACGCGGAGCTCATGGCGATCTCCGCCGCTGCGGAGGCGCTCGGACGCTGGCGCCTCGACGACTGCACCCTCGTCGTCACCTTGGAGCCCTGCGCGATGTGCGCCGGCGCGCTCGTCGGCTCCCGCATCGCCCGTGTCGTCTTCGGGGCCTTCGACGACAAGGCAGGCGCCGTGGGGTCGATCTGGGACCTGCTCCGCGATCGCGCCGCACTCCACCACCCCGAGGTCACCTCCGGGGTGAGAGCGGGGGAGGGGCGGGAGCTGCTGCGGGAGTTCTTCGCCTCCCGACGGTGAGTTTCGCGGTCCCCGGCAGAGGCGTGGCTCAGCTCACATCCTGACGATTTGGCGGTCGAAACAGCACCGCTGTACAGTTGTCGGCGGTGGCGTGTCCGAGCGGCCGAAGGTGCGACACTCGAAATGTCGTGTAGGGCAACCCCCTACCGTGGGTTCAAATCCCACCGCCACCGCCATGTGAAACCCCTGCCAGTCTCAGCGCTGAGCAGGGGTTTTACTGTGTCGAGAAGCTGTTCGCGGGCAATCATGCTCAAACGGGGGCGGAGTGTGATGTTTGACACACCCCCTCCGCGCGAGCAGACTATGCCGATGGAATAGAAACAGGTTTCCAAGATGCGAAAACACGGTTCCTCGCGGAGCCGGTCTATTCCGGTGCGCAGGTTCAAGGCGCAGGGCCTGTGACAATGCGGTCGCAGGCTGACCGAATCGAACAGATCAAGGGGTCCCATCTCAATGGCTGACAACGACCAGACCACAGCGGTGAAGACCGCGTCCGAGAGACCCGGTCTCTTGGACAGATTCTTCGAAATCACCAGTCGCGGCTCATCGATCAAGCAGGAGATCCGCGGAGGCATCGTCGCCTTCATCGCGATGGCCTACATCGTCGTGCTCAACCCGCTCATCCTCGGCGGATCCGAGGACGTGGCGGGCAGCGCGCTCGACTTCGCCCAGCTGACCGCGGTCACCGGGCTCGTCGCCGGCGTCATCACGATCCTCTTCGGAGTCGTCGCGCGTCTGCCCTTCGCCCTGGCGGCGGGCCTGGGCATGAACTCCTTCCTCGCCGTCTCCGTCGTCGGAGAGGTCACCTGGCCGGAGGCGATGGGTCTGACGGTGATCAACGGCGTCATCATCGTCGTCCTCGGGGCCACGGGCATCCGCACAGCGATCTTCAACGCCGTTCCCCACGCGCTCAAGGTCGCGATCACCGTGGGCATCGGCCTGTTCATCGCCTTCATCGGCTTCGTCAACTCCGGTTTCGTCACCCGCACCCCGGAGGGTCCTCCTGTCCAGCTGGGGCAGGACGGATCGATCGCCTCTCTGCCGACGCTGGTCTTCGTGCTCGCGCTCATCCTCATCGGAACGCTCGTGGCCCGGCAGGTCCCCGGAGGAATCCTCATCGGCATGGCAGTGGCCACGGTCATCGCGATGATCATCCAGGCATTCGCCAAGCTCGGGACCGTCGGTGACCCGGTCGATCCCGACCCGCTGGGCTGGAACCTCAGTGCGCCCGAACTGCCCGGCCAGATCGTGGCGATCCCCGACTTCGGACTGCTCGGCGCCTTCGACCTCTTCGGCTCGTTCGAGCGGATCGGCGTGCTGGCCGCGACGATGCTCGTCTTCACCCTCGTATTCACGAACTTCTTCGATGCGATGGGAACGATGACGGGTCTGGCGCGCGGGGCGGGACTCCAGACCAGTGACGGAATGTTCCCCCGCATCCGCGGTGCATTCGTCGTCGAGGGACTGGGGGCAGTCGCCGGCGGTGCCGCCTCGGCGTCGTCGAACACCGTCTTCGTCGATGCTGCGGCAGGGATCGCAGAGGGGGCCAGGACCGGTCTCGCTGCGCTCGTGACCGGTGCGCTCTTCCTCGTGTCGATGTTCTTCGCCCCGCTCATCGGAGTGATCCCGATGGAGGCCGGAGCCGCCGCCCTCGTCGTCGTCGGCGCGATGATGGTCACCCAGGTCAAGGAGATCGACATGAGCGACTTCCGCACCTCGCTGCCGGTCTTCCTCACGATGGTCACGATGCCGCTGACCTACTCGATCGCCAATGGCATCGGCGTCGGATTCATCTCCTGGTCCCTCATCCACGTGATGAGCAGACGCGGTCGCGATGTCCACTGGCTGCTGTGGGTGGTCTCGCTCGGATTCATCCTGTACTTCGTTCGCGGACCGATATCGGCTATCTTGGGAGGATGATCACATTGACTGAGCATCACGCCTGGGGCAGGGGGCAGATCGCCCACGGAAGATGACGGCCGTCCGCGGCCGTCGACACGATGCACACGTCGTCGTCTCGACAGCACTTGGGAGTTCTTCGCTGCTGTTCGCATGGATAACCAGAAGTTTCGAAGAACCAGCAAATGCTCCAACCATGCACTGTGCGCCTCAGGGAAGAGGCGCAGGAGGTAATTGGGATGTCTGCAGTGACGACAGACACATCCGGATGCCGGATCACTGTCAATGGGATCACCCGGGATCTGACCGGGCCGACTCATACGAACGCCTTGGACTTCCTTCGCGGTCAGGGACTGACCGCAGCGAAGGAAGGCTGCGCTGAAGGCGAATGCGGGGCCTGTGCGATTCTCATCGCCCGCCCCGATTCCGACGGAACGACCCGTTGGACCTCGATCAATTCATGTCTCCTCCCTGCCGCTGCCCTCGATGGCCAAGAGGTCATCACCGCCGAGGGTCTGGCAGACGGCGAGACGATCCACCCCGTCCAGGAGGAGATGGCCGTCCGCGGAGGCTCGCAGTGCGGATACTGCACTCCCGGCTTCATCTGCTCGATGGCCGCCGAATACTACCGGCCCGAACGTGCCGAGGTGCGCGATGAGCAGACCGACCACCACTGCGGGGCCAACGGCTTCGACCTCCACGCCCTGTCCGGCAATCTCTGCCGCTGCACCGGCTACCGTCCCATCCGCGACGCCGCCTTCGCACTCGGGCAGCCCGAGGAGGGCGACGCTCTCGCCGCGCGACGCAGCCGGCCCGCCCCCGAGGCGGTGGCCACGGACGTGCACCGGACCGACACCGCCGGCGGTGAGCTCGGACGCTACCGTCGCCCCGGCACGCTGACCGAGGCGGTGGAGATCCTCGCCGCCGACTCCGAAGCCGCCGTCGTCGCCGGATCCACCGACTGGGGTGTGGAGGTCAACATCAAGGGAGCGCGTGCGAAGTCCGTGCTCGCCATCGACCGCCTGCCCGAACTGCGCGGCGTCCGTCGCACCGCGGACTTCATCGAACTCGGCGCGGCCCACACGCTGTCCGAGCTCGAACGAGAGCTCGCCGGCGACATCCCGCTGCTGGGCAAGCTGTTCCCGCAGTTCGCGTCCCGCCTCATCCGCAATGCGGCGACGATCGGGGGCAACCTCGGCACCGGCTCACCCATCGGCGACGCCCCGCCGGCGCTGCTGGCGCTCGAGGCGGAGCTCGTGCTCACCTCGGCCCGGGGACAGCGCCGCGTCGCCCTGAGCGAGTACTTCACCGGCTACCGGCAGACCGTGCGCGAGCCCGATGAGCTCATCACCGCCATCCGCATCCCGCTGCCGCTGGCGCCGCTGACGTCCTTCCAGAAGATCGCCAAACGCCGTTTCGACGACATCTCCTCGGTCGCGATCGGCTACGCCGTCGACGTCACCGACGGGATCGTCACGAAAGCCCGGATCGGCCTCGGCGGAGTCGCGGCGACCCCGCTGCGGGCGCGGTCGACCGAAGCCCGGCTCGAAGGCCTGCCCTGGACGCTCGAGACCGTGCACGCAGCGGCCGAGACCCTCGCCGCCGAAGGCACACCGATGGACGACCACCGGGCGAGCGCGAAGTACAGAACCGCGATGCTGAAGTCCTCGCTCGAACGCTTCTACGCCGAGCAGCTCGGCCGCACGGCCGCGACCAGCAAGGAGGTCAAGTCATGAGCCGGCTCTCCCAGCGCCCCGTCGACCCGATCGTCGGTGAGCGCCACCCCCACGAAAGCGCCTTCGGCCACGTCACCGGATCCGCGCTCTACACCGACGACCTCGTCGGGCGCCTGACCGGAGTCCTCCACGCCTACCCCGTCCAGTCGACGGTGGCCCATGCGCGCCTGCACTCGCTCGACGCCGATGGCGCGTACCGGGTGCCCGGAGTCGTCCGGGTCATCACCGCCGCTGACATCCCCGGAGTCAACGACCAAGGCGTCAAACACGATGAGCCGATGCTGCCGGAAGACGAGATCATGTTCTTCGGCCAGCCGCTGGCCTGGGTGCTCGCCGAGACCCTCGAAGCGGCGAAGGAGGGTGCGGCCGCAGTCGTCGCCGAGACCGAGGAGCTCGCATCCCTCGTGACCGTGCGCGAGGCGATCGCGGCCGACAGCTATCACGGCGAGGCGCTGACGATCGACAAGGGCGAGGTCGACTCCGCGCTCGCCGATGCCGCGCACGTCTTCGAGGGTGAGTTCGAATTCGCCGGACAGGAGCACTTCTATCTCGAGACACAGGCCTGCCTGGCCCATGTCGACGAGAACGAGCAGATCTTCGTCCAGTCCTCGACCCAGCACCCGACCGAGACGCAGGACATCATCTCGCACGTGCTCGGCGTCCCCGCCCACGAGGTGACGGTGCAGTGCCTGCGCATGGGCGGCGGATTCGGCGGCAAGGAGATGCAGCCCCACGGCTATGCCGCGCTCGCGGCACTCGGGGCCACACTGACGGGCCGGCCGGTGCGGCTGCGACTGGACCGGACGCTGGACATCACGATGACCGGCAAACGCCACGGCTTCCACTCCTCCTGGAAGGTCGGGTTCACGGAGGAGGGCAAGATCCTCGCGCTCGACGCGAGCCTGACCGCCGACGGCGGATGGAGCCTCGACCTGTCCGAGCCCGTGCTCACCCGGGCCATGTGCCATATCGACAACGCCTACTGGGTGCCGAATATCCGGGTGAACGGCCGCATCGCCAAATGCAACAAGACCTCGCAGACGGCCTTCCGCGGATTCGGCGGGCCGCAGGGCATGCTCGTCATGGAGGACATCATCGGACGGGTCGCACCGAAGCTCGGCCTGAGTGCGCGCGAGCTGCGTCGCCGCAACTTCTATGCCGAGGGCCAGGACACTCCCTACTATCAGCCGGTGCGCCACCCCGAGCGGATCGGAGCCTGCTGGGACCAGCTCATCTCCGAATCCGATCTGGAGGCCAGGGAACTCGAGATCGAGGCCTTCAACGCAGGCAGCGAATACCTCAAGCGCGGTCTGGCGATCACCCCGGTGAAGTTCGGGATCTCGTTCAACCTCACCGCCTTCAACCAGGGCGGAGCCCTCGTGCTCGTATACAAGGACGGTTCCGTCCTCGTCACCCACGGCGGCACCGAGATGGGGCAGGGCCTGCACCAGAAGATGCTGCAGGTCGCGGCCACCACCCTCGGTGTGCCCCTGTCGACCGTCCGCCTGGCGCCCACCCGCACGGACAAGGTGCCGAACACCTCGGCGACGGCGGCCAGCTCCGGCTCCGACCTCAACGGCGGAGCGGTGAAGGACGCCTGCGATCAGATCCTCGACCGCCTCAAGCAGGTCGCAGCGGGACTGCTAGGCGCACCCGCCCACGAGGTGGTCATCTCCCGCGGCATCGTCTCGGCGCTGTCCTCGTCGAAGACCGTGACCTGGGAGGAGCTGATCAATACCGCCTACTTCCAACGCATCCAACTCTCGGCCTCGGGCTTCTACCGGACCGAGGGACTGCACTGGAACCTGTCGCAGATGCGCGGCGAGCCGTTCAAGTACTTCGCCTACGGCGCTGCCGTCTCCGAGGTCGAGGTCAACCGCTTCGACGGCTCCTACACTCTGCGCCGGGTCGACATCGTCCACGACGTCGGAGACTCCCTGTCCCCGCTCATCGACCTCGGCCAGATCGAGGGCGGCTTCGTCCAGGGCGCCGGTTGGCTGACCCTCGAGGACCTGCGCTGGGACGACTCCGACCGGCCCAGCCGCGGGCGCCTGGCCACGCAGGGGGCGAGCACCTATAAGATCCCGAGCTTCTCCGAGGCTCCGGAGGTCTTCAACGTCTCGCTGCTCGACAAGGCCCACGAGGAGGGTGCCGTCTACGGTTCGAAGGCCGTCGGCGAACCCCCGCTCATGCTCGCCTTCTCCGTCCGCGAGGCCCTCCGCGAGGCCGTGGCCGCCTTCGGCGCGTCCGACGCCTCCGTGCAGCTGGCCTCCCCGGCCACCCCCGAGGCGGTGTTCTGGGCGATCGAGGACGTGCGCTCCGCAGCGGGCGGGGCTCCGATCCGGGCGGCTGCGGAAGGACAACGAGTTCCGTCATGACCTGGATGGACACCGCAGCCGAGCTCCGCAGGGCTCGGGTGCCTGCCGTCCTCGTCACGCTCGCCTCGGTGCGCGGCCATGCCCCGCGCGAGGCCGGAGCGAAGATGATCGCCACCGCCGACGGTCTGTTCGGGACCATCGGCGGTGGCAATCTCGAGATGACGGCGGTCACCCGTGCCCGCGAACTGCTCGCCGAGGACCAGCGGGTCCCGGAGATGCTCACCCTGCGGCTCAACGACAAGGCCCCGGCCGAGTACGGTCGGCAGTGCTGCGGCGGGGAGGTCACTGTGCTGTTCGAACCGCTGCCCGTCCCCGCCTCGGCGGCGATCTTCGGCATCGGCAACATCGGGCTCGAACTGACTCGGATCCTCGCCCGGCACGAGATCGACCTCGTCGTGTCCGACTCCCGGCCCGAACAGCTCGAAGCCCTCGACGGGCTCGAGGCGCCGGTCGCGCGCATCCGCCGCGAGTTCGCCGTCGTGGGGGAGGAAGTGCTCGCCGGGCTTCCGCCCGGCACGCACGTGCTCATCATGACCCACGACCATGCCGAAGACCTGCACCTGTGCATCGCGGCCCTGAGCCGCGGCGACCTCGGCTCGGTCGGTCTCATCGGCTCGAGCGCCAAATGGCAGCGCTTCCGCAAGAACCTCGTGGCCGAAGGCTTCGCGCCCGAAGCCGTCGACACCATCCGGTGCCCCATCGGCCTGCCCGAACTGCCGGGCAAACAGCCCGCGTTGATCGCCGTCAGCGCCGCCGCGGACCTGCTCGCCCGCATGGCCTGAGCGCCATCCCCGTCTCACCCATCCGAACCAAGGAGAACCACCGTGGTCATCTACCGTGCGCGTGTCTTCGACACCCCGGACAGCCCGTTCACCGGAGGGCACCTGCGCTCCGCATCCGATATCGCCCTCGTCGTCGACGACGGACTCATCACCGCCCGCACCGACTGGTCCACCGCCCGAGCCGCCCATCCGGAGGCCGAGGTCGTCGACCTGCGCGAGGGCGTGCTCATCCCGGGGCTCGTCGACACCCATGTCCACCTCCCGCAGGTCCGTGCCATCGGACACCTGGGCAGGCCTCTGCTCGACTGGCTCGACCACTGCGCTCTGCCCGAGGAGGCGAAGCTCGCAGACGATGCCTACGCCGAGGCGGTGGCCGGAGAGTTCCTCACAGGGCTGCAGGCGGCGGGGACCACCTCGGCGATGGTCTTCGGCTCGCACTTCGCATCCGCCATGGACATCTTCTTCTCCGCCGCCGCCGAGGCGGGCCTGCGGATCACCTCGGGACTGGTCACCAGTGACCGGAACCTGCCCGAGCCGCTGCTGACCGATGTCGACCGCTCGGTGGCCGAAGGCCAGGCGCTCATCGACCGGTGGCACGGCGCCGGCCGGCTCCGGTACGCGGTGACTCCGCGCTTCTCGTTCTCCGCCGGCCCCGAACTGCTCGCCGCCGGCGGAGCCCTGGCGGAGGCCAACCCGGACATCTGGGTCACCTCCCACCTGAACGAGAACCGCGACGAGATCGCCGGAGTCGCCGAGATCCACCCGAAGGCGCTCGACTACCTCGACACCTACGACCGGGCGGGGCTGCTCGGCCGGCGCACGGTGCTGGCCCACAACGTCCACCCGCAGGATCGGGAGCTGGCGCGCATGGCCGAGGTCGGGGCGGTCGCGGCACACTGCCCGACCTCGAACTCGGCACTGGCCAGCGGCTTCTTCCCGCTGCGGCGCCACCTCGAGGCCGGAGTGCGTGTCGCGCTGGGCTCCGATGTCGGGGCGGGCACGGGATTCAACCTGCTCAAGGAGGGCGTGCAGTCCTACTTCATGCAGCAGCTCGACCCGACCGGGGGAGTGGCGCTGGGATCCACGCACCTGCTGCATCTGGCCACGGCCGCCGGCGCCGAGGCGCTTCAACTCGACGAGGTCGGCGACCTGTCGGAGGGCAAACGCTTCGACGCCGTGCTCATCCGGCCGGCCGCAGGCGAGCCGCTCGACGTCGGCATCCGGCATGCCGGCGATGACGCCGACGCGCTGGCCACGATCTTCGCCATGGGCACCCCGGCCGATATCGCCGAAGTCTGGGTCGACGGTGAGCCCGTGAAGGCCGCCTGACCCCACCCCGCTGCCGACTGACGGCGGTCCCGCCACCTCGGACGAGGCGGCAGGGCCGCCGTCAGCTGTGTTCGGGGCCGGCCACCGGTGAGGGTTGACTCGGCGCAGGGAGGCTGTCTATGCTTATTTCACGCAATGGAAATACACTTCCGCAATACGGAAACAGCGTGAATCTCAAAGGAGAGCTCCATGACCGCGACATTCGACTTCACCACTGCCGACAGCTACGTCCTCAACTGCTCCACACTGCTCACCGAGCTGCCTGTCATGGAGCGGGCACAGGCCGCGAAGGACGCCGGGTTCGACCGCGTCGAGTTCTGGTGGCCCTTCGACGGCAACCCGACGCCGAGCCCCGCCGAGGTCGATGAGTTCATCGACTCCCTCGAATCGGCCGGAGTCGAGCTCGCCGGACTGAACTTCTGGGCCGGGAACATGGCAGGCGGCGACCGCGGAATGGTCTCGGTCCCCGGCGCCGAGGCGGACTTCGCCGCGAACGTCGACATCGTCGTCGAGATCGGCCGCCGCACCGGATGCAAGGCCTTCAACGCCCTCTACGGGCTGCGCATCGAGGGGCAGGACGCCGCCGACCAGGACGCCACCGCCGTGGCCAACCTCGCCCTGGCCGCCCGCGCCGTGGCCGAGATCGGCGGCACCGTCCTCGTCGAGCCCGTCTCCGGGGCCGAGGCCTACCCGCTCAAGCGCTTCGCCGACGCCGCCGAGGTCGTCGCCCGGGTCCGTGCGGACGGGGCCGAGAACGTGGCCGTGCTCGCCGACTTCTTCCACATGTCGGTCAACGGCGACGACGTCGCCGCGGTCATCGAGGCAGAGGCCGCGAACTTCGGACACATCCAGATCGCCGATGCCGAGGGCCGGGGCGCACCCGGCACCGGACAGCTGCCGCTTCAGGAGTGGATCGACCGCGCCTTCGAGCTCGGCTACGACGGACCCATCGCCCTGGAGTACAAGCAGGAGCAGGCCACCGCATTCGACTGGCTCAGCCGCGCCGCGCAGACGGCCTGAACCACCCGCAACCCCGACACGAAGGAACTTCCAATGAGCAAGACAATCGCATTCATCGGACTCGGAATCATGGGCCTGCCGATGGCCAAGAACCTGGTCTCCGCCGGCTTCACCGTCCGCGGCTACAACCGCACCCCGGCGAAGGCCCAGGCACTCGCCGAGGCGGGCGGAAAGGCCGCCGGCACCATCGCCGAGGCCGTCGACGGAGCCGAGGTCATCATCACCATGGTCCCGGACTCGCCCGACGTCGAGGACGTGCTGCTCGGCGAGGACGGGATCCTCGCAGCCGCCTCGTCGGGCGCGACCTGGATCGACTTCTCGACCATCCGCCCCGATGTGGCCAAGAGCCTGGCCGAGCAGGCCGCGGCGAAGGGGCTCAAACCGCTCGACGCCCCCGTCTCCGGCGGTGAGCCGGGAGCCATCGACGGTGTGCTCTCGATCATGGTCGGCGGCGACAGGGGCGACTTCGACGCCATGGCAGACGTGTTCGCCGCCGTGGGCAAGACGATCGTGCTCGTCGGCCCCTCGGGTGCGGGACAGACCGTCAAGGCCGCCAACCAGCTCATCGTCGCCGGAAACATCGGACTGCTGGCCGAGGCCGTGGTCTTCCTCGAAGCCTACGGAGTCGAGACCACCTCGGCGCTCGAGGTGCTCGGCGGCGGGCTCGCCGGCTCCAAGGTGCTCGAGCAGAAGGGCCAGAAGATGCTCGACCGGTCCTTCGACCCGGGATTCCGTCTGCAGCTGCACCACAAGGACATGGGCATCGTCACCGCCGCCGCCCGCGAGGCCGGGGTCGCGATCCCGCTCGGCTCGACCGTCGCCCAGCTCGTGGCCTCGACGGTGCAGCAGGGCAATGGGGGACTGGACCACTCCGGGCTCTTCACCGTCGTCGAACAGCTCTCCGGCAAAGACCAGGGCTGAGCCACCGCCTCGACGAGGCACACGATCCGGGCGGGGCCGTCGGCCCAACGACACTGCCGGCCCCGCCCCACCACCAGCAGAGCCGGCGACAGAGTCGTCGCCGGCTCATGAACGAAGGAAGAACAATGACACGTATGCGCGCAGTCGACGCAGTGGCGCTCATCCTCGAGAAGGAAGGGGCCACCGAGACATTCGGTCTGCCGGGAGCGGCCATCAACCCGCTCTACTCGGCGATGCGGGCCCACGGCGGAATCCGCCACACCCTGGCCCGCCACGTCGAGGGAGCCTCGCACATGGCTGACGGCTTCACCCGGGCGGCGGCCGGGAACATCGGAGTCTGCCTCGGCACGTCCGGGCCGGCCGGCACCGATATGATCACCGGCCTCTATGCGGCCGCGGCGGACTCGCAGCCGATCCTGTGCATCACCGGACAGGCTCCCGTGGCAGTGCTCGACAAGGAGGACTTCCAGGCCGTCGACATCGCCTCGATCGCGAAGCCCGTGACGAAGATGGCCAAGACCGTGCTCGAAGCCGGTCAGGTCCCCGGAGTCTTCCAGGCCGCCTTCCAGCTCATGCGCTCGGCCCGTCCGGGACCGGTGCTCATCGACCTGCCGCTCGATGTGCAGCAGACGGAGATCGACTTCGACATCGACACCTACGAGCCGCTCGCCCCTTCGAAGCCGGCGGCGACCTCGGCGCAGGCGGAGAAGATCCTCGATCTCATCGCCGAGGCGAAGCACCCGCTCATCATCGCCGGCGGCGGCATCATCAACGCCGACGCCGCCGATCGCCTCGTCGAATTCGCCGAGCTCACCTCGATCCCGGTCTCACCCACTCTCATGGGCTGGGGTGCGATCCCCGACAACCACGATCTGCAGGCCGGCATGGTCGGCATCCAGACGCATGTCCGCTACGGCAACGCCTCCTTCCTCGACTCCGACCTCGTCATCGGCATCGGCAACCGGTGGGCGAACCGGCACACCGGCGACCTCGGGGTCTACCGGAACGGGCGGAAGTTCGTCCACATCGACATCGAGCCCACCCAGATCGGACGGGTGTTCGCTCCCGACTACGGCGTGGTCTCCGATGCCGGCGCCGCCCTCGACGCACTGCTGAGCGCCGCTCGCGGCCGGGCGGGCAGTCTCCCGGACTTCACGGACTGGGCCGGCGAGTGCACGGCTCGGAAGTCGACCGAACACCGGAAGACGAACTTCACCGAGGTGCCGATCAAGCCGCAGCGGGTCTACCAGGAGATGAACGCGGCCTTCGGCGAGGACGTCACCTATGTGTCGACGATCGGGCTGAGCCAGATCGCCGGGGCGCAGATGCTCCACGTCTACCGTCCCCGCCATTGGATCAACGCCGGCCAGGCCGGGCCCCTGGGTTGGACTGGACCGGCGGCGCTCGGCGTGGCCAAGGGCAAACCGGGCGAGACCGTCGTCGCGCTCTCCGGCGACTACGACTTCCAGTTCATGATCGAAGAGCTCGCCGTCGGCGCGCAGCACCAGATCCCCTATGTCCACGTCGTCGTCAACAACTCCTACCTCGGCCTGATCCGCCAGTCCCAGCGCGGCTTCGAGATGGACTACGAGGTCTCGCTGGCCTTCGAGAACATCAACTCCTCGGGATCCGCTTCGTCCGGATACGGCGTCGACCATGTGGCCGTGGCCCTCGGGCTCGGGTGCAAGGCTGTGCGGGTCGAGGATCCAGAACTCATCGGCGAGGGCCTGCGCGTGGCCAAGGAGCTCATGAGCGAACATCAGGTGCCCGTGGTCGTCGAGGTCATCCTCGAACGCGTCACGAACATCTCGATGGGCACCGCACTCGATGCGATCAACGAGTTCGAGACGCTCGCTCAGACACCCGCCGACGCCCCGACGGCACTGACCCCGATGGGAGAACTCGCCGCGGCAAAGTAGGCTGGGAACGGTATACCGCTGAAGGTGCTTGAGCACCGCATCCACCGGCCGTCGGGTCGGGCGACTGAGGAGGAAATTTGAGCAAAGACGCCACCTTTGATCTGGTCATCCATGCCGAAAGGGCTGTGTTCCCCGGTGGCATCGACTCCGCCCGGATCGGAGTCAGGGACGGCCGGACCGTCGAGATCGCCCGCGGTGGGGACGAACTGAGCGGGACCGCCTCGGCGGGGGTGGACGTCATCGAGGTCGGCAGCGACGAGGTGCTGCTGCCCGGGCTCGTGGACACGCACGTGCACGTCAACGACCCCGGTCGCGCCGAATGGGAGGGCTTCGCCAGCGCCACCCGCGCGGCCGCGGCCGGGGGCGTGACGACGATCGTCGACATGCCGCTGAACTCCCTGCCGCCGACGGTCGACGTCGCAGCGCTCGAGACCAAGCGCGAGGTCGCAGGTCCGAAGGCCTTCGTCGACGTCGGCTTCTGGGGCGGGGCGATCCCCGGCAACACGTCTGAGCTGCGGCCACTGCACGAGGCCGGGGTCTACGGGTTCAAATGCTTCCTCGAAGACTCCGGCGTCGAGGAGTTCCCGCCGCTGGAGCCGGCCGAGATGCAGACCGATATGGCCGAGATCGCCTCGTTCGACGGGATGCTCATCGTCCACGCCGAAGACCATGAGGTGATGACCGGGGCGCCGAAGAACTCGGGCCCGAAGTTCTCCGACTTCCTCGCCGCCCGCCCGCGTGAGGCCGAGAACGTCGCGATCGCCCGCGTCATCGACGCCGCCCGGGCCACCGGGGCTCGGGCCCACATCCTCCACCTGTCCTCGGCCGATGCGCTCGAGCAGATCGCAGCGGCCAAGGCCGAGGGCATCAAGCTGACGGTGGAGACCTGCCCGCACTACCTCGTCTTCTCCGCCGAGGAGATCCCCGATGGGGCCACGACGCACAAATGCTGCCCGCCGATCCGCGAGGAATCCAATCGGGAAGCGCTGTGGCAGGGGCTCATCGACGGCACGATCGACTGCATCGTCTCCGACCACTCACCCTCGACGGCCGAGCTCAAACTGCTCGACACCGGGGACTTCGGTGCGGCTTGGGGCGGGATCTCGTCCCTGCAGCTCGGACTCTCGCTCGTCTGGACCGAGGCTGCGAAGCGCGGGATCGATCTCGCCGAGGTCGTGCGCTGGATGTCCGCGGCTCCGGCCGCAGTGGCGCGGGTGGAGAACAAGGGCGCGATCGCGGAGGGCAACGACGCGGACTTCGCCGTGTTCTCGCCTGACGAGGAGTGGACGGTGCGCGCAAGCGACCTCTACCACCGCAACCAGATCAGCGCCTACGACGCCCGCACCGTCCGCGGCCGCGTCACCCGCACCCTCCTGCGCGGTGCCCCCGTGGACTTCGACGAGCCCCGCGGGACCCTCCTGACCGCGCGCTGACACCTCTTCGCACGAACCGACGGCGGCCCTGACACCTCGCTGAGTGTCAGGGCCGCCGTTCGTCGCTGCCGCGGGGGAGGATCAGACGCCGAGCTCTTCGCGCAGACGGGCGACGTGGCCCTGGGCGTCGACATTGTATTCGGCGCGGTCGAGCGTGCCGTCCTCGGCGATGACGAAGGTCGAGCGCAGAGTGCCCTCGAAGGTCCTGTCGCCGATCGTCTTCTCACCGAAGCTGCCGTAGGCCTTCGCGACCTCGGCGCCGGGGTCGGACAGCAGCGGGAAGGTCAGGCCCTCATCGGCGGCGAAGGCCCGGATCGACTCGGCGTCGTCGGGCGAGACTCCGAGGACCTCGAATCCGGCCGCGGCCAGGGACGAGAGGTTGTCGCGGAAGTCGCAGGCCTCGGTCGTGCAGCCGGGCGTCGCGGCCTTCGGGTAGAAGTAGAGGATGACCTTCCTGCCGGCGAAGTCCGCCTTCGAGAAGGTCGTGCCCTCGGCGTCGGCCAGGGAGAAATCCGGGGCGGTGTCCCCCGTGCTGAGCTGAGTGGTCATAGTGCGTCCTTTCGTTGTGTCATTCCTGCGGCCACGAGCGAGCACGCATGTGCGGCCGTGTCCTCGATCAGGGTGTCTGCCCGCTCGGACAGGGTCTTCAGGTCCGCCGGCCCCGGTGCGATCGACAGGGCCGCGGTGATGTTCGCCTCCCGGCATTCGGCCGGTGAGAGCCCGACGCGTCCGGCGACGACGACGATGTGCGCCGAGGCGGGGGCATGGTCGCGCACTGCCGCGACGACTTTGCCGCCCAGGGACTGGGAGTCGAAGGACCCCTCCCCGGTGAGCACGATGTCCGCGTCAGCCAGCGCCTCGGTCAGGCCCACGGCCTCGGCGACCATCGTCGACCCGGGCACCACCTCGGCACCGAGCAGGGCCGTCAGGGCCATCGGCATCCCGCCGGCGGCGCCGAAGCCGGGCCGTGCAGCGAGTGTCTCGGCCTCGGCGGGCGAGTCGGCGAGCACCTCGGCGAGGTGGCTCAGACCGGCGTCGAGGGAGGCCACCGCCTCGGAATCGGCCCCCTTCTGCGGTCCGAAGACCGCGGCGGCGCCGCGCGGTCCGGTGAGCGGATTGTCGACGTCGACGGCGATCCGCCACCGCACCGAGCGTGCTCGCGGATCCAGCTCCGAGGCGTCCACGGATGCCAGGGCGGACAGCCCTCCGCCGCCCGGTGCGATCGGGGCGCCGTCGGCATCGGCGAAGCGCGCGCCCAGCGCGGAGACGAGACCGACTCCGCCGTCGGTGCTCGCTGATCCGCCGATGCACAGCAGGATCTCGTCGACGCCGAGGTCGAGCACAGCGCGGGCGATGAGCCCGACGCCGAAGGTGTCGGCGCGTTCGGGCTGCAGCGGGACATCTGAGACCTGCGGCAGACCGTTGGCCTGGGCGGCCTCGATGACCGCGGTGCGACCGTCGGCGGAGATGCCGAAGAGCGCCGAGGCAGGGCGGCCGAGCGCATCGACGACCTCGACCGTCTTCGCCGGCGTGCCCCAGACGGCCAGGAGCGCATCGAGTGTGCCTTCGCCGCCGTCGGCGAAGGGCAGCTCGGTGACCGAGGCGTCAGGGAGTGCCGCGCGGGCCCCGCGAGCGAGCGCGGCCGCCGCAGCCGGGGCGGAGGCCGAGCCCTTGAAGGAATCGGGGGCGCAGACGATTCTCGGGCCCGGTGACGCAGCTTCGATGCTCATGACCTCATTCAACCTCATTGTCGTGATCGCGGTGGTGCGGCGCTCACGGAACGGACCGCGACACCGCCAGAGACCATTATCCACAATACGGAAGAAAGTTTCCAGAATAACGTGTGAGCAATTTGACATCGGGTCGAGCGGACAGCAGACTCGAAGCATCTGTTTGGAAAGAGTATTCCGAAACGCGAAAGCCAAGGAGGTCATCGTGGACCTGACCGAGTTCAATCGGCTCCCCGCCGACGAGGCCCGGGAAGTGCTGCGCCCGTGCCTGGACGTCGACCGCTGGATCGAAGCGGTCGTAGCCGCACGGCCCTTCGCCGACCGCGAGGCCGCACTCGCCGCGGCCCGCGATGACGCCTCCCCGCTGCGCGCCGACGAGATCGACTCCGCGATGTCGCACCACCCCCGGATCGGGGAGAAGGCGAAAGGCGATTCCGCCGAGGCGGCCCATTCCTCCCGCGAGCAGGCCGGACTCGGCGCTCTCGGCGACGATGTGCAGACGCGACTGGCCGCAGGCAACTCGGCCTATGAGGACCGCTTCGACAGAGTCTTCCTCATCCGCGCCGCAGGTCGGACGCCCGAAGAGATCCTGTCCGAGCTCGAGAGGCGGATGGGCAACACCGAGGCGGACGAGGACGTCGAGGTCGGCGAGCAGCTGATCCAGATCGCAGCCCTGAGACTCGAAGGAATCCTGTCATGAGCTTCATCACCGCCCACGCCCTCGACTCCACCGTCGGGACCCCCGCCGCGAACCTCGAGGTCACCCTCTTCGACGGCGACGAGGTCATCGTCTCGGCCCGCACCGACGACAACGGGCGGGTCTCCGACTTCGGACCCGAGCACCTCGAGCCGGGCGACTACCGGATCGTCTTCGCCACCGGCGAGTACTTCACCGCCCGCGGCCAGGACCATTTCCACCCTGTCGTCACGATCGACTTCACCGTGCAGCCGGGACAGGCGCACTACCACATCCCGCTGCTGCTCAGCCCCTTCGCCTACAGCACCTACCGCGGCAGCTGAGCCACCTATAGACATCAGGGGAAGCAGGCCCCCTGCAGGATCAGATCCTCAACAAACCGCCGAAGCCCACCGGGACCCGTGTCCGGCAGGCCTCGCAGATCGATTGGTCACGGCGTTCGCGGCGCATCTGCGCGCCCGCGCGCCGAAGAGCTATAGGAGCAAGAAGATGAGCAAGGTCAAACTGACGTCGAACCAGTACGGCAAGGCGGAGAACCGGTTGATGAGGGTCTACCGCGACTCGGAGCGCCATGAGCTGCGCGACCTCAACGTCACCTCGCAGCTGTGGGGCGACTTCGAGACCGCCCACACCGAGGGCAACAACGAACACGTCGTCGCCACCGATACGCAGAAGAACACGGTCTTCGCCAAGGCCAAGGAACTGGGCGTGAGCTCGCCCGAGCAGTTCCTCCTCGGCCTGGCCGAGCACTTCACCTCGAGCTTCGACTGGGTCACCGGCGGACGCTGGGCAGCCGAGGAATACGGCTGGGACCGCATCAACGACCACAACCACTCGTTCTTCAAGTCCGCCCCCGAGGTGCGCACCGCGGTGCTCACCCGCGACGGCGACAAGGACACGCTGATCTCGGGATTCTACGGGCTCACTGTGCTCAAGACGACCGAATCCGGATTCGTCGGCTACCCGAAGGACAAGTACACGACCCTGCCGGAGACCGAGGACCGGATCCTCGCCACCGACATCGCCACACGCTGGGTCTACAACACCACGGACCTCGACTTCGAGGCCGTCTACACCCGCGTGAAGGAGATCATCCTCGATTCGTTCACCGACCACTACTCGCATGCCCTCCAGCACACCCTCTACCAGATGGGTGAGAAGGTCATCGAGGCCGTGCCGGAGATCGACGAGATCCGCTTCTCCTGCCCGAACAAGCACCACTTCCTCTACGACATCGAGCGCTTCGGGCTGGAGAACCCGAACGAGGTCTTCATCGTCGCCGACCGTCCCTACGGCCTCATCGAGGCCACCTTCACCCGCGACGGCGTCGAGGAGAACAAGGAGGCCTGGGCGCAGATCGCCGGCTTCTGCTGAGTTCGGAAATTTCCATCTCCGGGCTTCCAGGGCGCCGCTCTGGGAGCCCGGAACCCCGTGAGAAGGAAAACCCCGCAATGACACAGGACACCACCTCGGCGATCCCGAGAATCACCACCGACGAAGAGGTCGATGAATGGCTCGAGTCCTGGGAGGGACTCGTCAGCGAACGCGGCACCCTCCGTGCCAGCGAGATCATGGATGCTCTGCGCCGGCGCGCGGCCACGAACTCCGTGGCCCAGCCCAAGGTCACCACCACCGACTACGTCAACACCATCCCCGCCGATCAGGAACCGACCTACCCCGGCGACGAGCGCATCGAACGCAGATACCGCAGATGGCTGCGCTGGAACGCGGCCATGCTCGTCCACCGCGCACAGCGGCCGGAGATCTCCGTCGGCGGCCACATCTCGACCTACGCCGGAGCGGCGACGCTCTACGAGATCGGGTTCAACAACTTCTTCCGCGGCCAGGACCACCCGGGCGGCGGCGACCAGGTCTTCTTCCAGGGCCACGCCTCCCCGGGCATGTACGCTCGCGCCTTCCTCGAGGGACGGCTGAGCGAGGCCGACCTCGACGGGTTCCGGCAGGAGGCCTCGAAGGCCCCGCACGGGCTGAGCTCGTACCCGCATCCGCGGCTCATGCCCGAATTCTGGCAGTTCCCGACCGTGTCGATGGGCCTGGGGCCGATCAACGCGATCTACCAGGCGCAGATGAATCGCTACCTGCACAACCGGGGCATCAAAGACACGTCCGATCAGCGGGTGTGGGCCTTCCTCGGCGACGGGGAGATGGACGAACCCGAATCGCGCGGGGCCCTGCAGCTGGCGGCGAACGAAGGACTGGACAACCTCACCTTCGTCATCAACTGCAACCTCCAGCGCCTCGACGGGCCGGTCCGCGGCAACGGCAAGATCGTCCAGGAGCTCGAAGCGACCTTCACCGGTGCCGGATGGAACGTCATCAAGGTGCTGTGGGGACGCGAATGGGACTCTCTGCTCGACGCCGACCGCACCGGCGAGCTCGTGCGCATCATGAACGAGACCCTCGACGGCGACTACCAGACCTTCAAGGCCGAGTCCGGCGGGTTCATCCGCGACAACTTCTTCGGACGTTCGCCGGTGACCAAGGGCCTCGTCGAGCACCTGAGCGATGACGACATCTGGAACCTCAAGCGCGGCGGGCACGACTACCACAAGGTCTTCGCCGCCTACCAGCGCGCCGTCGAGACGGACGGCAGGCCCACTGTCGTCCTCGTCCAGACGGTCAAGGGCTATGGTCTGGGCACGACGTTCGAGTCGCGCAACGCCACCCACCAGATGAAGAAGTTCACCGCCGCGGACATCAAGGCCTTCCGCGACCGGATGGACATCCCGATCAGCGACAAGGTCATCGACGACGATCCCTACGCGGTGCCCTACTACCACCCGGGCAACGACTCCGAGGAGATCCGGTACATGCTCGAGCGCCGCCGGGACCTCGGCGGCTTCCTGCCCGCACGCAGACCTGAGAACTCCTCGGTGACCCTGCCAGCGGCCTCCGACAAGGCCTTCGCGCAGACGAAGAAGGGTTCGGGGCAGCAGAAGGCGGCGACGACCATGGCCTTCGTCCGCCTGCTCAAGGACCTCATGCGTGAGAAGGGCCTGGGCGAGCGGATCGTGCCGATCATCCCCGATGAGGCGCGGACCTTCGGCATCGACGCGTTCTTCCCGACCGCGAAGATCTACAATCCGAACGGACAGAACTACCTCGCCGTCGACCGCGAGCTCTTCCTCTCCTACAAGGAGGCGACCTCCGGTCAGCTGCTCCATGTCGGCATCAACGAGGCCGGAGCGGCCGCGGGCTTCACCGCCGCCGGGACTGCGTACTCCACGCACGGCGAACCGATGATCCCGATCTACGTGTTCTACTCGATGTTCGGCTTCCAGCGCACCGGCGACGCCTTCTGGGCCGCCGGCGACCAGATGACGCGCGGATTCATCATCGGCGCCACCGCCGGGCGGACCACTCTGACCGGCGAGGGGCTGCAGCACGCCGACGGACACTCGCCGGTGCTGGCAGCGACGAACCCGGCCGTGCGCGTCTTTGACCCGGCCTACGGATACGAGATCGGCCACATCGTCCGCGACGGGCTGCACCGGATGTACGGCGAGCACGACCTCGGCGAGGACGCCCGCAACGTCATGTACTACCTCACGGTGTACAACGAGCCGATGCTCCAGCCGGCCGAACCCGAGGACGTCGACGTCGAGGGCATCCTCAAGGGCATCCACCGGGTCGCCGAGGCGGCCGAGGGCACCGGTCCGAAGGCGCAGCTGCTCGCCTCCGGGGTCGCCGTGCCCTGGGCGCTCGAGGCTCGGGGGATCCTCGCCCAGGAGTGGGGCGTCGACGCCGCCGTGTGGTCGGTGACCTCATGGGCCGAACTGCGCCGGGACGCCCTGGAGTGCGAAGCCGCGAGGCTGACCGACGTCGAAGCCGCGCCGCGCACGCCCTATGTCAGGCAGCGACTCGGCGGCGAAGCCGGGCCGATCGTGGCCACGAGCGACTTCGACTCGACCCAGCCCGACCTCATCCGTCCCTTCCTGTCCCAGGAATTCGCCACCCTCGGCGCGGACGGATTCGGGTTCTCGGACACGCGAGCCGCCGCGCGCCGGCACTTCAAGACCGACGCGCATTCCATGGTCGTGCGCACGCTGCAGCTGCTCGCCGACCGCGGCGAGGTGGATGCGAGTGCGCCGGTCGAGGCCGCGAAGAGGTACCGCCTCGGCGAGGTCACCGCAGGCACTTCGGGCACCGCCGGAGGCGATTCCTGAATCAGTCCCGCGGAAGGGGCGGGGCGGTCTAGGCGCCGCCGCGCATGTCCTCGGAGATCTGAGTGGCCGCCGAACGCAGCAGGGGCACGGCCCGGTCGGCGAAGTCCTGGTCGACGCGGCTGATCGGACCGGACACGGAGATCGCCAGGGGAGCGGGGGCATCGGGGATCGACATCGCGAAGCAGCGGACCCCGAGCTCCTGCTCCTGCTCGTCGATGGCGTAGCCGCGCTGCCGGATGCGCTCGAGTTCGGCCTCGAGGTCCGCGATGCTGCCGATGCTGTACTCGGTCGGCGTCGGCATCCCCGCGGTGGTGACGATGTGGCGGACCTGCTCGGCGTCGAGCTCGGCGAGGATGGCCTTGCCGACCCCCGTGTCGTGCATATGGGTGCGGCGCCCGACCTCGGTGAACATCCGCATCTGTCTCTCGGAGGAGACCTGGTCGACGTAGACGATCATGTCTCCGTCGAGGGTCGCGACGTTCGCGGACTCGCCCAGCTCCTCCACGAGGGTGCGCAGATAGGGCCGTGCGATCGCGCCCAGCTGGGCCCCGGCGAGGTTGCCCAGACGGACGAGTCCCGGGCCGAGGGCGTAGCCGCGGTTGGGAAGCTGGCGCACCACACCGAGGTTGACCAGAGTATTCAGCAGGCGGTGGATCGTCGGCAGGGGCAGGTTGACATCGGCGGCGATATGGCTGAGCGTCGCCGATCCGGAGGAGTTCGCGATGCACTCGAGCAGTCCGAAGGCGCGCTCGACGGACTGGACTCCGCCCTTCGATTGGCGGATCGCGGGAGTCTTCGTGTCCTTGCTGCTCATC
Organism: Brevibacterium renqingii; assembly: GCF_017808105.1. Lineage (GTDB taxonomy): Bacteria > Actinomycetota > Actinomycetes > Actinomycetales > Brevibacteriaceae > Brevibacterium > Brevibacterium renqingii. The sequence goes on along the minus strand of NZ_JADBHF010000009.1, from coordinate 43,983 downwards.
GATGTTCCTTCTTCAGTAAGTGAGTTTCGGCGGTGAAACTTCCGTTCAGTCTAGTCTGGAAATGGAAGAAAGTTTCCAGATTGCGATGCCTCGGCTAGAATTTCCGCTAGGTAGAAGTTACTATCCATAATACGGAAAACCAATATCAGGGAGGATATTGCTCATGGCTGCCACCAGTCCCGGATACTCCATCACCCTTCGCGTCAGCACCGCGGTCGGACAGTCCGCGACCTCGGACCTCGTCGCCGCTGCCGCAGCGACCGGAGCCGGCGTGACCGGCCTCGACGTCGTGGAATCGACACCGCACACCGTCATCATCGACGTCAGCGCCGACACCCGCGACGTCGCCCACGCCGAGGAGGTCTCCGAAGCGCTCGAGGCGCTGCCCGGCGTCGAGGTCCGCAAGGTCTCCGACCGGACCTTCCTGCTCCACCTCGGCGGCAAACTCGAATCCGCCCCCAAGGTGCCCCTGCGCAACCGCGATGACCTCTCCCGCGCCTACACCCCGGGCGTGGCCCGCGTCTGCAAGGCGATCGCGGAGAACAAGGAGGACGCCCGCCGTCTGACGATCAAACGCAACACCGTCGCCGTGGTCACCGACGGAACCGCGGTGCTCGGCCTCGGCGACATCGGGCCCGAGGCAGCCATGCCGGTGATGGAGGGCAAGGCCGTGCTGTTCAAGCAGTTCGCCGACGTCGACGCCTGGCCGGTGGCCCTGGACACGAAGGACACCGAGGAGATCATCTCCATCTGCAAGGCCATCGCACCGGCCTACGGCGGCATCAACCTCGAGGACATCGCCGCTCCGCGCTGCTTCGAGATCGAGGCTCGGCTGCGCGAAGAACTCGACATCCCCGTCTTCCACGACGACCAGCACGGCACCGGCGTCGTCACCCTCGCCGCGCTGAAGAATGCGCTCAAGGTCGTGGGCAAGCAGATCGAGGACCTGCGCATCGTCGTCTCCGGAGTCGGAGCGGCCGGCAACGCCATCATCCGCCTGCTCCAGGTCGCCGGGGCGAAGAACATCATCGCCTGCGGCCGTGACGGGGCCATCGGACCGAACTCGAAGGTCGACACCGACCACAAGGTGTGGCTGCAGGCCAACACGAACCCCGAGGGCTTCGAAGGCACCCTCAATGAGGCCGTCGTCGGCGCCGACGCGTTCATCGGCGTCTCCGCCCCCAACGTCCTCGACGGCAGCGACATCCAGGCGATGAACTCCGATGCCCTTGTCTTCGCCATGGCCAACCCGGACCCCGAGGTGGACCCGGCCGAGGCCCTGAAGCACGCGGCCGTCGTCGCCACCGGACGCAGCGACTACCCGAACCAGATCAACAACGTGCTCGCCTTCCCGGGCATCTTCCGCGGTCTGCTCGACGCCGAGGCCCGCGATATCGACGAGAACATCATGGTCGCGGCCGCCGATGCGATCGCCGACTGCATCCCGGCCGACGAACTGCATCCCGGCTACGTCATCCCCTCGGTCTTCGATCCCGAGGTGGCGAAGAAGGTCGCCGAGGCTGTGGCCGCGGTGTCCTCCTGAGCGTCGCCGTGCCCGGGCGGGGAGAATGAGAGACAATGAGCACAGGCTCGGCGCCGCCGCCTAGCCGATGTCACCTGTGCAGAGAAAGAGAATGTGAAAAGTGGAACAAACAACCCTGGCCGACATCGATTCGCTGCTCAAGGACACGGATGAGCTTCTGGCCACCCGCTATCCGGGGGAGCGTGATGTGCGCCAGCCGGTGCACACCGTCTACGTTCCCGGGCATCTCTCGACTCCGGACCTGCCCCGCAGCTGGGGCGAGCAGGCATTGGACTTCGTCGATGCGCACGGCGGCATGCTGCAGCTGGCCGAACGGGTCATCACCGCCGCCCGGAAGGAAGCGGGTCCGCAGGCCGGAGGGCAGATGCCGAGTCTGCACCAGGTCGCGCGAGAAGCCGATCTGCTCGCCGAGGCGGTGACCTCGAAGCTGCGGCGCGAACCGATCGAGGACCTCCGCATCGACTTCGAGGACGGCTTCGGCGACCAGGGTGACGAGGCAGAGGACGAGTGGGTCGCCCGCGCCGCCCGCGACGCGGTGGCCGGGCAGTCCGAGACCGCAGCGCCGGCTTTCTACGGCATCCGCTTCAAATGCATGGAGGAGCCGACCCGGGCCCGGGGGCTGCGCACTCTCGACCGCTTCCTCGCCGAGGTGCTCGCCGCCAACGGCTCCCTGCCGGCCAACCTCGTGCTCACCCTGCCCAAGGTCAGCACCGTCGACCAGGTCAGGGCCATGGTGCTCGCCTGCCGCGACATCGAGGCCCGGCACGGTCTGGCCGAGGGGTCCGTCACCTTCGAGATCCAGGTCGAGACCCCGCAGCTCGTCCTCGGCGCCGACGGCACCGTGCCCCTGGCCCCGGCCCTGCACGCGGGGGCCGGCCGGGTCACCTCCCTGCACTACGGCACCTACGACTACTCGGCCTCCATCGGAGTGGCCGCGGCCTACCAGGCGATGGACCACCCCGTGGCCGACTTCGCGAAGAACCAGATGATGCTCGCCGTCGCAGGCACCGGTGTCCACCTCTCCGACGGCTCGACGAACATCCTGCCCCTGGGTGAGCCCGAGGACGTCCACCGGGCGTGGAGCCTGCACGCGAGTCTCGTCCGCCGTCACCTCAAACGCGGCATCTACCAGGGCTGGGACCTCCACCCGCACCAGCTGCCGACCCGCTTCCTCGCGACCTTCGCGTTCTACCGCGAGGGCGGCCCCAAAGCCGCGCAGCGCCTGCGCAACTACGTGTTCAAGGAGGACTCGACGGTGCTCGACGAGCCCGCCACCGCGAAGGCACTTGCCCGCTATCTCAGCCGTGGCCTCGCCTGCGGGGCCCATACCGAGGAATTCGTCACCACGCGGACGAACCTCAGCCTCGGCGAGCTCGAGAACCTCGCCCGCACCGGCTCCCCGAACTGAGGCCTCCGGACCCGCCACGAACCGTTCGAGCGACACCACGAAACGAAGGAGAACCCACCGATGACGACGACCGACCCCTACACCTACTGGGCGCCGACAGGCGGCCACCCGCCGCAGTCGGATCTGCTCACCGACCGGGCGCTGGTGACCGAGGCCTATACGGTCATCCCACGCGGGGTGCTGCGCGACATCGTCACCTCGAACCTGCCCGAATGGACCGGGACGAGGTCATGGGTGCTCAGCAAGCCGGTGGCCGGCGGAGCGGTGACGTTCTCCCAGACCATCCTCGAAGTGGCACCCGGCGGAGGCTCCGACGCCCCCGAACCGCAGCCCGAGGTCGAGGGGTTCCTCTTCGTCATGGCCGGCCAGCTCGACATCACGCACGAGGGACAGACCCACACGCTGACCCCCGGCGGTTTCGCCTTCCTGCCCGCCGGTTCGACCTGGAGTGCGAAGTCGACCGGCACCGAGGCGGCCCGCTTCCACTGGGTGCGCAAGCGCTATCAGCCGGTGGCCGGGCTGACGCCGGAGGCGAAGTTCGGCAACGAGGTCGACGTCGAACCCTCCCCGATGCCGGGCACCGACGGGCGCTGGCGGACCACTCGTCCGCTCGACCCCGACGACCTGGCCTATGACATGCACGTCAACATCGTCACCTTCGAAGCCGGGGCGGTCATTCCGTTCGCGGAGACGCACGAGATGGAGCACGGTCTCTACGTGCTCGAGGGCAAGGCCGTCTACCGGCTCAACGGCGACTGGGTCGAGGTCCAGGAAGGCGATTTCATCTCGATGCGCGCCTTCTGTCCGCAGGCCTGCTACGCCGGGGGACCGGGACGATTCCGTTACCTGCTCTACAAAGACGTCAACCGCCAGGTCGAGCTCTGAGCCGCTGACGGATCCGAGAACGCGACAGCCGCCCGGCAGAAGTGTGGGAACACTTCCGCCGAGCGGCTGTTCGTCTCCCGGCAGATCCCGGGACGGCCCGGGCGAGCTGCGGTCAGACGAGCTGCAGGGTCCGGGCGGTGTACTCGGAGAGCTCGGACAGCAGGGTCTCGTCCTCGGCGAGGCTGCGACCCAGCGAGGGGATCATGTCCTTGAGCGAGGACTCCCAGCTGGCGTACTGACGCGGGAAGCAGGTCTTGAGCAGGTTGGTCATGATCGACACGGCAGTCGACGCACCGGGGGAGGCCCCGAGCAGAGTGGCGAACGAGCCATCGGCCGAGGACACGAGCTCCGTGCCGAAGGCCAGCACTCCGCCGCTCTTGGAATCCTTCTTCATCACCTGGACGCGCTGCCCGGCCTGGATGAAGTCCCAGTCGGAGGGGTCGACCTGCGGGATGAACTCGTAGAGCGAGTTGTACCGGGACTTCTTCGACGAGGCGAGCTCGGTGAGCAGGTAGGTGACGAGGTCGGTGTTGTCCTTGGCGACATTGAGCATCGTCGCCAGGTTGTTCCCGCGCACGGAGAACGGCAGATCGGTGAAGCGGCCGCCCTTGAGGAACTTCGGCGAGAAGCCGGCATAGGGGCCGAACAGCAGATAGTCGTCGCCGTTGACCACGCGCGTGTCGAGGTGGGGCACGGACATCGCCGGAGCACCGAAGGACGCCTGACCGTAGACCTTCGCCTGGTGGCGGGAGACGAGATCCTGGTTCGAGGTCCGCAGGAAGATGCCGGAGACGGGGAAGCCGCCGTAGCCGCGTCCCTCGGGGATGCCGGACTTCTGCAGCAGAGGCAGCGCTCCGCCGCCGGCGCCGACGAAGACGAACTTCGCGCCGACCTTGTGCGTCTCGCGTGCCAGCAGGTCACGCACGGTCACGGTCCAGCCGTCGGCGGAGCGATCGAGGTCGGTGACCTGATGGCTCGTGCGGATGGTGGCACCCTTGTCGGCGACATAGCTGAGCAGCTGACGGCTGAGCGAGCCGAAGTCGACGTCGGTGCCGATCTTCGTCCGCGAGATGCCGTTGACCTGGCCGGGACCGCGGCCTTCGAACATCAGCGGCAGCCATTCGGCCTGAGTCGCAGGATCGTCGGTGTACTCCATCTCGGCGAACAGCGGGTTGCGCACCATCTGCTCGTACCGGTTCTTGATGTAGTCCCGGCCCTTCTCGCCACGACCGTAGCTGATGTGGGGGACCTGATTGATGAAGGTCTTCGGATCCGGCAGGACGCCGTTGTCGACGAGGTGCGACCAGTACTGACGGGACTGATGGAACTGCTCGTTGATCTGCGAGGCCTTCTTCAGATCGATGTGGCCGTTCGAGTCCTCAGGCGTGTAGTTGAGCTCGCACAGCGCCGCGTGACCGGTGCCGGCGTTGTTCCACGGGTCCGAGCTCTCCGTGGCGACATAGTCGAGCTTCTCGTAGACACGGATGTCCCAATCGGGCTGGAGCTCGGTCAGCATGGCGCCGAGCGTGGCGCTCATGATGCCGCCGCCGATCAGGACGACGTCAACCTTTTCCTGCGTGGAGGTCATTTGGACTCTCATTCCTCGTCGCTGACTGCATGTATTCGTCTCTCAGACTACTCTCCGGCGCTGTCGCACCTGTAACCCGGGCCGGAGCATCATGCGCACCTGCGAGCATTATCACAGCGGATGTGCGTCCGGGGCCAGACCCCGATTCCGACCGTTCGGACACTTCGTCCGGACAGCCTGTGTCCGCGGCCACAAGGTGTGCAACTATGGGCACATGTCGAAACGCTTTCTGCTTCGTGACGCCCTAGCGCAGTTCCCGCCCTATGTTCCGGGCAAACCTCCTGTCAGCGCGCCGGGGCTGACCCCGTACAAACTGTCATCGAACGAGCACCATCTGCCGCCGCTGCCGAGCGTCGTCGAAGCCCTCACGGCCGCCTCGGCGGTGCCGGGCAACTACCCGGATCCGTCCGCGGGCCGGCTCGTAGCCGACATCGCCGCCCACCTCGATGTCGACGCCGCCGAGGTGGTCCCCGGCGCCGGTGCCTCCGAGGTGCTGTCGGCGCTGACGAACATCACCCTCGAGGCCGGCACCTCCGTGGTCTACCCGTGGCCGTCGTTCGAGATGTATCCGATCCTCGCCTCCGCCCGCGGCGCCGAGAAGCGCCCGGTCGCGCTGTTGGACAACGGCCGCCACGACTTCCAGGGACTGTCGGCGGCCATCGACGACACGACTCGACTCGTGCTGCTGTGCTCACCGAACAACCCGACGGGGCCGACGATCACCGCTGCAGAGCTCGACGGCTTCATGGCCGAGGTCCCGCCCGAGGTCATCGTCGTCCTCGACGAAGCGTATATGGAGTTCGCCACCGATGCCGAGGCCGCGGACGGGGTGGCCGCCTTCCGCCGGCACCCGAACCTCGTCCTCGCCCGCACGTTCTCGAAGGCGCACGGGCTCGCCGGGCTGCGCGTGGGCTTCGGGATCGCCGATGCGGAGATCGCCGGCGCCCTACGTCAGGTCATCGCCCCCTTCAGCGTCACCGCCGCCGCCCAGGCCGCAGCCGTCGAGTCCCTGGCCAAGGTCGACGAGGTGGCCGTGCGAGCCAAGGAGATCGCCGCCGTGCGCGACCGCTTCGCCCAGGACCTTCGGGACCTCGGATTCACCGTCCCCGATGCGCAGGGCAACTACGTGTGGGTCGCCCTCGATGCAGAGGCGGCAGTGGCCTTCGAAGGTGCGTGCGCGGAGGTCGCCGTGGCCGTCCGCCGGCTCCAGGGCGGAGTGCGGGTGAGCATCGGCCCCGACGAGGCGCTCGACCGCGTGCTCAAGGTCGCAGCCGAGCTGTGAGTGCGGACCTCAGACTCGAGGAGCTGGCCGCCCGCCTGAGCCCGGGGGCCCTGGTCACCGATGCCGACGTCGTCGGAGCCCATTCCTCCGACAAGGCGCTGTTCTGCCCCACCGGGACGGCTCTGGGGCTGGTCCGGGCCGCCGCTGTCGACGATGTGGTGGCGGTGATGCGGTTCGCCACCGAGCACCGGATCCCCGTGGTCACCCAGGGTGCCCGCACCGGTCTGTCCGGAGCCGCGAACGCCGTCGACGGAGCGCTGCTGATCAACGTGGCGAAGATGGACTCCGTCCTCGACATCGACGAGGTCGAGCAGACTTGCCGGGTCCAACCCGGTGTCATCAACCAGGACCTGAAGAACGTCCTGGCCGAACGCGGACTGTCCTATCCGCCGGATCCCGGCTCGGTGGCGATCTCGACGATCGGCGGCAATGTCGCCACGAACGCCGGCGGCATGTGCTGCGTGAAGTACGGGGTGACGAAGGACTATGTGCGGGCCCTGACCGTGGTGCTCGCCGACGGGACCGTGACGAAGCTCGGCCGGCAGACGGCCAAGGGCGTAGCGGGCCTGGACCTGGCCGCCCTGTTCGTCGGCTCCGAGGGCACGCTGGGCGTCATCGTCGAGATCACCCTGGCTCTCAGACCCCTTCTGACACCGCCCCTGACCGGCGTCGCCGTATTCCCCGATATGGAATCGGCCGGGCACACGGTCTCGGCATTCATGGCCTCCGGCGCCGCACCGTCGATGCTCGAGCTCATGGACGGGGCGACGGTGGCGATGATCAACGACTACGGCGACTTCGGCCTTCCCGACGGGGCCGGGGCGCTGCTGCTCGTGCAGTCCGATGCCGCCGGCCCCACGGCCGTGGCCGAGCTCGAGGCGTTCCAGACGATCGCCGAGGCGCAGGGAGCCGCCGAGGTCTTCTTCTCCGACGACCCGGCCGACTCCGAGATGTTCGTCGCCGCCCGGCGGGCGGTGTCCCCGGCGATGGAGCGGTATGTGGGCGCCCACGGCGGGGGAGAGCTCATCGACGATGTGTGCATTCCCCGGTCCCGCCTCGGCGAGTTCTTCGCCCGGCTGTCCGAGATCGACGCGAGATACGACGTCGAGGTGGCCACGGCAGGCCACGCCGGGGACGGCAACATGCACCCCAGCGTGCTCTTCGACGCCTCCGACGAGGAGAGCATCGCCGCGGCCAAGGCGGCGTTCGCCGAGATCATGGCCCTGGGACTCGAACTCGGCGGCACGATCACCGGCGAGCACGGCGTGGGTTATCTCAAGCGTGACTGGCTGGTCCGCGAGCTCGACGAGGGCGCTCGACTGCTCCAGACCCGGATCAAGGAGTCCGTGGATCCCCTCGGACTGCTCAACCCGGGGAAGATGCTCGGCTGAGCACCGAGATGTCGGCCGGAGTCGTCCGGCAGCATCCCCCGATCAGCCGGGCGCCGAGGCGGGTCCACTCGTCGACCGGCCAGGAGTCGGAACCGGACTCCGCGGTCTTAGGCAGCCACTGCATCGACTCCGCCGCATAGCGCTCGCCCGAATTCGGGTAGGCGATGAGCGGCAGGTCGGTGTGGGCCGACAGGGCCCGCAGGGCCGGGGCCACGGCCGAGGGAGGCACGCAGTTGACCCCGACCGCGGCCACCGCCGCCGAGGCCGACGCTTCCTCGGCGAGGTCCGCGAGGCCGGAGCCGTCGGGCAGGCCGCCGGCATCTCCGAGGGTCACGCTCAGCCAGGCGGGCAGACCGACCTCCTCCGCCAGCTGCACGAGGATGCGGATCTCGTCGAGCCGCGGCTGGGTCTCGATCGCGAGCAGATCGACTCCCGCAGCAGCCAAGGCTGCGATGCGTCCGTGGTGGAAGTCAGCATATTCGGCGGCGGTGAGCCGGTAGTCGCCGGTGTACTCCTCGCCGCCTCCCAGCGCCGCCCCGAAGGGGCCGACGGAGCCGGCGACGAGCGCGCGGGCCGCACCCGTGGAGCCGGCCACCGCCTCGGCGGCGGTCCGTGCGACCTCCACGCCGGCGGCGATGAGGTCCCGTCCCTCCGCGACCGGGACAGCGGCGCGGGCGAAGCCGACCGGGGTGGCCTGGTAGCTGGCGGTCGTGAGGATCCGGGCACCCGCGGCGGCGAAGGCGGCATGCACCTCGGCGATGGCCTCGGGGCGGCGGCGCAGCAGATCGGCCGACCACAGGGCGTGGTCGAGGTCGACGCCGCGCTCCTCGAGCGCGGTGCCCAGGCCGCCGTCGATGACGATCGGGGCGTCGGCCTCGGCGGCGGTGAGCATCTGGGTGAAATCCATGCTCTTAGTTAAGCTTGTCCGGTGAGCTCAAACGAATCCCCGGCAGCATCCGAGACCGTGCCCGTCAACGACCGATCGCAGTTCGGCTTCGAGGTGGGTGCTCGTCTGGACAGCGGCGGTCGCACCGGCGTCATCCGCACCCCGCACGGCCGGATCGAGACCCCGGCGTTCATTCCCGTGGGCACCAAGGCCACGGTCAAGGCGGTGCGCCCCGACGAGGTCGCCGAACTCGGCGGTCAGGCGGTGCTCGCCAACGCCTACCACCTCTATCTGCAGCCCGGCTCGGACCTCATCGACGAGGCCGGCGGGCTGGGGAGGTTCATGAACTGGCCCGGTCCGACATTCACCGATTCCGGTGGCTTCCAGGTCATGAGCCTGGGCTCGGGGTTCAAGAAGGTCATCTCGATGGAGGCGACGGGCCAGCGCAGCGACGAGCTGGTGGCCGTGGGCAAGGAGCGGCTGTCGAACGTCGACGACGACGGGGTGACCTTCAAATCCCATCTCGACGGAGCGATGCACCGCTTCACGCCGGAGATCTCGATGCGCGTCCAGCACGAGATCGGTGCGGACATCATGTTCGCTTTCGACGAGCTGACGACCCTGATCAACACCCGCGGCTACCAGGAGGAATCGCTCGAGCGCACCCGGCTGTGGGCGATCCGCTGCATCGAGGAGCACTTCCGCCTCACCGAGGCCCGCTCCCACCGGCCCTATCAGGCGCTGTTCGGAGTGCTCCAGGGCGCGCAGTACGAGGACCTGCGGCGCAAGGCCGCCCGAGACCTGGGAAGCATGGACTTCGACGGCTTCGGCATCGGCGGGGCTCTGGAGAAGGAGAACCTCGGCACCATCATCCGCTGGGTGTGCGAGGAGCTGCCGGAGGACAAGCCGCGGCACCTGCTGGGCATCTCCGAACCCGATGACCTGTTCGAGGCGATCCGGACCGGCGCTGACACCTTCGACTGCGTCTCACCCTCTCGCGTGGCCCGCAACGCCGCGATCTACACCCGCGACGGCCGCTACAACCTCACGGGAGCGAAGTACCGCCGTGACTTCGGCCCGCTCGATCCCGACTGCAGCTGCTACACCTGCCGGAACTATTCGCGCGCCTACCTGCGGCATCTCTACAAGGCCAAGGAGATGCTCTTCTCCACCCTGTGCACGATCCACAATGAGCACTTCGTCGTCAGCCTCGTCGCAGAGATCCGCCAGGCGATGATCGACGGCCGATTCAGCGAACTCGAAGCCGAGGTGCTCGGCCGCTACTACGCGAAGCGGCGCGGTCAGGAGCCCTCGACGAGCTCGTAACTGGGTTCGTGGCGCTTGACGAGCGTGATGACCCGGTAGGTCACCGGCATGAGGACGATCTCGACGGCGACCTTGTAGACGAAGCCGACGATGATGTAGTTGAGGAAGTCGAGACCGGGGATGACCCCGGCGAAGGCGATGACGCAGAACAGCAGGGTGTCGACGAATTCGCCGACGCCGGTCGAGGTGAGCAGCCGCACCCACAGCTTCGATTCGCCCATCCGCCGCTTCACGGCCACGAGCACCCACGAGTTGAGCAGCTGCCCGACGAAGTAGCCGACCAGCGAGGCCGCGACGATGCGCGGATAGAAGCCGAGGACGGCGGCGAAGGCGTCCTGATTCTCATACCCCGGCCCGGGCGGGGAGATGAGGACGAGCCAGAACACGAAGGTGGCCAGAATCTGCAGGCCGAAACCGGTGATCACGGCCTTGCGGGCGGCTCTGAAGCCGTAGACCTCGCTGATGACGTCGCCGAGGATGTAGGCGATGGGGAAGAGGAAGGCTCCGCCGTCGGTGACGATGGGGCCGAAGCCGATGACCTTCGTGGCCGAGATGTTCGAGATGATGAGCACCGCGCAGAACACGGCGAGGAAGACGGCGTAGTAGCGGCCTCGCGAAGATGCGAAGGCGGCGAGTCTCGTCGCGGTCGGGGAGGTCGCCGAGTCGCTGCTGCGACCCGGCTGTCCAGACTCGCTCTCAGGCGTGGGCGTCGGCAACGGTGATCTCCCTCCCGTGCGTGATCGTCAGCAGCTGCTCGTAGGTCAGCGGCATCATCGAGTTCGGGGTGCCGGCCGCCGCCCAGAGCACCGGGTGCTCGCGCAGCGCGACATCGACGTAGGTGGGTATCGGCTCGGGATGGCCGCAGGGGGCGACGCCGCCGATGACCTGGCCGGTGGCCTCGCGGACGAGGTCCTTGTCGGCGCGGTCGAGGGAGGCGATGCCGAGCTGAGCGGCGACATGGTCGGTGTCCACACGGTGGGCTCCCGAGGTCATGATGAGCACGGCGGCGCCGTCGGAGGAGAAGATCAGGCTGTTGGCGATGGCGCCGACCTCGATTCCGAGCTTCTCCGCCGCGGAGGCCGCCGTCGGCGTCGCATCACCGAAGAGCCGGATCTGCGGTTCGATCCCGTGCTCCCGCAGCTCGGCCTCGACCTTCGCATGGTTGCGGTGCTGCTTGGGGACGTCTGCGGCCGGTGCGTCGGACTCGTCGTCGAGCGGATCATCGATCTCGGGATCGTCGGGGGAGGGGTCCGGGACGGGCTCCTTGACGGGCTCGGCCAGTCCGCGTCGGCGCAGCAGTGGAGCGACGTCGGGACGGGTGCCGAAGAAGCGCTCGATCGCCGACATCGGATCGATCGAGTGTCCCGGGGCGAGGATGGCCTCGCGGAAGGCGGTGCCGGCCTCGCGGTTGAGTCCGCCCTGGGCTTCGAACCATTCGCTCACCCATGCGGCGATGACCTCGGAGTAGAGGTAGGAGTAGTATCCGGCTGCATACCCGGAGGCGAAGATGTGCCCGAAGTAGGTGGTGCGGTACCGCGGCGGGACGAGCGGAGAGAACCCGGCGGCGGCGAGCACCTCGGACTCGAAGGACAGCACATCGGTGATGTGCTCTCCGGCTTCGAGCGAATGCCACGACAGATCGAGCATGGCCGCGGCGAGGTATTCGATCGTGTCGAAGCCCTGCCCGAACCTCTCGCTGGCGATGAGTGCGTCGACGAGCTCCGCCGGCATCGGCTCACCCGTGTCGACGTGTTTGGCGAAATGGGGGAGGACCTGCGGGTGGAACCGCCACATCTCATTGAGCTGGGACGGGAACTCCACATAGTCGCGCGGCACGGCGGTGCCGGCCGTCGACGGATACGTCGAGTTCGCGAACAGACCGTGCAGGACGTGGCCGAATTCGTGGAAGACCGTGGTCAGCTCGGTCGGATTGAGCAGGGTGGGCCTCCCCGGCCCCGGCTTGGAGAGGTTGAGCGAGAGCGTCACGACCGGCAGCAGCCCGGTCAGGCGCGAGGCGGGCACGAGCTGGTCCATCCACGCTCCGCCGCGCTTCGTGTCCCGTGCGTACGGGTCGATGAGGACGAGGCCGAGGGCGCGCTCGTTGACGTCGGTGACCTCATAGGCGCGGACGTCCTCGTGCCAGCCGGTCACTCCCTCCCGCGGGGCGAAGGTGATGCCGTAGAGGCCGGTGGCCGCGCGGAAGACGCCCTCGGTGAGGACGGTGTCGAACTCGAAGTACTTGGCGACCTCATCGGGGTCGATGCCGAATTCGTCGGCCCGGTACTTCGCGAGAAAGTGCTTGACGTCCTCGGCCGCGACCTCCTCGAGGCCGTAACGTTCCTTGACCCTGGCCAGTTCCGCATCGAGCTGAGCATTCGCGGGGTTGATGAGGGAGGAGACGATATCGGCCGCGGCATCGGGATTGCCGGCGGTCTGATTGTCGATGGCATAGGAGGAGTACGAGGGGTAGCCGAGCAGGCTCGCCTGCAGCGCCCGCAGGGCCGTCGTGTCGGCGACCTGGGTGCGGGTGTCTCCGTCTCCGCCGCGAGAACCGCGGGCCATCGAGTTGTTCAGCACGTGCCGGCGGGTCTGTGCGGTGTCGAGGGACTCGAGCACGAGCTGCTGGGTGAAGTTATTCAAGGTCAGCAGATAGCCGTCGACACCGCGCTCCGCCGCCCGATTCGCCGCCGCAGCGATCTGGTCCTCGTTCATCCCGGCCAGCGACTCGGCCTCGCCGAGGTGGACGGCCAGTTCCCGGGTGTCCTGCTGCAGGGCGCGGGAGAACGAGGTCGACAGACTCGTCAGTTCCGCCGCGATCGTGGCCATCTGGTCCCGCTCCTCCGCGCCGAGGCGGGCTCCCGACCGGACGAAGAGCTCCACCGTGAGCTCCTGCTGCCGCTTGTCCTCCGGATTGAGGTCGGCTGCGGGGACCTGCTCGATGCGGTGGAAGAGATCGACGTCGAGGAGGATCTCGGTGCGGGTCGCCGACAGGGTCTCCCACACCTCGGCGACGGCGTCGGTGAGCTCGGGACGAAGATGGTTCGACTCGACGGCGCTGACCACGGAGGCGATGCGGGTCATCGGCACGGACGCGGTCTCGAACCGAACCGTGGTGTTGAAGAACGTCGGGTCGGTCTCGTCGGCGACGATCCCGGCCACCTCGGTGCGGGCGAAATCGGCGGCCGCGTGCACCGCGGTCAGCAGCGTCTCCGGGGTGACGGCGGCGAAGTCGGGCAGTGAGAAATCGTTCTGCGGGTCGAGGAAGGCCTCCCAGACATTGATGCTGTTCGGATCGGGGCTCATGCTCGACGTACCACTTTCTTCACGGTTGGGATCTCACCGACGATCCTAACGTGAGAGTGCCGACCGGTGCATGATCGCTGGTTACACTTGAGCCCATGGGCACCGGTCAGGGCAGATCCCTCACACTCAACAGCGCATTCAGAGTCGGATTCACCGGCACTCTGGGTGTGGGACTGGCGATCGCTGTGATGATGGCTCTGCAGTCGCTGGCCACCGTGCTCATCTACATCGGATTGGCCCTGTTCCTGTCGCTCGGTCTCGAACCGATCGTGCAGTGGTTCGTCGAGCGCAAGGTGCCGCGGTCGGTGTCGGTCATCCTCGTCATCCTCGCCTTCGTCCTCATCGTCGTCGGTGCCGGGCTGCTGATCGCCCCGATCGTGATCAGCCAGATCCAGACCTTCGTCGGCGATCTGCCTGACATCGTGGCGAATCTCGCGGCGACCGGCTGGGTGTTGGAGCTCGAACAGCAGTTCACCGGCGCGATCGACGTCGACGCGATCTTCGCGAACCTCGGAGACTGGGTCTCGGATCCGAAGAATGTGCTGTCGGTGGGCGGAGGCGTCGTGACGATCGGGGCCGGCATCCTCAGCTTCATCACCGGCGCCATCATCGTCGTCATCCTCACCATCTACTTCGCCGTGACCATGCCGACGATCAAATCCGCCATGTTCTCACTGGTCGCGGCCTCCTCCCGGCCGACGGTCGAATCCGTCACCGAGGAGGTCACCCGCTCCATCGGGCGCTACGTCCTCGGGCAGCTGTCCCTGGGCATCGTCAACGGGGTGTGCTCGGCGATCTTCCTCACCATCATCGGCGCCCCGCTGCCGGCGCTGTTGGCGTTCGTCGCGTTCCTCGGCTCGCTCATCCCGCTCGTCGGCCCGATCACCGGCGCGATCATCATCACCGCCTCGTGCCTCATGGTCTCCCCGGGCCTGGGCATCGCCGCCGGAATCTACTATCTCGTGTACATGCAGGTCGAGGCGTATCTGCTCAGCCCCCGCATCATGAAGGCCGCAGTCGATGTGCCCGGTGCGCTCGTCATCATCGCCGCCATCGCCGGCGGAACCCTGGGCGGTGTGCTCGGCGCCGTGGTCGCGGTGCCGGTGGCCGCCTCGGCGCTCATCGTCATCCGCAAGGTCGTCGTGCCCGCGCAGGCGAAGAGGTAGGGTCAGGAAGGATCGTCGTCGTCGATGCGCGTGATGATGACGTGGATGATGAGCTTGGACAGATAGTAGACGCCGAAATAGGCGGCGGCCGCGAAGAGGAGGCCGGCGAGCAGGTCCCCGTCTCCGCTGAGTCGGGGCAGGGCGATGAAGATGGCCGCGGTGATCGCCGCAAGGTACGGGATCAGACGCAACACTGGACTGTCGGGCTCGCTCATGGTGGTCATTTTAAATGGGGTGAAGGCGGATATGAAGCCTAGGATGGGGTCCATGTCGCAGACGGATCGGGTGACGCAGCGCGAAGAGGCGGTTCCGGGGGAGGCGCGGGGTCAAGTCGCTGATATGACGAGCCCCGCACTTCCGCCATGGCCCGCGACTGCTCCTGCTCGTGGTCGTGTTCGCCTGCGAGCGGTGGAAGCGCGAGATGGTGCGATGGCGCGTGAACTCTCGACCGATCCGTATGTGCCTCTGACAGGATCGCTGCCGAGCCGCGCGACTCAGATGATCGACGGGGAGCGCCGCGATATGGCTCTCTACGCCGCCATTCGGCAGACCGGAGACAGATGATGACGGATCCGTTGCAGGCAGCTGCGCTCAACCTGGAGTACCCCTTCATCGGGCGGTGGATGGTGCAGAACAGTCCCGCCGATCGTGTTCCGAGCCATGGAACCCCACGGTTCGCATCTTCGTTCGCCATCGACTTCGTGCCGGTCGACGAATCGCTGAGGTCGGCGCGATTCGGCGTCGTATCGCTGCTGCGCCCGGAGCCTCCGGAGAAGTTCGCCGGCTTCGGCCGTCCCGTGACCGCCCCTGTCGACGGCACCGTTGCTGCCGTCCACGATTCCGCACCCGATCACCCTGCCTATCGGGGTCTGCCCTCACTCGGCTATGCGCTGACTCAGCGCAGTCGGATCGAGGCGGGCTGGCGGGAGCTCGCCGGCAACGACATCATGATCGACACCGGATCGGCCGTCGTCGCACTCTGCCACCTGCAGCGCGGGAGCACGCGGGTGCAGGTCGGACACCGGGTCCGGGCCGGCGACCTCGTCGGACGCTGCGGCAATTCCGGCAACAGCATCGAACCCCACCTGCACCTGCAGGCGTTCGACAGTCTCGACGTCGAACACGCGACGGCAGTGCGCATTCGGTTCGCAGGAGGGGTTCCCCGCAACGGCGCACTCGTCCACGTGTGAGTCCGTCCGCCTATTGTTCGGCCGCCTCGGCGGGCCTATGGTGGGAAGACACGGACACGTCCGCTCCGCGGGGCGGATGGACTCACACGAAGGAGTGTCATGGCAGTCTACTCAGCACCCGGTACCGACGGTTCGCTCGTCACCTTCAAATCACGCTACGAGAACTACATCGGCGGCGAGTGGGTGCCGCCGAAGAACGGTGACTACTTCGAGAACGTCACTCCCGTCACCGGACAGGTCTTCACCGAGGTCCCCAGCTCCACCGGTGACGATATCGAGACCGCCCTCGACGCCGCATGGGCGGCGGCACCGGCCTGGGGCAAGACCTCGACGACGGAGCGGGCGAACATCCTGCTGAAGATCGCCGACCGGATCGAGGCGAACCTCGAGATGCTCGCTGTGGCCGAGACCTGGGACAACGGCAAGGGAATCCGTGAACCGCTGGCCGCGGACCTCCCGCTGGCCGTCGACCACTTCCGCTACTTCGCCTCGGCGATCAGAGCGCAGGAAGGCGGCATCTCGCAGATCAACGACGACACGGTGGCCTACCATTTCCACGAGCCGCTCGGCGTCGTCGGACAGATCATCCCCTGGAACTTCCCGCTGCTCATGGCCACGTGGAAGCTCGCTCCGGCGCTCGCCGCCGGCAACTGCGTCGTGCTCAAACCGGCCGAGCAGACCCCGGCGTCGATCCTCGTGCTCGCCGAACTCATCGGCGACCTGCTTCCGCCCGGCGTCCTCAACATCGTCAACGGCTTCGGCGCCGAGGCCGGCAAGCCCCTGGCTTCGAACAAGCGCATCCGCAAGGTCGCTTTCACCGGAGAGACGACGACAGGGCGTCTGATCATGCAGTACGCCTCGCAGAACATCATCCCGGTGACCCTCGAGCTCGGCGGCAAATCGCCGAACATCTTCTTCGACGATGTCATGGCCGACGACGACAGCTACCGCGACAAGGCCCTCGAGGGCTTCGCGATGTTCGCGCTCAACCAGGGCGAGGTCTGCACCTGCCCTTCTCGCGCACTCGTTCAGGAATCGATCTTCGACGACTTCGTCGCTGCCGGCATCGAACGTGTCCGATCGGTCAGACAGGGCAATCCGCTCGACACCGACACTCAGGTCGGCGCGCAGGCCTCGAACGACCAGTACGAGAAGATCATGTCCTACCTGCAGATCGGCAAGGACGAGGGCGCCGAGGTGCTCATCGGCGGTGACAGAGCCGAGCTCGACGGCGACCTCGCCGGCGGCTTCTACATCCAGCCGACGGTCTTCAAGGGCACGAACTCGATGCGTCTCTTCCAAGAGGAGATCTTCGGCCCAGTCGTCGCTCTGACCTCGTTCTCCGACTACGACGATGCGATCTCCATCGCCAACGACACCCTCTACGGCCTCGGCGCCGGGGTCTGGGCCCGCAACGGCAACACTGCCTACCGGGCGGGACGTGACATCCAGGCCGGTCGCGTCTGGGTGAACAACTTCCACTCCTACCCCGCACACGCGGCCTTCGGCGGGTACAAGTCCTCGGGCATCGGACGCGAGAACCACAAGATGATGCTCGACCACTACCAGCAGACGAAGAACCTGCTGGTCAGCTACTCCGAGAACGCGCAGGGATTCTTCTGATGAGCGATACGACCGAAACCGCCGCCCTCGAATCGACTCCCCGGATCGAGGGCGAAGAGAGGTCACGGGTGGCGATGACCCAAGCGGCCCTCGACCTGCTGATCACGCTTGTCGACAAGCACGGTCAGCTGATGTTCCATCAGTCCGGCGGGTGCTGCGACGGGTCGTCTCCGATGTGCTTCCCCGAAGGCGACTTCCTCACCTCGGAGGCGGATGTGCTGCTCGGCCACTTCGAGCTGCCCATCGACGACGCCGAGAAGGCCGGACTGGACTTCTGGATGTCGGTCGAGCAGTTCGAGTACTGGAAGCACACGCATCTGACCATCGACGTGGTACCCGGACGGGGGAGCGGCTTCAGCGTCGAAGCCCCGACGGGCAACCGCTTCATCATCCGCTCGGCGCTGATGGACGTCGCCTGAGCGGCGTCTCCTGCGGGCGGATCCGCTGTGAAATCTCACGGGATTTCACAGTGGATCCGCCCGCAGAACGCACGTGCACGCAACTGGCGCCGAGGCGCTCGATCCGTTTCTCGGTGGAGCTCAGTTCAGCGCCTCAGGTTCGCCGAGGGAGAGCATGAGGCGGTTGGCCCAGTTGAAGAACGCCGCGCTGCCGAGCACGTCGACGATGTCGCCGTCGCCCAGTCCCGCCTCCCGCAGCGCCGACAGGTGCGAGGATCCGAAAGCCGGCGGAGTCACGGTGAGAGCGACCGAGGCGTCGACGACGGCGTCCCAGACCGAATCGCCGAGGCGAGTCCCGATGCCCTCGTCGAGCAGCCGTTGCACGAGATCCCGGCGTCCGGACTCCTCGGTGGCACGTTCGGAATGGACGGACGCGCAGAACAGGCACCCGTTGAGCCTCGAGGCCGCCGTGGCGGCGAGTTCCCGCTCGGCCCGGCCGAGGCCGTCGGTGGTGTTGAAGAAGATGTCGAGATCGGTCAGCGTCCTGGCTCTGAGTGCGTCCGGGTCCCGGGCGAGCAGCCGGAAGTAGGGATTCTTCGCTCGGCCGGCCTCGATGAGAGCCTCGCGCTGAGTCCCGGTCAGCTCCGCCTCGGCGACCGGGGCGATCCAGGGCACCCAGCCGAGACCGGACTGCTGGAACTGCTCGGGACGGGCGAGATCCGGGTAGGTGCTCACCCGGTGTCCGAACTCGGCCAGCGCCCGCTCGGCCCGAGCCGAGGCGGTGCCTCCGGGTTCGGAGGTCGGCTCCGCGGTGGTGGCCGCCAGCGGCTCGGGCACCGCGGGGTCCGACGGGGCTGTCGCAGCGAGGGCGGCCAGGCCCGTGCTCATGCGGATCTGGAAGTTGAGGAAGGACACGAGCTGGGCCAGTGTGACGATTCCGTCCTCGTCCCAACCGGCCGCGAGCAGCAGCGCCAGATGCTCGGGTCCGCAATCGCGCGGGTGGAGCACGAGCAGATGGGCGAATTCGAGCCCGGCGACGAGCTTCTCACCCAGCGTCTCCGCTGATGCCCCAGTCGCGGTGAACCACGGTCCGGGCAGGTTCTCCTCCGCCAGCGACTCGGATTCGAAGATCCCGTAGGGACCCTGCACTCCCACGCCGAAGCCGGTGTCCGAGTCAGCTGACGCGATGGATTCGTCGAGGAGTTCGGCGACCACCCACGACGCGGATTCGTCCTCGTCGCGGAGCAGGTCGCGGTAGAACTCCTCGGCGGCGGGGGTGCCGAGGAGGCCGGCGGTGAATGCGGCGACCGCGTAGCGTTCGCGGTAGGTCACCCCGGCCGGATCGGAGGGTTCGAGGAGCGCCTCGAAGCTGAGCTGGGCGTTCTCCTTGGCCTGGGGCCGGTGGTCGCGGAGGACGTCGAGAGAGTCGTTCGCCGCGATGCCGGCGAGGACGTTGACGATATCGGTCATCTCAGCGCACACGCTCCTCGGCGACGTCCAGACCCAGGGCCGGAGCCACCTCGGTGGCCAGCAGTTCGATCGAGCGCAGGGCGGCCTCGTTCGTCGCCGGCACCGAATGCACTTGGAAGCTGACATCGGTGACGCGATCGAGCACGCGGTCGGCGCTCATGCGTTCGATCACCTGTTCGGACGTGCCGAGGTAGGTGTCGGTGGCGACGAGCAGCTCATCAAAGCTCAAGGAGGAGGTGTCGTAGCCGACGAGGCGATCGGCCTCGGTCCGCAGCGCGGGTTCGGTGATCTCCCGCAGCCGCGGCAGATCGGCGGCATCGGCGACCACAGCTGTACGCGAGGCGAGGATGCGCGGCGCGGCGCCGTCCGGCAGCTGGGAGAGATAGGTGTCGATGACCGGCAGCTGCACCTCGTCGAGGGCCGCCTCCGGTCTGCCCTGCGGGCGCGGTTGGGTGCGCGAGAGCATCAGCCCGTCCCCGGCGGCCCCGGCGGCCCCGGCACCGCCTGAGGAGAAGGTCGCCTGCCACAGGCGCTGCCCGAGACCGGGACGGCCCGCATCCGCGGCGTCGGGTTCGGGATAGAGCAGATGCTCGGTGGGCAGCGAATCCCCTGAGAACAGGGTGCGCAGGGTCGCGAGGTTGTCGGCGAAGACCTCACGGCGCTCATCGAAGCTCGTGCCGAAGGCGGGGAAGGACTTCGGGTTCCCGCCCGAGCCCAGCCCGATCTCGAGGCGGCCCTCGGCCAGGACATCGAGCACGGCGACGTCCTCGGCCACGCGCACGGCGTTCTCCATCGGCAGTGTGATGATGGCCGTGCCCAGTGTGATCCGCCGGGTGCGGGCGGCGGCGTGGGAGAGGAAGACGAGCGGGGAGGGCAGTCCGCCCTCCGCGGCGGAGAAATGGTGCTGGGCGACCCATGCGGAGTGCATGCCGAAACGCTCGGCCGCTTCGATCTGTTCGAGGGCGAAACGGTAGCGCTGCCCGGCCGGGGCGTCCTCGAGCAGTCGGGTGAAGAACCCGAGCCGCGGTCCGCTGGTCTGCTCGGTGGTGGTTTCAGTCATGGGTCTCAGCTTTCTGCCGCTGCGGTCAGGGCGAGTGCGGGGTGGGGGTCGGCGTGGCCGGAGAATGCCACTGGGTTCGGGATCGCATCGAGCAGTGCCCGAGTGACATCAGTGCTCGGGTGTGCGAAGACCTCCTCGGTCGCGCCGCTTTCGACGAGACGCCCGCGCGACATCACGGACACCGTATCAGCGATCTGCCGCACCACGGCCAGGTCGTGGGTGATGAAGACATAGGTCAGTCCCAGTTCCCGCTGCAGCCGGTCGAGGAGAGTCAGTATCTGCGCCTGCACCGTGACGTCGAGGGCCGAGACGGCCTCGTCGAAGACGACGAGTTCGGGTTCGGCGATGAGGGCTCGGGCGATCGCCACTCGCTGCAGCTGGCCGCCGGAGAGTTCGGCCGGGCGCCGGTCGAGGAACTCCGCCGGCAGCGCCACCCTCTCCAGGGTCTCGGTGACCAGACTGTCTCGTGTGGCGCGGGTGCCGATGCCGAAGTTGCGCAGAGGCTCGGTCAGGGTCGCCCGGATCGAGTGCTTGGGATCGAGTGCCGAATACGGGTTCTGGTGTACGAGCTGGACGGTGCGCCGGAACTCCCGGATCCGGGCCCGTCCGCGCACCCCGCGTCCGGAGCGGCCGAACTCGGCGGCGTCGAAGTCTCCGATGCGCACACGGCCCGACTGCGGTGCGAGGAATCCGGCCAGGGCCTTGCCCGTCGTGGTCTTGCCCGAACCGGATTCGCCGACGATGCCGTGCGTAGTGCCGCGGTCGAGGGTGAAGCTCACGTCCTCGACGCCGATGACCTGATCGCCGGAGCGGTCGAAGACCTGGGTCAGCGAGTCGACGGAGACGAATGGGCGCATGGGGAACGCGGCCGCCTCGGGGAGGGAGGGGCGGGCCTTCGTCTGCAGGGCGGGGGCGTCGGCGAGCAGGCGGGAGGTGTACTCGGTCTCCGGGCGGGAGAAGATGCGACCGGCCTCCCCGGACTCGACGACCGTCCCGGCCTGCATGACCAGGACATCGTCGGCGCGTTCCCCGGCGACGGCGAGATCGTGGGTGATGAACAGGATGCCCATCCCGGTTTCGGCGCGCAGTTCGTCGAGGAGGTCGAGGACCTGTTTCTGCACGGTCACGTCCAGGGCCGAGGTCGGTTCGTCGGCGATGAGCAGGCGGGGGCGCAGGGCGATGGCCGCGGCGATGAGCACACGCTGCCGCATCCCGCCGGAGAGCTCGTGCGGGAACTGATCGGCTCGCTTCTCGGGCCGGTCGATGCCGACCCTGCCCAGCAGTTCGATGACCCTGTCCCGGGCCTCGGCACGATTCGTGCGACGGTGGATGCGCAGCGCCTCGGCCACGGACTTCCCCGTCGTCTGCAGCGGATTGAGCGAACTTCCGGGGTCCTGCGGGACGTATCCGATCTGAGCCCCGCGCACCCCGCGCCAGCCGACCGGTCCCATGCGGGTGAGGTCGAGGTCGCCGAGGCGGATCTGCCCGGCCGTGATCCGAGCCGAGGAGGGCAGGAGTCCGATGACCGCGTTCGCCGTCGTCGACTTCCCCGAGCCGGACTCGCCGACGACGGCGGTCATCGCACCGGAGTCGACGGTGAGGTCGAGGCCGCGCACGGCCGGGGAGCCGCCTCGGCGGGCGTAGTCGACGGTGAGGCCGTCGATGTGCAGCAGCGGAGATGCGGTCATGATGTCACCTTTCGCAGGGTGTTGCCGATCTGATGGGTGGCGAGCACGATGGCCATGACGACGAGGCCGGGCAGCACGGTCAGCCACCAGGCGGTGGCCACGAAGTTGCGGCCCTCGGCGATGATGAGACCCCATTCGGGCGTCGGCGGCGGAGTGCCGTAGCCGAGGAACCCGAGAGTGGAGATCTGGAGGATCGCGGATCCGATCTGCAGCACGGCCAGCGAGAGCACCGGCGAGATCGAATTCGGCAGGATGTGGCGGACGAGGACGGAGAAGAAGGTGCCGCCGGAGCCGTAGGCGGCGGCCACGTAGTCGCTCGTGCCGATCTGCACCGCCTGGGAGCGGGCGAGGCGGGCGAACTGGGCGATGGCTGTGACGCCGACGGCGATGGCCGCGTTGATCGTGCCGAAGCCGAGGACGACGACGATCGAGAGGCTGAGCAGGATCGCGGGGATCGAGAGCAGCACGTCGATGGAGCGCATGAGCACATCGTCGACGAGTCCGCGGCGGGTGCCGGCGATGAGACCGATCGCGGTGCCGATGAGGAGACCCACGCCCACGGCCACGAGTGCGGCGAGCAGGGACTGGGAGGCGCCGTAGACGACGCGGGTGAAGGCATCCCGACCGGTCTGGTCGGTGCCGAACCAGTGCTCGAGGCTGGGCGCCAGCAGGGCCGGGGTGTCGCCGCCGTCGTTCGGGTCGAAGTGGGTGAAGAGCCCGGGGAACAGGGCCCAGGCGATGGCGATGAGCAGGACGAGTGCAGAGACGGCGGTCGCCGAGGTGACCGCACTGCGGGCGGCACGGGTGCGCGCGCCGGCGGTGTCCTCCGCGCGGGTGAAGACATCGGTGAGGCTCATGGGTTCGTCGCTTTCGTCTCGGTGCTCGTCTCGGCAGCGGTGTCGTCAGTCCAGTCGAGGTCGACGCCGACGCTGGCGGCGGTCGCCGTCAGCGCGCTGCGGGTGCTTGCATCGCTGTTCTTCAGCCCCTTGCCGGAGGCCGTCGTGCGCTGAGTGCGCAGACGGACGTCGATGACGGGGTAGAGGAGGTCGACGGCGAGGTTGATGATGACGTAGCCGAAGGTGGCGATGACGACGACTGCCAGCAGGATCGGGTTGTCGCGGTGGGTCACGGCCTGGGCGGTGATCAGTCCGATGCCGTTGCGGCCGAACACCGTCTCTGTGACCACGGCACCGGCGACGAGCTCACCGAAGACCAGCCCGATGATCGTCAGCCCCGGCAGCACCGCGTTGCGGGCGACGGTGTGGACGAGCATCCACATCTCGGAGGCGCCCTTGGCTGTGGTCACCTTCACGAATCCGGAGGCCTGGACCTCGGTGATGGAGCGGATGAGCACTTGGGTGATCGGAGCCGACAGCGGCACCGCCACGGTCAGCGTCGGCAGCACGAGCGCCTCGGCGGGACCGGGGGAGACCACGGAGACGAAGCCGAACTGGAAGGAGAAGACCTGGATGAGCAGGATCCCGAGCCAGAACACGGGGACGGAGATGAACAGGCTGGGCACCGAGTCGAGGGCCCGTCGGACCCAGGCGAAGGGGCCGGTGGCCGGACCATAGGTGGCGGCGACCGCGATGGCGACGGCGAGGACGAGTGCGGTGAGGAAACCGGAGACCGCCAGCACCGCCGTCGAGGGCAGGGCCGCGGCGATGATCGTCGACACGGCGGCACCGGTCTGGACCGAGTACCCGAAGTCGCCGGTGAGGAAGCCGGTGAGGCTGAGCAGATAGCGGCTGAACCAGGACTCGTCGGCTCCCGTGGCCTCGCGGATCTGGGTGATCTGCTCGGAGGAGAGACCCAGCGCCGGGTCGGCGAAGCGGGCGGTGAGCCCGTCGCCGGGGATGAGGCTGAGCAGGACGAAGGCTGCGGTGAAGGCCAGCAGCAGGACGAGGACGGCCTGGCCGAGGCGCAGGAGCAGATAGCGTGTGTCGAGGATCATCTCTCTCCTGTCAGCCAGGTGCTGTAGAAGTCGGGGCGCCCCACCGGTTCTGTGGCGAAGCCGTGGACGCGGCGGCGGAACGCGAAGACCTGGGGCTCTTCGAAGAACGGCAGGACATAGGCCTGCTCGACGAGGTAGTCCTGGACCGCCTCGGCGGCCTGCTGCCGTTTCCCGGGGTCGGGCTCCGCGGCGAGAGCGTCGAGGAGCTCGTCGATGCGCGGGTCGATCGAACCGTCGTCGGCGTCGGAGCGGTCTGGTCCGTTGAGGAAGACGTCACGGTTGGCCGACGAGTAGTTCGAGCGCAGGTTGTCGAAGTCTGCACGGGCGACCATCGAATGGTAGATCTGCACGGTGTCGAGTTCGAGGGCGTCGAGCGTCTGCTTCGACTGGTCTCCGGGGTTGATCGACAGATGCACGCCGACGCGGCGCAGCTGCTGTTGGATGAGCGTCTGGACCTCGTTCGACCGCGGCTGCGGCAGGGCGATATTCACGGCCAGGGCCAGCGTCTGCCCGTCCTTGACGCGGTAGCCGGCGGTGTTGCGTTCGGTCCATCCCGCCTGATCGAGGAGGCGGTCGGCCCTGTCGGGATCGTGGACCCAGGAGCCCGACTGGTCCGTGTAGCCCATTGCGCCCTCGGCCAGCAGTCCGGTGGCCAGCGGATAGTTGGGGGTGAAGAGCTTGTCGACGATCTCCTGCCGGTCGATGGCGGCGATGAGCGCTCGCCGGACGGAGACGTCGGCCAGGAGAGCGTGCCGGAATCGGAAGTTGATGCTGTTGTTGATCCCGTTCGTCGCCTTCGCGTAGAGGCGGAGCCCATGCTCGCTCACCCGTGATTCATCGGGTGCCTGGACGTCGCGCACACCGTCGGCCTGTCCGGACAGCACGGCCCCGATGCGCACCGAGTACTCGTTGTTGGTCAGGTAGTCGATGCCGTCGAGGTGGGCCCGCCCCTGGTGTGCCAGGTGCGGGGGAGCCCAGTCGTAGTCCTCGCGGGCCCTGACCGAGAGCTTCTGGCCGATGGTCTCGTCGGTGATGTGGAAGGGCCCGCAGGTGTGGATCCGGGTGGCCCCGCCGGGCCCGAATCCCTCGGCATCGAGTGCGAGGGTGGAGTCGGCGAGCAGCCCCGCGTTCATCGTCGAGGTCGCCTGGGCGAACCCGGGAGAGGGGGCCGAGAAGTGGAAGCGCACGCGACGATCGTCGAGGACCTCGCTGCGTTCGTAGTTCGAGATCTGTTCGGACACGGGGAGCGTGCGCGCCTCGTCGCCGCGGCCGAAGAGGTCGAAGTTCCTCGCCACATTGGCAGGCGTCAGCGGTGTTCCGTCCGAATAGGTCACTCCGTCGCGGATGGTGAAGGTGTAGGTCGTCGCGTCGGCACTGATCTCCGGCAGATCCGTGGCCAGCCACGGGTGCAGCTCCAGAGTCTCCGGATCCTGCCACAGCAGCCTCGCGGAGATGTTGTTCATGATTCCGCCGTTGGGGTAGAAGCCGACCGACGGCGGATAGAGAAGCGTCCAGGTCTGAGGCTCGAAGTAGGTGAGCACCCCGCCTCGGACGGGGTGTCCGGAGGCCGACGTGCCGGTGTCGCGCGGTGTGCAGGCGCTGAGGGTGATGAGGGTGCCGAAACCCAGTCCGAGGCTGAGGATCGATCGCCGGTCGAGGTCGTGTCCGGCGACGCGCGCCGAGGCGGTGGGACGGAGGTCGGTCATGGAGAGAGGTCCTTTGGGCCGAAGTGAGGTAACTGCGAACTGAGGCGAAGATAGTTCAACAATAATGAGCGCAGGTCGTTGCCGAGGGACGGAGGCAGGGGGGGGCGGCTTGCGCGGGGCCCGGGGGTGAACTGCATGGTTCGAGTAAAGCGCATCGGCGCAATCTCAGTCAATTCGGGGGCTTCACATTGAGACATGTTGAACGCTTCCGTCTTCGGCCGGCAGGCCGGCGAGGGCTACGGGAATCGTCATATGTGTTGAGCAATAATGTGTTCCGGGTGGCGAATTTCCCACCCAGGAGCAGAATCGCATCGCCCGCGGAACCCCGGGCATTGCCCTCGACGTCCGGGCGGGGGAGACTGATGGCCTACACGCTCGTTTGAAAGGTCCAGGTGGATCATGGACGCTCTGAACACCGTTCCCGCTGAACTCGACCATCTCGTCATCACGGTGCCCGACCTCGACGCAGGTGTCGCCGCCGTCGAGGAGGCCACGGGCGTTCGCGCCGTCCCCGGAGGTGCGCACCCCGATCGGGGGACCGCGAACTGCCTCCTCGGGCTCGCCCCGACCGGCTGGGCAGACGGCGCCCGCACCTATCTGGAGATCCTCGGCCCCGACCCGCAGCAGGATCCGCCTGCGGACGGGAGGCTGCCGCTCGACGCGCATCTGGCCGCGGGGCTCACTCTGCAGACGTGGGCGATCCATCCGCCGGCCTTCCTCGCGAAGATCGCGGCCGCGAACACGGCGGGCATCGACTTCGGGGAGGTTGCGGAGATGGCGCGCGACACCGCGGAGGGCGAGCGGCTCGAATGGCGGCTGACCACGCGGTCGCCGCTGCCGCAGCAAGGTGTGCAGCCCTTCCTCATCGACTGGGGAGAGTCCGCCCACCCCGCCGAGGCGGCGCTGCCGGCCCTGGAGCTGACCGAGTTCTCGATCGAGACCCCCGAGGCCGAGGCGACCCGTCAAGTGCTCGAGGTGCTCGGCGCCGGCGATACCCGCGTGGTCGAGGGCCCCGAACCTCGGCTGCACGCCAGACTGCACGGCCCGGGCGGTGTCCTCGAGTTCTGAAGTCCTCGAGAGGCGGACTCGGCGTCGAGACGCGGCGCGTACACGCGCGCCTCGGCGCTTGACCGGTTTTCGACGAATCTGTGCCGGTGGCTAGACTCAAAGGCGTGCCCAGTCGAACCCGCCCCGCCTCCCGTCCGCGTCTCCGGGCCCTGACATCCCTTGCCGCGGCCGCCCTGCTCATCGGGTTGAGCGCCTGTGCTCCCGAGTCCGGCCAGCAGACCCGGCCGAGCCCGCAGGAGCCCGAGACCATCGGGGCCTCCGCGAGCCCGACGGAGCAGCCGAACGGGTCGCGCGAGGCCGGCGAGCCGTCCGACTCGGGCGAGCCCACCGAGTCAGCAGACGCCGACGACGCGGGAGCCGGCGGTCTGACAGAAGACGATATCGACGCCGGCGGCAGCGGGAACTGGAAGCGCCCCTCCGAGGAGACCGGACCCAACAGGGAGGAGGGGAAGACCTTCAAGGTCGCCGTGCGCGTCGAGGACAACCTGCCCATCGACGTCGACCGGGCCGGTGAGTTCATCATCGACACCCTCCAGGACGAACGGGGCTGGCAGGACATCGACGACGTCTCCATCGAACTCGTCGACTCCGGGCAGGACACGATGATCTCCATCGCCAGCCCCGACACCGTCGACGAGGTGTGCCTGCCGCTGCGCACCCTCGGCAAGCTCTCGTGCCGCAACGGCCCCGACGTCATCCTCAACGCCAAGCGGTGGGTCGCAGCCACCGAGGAATTCGACGACATCGTCCAATACCGGCAGTATCTGATCAATCACGAAGTCGGCCACGCCCTGGGCCACGGGCATGAATCCTGCCCCGGTGATGGCCGGACCGCGCCGCTCATGCAGCAGCAGACCAAGGGGCTGCAGGGCTGCGAACCCAACGGCTGGCCCTCGCAGGGCTGAGAAGATGGGCGGGATCACTCGCCTCCGGGAATAACTGCGCGCCCCCTCCTGTTGATTGAGTCGTATACGCTCAACTTTGAAAGAGGAGGTCAGCTTTGGCCGCATTCTACGGATCCGCAGGCTCGGGCGGCGACTCGTTCGACGAGTTCCTCGCTCGTTTCCTCCAGGGTCAGAACGGAGCGCGCAGAGGCCGTTCCGTCGACATCAACCGGCTGCTGAGCAAGCGCAGCCACGAAGTCATCGAGGCGGCGGCGGAATTCGCCGGTCGCCACGGGCAGTCCGAGGTCGACGCCCTCCACATCCTGCGCGTGATGGTCGATTCCGAACCCGGAATCTCGGCCGTTCGCCAGGCGGGGGCCGATCCCGAAGCCATCGCCCACGGCATCGAAGAGCGCCTTCCGGCGGCCACCGACATCGAGGCGGATTCCTCGCCCTCGCTCACCGGTTCCGCCCAGCGCGCCCTGCTCGACGCCTATCAGGTCGCACGCGCCTTCGGTTCGACCTACATCGACCCGGAGCACATCTTCTTCGCCTTCGTGCTCAATCAGGAGATGCCCGCCGGACGCATCCTCGCGCAGGCCGGGGTGACCCAGTCATCCCTGCAGGCCGGGGCGGAGGCCGCCGAGGCCGGAATGCAGCCCGGACAGGCCGCCGAAGGAGAAGACGCCCAGGAGTCCGTGCTCGAGAAGTACGGCACCGATCTCACGGCGCTGGCCGCGGATGGCCGTCTCGACCCGGTCATCGGCCGTGCCGAAGAGGTCGAGCAGACGATCGAGATCCTCGCGCGCCGGACGAAGAACAACCCCGTCCTCCTCGGCGAGGCGGGAGTCGGCAAGACAGCGATCGCCGAAGGTCTGGCCCAGGCCATCCACTCCGGTGACGTGCCCAAGCAGCTGCACGGCAAGCGCATCATCGCCCTCGATCTGCCCGGCATGCTCGCCGGAACCCGCTACCGCGGAGACTTCGAGGAGCGGCTGACCGGGGCGCTGAACGAGATCGCCGAGGACGGAGACATGATCGTCTTCGTCGACGAGCTCCACACCCTCGTCGGAGCCGGCGGCAACGGCGAGTCGAATTCGATGGATGCCGGCAACATCCTCAAGCCCCGTCTGGCCCGCGGCGATCTGCACATGATCGGCGCCACCACGCTCAAGGAATACCGCACCATCGAGAAGGACTCGGCACTCGAACGCCGATTCCAGCCGGTGACTGTCGGTGAGCCGAGCGTGGAGGACGCCGTGACGATCCTCGAGGGACTCAAGGACCGCTACGCCGAATTCCACGAGGTGACCTACACCGACGAGGCGGTGCGGGCGGCGGTCGAACTGTCGAACCGCTACATCACCGACCGGTTCCTGCCGGACAAGGCCATCGACCTCATCGACCAGGCCGGTGCGCGGATGTCGCTGGCACGCGGACCCGCCGTCGACGTCGAAGCGCTCAAGCGCAGCCTCTCCGAGCTCGAGGCCGAGAAGAAATCGGCGATCGAGGCCGAGGACTACGAACGCGCCGGACGCCTGCGCGATGAGACCAACGAGGTCACCGCGCGGATCGAGGCGGCCGAGAATCCGGACGCGGCAGCTTCGGCGACCGCTGCCTCCGAGGCGATCATCGGCGAGGAGGAGATCGCCCAGGTCGTCTCCCGGGCCACCGGCATCCCGGCGGCGCGGATGACGCAGAGCCAGAAGGCCCGTCTGGCGAACATGGAAGAGGTCCTCCACGACCGAGTGGTCGGGCAGGACGAAGCCGTGACCTCGGTCTCGCGCGCCATCCGCCGCAGTCAGACGGGGATGAGCGATCCCGATCGGCCGATCGGCAGCTTCCTCTTCCTGGGCCCGACCGGTGTCGGCAAGACGGAGCTGGCCAAGGCGCTGGCGCAGACCCTGTTCGACGACGAAACCGCGATGATCCGGTTCGACATGAGCGAGTTCGGCGAACGCCACACGGTCTCACGTCTCGTCGGTGCCCCTCCCGGCTATGTGGGCTACGATGAGGCCGGCCAGCTGACCGAGCAGGTCCGTCGGCGTCCGTATTCGGTCATCCTCCTCGACGAGGTCGAGAAGGCGCACCCGGATGCGTTCAACCTGCTGCTGCAGGTCCTCGACGACGGCCGCCTCACCGACGGTCAGGGCAGGACGGTCGACTTCCGCAACACCGTCATCATCATGACCTCCAACCTCGGCTCGGAGTTCATGTCCGGCAACCCCCTGGGCTTCAACTCCGGTCTCGCACAGGACACGGAGAAGGATCTCAAGGCCAAGGTCATGGGACGGCTCAAGGAGTTCATGCGGCCCGAGTTCCTCAACCGCATCGACGACACCGTCATGTTCTCGCGGCTCGAGCGTGAGCAGCTGCGGTCCATCGTGGAGCAGCAGCTGGCGGCCAGCCGCAAGCGAGTGGAAGCGCAGGGCATCTCTCTCGATGTCTCAGCCGATGCCCTCGACTGGCTTGCCGAGAAGGGCTACGAGCCCGAATTCGGTGCCCGTCCGCTGCGCCGGGTGATCCAGCGCGAGCTCGATGACCGGATCGCGGACCTCCTCGTCACCGAGGCGGTCGACGAGGGCGGACGCATCCGCGCCGCCGTCTCCGACGGAGAACTGACGGTCGAGGCCGAGGTCCGACCGCAGATCCTCGCAGTCTGAGGCCGGAGGCGGACCTCAGGGCGTCTGCCGCTGCCAGGGCCCGGGCCGAAGGAACCGTTCCTTCGACCCGGGCCTTCCGCATGCCTGGCTCAGTCGGTCACCCGGGTGCTCTCGTCCGGCTGAGGATCGTTCGCGCCGAGGACACGGTTCAGCACCAGCCGCTCGGCGAGCGTCCATGTGGTCGTCGTCGCCAGGTAGACGGCGGCGGCCAAGGGCACGAAGAGCGCGAAGACAGCGGTGAGGAAAGGCATGAAGCTCAAGGTCTTCATCACGCCGGAGAGGTCCGGCATCTGAGGAGCGTCCGATCCGCCTCTGGCCTGGGCCGGTGCAGCGGGAGTCTCCGGAGCCGCGGGTGTGAGCAGGTGGCGGGAGAATCCGGCGACGACGGCGATGAGCACGACGAGGACGAGGTAGACGGTGGTCGCCGTGGCGGTCAGATCTCCTGCGCCGAGCAGCCTGACGAAGCTCGTGTCCAGTCGCAGACCGAAGAGCGTGTGTCCGAGCAGCTCATTGGCGTGGCCGCCGATCGTGGAGTTGATGAACAGTCCGTAGACGGCCATGAGCACGGGCATCTGCGCCAGAACCGGCAGGCATCCGGCGAAGGGGGAGGTGTTCTCCTCCTTGTACAGCTCCATGAGCTTCTGCTGCATGACTTCGGGCTGCTGCTTGTGCTTCGTCTGCAGCTCAGCGATCTTCGGTGCCAGTCGCTTGCGCGTGATGCCGGCTCTGACCTGCGAGACTCCGACGGGGATGAGCAGGGTCCGGACGAGGACGGTGAGCACGATGACGGCCAGGGCCGCGCTGTGGGCTCCGGCGAGGGGGTCGAGGAATGAAGTGAGCGTCGTGACCACTTCGTAGGCGGCTTCGACGAGCAGGCGGATGGGCAGGAATTCGTAGATGTTCATGAGGTCTGTGTCCTTGGGCAGGGCGCGCCTGAGCGCGGGTCGGTTGGGCCGATCGAGGCCATCACCGTGTCGATGCGAGAGGACACTTCGCGGGTGGGACGGAGGCGCAGTGGGGGAAACGGGTTCCCGCGCCGAGGTGCCGACCGTTCCGATCGGAAGGCGAAGAGGCTTCGTTCAGGCGATGGCGTGAACGACGCGCGAAGGTGCTCTGGCCAATGCGGTGCCGGGCGTGCCGGGCTCCTCGGGCATGCGGAACTCGCGCACGCCTCTGCGGACATCGGGCAGCGAGGGTGCGCGCGAAGCCAGCGACAGTACGCGCAGGAGCGCGATGCCAGCCCAGGACGCGATGGGCGTCAGAAGGGCGGCGCCGAGCAGTGCCAGGACGATGAGATGGGTCGGGGACTGGGGTACGACCGAGTCGAGGTCGGCAGAGAGCACGACGACGAACAGCTGCAGTGTCAGCCACAGGTTCGTCAGCATCTCATCCCCTCTCCGATCCGTCGATGCTAGCACGCGCGTCTGCGGACCCGCTCAGCTGTCGAGATCGTCCAGCAGGGCGGGATCGCGGGCGACCCGGACGAGGGCCGATGCCAGGTTGGCGAATTCGTCTTCGCCGACGAGCTCGGCGAGCGCCTGCGCCTCCTCGGGCAGTTCGGCGGCCTTCGCTCCCTTCCTGACGAGAGGGTCGACCAGGGGGCGCACCTGAGGCCACACCGCTTGCGCCTCGCGCAGGAAGATATCGGCTCCCGTCGGACCGATGCCGGTGAACTCCTGGAGCAGCGACGACAGGCGGGAAGAGTCTGCTTCGGCCTCATCTCTGAGTCGACGCAGATCGCCTGACCACCGGTCCATGAGCAGGGCTGCGGCTTCGTCGAGGCGCGTCGCCGTGCTCTCGTCATAGCGTCGATAGCCGCCGCGACCGAGGGCATCGACGCGCTGCTGCCAGGTGCTCTCCCGCAGGTGCTGCGGAGTCCTCCAGCCCGCAGAGAAGAGTTCGCGAGCAGTGGCGAGCGCGATTTCGGAGCTGATCCGGGTCGACAGCAGAAGTGTGAGGACGAGCAGCTGCCACAGCGGCGCCGGCTTGTCACGGAGAGTGATCGAAGCCTCTGCGGCGAAAGTGCGACCGTGCTTGTCGACGAGGAGCCGGGCACGATCTCGCTGTGTGCTCATAGCACCGATCGTAGCTGCGTCCGTCCCGGAAGCGTCAAGACCCTTCTCGTTCCGAACGCATCAGACCGGCGAGTGACGTACCTCACGTCCACTTCGAACTCGGGCTGAGCTTAAGTTAGGCTGACCTACGTTGATGCCGCGGGGCCGATGCGGCTCCCACCCCTTGTCGAAAGGACAGAAATGCCAGTTCCTCACAGCCGCCGGGCCGTCCTCGCTGGAGCCATCGTCGCACTCTCCCTCACCGCCGCCGGCTGCGAGCAGGGCTCCGAGGACTCCGGCAGCGCAGGGTCCGCGGGTTTCGAGACCGTGACGATCAAGCACGCTCTCGGCGAAGCCGTCATCGAATCGGAACCCGAACGCGTCGTCACCCTGGGCCAGGGGTCGACCGAGACCGCGATCGCTCTGGGCAAGACCCCGGTGGGCATGGAGGAATACGCCTGGGGCAGCGACGACACCGGATACATGCCGTGGATCTACGAGGCGGTGAAGGACAGGGGCGACAAGCTGCCTGAACAGTTCCAGGGGGATACGGAGCTCGACGTCGAGGCCGTCGCCGCACTCGAACCCGATGTCATCCTCGCCCCCTGGTCCGGTGTGACCGCCGAGCAGTACAAGCAGCTCGATGCCATCGCCCCGACCGTGGCCTAT
This sequence comes from Brevibacterium renqingii, assembly GCF_017808105.1. GTDB lineage: Bacteria > Actinomycetota > Actinomycetes > Actinomycetales > Brevibacteriaceae > Brevibacterium > Brevibacterium renqingii. The sequence continues at coordinate 10,778 of NZ_JADBHF010000009.1, read as the reverse complement.
CCCGAGCAGCCGTGGACGATCGAGTGGGACGACCAGATCACCACGATCGGCAAGGCCCTGGGTCACGAGAAGGAATCCGAGGGGCTCGTCAAGGACATCAGGAAGCAGCTTTCGGACGCCAAGCGGGAAGAGTACAAGGGCCTGACGTTCTCGTTCGTCTACAACTCCGGCCCGGGCACCCTGGGCGTCTTCTACCCCACCGAACAGCGCGTCGCGATGGTCTCGGCTCTCGGCCTGACCCCCGATCCGGTCATCGACGAACTGAAGAAGGAGTATGACGAGCCGGGAACGGACTCCGCACTCATCGGACTGGAGAACGCCGACAAGCTCAACGACTCCGACCTCCTCTTCACCTTCTACTCCGATGAGAAGAATCGGAAGGAAGTCGAGTCCCAGGGGCTGTACGCGAACATCCCCGCGGTCAAGGCCGGTGCCGTCGTGGCGCCGAAGGACCATGCCTTCGTCACCGGTTCCTCGATCATCAACCCGCTCACGGTTCCGTGGACGCTCGAGCGGTATGTGCCGATGATCGACAAGGCCGTGGAGAAGCTCGACAAGTAAGACGGTCAGTCGAGGGCGCTGAGCTCCTGCCAGTCGTCCCAGCTGTAGACCCAGTCGGAGATGTCGCTGTCCTGCGTCGACAGGCTCACCTGCGACCCGGTGATCTCGACCGGGTCGCCGAAGATCGCGGAATCGAAGTATTCCTTCGCCCGCGCCGTCGTGAGGTTGACGCAGCCGTGGGAGACGTTCTGGGAGCCCTGAACACCCGCCGACCACGGGGCGGCGTGGATGAATTCGCCGTTGTTGTGGATGCGCACGGCCCACTGCACATCGGTCTCGTAGTCCCACTGTTCGGAGGTCATCGTGTATTCGGCGGCCTTCGACATCACGACATGGGTGCCGTTGTAGGACGGTGACTTCGGTGCTCCGAGCGAGGCCGGGAAGTCCATGACCTCCTTCCCATCGCGAGTGACGACCATGCGGTGGGTCTTCACGTCGGCTTCGACGACCTGTTTGCGTCCGATCTCGAAGTCGAGTGTGAGATCGTTCCGTCCCACGCTGTGCTCACCCGTGGGGACGTTCTTCAGCGGCACATCGACGGAGACCTTCGAATGCGCCGGCCAGAACTCCTTCGGTCGGAAGTGCAGACGGGACTGCGGGTTGTCGTAGAGCCAGCCCCAGGATCCCTTGACCTTGCGCTTCTTGCCGTCCTCGTCGGTGACCTCGACCGAGAGCCTGCGTTCGATGTCATCGCGGTACTCCTCGGACACCGTCGAGCCGAAGTTGAGGATGATCGGAGCCGCGACGCCCACGGTCTGGTCGTCGGCGAGGGTGGTTCGCACCGACATCGGTGAGGCGTCGGTGGCGCCGACGGTCACCTCGGCCGCAAGCTCGACCTCGTCGCCCTCGGAAGTGGTGGCCGTGGCGTGGACTTCGTAGCTGCTGTCGGCGACGAGGTCGTAGGTCGAGATCCATGCCGTGGATTCGTCCGGTGCTTCGAGCGCGTGGCCGCTCGCGTCGAAGAAGGTGCCGGGGTCGGCGGCGACTCGGGGGTGCTCGGTCTCGGTGACGGTGATGTCGTCGAGGGCGGCATTGTCGACGAAGACGCCGATGCGCTGCCCGGGGTCCAGTTCGAGTTCGTCACCGGATTCGACGACCTCGCCGAACCTGTCGCCCGAGGGGATGCCGGCGGCCGATGACGTCGGCTCGGCCGATGGGGTCGGCTCGGTGGACGAAGCGGTCTCGGCGGCTTCGTCGGTGATCGTCCCGACGCGGAAGACCGGTTCGGCGTCTGCCTCGGCGGTCTTGGCGTCATTGCGAGTCGCATCGGGGTCGGAACTCGACGGCGTGCACGCCGTGAGCAGGGCCAGCGCCGAAAGGGCGGCGACGGCCCCGTGGATCTTCGTGGACAACAGGGAACCTCGTTCGAGCACAGGGATGAGAACTGCGAATAATGGTAGTGAAGCGAAATCACGAAAGTGGTAACAGAAGCGTCTCCCAGTGCTGAAACAGGCGGACACAAGCCCATGATGGCGGAGCTGACCTGGGCCGACAGGGGATAAGGGGAGTTGTGGAATTGTGATCTCGGAGAAAGAGGACTCCCCGTGCACCCGCCAGAGCTCGCTTACCCTTGCTGCCTTCCGGCCCTGGGGGAGTTCACAAGATGACGCCACACGGGGAGCCAGAGGCCAGTCTAGTCGAGAGCTGCCCGCGGTCCAAAACGCTGAGAACAGATCAACTCAGGCGTCGGGCCTTGTCCTCGAGGACCTCGCGTTCGCGGTCGTTCGTCGCCAGCTTCGCCGCACGGTGGAATTCGGCGCGGGCCTCCCTGATCTCACCGAGGCGTGCCAGCAGCTCCCCGCGGACACTGGGAATGAGGTGGAAGCGGGACAGGGCGCCCGCCTCGGCGAGGGCATCGACTCTTTCCAGCCCGGCGGCCGGACCCCTGGCCTCAGCGATCGCGATCGCCTTGTTGAGGTCGGTGATCGCCGAGGGCTTGATGCGACTGAGGTCGCCGTAGAGGGTGACGATGCGTTCCCAGTCGGTGTCGTCGATCGTGCGGGCGGAGGCGTGCACCTCGGCGATCTGGGCTTGGATCGCGTATGTCCCGCGGGCCTCACGCAGGTCCAGCGACCGTTTCAGAGCAGCCCCACCGAGGCGGATGAGAGAGCGGTCCCACCGGCTCCGATCCTGGTCGGCGAGCAGGATAGGTGCACCTGTCGGATCGAGTCGGGCTGGGAATCGGGACGCGGTGAAGGCCATGAGCGCAACGAGTCCGTGCGTCTCGGATTCGCGGGGGAGCAGACCTGCCGTGATGCGGGTGAGGCGGAGGGCGTCGAAGGCGAGTTCGGGGCGCATCCAGTCCGAGCCGGATGTGGCGACATGGCCTTCGGAGAACATGAGATAAAGGGACCCGAGGACTCCTCCGAGTCGCTCGCTCCACTCGCTTGCAGATGGGAGTTCGAAGGGGATCTCGGCTGCCGCGAGCACCTTCTTCGCGCGGACGATGCGCTGCTGGACAGTGGGGACCTCTGGCCAGGACGTCAGCGCGTCGGCGAAGGCCTCCTGAGCGAAGTCCTCGGCGAGGGCGAAGTCGCCGACGTAGCGAGTCACGGTGGCGATGATCCTCGCCGCATCGATCCGCCATGTCCCCTCGACAGCCCGCCGCGCCGATGCCGCCGCGGCCGGGGCGGGGCTCAGCCGCGGCTGGTCTTCAGCTTGCCCTGGTTGATCCATTCCTGTTCCTTCTGGATCCACTCGTTGTCCTGAGGGAAGTCGTCGACGTCGTTGATCCGGCGGATCTCGAGCTGGGAACCGGGCCCGAGCGGTGCGCGTTTGGCCCACTCGATCGCCTCCTCCTGGGTCGAGACGTCGAGGATCCAGAAGCCGTTGAACAGCTCGCGCAGTTCGCCGTAGGGGCCGTCGGTGACGATGGGGTCCTCGTCGGAGAAATCGACGACCGACCCTTCCTCGGGCTCGGAGAGTCCTGCCCCGTCGGCGAGCACACCGGCGTTGACCATCGATTCGTTGTAGGCGCCCATGGCGGCGATGACTTCGTTGAAATCGGTTCTCGCGAAGTTCTCGACCGCCCGCTGGTCGACTGCGCGCATGATGAGCATGTACTTCATGATGACTCCTCGGTCATTCGTGATCGGCGGAAAGCCTCGGTCAAGGCCTTCTCATGCACTTCGTCGAACAAGGCTATGCGCAATCGACAGGCAGGTGAATGTTTCTCGAAGAACTATTCCGGAAGTGGGATGGTTCACACTCGACTGTCTTGATTTCGCATTGTCGTCATCACTCGGATAAGCTGTCTCGCGGAGGATTCGCCTAGTGGCCTATGGCGCTCGCCTGGAACGCGGGTTGGGTTAACGCCCTCAGGGGTTCGAATCCCCTATCCTCCGCCGCAGAGAGTCCGTGGCCTGCTTCGCGCAGGCCACGGACTCTCTTCTTCGTCTCCGGCATTTCGGGGTTCGGTTCCGGTCCGGGGGCTGCCGTCAGGCGGCCTGGCACACCGGGCACCAGAAAAGGTTCCGACCTGCGATCGTGTTCGTCAGGATCGGGCCGCCGCAGATCCAGCAGGGCTGGTTCTGCCGCCGGTAGACGTAGACCTCACCGCCGTGGTCGTCCTGCCGAGGAGGCCGCCCCATGGCCTCGGGTTCGTGCTCGGGACGGACGGTGTCGATGCGGCCGCGCTGTCGACCGATCTCCATGAGTTCGACGGTGTCCTGCCAGATCTCCTCGGCGCGTTCTGATCCCAGCGATCTGCCGGGCGTGAGCGGATCGATGCCGAGGCGGAACAGGACCTCCGCACGATAGATGTTGCCGGTGCCGGCGATGACCGATTGATCCATGAGCAGGGTCGCGATCGTCGATCGGGACCGCAGGACTCTGTCGATGAACTTCTGCGCATCGGCATCGGGGCGCAGCGGGTCGGGGCCGAGTCGCTCGATGACGGCGGTGACCTCGGCGGGGTCGAGCAGCGCGCAGGTGTTGGGACCGCGCAGATCAGCCGTGTTCTCAACATCGGTGAGCCGCCAGCGGACCTGTCCGACGACCTCGGGCCGCCCTTCCAGCAGCCGCATCGTGCCGTAGATGCCCAGGTGGATGTGGACCTGGGCTGCGGTCGAGGCGAAACCGACGAAGAGGTGCTTGCCCCAGGCTTCGGCGCTCTCGAGCACATCTCCGTCGAGCAGGCCGGCCCCGGTGAACCGTCCCTGCGGACTGGAGGAGGCGATGCGATGACCGGCGAAGGTGTCGACGAGGTCACGGGCCAATCGATGGATCACATGGCCTTCCGGCATACGCGCCCTTCCCCTCTCTGCCACTGGCATGATCTGCCTGATCTCCCAAACGCACAGGCCCTCTCCGGGCTAACGTCGTCAGTCGCGGCTGACTTCGGCCATGCGCGCCACAGTACCGCTCGTCTCATCCACTGACTGTTTCGCTCCACCAAGGTGGCATCTTACCGGCCGCAGAGGATGTCCATTGTCGAACCGGCGGCGAATGGGGTAAAGCTCAAGGGCTCGTTCGCGAAGTGGCCTGCCTTCCTGCTTCACCTCGCCGTTGTGACGGCATCCTGCTCCTCGCGAGGGGTGATTGTGCCAGAAGCGATCTCGTCTGCCCAGTGGCAGGCGACCTTCTGGCCGGAGCTGTGTTCGACCAGAGCAGGACGCTCGTCTGCACAGCGAGTGGGCTGCCGGAACGGGCAACGGGTATGGAATCGGCAGCCTGTCGGCGGATCGGCCGGTGAGGGCAGTTCACCAGACAGGAGCATCGGTTTCCGCTCATCCTCAGCCTTGGGGTCCGGCAAAGGAACAGCGGACAGCAGAGCCTTGGTATAAGGGTGCATCGGATGCTCATAAAGCTGCTCGGCGGGGGCCTGTTCGACGATCACGCCGAGATACATGACGGCGATCTCATCGGACACGTGCCGGACCACAGCGAGGTCATGAGCGATGACGATGTAGGTCAGCCCCAGTCTCTCCTGCAGTTCGCGCAGAAGATTGATGACCTGGGCTTGGATGGACACGTCCAAAGCCGATACCGGTTCATCGGCGATCACCAGTTCGGGTTCGAGTGCCACTGCTCGAGCGATACCGAGACGCTGTCGTTGGCCTCCCGAGAATTCATGAGGGTACCGATTCGCGGCACTGTGGGGCAGGCCGACCAGATCAAGCAGCTCGGCGACCTTAGTTTTCGGATCGAAGTCGAGCCGGTGTGCCTTCATCGGCTCGGTCAGCAGCGTCTCCACGCTCTGGCGCGGGTTCAGCGACGACAGCGGATCTTGGAATATCATCTGCATCCGGCGGCGCAGCCGCCGGAGCCGCTCGCCATAGATCTGCGAGATATCGGAGCCGTCGAAGCTGATCGTGCCTTCGGTCGGCTTGATGAGCTTCAGAAGAGCCTTGCCGAGTGTGCTCTTGCCACAGCCGGACTCTCCCACGATTCCGAGAGTCGTTCCGCTCTTGACCGTGAGATCGACGCCGTCGACGGCCTTCACGGCTCCGACTTGCCGTCGAATGAGACTGCCCGCCTTGATCGGGAAATGGACTTTCAGCCCGCTCACTTCGAGCACAACCTCATCGGTCTCGCTTGTCATCTTCGTCTCCTTTCAGTGGGTTGAAGCAGCGAAGCATCCGGTCCTCGTAGGGCTCCAGGTGTGGAGTCGCTTCCAGACACTGATCGATGGCGTGAGGGCACCGCGGCTGGAACGCGCAGCCGTCGGTCCAGGGGATCGTGTCGGTGGGGGATCCTTCGATCGGGCGCAGAGGCTCATCCTGTGGGGAATCCAGACGAGGAACCGATTGGAGAAGCCCCCCTGTGTAGGGGTGTCGGGGGGTTGTGAACAGCTGATATCTGCGCGCAGATTCCACGATCCGTCCCGAATACATGACATGGACGCGATCACAGAGACCTGCAATCACTCCGAGGTCGTGGGTGATCATGATCAATGACGTACCGGTGTCTGCGACAAGCTCTTTGAGCTCATTGAGGATCTGGGCCTGGATAGTGACATCGAGCGCCGTGGTCGGTTCGTCAGCGATGAGCAGCCGGGGCTCACAGGCCAAAGCGATTGCGATGAGCACGCGTTGTCGAATTCCACCCGAGAGCTGGTGGGGATACTCGCGCAACCGTCTTCTCGGATCGGGGATCCCGACGCGGTCAAGCATCTCGGCTGAGCGGTTCGCCGCCTCTTTCGACGATACTCTGTGATGTCGTCTGATCACCTCGCTGATCTGAGTGCCGATTGTGACAACGGGATTGAGAGAGCTCATCGGGTCTTGAAATACCATGGCGATCTCACTTCCGCGGATCTGATTGAGCTGTCTTCTGCTCATGGACAGCAGATCCTGCTCTCGGTATGTCGCGCTTCCTTCGACGGTCGTTCCGCGCTCGGGCAGGAGCCCCATGAGAGCCATCGCCGTCACGCTCTTTCCGCTTCCCGACTCGCCGACGATTCCGACGTGTTCGCCTTCAGCAATGGTGAAAGAAACTTCACTCACCGCTTCGACAGGATCACGTCCGCGGCGACTGAAGGTGACGGACAGGCCATCGACGCTCAGCAGCTGCTTCTCGTTCATCAGCGTCACCTTCTCTGTTTGGGATCGAGGGCTTCACGCAGCGATTCGCCGAGCAGAGTGAAGCCCAGCGCGGTAATCGCAATGCAGATGCCCGGATAGAATGCGAGCCACGGAGCGATTTCAAAGCGATCTTGGGCACTGACGATCATTCGCCCCCATTCGGCTACGGCGGGGTCTCCTTCGCCCAAACCGAGATATGACAGAGCTGCCACCTCAATGATGGCCGTCGCGAGATTGAGCGTGGCCTGGACGATGGTGGGCCCCAGGGAGTTCGGCAGAACATGCCCCATGACGATCGTGCGTCTGCGCAGACCGAGAGCATCGGCGGCCAGCACATAGTCTGCGTTCTTCTGACCGAGCATCGAACCGCGGAGCAGGCGCGCGAAGATCGGGACTTGGCCCACGCCGATGGCGATCATCAGTGCAGCTGAGCTCTTCCCCAGGATGGCCGCGATGCTGATCGCCAGCAGCAGACTGGGAATCGAGAGCATGATGTCGACGATTCGCATGACGATCATATCCACCCAACCGCCGAAAGCTCCGGCCAAAGTGCCGAGAGCGGCTCCGGCGAGAAGCCCGATAGCAGTGGCGACCACACCGATGATCAGTGACTGGCGTGCTCCGAAGATGAGCTGGGTCAGCATGTCCGAGCCCCATCGATCGATGCCTAACGGGTGCCCGGGGCCGTGCCCCTGGACCCAGTAGGGTGTCGACAGCTGCGTCCATTCGGTGCTGGCAGGTTCATACGGGGCCAGCACAGGCGCGAACGTGGCCACGATGAGGAAGACGACGACGATGAGAGCACCTGCGATTGCCATGGGGCTGCGGGAGAGACGCCGAAACGCTCCGCGCCACAGGCTGTCTCCGTGCGAACGCTGTGCGCGTGCGCGTGGCCCGTTGATGGTTCCCTCGGTCATGATTCACGCACCCTCGGATCGATGAGGCCATAGGACAAGTCGACGATCAGTGTGATGAGAGCGTAGATGAGCGCGATGAGCAGAATGAATCCCTGCAGAACCGGGTAGTCGCGGTCTCTGATGGCCTGATAGAGATATTGCCCGACGCCGTCGAGAGCGAACACCGTCTCAGTGAGCACAGCTCCGGAGAACAGCAGTCCCAACTGCAGACCCAGTGTCGTCACTACGGGCAGCAGCGCATTGCGCATGACGTGCCGCACTGTGATCGTCGTGCTGCGAAGGCCCTTTGCTCGGGCAGTGCGCACATAGTCTTCGTTGATGACCTCAGCCACTGCGCCGCGAGTCTGGCGGACGACGACCGCCAAGGGGATCGTCCCCAGTGCGAGGCCTGGCAGGACCAGGTGTTTGAAAGCATCGAAAGCAGCAGCGAACTGACCATTGATGATTCCGTCGAAAATATAGAAACCAGTGGTGTGCGCAGCATCTAGACGGGCGTCCTGCCGTCCCACACTGTCGAAGAACTCGAGCTCTATGGAGAAGACATATTTCAGCAGCAGGGCCAGGAAGAATACGGGAACGACGCTGCCGAGCAGCGACAGGGTGACGATTCCACCATCGACATTCGTGCCGGAGCGTTTTCCAGCCAAGTAGCCGAGAGGAATACCGACTACGACAGCGAACAGGAGAGCCACTACGGACAGTTCCACAGTGGCCGGGAGCTTATCGAAGAATGCCGATAGGACCGGTTCGTGCTTTTTGATGGATTCGCCGAAATCTCCGTGGAAGAGAGCAGACAGATACATGCCGTACTGCTGGATCAAAGGCTCATCGAAGCCATACGTATCGTTGATCCGCTCGATGGCTTCCGGCGTCGCCCGATCCCCCAACAGGGCCCGCGCCGGATCTCCCGGCAACGCCCTGACCCAAGCGAACAGGAGGACGGAGAGCCCGAACAGCGTCGGGATGAGCTGAGTCAGTCTGACGACGATGAATCTCAGCACGGCTCACCTCTCCTCGACAGTCACTGTGTCCCAGGTCTCGTCTTCGACTGGACTGGGCACATAACCGGAGACGCCCGGTGCGAGAGCGAGCACAGGAACGCCGCTTCCCAGCGGCACCCCTGGCAGGCGGTCCATGATCATCTCATTGGCCTTCCGATATGCCGACCGTTGTTTCTCCGGAGTCGGGAGGCCGCGTGCCTCAGCCAGCTGGTCGAACACCTTCCGGTCTTTGAATCCGAACTCAGGTGTGGTGGCGCTGAACTTGGCGCCGAGGAAGCTGTCGGCGTCGTTGTATTCGCCGGTCCACCCGAGCAAGTGGATGTCGTGATCTTCGCCGCCGTGGATCTTCGACAGGTAGACGGTCCACTGGTCGGCGACCGGACGGACAGTGATCCCCACACGCTGCAGGTCATTGCGAATCTGATTGAATGAGTCCTGCGGGCTGGGCAGGTAGGGGCGACTGACGTCCGACGGATAGTTGAAATCGAGAGTGAGATTCTCCTGCCCTGCTTCTTTCAGCAGCTGCCGCGCCTTGTCGGGGTCGTAGTCGTATTCGGTGACCTCATCGCTGTAGCCGTTGGTGGTCGAGGGCACGAACTCATCAGCGACTTCGGAACCGGGCGTCATCGTGCTCTTCATCAGCTGCTCGCGATCGATCGCATGGGCGATAGCTTGTCGTACTCTGATGTCGTCGAGCGGTGGACTGGCCTGATTCATTCCCAGGTATTGGATGTTGTACGGAGGTCTGTGGATCAGATCGAAGCCCTCGTTCTTCAGACCCGGGATGTCGCCTGGGGCCACGAGGTCGAAAGCGTCGATATCTCCTGTGCGGAGGGCGTCCGCACGCGCCTGCGGATCCTCAATTGTCTTGATCGTCACTTTCGGCGTCTTGGGCGGCCCTGCCCAGTAGTCGTCGAAGCCGATGAGATCGACGGATGTGCCGCGGTTCCAGGATTTGAAACGATATGGTCCGGTTCCCGTGGGATGTGCGGTGGCGTATTCAGTTGCCGTCGGGTCATCGCCGGGCTCCGTTCGGCCCCACTTCTTCAACGCTGTAGGGCTCTGCATCGAGAACGCGGGTATGGCCATCGCGTTGACGAACGAGGCGAACGGCTCTTTGAGCCTGATTGTCACCGTGTTCTCATCGGAAGGGCTGCAGGAGTCATAGATGCTGTCTTCGCCGAAACCTTTGAACAGCGTGGACCAATGATAAGTGACGTCTGCGCTCTGGGCCATGCCTTTCGGCTGGTTGTTCCAATGTTCGAAGTTCCAGCACACAGCTCTTGCGTCGAAATCGGTTCCGTCGTGGAACTTCACTCCGTCGCGCAGAACGAACTCGAATTTCTTGCCGTCTTCGGAGGAGGTCCAGTCTGTGGCCAGAAGCGGTGCTGGTCCGGGTCCGCACGGTTCCGCTTCCACGAGCCCTTCGAAGATCTGATGGGCGACGCGAAACGAATCGCTGTCTGAAGCGTGGAGCGGGTTGAGAGTCGTCGGGCTTGCTGAAGCTCCGAACACGAACGTGTCCGCGCCACCCGCAGAGTGGGCAGAGTCTGCGCGATCAGCGAGGGTTCGGCATTCCTGCTGAACGTCGATCTCGGGCTGTCCGGAATTCTCCGGTGGAGTCGAGGTCCCACAACCACTCAGCACGAGAGTGAGCATGAGGACGAAGGCTGCCGAAAGGTTGCGCCCTGAGGCTACCCTCGAATAGTGGACACCCAAGTTAGCGGGATTCCCAGTCCTGCTGGAAGGATGTTCAATATGTCAGATCAGAAGCG
>NZ_JADBHF010000008.1 GCF_017808105.1 Brevibacterium renqingii | reverse complement strand
TTGTCCACGATGATGATGTGGCGGTCTTTGATGATGAGGACGACGCGGGTTCGGGCGTGGGTTCGTCCGACACCGATGGAGTACATTCTCGAGTCGTAGCGCAATGAGACCTTGCCCTGTTTGTCGATCCTGTCGGTGCGGTATCGACTCTTGTCCTCCGGCAGTGATGTGGGGGCGTCTTTGGGTGCACTGATGTAGGCAGCCCAGGGTGTTGCCTTCTTCGCGGAGTGGATTCGTTCGGTGTTGTATACGTGCTGGAACGTTGCCAGGACGGTGTTGAGGTCATCGACGCTCGCGGGGGCTGGGCGCGAATCGAGCCATTTCTTCATCGTCTGCTGGAAGCGTTCGACTTTGCCTTGGGTTTGGGGGTGGTCGCCGCGTCCGTTGCGTTGAGCGACGTCGTGTGTGCGCAGGAGCTTTTCAAACCGGTTGACTCCGTCGCGGAACCGGCTGGTGTAGATCATGCCGTTGTCGGTCAGGGTCGCGGCCGGCCAGCCGTGTTTCCTCGCGGTTGCGGTGAACGTTGACACGACGGTATTGACGGTGGTGGCGTCTCTGGCGCTGATGTGCAGGGCGGTGCGGGAGTAGTCATCGAGCCAGGTGATGATGTCGATGCTGGCACCGTTGGCGAGCCGGTAGTGGGTGACGTCGGATTGCCAGCAGCTGTTGGGCAGTTCGGCTTCGAAGCGTGTGAGGGCTGCTGTGGGTTTCTTCTTCGGTTGTGCGGTGACGAGGCCGTGTCGAGTCAGGATCCGGGCGATGGTCGCTCGTGAGGGGACTTCGCCGATGGTGGGGTTGTTGTCGAGGTGGTCGCGGATCGTGGCGGGTCCGGCGTCGAGTCCTGCCTGGATCAGCTCGCCGCGGATGGTCGTGATCGCGGTGATGGTCGCCGGTGGTGTGGTTGCCGGGTGGGTGTGGGGTCTGCGGGACTTGGGGTAGAACGCGGTGTCGCCTTCGATCCTCCACTGTCTCAATAGTTTGGAAACACTCGATCGGGAGACGTTGTAGGCGCGTGCTGCTTGGGCTTGGGTCATGGTGCCCGTGGTCACGGCGCGGATGATCTGTGCTCGTGTACTCATTCCCCATCATGGGCGCACGGGGTGTTGAAGATGTATTGAGACATGTGTTGACGATGTACTGAGACTTAACACCGTCATCCCCTCCGCGAGCCGGTCTGACCTTCGGGTCAGGCCGGTTTTCTCATGTCCGCGCAGGATTTCGCCGTATCCGAGGGCGGCCATGGTCGCGGCCTCGGGCATATAGCCGTCGGCCTCCGCGGGCCCCTGGTCGTCGATGATGGCGGACGCCGTCGCGTTCGGCGATGGGTGCCGCGCATGGGAAGGTGCGGCGCTTGCCGGAAAACCGCCCGGTTTCGCGTATCGACCGAGGTTTCGCGTAATATAGGTGATTGCGTCTTGCGGACGTGCGCGAAGAATTCGTGGACTTTCGCTCCCCTTAAGGTCACGAGATGGCCGATCAGGCTGTGAGATGGTCGTTTGCGGCCATGAACGGGGCCGGTCAGGTCGGAAGATGGCCGAACATGCATGACTGTCGAAATTGAAAGGTCGCACTGTGAAGAGCTCCGTCGAGCAACTCGACCCCACGCGGGTCAAGATCAGCGTGGAAGTCCCATACGCCGAACTCAAACCGAGCGTCGACGAGGCATACAAGACCATCGGTGCTCAGGTCACCGTCCCCGGCTTCCGCAAGGGCAAGGTCCCCGCGCGCATCATCGATCAGCGGATCGGTCGTCCCGCAGTGATCCAGGAGGCCATCAACAACGGCCTCGATGACTTCTACCGCAATGCCGTGGAAGAGAACGAGCTCAAGCCGATGGGTCAGCCCGAGGTCGAGATCTCCGAGGTGCCCGGACTCGACGGCACCGAAGACGGAGACCTCAACTTCACCGTCGAAGTCGATGTCCGCCCCGAGATCGAGCTGCCCGCCTACGATTCGATCACCATCGAGGTCGACCCCATCGAGGTCACCGACGAGGACGTGGACGCCGAGCTCGAGCAGCTGCGCACCCGCTTCGGAACCCTGACCTCGGTCGATCGCCCCGCGGCAGAGGGCGACTTCGTCACCCTCGATCTGGTCGCCACCATCGATGATGAAGAGATCGACACCGCCTCCGACATCTCCTACCAGGTCGGTGCCGGCACGATGCTCGAGGGCATGGACGAGGCTCTCGACGGTCTCTCCGCCGGTGAGACCACGACCTTCGAAACCACATTCGCCGGCGGCGAGCATGCCGGTGAGCAGGGCACGGTGAAGATCACCCTCAGTGCTGTGAAGGAACGTGAGCTGCCCGAGGCGGACGATGACTTCGCTCAGCTGGCCAGTGAGTTCGACACGATCGCCGAACTGCGCGAAGACCTGCGTGAGCAGGCCGGCAAGCAGAAGGAGACCGACCAGGGCGTGCAGGCACGCGACAAGGTGCTCGAGCACCTCGTCGAGACCCTCGAGGTCCCGGTGCCGGCGAAGATCGTCACCGATGAGGTCGAGCGGCATCTCGAGTCCGAGAACCGGTCGGACGATGACGAGCATCGCAAGGAGGTCACCGAGGAGACTGAGCGCAACCTGCGCACGCAGTTCATCCTCGACGCCGTCTCCGAGGCTGAGAACGTCGAGGTCAGCCAGCCCGAGCTCATCGAGTACCTGATCTCCGCATCGCAGCAGTACGGGATGAACCCGAACGAGTTCGCGCAGATGCTCGACAGCTCCGGGCAGGTCAACGCACTGGTCGGAGAGGTCTCGCGCCGCAAGGCCCTGGCCGCAGTGCTTGCCGGCGCCACGGTCAAGGACACCGCCGGAAACGTCGTCGACATGGAGGCCTTCACCTCCGCCGGAGACGATGAGGAAGCCGCCGAGGCCGACACCGAGGCTGCGGACGAAGTGCCGGCAGAGGCCGCCGAGGAGAACTGAGGAAGAACCGCTTCACTGGCGGATTCCGGATGAGACGGTGGGCGCGGACGTGGGTCCGCGCCCACCGTCTCTGCCTATCCGCACACGTCGATCACGCTGAGGGCGAACACGGGCCTCGCCGCGGACTAAAACCCGGTGGGGAGCGGTTAGAGTCCATAACAAGCCATCCACAGAACACAGGAGTGAAACGTGAGCGCACACGACATGACAGCTCCCGTCGGCCTCGACGCCGGTGGGGGAATGGGCCTGGACGACCATATCTTCAATCGTCTCCTCAAGGAGCGCATCATCTGGCTCGGTTCAGAGGTGCGCGACGACAACGCCAACGCGATCTGTGCACAGATGATGCTGCTGGCCGCTGAGGACCCCGACGCCGATATCTCGCTCTACATCAACTCGCCTGGGGGATCGGTCACCGCGGGCATGGCCATCTACGACACCATGCAGTACATCAAGCCCGACGTCTCGACAGTGGCGATGGGCATGGCCGCCTCGATGGGGCAGTTCCTGCTGTCCTCGGGCACTCCGGGCAAGCGCTACGCAACTCCGCACGCGCGCATCCTCATGCACCAGCCGCTCGGCGGCATCGGCGGCACCGCCACGGACATCAAGATCCAGGCCGAGCTGATCCTGCACATGAAGAAGCAGATGGCCGAGCTGACCGCCGAGCAGACCGGAAAGTCGCTCGAGCAGATCCTCAAGGACAATGACCGTGACCACTGGTTCACCGCCGAGGAGGCCCTCGAGTACGGCTTCATCGACAAGATGGTCACCCGCGCGTCCGACGTCGAGAACAACTGAGCAGGAGTGAGGGAAGAATGAATTCAATGAACTTTATGCCGGGTTCGACGGCGTCGAATATGCCGCAGTCGCGGTACGTGATGCCGCAGTTCGAGGAGCGGACACCCTACGGCTTCAAGCGTCAGGACCCGTACACGAAGCTCTTCGACGATCGCGTGGTCTTCCTCGGCGCTCAGGTCGACGATACGAGCGCCGACGACGTGATGGCCCAGCTGCTCGTGCTCGAGTCGCAGGATCCCGATCGTGACATCACGCTCTACATCAACTCGCCCGGCGGCTCGTTCACCGCGATGACGGCGATCTACGACACGATGCAGTACATCAAGCCGGAGATCCAGACCGTCTGCCTCGGTCAGGCCGCCTCGGCGGCCGCCGTGCTGCTCGCGGCCGGCACCCCCGGCAAGCGACTGGCCCTGCCCAATGCGCGTGTGCTCATCCACCAGCCGGCCATGGAGGGGCAGGGTCAGGGGCAGGCCTCCGACCTCGAGATCCAGGCTGCCGAAGTGCTGCGGATGCGTGAGTGGCTGGAGGGGACTCTGGCCAAGCACTCGAACAAGGAGCCTTCGCAGGTCTCGAACGACATCGAACGGGACCTCTTCCTCACGGCCGAACAGGCGAAGGACTACGGTCTCGTCGATCAGGTGCTCTCTTCACGCAAGAACGTGGTCTGAGCCCTGCGCGGTGGTCTGAGGACCGTTGGAACGGGCTCGTGCGGCAGCGACCGTGCGGGCCCGTTCCTCCTCTGTCTGCCGACACACCGAATGACGTCGCTGGGGGTTCGTGTCAGCGACGTATGGGAAGCTATTGAGGTACAGGAAACACGAGCGGTAGAGTTGGGGCCAAGCGTCCTGGCGAAAGGTTGTGACAGTGGCTCGCAGTGCGGACGGAGCAGACCTGCTCAAATGCAACTTCTGTGGGAAGTCTCAGAAGCAGGTTCGAAAACTCATCGCTGGACCTGGTGTTTACATCTGCGATGAATGCATCGGACTGTGCAATGAGATCATCGAAGAGGAGCTCAGCGAATCCAGTCCGGAGCAGGCCGAACTCGAGCTGCCGAAACCGCGAGAGATCTTCGACTTCCTGCAGGAGTACGTCGTCGGACAGGAACCGGCGAAGAAGGCGCTCTCCGTCGCCGTCTACAACCATTACAAGCGCATTCGCTCCCTGCAGTCCGGGGAGGACACGAAGACCCTCGGCAGCGACGATTCGGACGTTGAGATCGCGAAGTCGAACATCCTGATGGTCGGACCCACGGGTTCGGGCAAGACCTATCTGGCGCAGTCACTGGCGAAGCGCCTGAATGTGCCTTTCGCCGTCGCCGATGCCACCGCACTGACCGAGGCCGGTTACGTGGGCGAGGATGTCGAGAACATTCTGCTCAAACTCATTCAGGCCGCCGACTTCGACATCCAGCGCGCCGAGCACGGCATCATCTACATCGACGAGATCGACAAGATCGCCCGCAAATCGGAGAACCCGTCGATCACCAGGGATGTCTCGGGCGAGGGCGTGCAGCAGGCGCTGCTGAAGATCCTCGAGGGCACCCAGGCCTCCGTCCCACCGCAGGGCGGCCGCAAGCACCCGCACCAGGATTTCCTGCAGATCGACACAACGAATGTGCTCTTCATCGTCGCCGGAGCCTTTGCCGGTTTGGAAGAGATCGTCGCCGGCCGCAAGGGCAAGCACGGCATCGGCTTCGGTGCCCTTCTGCAGTCGAAGAACGACGAGGAGGACCTCTACGCGGACATTCTGCCCGAGGATCTGCTCAAGTTCGGGCTCATCCCCGAATTCATCGGTCGGCTCCCGGTGCTGGCAACTGTGTCCAACCTCGATCGCGCGGCACTCATGTCCATCCTGACCGAACCGAAGAACGCTCTGGTCAAGCAGTACCAGCGCATGTTCGAGTTCGACAATGTCTCCCTGACCTTCGAGACCGAAGCGCTCGAGGCGATCGCTGATCTCGCGCTGCTGCGCGGCACGGGAGCGCGGGGACTGCGTTCGATCATGGAGGAAGTCCTCCAGCCGGTCATGTTCGACGTGCCTTCGCGTGAGGATATCGCCGAGGTCGTCGTGACCAAGGACGTCGTCGACTCCAATGTGGCACCGACGCTGGTGCCCAAGCCGCGGAACAGGACCAACAAGAAGTCTGCCTGAGCCTCTGACGGATGAGGCTCTTCGCTGATGGCCGCCCCCTGAAGTACGCGGCGTTCCGTCGCCTGTGGTTGGCCAATATCGTCACCGTCATCGGTGCTCAGATGACGGTCGTGGCGATTCCGGCCCAGATCTTCCATATCACCGCCTCGTCGGGCTATGTCGGTCTGGCAGGTGCCTTCGGTCTCGTACCGCTCGTGGTGTTCGGACTCTGGGGCGGTTCGCTGGCCGACGTCGTCGACCGGCGCAAGCTGCTCGTCGTCTCCACTGTCGGACTCATCTTCACCAGCGCCGTGCTCGCCTTCATCGCCGTGCTGGACATCGACAACGTCTGGCTGCTGCTGTCCGTGTTCTCCATGCAGCAGGCGTTCTTCGGACTCAACCAGCCTGCGCGAGGGGCTCTTCTGCCGACGATCGTTCCGCTCGAGCTGCTGCCGGCGGCGAATTCGCTGAATATGACGGTGATGACGCTGGGAGCGGTCATCGGCCCCGTCATCGGCGGCGCCCTCATCCCGCTCTTCGGCTATCAGCTGCTGTACATCGTCGACGCCGTGTTCCTGTTCGCCACCCTCTACGCGGTGCTCCGCCTACCTGCTCTGGTCCCGAAGATGCAGCCTGATACGCGCTCGGGATTCAAAGGCATCATCGACGGATTCCGGTACCTGAAGACCAACACCGTGGTCATGGTGTCCCTGCTCGTCGACGTCATCGCAATGGTCTTCGGCATGCCGCGTGCGCTGTTCCCACAGATCGCCGCGGAGACCTTCGACGGGCCGGACGAAGGTGGGATCGTCTTCTCTCTGCTCTTCGCCGCTCTGGCCGGAGGCAGCGCCCTGGCCGGGATCTTCTCCGGATGGGTGTCTCGAGTCGAGCGGCAGGGGCTCGCGGTCATCGTGGCCATCGTCGTCTGGGGCTCGGCGATGGTGGTCTTCGGCCTCTCGCTCGAGGTAGCCTCGAGTCTCTGGACCCTCGCGCTCGTTGTCGCGCTCTTCGGCCTCGCCCTGGGCGGGGGAGCGGACATCGTCTCATCGGCCTTCCGCTCGACGATGCTGCAGGAGGCTGCCACCGATGACATGCGCGGACGGATGCAGGGCGTGTTCATCGTCGTCGTCGCCGGCGGTCCCCGCCTCGCAGACATCCTCCACGGATCCGTCGCGGAAGCGACGGGAACCACCGTCGCAGCGGCAGGCGGCGGGCTCGCAGTGATCGTGCTCGTGCTCGCCTGTGCAGTCGTCTTCCCCGCCTTCCGGAGCTACCGGGTGCAGCGGGGGCGTCCCGAGCAGACCGTTGCCGTCGACACCTGAGGTCCGCGAACGACTTCAGGCCTGAGCTGCCGAGTAGACGGCGTTCTCCGCGGGCTGGACGACGACGAAACCGGGGCCGTGGAAAGCGAGCTGGATGGACTCACCGGAGCCGCGACCGAAGAACGTGCCGATGCTGACGTCCGTCTTGATCTGCGGGGCCAGGGCCGAGGACCAGCATACGGCGGCCTGGGGATCGACGAATGTCGGCTGCTGTGAGCAGTCGAGGACCATGGGCTCTCCCTTGCAGCAGATGGCCGCAGTGCCTCGGCCTGCGAGTTCGAGGTTGAATAGGCCCGAGCCGCTGGCCATGGCGCCGACTCCGCCCTTGATGCGCTTGATCTCCCAGCTGAGCGCATCGTCGAAGGCGAGCAGATTCGAGGTGTTGACCGTCAGCGCGTCCTGCGGGCCCTCGAGGGACATCATGAAGATGTTCGAGGCCTCGCGGGCGAAGAACACCTCTCCGTGGCCTTCGACGCGCATGACGTTGCCGCCTTCTCCTGTGGCTGCCTTCTTCATGAACTGACCGACCGACTTCGATCCCTGGTGGGTGAAGTGCACATCACCCTGATAGGCGACCATCGCGCCCTTGGTGGCGATCATCGGAGCGTTCGGCGTGATGACCGTGCGCAGCATCTTCTTCGACTGGAGGGTCCATCGATCCTGGTTCTGGATCTCGGCGTTGCGCTGGGAAAAGAGTTCGCTTCTCACGTTCCGTGGGCCTTTCGATCAGGAAGGGATTCCGTACTTCTTCGGTTGTCGGATCCATAATACGTGCGTTCATCAGCTGGGCACGCCGTTCGAATGTGTCCATCCGGGAACATGCACGAACCCCACGACGCCCGGTTCTCTCGGATCCGGAACATCGGACATCGTGGGGTTCTGACGGGGTTCGGGGACGAACGCCCCTTCGCTCAGTCCTGTTCGACGAAGCTGATCTCGCCGATGGTGATCTCGTCGCCGGTCTCCTCGGTGACCAGAGTCTCGACTCGGCCGGCGGCCTTGAGGTCTCCTTCGGCCGACCGGATCGCAGACACGATGGACGTCGGCGCCTGAATCGTCACTGCGGCGACCGCAGTCTTCTGCGAGACCTTGGCCTCGGTCTTCGTGCGACGGATCTCGGTCAGAGCCGCGGCCACCGAGACCAGCAGATCGGGATCCACGCTGGAATCGGGATGGCTGAGGGACTCGTCGGCCGGCCACGAAGCACGGTGGACCGAACCGGTGCGCCACCACGACCAGACCTCTTCGGTGACGAACGGCATGAAGGGTGCGAACAGTCTCAGCAGCACATCGAGAGCGGTGGCGAGTGTGACGTGAGCCGAAATCTGGTCGTCGGCCCCGGATGCACCGTAGGAACGATCCTTGACGAGCTCCACGTAGTCGTCGGTGAACTCCCAGAAGAAGCTCTCGGCCACGCGCAGGGCGTGGGCGTAGTCGTAGTCGGCCATATGCGCACCGGCCTGCTCGACGACCTCGGACAGCTTCGCCAGCAATGCACGGTCGAGATCGTGCGTGACCGCGCCGAGCTGACCGATGAGTCCCGCATGCACACCCTGGGCGAGGGCGAACTTCGATGCGTTCAGCAGCTTCATGGCCAGTCGACGGCCGATCTGCATCTGAGTGACGTCATAGGCGGTATCGGCGCCGAGCTTCGCGCTGGCCGCCCAGTAGCGGACCGCGTCGGGCCCGTAGCCTGGTTTGGCCTCGGCGAGGATATCGGAGGGCACGACGACGTTGCCCTTCGACTTCGACATCTTCTTCCGGTCAGGATCCAGGATCCAGCCGGACAGGCCGGCATGCTTCCACGGCGCCGAGTCGTTGAGCGAGTTCGCCCGGACCACGGTCGAGAACAGCCAGGTGCGGATGATGTCGTGTCCCTGGGGGCGCAGATCGAAGGGGAAGACCTTGCCGAAGAAGTCCTCGTCTCGCGACCAGCCGCCCAGGAGCTGGGGAGTCAGCGAGGAGGTCGCCCAGGTGTCGAGCACGTCCGGGTCTGCGGTGAAGCCGCCGGGCACATCACGCTGGTCCTCGGCGAAGCCATCGGGCACCTCGGCGATGGGGTCGACGGGCAGGGATTCGGGCACGATCGGGTCGTCGTAGTCCGGCTGTCCATCGGCGTCGAGTCGGTACCACAGGGGGATCGGAACGCCGAAGTAGCGCTGACGGGAGACCAGCCAGTCGCCGTGGAGGTTCTCCACCCAGTTCTCATAGCGTGAACGCATGAATGCAGGATGCCATTCGATCTCACGACCACGCGCGATGAGCTCATCGCGCAGCTGGGCCGACCGGCCGCCGTTGCGGATGTACCACTGGCGACTGGTGACGACCTCGAGCGGCTTGTCGCCCTTTTCGTAGAACGGAACAGGATGGGTGATCGGTTCGATCTCGCCGATGAGGTCACCGGAGTCGATGAGCATCTGGGCGATGTCCTTGCGCGCGGAGAAGGTCGTCTTTCCTGCCAGCGCCTCGTAGTTCGGCACCGCATCCGGTTTCGGCGAGGCGGAGATCCATTCGGGGACCTCGAGGTTGAGACGGCCGCCGCGGTTGATGACCGCGCGAGTGGGCAGATCGAGTTCGCGCCACCAGGTGACATCGGTGAGGTCGCCGAAAGTGCAGACCATGGCGATGCCGGTGCCTTTGTCCGACTTCGCGAGCTCATGGGCACGCACCTCGACGCTGACACCGAAGAGCGGTGAGACGACGTTCGTGCCGAACATCGAGGCATAGCGTTCGTCGTCGGGGTGGGCTACGAGCGCGACCACGGCGGGGATGAGCTCGGGGCGCGAGGTGAGGATCACGATCGGTTCCGCCGACGTGTCGGCGAGCCCGTCAGCGCCCTCGGGGAAGAACTTCACCTTGTGGTAGGCGCCGTCCTTCTCCCGGTCCTCGAGCTCGGCCTGAGCCACGGCGGTGCCGAAGGTCACGTCCCACATCGTCGGCGCATCCTGGGAATAGGCATGCCCTCCGGCGAGGTCCGCGAGGAACGCTCGCTGACTGACGGCCCGTGAGTCGTCGTCGATCGTCCGATACGTGTACTTCCAATCCACGGAGAGACCGGTGGAGCGGAAGAGATCCTCGAAGACCTGTTCGTCCTCGGCTGAGAGCTGCTCGCACAGTTCGATGAAGTTCTGACGTGAGACCTTGACGAAGTCGCGAGAGTTCTTCGGCGCCTTCTCCGGCGGCTGGAAGTCCGGATCATAGTGCCGGCTGGGATCGCAGGTCACGCCGTAGTAGTTCTGCACCCTGCGTTCGGTGGGCAGACCGTTGTCGTCCCACCCGAGAGGGTAGAAGACGTTCTTGCCCGTCATGCGCTGGTAGCGGGCGATGATATCGGTCTGCGTATAGGAGAACACATGCCCGACGTGCAGCGAGCCCGAGGCGGTGGGCGGGGGAGTGTCGATGGAGTAGACCTGCGCGCGATCGGTCTCGGCGTCGAAGGCGTAGACTTCCGCCTCGCTCCACGTCGCGTCCCATTTGTCCCGAAGGCCCTCGAGGGCCGGTCTGTCAGGCAGGTTCACTGACTCGTGCGTCGAGTCCGAAAAGGCAGGTGTGTTCATAACTGTTGATTTTCTCACCCGGTACGCGTCTGGCCAAACCGGTTCCCGCCCGCGTGCTCGGAAATCGGCAGAGGCCGCAAGCGGCTCCGATCGCGGCCTGCGACGTGGGTGGTCTCACATCCTGAAGGGTCGGTGAGACGACACGGCAGGCCGCAATGAGAATATGGGCCCATGGCGCCCTTGGACCGAATTCCGACAGAGAATCCGCCGCCGACGTCGACGGCGTGGATGAACCCCGCACGGGCGATCGCGATCATCGCCGTCGTCGCCATCCACTCCCTGGGCACTGTCGTAGAGGAGAACTTCGCCGATATGGGCCCCGACTGGTGGGTGGCGAACGCCGTCGACTCCGCCTGCCGCTGGTCCGTACCCGTGTTCATCATGATCTCCGGAGCCCTGGCCCTCGACCCGAACCGGGGCAGCAGACCTCGGAAGTTCCTGTCCAAGCGCGTCTGGCGCATCGGGATCCCCTTGGTGTTCTGGACCGTCGTCTACGTCCTCTTCCGGCGCTATTACCTGCAGCCCGGCGACGACAGCTGGAATCCGGGGATCGCCATCCTCACCGGTTCGCCCTTCGTTCAGCTGTACTTCCTCTACGTTCTGGCGGGGCTGACGCTGCTCACCCCGTTCTTCCGCCTGCTCAGCGTGCACGGTTCCCGCCGTCTGCAGTGGGGGACGGGTCTGATCTTCCTGGGCATCGGCATGCTCGACCAATGGGTGTCGACGGTCTTCGCTGTGGGCGAGGCGAATATCGCCACCCGTTTCCTGCCCATGGCCGGTTTCTACATCCTCGGCTGGGTCCTGCGGGACATCGTGCTCAGCACCCGCGCGGTCGTGTCGGCCTGGGTGAGTCTCATCGGGTCGGTCGCCGTGACCACCCTGTGGGCCGGCTTCGGTCCCGGTGAGAAGCCGTGGATCTTCCCCTACGAGTATCTGTCTCCCGTCGTCGTCATCGCCTCGCTGGCGGCCTATCTGCTTCTCCATCATCACCTGCGATCGGGATTCGGCTTCCTTCACCGGTTCTATCCGTACTCCTTCGGCGTCTTCCTTCTGCATCCGCTCGTCCTCTACCCGGTGCGCAACGAGATGGGGCTGCCGACGACCGTTCCCGGCGTCCTGCTGCATGCCTTCGTCATGCCCATTGCGTACACCCTCATCTGCGCCGTCGTCACCTGGTTCGCCGTGAAGATCCCCGGAGTGCGTGCCGTATTCGGGGAGGGAGGTCCGCGCAACCCGCATGCGAGACCGGCAGCGAAGAGCCCGAGACGCACGGCAGGGGACACGAGGCCTGTGCCGGAGAACCCGAGAACCGCGCCGGAAGTCTCGGCTACCGAAGCGAGAGGACTGTCGGTCGAGCCCCCGCACACCCGGTCCTCGGACCCCGACCCCCTGGAGCCGGAGAATCCGTAGACTGGTCGTCGGAAAAGGTGATCGCGGACACGATCGAAGGAACCGAGACCAGGGAGTACGGAGATGGAAACACTGAGAGCAGTGGTGACGGGAGCGAGCTCGGGCATCGGTGCCGCCACCGTCCGACAGCTGCGCGAACAGGGCTGGGACGTCGTGGCCGTCGCCCGCCGGGAGGACCGACTCAAGGCACTCGCCGAGGAGACCGGGGCCGACTACATCGTCGCCGACCTCACCGATGACGCAGAAGTCGAGCAAATGGCCGCCGAGGTCCTGCGCGGCGGTCCTGTGCATTCCCTCGTGGCGAACGCGGGCGCCGCCTTCGGCGTCGACACGATCGCCGAATCCTCCGTCGAGGGATGGAGGGAAATGTTCGACATCAACGTCCTCGGCGTCCTGCGCGTCGTGAAAGCCCTGCTGCCGGCGCTCATCGAATCCGGTCGCGGCGATATCGTCGTCATGTCCTCGACTGCCGGCCACCAGGCCTATGAGAAGGGCGGCGGCTATGTGGCGACGAAGCACGGAGCCCATACGATCGCTGCCACGCTCAGACTCGAACTCCTCGGCGAACCGGTGCGGGTCATCGAGATCGCGCCGGGAATGGTGGCGACCGAGGAATTCAGCGTCAAGCGTCTGGGAGACGCGGAGAAGGCGGCCAAGGTCTACGAGGGGGTCGAGAACCCGCTCACGGCCGAGGACGTCGCCGATGCCGTCGTCTACACGCTCACCCGACCGCATCACTTCAACGTCGACCTCATGGTCATTCGCCCCATCGCCCAGGCCGAGCAGTACAAGGTCGCCCGGAACAGGGGGCTGTGAGGCCGCTGTCTCGTTCGGAGACCACTCGGCTGCGCTGCGCCGCCGCCGAGTGGTCTCGAGCGCAGTCGACGGTATACGATTGATATGCGTCGATCCGGCCATCACCGGGGAGCATCCGGAAGAACGGACCACATGGTCGTGACGGACCGCCTCGGCGGTTTCCCTCACATCCGCGGTCTCAGTAGAACCGGACGGGTGGACCCGTCAGCGTCCGGCAATGAGCGATCCGTCGTCTGACCCCATCAGTGCAGACTGCGGATAAGCGAGGTGGTACCGCGGCAGACTGTCGTCCTCGTGACAGTGACCGCAGTGACCCAGAAGGACGCTCATGACCCAGCCTGTCTATCCCAAGGTATCGACCTCGGCCTTCGGCCTCTCCGCCTCGCCGAACTTCCCTGCGATCGAAGACGCCGTCCTCCGCTACTGGCAGGAGGACGACACTTTCAGAGCCTCCATCGATCAGCGCGACGCCGGTGAGAACGGCGAGAACGAATTCGTCTTCTACGACGGTCCTCCCTTCGCCAACGGGCTTCCCCACTACGGCCACCTGCTCACCGGCTACGTCAAGGACGTCGTCCCGCGCTTCCAGACGATGCGGGGCAAGAAGGTCGACCGCCGATTCGGCTGGGACACCCACGGACTGCCCGCCGAACTCGAAGCCGAACGCCAGCTGGGCATCACCGACAAGTCCGAGATCGGCCGCATGGGCCTGGCCGCCTTCAACGACGCGTGCCGCTCCTCCGTGCTGCGCTATACGAAGGAGTGGGAGGAGTACGTCACCCGCCAAGGCCGCTGGGTTGACTTCGACAACGACTACAAGACGCTCAACGTCGAGTACATGGAGAGCGTCATCTGGGCGTTCAAGCAGCTCTGGGACAAGGGACTCGTCTACGAGGGCTACCGTGTCCTGCCTTATTGCTGGAAGGACGAGACCCCGCTGTCGAACCATGAGCTGCGCATGGACGACGACGTCTACAAGATGCGTCAGGACCCGGCGGCGACGATCGGGTACAAGCTCACCGACTCCGATGAGTGGGTGCTCATCTGGACGACCACCCCGTGGACCGTCCCGTCGAACCAGGCCGTGGCCGTCAATCCGGAGATCCCACTGGTCGCGGTCGTGCCCGGCCCCGACGGCGCCGCCGAACTCCAGGGGCGGACACTCATCCTCGCCGAGGCCCGGCTCGGAGCCTACGCCCGCGAACTCGGTGAGAACCCCGAGGTGCTGCGGACCTTCCCCGGCAGCGAACTCGTCGGCCGCGCCTACGAGCCTCCGTTCCCCTACTTCGAGAACCGTCAGGACGAGTTCGGCGACAGGATGCACACCATCCTCGCCGCCGATTTCGTCACCGTCGAGGACGGCACCGGAATCGTCCACCAGTCACCGGCCTTCGGTGAGGAGGACAAGGAGCTCACGGATGCCTACGGCATCACAGCCGTGCGTCCCGTCGACGACGCCGGCCGCTTCGACTCGACGGTCGGCGACTATGCGGGTCAGCAGGTCTTCGATGCGAACAAGGCGATCGTCAAGGACCTGCGGAACCACACGGGCCCGATGGACGGACGGTCGGCCCTGCTCATCCGCCACGAATCATACGAGCACTCCTACCCGCACTGCTGGCGCTGCCGCAACCCTCTGATCTACCGCGCCGTCTCGTCCTGGTTCGTCCGTGTCACCGAGTTCAAGGACCGGATGGTCGAGCTCAACGAGCAGATCAACTGGGTTCCCGACAACGTCAAGCACGGCCAGTTCGGCAGATGGCTCGAGAACGCCCGCGACTGGTCGATCTCGCGCAACCGGTTCTGGGGATCGCCGATCCCGGTGTGGATCTCCTCCGACCCTGCCTATCCGCGCACCGACGTCTACGGGTCTCTGGCCGAGATCGAAGCCGACTTCGGTCGACTGCCGCGCAATGATCAGGGCGACGTCGACCTCCACCGCCCCTGGGTCGACGACCTCACCCGGCCGAACCCGGATGATCCGACCGGCCGGTCCGTGATGCGACGGATCCCGGAGATCTTCGATGTGTGGTTCGACTCCGGCTCGATGAGCTACGCGCAGGTCCACTACCCGTTCGAGAACTCCGAATGGTTCGACAACCACTTCCCGGCCGATTTCATCGTCGAATACGTGGGACAGACACGCGGCTGGTTCTACCTGCTGCACGTGCTCGCCACAGCCATCTTCGACCGCCCGGCGTTCACGAACTGCATCTCCCACGGCATCGTCCTCGGTTCCGACGGGCAGAAGATGTCGAAGTCGCTGCGCAACTACCCCGACGTCAATGAGGTCTTCAACCGCGACGGCTCGGATGCGATGCGCTGGTTCCTCATGGCTTCGTCGATCCTGCGCGGCGGCAATCTCGTCGTCACCGAACAGGGCATCCGCGATGGTGTGCGGCAGGTCGTGCTCCCGCTGTGGAACACCTGGCAGTTCTTCGCCACCTACTCCAATGCCGCTGACGCCGCTGACGGCGCCGCGACCGGTTATCAGGCACAGGTCCGGTACGACTCCGCCCAGGTCCTCGACCGCTATCTGCTGGCGAAGACGCACGATCTCATCACAGAGTTCGCCGAGGCGATGGAGGGCCTGGACATCTGGGCCGCCTGTGAGCTCGTCCGCAGCTACCTCGATATGCTCACGAACTGGTACGTCCGTCGTTCACGTCGCCGGTTCTGGGACGGCGGGGTGAGCACACACGAGTCCTTCGATGTCCTCTTCACCTGCCTCGAGGCCTTCTGCCGCGTTGCCGCTCCGCTGCTGCCGTTCACAGTGGAGGAGATCTACCGCGGACTGACCGGGCATCGCTCCGTCCACCTCGCCGACTACCCCGACGCCGAGGCGTTCCCCGCCGATGCCGACCTCGTCGCCGCGATGGACCTCACTCGCGACATCTGCTCGACGGCCTCCTCGGTGCGCAAAGCCAATCACCTGCGCGTGCGACTGCCCCTGGCTCGCATGACCGTGGCCACAGACACCGAGCTCGGCACGGAGTTCACCGAGATCATCGCCGATGAGCTCAATGTCCGGTCGGTCGTCGTGCTCGACGTCGCCGAGGCCGAGGCTGCCGGATTCTCCCTGTCCCAGAACCTCGTCGTCAACGCTCGCGCAGCCGGGCCCCGCCTCGGCAGACAGGTTCAGCAGGTCATCAAGGCGTCGAAGACCGGTGACTGGTCTGTGGCCGACGGCACCGTCGTCAGCGGCGGCATCGAACTCGTCGAAGGCGAATACACTCTCGAGTCGGTCGCAGAATCCGGAACGGACGGCATGGAGCTCGCCGCGCTGGGCTCCGGCTTCCTCGCACTCGACACACGGGTCACCCCGGAGCTCGAGGCCGAGGGCATGGCGCGTGACGCCGTGCGCGCAATCCAAGGCATCCGCAAACAGCTCGACCTGCGCATCTCCGACCGGATCGAGGTCACCGTCGAGGCCGATGCCGAGGTCGCTGCGGCACTCGAACCCCACTCCGGGCTCATCGCGGGCGAGACCCTGGCGACTTCGCTGGTATTCGGTTCGGCCGACGGCGCAGCAGAGATCTTCACCCCCGACGAGCTGCCCGGCGGCACCCGGTTGGCGGTGAGCCGCGCATGAGCAGCGAAGTGACGAACGGCGACGGCGAGCCGCGCGAGGACGACACCGACGCCGCTGCGTCGAGCACGGAGTCACGGGCGGAACTGGCCCGGGTCTATGCCCTGCTGCTCGCGCGAGCGGGGGAGACCCAGGT
This sequence comes from Brevibacterium renqingii, assembly GCF_017808105.1. Taxonomy (GTDB): domain Bacteria; phylum Actinomycetota; class Actinomycetes; order Actinomycetales; family Brevibacteriaceae; genus Brevibacterium; species Brevibacterium renqingii. The sequence continues at coordinate 194,932 of NZ_JADBHF010000008.1, read as the reverse complement.
GGAGCTGCGCCTCGATGCGACCCGACGGGCCTGCGAGCTCCTCGGCGACATCCACGCCGCGGCGCCGACGATCACCGTGACGGGGACGAACGGGAAGACCTCAACGGCCCGGATGATCGATTCGCTCATCACCGCCCACGAGCTGCGGGTCGGCCGATTCACCAGCCCGCACCTGCATTCGGTGACCGAACGGATCTCCGTCGACGGTGCCCCGGTCTCCGTCGAGACCTTCGTGCGCATCCATGACGAGATCGCTCCCTACCTCGACATCGTCGACGCTCAGCTGGAGTCCGAGGGACGCCCGAAGCTTACCTACTTCGAGGCGCTGACCGTCCTCGCCTTCGCTGTGTTCGCCGATGCCCCCGTCGATGTCGTCGTCACCGAGGTCGGCATGGGCGGACAGTGGGACTCGACGAACGTCGCCGATGCCCAGGTGTGCGTGTTCACGAAGATCGGTCTCGACCATCAGGCGTTCCTCGGTGACACCATCGAGGAGATCGCGGCCACGAAGGCAGGCGTGCTCGATCGCAGCGTCGATCCTTCGCCGGCACCCGAGCCCGTGGCCGTCACCGCTGTACAGGACGAGGAAGCACAGATCGTGCTCGAAGCCGAAGCGGACCGGCGCGAGGTCGAGCTCGTGACCGAGGAGCGGGACTTCCGGCTGCTCGATCGGCGGCGGGCCGTCGACGGACAGCTCATCACCGTGCAGGGACGGCGCGACGTCTACGCAGACGTCTTCGTCCCGCTGCACGGAATCCATCAGGCACACAACGCAGCGGTCGCCGTCATGGCTGTCGAGACCTTCCTCGGCGCCGAGGACAGACCGCTCGATCAGGAGACCGTGGCCGAAGGTCTGGCGCGGGTGACGTCGCCCGGTCGCGCCGAACTCGTGCGCACCGGCCCCAGCGTGGTCGTCGACGGGGCGCACAACCCCGACGCCGCACATGTGCTCGCCGAGACCCTCGACGAGGCATTCGACTTCGACTACGTCGTCGTGGTGCTGGCGATGCTCGCGGACAAAGACATCCACGGAGTGCTCGAAGAGCTGCACCGCAGCGCCGATGTCTTCGTCGTCAGCGAAACGCTGAGCGCCCGGGCGCTGTCGGCCGAAACCCTCGCCGAGGCGGCTCGAGAGTGGGTCGACGAGGATTCCGTGATCGTCGCCGCCGACCTCAACGCCGCTCTGATGAAGGCCATCGACCTCGCCAACGGCGTGGCGGCGAAGAGCCCCGGGATCCTCGTCACCGGATCGCTCTACACCGTCGCTGAGGCGCGTCTGCTTCTGGGCAAGGGGGAGGACCAGTGAAGTCGAAGTACCCCGTCCTGTGCGGGTCGATCCTCATCTGCGAACTCCTAGTCGTGTATTTCGCCGTCCTCACGACATTCGGGCTGTCCGTGAAGTCGGCGCAGACGCTGAGCCTGGGGCAGCTGCTGATCGGAGCCTCGGTCGTTGCTGTGGTCGCGGTCGCCGCTGTCATCATGCTCCCACGGAGGATCGGTCAGAAACGGCCCGGGGTCATCCTCGGCTGGATCGTCCAGGCCCTGCTGCTGGCCTCCGGCTTCGTGCTCAACTCGATGTTCTTCGTCGCCGTCATCTTCATCGCCCTGTGGGCGGTGGCGGTGTACTGGTCGGCCCGCATCGACCGCGAGGTAGCAGCCCGCGCCTGAACCCCGACCCGGACGGCCGCGCATCGGCGCCCGGGTAAACTGTGGACGGACGTCCACTCGAACTTGGAAGGACCGGAATGGAACGTACGCTCATTCTCATCAAACCCGATGGAGTCGCTCGCGGACTCATCGGACAGATCGTCGCTCGGATCGAAGCCAAAGGCTATTCGATCGACGCGCTGAACCTGCGCACGGCCACCGCCGAGGAGCTGGCCGCCCACTACGCCGAGCACGAAGGCAAGCCCTTCTACCAGCCGCTCGTGGACTTCATGTCCGAGGGACCGATCGTGTCGATCATCGCCTCCGGACAAGGAGTCGTCCCCGGCTTCCGTGCGTTGGCGGGAGCCACCGATCCGACAGCCGCGGCTCCCGGTACGATCCGCGGAGACCTGGGCCGCGACTGGGGCGAGAAGGTGCAGAAGAACCTCGTCCACGGCTCCGATTCCACGGAGTCGGCCGAACGCGAGATCGGGATCTGGTACCCCGCCTGAGGTCACCGGAACCGAAACGGGCGGAGTGCACGGTGCCTGCGGACCTGATGTCACGGGCACTGCGAGCCTGAGAAACGTGCGAGGGGCGTCCCACCAATCGGTGGGACGCCCCTCGATCGTCTGCTCGACGGAAGGGTCTGCGAGAGCGAAGGCCTCTGGGCGCGGAGGGCCGTCAGAAGAGGGTGGAGAAGTACGACCAGAACTGGACGACGATGCAGGCGAAGATGATGAGCATCCACAGCACCGACAGCGCGATGTTCTCCTTGGCCATGACCCGGACGAACGGACTCTCCGCCGCCCGGGAGCCGAAGCGGCCGGAGAGCAGATTGTGCGCCGTCACGGCCACGAACATCGGAATCGTCACGGTCCACACGATGATGCACCACGGGCATCCGACGCCGATCCTGTAGATCGAGACGTAGAACAGGAACATCACCAGGACCACGCCGAGGGCCAGGCCGACATTCAGGCCGAGCATCACCCAGCCCGGCAGTTCCGCTCCGGCGACGAGAAGCACTCCGAGCAGCAGCGGGAAGACGAAAGCCGCGATGCCCAGCAGCTGATTCGGGAAGCCGAACAGCTCCGCTTCCGCATGTTCCATGACCGAACCGCAGGAGAAGAACGGATTGAGGTCGCAGGAGAGGACGACATCCGGATTCGCGAGCTTCTCGTACTTCTCCGCCGAGAGCGCGAACGATGCGAGGAAGCCGATCACGGATGTGACGATGAGGAAGATGCCGAAGGGAGCCCGCCTGAGCACCCATGCGGAGGTGCCGGGAGCGGAGACGAGGTCAGCGGAGCGAGTCTGTGCACTGTTCACCCCTCAAGAATGCCTGGCCGCACCCCCTGCGGCAAACCCCGAACTCGCCGGAACCCCGGCGGAGGGGGACATGTGTGACATAATGGCGATACGGATACCTGTTCTCACACCGAGCGGGAGAAGTGCCTCCACCGAGTCGAGGGTATGACCTCGCAGGTCGACAACAAGATGAGGCAGCACTGAAGGCCTACGCGCCGAGCGCGAGCCGGACGTGCCATCCACAAGTTTCGGTCCACCGCGGACCATGCAAGGATCCGAAGATCCGTACGGTGTGGACGGCGTCTTCGGACTGGGAGAACTGATGAACGATACGTCGAACGACGGCACAGAGTCGACAGATCCGACCGAAGGCATCCTCGCTGATCTGGCCGACCTGCAGCAGTCGGTCAATGCCAAGGGCAGCGAGAACGACGATGTCGACGACAGCGTGCGTGCACGCCTCGACGACATCGCCGAAGCAGCCGAATCACTGCGTACGGGCGAAGCCGACGACGGTGAGGACGAGGAGGAGCCGCCGCAGCGCCGGAGGGATCCGAAGCCGGCACGAGAGGCTGTGGCCAACCGGGGGCTCGTCTTCGAAGAGTTCGTCCGCGCAGGCTCGAACTCAGAGGACGAGGAATCGGACAGTGAATCCGATGACGAGGAAGAGACGGACGACACGGACTCCGCACCCAGTCCCGTGAGCTTCGACCCTCGCAACCCCTTCGCCGCTCCCGCCCCGGCGGCAGCGTCGTCACCGGAACCGCGCCCGACCCCTTCCGTGCCCCATGACGGCGGTCTGATCTTCCAGGTTCCCCAGGCCGAACTCGCCGAGGTAGTGAAGATCGACGACGATGACAGCGACGATTGGGGCGAGTCCCAGGACTCCGATGACGACGCTCGCTCCTCCCGCCGAGGCGACGAGGACGAAGACGAGAGCTCGAACGGTCCGCGTCGCCGCCGGGGCGGCCGCGGACGTCGGTCGCGCTCTCGCGACGACTCCGGTGACCACTCCGATGACGGCTCCGAAGAGAAGACCGAGGACGCCGAGGGCACGGAGGATGAGAGCTCCGGGAACGAGGAACCGCGCTCCTCCTCACGTCGGGGCTCGCGATCGAACAACCGCGGTTCCAAGCAGAACTCCGACACGGACTCACAGCATCCGAACGCGAAATCCGACAACGGCAAGTCCGACGAGAACCACTCGCACGATGACGACGATGACGACGATGACTCCGAGGGCGGATCTCGCCGGCGTCGTCGGCGTCGCTCCCGGACGCGCGGCACCGAACGCGACGAAGTGACCTCCCTCAAGGGGTCGACTCGTCTCGAGGCGAAGCGGCAGCGTCGCAAGGAAGGACGCGAGGCCGGACGTCGCCGCCCGATCATCACCGAGGCGGAGTTCCTCGCCCGCCGGGAGTCCGTCGAGCGCACGATGCTCGTTCGCGAAAGCGGTGACCAGACACAGCTCGTCGTCGTCGAGGACGGAATCGCGGTCGAACACTACCTCAAGGAGAACCGCCAGCAGGCCTCGCTCATCGGCAACGTCTATCTGGGCAAGGTCCAGAACGTGCTTCCGAGCATGGAAGCGGCCTTCATCGACATCGGCAAGGGCCGCAACGCCGTGCTCTACGCTGGTGAGGTCAACTGGGACGCCCTCGGCATGGACGGCAAGGCCCGGCGCATCGAAACCGCTCTGAGCCCCGGTGACTCCGTGCTCGTCCAGGTCACGAAGGACCCCATCGGTCACAAGGGCGCGCGTCTGACAAGCCAGATCTCCCTGCCCGGCAGATTCCTCGTCTACGTGCCCGGCAATTCGATGACCGGAATCTCCCGCAAGCTCCCGGACAACGAGCGAGCACGGCTGAAGAAGCTGCTCAAAGAGCTCGTCGGCGATTCCAACGGAGTCATCGTGCGAACCGCGGCCGAAGGTGCCACCGACACCGACCTCGGACGCGACGTCGAACGGCTGGCCAAGCGCTGGGAGACGATCGAGAAGAAGTCGAAGTCGACGAAGGTGCTGGCCCCGCAGCTGCTCTACAGCGAACCGGACATGATCGTGCGCATCATCCGGGATGTCTTCAACGAAGACTTCAACTCGCTCGTCATCGACGGCGACGGAGCCTGGAACACCATCCACGAGTACGTCGAATCCGTGGCACCGGACCTTCTCGATCGCGTCCACAGCTACACAGAGGACGAGGGCATCTTCGACCACTACCGGATCGAAGAGCAGATCCAGAAAGCGCTGCAGCGCACGGTGAGTCTGCCCTCGGGCGGTTCGCTCGTCATCGACCGCACTGAGGCGATGACGGTCGTGGACGTCAACACCGGCAAGTTCACCGGCTCGGGAGGCAACCTCGAGGAGACGGTCACCCGCAACAACCTCGAAGCGGCTGAAGAAGTCATCCGCCAGCTGCGACTGCGTGACATCGGCGGCATCATCGTGGTCGACTTCATCGACATGGTGCTCGAGTCCAACCGTGATCTCGTGGTGCGGCGCCTCGTCGAATGCCTCGGACGCGACCGGACGAAGCATCAGGTCGCCGAGGTGACCTCCCTGGGCCTCGTCCAGATGACCCGCAAGCGCATCGGCACCGGCCTGGCCGAATCGATGGTCAGCGCCGGCGTGGACCTCAGCGGTCGCGGGCTGCTGCTGCCGGGCTCCGAAGAGGACGGATCGAAGTCCCACCGCGGCAGCCGGTCGTCCAACGGCGACCACCGTCGCGACCGGAAGCGTCGCGGAGACTCCGGTTCGAAGGCGAAGCAGAACGACTCGGACTCGCACGAGGAGTCCGTGTCCTCGGACGCCTCCCGTTCGGCTGTCGCGGCGATCGCCAAAGCCACCATGAAGCAGAGCGATTCGGACTCCGCGGACGAGAAGGCCGTCGGGGCCTCCCATGCGGAGTCGAGGTCCGAAGGCGATGAGGGCGGCAAGGGCCGCTCACGTTCTCGCAGCGGGCGGCGTCGCTCGAATTCCCGGTCGGCGCAGTCCGAGACCGCGTCGTCCGACTCAGCACAGTCGACCGACGAGAAGGAATCCGAGAACAGGGCGCACAGGGAAACGAAGTCCGCCGCTGAGGACGGCTCGGCTGCGAAGCGCAGGTCTGCCCACGAAGACAAGCCGACCGCGAAAAGCAAGCCTGCCGACGAAGAGCCGAAGGATCTGCCGCTGATGATCGGTGCAGAGACCGAGACGAAGGTGGCTGAGGCGGCTCCGGTCGAGCGCGCCGCGAAGAAGCCGACCGCGGCACCGAAGCGGAAGACGTCCGAACCGCAGCAGGATCAGCTGCCGAGTTCCTTCGTCATCATCGGCGAGGACTGAGGTCAGCCTCAGCGGTGCTCTCCGCCACCGCGCGGCGCATAGCGAAGCGCCCCACCGACGATGACCGTCGGTGGGGCGCTTCATTGCTCGCCGGCGATTCCTGTGCACGCGACACGGCCGGCCATCAGCCCTCCGACTGCTGATTGCGGGTGGTGCTGATCGTCGGCTGGGCCGCCTGATCTCCGCAGAGGACGATCATGAGGTTCGACACGAGATCGCTGCGCTCGGCCTGCCCGAGCCTGACGATCTGCCGTCCCTCGATCTGCTCGATAGCGGTCTCGACCATTCCCACGGCACCTTCGACGATGAGCTGGCGTGCGGCGACGACGGCAGTCGCCTGCTGACGCTGCAGCATGGCCCGAGCGATCTCCGGAGCATAGGCCAACTGTGTGATGCGGGATTCGATGATCGTCACACCTGCGGCCATCACCCGGGCGGCGACCTCGTCGGAGAGTTTCGAAGTGATCTCGTCGGCATTGTCACGCAGGGACATCCGACGGGGATCGGAGGAATCGTAGGCATAGGAATTCGCGATGTGTCTGACAGCGGTCTCGGCCTGGATGGCGACGAACTCCTCGAAGTCGTCGACCTCGAACATCGCCTGAGCGGTGTCCTTGACCTGCCAGACGACGACGGCGCCGATCTCGATCGGGTTGCCGTCGAGATCGTTGACCTTCAGCGTCGATGTCTCATGATTGCGGATGTGGGTCGAAACCTGGTCCTTCGTATAGAAGGGGTTGACGAAGCGCAGACCCGACTGCCGGACGGTGCCGACGTATTTGCCGTAGAGCTGGAGGACGACGGCATGTCCGGGCGCCACTGAGGTGCAGCCCTTGAAGAGGAACATCGAGGCGATGAAGCAGAGGATGCCGAAGATGATCAGGACGACGCCGATCACGGTCTGGGCGAAGGTCAGGACGAAGCCGACGACACCGAGGAGCAGTGCCAGCAGGAGCACGGCGACGGCTCCGACGATCGCGAAATAGCCTGAGACGCCGCCGGCAGATCGTTCCCGCACACGCTCGCCGTCCGGGGAGACGATGCGTGTGGGACGAGCATCTCCGGGACCCGGCGGCGAGGCGGGGGAGGGCTGAGCCGAACGCCGGCTCCGGCCTCCGCCGGGCGTCTGCGATGCCGCGGGACCGGGCACGCCGCCACGCGTCTGCGGTCCGCCGGTGTTCGCCTGTGCACCGCCGGGAGGCCCATACGCCACCGGAGATTCGGGAGAACCCGAGGAGCCGGCCTGAGAACCCTGAGACCCGTAATGGCCGTTGGGATTCGTCACGGGCTCGGCACCCGGATACGAGGCCGGCTGAGTGTGTCCGTCCTGGTAGTGCGGAGTCGGGTCGCCCATCGGGAGGGACCCGCGATTCGGGGGCTGGTGGGGGCGTCGTCCGTGTTGCTGGGGATTCTCAGTCATGCCTCCAGTCTAGGTCACAGAATGAGACGCGGGTCTCAGAACGACCGTGGCGGCCCCCGTTGGATAACGGTTTGATAAATGAACGCACCTCCCCGGACCGAAGCCTTGTATGTGACGTACGTCTTAGGGATCTTGAGTGACCATGAACAACATTCAACTCTCTGCAGAACCGGTGTCTCCGGTCGACGATGCCATCAACTCCTGGTTCGATCCGATCGCGACGTGGTTCGGCAACATCATCTTCTTCCCGATCACCATCGGCGAGATCTCCTTTCCGTTCGTCGTCCTGTGGCTGATCTTCGCGGCCCTGGCCTTCACCGTGTATTTCGGATTCATCCAAGCCCGCGGAGCCAAGCTCGCGCTCGAGATCGTCCGGGGGAAATTCTCCTCGCAGGACGACCCGGGAGAAGTCACCCACTTCCAGGCGCTGGCGTCGGCCCTGTCGGGAACCGTCGGCCTCGGCAATATCGCGGGCGTCGGCGTGGCCATCGCCCTCGGCGGTCCCGGCGCGACCTTCTGGATGATCGTCGCCGGCCTGCTCGGCATGTGCACGAAGTTCGTCGAATGCACCCTCGGAGTGAAGTACCGCGAGATCGACGAGAACGGAGTAGTCCACGGCGGACCGTTCAAGTACCTCCCTGTCGCATTCCGGCGCTTCAGCAGGCCCGTGGCAGCGACGCTGACGGGACTGTTCGCGATCGCCATCCTCATCTTCGGCGTCGTCGGCGGTGGGATGTTCCAGGCCAACCAGACCTTCGCCCAGGTGCGCACCGCCACCGGCGGGGATGACGGCTTCCTCGCCGGGCCCTTCGCCTCTCTCGCCTTCGGAATCGTGTTCGCCGCCCTCGTCGCACTGGTGATCCTCGGCGGCATCCGCTCCATCGCGAAGGTCACCGACAAGCTCGTGCCCGGGATGGCGATCTTCTACGTCGTCTCCTGCCTCCTCGTGCTCGGACTCAACTTCTCGAACATCCCGCACGCGATCGGCGAGATCTTCGCGGGTGCGTTCAATCCGCAGGGGATCGCCGGCGGCGTCGTCGGAGTCATGATCATCGGGTTCCAGCGTTCGGCCTTCTCCAACGAGGCCGGCATCGGATCGGCGCCGATCGCCCACTCGGCGGTCAAGACACGTCGCCCGATCTCCGAAGGCTTCGTCGCTCTGCTCGAGCCCTTCATTGACACGGTCATCGTCTGCACCATGACGGCGCTGACGATCATCGTGGCCAACCAGGCCTCCTATCGTGAGGACCTCGGCGCCGGTGAGATCGGGGGAGTGGCACTGACCTCGGACGCCTTCTCCACCGTCGCCTCCTGGTATCCGGTGCTGCTGGCCATCGCCGTTGCGCTCTTCGCCTTCTCCACCCTCATCACCTGGGCCTACTACGGTGAGCAGGCCTGGAGCTTCCTGTTCGGAAATGCGAAGGCGAGCGTCACCGTGTTCCGTGCCCTCGTGTGCATCTTCGTCGTGATCGGCTGTGTGGCCACCTTCTCCAAGGTCGTCGAATTCGCCGACGCCGCACTGTTCATGTGCGCCTTCATCAACATCCTCGGCCTCTACCTGCTCATGCCGGTGGTGAAGAAGGAGATGAAGAAGTATCTGGCCGACCGCAGAGCCGGTACGCTCACGGATCCTGAGACCAGGGACGCCGTGCCCGTCGACGAGCCCGCCTGAGCGAGCCCCTGACGCTGCGGGGCAGTGCGCCGCGATCCGTGAGACGCGGCGCACTGCCGTGTCGGCGCATCGTTAGACTGGTGCCGTGGAGCAGAACAGAGACGGAAAGACACGCGCCCAGGAGCGACTGGTGCAGCTGCGCGACAGCATCGACAACATCGACGCCTCCCTCGTCCACCTCCTGGCCGAGCGGTTCAAACTCACCGAGCGCGTCGGCGAGCTCAAGGCCGATCATGGGCTGCCGCCGGCCGACGAGTCGCGCGAGGCCCGACAGGTCGCGCGCCTGCGTGTGCTGGCCGAGGAGTCCCATCTCGATCCCGAATTCGCCGAGAAGTTCCTCGCCTTCATCGTCGCCGAGGTGATCCGCCGGCACGAGCGCATCGCCGAAGCGCGAGAGTGAAGATGCCGTCCCGGCTTCACCGCCGGGGAGGAGAGATGCCTCACAGTTCCGCGGACGGGAGCGAGGCGGCGGCTCATCGGGTTTGCCGATGCCCTGGAGGTTCGATTAGAATTGATCGTCGGTGCGCGTGACGCGCCACGGCTGGAGATTCCTCTCAATGGGAGGCCTGCGGAGGAGACTTCGAGGCAGCCAAGGGATAACCGCCGTTCGTTTGTGTATTAGCAGAAAGAGGGTTCGACCATGGTCTATGCCATCGTCCGCGCCGGAGGCCACCAGGAAAAGGTGAGCGTCGGCGACATCATCACAGTCAACCGAATGAAGGCGAAGGCTGGGGACAGCGTCGAACTCGAGGCCGTGCTTCTTGTCGACGGTGAGACGGTCACGACCGACGCCGACGCTCTGTCGAAGGTCTCGGTCAGCGCCGAGGTCGCAGGCGAGCTCCGCGGTCCAAAGATCGTGATCCAGAAGTACAAGAACAAGACCGGGTACAAGAAGCGTCAGGGCCACCGCCAGGACCTCACCCGTCTGAAGATCACGAACATCAAGTAAGAGGAGACTTCTCACATGGCAAGCAAAAAGGGAGTCAGCTCGACCCGCAACGGTCGCGACTCGAACCCACAGTACCTCGGCGTCAAGCGCTTCGGCGGTCAGGTCGTCAAGGCCGGCGAAATCATCGTTCGTCAGCGCGGAACCAAGTTCCATCCCGGAGCCAACGTCGGCCGTGGAGGAGACGATACCCTCTTCGCTCTGAGCGCAGGCGCCGTGGAGTTCGGCACCCGCAACGGTCGCAAGATCGTCAACATCGTCGGAGCCTGATCCTCCCCGGATCCGATCCGATTCCAATATGATCTCTCCCCGCACGGGGACCATGAAGGGTGAGTCGCCACGACTCACCCTTCATCTGATATAAGGACATTATGGCCACCGAGTTCGTAGATCGTGTCACCGTTCACCTCGCCGCCGGCGACGGTGGGAACGGTTGCGCCTCGATCAGGCGCGAGAAGTTCAAACCTCTCGGCGGCCCCGACGGTGCCGACGGAGGCAACGGCGGCAATATCGTCTTCCGAGTCGACCGCCAGACCACGACGCTCCTGCCGCTGCACCACCGCCCACATCTGCGGGCCGACGGCGGCGGAATCGGCAGGGGCGACCTGCGGCACGGCGCCGACGGACAGAACCTCGTCATCGCCGTGCCTGAGGGAACAGTGGTCAAGAACACCGCTGGGGACGTCCTCGCCGACCTCGTCGACGACGGCACCGAATTCACCGCGGCCGCCGGCGGCCGCGGGGGACTCGGCAATGCCGCCCTGGCCTCGACGAAGCGCAAGGCCCCGGGCTTCGCGCTGCTGGGCGAACCCGGTGAGACCCTCAGCCTCGTCCTCGAACTCAAGACGATCGCCGACATCGCCCTCGTCGGCTATCCCTCCGCGGGGAAGTCGAGCCTCATCGCGGCGCTGTCCGCGGCGAAGCCGAAGATCGCCGACTACCCATTCACCACGCTCGTGCCCAACCTCGGCGTCGTCCAGGCAGGAGATACGCGCTACACCGTCGCCGACGTTCCCGGCCTCATTCCGGGAGCCTCCGAAGGCAAGGGTCTGGGTCTGGAGTTCCTTCGCCACGTCGAACGCTGCGCCGGCCTCGTCCACGTCATCGACATGGCGACCTGGGAGCCCGGCCGCGACCCGGTCTCCGACCTGGCGATCATCGAATCCGAGCTCGCGGCCTATGCCGTCGACCTCGACGACGGCAGCGGTCTGCTGCCGCTGTCCGAACGCCCGAAGCTCGTGGCACTGAACAAGGTCGACATCCCCGACGGTCGGGACCTCGCCGACATCGTCCGTCCCGATCTTGAAGCCGCCGGCTACCGCGTGTTCGAGATCTCCGCCGTCAGCCATGCGGGGCTGCGCGAACTGTCCTTCGCGATGGCTGAACTGGTGCTGGCCGAACGCGAGCGCCGTGAGCAGATCGAAGCCACCCCGCAGCGCGTTGTCATCCGCCCGAAAGCCGTCGACGATCGTGGGTTCGAGATCATCGCCGACCGTGATTCGGAAGGGCCCCTGTTCCGAGTGCTCGGGGACAAGCCGCGCAGGTGGGTGCAGCAGACGGACTTCGGCAACGACGAAGCCGTCGGCTATCTGGCTGACCGACTCGAACACCTCGGCGTCGAAGATGCGTTGTTCAAGGCCGGAGCCAAGCCGGGGGACACGATCGTCGTCGGCGGCGAGGACGGAGTCGTCTTCGACTGGGACCCCACCACTGTCGGCGGTGCCGAACTCCTCGGCTCCCGTGGCAGCGATGCCCGCCTGGAGGAAGAGGCCCGGGCGACCCGCAAGGAGCGCAAGGCCGCCTACCACGAGCGGATGGATGCGAAAGCCGCCGTGCGAGCCGAGTTCGAGCAGGAGCGATTGGCCGAGCGGGGTCAGCGCAAGGGCGGATCGACGCCCGAATCGGCAGCGGACCCTGCAACGGGGACCGGCGAGGAGTGAGCGCCGCACCGAACGGGGACGGTTCCGCCCTTCCGACCCGCGAGGACATCGCCACTGCCCGGCGCATCGTGGTCAAGGTCGGCTCCTCCTCGTTGACGACGATCGATGGAGGCCTCGACGAGGCCAAGCTCATCGCACTCACCGATGTGATCGGAGCGCACCGGGCCGCCGGCCACGAGGTGATCCTCGTGTCCTCCGGCGCGATCGCGGCCGGCCTCGACCCGATGGGACTGACGAAGCGCCCACGGGACCTGGCCAGTCAGCAGGCGGCCGCCGGAGTCGGCCAGGGGCTGCTCATGGCCGCCTACACCCGGGCTCTGGGCCGCTACGATCTCGTGCCCGGTCAGGTGCTGCTGACGGCGGACGATCTGATTCGCCGGACGCAGTACAAGAACGCCCAGCGCGCGATCGACAAGCTCCTGGCTCTGGGCACTCTGCCGATCGTCAATGAGAACGATGCCGTGGCCACCGAGGAGATCAGGTTCGGTGACAACGATCGTCTCGCCGCTCTCGTCGCCCATCTGGCCCACGCAGATGCGCTCGTGCTCCTCTCCGACGTCGACGCCCTCTATTCGGGCCCCCCTGATCGGCCCGGGACGCGCCTGATCGACCACGTGCACGGAATCGGCGATCTGCAGGACATCGCCATCGGGGGCACCGGCTTGGCCGGGACCGGAACCGGGGGAATGGCGACCAAGGTCGATGCCGCGATCATGGTCACCGATTCCGGAATCCCTGCCGTGCTCACCTCAGCGTCGCAGGCCGCCTCGGCGCTGGCAGGGGAGCAGGTCGGAACCTATTTCTCCGTCACCCATCGACGTCGCGGCACCCGCCTGCTGTGGCTGCGCCATCTGGCGCGGACGTTCGGTTCGGTCACCATCGACCACGGAGCCGAACAAGCGGTCCTCTCTCGGGGCACCTCCCTGCTCGCAGCGGGCGTGACCGGGGCCGAGGGCGATTTCGAGGCCGGGGACCCGGTCGAGATCCGCAACCTCAAGGGCGAGGTCATCGCCCGGGGCATGACGAACTTCTCCTCGGACGAGCTGCCGACGATGTTCGGGTCCACGACCGAGGAACTTGGCACCCGTCTGGGAAATGATTACCGTAAAGAGGTCATCCATCGAAACGATCTCGTTCTCACACAGGTGAGCGGGGGGAGATAGCCCATGACAGCAGCATCCGAGATCCACCCGAAGACAGTCCGCGGCGTGACCCGGATCGCGCGCAACGCCAAGGCCGCCTCGAGCCTGCTCGCAACGACGTCGACGGCGGAGAAGAATGCCGCACTCATCGCCATCGCCGAGGCGCTGCGGACGGGAACCGACCGCATCGTCAAGGCCAACGATGCCGACATCGCCAGAGGTGCCGAGAACGGCATGAGCGAGGCCCTGCTCGATCGTCTGCGCCTCGACGCCGAACGCATCTCGGCGATCGCCGAGTCCGTCGAAGCGGTCGTCGACCTCGCCGACCCGGTCGGCAACGTCGTCGTCGGACGGACACTGCCCAACGGCATCCGGCTGACCCAGACCCGGGTTCCCATGGGCGTGGTCGGGGCGATCTACGAAGCCCGGCCCAATGTCACCGTCGACATCGCCATCCTGGCTCTCAAATCGGGCAATGCCTCCGTCCTGCGGGGCGGGTCGGCCGCCCAGAGCTCGAACGCGGAGATCATCTCCATCCTGCGCAGCGCGGTCGAATCGGTCGGACTGCCGGCCGATACGGTCAACGGCATCGACCAGTACGGGCGTGAGGGAGCCAATGTCCTCATGAACGCCCGCGACTACGTCGACCTGCTCATTCCGCGCGGCGGCGCCGAGCTGATCAACATGGTCGTCCAGGAGTCCATCGTTCCCGTCATCGAGACCGGCGTCGGCAACGTGCACATGTTCATCGATTCCACGGCGACGGTGAAGACCGCCGTCGATCTCGTGCTCAACTCGAAGACCCACCGGCCCAGCGTGTGCAACTCGTTGGAGACGCTGCTCGTCCACGAGAAGGCCGCGAAGCGCGTACTGCCGAAGATCCTCGACCGACTCGATCAGTCCGGTGTCGTCGTCCATGCCGATTCCGAGGTCTCGGCGTTGGCACCGGCTGCGATGAAGATCAAGCGCGTATCGCGGCGGGACTGGGCAAAGGAGTACCTGGGTCTCGAAATCGCGATCAAGCTCGTCTCGGGCATCGAGGAGGCCATCGATCATATCCGAGCGTACAGCTCCGGGCACACCGAGGTGATCGTGACGAAGGACCTCGACAATGCTGACACCTTCGTCGCAGCGATCGACGCCGCGGCCGTGGGAGTCAACGTCTCCACCCGTTTCACCGACGGCGGGGAGCTCGGTTTCGGTGCCGAGGTCGGCATCTCCACACAGAAGCTGCATGCCCGCGGCCCCATGGGCCTCGAACAGCTGACGACGACGAAGTGGGTGATGATGGGCAATGGCCAGATCCGGTCCTGACCCGACAGTCCCGTTCCTGCCCCGGATCGGGTCCCGGGAATCACTGGTCCGGGACCGAGGACGTCGATCATCGGCATCCGTCATCGCTCGACATCATGTCGATGCCGGTTTCCCGCCACGTTCGTGAGAAACTGAGAAGACAGTGAATGCGACGCGCTCCAACAGCGTCGCATGCAATCAGTAAGGAGATATGACGTGAACGCAGCCATCATGGCCGCAGCCCAGGGTGCGGAGCATTCAGCCCACACCGAGCTGCCGATGGATCCGATCTACTTCGGACTCATCACTCTGGCGATCTTCCTCACGATGGGCATTGTGACTCGGTCGTGGAAGGGCATTTCGCACCGCCACTGATATGGCAGAGCACAGACGCAGAGTCGGTGTCATGGGCGGCACCTTCGACCCCGTCCACCACGGCCACCTCGTCGCGGCAAGTGAGGTCCAAGCGACCTTCGACCTCGACGAGGTGGTTTTCGTCCCCACCGGGCGGCCGTACCAGAAGGATGTCGAAGAGGTCACCAGCGCCGAGCACCGATATCTGATGACCGTCATCGCCACGGCATCGAATCCGCGCTTCACCGTCTCACGTGTCGACGTCGATCGTCCCGGCCCGACGTACACTATCGATACGCTGCGCGATCTGGCTCGAAGCTACGGTTCGGACACGGAGTTGTTCTTCATCACCGGCGCGGACGCTTTGGCTCAGATTCTGACGTGGAAGAATGTGGATGAGCTGTTTTCCTTGGCACACTTCGTCGGGGTCAGCCGACCGGGGCACGAACTCCATGGGGAGGGCCTGCCTGTTGACCGGCTGAGTCTCGTGCAGATTCCGGCGCTGGCGATATCGTCCACGGATTGCAGACAACGGGTGATGGATGGCGCGCCCGTCTGGTACCTCGTACCCGACGGAGTCGTGCAGTACATCGCGAAATACGAGTTGTACAGGAGTGAGAATGGCTGAGGAGCAGTTCACGTCACGTCGAGCCCGGCGAGAAGCCGAGCGGCTGGCGGCGGAACAGGCGTTCGAGGCACGAGGGGTTCCTGAGCAGCCGAACGAGGCGCCGAACTCCCGCGCAGATCTGCTCAGCCCGCTGCCGCCGAAGAAGCCGGAAGCGGCGCCGGATGCGTCCGCAGCCGGCGCGGAGACCGGTCCCGAATCTGGTTCCGGTTTCGACTCGGTCGGGGCAGAGACGGACTCCCGCATCGACCCCGCTCCGTCACCGCGGACCAATCACGAGCGCGGCGCCCTGGCTTCGGACCATCCGCTCGAATCACGACCGCCTGTCAATGCCGAGGACCGTCTCGACCCGCAGCGGACTCCGCTGCCGCACTTCGAGTCCCGTGCCGAGAAGAAGCGGTATCTGCGCGAACACGGACTCTCACTCAACGGTGACCTGTCCACCGGGGCCCTGCCGGTCGTCGCCGACGAGGAGGAGCTGGCCGAGCGACGGGCCGCAGCCGAAGGCCGCCTCACCGGGCCGGTGCCCGAAGTCTCGGAGACGGATTCGGCAGAGCTGCCCGAAGCGACAGACGAGACGGAGCAGCCGGAGCAGGAACACGAATCCTACGATGCCGCCGGGTTCGGCGGCGCCTCCGAAGAAGTCGCGGCACGCGACTTCGAAGCTCCGGTGACAGCCGAATCGGCTCCGCGCCCGACGTCGCTCGACGACGAACCCTATGATGCCCTGTCCAAGCCCTATTCGGCGCTCGAGGGCGAGGACGCAGCAGGGACCGATCGGAGCGTTGCCGAGACCGGTCAGAACGCGACCGAGGATGAGGCCCCGAGCGCTGCCGTGTCCGACGACGACGTCTTGAGCGCCGAAGCCCCCTCGTCGGGGGAGGACGAGGGGCCCGAGCCGAGTTCTCGCTCGCGCCGGATGCCGATCGTGCAGCCGCCCTCGACGTCCGGGGTGCGGGTCGTCACGGCGGCATCGGCCCAGGCCCCGGAGGTCGATGAGTCGGCGAACGGACAGGCTTCTCCTGCACAGGAGGCACCCTCGGCTGAGTCGGAGTCCGGCGCTGCGGATGCCCCGACGGACTGGTCGGGCTCTGCGGGGACCCAGGCGTCCGAGTCCGGGTCCGATGACGCGGCACGCGCCTTGGCGGCGAACCCGGAGACCCGTCCCATGGACGCGGTGCCCGAGGCATGGGCCCTGCCGAACGCCGATTACGAGGACGAAGAGACGGAGAACCCCCCGGGAACGCGGATCCGAGCCAGCTCGGTGACCGGTCAGGACGGAAAGATCCTCATGGGCGAAGAGCCCTCGAAGATGCCGTACATCATCCTCGGCGTGGCTGCATTCTTCGCATTGGCACTCATCGTCATCGCCCTCGTCATGTTCCTCTGACCCCCTTCCTGCATCCACCCGAAAGGATCTTGTGAGCGAGATCGCCGAATCAACCCAACTGCTGAGGACCGCGGCCAGAGCCGCGGACGAGAAGCTCGGCACCGACCTCGTCGGTCTCGATGTGAGCTCCACGCTCTACATCACCGATGCCTTCCTCATCATCTCCGCCGACAACGAACGTCAGATCGGGTCGATCATCGACGCCGTCGAGGAAGCCGTGCAGCTCGAACACGATCGCACGCCTCTGCGCCGCGAAGGCCGCGGCAGCGACTGGGTGCTGCTCGACTTCGGTGAGATCGTCGTCCACGTATTCTCCACCGAACAGCGCGAATACTACGCACTCGAACGGCTGTGGAAGGATGTGCCCGTCATCGACCTGCAGCTGCCCGGCTCCGACGAGGCTCGATGACGAAGACGGTCCTGTTCTGGCGCCACGGCCAGACCGACTTCAATGTCGAGGGCCGCTTTCAGGGGCAGTCGGACGTCCCCCTCAACGACGTCGGCCGCGCCCAGGCCGAGGACGCGGCCCGCGGACTCGCGGATCTCGGACCCGAACTCATCGTCTCCTCCGACCTCTCGCGGGCGGCCGAGACCGCGGACAGCCTCGCCCGCCTCACCTGTGTCGAACCGGTCCGTGACAAGCGCCTGCGTGAGGCGGCCTTCGGCGAGTGGGAGGGATCGACCCGCGCCGAGGTGGCCGCCACCTGGTCCGCTGAGCTCAGCGAATGGGCCGCCGGTGCCGACATCGCGCCTCCGGGCGGCGAATCGCGCTCTGAATCTGGGAGGCGCGTCGCCGCCGCGATCACCGACATCGTCGAGTCCACTGCCGCCGAGACGGTGGCGATCGTCGCTCACGGTGCCGTTCTGCGCGGCGCCGCCGAGATCCTCCTCGGACTCCGCGGCACCGGGCGCATCGGGGTGCTTCGCAACTGTGCTCACGGAGAATTCGGCTATACCGGCGGGGCATGGGTGCTGCGCAGCTGGGGCGCGGTCGCCCGCTGATCCCGCCGGCGTGTGACCCGACGGTGAGCACTCAGCCTGCGGACCGCCTGCGCGCGTCGACCGAGCGGATCAGTCCGACGAGCGCTTCCGCCGACTGATCCCAATCGAAGACCTGCGACTGCGCGCGCCCGGCCTCAGACCGCTGTGCCCAGGTCTGTTCGTCCGTGAGGGCGGTGATCGACTCCGCGATCGAGCGCGGATCCGTGGGGTCGAAGTACTCGGCGGCGTCCCCGGCGATCTCCCTGAAGATCGGAATGTCGGAGACGGCTGCGGGCACTCCCTGCGCCATGGCCTCGATCACCGGCAGTCCGAAACCCTCCTCCTGCGACGCCGTGACCAGAGCGGTGGTCTCGTCCAGGAGCCGAGCGTAGTCCGCGTCGCTGATCCCACGATGGAACACGACCTTCGCCCGGTCGGGGACGAGTCGGCGCAGCTGCGCCTCTCGGCGCCCCTCGATGCGGCTGGCGAGGTGCAGCGTCCAACCCGGCAGGTGTGCAAGGGCACGGATGAGGGACTCGACGTTCTTGTACGGCAGAAAAGCGCCCATGTAGATGAGGGTCTTCGCGGCATGCCGGTTCACGGTGCGCGCAGCCGAAGCGGTGACCTCGGCGGCATTCGACACCACGCTCACGGGTCGTCGGGTGAGTCGGTGGGCGGCGATGAGATCCTTCGTCGTCTCGGACACAGCGGCGACCGCATCTGCCCGGTCGAGCAGGATCCGCTGGGGCACGTAGCTGAGATGGTAGGCGCGCCACAGCAGACGGATGGGCAGCGGGAGGTCTCCCGGCGGCTGCGGATGCGAATAGTAGATGAGGTCGTGGACGGTGAGGATGAGGCCGTAGCGGCGCCCGGTCGACCCCATCGTCTGCATCGTCGAGAACACGACGTCGGCGCCCAGGGCATTGAGCTTGGCTGCGACGGCCACCTCGGCAGGGGAGGTGGGGTCGTTGAGTCTGACCCACGGACAGTGGGGAAGCAGAGCCAGCTGCGCCTCGTCGCTGATGATCGCGGTGACATCGATCTCCGTCCCTTCGACCGCCCTGAGGAGGGCGGTCAGCAGGCATGAACCGTAGCGCGAGATCCCGTCGTGGTGCCGCGTGCGAGTGAAACGCGCGTCGAAGAAGACCGACAGCCTCGGCGTCGGCTGGGGCCTCATTGTGCTTTTGCTCATGGAACTCCGAGTCGATAGTCTGATTCTTCGAAAGTCTGTGTCTGTCAATGTGCGCACATCGCGATGAAGGATCAGTGAGTGAAGGAACTGTCACCTGTGCCCGCGGCCGCTGAGGCCCGGTCATGATCCTAACGATTATCGCACTTGCCGCACTCGTCGCTCTCACTCCCTTCCTCACCCGCGTTGCGGGGAGGGCCAGCGGTTGGCCCTTGGCAGCCGCCTATCTGGGCGTGGCTGGTCTGTTCACCCCCACCGCCGCCGAGGTGATGGCCGGGAACACCCCGGAGGTCTCCTATCCCTGGATTCCCACGCTGGGTGTCGATCTGGCCCTGCGCGCCGACGGCATCGGCGTCGTCTTCACCTATATCGCGCTGATCATCGGCGCCGTGGTCTTCGCCTACTCGACGAAGTACCTCTCACCGGGACGCAATACGAGCTTCTACTGGCTGATGGTGATCTTCACCTTCTCCATGGTCGCTCTCGTGCTCAGCAACGACGTCCTCGTCCTGTTCGTGTGCTGGGAGCTGACCTCGCTTGCGTCGTTCTTCCTCATCGCCCGGTCCGGCTCGCCGGGGCAGGCGCCCGCCCTGCGCACCATGCTCTTCACCTTCATCGGGGGACTCAGCCTGCTGGTCGCGACCGGGGTCATCATCGCGGCGACCGGGACGACGAACCTGCATGAGGCGATCAGCTCTCCCGTCTGGGCGGGCCAGCCCGAGGTGACGACGCTCGTCGCGCTTCTCGTCGCGATCGCGGCTATGACCAAATCCGCCCAGTTCCCGTTCCATCCCTGGCTGCCAGATGCGATGGCCGCCGCCACTCCGGTCTCGGCCTATCTGCACGCTGCGGCAGTGGTGAAGGCCGGGATCTTCCTCCTGCTGCGGTTCTCGCCGACCTTCCACGCGACCCCCGCCTGGAACGGTCTGCTCATCGGCGCCGGGCTGGTCACGGCCTGCCTCGGCGGCTGGTTCGCGCTCAACCAGCACGATGTGAAGAAGCTCATGGCCTATTCGACCGTCTCGCAGCTCGGTCTCATCACCGCCGTCATCGGCGTCGGCACCGAGGCGGCCATCGCCGCGGCCACCCTGCACGTCATCGCCCACGCCCTATTCAAATCCGGTCTGTTCATGATGGTCGGCGTCGTCGATCATCTCGCGGGGACCCGCGATCTGGCACGCATCCCCAAGCTCATGCGCACCGCCCCCGCCTCGTTTGCGGTCATGATCATCGGCTGCGCGTCGATGGCGGGCATCCCGCCGCTGCTGGGTTTCGTGTCGAAGGAGTCCCTGTTCGTGGCCCTCGGCGAAGCACCGGGAGGCGACTGGACCGGGTGGACGACTCTCCTCGTCGCCGTCGGCGCCTCCGTGCTCACGTTCGCCTACTGTGCGAAGACCGTCTGGGGCAGCTTCATCGACGGGCGCGAACCCGAGCCGCGCCGCCTCCACCAGGGCTCGTCCGTCATGCTCACGGCCGCGGCCTTGCCGATCGTCGCCTCGATCCCGTTGAGCTTCGTGCTCTTCGCCTTCGATAACCCGCTCGATCAGGTGGTTCGCGCGGCGATGCCGACCGCGACAGGGTCTGTGCATCTGGCGCTGTGGCACGGGGTGAACATCGAACTGCTCGCCTCGGCTCTGATCATCGCCGTCGGTGTGCTCATCATCGTCAAACGCTCGCAGGTCTTCGTCTTCTTCCACCGTGCCACACTGCCCTTCGACGGCTCGGATGTGATCGACGCGCTCAACCGGGGACTGCGCCGCGCCGGGCATGTGCTCTCGGCATTCGTGAGGCCGGCGAATTCCGGTCCGTACCTCGCCCTGTCCCTGGCGGGGCTGAGCGTGCTGGCCATCGGTGCGATTCCCGCCGTATACCGGGATCTGCCGCCTCTGCAGGAGGGGCTGGCACGTCCTGTGGACCTCATCCTCCTCGTGCTCATCGCCGTCGCCGTGCTCGTGGTCTGCACGTCCCATTCGCGCCTGACGACAGTGGTCGCGCTCTCCGCGGTCGGGATCCTCGCCACGGTGCAGATCCTCGCCCTCGGCGCCCCCGACGTCACCCTCACCCAACTGCTCGTCGAGGCGATGACGATCATCGTGATCATGCTCGTGCTGCAGAAGCTGCCTCGGTCGTTCTGGCGCTATCCGAAACGGAAGCAGAGTCCCCGCCTGATCTTCGCGATCATCGTCGGAGCCTGCATGAGTGCTCTGACCCTTGTCCTCAACGGGCGCCGGGAGCGCTCCGATCTCGGCCGCTACTATCTCGAGCATGCTCCCGAGATCAGTGGGGGAGACAACATCGTCAACACGATCCTCGTCGAATTCCGTGCGCTCGACACCCTGGGGGAGCTGACGGTGCTCGGTATGGCCGGCATCGCCATCGTCGCCGTCATGTCGACGGTGAAGGACAAGTACATCGATCCTCCGGCCGAGAACATTCCCGAACCCCCGCGCCCGCCGTGGGTGTCGATCAGGCCGAAGGGCACCACCGCCTACCGTGCCGTCCATGAAGCATGGCCGAACGTCATCCCGCTGCAGCTGACGATCAAGGTCCTCGGCCCGCTGCTGGCCGTGACCTCCCTGCTGATCTTCTGGCGCGGGCACAACTCACCTGGCGGGGGATTCATCGCCGCGCTCGTGGGGGCGGCCGTCATCGGACTGGCCTACTTGTCGACGGCGAAGGACCGCGCGATCGGTCCGCCGCGGGCACCGCTGTACCTCATCGGCTCCGGCGTCGCCACCGCAGTGGTGACCGGGATCATCGGGCTCGTCTTCGCCGGTTCCTTCCTCAAACCCATGCACACCGAATTCGCCGGTCAGCATTGGACGACGTCGATGCTGTTCGACCTCGGCGTCTATCTTGCGGTGCTCGGACTCATGCTGCTGTCGTTCAACCTCCTCGGCGTCTCGGATTCGGCCGCGACTCCGGCCGGTGACGATGTGCTCACCAATGGCATCATCCACCGTGACGTCGAACGCACCCGCGAACGCGCCGACGAGCTGCTCTACGGCGAGCTCAGCGGTCCGATGGAAGCGATCCGCGGGGAACGGCCGGAACGCAGCAGACGGGCCGCCCAGGCTTCGGCGGAGGAGCGGGTGCGCGCGACCTCGACGCACATCCTGCGCGGGGACCCGCCGGTCGAACGGCATGAGGATCCGCCCGTCGAAAGGCAGGAGGCACCGTGATCCTCGCACTCACCATCGGCGTCCTCACCGCCGGCGGCGTCTACCTCATGATGCAGCGGTCGATGGTCAGGGGAGTCTTCGGCCTCACCCTCATCTCGCACGCGGCGAACTTCATCCTGCTCTCGGCGGGAGTCGGTGCCTGGAGAGACGAACCGCTGGCCGGTCGCGGCGGTCTGGCCGAAGCGGCGGATCCGCTGCCTCAGGCCTTCGTCCTCACCGCCATCGTCATCACCCTGGCCGTGACCATCTTCATGCTCGCCCTGGCCGTGCTCGGCCATGACGACGACCAGAAACGCAGTCCCGAGACGGGGGAGGAGCGCGACTCATGAACTCGGCCCTTCTCCTCCTGCTCATCGGCGTGCCTCTGCTGTCCTCGGCGCTGAGCGTGCTCATCACCTCTCGCACCTTCGACCGTCTCCTGCTCCTGGCCGCGCCGATCTTCGTCGGCGGCAGCGGAATCTGGCTGCTCGGCATCCATCGGGACACACCGGTGATCGCTCATTCAGTGGGAGACTACGTACCCGGACTTGCGATCGTGTTCGTCTCTGACACCTTCACCGCGCTCATGCTCGTGCTGACCTCGCTGGTCGCGCTCGTCAGCTGTCTCTTCCTCATCATCACCGGAGAAGACCAGTACCGCTTCGTGCCGGCGCTGATCCTGATGATGCTCACCGGCGTCTACGGCGCTCTGCTGACAGGTGATCTGTTCAACTTCTTCGTGTTCGTCGAAGTGATGATGCTGCCGGCCTATGCGCTCATCGCCGTCACCGGCACCTGGCGCAGACTCGGCATCGGACGTCTCTACGTCATGGTCAACCTGCTCACCTCGACGATGCTGCTCATCGGCGTCGGGTTCGTCTACGGTGCCACCGGCACGGTCAACCTCGCCGTCCTCGCCGACCAGGGCAGACCGACCGGACAGGCTGGCATCGCCCTCGGCGTGGTGCTGCTGTCGCTGCTCATCAAGGCCGGTGGCGCGCCCTTCCACGGGTGGCTCGTGCGCAGCTATCCGAACACCTCGGCCGGCATGATGTCCCTGTTCTCCGGGCTCCATTCGAAGGTCGGCCTCTACGCGATCTACCGCATCTACACCACGGTCTACGGTGACCCTGCCCCCTGGGTGTCCGTGCTGCTCATCGTCGCCGTGGTCAGCATCCTCATCGGTGCGATCTCCGGGTTCGGGCAGGTGCGCGTTCGCAACGTCCTCGGATTCCAGATGATCGCGGGCGTCGGACACATCCTGCTCGGCGTCACCCTGCTGACCTCGGCCGCGCTCGGCGCCGGCGCTTTCTACATGGTCCATCACATGATCACGATGGCCGGCCTGCTGCTCATCATGGGCGCGGTCGAGCAGACCTACGGGACTGGGTCCTTCCGGAAGCTGTCCGGACTCGCCGGACGCGAGAGATGGGCGACCGTGCTCATGGTCCTCGGACTCTTCTCGCTCATCGGCCTGCCGCCGACCTCGGGACTGTGGGGCAAGGTCGGGCTCATCACTGCGGCCACGGACAGCGGCAGCAGCCGCGGGTGGGTCCTCGTGTCGACCATCGTCGTCGGAGCGCTCATCAGCCTGCTGGCCCTGCAGCGCACATGGCGCAACACCTTCTGGGGGCCGCCGATGCAGACCTATCGTCCCGATTCGGCCGAGACCGGTCGTGCCCCGGCACAGCCGATCCTCCGCAGTGTGCGCATCCCCGCACGGCTGCTCGTGCCGGCCACGATCATGATCGGCCTCTCCGCGGCGCTCTTCTGCTTCCCGGAGCCGCTGCTCGACATCACCCAGCGGGCCGCCGACGGTCTTCTCGATCACAGCGACTACGTTCAGGCGGTGATGACACCTTGATTCGAATCATCCGCGGCGTGTCCTATGTCGGCTTCATCCTGCGGGCCGTCGTCACCGGCTCCTTCACCGTCGTCACCCGACTGTTCCGGGCCGATTACGCGCAGCCGATGATCGTCGAGCTTCCGCTGCGCTGCGCCACGGACCTCGAGGTCACGCTCTTCGCCTCGTCGATCACGATCACCCCGGGCACGCTCGTCGCAGCCATCGCCGCCGGGACCTCGACACAGCCGCCCGTGCTGTTCGTCCATGCGCTGTTCGAGGAATCGGAGGAAGAGGCCCTGGCCGGACTCATCGACATGGAGTCCCGTCTGCTCGCCATGACCCGGGGACGGGCCCCCGGGCTGCGCACCGAGTCCGAAGGAGATCGCCCATGACCGTCGTCGTCAGCATCTGCGCGCTCATCCTCGCCGCAGCCATCATCATCGGCCTCGTCCGAGTCCTCACCGCCCGTGACCAGGGTTCGCGGGCGGTGGTCTCGGACCTCATCTACTTCTCGTCCATCGCGATCGTGACGATGCTCGGCATCGCCGTGTCCTCCTCGGTCGTCCTCGACGTCGTCTTCCTCTCCTCCATGGTGGGGATACTGGCGACCATCGCTCTGGCCCGCATCCTCACCAGGGGGCACCGCTGATGAACGAGACACTGGCCACCGTCCTCGTCGGGATCTTCGGCATCACCGGCTCACTGCTGCTGCTGTCCTCCGCACTGGCGATGTTCCGGGTCCGCGACTCGCTGTCGCGGATCAATGTGTTCTCCCCGGCGACGGGACTGGGCATGCCGCTCATCGTCGTCGCCGCCTACGTCTTCGACCTGCACGCATCGGGCTTCGACTGGGTGTCACTGCTCATGGCCGTCGTGGCCGTGCTGTGCCTGATCATCGTGTCTTCGGTGGCGAGCAACACGCTGGCACGTTCCGCGGTGCTCTCCGGTCAGCCGGTCTTCCGCAAGACCTCCCCGAACCGGCTCGCGCAGCCGCCGGTCGGGGCTGAGGACGTCGAGCCGGGCACGGACCGACCCTGAGTTCGGCTCCGAGTGATCCTGATTCCTGGCGCAGAGCAGCCTCAGCCGCGGCCGGTGGTGCGCATCGTGATGTTGATCCTTCCGCCGCCGAGGTGATCCAGACGTCCGGCCTCCGGTGCGGTTCCCGGCTGGATCGACCGCACCCCGTGATAGGCGAACCGAGCCGGTCCGCCGAAGACGAATGCATCGCCGGACGCCAGACGGAGATCGGTGTACGGTCGGTTGCGGTGCTCGCTGTTGCCGAACCGGAAGAGGCAGGTATCGCCCAGGGACAGTGAGACGACAGGTGCCGGATCGAATTCGTCCTTGTCCTGATGCATGCCCATCTTCGCCTGCGCATCGTAGTAGTTCACGAGCGCCACATCCGGATGGTAGCCGTTCGGAACGAATCCCCAGGCGGCAGCAGTGTCCGCTGGCTGGTCGTCGGCGTCGTCGACGACTGCCGTGGCCGCCTGCAGGACCTGCCGTCCCAAGCGTGTCATCCAATCGGGGAAGGGGAGCACTCTGCGGTTGTTGACGTCGGCGGCGCGGCGATCGTAACGACCCGGCCGCCAATGCCACCCGAGACCGATCGTGCGCACACTCATCGGGTGGCCGGCAATGGTGGTGGCATGGGGCGGCACCGGTCCGGACTGCCATTCGGCCCAGCGAGCGATGATCCAGCTCTGCGCCTGCTCGGAGAGGAATCCCGGTATCCACACCGCGCCCGGAGCGACGATGCTCGGTCGACGGTCGAAAGCCTCATCGGCGAAGAGCGAATCCATGTCTCCCAGGATGCCAGAGGCGACGGCGGCCGGCATCCATGACTCGGGGCCGGCGGCCGCAGCCACCGACCCCGCGAGCCTGTGTCACCGGCACTGATCAGAGTTCGCCGACCGGGACCTGCTCATCGCCCAGGCGCTCGGCGGAGACCTCCTTGCCGATGAGGGCGCGAAGCTCGTCGCCATAGTCCCAGACGTTGACGTTCATGGCCGCAGTGACCCGCCCGTCCCTTCTCCAGAACACGATGAATTCGCCGCTGGACTTGTCACCGCGGAGGACGACCTCATCGCCGGCGCTGCCGCGACCGACGTACTCCATGCCGAGGTCGTACTGATCGGTGTAGAAGTACGGCTGCCAATCGTAGGCCCGGTTGCCGCCGGTGATCGTCGAGGCCGCGACCTCGGCCTGTCTCACCGCGTTGTCCCAGTGCTCGATCCGCAGGCGTTCACCGCGCAGGATGTTCTGGGCGTTCGCGAGGTCGCCGATGGCCAGGATGCTGCCGTCGGAGGTCCGCATGTGCTCATCGACGAGGACACCGTCGTCCGTCTTCAGGCCCGCCGAGGCGGCCGTCTCGACAGTCGGATCCGCGCCGATGCCGATGACGACGAGATCGACAGGGACGCTGCCGACGCTGGTCTCGACGGCTTCGACGGCGGTGGAACCGACGAACGACGTCGTATCCGCCTGCTTGAGGAAGGTGACGCCGTTCTTCTCGTGCAGCTCCTCGAAGTGCTGGCCGAGCTCCCGCCCGAGCACGCTCGAGAGAGGTGATTCATCCGTGTGGAGGATGACCGTGACATCGCAGTCGTGGCTCCTCGCCGCCGCGGCGACCTCGAGGCCGATCCAGCCTCCGCCGATGACGGCGACCTTCTTGCCCTTGCCGAACTGCGAACGGATGGCCACTGCGTCTCCGACGTCGCGGAGGGTGTGGACGTTGGCCAGCTGCTCGCCGGGCACACCCAGCGTGCGCGGGGTCGAGCCGGTCGCCAGGATCGCCTGGCCATACCGGATCTGTTCCCCGTCATCGAGAGTCACGGTCCGCGCTGCCGGATCGATGGAGCTGACCTCCGTGCCGAAGAACGTGCTCACATCGTGCGCCCCATACCATTCCTCACCGCGCAGAGCGGAATCGGCCGGATCCGAGCCTTCGAGCATCACCTTCTTCGACAGGTCCGGGCGATAATAGGGAGCAGCCGGATCGGCTCCTACGAGAGCGATCGAGGCGGGATAGCCGGCTTCGCGCAGCGACTCGACAACGGTGCCGCCGCCGATGCCTGCGCCGATGACGACTGTTCCGAATTCCTGGGTCATAACACGTCCTTTCATCGAGGGGACTCACTGCCGACTGTACCCGTCGACCAGGCCCGTCACCAGGAATGCGACTGCCGACATGTTCAGTGACGAAGCCATTTTGGTCTGCGGGGGTGTCAGGCGTAAGCTGAGTACCGCAAGGGGCTATAGCTCAGTTGGTAGAGCGTCTCGTTCGCAATGAGAAGGTCAGGGGTTCGATTCCCCTTAGCTCCACAGACACCCTTGGAACCACTCCACTCCCGGTCCGGTCCGCATCTGACGGGTCTGTTGCGGGCCGTGCTCTTCCATGACATATTCGACGCATGGACGGCATTCCTCCCCTCGATGCTCGAGAACTCGCCGGGCTCCGATTCTCCGCCGCCACGGCTGCTTTCCAGATCGAAGGCGCACGGACCGCCGATGGGCGCGGGCGTTCCATCTGGGATGACTTCGTCGACACCCCGGGAAACGTCGTCGACGGCAGCACAGCAGAACCGGGACCGGACAGCTACCATCGGTTCGACGAGGACATCGCGCTGCTCGCCGGCCTCGGCATCGATCGCTACAGGTTCTCGATCTCCTGGACTCGCATCGTCCCGGAAGCGGGCATCGACCCGAGCGTGAATTTCGCGGGCCTCGACTACTATGACCGCCTCGTCGACGGGCTCCTGACCGCCGGGATCACACCCGAACCGACCCTGTACCACTGGGACCTGCCGGTGGCTTTGGAATCAGCCGGCGGCTGGCTCGATCGCGACACTGCTCACCGCTTCGGCGAGTACACCTCGATCGTGGCCGACCGCCTCGGTGACCGGGTCCACCACTGGTACACCATCAACGAACCCGCATCGACGGCATTGCAGGGGTACGCACTGGGTGAACTGGCTCCCGGGCACACAATGCTCTTCGACGCTCTGCCGACAGTCCATCATCAGCTGCTCGCCCACGGCATCGCCGCCGCGATCCTGCGCGAACACGGCTCTCGGCAGGTCTCGCCTGCGATCAACCACAGCCTCATCCTGCCCGAGACCTCCTCCGAGGCCGACCTCGCAGCCGCGGGAATGCTCGACACGATCCTCAACCGGCTCTTCGCCGATCCGCTGCTCCTCGGCGCCTACCCCGATCTGACCGGGTTCGGGGCCGAGATGCCCGTGTTCGCCGGAGACATGGAACTCATCTCGGCGCCGAACGAGGTCTACGGCTTCAACTGCTACAACCCGATCACTGTGCGCGCAGCCAGCGGTCCTCTGCCCTTCGAGATGGTTCCGACTCCCGGAGCTGCGACGACCGGGTTCGGCCCGATGTGGCCGATCCGGCCAGATACGATGCGGGATCTCCTCATCGACATGCAGCACCGCTACGGCGACCGTCTGCCCCCTGTCGTCATCTCCGAGAACGGGGCGTCCTTCCCCGAACCGGACACATGCGAGGAGGAGATCGCCGATGTCCGGCGCATCGACTACCTGCGCGAGCACCTCCGCGCTGTGACCGAGGCCCTGGCCGCCGGCGTGGTCATCGACGGCTACACGGTGTGGTCGCTGCTGGACAATTTCGAATGGGCCGATGGGTGGACCCAGCGCTTCGGACTCGTCCACGTCGATATGGACTCCGGAACCAGGACCCCGAAGGCCTCCTACCGCTGGTATCGCGATCTGATCACCGCTGCCCGGGCATGAGCTTCGCCACCGATCCCGATCGCCGAGGCGACCCTGGAGGTCGGCCGCGCGTGTCGTCGGTATGGATGGTGTGGTTCACCCTCGCCTGGTTGGCGATCTGGACCGTGCAGCTCACGCCGATCCAGCTGCTGCTGCCGCTGCAGCTCGACACCCAGAGCGCCCACTGGATCGACGGCGTCGTCTGGTCGGGGCTGGTGCTCTCGACAGGCGGCCTGGCCGGGGTCATCGTCGCACCCGTGGCAGGCCGGTTCTCCGATCGCACGCGCCTCCGGATCGGGCGACGCCGGCCCTGGGCGATCGGCGGATCGTTCCTTGCCGCTGTCGGACTCCTGCTCACCGGCAGCGCCGAAGGCCCGGTGCTGATCGGTGCCGCCTGGGTAGTCACCTCGGTGGGGGTCTCCGTGGCTTCGGCCGCCTTCACTGCCCTCATCGCCGACCAGCTCGACGACCAGCGCGGTGCCGCATCGGCCGCGGCGAGCTCCGCCCAAGCGGTGGGCATCGTCGTCGGTGTCGGAGCCATCGTCCTGCTCGGGCTGAGCACCGGCGCATCCTACGTCGTGCTCGCCGGGTTCATCCTCCTCATCGGGACGCTGAGCGCCGTCCTGCTGCCGGACCCTCCGCCGCCGCATGCCGCAGTGCTCGCCCTGCGCGCTCGTGCGGAACTCACCCGGGCACGCATCTCCTCGCTCGTCGACCCGAGCTTCACGAGACTTCTCATCAGCCGATTCATCATCAACGTCGGCAATGCCTTCGGCACCTCGCTGCTGCTGTTCTTCCTGCTCTACGGCATCAGGGTTCCCGCCCCCGACGCCGAGGGTCGTCTGCTCGTGCTCATCGTCATCTACACGGTCTTCGTCGTCCTCGCAGCGGTCCTCGTCGGCATCGTCACCGACCGCAGAGGGAACCGGAGACTGTGGACGGTTCTGTCCGCGCTGGTGCAGGCCGCCTCGGGCGTGATCATCCTCATCAGCCCGAGCTTCATGGCCACTGCCGTGGCCGCCGGAGTCATGGGGGCAGGCTATGGGGCGTACATGGCCGTCAGCCTCGCCCTGGCCACGGACCTGCTCCTCGATCCCGATGACCATGCTCGAGACCTCAGCCTCGTCAACAGTGCCGCCAATCTCGGACAGCTCGTGGGGCCGCTGCTCGGAGCCGGTCTCGTCGCTCTGGTCGGCGGGTTCTGGCTGCTGTTCGCGGCCGCCGCGATAGTCTCGACCATCGGTGCCGGCCTGACACTGACCATTCGCCGCGGGCGCGCGGTCCTCCGCGCGCCCGCAGCGGATTGAGCCGAACCCGGCCCAGGGTTCAGGAGAGCCCGAGCAGCTTGCCGCTCTTGGACAGCTCGGGGTCGGTGCACGACGACAGATCGAAGCAGCAGGGGCGGCGCTTGCCGGACTCGAGCTTCGAGATCGCGACGTCCACCCGCCGAGCCCGTGTGTCTGCGCTCTTCGTGGCTCTGATCCACCGCACCCATTCCCAGCGGGCCATCGGCGTCAGGCTCGTCCACACCTCATCGAGGTCCACGGCCGCGTCGAGAGCCGCCTGCAGATCCTCGGGCACGGTGACTTCAGGCCATTCCTTCCGCGGGTTCAGGCTGACTTCGACTGCCTCGCCGGGGGAGGTGCCTAGGCGCTGCCAGAGGTCGGGCTCGATGCTGATCCAGTGACCTCGGCGGCCGTCGGGTTCGACCACCGTGGTGAAGTCGGTGCCGTCGATGCTGCCGTCGACTGCGACCTGCCCTCGGGAGGGCAATCGGTCGCTGGCGTCCTGTGGCAGGCGCAGAATGGGCCGGTCGCCGAGAAGCTCGGCGATGGCTGGAAAGGTGATCGTTGTCGTCTCGGCGGCATCAGCGGACATATCGGTTCCTCAGTGGGCTCGGCGGTGCGGTCGCACCGGACGATCGGTTGGGAACTTCAGGATAGCGCCGCTGTCCGCAGATGACTTCTCGAATCCTGACGAAACCCGCCGATCCGAGGTGCGGCCGGTGGGCAGCGGCCGCACCTCGGTCGGGGCCTGCCCGCGTCCACCGGCCGGCCCCTGATCGGGCAGCGGTGATCAGCCGATCGCGCGCCCGACCCACTCCGGCCGATGCGTGATCGTCCGCGCAATCCTCTCGGCGATGGCGGCGGGGAAAGCCACGACCGCGTCCGTCGATTGGTCGACGTGGAGTGCCATGATCTCCTCGGTCGCGACGAGTCGCTCGTCGACGTACATCTCATAGGCCAGATGCAGCTTCTTCTCCCCGGCGCTCACGAGACTCGGGACGACGCTCAGCTGTGACCCGAGGGCCACCTCGTCGAGGTAGCGGATATGGGATTCCACGGTGTACAGCGAGGCCTTCGCCGAGTTCCGATAGTCGGCGTCGAGACCGAGGTGGTCCATCACCTGGTCGGTGGCGAAGCCGAAGACGAGCACGTAGAAGGCCTCGGACATGTGCCCGTTGTAGTCGATCCAGTCCTCGCTGACCTCTGTGAGGTAGACGGGAAGACTCTCCGCCCGGTCCGATGCGACCTCGGACGGGGTCGGCTCGGTCGGAACCGCGGCGGCAGTCGCTGCCGCATCCGCGCCATGGGTGGCGGCGAGTTCTGCGGTGAGCTTCCGCAGCGCGATGATCCCGGCGTCCCGGTGACGGACGAGATCCGGAATCGTGCGCTCGCCGCTCTCGACATCGCAGCCGGCGACGACGTCGTCTCGGAGTGTCTGGGTGAGCTCGGGTGCCGTCAGACGCGTCCACGGCGATTTCAGGGACGGTCCGAAGTGGTCGAGCATATGGGCCATCCCGCCCTCGCCGCCGGCGAGGTGGAAGGTGAGCATCGGTCCCTGGAACGGCCACCGCAGGCCGGGTCCGTCGGTGATCGAGCGGTCGAGCTGCTCGACGGTGGCCTCGCCCTGCTCGACCATGTACAGAGCTTCGCGCCACAGCGCCTCCTGGAGCCGGTTGGCGATGAATCCGGGCACCTCGCGGTCCATCCGGATCACGGACTTGCCGATGTGGGCATAGAAATCGGCTGCCCAGTCGACTGCGGAAGCCGAGCTCTCCTGGCCACCGACGACTTCGACGAGCGGGATGAGGTACGGCGGATTGAACGGGTGTCCGACGACCAGACGTTCGGGATGGGCCGCCTCGGTGGCCATCTCGGTCATGCTGTAGCCGGACGTCGAGGAGCCGATGACGATGCCCGGATCGCAGACGGCATCGACCTGGGACAGCAGCCGGCGTTTGAGGTCCAGATCCTCCGGAGCCGACTCCTGGACGAAGCCGGTTCCGGTCACTGCCTCGGCGAGGTCGGTGTGCACGGACCACGCGGTGCGGTCGGCGCCGGCGACCATGTCGAGCTCCTCGAGCGCGGGCCAGGCCGCGTCGAGGAGGCGGGAGAACTTCTCCCCGGCGTCGGGAGCGGGATCCCAGATCTTCACTCGGAAGCCCTGGGCGAGGAAATAGGCCGCCCAGCCGCCGCCGATCGTGCCGGCACCGACGCAGGTGACCGTGGTGATCGAGTCGAAGTCAGGGTAGACGACGGGGGTGTCGGTGAGGGAATCGTTCACAGATCGGCTCCTGTGATGGTCGGGGTCTGGACGCGCAGATCGAGGATCTCGCGGGCTTCGTCGGGGGTTGCCACGGACGCGCCGAGGCTCGTGATGATGTCGACGGCGCGGGAGGTGAGGTCGGCGTTCGTGGCCTTGACTCCCTTGGACATGTAGAGATTGTCCTCGAGGCCGACGCGGGCATGACCGCCTGCGAGCACGGACTGGGCGACCCAGGGCAGCTGGTTGGCACCGATGGCGAACGAGGTGAACTGCGCGCCCCTGGGCAGCATGTTGACCATGGCAGCCAGCAGTCCGGGATCAGCCGGCGCACCGTACGGGATGCCCATGCACAGCTGGTACAGCGGCGGAGCATCGATGAGGCCCTCTTCGACGAGCACGTTCGCAAACCACAGGTTGCCGGTGTCGAAGATCTCGAGTTCGGGGCGCACCCCCAGCGTCTGGATCCGCTTCGAGCCCTCCCGCAGCATGTCCGGGGTGGAGACGTAGATGTTCGAACCCTCCCCGAAGTTGAGCGTTCCGCAGTCGATCGTGCAGATCTCGGGCAGCAGCTCTTCGACATGGGGGAGACGGTCGAGGGCGTTGATGAGGTCGGTGCCCGGCATGGTCGTCAGCGGATCCTGCGGGTCGACGACGAGGTCGCCGCCCATGCCCGCCGTGAGGTTGATGACTGGGTCGACGTCGGCCGCGCGGATGCGGCGGACGACCTCGCGGTAGTAGGAGACCTCTCGCGAGCTCTGCTTGGTCTCGATGTCGCGGACGTGGATGTGGACGACAGAGGCTCCGGCGCGGGCGGCGGCGATCGCGTCATTCGCGATCTCCTCCGGGGTGACGGGAACGTGTTCGCTCTTGCCGGTCGTGTCTCCGGCCCCTGTGACTGCACAGGTGAGAATGACCTTGCGATTCATTGTGACTCCTCCTCTGGTTGGGTTCTGATGATCGAACGGGTGAGATAGGTCTGCAGTCGGATTCTGAACGTCCCGGGGTCCATGACTCCGGTGAGCACCTTGACCCCGAGCCCATCGAGCAGGGAAGTGAGCTCATCGGCCATGGCGGCACTGTCGCCGCGGCGGAAGAGCCCTTCGGCCTGACCGTCTTCGATGGTGCTGCGCACGGTCCGCGACCAGCGCTCGTAGCTGGCCGGGTACTCGGTCGAGCCTCCGTCCTCCAGCGCGAGTCGAGCCCATGTCTGCAGCCAGATCGACCACTCGCGGTGTGCTGTCTGCCCGATCGGCGACTGCAGCTCGAGCAGACGTTCGAGCCGGTGCTTCGGATCGTCGATGCCGTCGAGCCAGGCGATCTGCCGGTCGAAGGCGAGCTTGACCGAATAGTCCAGCGTGGCGGCGAAGAGCTCCGACTTGTTCGTGAAGTGGTAGTGGACGCTCGCGCTCGACACGCCCGCGGTCTCCGCGATATCGGCGATGCGCACGGAGTCATAGCCGTGTCGGGAGAAGAGGTTCCAGGCGACTTCGACGATGTGCCGGCGCGGAGTCGCCTCCGCGGCGGTCAGCCCCTCGACGTCGGTCAGGTTCTGTGCCTCGGGAGCCAGCGACTCTGGTGCCGCCGAGACCTGCGACTCGTCTCCGAGCAGCCATCTGACGGTGACTCCGGTCGACGTCGCCAGCCCGAGAAGCTCATCGGCGGTGAAGCGCCGCTGACCGGACAGGGCCTTCGACAGCTTCGTCTCGTCGATGCCGATCGCCTTGGCGACCTGCCGCTGGGACAGACCGGTGCCGACGATCGCCTCCTTGGCTCGAGACGGGGTCGAGCCGTGTCCCGGGGTGCTGCTCATGGGCCGAATCTATCCCGGAAACCGACAGATCGCAAGTATTTATGATCAATAGTCAGAACTTGCGATTACGGCATTGATGAGGAAGACGGTGGTCCGGCGAGCCGGAGGGCGGGAGCGCGCGAGTCTGATCGTGACAATCGCGCTCGCCGCGCCCACAGGAGTCGCAGTTGCCGATAGTCTCGTGCTGATGGGCCGCGCCCATCGGCATCCGACACGACCCGGGAGGACCTATGACCGACAGTCTCCACTCACGCATGCACGTCGTCTCCGATGAGACCCGCAATCTGGTGAACCTGGTCCTCGAGTATTCGAGACGGCGCACTCTGGCGGAGGACACTCCGCTCGACCACCCCACCTCCGAGGCCGAGCTGCGTCGCCTGGCCGGGCCCACCGTCACAGAGGAGGGGCTGGGCTCAGCGCGGGCGCTGGCGATCTTCGAGCACATCTTCGCTCCCGCATGCATCTCGACCGATCACCCCAAGTACCTGTCCTTCATCCCCAGTGCTCCGACGAAGGCCGCCGTGGCCTTCGACCTGGTCGTCTCCGCCAGCGCCCTCTACGGCGGTTCCTGGCTCGAAGGCGCCGGTGTCGTCCACGCCGAGAACGAGGTGCTGCGGTGGCTGGCGGGAGAGTTCGGTCTGCCGGGGACCGCCGGAGGAGTCTTCGTCCAGGGCGGGACCATCGGCAACCTCTCCGCACTCGTGGCCGCGCGCAATGCGAAGAAGGAGAAGCTGGCGGCCGCGAGGCCGGCCCGGTGGGTGATCGTGTGCAGCGCCGAGGCCCATTCGTCGGTCGCCTCGGCGGCTGAGGTCATGGACGTCGACGTCGCGCCGGTGCCCACCGGCGAGGACGGGATCCTGCGTCCCGAAGGTGTGCGTGAGGCGCTCGCAGAGCACGGTGATGCCGTGATCGCGGTCGTGGCGACCTCGGGGACGACGAATTTCGGCACCATCGACGATCTCGCGGGCATCGCGGCACTGAAGGAGGAATTCGACTTCTGGCTCCACATCGACGGCGCCTACGGTCTGGCGGCGATGCTCGCTCCTCAGGTCCGGCACCGGTTCGCCGGGGTCGAACAGGCCGATTCGCTCATCGTCGACCCGCACAAGTGGCTCTTCGCCCCGTTCGACGCCTGCGCGCTGATCTACCGTGACCCGAACACGGGGCGACGAGCGCACACGCAGCGTGCCGAGTACCTCGACACCCTCACCGAGGCGCAGGAGTGGAGCCCCTCGGACTTCGCCATCCAGCTGACACGTCGTCCGCGCGGGCTGCCGCTGTGGTACTCACTGGCCAGCTACGGCGCCGAGACCTACCGGGAGGCGATCGGTCACTCCATCGACCTGGCACGTGAGATCGCCACCGAGATCAGGCGGCGCGAGAACCTGCGTCTTGTCCGCGAACCCGAACTGTCCGTGGTCGTCTTCGAACGCGACGGCTGGCAGCGTGAGGACTACGAGGCCTGGTCGGACCGGCTTCTCGAGGATCAGCGGGCCTTCGTCGTTCCCAGTTCACATGCCGGCAGGCCCAACGCTCGGTTCGCGATCGTCAATCCGCTCACGACCTTCGACGACCTCACCGACATCCTCGATTCGATGGAGTGAAGCCGTTTTCGAGCAGGCGGCTCAGCCGTCCTGCCGCGGTCGGAGTTCGACGGTGAAGGTCGGCAGCAGCGCCTGCGTGATGGGCCCGATCCCCACCGCGTAGAGGACGGTGCCGATGCCGACCACTCCGCCGAGAAGCCAGCCGACGGCGACGACGGTGACCTCGATGAGGGTGCGCACGAGTCGGATGGAGCGTCCGGTGACGCGGGAGAGGCCGGTCATCAGACCATCGCGGGGACCCGGCCCGAACTGTGAGCCGATATACATCGCCGAGGCGGCCCCGTTGAGGACGACGCCTCCGACCATGAGCGCGATGTT
Organism: Brevibacterium renqingii; assembly: GCF_017808105.1. Taxonomy (GTDB): domain Bacteria; phylum Actinomycetota; class Actinomycetes; order Actinomycetales; family Brevibacteriaceae; genus Brevibacterium; species Brevibacterium renqingii. The sequence goes on along the minus strand of NZ_JADBHF010000008.1, from coordinate 158,664 downwards.
CCATCCGAGATGCTCGGGGTGGGGCAGGAACAGGCGGGTGAGGTCGAGCGAGGGACCGATGAGAAGGGCGTTGAGGACCGTACCGATGCCCGGCTGCTGCCGCAGCGGGATCCAGATGAGGAGCACGACGAAGGACAGCAGTGTGACGATGGTTCCGAACGTCAGCGGCACATGCCTGAGGATACCCGAATGGAGGACGTCCCAGGGCATCATCCCCAGGCCTGCCGTGACCATCATCGCCATCGCCGCGCCGAAGAGATAGAGCCCGATGAAGAGCTGAGGCAGGCGTCGCCAGAGGCGACCGGCGCGCAGCTGTTCGATGGGCCCGATATTGGCCAATCGGCGTCCCGGTGTCGATGTCATTCGCTGGCTTTCTGATCGGTCAAGAGGCTCCCTGACCACCATTGTGGCCGAGATCGTCCGTGCGTGCAGGAAACAGCCGCCCTGCCGGATGCCGATCGGGGCGGGAGCGGGCGGTTCTGCCGGCAGCAGGACCGCGCGTACCATGAGGGCATGGGAGAGAACTACGGACTCAGTCACGATGAAGAGTATGCGACGGCGCTGACCGTCGCAGATTTCCGCACGAACATCGCCGAGGTCGACGAACGCATCGCGGCGACCGCTGCACGTTCGGGTCGCGAGCGTTCGGAGATCGAACTGCTCCCTGTGAGCAAGACCGTTCCCCAGGAGCGCATCCGCCTGGCCGTCGAGGCCGGGTGCCACAAGCTGGGGGAGAACAAGGTCCAGGAAGCGCATCGGAAGTCCCATGAAATGGCCGATCTCGACATCGACTGGGCGGTGATCGGCCATCTTCAGTCGAACAAGGCCAAAGAGGTGGCGAAGTTCGCAAGCGAATTCCAGGCTCTCGACCGGCTCAAGGTCGCACGTGCCCTCGACCGTCGGCTCCAGGGTGAGGGACGCAGCCTCGACGTGTATGTGCAGGTCAACACCTCAGCCGAGGACTCGAAGTTCGGCATGCCGCCCGAAGAGCTGCTCGGCTTCCTCCGGGCAGTGCGGGAATTCGACACGCTCAGGGTGCAGGGCCTTATGACCCTGGCGATCTTCTCTTCGGACGTCGAACGCGTGCGTCCCTGCTTCCGAATGCTCGCCGAGCTGCGCGAGCAGGCACGGGAGACCGATCCGGATCTCATCGGCGCCGGTCGGCTGTCGATGGGCATGTCCGGTGACTTCGAGGTGGCCGTCGAAGAGGGTTCGAACTGCGTCCGAGTCGGACAGGCCATCTTCGGCAAGCGCTCCGTGCCCGACTCCCATTACTGGCCGGAGAACGGCTGAACGTTCAGAGCATCGGGACGGCTTCCGTCCCCCTTCCGAGGCGCTCGCCCGAACTGCGATGACCGAAAACCGCTAGTAATGGCCGACGGCGACGAGCACAATGGAGGCATGCTCACCACCGACCAGTGCTATCAGGCCGTCGCCTCACGTGACCGACGCTTCGACGGAATGTTCTTCACGGCGGTGCGCACCACTGGCATCTTCTGCCGACCGTCCTGCCCGGCCAGGACGCCGCGGCGTGAGAACGTCGAGTTCTTCAGCACGGCTGCCGCGGCCGCTGAAGCCGGTTTCCGAGCCTGCAGGAGATGCCGGCCCGACGCCAGCCCGAACTCCCCGGACTGGGACACCCGAGGCGACGTCGTCGCTCGCGCTGTGCGACTCATCCGCGACGGCCTCATCGACCGGGCTGGGGTCGAAGGTCTGGCCGCGGAGCTCGGCTACAGCTCCCGGCAGCTCAGCCGGCTCGTGCGGGCCGAACTCGGTGCCGGACCCCTATCACTGGCTCGCACCGAGCGTGTGCGCACCGCCCGGACACTGATCGAAGCCACGGCGATGCCGATGAGCGACATCGCCTTCGCCGCCGGGTTCGCCAGCATCCGCCAGTTCAACGACACCTTCCGCGAGATGTACTCGCTCAGTCCCAGGCAGCTGCGCACCTCCGGGACGGGGGAACCTGCGGCGGACGAACTCGTGCTCCGACTCGCCTATCGCCCGCCCCTCGACTTCGAGTACCTTCTCGACTACTTGCGAGTGCGCGCAGTGAATGGAATCGAAAGCCTCGCCGGCGGAGCCTATACGCGGTCGATGCGCTTGGCGCATGGGCCGGCGGTGGTGACTCTGCGCCGAAGAGAAGGAGACTTCGTCGAGTGTCGTCTCCGGTTGGCCGACACCCGCGACCTCGGCAGCGCAGTCGCCCGAGCCCGACGGCTCCTCGACCTCGACGCCGACCCTGCGGCGGTCGAGGCGACTCTGCGCGCAGCGGGGCTGGGCAGTCTCGTCGCCTCGCATCCCGGCATACGTTCCCCCGGCCACAGTGATCCCATCGAATTGGCGCTGCGCACCGTGCTCGGACAGCAGATCTCTCTGGCCGCGGCACGCACACATCTTCAACGCCTCGTCGCCGGCGCCGGAGAACTGCTTCCTCCGGAGCTGAGGGCTGCGGGCGTCGATCGGCTGTTTCCCACCGCCGCGACGATCGCTGCTGTGCCCGCCGAGGACTGGGCTCTGCCGGCCGCACGGATCCGCACGATCCATGCACTCTCGACATCCCTGGCGGAGGGGAGCCTGGACCTCGGAGCCGGCAGTGATCGGTCGGACGCGGATCGTCGGCTCCTCGCCCTGCCGGGGATCGGACCCTGGAGCAGCGGATACATCCGCATGCGCGCTCTCGGCGACCCCGATGTCTTCCTCGCCTCCGATCTCGGGGTGAAGAAGGCCCTGACCGAGATCGACGCCTCCGGCGTGAGGGCGCGGGGCGATGAGGAATGGGCAGACGTCCTCTCGGCCGTCAGCCCCTGGCGCTCCTACCTCACCCACATCCTCTGGGCACATCACTCGAAGACGACTCGATGAGCGAACCTCAACGCACAGACCATATGATCAAGGACGGCTGATATGACCACAATCAACGATTCATCGACCACCTCCGCGCTCCGATTGCCGAATTCTTCGGCGCCGGTCCATTCGACGGTGCTCGGCACGGCGGTCGGTCCCGTGCTGCTGACATCCGATGGTGAACACCTCACCGGGCTCTATCTCGATACCTCCGATGAGATCACGCGACGCGTGCACGCAGGCTATGGGGTCGTACCGACGCCTGCCGATGGGCTGGCGATCTTCACCGAAACCGAGGCACAGCTGCGGGAGTACTTTGCGGGCGACCGCACCGAGTTCGATCTGCCGCTCGCGGCGGTGGGCACCGAGTTCCAACGTTCGGTCTGGAAGGCTCTCACCGGGATTCCCTATGGTCGGACCGCCGGCTACGGCGAACTGGCGGCAGCGCTGGGAAGACCAGGCGCCGCCCGAGCTGTGGGAGCGGCGAACGGGAAGAACCCCATCAGCATCGTCGTCCCGTGCCATCGGGTGATCGGTGCCGATGGGTCTCTCACCGGGTATGCGTGGGGTGAGGAGAAGAAGCGGCATCTGCTCGACCTCGAGCAGATGCGGAGGAGGAGAACCGACGGAGCAGCGAACTGAGCTGCCCGGACGCGGCGGGCCTCCTCAGCCGGCGGTGATGGGGAGGCTGTCGCTCTCCCCGTACTGTTCTTTGGCGATCTTCAGATTCGCCCAGCAGTCCACCTCAGCAACGCCCTCGATGCCACGAAGGCGATCCATCGTCTCGACGAGTTCGTGGGCCGATTCGGCCGAAATCGTTGCGATGAAGTCAAAGGAACCGATGGCGACCGCCAAGAACTCGGGCTGGAGAGCTGTGAGCCGTGGCACGAGCTCGCCTACAGGCACGCTTGCTCGAAGCCCGACGCCCAGCGTCGGCGTCTCGGGCTGTCCGGTGCGAACCGGAATGCCGACGACCTTGATCGCCCCGCCCCTGAGCAGCCTGTCGAATCGCAGACGCGCCCCGCTGGGGGACAGGCCAGAGGCTTCCCCCAGTTGTCGATAGGAGGCTCGCGCATCAGTGTGGAGGTGCCTGATGATCGCACGGTCGGCCTCATCGATCGTCAGTGGAGTCGCAGCCGTGTGGAACGGCGAGAAGCGATTGACCTCGATTGACTCATAGAGTGTGGTGCGGACGTCGCTGACACCCGGAAGCTGGAGAATGGTGTCGAGGGTGCGCCGCAGATGAGGGTCAGGGCCGACTCTCACTTCGGCGTCAATGGAATAGCGGCCGGCGACATCGGCGACGAAGGTGGTCTCCTGCATCGACACGAGTGCGTCCCGTGCAGGATGCACGGGGCCCAAGACGGCGATCTGCAGGTAAGCGAACCGTTCGAGGCCCAAGAGAGCCGGACTGATCGACACAGTCAGACGAAGTTCATCGCGAGCGACAGCAGTCTGCACAATGGAGGCGACCTGGTGACGCGGCAGTCTCACAGCCTTGGCGATGTGAGCGAAGCTGGCTCGGCCATCGTCTCGAAGCGCTTGCAACACCCTTCTCTGTGACTGTTCGGAAACGTGTCCCGGCATGCTACCTCCCAAGATCGAAAAGCACAGTCGATACAGTTTCGCATGAATGGACCGTGCAGGGAGCTGTGAAATGAACTGATTGGTCGAGTTGCCTGACAAACGTGCACTCACAGCCAAATAGGCCTCGCGAATGGCTATGGCGATGTGCACTGAGACACTATTCTCGCTGGCATGACGAAAATCGCGTGTTGCCAGTACGCCCCAGTCTTCGGCGATGTCCGTTCGAACGTGGCCGAGAGCCTTGCGCTCTTCCACCGGGCGGTCGACGGCGGTGCTCGAGTCGTCGTCTTTCCAGAATTGGCCAGCTCGGGATACGCGTTCGCGGACTCGGTCGAAGCCGACGCTGCTGCTGAAACCGCTGACGGACTCGCGGTATCGAGCTGGAGGCAGGCCGCTGATGAGAGGGGTGCGATCGTCGTTGCCGGCTTCTGCGAAGCCAACGAGCATGGGGCGCCCTACAACAGCGCAGCTGTTCTCGTTCCGGGACGGGCCCCCGTCATCTACCGCAAAGCCCATCTCTGGGACGCCGAACGGACGGTCTTCACTGCCGGTGAGGCCGCCCCGCCGGTCATCGAGACAGAGCATGGTCGAATCTCCGTCGTCATCTGCTACGATCTCGAGTTCCCCGAATGGATCCGTAACCCAGCGCTGCGTGGGGCAGACCTGATCTGCGCCCCTGTCAATTGGCCGAGGATGCCGCGGCCGGCGGGGGAGAGGCCCGGCGAAGTCGTGCGCACCCAGGCGCAGGCGGCGATGAACCGTGTCTCCATCGCCGCGTGCGACCGCACGGGTGTCGAACGCGGCATCGACTGGACATCGGCATCAGTGATCGTCGATGCGAACGGATGGCCGCTCGATATGGCCGATCTCGACCAGAGCCGGACAGAGACCATCACCGCGGACGTCGATCTGAGCGAGAGCAGAAACAAGAAGCTGTCCGCATACAGCGATGTCTTCGCCGATCGCCGGACCGATCTCTACTCTGCGATGCGGAGCGATGCGCACGGCACGTCCGAATCTGCAATGAGCGAAGACCCACAGCGCTGAAGAGCGCCGACCTCAGGAGACAATGATGTCATCACAGTTGCACTCAGAGAGAACCGACTCGGTCATCGAATCCAGATCGATCGATGTCGTCCCCGAGTCCGAACGCCACGGAAAGGTCTGGCACCAGGGCCCATTCTGGTTCGCCGGAAACTTCGTCCTGACAACTCTCGTCGTGGGCTTCACCGGCCCGACGATGGGGCTGAGTCTGGGATTCTCCATTCTCGCGGTCGTCCTCGGGGTGGGCTTCGGAACCTTCTTCATGGCATTCCACGCCAACCAGGGACCGACGATGGGGTTGGCGCAGATGATCCAATCCCGGGCGCAGTTCGGCAGCCGTGGGGTTCTGCTGCCCTTCATCGCAACAGTCTTCGTCTACGTCGGATTCCTCGTCTTCGACACCATCCTCGTCGCTCAGGGCATCGGAATCTTCCCAGAGGCGACATGGTTCTGGTACCCGATCATCATCGCTGTGTCGATCGTCATCGCCGTGGTCGGCCATGACCTTCTCCACCTTATCCAAAGGTGGATGACCTATATCCTGATCGCAGTGTTCCTCGTGATCACCGTCTTCGCGGTCATCCACTTCCCGAGCGCGGACATCGCCGCCGCCGCGCCGGTCAGGACCGCAGGCTGGACGGTCTCCGGATTCCTCGTCCAGTTCTCACTCGCCGCCGGATACAACATCAGCTACTCCGTCTACGTCTCCGACTACACCCGCTATCTGCCGCGCAATTCGTCGGCGCCGAAGCTCATCGGCTCCGTCTACGCAGGCGCCGGGTTGTCTGCAGTGTGGCTGATGTCCCTGGGGGCGCTGCTGGCCAGCTATATTCCGGATGCCGATCCGATCTCCACCCTCCGCAGTGTCGGCGACATGGTATTCCCTGGGTTCGGGACGGTCGCAGTGCTCGTCTCGTCGATCGCATTGGTCTCGATCATGGGCGTCAACGCCTACGGTGCGATGCTCACAGGAGCCAGCGCGATCGATGGCTTCAGACCGATGAAGCCGACCGTGCGTCTGCGAGTGGTGGCCTTGGTCATCGTCGGCACAGTCTCGCTCGTGATTGCCTTGGCCATTCCGGACGACTACCTCGACAGCTTCAACAGCTTCGTCGGGCTGATGCTGTATTTCCTCATTCCCTGGACAGCTGTCAACCTCGTCGACTTCTACCTCGTTCGGCGTGGTCGATATGCTCTTGACGATATCGTCGACGGCAACGGTGTCTATGGGCGATGGGCTTGGAAAGGCTTGACGGCTTACGCGGTCGGATTCGTCGCGATGATCCCGTTCTTCTCGCTCTCTTTCTACACGGGACCGGTTGCGTCGATGATCGATGGCGCAGACATGTCGTTCGCGGTCGGACTGCTGGTGTCCGGGCTGACCTACTTCTTCCTCACGCGCAGCCAGCCTGCGAAGTTGGCGGAAGAAGAGGCGATCCGGCGAAGTGCGGTGGAGTTCGGGCTCGACGAACACTGAGCGTCCTTGACCGCCTCGGCCGAGGCAGATACGACGAAGCGCCGGGACCCGATGATCGAATCCCGGCGCTTCTGCGGTGGAGGTAAGGGGATTCGAACCCCTGACCTTCTCCATGCCATGGAGACGCGCTACCAACTGCGCCATACCCCCGCTTGCCTGAACAATATTACCCAGATGTGGGTGTCAGACCAAATCGGCAGACGGTGACGCTCGACACAGTTTCTTATCGATGGTGGGGGCCCCGCTGACGCGCGCCGCAGGAGGTCAGGTGCACGGCTCGACCACCGCTTGCCAGGTGCGCACCCGCCCCCGGTGGTCGGGTGCGCGGCTCGACCACCGGTGGCCAGATGGACGACTTGGCCTCAGCCAGGTCAGATGAACGGCCTGACCTGGCTGAGGTAGCGCACGAGGTCCCGGTCGCGCTGCTCACTGATGAGCTGGTCGCGTCGGAATGCGCGCAGGCGGGCCTCTTGCCTCCGTGCCGTCTTCTGACGGCGCGACTCGGCGCTGGTGGCCGGGCGACGTGCCCACCGAATGAGCTTCATTCCGGTGCTCAGAGCCCAGCGTCGGGGAAAGGTGAATGGAAATGTGGTCGACACAATGAATCCTCTGATTCTTCAAAGCAGGAGATATCCGGAAAATGGGCAGGGGATATCGCCGAAAAGGTCATGGACGAAAGAATTCTGAAAAGAAACACCTGAGAAGGTGTGGCATTTCAGTATGAATACGATGAATCCGGATATGTGCTCGGGGCGAGGTCATGCCGAATTCACAGATCAGCATTCTTCGGAAGTCTGAACGGAGACGGTGGGTCAGGAACTCCACCGACCAATCAGACTCTCCGTCAGAGAGTCTCCTCAGCAGCAGTGCTGTGGTCGTTGCGAAGTCCGGACGGAATTCCGTCGGATCCCGAGCGAACGGGCCGGGCGAAAGGCTTGCCTGAGTTCAGGTCGCCGCTTGCAATGAGCTCTGCGGCAACCACGGTCCAACCGGTGGAGAAAGACGCGGATAACAGCTGTTCGTCAGCCGGCGAGTCCTTGTCCGCCAATGGGGCAGGCAGCTGGTTCGTGGCAAGGCGTTCGAAGGTCGGGCCCTGTGAAATGAATATTCATCGAAGCTGCGCTCCTCTCATGGTCGTGGATCTCGCGTGAACGGCGTCGGCGCTCACTGTGGTCGATGTGCAATCAGGTTTATTTCTGCGAATCCGTAATTGCACTGTCGAATTTAGCACAGAAGATATCGTGTGCGGAAGTTTTGTTCATTATATTCCCGAATGGATTTCACAGTGCAGTGAGGCAAGCCCGACTGGTGATCGCGCCGTGAACACAGCCTCCATTCAGGGCTCGTGGCGTGCGCCACGATGAGAATGCTCAACCAGCAACGTAGAATCGATGCGGACGTGCATCTACAGGGGAGTTGAGAATGTCAGAGACCGCCAGCACTCGACGACTGGTCGTCGGGTACATCGCCACCGATCGGGGTCGTGACGCGATCGCACTGGGCATCTCGGTCGCCCGCTCCATCGACATCGAACTGGTCGTGACCATCGTGCGCCCGGAGGCGTCGACGATTCTGTCCGGGGGAGCGGTGCCGAAGGACGGCGCCGGCATTGTGGAGCAGCAGATCGACGAATGGCTCGAGGAGGCCATGGCGCTCATCCCCGACGACGTTCGTGCGAAGGGAGTCATCCACATCGCCTCCAACGAGTCGAAGGGACTAATGGAGGTCGCTGAGAGCGAAGGTGCCCTCGGCATCGTCATCGGAGCGCGCGCGACCACCCTCATGCGGCAGCTGCGAATCGGCACGGTCGCCTCTGCGCTGCTGCATTCGTCGACGGTCCCGGTCTTCCTCGCCCCGCACGGCAGATCGGATATCGGACCGATCTCACGCGTCACCGCACTCTACGGCGCCCGGCCCGGCGCTTCCTCCCTCATCGGTGCCGCTGTCGAGACGGCCTACGGTCTCGGAGTCGACCTGCGTCTGCTGTCGCTGATCGAGAACGACGGCCTCTTTGAGGACGAGGTCGCCGAGCTCACCGAATTCGCCGAACAGTACGGTGGAGCGGTCCTGGCCGAACATGCATCTGAGATGCTCGCCTCCGGACGCGCGGTGGTCAAATCGCAGGCCGGAGCCGATATCGAAGAGGCCGCGGAGAACATCGACTGGCAGTCGGGCGATGTCGCGTTCGTCGGCTCGAGCCGTCTGGGCCGCGGCGGAAAGGTCGCCATCGGTGCACGAGCCCGACGACTGCTGCGGGTCCTGCCGGTGCCGGTCGTCGTCGTTCCGCGTCGCGCGGTCAGCACGAGTCGGCCGGCCGCACACTGAGCGTTTCGAGACAGTGAGGACGAGACCGTCTCGCCGGATCGAACTGCGTCTGGGCTCGCATACGACTTCCGCCTGGGTGCACCCCGGAGACCCTGAACATCGACCGCTGCTCATGGTGCACGGATTCCGCGGGGACCATCACGGGATGGACCTCATTGCCGGAGACATCCGTGGTCGAGAGGTCATCGTCCCCGATCTGCCGGGGTTCGGCCGGACTCCACCGCTGGAATCGGGATCTGGGCTGAAGTCCTTCGTCGACTACCTCCTCGCACTCCACGCTGAGATCACCCGGCTGCGGCAGACGGTGCCGATCATGGTCGGGCACTCCTTCGGCTCGATCATCGTCAGCCACCTGGCTGCCGCGCATCCCGAAGCGGTTCCCGAGCTCGTCCTCATCAACCCGATCACCAGTCCGGCTCTGGAGGGCTCGGCCCGCTTCCTCACCGCGCTCACCCGGATCTACTACTCGTTCGGTGCCTGGCTGCCCGAACGTCCGGGGCGCGCGCTTCTGGGCAATCGACTGATCGTGCGGGCCATGAGCGAGGTGATGGCGACGACTGCCGATCGCGGTCTGCGACGATACGTCCACGATCAGCATGCCCAGCACTTCTCGTCGTTCTCCGATCGGAAGTCCCTGGCAGAGGCGTTTGCGACATCGGTCGAGCACACCGTCACCGAGGTGGCCGCGGACCTGAGCATGCCGACCCTCGTCATCGCCGGCGATCGTGACACGATCGCGCCCATCGGGCCCACCCGTGCATTCGTCGCCCGGCTGTCCGACGTCGAGTTCGTCGAATTGCCCGGAGTCGGTCACCTCGTGCACTACGAACGGTCGGCCGAAGCCGCCGCGGCGATCATGAGCTTCTCCGCAGGGCGGGACTGACCGGACACCGGCCTCCGCGGTCGGTCGGCCGGGATGCCTGGCCCAGCCGGCGGGGTGAGCAGATGATGCGTGAGAACGACCGGACGGTTCCCGGAAACGACGAAGGGCCGCTGCGCACCAGCGCAACGGCCCTCTGTCGATCATCGACTCAGCAGATCAGGGGCGAGGGTCACGGACCCAGTGGTAGACCATCGGGACGAGGAACGCGAAGCATGAAGCGAGCAGACCGCCCCAGAACACCCAGAACTCAGTGCCTTCGGGTGAGGAGAACGCCGCCCCGAACAGGTATAGGCCGAACAGGAAGAGAGCGAACGAGATGATGAAGACGATGACATCGGCAAAGGATGCTGAGTTGCGGGTTCGCTTCGTGGCGGCAGTATTGGACATGGTCTCCTCCGGCGGTGTTTCTGGTGGTCATGCTGACACTCTGGGCACAGTCTACATTGCGTAGAGAGCTTTGCTCATCTCCGGTCGTGCTCGGCGCTTCGCTCGGGGACCAGCCAGCCGAGGAGGGCCGAGACGATCGAGACGATGACCGCGGCGAGGATGGCGGAGAAGAAGAAGGAGTCGATGGTGAATTCGAATGGGGTGAATCCGCTGAGCCAGCTCGTCAGCGCCAGCATGATCGCATTGATCACGATCGAGAACAGGCCCAGGGTCAGGCAGGTGATCGGGGCGGAGACGAAGCTGAGGATCGGTTTGATGAACGCGTTGGCCAGTCCGAAGATGAGCCCGATGACGAGATAGGAGATGATCATGGCCGGAATCGTCCCGGTCTGCTCCTCGACGATCCGATTCCCTGTGATCGTCACGCCGGGCAGAATCCAGGACGCCACCCAGATCGCACAGGCGTTGACGACGACTCGAGAGAAGAAATTCATATCGCTCATCCTCGCAGATCGATCTGCGTTCTTTCTGAGTCGCGGATGGGAATGAGGTCCGTGCCGACCTGCCGAAGAACCTTGCCCGTGACGCTCTCGATCACCCTTCGCAGACCGGATTCCACTCGTATCCGGAGCCCGAAACCAGTAGCCTGAAGTCTGAACCCATCGGTTCGAACAGCAGAGTGCATCTACCGAGTGATTTGATCCAGGTCACCACGGCGGCACGAACTCCCGCTCGCGCGGGAGAAGACGAAACTGGATTGGTATGACTGACAGCGACATCTCCACATCGGCAGGCAGGCGGACCGAACCGACCCTGTTCTCGGCAGTCGGCCGCAGCTACTTCCCGATCGCGTTCATCGCTCGCATGCCCTTCGCCATGATCGTCGTCGGGGTGCTCACCCTCGTCGTCGCCGGCCGTGGATCGCTCAGTCTCGGCGGGATCAACTCGGCCGTGGTGGGTTTGGGCACTGCTCTTTTCGGCTCCTTCATCGGCGCGGCCGCTGACCGCTGGGGCCAACGCCATGTGCTGCTCGTCGTCGGCGTTCTCAACTGTCTGGCACTGGCATTCATGGCGTGGGTCGTCTTCAGTCCGCTGCCCGACTTCGTCGTCTTCATCGCCGCCTTCGCGATCGGCGCCACCTCGCCGCAGGTGGCGCCGATGTCCCGCTCCCGGCTCGTCGACGTCATCATGGCGGCACTTCCGCAGGCGCGACGGCCGAAGGTGCTCAACGCCACGATGGCCTATGAGTCCGCCGCCGACGAAGTCATCTTCGTATTCGGCCCGTTCGTCGTCGGTCTCCTGGCCACCTTCTTTCGCCCGGTGGCGCCGATCATCGGAGCCATCGTCATGACCCTCGTCTTCGTCACGGCCTTCGCCCTGCACCCTACCGGGCGGGCCCGGTCCGCAGGTGGAGCCGCCGGCCTCGGCGAGCGTGCACCGGCAAAGGGCATGTTCACTCCCGGTGTCTTCGTCGTGGTCGTAGGAGTGTTCGGCGTCGGTATGGTGTTCGGATCGACGCTGACCGCCCTGACCGCGCTGACGAATGATCTGGGCCGGCCGGAGGAGGCGGGTCTCGTCTACGGCGTCATGGGCATCGGCTCTGCGGTGCTGGCGATCTCGGTGGCGGCCTTCCCCTCCTCCTTCTCCCTGTGGGCCCGGCTGCTGTGCTTCGCGCCGATCTTGGTCACCGGGTCGGTGATCCTCGCCTCATCGGAATCCATGCCGATCATCGTCCTCGCACTGCTGCTCATGGGATCGGCCATCGGACCGAGCCTGGTCACGCTGTTCAGCCTCGCGGCCGAACGGGCCCCGCGGGGACGTTCGGCGACAGTGATGTCGATGGCCGGCTCAGCGATCATCGTCGGCCAATCCGCGGCCGCGGCGATCAACGGCATCCTCGCTGATGAGCAGGGCACGTCCACCGCCATGGCCGTACCGGTGGCCGCCTCGGCGATCGTCTTCCTCGCCGGCGCACTCAATCTCTTCGTCGGCTCCGAACGCCGAACCAAGAGATCCGCGCAGGAGCGCAGAGCGCTCGTCGACGGCGAAGAGATCTGAATCACGTCCATCTTCCGCTTTCTGGGACGCTGAGTCCCAGTCTCCGACTGGTGTGACCGCGTGTGCGGCGAAGAGTAGGATGTGCGCTGGTCCATCGTGAAGCACACCACGAGATGTGTGCTTTCACACCACTACGGAAAGCACACAATGTCTTCAAGCACCTCGACGACCGAGGCAGTCCGGAGCGATACTCGCTTCTTCGGGCATCCCCTCCCGCTCATGCAGCTGTTCAGCCTGGAACTGTGGGAGCGGTTCTCCTACTACGGGATGAATGGCATCCTCGCCATCTACCTCTACTTCAGCGTCACCAAGGGTGGGCTCGGCCTGGACCAGGGCACTGCCGTGGGCATCGTCGGTGCATACGGCGGCGCCGTCTTCCTCGCGACGATCCTCGGCGCCTGGGTCGCCGACCGTCTGGCCGGTGCCGAGAAGGTGCTCTTCTACTCGGCGATCATCATCATGCTCGGCCATATCTGCCTTGCCCTCGTGCCCGGATTCGGAGGAGTCGCACTCGGTCTGATCCTCGTGGCACTGGGCTCCGGCGGTCTCAAGGCCAATGCCTCGGCACTGGTCGGTGAACTCTATGAGGAGAAGGACCCGCGCCGGGATGCCGGTTTCACGATCTTCTACATGGGTGTGAACATCGGTGCGATGTTCGGACCGCTGATCACCGGCATCCTGCAGAAGGAGATCGGCTTCCACTACGGATTCGGTGCCGCTGCGGTCGGAATGGCCCTCGGCCTGATCATCTACGTCACCGGCCGGAAGAACCTGCCGCCCGAGTCGCGGACCGCGGTCAATCCGCTGCCGAAGTCGAAGCTCTACCTCTTCATCGTCGCCGTTGTGGTCGTCGTCCTCCTCGCGGTGGTGCTGTGGATGACGAAGCTGGTCAACCCCGAGAACATCGACTGGTGGATCGCCGGCATCTCGGCCGGCGCCGCGGCCTGCTACATCATCGTCATGTACACCTCGCCGCAGACGAACGCCGAGGAGCGCTCCCGTGTCCTCGCCTTCATCCCGTTCTTCCTCACGAGCGTGGTCTTCTGGTCGATGTACCAGCAGATCTTCGGCGTGCTCACCGTCTACTCGGACACGCAGCTCAATCGTTCGATCTTCGGCTGGGAGATGCCGATCAACTGGATCCAGCTGATCCCGGCGATGTTCGTCATCATCTTCGCTCCGCTGTTCGCGACCATGTGGATGAAGCTCGGGCCGAAGCAGATCTCGACACCGGTCAAGGCCGGGCTCTCGCTGGTGTTCATCGGCATCGGCTTCCTCATGTTCCTGCCCTACGCCGACGCCGGGGCGAACGAGACTCCGCTGCTGTGGGTCGCTCTCATCCTCGCGGTGTTCGTCTTCGGTGAGCTGCTCATCTCTCCTGTCGGTCTGTCGTTCTCGACGAAGGTCTCGCCGAAGGTGTTCCAGTCGCAGATGATCGCGGTCTTCTTCCTCGCCTCGGGTGTGGGCACAGCACTGTCCGGTGTGCTCGGCGGCTACTTCTCCACCGACAACCAGGTCCCGTACTGGACGTCGATCGGCGGCGCCTCCGTCGTGCTCGGCCTGCTCGCACTCACCCTGACGAAGCCGATGCTCAAGCTGCTGCGCGGCATCCGCTGACCTGCTGACTCAGCGTCTGTCCGAGGGCCTCTCGAACCAATGGTTCCGAGGGGCCCTCGGCTTGTCTGCGCAGGAAGGGGACGCTGAACCTCAGACGCCGAAGAATATGGGCAGCGTCTGCGGGTGGTGGGCGTGGACGATGGTGAGGAAGACGAGGGCGTCGAAGAGCAGATGCACCGTGACCGTATACGGCAAGGACTTCGTGCGCGTGAAGATGAACGCTTGGACGAGGGCGAAGGGGATCGTCAGCAGCGGCCCGATCGAACGGTATCCGAGCTCCCACAGGAACGACACGAAGATGACCGTCGTGAACGCGTTCGCGGTCCAGAACGTGAAGTGTTTCCGCAGCAGCGCGAAGACCGTGCAGATGAAGAACAGCTCGTCCCAGATGCCCACTGCGTTGACTCCGAAGAAGAGCCGCAGGATCTCCGACCACCCGGTGATCGGCGGCCAATTCTGATAGACGCCGGTGCGCAGGAAGTACTGCGGCAGGACCGCCCATGCGGTGACGACGACGAAGGCCAGCCATGCCCACTCGAGACGCGACCAGGGCTGCCCCCGGCGCAGCGGGAACTTGATCGTGTCATCCCCGAACACATACCGAGTCACCAGCCAGGGACCGACGACGACCGTTGAGAGCACGAGGCCCATGCGGGCGATGTTCGTCCAGGAGATGTCCGCTTCCACCGAAATCGCGGAGATCAGCGCAAGGCAGCCGGTGATGATGCTGAGGTCGCGGGCGAAACGTCGATTCGCACTCCACGCCACGACCAGTGCGAGCAGCATCGGACCATATCCGAAGGCTCGGACCTGCGGAAACGTCGTCCCCAAGCCGAAGAGGACGACGGCAGAGAGAGCCAGCAGTGCCGCCGCGGCGGCTTCCCAGGACATCAGGCCATGGCGCGCGTCGTTCGCGGTGTCTGCATGATCGGTGTCCACGATGGACACTGTAGACGAGGAGCGCTCGACCGGCGATGAGTCCACGCGATGTGACGCGTAGGATCGAAGCGAAGGAAGGACAGCAGTGGATCCAGAGGACTATTCCGAGCTCATCGCCCACCTCGCCCCCGTACCCCGTACGGAGGTCGTGTCCGTGCATGCGGCGATCGGGCGCAGAATCGGCACCGAGGTGGTCGCCACGAGATCCGTGCCCGCCTTTCCCACCTCGGCGATGGACGGATTCGCCCTCGACGAGGCGGCCCTGACCGCTGCCGGCAACGGTGCGGCGATCACCGTCGTCGGAGACACTCCCGCCGGCCACGCGGCGGCCCCGCTGCACCCGGGCTCGGCGGTGCGTGTCATGACCGGTGCCCCGGTGCCGGCCGGCTCCGAGGCGGTCGTGCCCGTCGAGCTCACCGATGCGGAGCAGACGGGCCCGGCTCCGAGCACGATCCGTATCGCCTCCCTGCCCGAAACCGCTTCCGAGGGGTGGAACATCCGTTCGGTGGGGGAGGACATCTGTGCCGGCGAAGTGGTTCTGTCCGCCGGCGAGCGCCTCACCTCCGCCGGAGTCGGCACGCTCGTCATGCTCGGCATCGATGAGATCGAGGTGCTCGCACCCGCGCGCATCGGTCTGGTCGTCACCGGAGACGAACTGCGGACGCACGAGGCACAGACTCCGTCGGACGAACCCGATGCGCCAGGGGACGATGCCGTGGTCGCAACTGCCGCGACCGATCCGACGATCCTCAATTCGAACCTGCCGATGCTCGCTGCCGCACTGCGTGCGACCGGCGCCGATGTCCGCGAAGCGATCTGCGACGACGACCCGAGCCAGCTGCTGAGTGTGCTCACCGATATGGATGGCGCAGTCGACCTCGTCCTCACCACCGGCGGCATCAGCGCCGGCGCCTACGAAGTCGTGCGGCAGGCCCTCGAAGGCAACTGCTCGTCCTTCGACCGTGTGGGCATGAGACCGGGATCCCCGCAGGGCTATGGGCGCTTCGCCGGGCTGCCGCTCCTGCACTTTCCCGGCACTCCGCAGGGAGCGTTCCTCGCTTTCCATCTCTTCGCGCGATCGCTGCTGACCGGCCGCACCCTGCGCACGAGGTGGAAGAAGGGGCTCTGCGCCGGTCCCGCGATCAGCCGACACAGCAGGGCTGTGCTGCTGCGTCCCGGTGCGTTCACGGCCGCGGGGGAGATACAGGTGGAACCTCGGTCCCGTCTGCGCGACTTCGCCGCCGCCGAAGCCATCGTTCGGGTATCCCCAGGCACGGACGAGCTCACAGCGGGAACCGTCATCGACTACCTCGACTGCTGAAGCGGCGCATCTCGGCCGGACTAGGATGGGAGACATGTCAGAATCTCGCCTCGACCCCGCCCACCGGGAGCGCTATGCCCGTCAGATCCGTCTGGCCGGTTTCGGCGACTCCGCGCAGGCCGCTCTGCTTGCGTCGCATGCACTCGTCATCGGCGCAGGCGGTCTCGGCGCACCGGTGCTCAGCTACCTCGCGGCCGTCGGCATCGGAACGATCTCCGTCATCGACCCGGATATCGTCGAACTGAGCAACCTCCACCGTCAGGTCATCCATTCCGAGGCGGCCATCGGCGGCCGGAAGATCGATTCCGCCAGGCAGCGCATGAGCGGCATCAACTCCTCGGTCGAGATCCGCACCCATCCGATCCTGCTGACCGCCGACAACGCACTCGACCTCTTCGCCGATGTCGACATCGTCATCGATGGCAGCGACAACTTCGCGACGCGGTATCTGGCCAATGATGCCTGCGAGATCCTGGGCATTCCCCTCGTCTGGGGAACGATCCTCGGCTTCGACGGTCAGGTCGCCGTCTTCGATGCCCGCGGCGGGGTCACGCTGCGTGATCTCTACCCCGAGGTGCCGGCTCCGGGCTCCGTGCCCGACTGCGCCGTCGCCGGCGTCCTCGGGCCCCTGTGCGGCAGCATCGGTTCGGCCATGGCGATGGAGACGATCAAGGTGCTCACCGGCATCGGCACTCCACTGACCGATGCGGTCGCCGTCCACAGCAGCCTCGACGCCGGGTGGGAGAGGATTCCGGTCTCACCGATCCCCGGCAGGAAACCGGTCACGGACCTGCAGCAGCACCGTGCCGATTACGCGCAGCACTCGTTCGGAGCAGCGGCGGCGGAGACGAACGGCGAGGAGGCTGATCGGACCGAACTCGGACCGCCCGCCTTGAACTGGTCGGAGCTGAGCGCTGAGGCGACTGTCGTCGATATCAGGGACGATGAGGAGATCAGCGCGGGGATGGCGGCCGGTGCGATCCACATTCCGATGGACGAGCTGCTGGCCGATCCGGGCAGACTGCCGAGAGCGCACGCCTCCGCAGCCGAGTCTGGGGCGGAGGCCGGTGTCGCGCTCTACTGCCGCTCGGGCATCCGTTCGGCCAAGGCCGCCGCGCAGCTGCGGGGACAGGGCATCGCGGTCGCCTCGATCAACGGCGGCTACCTCGCCTATCTCTCGCAGCCGGCGAATCGGAGCGTGTGATTCGACCTCAGCCGCCGGCGAACGGCGGAAGGACGTCGACGGTGTCTCCGTCGGCAAGAGGAGCGGTTCTGTCAGTCGCGGCCACGGAGTTGACGAGGAAGCTCGAGCGCGAGAGCACGGTCGCCGCCTGCGGGTCGGACGCCTCGGCGAGGGTGGAGACGAGTTCGTCGACGGAGCCGGCACTGATATGGGACTCGCGGGCGCCGAATGCCTCACGGGCAGCGGCGAAGAACCGAACGGTGATGGTGGGCACTTATCCTCCGATGGCGCTCATGGGACGTTGGGGCTGCTGGAACTCGTCGGTGCCCATGCCGTGACCGGCGAGCTTCTTCCAATGCGCACCTTTCCACAGGTTCGCGATCGCCTCGTCATCGGCGCCGTCGCGCATGGCGGTGAGCAGGTCGACCTCGGTGTGGGAGAACAGGCAGGTGCGGATCCGACCCTCCGCCGTCAGGCGAGTGCGGGTGCAATCGGCGCAGAAGGGACGGGTCACCGAGGCGATGATGCCGACATCGCCGAGGACGGTGGCGGGATCGCTGCGATCGGCGACGAGGAACTTCTCCGCCGGGGCACCGTTTCGAGGGGCCGAATCAGGGGTGAGCACGAAACGAGGCTCGAGCAGAGCGAAGACATCGGCAGCGGTGATCATCGAGCTGCGGTCCCAGGAATGCCCGGCGTCGAGGGGCATCTGCTCGATGAACCGCAGGCTCAGCCCCTGCTCGAGGCACCACTGCAGCAGATCGGGCGCCTGCGAGTCGTTGACGCCGGGCAGGAGGACCGCGTTGATCTTCACTGGGTCGAGGCCCGCGGCCTTCGCCCCGTCGATGCCTGCGAGCACCCGGTGGAGGAAGGGGCGCCTGGCCATGGTCTCGAAGGTCTCGGGGTCGATGGTGTCGAGCGAGACATTGATGCGATCCAGCCCGGCCTGCTTGAGACCGGCAGCGCGTTTGTCGAGGCCGATCGCGTTCGTCGTCAGCGCGATGTTCGGTCGCGGTTCCAGGGCGGCGACCCCGGCGATGATCTCATTGATGTCCTTGCGTGTCAGAGGCTCACCGCCGGTGAATCGCACCTGATCGACCCCGAACTTCTCGACGGCGATGCGGACGAAGCGCACGATCTCGTCCCCGGTCATCGCAGCATCGCGCGACATGAACTCGACGCCTTCAGCGGGCATGCAGTACGTGCAGCGCAGATTGCAGAAATCGGTGAGGGAGATGCGCAGGTCCCGGGCGCGTCGACCGAATGTGTCCAGAAGCGAGTCCTCGTTGTGCGCGGTGAAGGCTTCGCCCGGGTCGACCGTCGGAGTTCTCAGCACCGGCATCGGCAGACCGATCGTCGACATTTCGTCATCCTCCTCGAAAAGCGTGTGGATATCATCGTCCCATGACTACAGCGAAGATGCACCGGGTGCGCGTATTCGAGACGATCGCTCCACTGATCGAAACGGAGACGCTGCCGCTGAGCGCGCTCCTCGACTCCCCGCGCCGGCTCATCGCCGATGTGGACTCGCCGATCGATGTTCCCGGCTTCGACAACTCGAGCATGGACGGCTATGCCCTGGCCGCGGCGACGCTGGACGCGCTCGAGGCGGAATCTCCCATGCACGCGTCGCAGCCGAACACGCCGGCCCAGCCCGCATCTCCGAATCCGTCGGAACCGCAGAGCCGCGCAGAAGGCATCCGGCAGCTCGGGGCCGTGCCGGTGGTCGGGCGGGTCGCAGCCGGGGCCCGCGGGACGAGGGTGGCTCCGGGCACGGCCGTCGAGATCATGACCGGAGCCCCTCTGCCGTCGGGCACCGACACGGTCATCAGGATCGAGGACACCTCACCCGGGGTCTTCGGCTCGGAGTCCATCACCGTCGGGTTTCCGGACGGCAAGAAGCCTCGGCCCGGAACCTTCGTGCGTCCCCGCGGCAGCGATGTGCGGTCGGGACAGACCGTGCTGAGCGCAGGAACGATGCTCACACCTGCCCACCTCGGCGTGGCCGCGGCCTGCGGAGTGAACGAACTCAGCGTGCGATCCCTTCCGCGTGTGCTCGTCGTGAGCACTGGAGACGAGATCGCCGCCGAGGCGGCCGCCGGGATCAACGATGCGAACTCCGTGACCCTGTCGGCGGGTCTCCGTCGCCTCGGTGTGGACACGGAGGTCGCCTTCGTCCCCGATGATCCGCAGCAGCTGCTCGACCGCGTGCGGGGGAGCGCCGCCGATCTCGTCATCTCCACCGGTGGGATCTCCAAAGGCGCACACGAAGTCGTCAGGCTCGCCGCCGAACTCGATGCGGGCTCGTCGATGGTCTTCGAACCGATCGCCATGCAGCCCGGCGGGCCGCAGGGGTGCGGACGTCTGGCCGATCACGCCTGGGTGGCGCTGCCGGGCAACCCGGTGAGCACGCTCATCAGCTTCGAGATGTTCATCCGACCCGCACTGCTCGGTCTGGTCGGCCAGGAGCCGCCTCGCGACGTCGAATACCACCGACTGGCTCACGGCTTCGATGAGGAGCCGCCGCAGGGCAAGCTGCAGATCCGACGCGGACGGGTGGGACCGAGCGGGCTCGAATTCGTCGGCGGCTCCCGCTCCCACCTGCTCCACAATTACGCCGAGGCCACTCATCTCGTGTTCATCGCCGATGGCGACCCGGATCCTGAGGACCCGTTCGCCGCCGATGGGGATAGGCTGAAGACGTGGAAGATCAGATGAAACTCTCGCACGTCGACGAGACCGGAACCGCCCAGATGGTCGACGTCGGCGACAAGGACGTGACGAAACGCCGGGCGGTGGCGAGCGGGCTCATCACCACTCGTGCCGATGTCATCGACATGATCGCCGAGGCGGGCCTACCCAAGGGCGATGCCCTGCCCGTGGCGCGCATCGCCGCCGTGATGGGGGCCAAACGCACGAGCGACCTGATTCCGCTGTGCCACCAGCTTCCGCTGACCGGAATCGACGTCGACTTCGAACTGGGCGCAGACTCGGTGCGCATCACTGGCGCAGTGAAGACGGTGTCGAAGACGGGCGTCGAAATGGAGGCCCTGACGGCCGTGGCCACGGCGGCGCTGACGATCTTCGACATGATCAAGGCCGTGGACAACCAGGCCGTGATCGGCGACATCAAAGTCATCGAGAAATCCGGCGGCCGCAGCGGAGATTGGACCCGAAAGGCATGAGCGTCATCACCACCGGAGTCGTGGAGACCCCGATCTCGACCGCGGCCCTCGAACCCGACGTCCTCACCGACACCTGCGGGGCCGTCGTCAGCTTCTCCGGGGTCATCCGCGACCACGACGGAGGACGGGGAGTGCAGCGGCTGCTCTACGAGGCCCACCCGCTGGCCGTCGATCAGATCGCCGAGGTGGCCGCCGACATCGCCTCGCGCCATCCCGAAGTGCGGCTGTCGGTCGTCCACCGCGTCGGGGAACTCGAGATCGGCGACGTGGCACTGGCCGCCGTCGTCGCCTCGGCGCACCGGCGGGATTCCTTCCTCGCATGCTCCGAGCTCATCGACGAGGTCAAGGCCCGAGTCGCGATCTGGAAGCATCAGCACTTCACCGACGGCTCCGACGAGTGGGTGGGTGCCCTGGAATGAGTCGGCTGCGCATCAGCGACGCCGCCCGGTTCCTCGGCGTCAGCGACGATACGGTCCGCCGCTGGGTCAGTGACGGACGGCTGACCTCGCACAAGGACTCCTCGAACCGCGCCGTGGTCGAAGGTCGGGAGCTGGCGGCCCTCGCGCAGTCGTCCGCCGGCTCGCTGCCCGACCCCAGCGGTGTCGTGAGTTCGGCACGCAACCGGTTCGCCGGCCTCGTCACCGACGTCGTCGTCGACGGGGTCATGGCGCAGGTGAGCATGCAGTGCGGGCCTCTGCGTGTGGTGTCCCTGATATCGGCCGAAGCCTGCCGGCAGCTCGAACTCGAGCCCGGGACGTTGGCGACCGCCTCGGTGAAGGCGACGATGGTGTCGATCGACACCATGCGCGAAGGCTGAGAAGCTCCCGGTTCGAACGCCTTCTGCAGGATTGACGGCAAGGTTCGCATTCGCGCACCCGAACAAGCATCCAACGCTCAGATCTGCCGTGAAAGTCGACATTGCTCCGCAGATACGGGTTTAATGGGGCTATGAAGAGAACTCTGACGGGGCTGTGCATCGTTGCCGCCCTCACCCTCAGCGCCTGCTCATCGGGGAGCGATCAGGCCGAGTCCGACGAACCGAGCGAGATCACGGTCTTCGCCGCGGCCTCGCTGACCGAAGTGTTCGAGGACATCGCCGATGAGTTCGAGAAGGCCGAACCCGACGCCCCGACCGTGAAGTTCTCCTTCGCAGGCTCCTCGGACCTCGTCTCCCAGATCTCCGAAGGCGCCCCCGCCGATGTGATCGCCACCGCCGACGAGACGACCATGGACACTCTCGCCGGAGACGAACTGCTCACCGGGAAGCCTGTGACGTTCGCCTCGAACACGCTCACTCTGGCCGTGGCCGAAGGCAATCCGAGAACGATCGCGAGCTCGCAGGACTTCGCCGGACACGACCTCGTGGTCTGCGCACCCCAGGTCCCCTGCGGAGCAGCCACCCAGAAGTGGGCCGAGCTCAACGATGTGGAACTCGACCCGGTCAGCGAGGAGAACTCCGTGACCGACGTCCTCGGCAAGGTCGGTGCCGGGCAGGCCGACGCGGGCATCGTCTACGTCACCGACATCGCCCGTGCCGATGACAAGGTCGACAAGGTCGACCTCGACGGAGCGGACAAGGTCGTCAACAAGTACCCGGCCGCGGCCGTCAGAGCCAGCGAGAACCAGGAACAGGCCGAAGCCTTCGTCGACTTCCTCGGCTCCGACACGGCTCAGAAGCTGCTGCGCGACGCAGGCTTCGCCGCCGCCTGATCATGCCCCGGCAAGGACCCGGACGAGGGCAGACGGCGATCCCGGGCTGGCTCTGGATTCCCGGTGCCGCAGGGATCGCATTCCTTTTCGTCCCCATCATCGGGATGATCTCCCGCATCGACCTGCACGGCCTCGGCGAGGTGATCTTCGCCGAGGAGTCACGGTTGGCCATGCAGCTGTCAGTGGTGACCTCGGTGACCTCGGCGATCATCAGTGTGCTCATCGGCTTCCCGTTGGGATACCTGCTCGCGACGCGGACCTTTCCCGGCCAGAGCGTCGTGCGCACACTCGTCCTGCTGCCCCTCGTCCTGCCGCCGGTCGTCAGCGGCCTCGCCCTGCTCTACACCTGGGGGCGTTCGGCAGTCCTCGGATCGGCACTGGAATCGATGGGACTGAGCCTGGCATACACCACCTCGGCGGTCGTCATGGCACAGGTGTTCGTCTCCCTGCCCTTCACGGTGATGTCCGTCGAGACCGCGACATCGGCGCTGGGTCAGCGGTTCGAAACCACCGCCGCCGAACTCGGTGCCCGACCCAACCGGGTGTTCTTCACGATCACCCTGCCGCTGCTGCGGCACGGGATCATCACCGGCGCCGTCCTGTGCTTCGCCCGCTCCCTGGGCGAGTTCGGGGCCACGCTGACTTTCGCGGGATCGCTGTCCGGCGTCACACGCACCATGCCGCTGCAGATCTACCTCGTACGCGAATCCGATCCGCAGGCGGCCATCGGGCTCTCCCTTCTGCTCGTCGTCATCGCCGTGGCCATTATCATCGTTGCCTACCGATCCCCACATGCGCCGCGTCTGCGCGCGCACCGAGTCGATGAGGCCCGAGTGCCCGAGGCCCCCGACGGGGATCCTAACAGCGCCGAGGCGGCCGCGACGACGGAGGGCCGTGCCCCGGCAGGTGCCGGTCGGCATCCCAGAGGGCATGGGGCGACCGGGCTCGGAGCTTCCCGGGGGCCGAGTCCTGGCGAGACCATCACGTCCTCGGTGCGCATCGCCGAACGCGGCATCGCCATCGACTTCACCGTCCCCGCCGACGGGACCACTGCGATCATCGGACGCAACGGGGCCGGCAAGTCGAGCCTGTTCCAGGTGCTCACCGGGGCGCTGCGCGCCGATTCCGGTGCGCTGCGGATCGGCAAGGACACGCTCTTCGACCTCGACGCCGAGGACTGGCCTCCGATCCATGCTCGGGGCATCGTCCACCTCGCGCAGAATCCGCTGCTGTTTCCGCACCTGAGCGTCATCGGCAATGTGTGCTTCGGTCTGCGCGCCCACGGCGCGACCGGGACGCAGGCGCGGCGGCAGGCCCAGGCCATGCTCGACCGGCTCGGCGTCGGACACTGCGCGGCCAGACGCCCCGAAGAGGTCTCCGGCGGTCAGGCGGCCCGCATCGCCTTGGCCCGCGCCCTCGTCGTCGATCCGAAGCTGCTCCTGCTCGATGAGCCGCTGGCCGCTCTCGACGTCGACGTCCGGATCGAGACCAGGCGCGTGCTGGCCGAGCTGCTCTCCGACCGCAGCGCCATGCTCATCACCCACGACGTCGACGATGTCGCAGCTCTGGCGACGAGCCTGGTCCTCGTCGAGGACGGGACGGTCGCCCATTCGGCCCAGGTGGGAGACATCGACCCCGCAGAAGCCGGCTCCGGCCGGGACTTCCTGCACAGCTTTTGCATGTCCGATCGAGACGGAATAGTGTGCAATCAGTCACACCCATAGTCTGAGAGCACAAGGGAGCACACTGTCGTGGCCGAACTTTCCTACTCCTCCGGAACATCGACCGAACCTCTGCTGGGGATCACGATTCCCGAGCACTTCAAGCGCACAGCGGCGGCGAATCCCGAGGCGACGGCACTGGTCGACCGGCACTCGGACCGGCGCTGGACCTATGCCGAGTTCGATCGGGACACCGACGCCCTGGCCATCGGTCTCCTCGAACGCGGAGTGAAGAAGGGCGACCGGGTGGGAATCTGGGCGCAGAACGTGGCGGAGTGGGCACTCGTCCAGTACGCCACGGCCAAGATCGGCGCCATCCTCGTCAACGTCAATCCTGCCTACCGCAGCCACGAACTCGAATACGTCGTCGGCCAATCGGGCATGACCCTGATGATCTCGCAGATCGTCGCGCCCCCGCACTCGGACTTCCGCGCGATCGCCGCCGAGGTGGCTGCGAAAGTGCCCGCCCTCGACCTCGTCTTCCTCGACACCGTGCCCGAGGAACTGACGGGCGGGGCTGCGATCGGCGAACGCGAATCCTTCGCCCACCTCATCGGGCAGGGACGGCAGCTGCTCGACGACGAGGGAGCGAAGTATGGGGTCCGTCTGCAGCAGGTCATCGACGGCCTCTCGGCTGACGAGCCGATCAACATCCAGTACACCTCGGGCACCACGGGATTCCCCAAGGGCGTGACGCTCAGTCACCACAACATCCTCAACAACGGATTCTTCATCGGCGAGATGCTCGCCTACACACCGGCCGACACCGTCGTTGTCCCCGTTCCCTACTACCACTGCTTCGGAATGGTCATCGGCAATCTTGCCGCGCTCAGCCACGGAGCGGCCATCGTGCTGCCCTCACCCGGCTTCGATCCCGTCGCGACCATGGCGGCGGTGACTGAGGAGAAGGCGACCTCGCTCTACGGGGTGCCGACGATGTTCATCGCCGAGCTCGAGCACCCGCAATTCTCCGAATTCGACTTCTCCAGCCTGCGCACCGGCGTCATGGCCGGATCGCCGTGCCCGGTCAACACCATGCGCCGAGTCATCGACGACATGAACATGTCCGAGGTCGCGATCTGCTACGGCATGACCGAGACCGCTCCGGTGTCGATGATGACGCGTGTCGACGATTCTCTCGAGGCACGGACCCAGACGGTCGGGCGCGTCATGCCCCATCTCGAGATCAAGATCGTCGACCCGGTCACCGGGCAGACGGTTCCGCGCGGACAGAAAGGAGAGTTCTGCACCCGCGGCTATGCAGTCATGCTCGGCTATTGGGAACAGCCGGACAAGACCGCCGAGGCGATCGATGCCGCAAGATGGATCCACACCGGTGATCTCGCCATCATGGACGACGACGGCTACGTCAACATCTCCGGGCGCATCAAGGACATGGTCATCCGCGGCGGGGAGAACGTCTATCCTCGCGAAGTGGAGGAGTTCCTCTACCACCACCCAGCCATCCGCGACGTCCAGGTCATCGGAGTCTCCGACGAGAAGTACGGCGAAGAGCTCATGGCGTGGGTGATCCTCAAGGAGGGATTCGACGCTCTGACCGCCGAGGAGGTGCGTGAGTTCTGCTCCGGCAAGCTCGCCCACTTCAAGATCCCGCGCTACGTCGAGGTGCGCGAGTCTTTCCCGATGACGGTTTCGGGCAAGATCCGCAAGGTCGAACTGCGCGAGGAGGGCGAGAAGATCGCTCATGCGGGAGTCTGAGCCACCGCTCGATTCGACGCTCCTGCCTGCCGGTGCCCGCGCGCACCATGTATCGTTCACACTGAGAGACGGCACCGCTCGTGCGCATCTTTGCCCGACGATCGATGCCGGCTCCGTGATTCAGAGTCGTCGGTGCCGTCAGTCACCGATGCCCGCGACAAGGAGGCGCAGATGCCGCAGCCCGAACTCAGCTCCACGCCGGTCAAGGTCGTGAGGAACGTCGATCGTGAACGCTTCGAGCTGTACACCGATGAGGACCCAGGAGAGTTCATCGGGTTCCTCGCCTATCGCGAGATCGACCCGCAGACCCTCGAACTCCAGCATACGATCATCTCCGAAGGCTTCTCCCGACGCGGCTTCGCCCGGACCCTTGTGACCACGGTGCTCGGCCTCATCAGGGACGACGGTGGTCGTATCGTCCCGACATGCACGTATGTCCAGGACTATCTCTCGCGCTTCCCGCAATACGGCGACCTCGTGGCCGATCAGTGACCCCGGCCGGGACCGACCGAGGGGCGGGACGGTTCGCGCCGAGTCCGAGCGGAGATCTGCACATCGGAAACATCCGGTCCGGACTCCTGTCCTATGTTCGCGCGCGACAGACAGGGCGCCGTTTCCTGTGGCGCATCGAGGACCTCGACCGGGTCAGGGCCGGCTCGGCGGAATCGCAGCTGGCGGTGTTCGCCGAACTCGGGGTCGCTCCCGACGAAAGGCCGCTGATCCAATCCCAGCGGCAGGAGATCTACGCTCGCGCCCTTCGAGGTCTGGACGAGGTCGGTCTGGTCTATGAGTGCTATTGCTCGCGCAAGGACATCGCCCAGGCCCCGAGCGCTCCGCATGCTCCTCCCGGCGCCTATCCGGGAACCTGTCGCGACCTCGGCGAGGACGAGCGGGCAGAGCAGCGACGACGGCTGGAGCGCAACGGGCGGCAGCCGGCCCTGCGGCTGCGCGCGGACAACCGGGAGCACCAGATCGATGATGTGCTCCTGGGCAGGGTGAGTGCCCTCGTCGACGATCTCGTGCTCAGGCGCGGAGACGGTGTCTTCGCCTATAACCTCACCGTCGTCGTCGACGATGCTGCCAGCGGAGTCGATGAGGTCGTGCGCGGTGACGATCTCGCGTCATCGGCGCCGCGGCAGGCGTACCTGGCCGGTCTTCTCAGGGCCCCAGCGCCCGGTTGGGTGCATGTGCCGCTGGTTCTCAACACCGAAGGGGGGCGTCTGGCAAAACGTGACGGCGCCGTCACCTATCAGCAGCTGAGCGCTCAGGGATGGACGAGGGCAGATGTCTTCGCCTGGATGCAGCGATCGCTGGGACTGCAGGATGTCGGCTCCGAATGGAGGGACATCGACGATATGATCGCCGGAGTCGATTTCGACCGCATCGCCAGAGGACCGACGGTCTTCGACCCGCCGGTGCAGGAGTGAGCAGGTCTCGGACCCACACGCCCTGAGACCCACGGCGCCGAGACCGTCGGGCGGCCTGCCGACACTCGCCGAGTTCAGGCCGCCGAGGAGCCGACCGCCGCGTCGATGACTCCGTCGTAGAGCGATTCGAAGGTGTCCAGCGTGTACTCGATGTCGTGCTTGGCAACGACGTCGAGGGAGGCCTTCGACATCGCATCGAGTTCGGCATCCGACGCGGTGCAGATGCGGGTGAAGCGATCGGCGAGTTCCTCGATGTCGCGTGGGGGGAAGAGGAAGCCGTTGACTCCATCACGAACGAGATGAGGCAGGGCCACGGCATCGGCGAGCACCACAGGTTTGCGTGAGGCCAGCGCCTCCAGTGTGGCGATCGACTGCAATTCGGCCGTCGACGGCATGCAGAAGAAGGTGCAGCGGCGGTAGGCGTCCATGAGCTCTCTGTCGGTGATCTTGCCGAGCACATGGATGCGATCCCCGATGCCCAGCTCGGAGCTGAGCTCTTTGAGGGGTTCCTCCTGGTCGCCGCCGCCGACGATATCGGCCTCGAGCCCGAGGTCGGGATCGGTTTTCGCCAGTGCCTCGACGATGTCCGCAGCGTGCTTCTCCGAGGAGAGCCGACCGACGAAGAGCACCCTCGGCGGGACTGCGCGGCTGGTCGAGGCGTCCACTTCGCGCAGCTCAGCGAAGCGCTGCAGATCGATTCCGCAGGAGACCGCACGGATGGGGGAGGTGAAGCCGTTCTCGGTGAGCAGGTCTGCGGCCAACTGGGTGGGCACTGTGATGATGTCGGCCGATTGGAACTTTCGACGCAGATCCCACCAGGCGATTGCGGTCCCGCCGTCGAGCACAGCCTTGGGTGCTCTGAGGTAGGGGCGCACATTGTCAGGCATGAAGTGGTTGGTGGCCACGACCGGGATGCCGCGGCGGTTCGATTCGGAGAATGCGTACCGGCCGATGACGAAGTGAGCCTGGGTGTGCACGACATCCGGCTGGAGGCTGTCGAGCAGCCGTGACAGCTCGGGCTTGGTCTCCCACGGCATGCAGATCATCCATGTCGGATGCAGCGGCCACCTGTGAGCGGTGAGCCGATGGACGGTGACTCCGTTCTCGACGCTGACCGAGGGCTTTCCTGTGGCTGAGGGGCAGGCGACGTGGACGTCGTTGCCGCGAGCGGCGAGTCCGGCGGCCAGGCGTTCGGCGAATTTCGCAGCGCCGTTGACTTCGGGGGCGTACGTCTCGGCCGGAATGAGGATGCGGCGGGCTTGAGTGGGACGGTGCGCGGACAGGATTCAGCTCTCCTCGGTGTCGGTCATGGTGGAACGGCGGGCGTCCCTGCGTTGGGTTTCTCGGTCCTTGACATCGGGATGATAACGCGACAATACAACGACGCCTGCGCAGGCGACCAATCCGGTGACCGTGATGACGATGATCAGCCAGACGGGTGCCGCAGCGGCCTCACCGAGGACGATGGTGCCGAGGATGACGGCACCGATCGGATCGATGACGGTCAGACCCGCGATGACCATCTCGGGCGGACCCGCTGCGTAGGCGTTCTGGACGAACCAGGAGCCCAGAGCAACGGCCGCCACCAGTGCTGCGACGTTGATCAGGGTGACCTGCCCGAGGCCGGCCCGGAGGAACTGGACACTGACGAGGTGGACGTTCGTGGCGACGCAGGCGAAGAGGAGACCGGCGGCGATGATGAGGATCAGCTGCGGTGCGCGCCGGAAGACGAGCATGATGATCAGTCCCAGAGCGACGACGACGCCGGTGATCCAGAACAGCGGCAGGGCATCGGCGCCGAGGTGGACCTCGGTCCGCGCGGTGGTTGCCGAGAGCGCGACGAAGACCGTCACACCCGCCGTGCACCAGACGACGGCTTGGACGAGGCGCCGGTTGACCTTGAGACCGCGGTGACGGATCCCCAGGAGGACTGAGACGATTAGGGAGAAGGCACCGATCGGCTGGACCACCATCACCGGGGCGAGGGCGAGCGACACGAGATTGCCCGCTGTCCCCAAGCCCAGTATGCCGAGGCCGAGCAGCCATCGCCGGTTGCCGAGGAGTCCGGTGAAGTGCGCCCAGCTGAGGCCGTTGTGGGAATCGTTCTGACCGGCCACGGCTTCGTGTTGGTACAGGGCGCCATAGGCGAGGGCCACAGCTGCCAGTGCAGCGAGGGCGATTGCCACTATGGTCACGGTGCTTCTTCCGGTGCGGAGACGGTGTGGGGATCGTTTCGAGTTTACCGTGCGCCTGTGCGACGGAGACGGCCGCTGACTGTATTTGTTCTGACTGTACGGCAATCCAGCGGTGGCCGGGTGGGGCAACCCGCAGTGCTGTGAGCTAAAGCACTGCCGACCGCTTTGTTCGGACGCCGGGGAGTTTGCTAAGCTGGATCCTACGTCCGCAGGTGACTGCGGCATTCCTCCGTAGCTCAGTTGGCAGAGCATTCGACTGTTAATCGAAGGGTCGCTGGTTCGAGCCCAGCCGGGGGAGCAGAAGTCGAGGCCCCGTCCGTTCAGGACGGGGCCTTCGTCGTGTTCGGGTACCTCGACCCCTGTGTGCCGTGTTGTCCGGTCGCGGGGGAGAGCGGCCGCGTCATGGTCCGTCCGTAAGCGGGAAGCCGAGGGGAATAATTGAACTGTTAACCAGGTTGCTCGGATTATGAAGGCATTCGGTTTCTTGAGTTTCGGTCATTACGGCGCGGGCAGCGCTCCCGGTGAGTACGGGGCGAGGGAAGCGCTGCAACAGGCCGTGGAGATCGGTGTGGGCGCCGACGAGATCGGAGTCAACGGCGCGTACTTCCGTGTCCACCACTTCGCCGAGCAGGCCGCGTCTCCGATGCCCCTGCTCTCCGCTGTAGCAGCCCGCACCTCCCGCATCGAAGTCGGCACCGGAGTCATCGACATGCGCTACGAGAACCCGCTATACCTTGCGGAGGAGGCGGCAGCGCTCGACCTGCTCTCGGATCAGCGCGTGGCACTGGGCGTCAGCCGCGGTTCACCGGAGCCGGCACTGCGCGGTTGGGAGTCGTTCGGATATTCGGATCCGTCCGAGACCAAGGCAGCGAATATGGCTCGCGAGAAGTTCGAGCGCTTCCTCGCGGCAGTGAGGGGCCATGAACTGGCTCCCGCCGACCCCGCGCAGTTCGGGCCCGACGTGGCGCTGCGCGTCGAGCCGCATTCTCCCGGTCTCGACCGGCGAATCTGGTGGGGCGCCGGCTCTGCTGCGACCGCCGAGTGGGCAGCTGAGAAAGGCGTGAACATGATGAGTTCGACGCTGCTCACCGAGGCCACTGGAGCCGCATTCGCAGATCTGCAGCGAGTGCAGATCGATCGTTATCGCACCGCCTGGAAGGCTGCCGGACATGGTTGGACGCCGCGCGTATCCGTCAGCCGCAGCATCTTCCCGATCACCACGGACCTCGATGATCTCTATTTCGGCAGGCGCGGCAGGGGACAGGCCGACCAGATCGGGATCATCGACGACACCAGGTCCACCTTCGGCAAGACCTATGCGGGCGAGCCGGACGAGCTCATCGAGCAGTTGCGTTCCGACGCGGCGGTGGAGGCGGCGGACACCGTGCTGCTGACGATCCCGAGTCAGCTCGGAGTCGACTACAACCTCCACATTCTCGAGTCCTTCGCCGAATACGTTGCCCCGGCGCTGGGATGGCGTCCGAATACGAACGGGCCCGTCGAACCGAACCCGATCGGCAGCGGTGAGGGCAGCTGAACAAGGTCCTGCCCAGGAGGCTCCGGTCCCGTCCAGATCCTGGGCGAGGTCCCGCGAGCTCCTGAGTGAGACCTGGCTTGAGGCCCGACGGGGAGCCGGCTGTTCCGCCGGCCGAGAACGAAGCCGACAGACGTATGATGAGACAGATTGACTTGAAGAATGGCTGATGAGCCGCGCACTTGCCGAGGGCTCATAGAAGGAGATGGTGTGGACGACGACAAGGCAATGACTCAGACGCAGAAGCGAATTCTCGTCATCGGGCTCGTCCCCTTGTTCATGTCACTGCTCTCGGTCTCGAGCATCAACGTCGTCCTCCCGGCCATCGCCACCGATATCGGCGCTTCGACCTCAGCCCTGCAATGGGTGCTGACCGGTTATGCCCTGTCCTTCGGAGTGGTGCTGGTGGCTGCAGGCCGGGCGGGAGACGTGTTCGGCCGCAGTCAGCTCTTCATGATCGGGGTCGGCCTGTTCGGGCTGTCGTCGCTGGTTTCGGGCATCGCTCCCGATCCACTGACCCTCAATATCGCCCGCGTGTTCATGGGCTTGGGATCCGGACTGCTCAACCCTCAGGTGGTCGGCCTCATTCAGCAGTACTTCCAAGGTCCTCCTCGCGGTCGTGCCTTCGGGCTGATGGGAACCACGGTCGGACTGTCCGTGGCGATCGGTCCGGTTCTCGGCGGTGCCCTCATCGCCCTCCTCGGAGAGGACGTCGGATGGCGCGCCACATTCCTGGTCAACGTCCCCTTCGCGATCGCATCCCTCATTCTTGCGAAGGCCTGGTTCCCGCCAGGCGCGTGGCGGGGCATCGCCTCCGACGATGACGAACATCGGCGGGATCTCGACCCCATCGGTGTAGTCCTCCTCGGAATCGGTGTGCTGCTCGTTCTGCTGCCTTTCGTGGAATCGTCAGTCGGCTGGTTCATCTGGTCGGCGCTGCCCGTGGGTCTCGTGGCCGTCTGGGTCTGGACGAAGTGGGAACGACGGTATGCGGCTCGCGGTCGGCCTCCGATGGTCGACCTGGACCTGTTTCGGATCCGGAGCTTCAGCAACGGCTCCATCATCATCACCCTCTACTTCCTCGGCGTGACCAGCGTGTGGGTCCTCGTTGCGATGTACATGCAGCAGGGGCTCGGCCATTCGGCCCTGGCCGCAGGCATGATCGGGCTGCCCGCGGCTCTGCTGTCGGCGATCTCGGCCGATGTGTCCGGTCGCTTCGTCTTCCAGATCGGGCGCCGGCTCGTCGTCTGGGGCGTCCTCATGTGCCTTGTCGGCCTGGCGTCGACGGCCGTGGTGATCATGCTGCTCTCGCAGGGCATCGGCAGCGAATGGTGGATGCTCCTGACGTTGTCGTTCATCGGAACGGCCCAGGGGATGGTCATCAGTCCGAATCAGACACTGACGCTGCAGGAGGTCCCCCTGAAGTATGCCGGTTCCTCCGGCGGAGTGCTGCAGACCGGTCAGCGCATCGGCACCTCGATGGGGCTGGCGATCATGACCGCGCTGGCCTTCGCCGTCACTGCCGTGAGCAACTGGCACATGGGCATGGTGAGCGCTTTCAGCGCGATCGCCGTCGTCGTCGTTCTGGCTGGGATCGTCGGCCTTGCCGAAGTGCGTCGGGGCAAGCGTCGGCAGCGCTGAGCGCAGTCCCGCCTGTGGGGCACACCGGGGAAGACCTCAGCTGTCAGCACAATAATGTTACAGATTTTAGACAATCGACCGTGCCCGAATGTGGAAGACTGTGAACGCACACCAGCCCACGGAAGGATGCACAGTGGTCGAGGCTGTACCCGAAGACGACCTGGCGCTCGAGGAACTCGTTCGTTCCGGCGGAATCGAAACGTACTTCGCGCCGGTCGTCGACGCTCTCACCTTCCAGCGGGTCGGTCATCAGATCCTGCAGGCCCCGAGCGGCGATCCGGCTCTCGGTCGTGCGGAATCCGAGCATCTGCGACGAACGATGCGTGCCTCGTCGACGATCGGAGACATCGACTCATCGCTGCGGGATACGGCCCTGCGGACTGCCGAGAGTGCCGGTCTTCCGAAGTCGAACCGTCTGTTCCTCCACGCCGAAGCGGAATCCTTCGCCACACTCGAAGACCGCACAGGCGAGCCTGACCGTTCGGTCATTCTCCAGCTCGACGCCAACCGTGTCGCTTCCTCGCCTGCTTCGGTGCTCCGCTCGGTGCGGTCGGCACGGTCCCTCGGCTGGGGAGTGGGCATGTCCGCAGTCGGTGCCGATCTGCGCAGCGCCTCCTTCGTCCCTCTGGTCAATCCTTCGGTGGTCGGCCTCCACCGGGACGTTCTGCATATCGACTGCGATTCGCACCTGGCCGAGCTCAACCGGCTGCTCCATGCGCACCTCGAGCGCACGGGGGCGGTCATCCTGGTCGACGGAGTGGAGACCGAGGACGATCTAGATCGCGTACGGGCCCTGGGCGCCCGATACATGTCCGGTCCGTACTTCGGAATGGCGACGAAGCAGCCTCAGCCGTTCTCCGAACCGAGTGAGGACGCACTCGTTTCCCACTATTCCCGCAACCTGCCCGCACTGGGCACGCCGTACTCGATCTCGCAAGGGCTCCGTCGTGAGCCGCTGGTGATGAATCGCGAGCTTCTCATCGCCCAGATCGCTGCTTTGGAGGAGCGTGCGCTGGCATCGGGCACGGCCACGATCACCCTCGGTGTTTTCGGCGACGATGAGACGTTTTCCGAGGCGACTCGCCTGCGCTATGAGAAGATCCGCGACACCGTGGGACTGACCGCGATGTTCTCGGGCGGATTCGACGGGCCGCCCATCCCTGGCGTGAGGAGCGGTCTGGTCGACGCCTCGGATCCCATGCGCAACGAACACGGCGTCGTCGTGGTCGGTCCCGACTGGTCCGGTATGGTCGCCGCGTCGAAGCGCAATGATCCGGGCAGCGACGGACAGACTGTCTTCGACGTCTACATCACCACTGATCGGTACACCTGTGTCGATGCCGCACGCAGTGTGCTCACCCGTGTGTCTCCGCTGGCCGCTGCCGCCGCGACCCAGCGGGCTTGAACTTCGCTGCGACCAGTGGACTCGAACCTCACAGCGACCCGTCGATGAACAGAGCACGAGACATATGTGCTTCGAATGGGACCCCCTGCACCGATGGTGCTAATCTTGTCTCGGTCGGCCCCCGTAGCTCAGCTGGTCAGAGCAGGGAACTCATAATTCCTTGGTCGTCGGTTCAAGTCCGACCGGGGGCACCACTTGACGCGACCACGACTGATCGACCTGTCGTCAGCCTTGGTCCTGCGAGTGCCCTGAGCCCAGATTCGGTGTGAAGGTCTCTCCCGACAATGGCGCATACGCCACCCACACCCCGCCTGACTCGGCGAAGATCTCGGCTGTCCTCTTCTCTTCGGCAATGAGCTCTTCGCGCAGGCACGCGAACGCGGCCTCGGCGGCCGGGTTCTCGGCGGGGCGTTCGGCTCTCAGCAGGACCGTCTCAGTCGGGTCCTCGACCGAATCGCACGCGATCGCGAAACGCGGCCCCACCTCGGCGGATACACGCTCTGCGAGCTGGACTCCTTCCTCAGCGTGTGCGGCTTCCGCTGCCCGCGACACGAACTCGAGATCACCGTTGCGGGATTCGTAGAAAGTCTGCTCCCAACGCTGCAGGTCATCGATGAGCGCGGCTGTCAGACCTGTGTCGGAGTACTCGACCGGCCCATCACCGAACCACAGCACCGTATCCGCGTAGTCGGGGAACATGCGGATGGTCTCGTGCCGTGCGTCCTCGTCTGTGGTCTCACCAGGCATGCCCACAGCATAGCGCTGCCGACCCTCGAGGACAGATACCCGACACCACCAGCATCTTTGATGCTTGGCTACGAATGAAACATCGACTATCATGTGGTCAGCACCTCCTTTCGGATCGTAGGGGAAGACGTATCCGAGGTAGGAGGCACAAATGGATATGACACAGGGCGTACTCTTCGTCCACTCAGCACCTCGCGCGCTCTG
Source organism: Brevibacterium renqingii (assembly GCF_017808105.1). GTDB lineage: Bacteria > Actinomycetota > Actinomycetes > Actinomycetales > Brevibacteriaceae > Brevibacterium > Brevibacterium renqingii. The sequence goes on along the minus strand of NZ_JADBHF010000008.1, from coordinate 123,508 downwards.
CCCGCACATCGAATGGGCAGCGGGCGGGGCCATCGGCGCACAGGCACGCTTCGACTGGACACCCCAGCCGGCAGCGCCAGGCCTCGTGCGCGCAGAAGTCTGCTGGCGCGCGCTCGCAGGCTCCGGCGCTCGTATCGCATCGGCTCTGCGTGGCTGGGATTCGCTCCGCTACGAAGTCACCGAGGAACCGTCGCCCGGTGTCGACGGCGGACGGTGGAGCCACACTCCCGACCTGGGCATCTACCATGCCGTGACCGATTCGGCGGGCAACATCCTGGTCCCGGAAGACCGCATCCGCTCCGTGATGGAACGTGCCGCTGGTGATCCCGCACCGTTCTCCGCTGAAATGGCCAACGCGCTCGGTGAGGCGTGGGACGAGGAACTCGATGCCTTCCGCCATGCTGGTGAAGGCGCTCCTGTTCGCTGGCTGACCAAGGTCGGCTGACCCGTCTCGTCGTTCGCGACAACCGAACTTCTTATGCTCAAGGGCACACCTTCCTACCTCAGGTGTGCCCTTCTTGCGTGTTCGCGGAGCACCCGGAAGCTCTGCCGGCGTCACACATGAAAACGGCCCACTTGAGGGTGGTCAGCTCAAGCCCGAAACTGGGCTGACCGTCCTCAAATGGGCCTTATCGCAACCCGGTGCGTTCTGGGCCGATCTCCGGTGCCGTTGATGACGCGCGGATACCGGCCGAACGTTCCAGGCGCCGACTCAGACGGAGCGGAATGCGACGACGGCGTTGTGTCCGCCGAAGCCGAACGAGTTCGTGATCGCTGCGATATCACCGGCAGGCAGATCTGCAGGCGTGTCGCGGACGATGTTGATCCCGACGACCTTCGGATCGACCTCATCGATGTTGATGGTCGGGGGAGCGGTGCGATCCTGCAGCGCCTTGACCGTGAGTATCGCTTCGACGGCGCCCGTGCCACCGAGGAGGTGGCCGGTCATCGACTTCGTGGCCGAGACGAGGGTATCGCCGACGTTGTCTCCCAGCAGCTCGCTGATCGCCAACGATTCCGGAATGTCTCCGACCGGGGTCGAGGTCGCATGGGCATTGACGTGCTTGATATCGGCCGTGGCCAGTCCGCCGGCTTCGAGAGCCTGCTGCATGGCTTTCAGGGCGTGCTTGCCCTCGGGCTCGCCGCCGGTGATGTGATATGCATCGTTGGAGATGCCCCATCCGGCCACTTCGGCGTAGATCTTCGCTCCGCGGGCCTTCGCGTGCTCTTCGGTCTCGAGGATGAGAGCACCCGATCCCTCGCCCATGACGAAGCCATCGCGGTCGGTGTCATAGGGGCGCGATGCCGTCTCGGGCGAGTCGGTGCGGCGCGAAAGAGCCTGCATGGAATTGAACGCGGCGAGGGTGATCGGATGGATCGCGGCTTCGGAGCCGCCGGCGATGATGACATCGGCCTTGCCCGAGGCGAGCACGTCGTAGGCATGTCCGAGGCTCTCTGTGGACGAGGCGCAGGCAGAGACGAGCGTCTGCACACCGGCGCGAGCCTTGAACTCCATTCCGATGGCAGCTGCGGGGCCATTGGGCATGAGCATGGGAACGGTGAGGGGCATGACCCGCCGAGGGCCCTCTTCCTGCAAGGTGTCCCAAGCGTCGAGCAGGGTCCAGACGCCGCCGATGCCTGTTGCCCAGGAGACGGCGGTGCGTTCGGGATCGGTCTCTTCGAGACCAGCGTCCGCCATCGCTTCACGAGCGGAGATGAGCGCGAACTGGCTCGAGGGATCGAGGCGCTTGGCTTGGACTCGTTTGAGATTGTCGGGGACGACCTGTGGGTCGACCTGTGCGGCGAAGTCCACGGCGAGGCCGTACTTCTCAGACCAATCATTGTCCATTGTGTGGACGCCTGAGGTGCCGGCCAGAATGGCTTGCCACGTGGCATCGGCATCTGCGCCCAGGGGGGTTACCGCACCGATGCCGGTGACGACAACTTTAGCTGTCATGGTACAAACCTCGTCGATAGTGTGGACACGGCCCGCCGGTGGACGGGCCGTGTTCGGCTGCTCTGGTTCAGGCTTCCTGAGCCTTGTTGATGTAGTCGACAGCGTCCTGAACGGTGACGAGGTCCTTGACGTCGTCATCGGGGATCTTGACTCCGAACTTCTTCTCAGCGTTGACGACGATGGTCATCATGGAGATGGAGTCGATGTCGAGGTCGTCGGTGAACGACTTGTTGGCCTCGACTGCTTCGACAGCCAGGCCGGTCTCTTCGTTGACGATCTCTGCCAGCCCTGCGAGGACTTCAGCTTCGGTGAATGCCATTTCTTTCCTACTTTCTGATTTCGGCCGAGGGTCTTCGACCGTGTGAGGAACGTTTCGACGAGTGTCCCGCCGAATATCTTAGGACATTCACGGAGAGTTTTCCGTGAATGGTGTGTCTCAGGGCAGGCGCACGACCTGCGCACCGAAGACGAGCCCTGCGCCGAAGCCGATCTGCAGCGCGAGGCCGCCGCTGAGCTCAGGCTGTTCGCGCAGGAGGCGCTCCGTGGCGAGAGGAATCGACGCCGCCGAGGTGTTGCCGTTGTCGGCGATGTCCCGGGCGATGACGACGGACTCCGGCAGCTTCAGCTGTTTGGCCAATTCGTCGATGATGCGCATATTCGCCTGGTGCGGGACGAACGCGGCAAGGTCACCGGCCTCGATGCCCGCAGCCGTCAGGGCCTCCTTGGCCACCTCGGCGCCGTCCCAGACTGCCCAGCGGAAGACGTTGGGACCGTCCTGACGCAGGGTCGGGAACGGAAGCTCACGGTTGTCGCGGATGTCGAGGAGGGAATCGGTCATGCGAATGGTCGACCAGCTCTCGCCCTTCGAGCCCCACACGGTCTTCGAGATGCCCGGCTCGTCGGAGGAGCTGACGACGACGGCTCCGGCCCCGTCACCGAGGATGAAGGAGATCGAACGGTCCTCGGGATCGATGATGTCCGAGAGCTTCTCGGCGCCGATGACCAGAACGTTGTCCATCGTCCCTGCACGCACCAGGGCATCGGCCTGCGAGATGCCGTAGCAGTAGCCCGCACAGGCGGCGCTGATGTCCCAGGCGGGAATCGGGCCGGTGCCCAGCCGGTCGGTCAGCGCTGCAGCGGCCGAAGGGGTGAAATACGGGAACGTGACTGTGGAGATGATGATTCCGCCGATGTCCTCCGGCTTGAGCCCGGAGGAAGCGATGGCCTCGAGTGCCGCCTCTTCGCACATGTCGAGGACGCCGACGTCCTTGCTCGCCCTCCGGCGGGTCACGATGCCGGTGCGCTGACGGATCCATTCGTCCGAAGAGTTGATGGGACCGGCGATGTCGTCGTTCGTGACGAGGTTCTCCGCCCGGTAGGCGCCGATTCCCGCGATGCGGGAGAAGGTGCCGAGCTCGGCTGTCTTCAGTGTTGGCATGTCTCTTCCTTCGGTTCTCAGGCGTGGGCTGCCGCGAACTCACGCGCGCCGTCGAGATCGGCGGCTGTTTTGATGGCGAATGTCTCCACGCCCTTCATGGCGCGTCGAGCGATGCCGGTGAGCGTGCCACCGGGGACGAGTTCGATCATTCCGGTGACTCCGGAAGCCAGCAGCGTCTCCTGGCACAGGTCCCAGCGCACCGGGTTCGTGACCTGCCTGACCAGACGATCGACGTATTCGCGGCCCTCTGTCACCGCTGCGCCGTCGGAGTTGCTGAGGATGCTCACGACCGGGTCCGAGATCTCCAGATCTGCGGCGGTCGCGGCAAGCTTCTCGGTGGCCGGCGCCATGTACTCTGTGTGGAACGCACCGGCGACCGGAAGCGGGATGACACGGGCGCGCTCCGGCGGGTTCTCGGACAGCGCGGACAGTGCCTCGAGCGAACCGGCAGCCACAGTCTGCCCTCCGCCGTTGACATTGGCGGGGCTGAGGCCCGCGGCCGCGATGGCGGCGAGAACGTCCTCCGGCTCGCCGCCGACGACAGCCGACATCCCTGTCGGGGTGGAGGCTGCGGCCGAGGCCATGCCCTGCCCGCGGACGGATACGAAGCCCATTGCGCCGACGGCTGAGAAGATGCCGGCGATCTGTGCGGCCGCGATCTCGCCCACCGAATGTCCGGCCACGACCCCGGGGCTCACACCGAGCTCTGCGGCGCAGGCGATGGCCGAGGCCACGAGTAGAGGCTGAGCCAGCGCGGTGTCCTTGATGGTCTCGTCATCGGATTCGGTTCCGTGCAGACGCAGGTCGATCCCCGAGGCGGCGGAGAGTTCGTCGATCTGCGCGGAGAAGGTCGCGAGTTCGAGGAAGGAGCTCAGGAATCCGGACTTCTGGGCTCCCTGGCCCGGGCAGGTGATTGCTAGCACTCAGTTCTCTTTTCGTTGGGTTGCGTTGCTCAATCTAATGGATTCTGTGTCCGAATCAATGAGATTTGTCGCTGTTCGACAATACCCCGTCCTCTGACAGTCGCCCGTACACCAAAGCGATATGGATGACGAACGCATCACGCGAGGTCGTCGGATCGAGTCCGATGGCGTCGGTGATCTTCCGCAGACGGTAGCGCACGGTGTTCGGGTGGACGGACAGCGCCTTCGCAGTGGCCTCGAGGGACGAGCCGAACTCGACATAGGCGCTGACGGTTTTGAGCAGCTGGCCCGTGCCCGCGGTGAGCGGTTCGTAATAGCGCTCGATGAGTTCGTTCAAGGCCATCTGATCACCGGACAGGGCACGTTCGGGCAGCAGGTCGTCGGCCTTGACGGGTCGCGGGGAATCCGGCCGGGCGGTGGCCGCCTTGAGAGCCCGGATCGCCGCCTTCGCCGAGGTGGCCGCTTCGGCCAGAGCCGGCACCGTGGGGCCGACGATCACCTCCGAGGGGCCGAAGCATTCGGAGAGGTCCTCGACGGCATCGTCGAGGTCGGAGACCCCGCCCAGGACGATGAGCAGCCGACTGTCGTGGATTCCCAGCAGGGCGTCGTCGGCCCAGCGGCGGGCTTTGCGCCGGATGCCGTCGAGCCCCTTCTTCGCCGCGCGCTGCGGTGCCCGGCCGACGATGACGCAGACCGGCCCTTCGGACTGCCACCCGAACGCCGCGGTGCGACTGGCGAGTTCGTCGACGGAGTCCCCGCGCACGAGCGCGTCGATGACCATGGCTTCGAGCCTGGCGTCCCAACTGCCCCGCGCCTCGGCCGCGCGGGCGTAGACATCGGCGGCGGCGAAGGCTATCTCGCGCGAATACACGAGCACTGCCTCGCGCAGGGCCGGCTGCTCGGCCGGGCGAGCGATGTCGGGAACCCTCTCCTCGACGACCTCGACGACGATCTTGAGCAGCTGCAGGGTCTGCTGCAGGCTGATCGCGCGGATCAGGTCACGCGGGGCAGTCTTGAACAGGTCGGAGACCACGCGCAGGTTCGTATCGGGTTTGCGGTACCAATCGACGAAAGACGAGATGCCCGACTGGGCGAGCAGTCCCACCCAGGACCGGTCGGAGGAGGACATCGAGCGGTACCAGGGCAGTTGGGCCTCGAGGCGCTGGAGGGTCACGGAGGACAGCACTCCCACCCCGGCGCGCAGTCGCCGGGCGGTCTCGGCGCGACGGCGCAGAGTCTCGGCATCGGACATCATGGACACGACTTTAGACGACTGGTGACAAGTTTGTTGTCAGCGACATACAAAAAGTCGGAAGCGGCAGAAGAAATGGCCGGAGTCTTGGAGACTCCGGCCATATTTGTGGGCAGTGATCAGGCTCCCGCCCCCTCCGTCGACCCCGTGCTGCCTGCACGCACGTCGTCGAGCTGGTACTTCTTCGCGGCCTCTGCCGCCTTCTCAGGCGGCACCTGGCCGGTGTCGGCGAGCGAGATGAGCGCCTGGGTGACCACGGACGGTCCGTCGACGAGGTAGTAGCGACGGGCCGCCGGACGGGTGTCCGAGATCGCATAGCCGTCGGTGCCGAGCGAGGTGAAGTGACTGGGCACGTACTGGCGGATCTGATCGGGGACCGCGCGCATGTAGTCCGAGGTCGCGATGACCGGCCCCTCGGCCACGGCCATCTTCTCGGTCACATAGGGCACGCGGGCTTCCGCCTCGGGATTCCTCAGTCGGTCGTTCTCGGCGTCCAGCCCGTCACGGCGCAGCTCCGTCCACGAGGTCACGGACCACACATCGGCCGAGACGCCCCAGTCCTCATCCAGCAGCTCCTGCGCTTCGAGGACCCACGGCACCCCGACGCCCGAGGCCATCAGCTGCACCTTCGGGCCGCCGTTGTCGGGGCCCTTCTTGAGCAGGTAGAGGCCCTTGAGCACGCCTTCGACGTCGAGTCCCTCCGGCTCGGCGGGTTGGACCATCGGCTCGTTGTACATGGTGATGTAGTAGAGCACGTCAGGGTCGCGTTCATCGGCCGGATCGTACATCCGATGGATGCCGTCCTTGACGATGTGGGCGATCTCGTAGCTGTAGGCCGGGTCGTAGGAGATGACCGACGGATACGTCGAGGCGAGCAGGTGCGAGTGTCCGTCACCGTGCTGGAGGCCCTCGGCCACAAGCGTCGTGCGCCCGGCGGTGGCGCCGAGGACGAAGCCGCGGGTCATCTGATCGCCGGCGGCCCAGAAGAAGTCGCCGGTGCGCTGGAACCCGAACATCGAGTAGAAGATATAGAACGGGATCATCGGCTCACCGTGGGTGGCGTACGAGGTTCCTGCCGCGGTCAGGGCGGCAGTCGCTCCGGCCTCGTTGATGCCCACGTGCATGAGCTGCCCGTCCGTGGCCTCCTTGTAGGCGAGGAACAGATCACGGTCGACGGAAACATAGTTCTGGCCGTGCGGGTTGTAGATCTTCGCCGTCGGGAAGAACGAGTCCATGCCGAAGGTGCGAGCCTCGTCCGGGATGATCGGCACGATCCGGTGACCGAACTCCTTCTCGCGCATGAGGTCCTTGAGCACGCGCACGAAGCCCATCGTGGTCGCGATCGACTGCTTGCCCGAACCGCGGCGTCCGGCTTCGAAGGCCTTGTCGGAGGGCATCTTGAGATCGATGTGGGTGCTGCGGCGCTCGGGGGAGTAGCCTCCGAGCGCGGCACGGCGCTCCTGCATGTATTTGATCTCGGGGGCAGCGACCCCCGGGTGGTAGTACGGCGGGAGCTGCGGGTTGTCCTCGAGCTCCTTGTCGGAGATCGGGATCTGGAAGTGGTCGCGGGCGAGCTTGAGGTCGTCGACCGTCATCTTCTTCATCTGGTGCGTGGCATTGCGGGCCTCGAAATGCGGCCCGAGCGAGTAGCCCTTGACGGTCTTGACGAGGATCGCGGTCGGCTGACCGGTGTGCTCCACGGCGGCCTTGTAGGCGGCATAGACCTTGCGGTAGTCGTGTCCACCGCGCTTGAGGTTCCAGATCTGCTCGTCGCTGTAGTCCTCGACCATCGCCTTGGTGCGCGGATCACGGCCGAAGAAGTTGTCGCGAACGAATCCGCCGGACTCTCCCTTGTAGGTCTGGTAGTCACCGTCGGGGGTGGCGTTCATGAGGTTGACCAGCGCGCCGTCGCGGTCCTTGCCCAGCAGGGCATCCCACTCTCGGCCCCAGACGACCTTGATGACGTTCCAACCGGCGCCGCGGAAGTACGATTCGAGTTCCTGCATGATCTTGCCGTTGCCGCGGACCGGTCCGTCGAGGCGCTGGAGGTTGCAGTTGATGACGAAGTTGAGGTTGTCGAGCTCTTCGAATGCTGCGACATGCAGCATGCCGCGACTCTCTGGCTCGTCCAGCTCACCGTCGCCGAGGAACGCCCAGGTCTGCTGGTCGGAGGTGTCTTTGATGCCGCGGTTGTGCAGGTACTTGTCGAACTGCGCCTGCGCGATCGCGTTCATCGGTCCCAGCCCCATGGACACCGTCGGGTGCTCCCAGAAGTCCGGCAGCTGATGCGGGTGCGGATAGGACGGCAGTCCCTGCGGCTTGCCGTCGATGAAGTGCGACTGCTGCTGACGGAAGCCGTCGAGCTGGTCAGCGCTCATGCGGCCCTCGAGGTAGGCCCGGGCATACATGCCGGGGGAGGCATGCCCCTGATAGAAGATGTGATCGCCGCCGCCGGGATGGTCCTTGCCGCGGAAGAAGTGGTTGAGCCCGACCTCGTAGAGAGTAGCCGAGGAGGCATAGGTGGAGATGTGGCCGCCGACCTCGACGCCGGGACGCTGGGCGCGGTGGACCAGCATGGCTGCGTTCCAGCGGTTCCACCGACGATAGCGACGCTCGACCTCTTCATCACCGGGGAACCATGGCTCGTTCTCCGGTCCGATGGTGTTGACGTAGTCGGTGGCGGTGAGGCTCGGTACGCCGATCTGCTTCTGACGTGAGCGCTCGAGCATACGCAGCATCACGTAGCGTGCGCGTGACCGACCGCTCTCATCGATGAGGCCGTCGAGGGAGGCCAGCCATTCCTCGGTCTCCTCCGGGTCGATGTCGGGCACCTGGCTGGGAAGCCCGTTGAGGATGGGCCCGCCTTGATTCCGATTGTCCACGATGTGGTCCTCTCTTCAGCTCCACGATCTTCGTTGGTGTAGAGATCATGTCGATCAGATGGAGTGCGGTCCGCAGGATGTCTGTGCCCAGGGTCCATCCGATACATTCATCAGCCTAGTACGCGCAGGCAAACTTCGCTGTCCCGAGTTCTTGTGATCTCTCTGACGCATTCATGCCCTTGGATGCGTTTTGGCTTCGCTTGCGGTGCGCAGACGCGCCGGACATTTGCACCTTGACCACAGTTGACGGAACAATACAGGCATGAGCAACTCCGCTTCTGAAAGGACATCCTCCACGTCGACCCTCGCAAACGAGCTGGGCCACAATCTCGGCTTCAGCAAGGGGGACTATGTGCAAGAGATCGGCTATGACGACGACGTCGACCAGGCACTCTGCGAGGCGATCGAGAACATCATCGGTGACAAGATCGCTGACGGCGAAGAGGACGATGTCTACGACGTGATCCTCATGTGGTGGCGGTCGGACGACGATGATCTCATCGACGGTCTCGTCGACGCGCAGGCCACGTTGAAGGAGGGCGGAGTCGTGTGGCTGCTCAGCCCGAAGGCCAATCGTCCCGGACACATCAGCCCGGCCGAGATCTCCGAAGCGGCTCCGACAGCCGGCATGCACGTGACCTCGACTGTCAGCGCCGCCGACGACTGGGCCGGCTTCCGGCTCGTGGGCAAGAAGAACTATTCATGATCCTGCGGCCCGGTGACAGGGCCCCGGATCTCACGCTTCCCGATCAGCATGGATCGGTCATCACCCTCGCCGAGGCGGCCACCTCCTCCGTACTCGTGCTCGCTTTCGTGCCCTTCGCGTTCTCTCCGATCTGCGGGGACGAGCTGGCAGCTCTCGATCGCTGGCAGGCGTCGATGCGCGAGGACGCGAAGCGGGTCGACGTCCTCGTGGTGTCGGTCGACTCGAAGTACACCTTGGCCGCGTGGTCGCAGCAGACGGGCACCGGTCTGCTGCTGGGCTCGGACTTCTGGCCCCATGGGCAGGCCGCTCGTGCCTTCGGTGTCTTCGATCCGGTCCACGGGGTGGCCGAACGAGGAGTCTTCGTCATCTCGGCGGGTACGATCGTGAGAGGCAGGCAGGTCGCCCGCGGGGTGATGCGGGATTTCTCCGGCGATTTCGACGCGGCGCTCTCCAGCCTCTGACACTCAAGCCATATTCTGCGCGCCGAACCACGGCCCGTCGGACACTGCAAGGAGGACTCCATCATGGCCACGCTGTTCACCAAGATCATCAACGGTGAGATTCCCGGCACCTTCGTCCACACCGACGACAAGTGCGTCGTGTTCCTCGACGTGGCGCCAATGACGGAGGGACACGTCATGGTTGTGCCGCGGGAAGAGATCTCGCACTGGATCGATGCGGACCAGGAGCTGCTTGATCACCTCATGGCGGTGGCGAAGAAGGTCGGGGAGGCCCAGAAGCAGGCGTTCGACTGTGAGCGCATCGGCCTGCTCGTCGTCGGTTACGAGGTCCCCCACCTCCACATCCACGTGCTGCCGACGAACTCGATGGATGATTTCGACATCAGTGATCGGGCACCGATGCAGACTCCGGAACAGTTGGAAGGGCCGGCGGAGAAGATCCGTCAGGCTCTCTCTCAGCTGTCCTGACCTGCCGTGGCAAGGCGGGCCAGGAGCGAATCCCGCACCAAGCTCGCACCGCGGACCCCGCCGTAGTTCGCGGCGAAGCGCTCATCCGCAACGTACATCTCAGCCAGTCCGGTCACGTATCCGCACAGATCTCCGTCAGGATCGGCGGCGGGAGTCCCCGGCGTCTCGGACAGCCAGGCGATGTGTCTCCTGGCCAGTTCCTGGCACCTCGGCGATTCGGGATCCTCACCGTCATCGGAGGCGGCGATCCAGTCTCGACGGAGTTCATCGACCTGGGACTTGAAGTCGCAGCGCTCCTGAGCTGACAGACCCGTCCACCACTCCGCGGAGCGCCGATAAGCTTCACCGCCCCAGCGGGCGGTCACTTCCTCTTCGTGGTCGCGGTGGTCGAAACCGTCGAACATCTCCTCAGCCATGAGCGGCTCACCTGCTTTCAATCGTGTGATGGTCGCAGTGACGGCAGCGATCTGCCGACCGAGGCGCTCCTGCTCGTGTCCGAGTGAGAGCACGTGTTCGGACAGAGCCTTGACCGGATCCTCGGTGCGGTCGAGCACCTCGGCGATCCTGGTCAAAGGCAGCCCCAGCTCCCTGAGCAGCAAGATGCGCTGCAGGCGCACCAATGCCGCTTCGTCGTAGCAGCGGTAGCCGTTTGCGGCGATGTACGTCGGCGGCAGCAGTCCGATCGCGTCGTAGTGACGCAGGGTGCGGCTCGTCGTTCCCGTCAACTGTGCTGTTTCCTGAATGGACCAATCCATGATCGACAGCCTAGAAGTTGACGCAACGTCAAGGTCAAGTGCAGCGGTCGGTTCCGTCCCGACTGGGGCTCCTGCCCGACCGCGGAATTCCCTCAGGCCGCGGATCTGAGGGAGTCGAGGGCTGAGAAGAGGTCCCGAGCGAGGTCGTCGACGTGTTCGAGACCGACCGAGAGCCGGACCAGGCCATCTCCCGGCTTCGCCGTGGCGGCGACGGGCCGGTGGGTCAGCGAAGCCGGATGCTGGATCAGGGTGTCGGCTCCTCCGAGCGACACCGCGTGGACGATGAGGTCACAGTGTTCGACAAAGGTCCGAGCGGCTTCGAAGCCGCCGGTGAGCTCGATCGCGATCATCGCGCCGCCTCCGGACATCTGCCGGCCGATGAGACCCCGGGGGTCCCCTCCGGCCAGGCCGGGATAGTGCACTCGCGTGACCTCCGGGCGCGAACTCAGCCGGCGCGCGAGTTCAGCCGCCGTATCCTGTGCCGCGCGCATCCGCACGGCCAAGGTGCGCAGGCCGCGATGGAGCATGTAGGCACCCATCGGATGCAGCAGTGCGCCAGTGATCGCACGCACTCGACGCAGCCGGGTGGCCCACTCGTCATTCGTTGCGATGATTCCGCCCATAGCGTCGCCATGACCGCCGAGGTACTTCGTCGCACTGTGGAGGACGAGGGCGGCCCCATGCTCGATGGGACGCTGCAGGACCGGAGTGCAGAAGGTGTTGTCGACGAGGACCGGGATGTCACCGGCCGCGGCGACGACCGCCTCGAGGTCGACGAGGTCGAGGCTCGGATTGGCAGGCGTCTCGACGATGACGAGTCCGGTGTCCTCACGGATGGCCGCGGTGATCTCACTCTCCTCAGCCCAGGACACAGAGGTTCCGAGCAGACCCGATTCGAGCAGGTGGTCGCTGCCGCCGTAGAGAGGACGGACCGCCACGATGTGCGGAGTGCCGGCCTCGACAGCGGCGAGGAGCGCGGCAGTCAGCGCGGCCATGCCGGTGGCGAAGGCCACTGCTGACTCCGCGCCCTCGAGTTCGGCCAAGGCCGACTCGAATCGCGCCACGCCGGGCTGCCAGAGACGCTGGTAGACGGCCGAATCGCCCTCCTTGAGCGTCTGTCCGGTGGCAAGCCGTTCGTAGGAGTCCCCGCCGGTGCGGACGTCGTTGACCGGGTTGGTGGTGGACAGATCGATGGCGGGGACGTGGACGCCTGACTCTGTGAGGCCGTCCATCCCGCCGTGGACCATTTGGGTATCGAGATGCATAGAGGTCATAGCGGCATTCAAACCACTTCTCCCGAACAACGCAATCATCATTGAATGACCTGTGAGGAAACAGGCCGAAAATGGAGGATCTGCGAGGACGTGTGCCAGACTGTGACTCATGTCGCAGAATGTCTCACTCGATGCCACCGATCGCCGTCTGCTGCAGGAGCTCAACGCGGATTCTCGTGCCTCGGGAGCAGCATTGGCAGAGTCGGTCGGGATCTCCGAGTCGACGGTCTCTCTGCGTCTCAAGCGGCTCAGGTCGCTCGGTGTCATCCGCGGGTTCCGCATCGATGTCGATCCCGCGTCCCTCGGCGTCGGTCTGCAGGCGCTGGTCTCGATCCGATTGGCCAAACACGATCGCGCCGAGATCGACGCGTTCACTGCGGCAGCACCGAACTTCCCCGGTGTGGTGAGGATGTATCACATGGCCGGTGCCGACGACTATCTGCTGCACATCGTGGCCACCGACACCGAGGCGGTGCAGTCGTTCGTCCTCGACTATCTCACCCGCTACCCGGCGGTGGCCCATACGCGGACGAATCTCATCTATCGGGTCGAGGACGGTTCGGCCTGGATCCCCGGAGAGCCGTGAGCCAGCGCCAAGCGCTCGAGGAGCGATCTTCCGTGACCGAGCACAGGCTCAGCCCCGTGCGGTGATCGTCAAGCCCTGCTTGCGCTGGTGGACGGAGAAGTACTGCAGTCCGGCTTCGGCGTCGGCGACGATCCGTCGACGCGAACGGCGAGGCAGCCAGACGATCTGACCGGGGGAGAGGGCGATCGTTCCGGTCTCGGTCTCCAGTGTGCCCGCACCTGCGAGGACGTGGATGAGCACATCGAGATCGGGTCCGGTGTGCTCTCGGATCTCTCCGCCCGGGGTGAGGGCGATGACATTGGCGTCGAGGTCACGCTGCTGGGGCGGCAGCTGCCACACGGAACCGGAGGTCTCGGCCTCTGCCGAGAGTTCGTCGACATCGAGGACGACTCGCGGTGCCGAAGTCGACGCCTGCTTGCTGATGCGCACTCGCACCTCGTCCTCGGTGCTCTCAAGCGGCTCCCAGCCCACCGCATCGGCGAACTCTCGAAACATCTCGACGCGCAGTCCTTCGGGCACATGGTCATTGACGAGGATGAGCCCGGCTCCGACCTCGAGCTGCTGATAGGCCTTGATGATGTGCGGATGGCGCTCGGGCTTCGGAACGGTCCGGACGTCGATGACGGCTTCTTCTGCCATAGCGGCTCCTCTGCTTTGTTCCAATGGATTCTTGTATAAACTATCACCATGGATCCGCAGGAGTGCTCGCGCGCAGGTCTGTCGCGTACGAGAGGGGTCTCCGAAATGGGGAGGACCCGTCGAGCCGAGATCCTGCGTGTCCTGCGCGAACGCACTACGGCGACTGCAGCCGAACTCGCCGATGCTGTCGGGGTTCACCCGAACACAATCCGTTTTCACCTGCGGATCCTTGAGCGCAGCGGTGATGTCGTCCGCGAACAGGTACCGAGCCGTACCCCGGGGCGACCGGAACTGCGGTTCCGTCTCTCGCCGTCGCATGGCTCCACAGAGCTGCGGGCGGATCTGCTCGCACGCATCCTCCTCAACCGGATCGCCGCAGCGGCTGATTCCGAGCGCGAAGCCGAATCGGCAGGGCGCCAGTGGGGAAGTGGTGCAGCCGCCACCGCCGGGGCATCAGCGGCCGATGCGGTCGAAGGACTGGTCGACACACTCGAGGCAACAGGCTTCGCCCCCACGTGCTCTGAGGCGGACATGATCGAGTTGCACAATTGTCCGCTCCGGGAATTCCTCGCCACTCACGGTCGACTGGTCTGTTCCATTCACCGCGGGTTGATGTCGGGCTATCTCGATGCCGCGGAGTCGTCCAGTGCAGTCGAATCGCTCGAGCCCTTCGCCACCGCATCGAGCTGCCGGGCCCGACTGCGGCGGCGAGCGCCTGCCGCGGGGAATTGAAAACCATCACCACCATCGTCGAACGAAAGAGAATGCAGATGACCGATGAACCGACCGGGCAGAACCTGCGCGGGCTCAGTGCCGAACTGTTGGACAAGGCTCATGCATCCCGCAGCGGTCGTGCGGCACGCGGTGTCTTCACCGGCACTTATCTCCGGCAAGTGATGCTCACCCTGACCGAGGACTCCGAGCTCGCCGACCACGATTCTCCGCCCGAGGCGTCTCTGCAGGTGATCGAAGGGCGTGTTCGACTTGCGACAGCGGAAGCGTCCTGGGAGCTGTCCACCGGCGACTTCATCGCGATCCCACCCGAACGGCACTCGGTCACAGCCCTGGAAGATTCTGCCTTCCTGCTCACGATCCGCACGGAAGTCCACGGCGGCTAGTGCGCGCCAAGCGCCACGTCTGCCGCGGCGGCAGAACTCCAGCGTCACAGATATGACGAAGGCACCCCGCTTCCACGGGGTGCCTTCTGCTGTGGGCCCAGAGGGACTCGAACCCCCGACCCTCTCGGTGTAAACGAGATGCTCTAGCCAGCTGAGCTATAGGCCCCACTGCGCTGTCGGAGCGTCCGAGAGCGCCTGATCAGTATGCCACACCCGAGGTGCTGCGACGAATCCGGATGTGCGCCGATCAGGGGCAGGAACGGATGCCGCTGAGCATCTGTGCTGCGTTGGCAGTGTAGTTCTCTGCGGCTGCCGAGGGATCGACGTCGAAGAGCCGGCGGTTCTGCTCCACAGCGACGCCTCCCAAGGTCAGTGTCATGATGCCCTGCGCCACTTCCGCGCCCAGACGCTGACCGGCGAGCGCCTGCGGTGTGACATCGGCGGGGGCGATCGAATACCCCAGAAGCAGGATCTCGGCACCATCCCTGTACTTCAGCAGCACCTCGCGCAGGGACATGGCTGCAGCCAGGGGATCGGCGGTGGCGGGGCACCGGGCGTCGACTTCCGCCCTGAGGCTCTTCGAGATGAGGACGAGGAGGGACTGCTTGTCCTTGACGTGCCAGTAGAGAGCAGATGGCTGAACCCCGAGTTCTCGGGCCAGACGGCGCATCGAGAGGTCACCGAGGCCGTATCGCGAAAGGATGTCCAAAGCAGTGTTCGTGATGGTCTCGACGGTCAGTGCCAATGAGACATTCCTTTCATTCAGCGTCCGTGTCCGGTCCCGATTTTTCAGATCGCGTTCCCCTCGCTATAGTAGTTCCTGGTCACGGGATATAGCGCAGCTTGGTAGCGCGCCTCGTTCGGGACGAGGAGGTCGTGGGTTCGAATCCCGCTATCCCGACCAAGGGAATGTGCCGCAACTTCGCTCAGGCGAGTTGCGGCACTTCTGGTCTCCGGCGTCATTCGGTCCCTCTCTTCCCCACGGGGACGGGCCGTTGCGCGGCGAGGGAGCGGATCAGCCGACTCCGCCCTGTCCGGGATCTGTGCCGCCGACACCGTCGGCTTCCGACCGGCCGGCCTCTGCGTGTCGCGGACGGTCGTTCGCATCGGGGTGATCGGCTGCCTCGGCGAAGTTCTCGATCACAGCGTCGGGATCCGTGCCGCGCCACCGACCGATCGCCTTCATCACTTGGTAGACGACGATCGCCGAGGCTGTGCCCAGCGCGATCCCCTCGAACTGCAGTCCTCCGGGCGTCCACGTGAAGTTCGCGATGGCCACGATGAGCGAAACCGCGGCGGTGTTGAGGTTGATGGGATTGGAGAAGTCCACCTTGTTCTCCACCCAGATCCGCACGCCGAGCATGCCGATCATGCCGTAGAGCACGGTCGCAGCACCGCCGAGGACGCCGGGAGGGATCGTGGCGATGATCTCACCGAACTTAGGAAGCAGGCTGAGGAGGAAGGCGATGACGGCTGCGCACAGATAGGCAGCAGTGGAGAAGATCCGTGTCGCGGCCATGACTCCGATGTTCTCCGCGTAGGTCGTCGTCCCCGAACCGCCGCCCGAGCCGGCGAGCATCGTCGAGAAGCCGTCAGCGAAGAGGGTTCGTCCGGCGAGCGAGTCCAGATCCCGTCCCGTCATGGCGGCCACCGATTTCACATGGCCGATGTTCTCTGCGATGAGTACGAGGACCACGGGGAGGAACAGTCCGAGATAGCCGAGGTCGAACGCCGGAGCGTGGAAGGCGGGAAGGCCCACCCAGTCGGCTCGGGAGACGGTGGAGAAGTCGATCTGTCCCTGCAGCCATGCGGCTGCGTAGCCGACGAGCACGCCGATGAGGATCGAGAGCCGCCCGAGCATGCCACGGAACAGGACCGTGGTCAGCAAGATGGCGGCGATGGTGATCACGGCCGTCAGAGGAGCTGCCTGCACCCAGTCCCACGCGGCGGGAGCGAGATTGAGGCCGATGAGCGCGACAATGGCCCCGGTGACGACAGGCGGCATCGTCACCTCGATCCAGCGCACACCGACGAAATGGACGACGAGCCCGACGAGTGCGAGCGTGACGCCGACCGAGATGATGCCGCCCTGCGCCAACGCCATGGCATGGGAGTCGAGTTCCTCGCCCGCGGTCGCGGAGAACCCGGTGACCGCGCCGATCGGGGCCAGCAGCCCGAAGGACGAGCCGAGGTAGGACGGCATCATGCCCTTGGTGATGACGAGGAAGAGCAAGGTGCCGAGCGCTGTGAAGAACAGGGTCGTCGAGGGCGGGAAACCGGTGAGCAGAGGCACGAGGAACGTGGCGCCGAACATCGCCACGACATGTTGGGCTCCGACGCTGATGGTGCGCGGCCAGCTCAGGCGCTCCTCGGGCAGCACCCGCTCGCCAGGGGCGATCGTCCGTCCGTCACCGTGCAGCGTCCAGCCGCGACGGTGCCCTCGCCGCTCTTGTGCGTCCGTCTGCTTCGATTCCACCATTGTGCTCCTTGCCCACTGCTCGTCGCCGGTGATCGGGACTCGCGCCGATCCGTCGGAAGAATACTACGCGCCGGACCGCCGCGCGCAGCGCTGTTGCGGAGCAGCACGCCTGCGGATCCCCGGCGACCAGCCCGCGGATCAGCTTTCGCGCAGGCTGCGCTTGAGGATCTTCCCGGCTGAGTTCTTCGGCAGCTCCGAGACGAAGTCCACGCGTTTGGGCACTTTGAAACCTGCCAGGCGTGTCTTGACGTGCGCGATGACCTCCTCGCCGCTCAGCTCGCCCTGATCGGGTTTGCAGACGATGAAGGCGGATACCGCCTCGATCCATTTCTCGTCTGCGATACCGACGACGGCCACCTCGGCGACCTGGGGCAGTTCGAAGATCGCGTCTTCGACCTGCCGGCTGGCCACCAGGACACCGCCGGTGTTGATGACGTCCTTGACCCGGTCGACGACCTCGACGTAGCCGTCCACGTCGACTCTGACCAGATCACCGGAATGGAACCAGCCGTCGTCGAAAGCCTCGGCCGTGGCATCGGGGCGATTCCAGTAGCCTTCACACAGCTGCGGGGAGCGGTAGAGCATCTCTCCCTCCTGGCCGGGACCGACATCCTCACCGGCGCTGTCGACGACGCGCGTCTCGACGAACATGACCGGGCGCCCGGCCGAGCCGGGGTGGGAGTCGTGGTCTTCGGGGCGCAGCACGGTGCACAGCGGGCCGAGCTCGGACTGCCCGAAGCAGTTGAAGAAGCCGAGCTCGGGCAGTCGCGCACGGAGACGATCGAGGATCGGTCCGGGCATGATCGATGCGCCGTAGTAGGCCTTGCGCAGACTGTCGAGGTTCCGAGTCTCGAGCTCTGGGCTGTTGGCCAAGGCGACCCAGACCGTGGGAGCGGCGAAGAACGAATTGATCTCCCGCTCCTCGAACAGGGCCAGCAGCTGGTCGGGCACCGGTGCCGGCACGATGATGTTGTGCGCGCCGATCGACAGCAGCGGGAGGAGGAAGACATGCATCTGCGCGGAATGATAGAGCGGCAGCGCATGCACGGCGCGATCGGTGGTCGCGAAGTCGAGGGCGAGCAGCGAGGACAGGTACTCGTGGACCAGGGCGCGATGGGTCATCACCGCTCCCTTCGGCGCCGAGGTGGTGCCGGAGGTGTAGAGGAGCTGAGCGATGTCCGTGTCGACGACGGAGAACTCCGCATCATCGGCGGGAGCGATGGTGTCCGCCGAGGCGACGGGCACCAGTGAAGCCAGATCGATGACCTGTGTGGCCGCCCCTGTCTGCGTGGAGGCCACGGCATCGACGAGATCGGCATCGGCGAAGACGATCCCTGCCCCGGCATTGTCGAGGATGTACTCGAGCTCGTCGTGCTTGAGCTGGAAATTCACCGGTACGTGGATCATGCCTGCGCGGGCACAGCCGAGATAGAGGAGGACATAGGCGTCGGAGTTCTTGCCGTAGGCGGCGATCCTGTCGCCTTTTCCCGCCCCGAGGCGGAGGAGCTCGCGGGCGACTGCCGTGACGGCCGCGTCGAGTTCGGCGTAGGTCCACGTCCGATCTCCGAATTCGATGGCTGTGTCGGTGGAGAAGCGACCGGCGCTGCGGCGGATGAGATCGGCGACCGTCGACGTGTTGCTGAAGGCGGGGGATGCGGTGTCCGTGTGTGAAAATGACATGACCCAAATATATGAGCGAACGCGAGCGGAGTGAACTGCGTCTCATTTTTCGGGGCGGCGCTCAGTGATTTCCCGGCTTCCCGGATGTAATAGTGTGGACCCATGAAGCATCCGAAGGTGAGTGACTGCGTCGAAGTCTTCGACTCGCTGTGGCCGACGGCCCTGGCCGAGCCCTGGGACTCGGTCGGCCTGTCCGTCGGTGATCCCGCTGCCGAGGTCCGCTCGATCCTGCTGGCTCTCGATCCGATGGACGCGGTCATCGCGGA
Organism: Brevibacterium renqingii; assembly: GCF_017808105.1. Lineage (GTDB taxonomy): Bacteria > Actinomycetota > Actinomycetes > Actinomycetales > Brevibacteriaceae > Brevibacterium > Brevibacterium renqingii. The sequence goes on along the minus strand of NZ_JADBHF010000008.1, from coordinate 104,624 downwards.
GGCGGTGGTGCTCGGAGCCGACCTGGTGTTCACCCATCATCCGCTCATACTCAAGCCCGTGAAAACCGTCAGCGCCTCCACCCTCAAAGGAGGGGCAGTGCACACGCTGATCAGCAACGACATCGCACTGTTCAATGCGCACACGAACGCGGACTCGGCCCGTGAGGGCGTCTCCGATGCGCTCATCTCGCTTTTGGACATCAGGGATGCCGTACCGCTGGCTCCGCACGCTCCCTCTCCGCGGACTGGGGCCGAAACCCTGCCGACCGGGATCGGTCGCGTCGGTGATCTGGCCCGCCCGACGCCGGTGCGCGACATCGCTCGCACGCTGGCCGAGAAGCTGCCCCGGACGACGACGGGAGTGCGCATCGCCGGTGATCCTGGCGCGACGGTCACCCGGGTCGCGGTGTGCGGCGGGGCCGGTGACTCGCTCTTCGACGAGGTCCGTGCCAGCGGCGCGGAGGTCTACATCACCGCCGACCTGCGCCACCACCCAGCCACCGAGGCGCGCGATACCGCTAACCGCGGTGACGGGCGCCCCCAGCTCATCGACGTCTCTCATTGGGCCTCGGAGACGGTGTGGTTGGAATCCGCTGCCCGGGCTCTCGAGGCGGAGTTCGGCGAGCGCGGCTTCACGGTCGCCCTGCAGCATTCGGCCGTCAACACCGACCCCTGGGTCGAACGCTACTGAGGAGGAGATCGACGATGCGCATCACCGACGACCAGCGAACCGCCCTGCAGAACCTCATAGAGCTCACGCCCAATGGCCGCGCCCTGCGACACGAACACGACAACCCGAAGCGCGGAGCCGAACTGCAGGACCTCGTCCGGACCCACAAGGAACTCGGGGAGGAGAGGACGCGGGCGTCCGAGGGCGTTGACCGTCTACGTTCGGCGATCGGGGAGACGAATGCGCTCATCGAGGCGCAGCGGACGCAGATCGAGAAGAAGACCGCCGAACTCAATGACGGCACGGGTCTGACCAGCCGAGACCTCGTGAACCTGCAGAACGAGATCGCGGGCCACGAGGACCGCGTCTCCGAGCTCGAAGAATCCCAGCTCGAGGAGATGGAGAGGCTCGAGACTGCCGAGGCGGAGCTGTCAGGGGTCGATGACAGGATCGCCGAGGTGACGACTGCCGGCAAAGAGGTGCAGACCGCGGTGAAAGACCGCAAGGCCGAACTCCGAGACCTCATCAGCGCGAACGAAGTCTCTGCCGGTGGGGCGAAATCGTCGCTGCCGCAGCAGCTGGTCAGCGCTTTCGAAGCGAATGTGGCACAGGGCGGGCCCGGTGCGGCCCTCCTCACCGGACCGAACTGTCAGGCGTGCGGCCAGGAGATCGGAGCAGCCGTCTGGAAGGCGATGCTCGGTGGGGATCTGAACGAAACCTACGAATGCGAAGAGTGCGAGGCGGTGCTGCTGCGGCGCAGCTGAGGCTGCGCAGCTGCGCGACACGAGAGACTCAGCCGCGCAGGACAACCGTCAGAGCCGCCGGCTTCTTCGGGGCAGACGGGGTGAATTCGACCTCATAGATCTCTTCGGCCCTTGCCACCAGCTCATCGACGGTCGTCGGCAGCGCACGCGCGTCAGCGAGCAGTCGACCCGCGAACTCCCCGCGATAGAACTTCGCCCAGTGCGAGACCACACGACGTTTGCCGTCCTTGACGGTGACGGCACCCATGGTGACGACCTGGTCATTCGGACCGGGCCAGGCCGATCGGTAATCACTCGAACGGCAGTCGAGGGCCACCTCGGCGGTGTCGAGCGGAGAGGATTCCGCAAGGATCGGCTTCCAATACGAGGTGAGGCGGCCCAGGGTTCCCAGCTCGGTCTTCATCGCCAGTCGGTAGGCGGGGATGACGTCGAGGCCGTTCACCCGACCGAAGAGCGCGGAGAAGACGAGCACCTGCCGCAGGCGCGCGTGCAGGCTCTCGTCCTCGGCCGCCCGGGCGACGAGTTCGGAGGCGCCCATGGCCTCGTAGAGGACGCCGGAATAGGTGAGGAGGGCCGGTGCGCAGGGAATGACGTCGAGGACGGTATTGCGTTCGACGTCGTCGGCCAGCGAGGCACCGACGCCGAGGACTTCGAGCGCATCGCGGCGCTTCGAGGCCTTCTGCAGCGCGGAGAGGACCCGCTTGCGTTTCGCGGTGAGCTCCGGGGACGAAAGCCTGTCCAGGTCGAGCACAGGGCCGGTCGGAGCCGGCGTCTTGCCCTCGGAGGGCGGCAGCAGGATCTTCACCCTTCCATCGTATGATCACCGACGAAGGCGAGCGGCGGTGCCTGCGGATGAGCTTCGTCACGTTCGCAGACTTGGCGGACGAACGGGCGCGGCTCCGGTCAGCGGAACGTATTCGAAGCGGTAGACTGGGTTGCTTGAGGACAGGTCACCAGACGGTCGCGGCCGATTTCGGCTGAGGAACGTCCGGGCTCCACAGAGCAGGGATGGTGGGTAACACCCACCCGGGGCAACCCGCGGGCAAGTGCAACAGAGAGCAGACCGCCCGGCTTCGGTCGGGTAAGGGTGAAACGGTGGTGTAAGAGACCACCAGGGTGTCGGGCGACCGGCGCCGCTGGGTAAACCCCATCCGGAGCAAGATCAGACAGACGACGTTCGAGGCTGCTCGCCGAGTCGTCGGGTGGATCGCTCGAGGCCGGTGGCAACATCGGTCCCAGACAGATGACCGTCAGGCGAGAAGGGTGACCGACTCGTCGACAGAACCCGGCGTATCGGTGGCCTGTCCTCTTCTCTCCGCCCGCGTCCTCACAAGGGGCGGCCGGCTTGCGCATGCTGGCGCAGGAGCCGACCGTTGAGTCCGACGACGAGTACGAGGATGCCGAAGGCGCCGATGGCAGCGACGCCGCCGACGACGAGGACGTAACCGTCTTCGCCGCGGTAGATCAGCGGCTGCTTCAAGGGCCTGCCGTCGGTGTCGTCGAGAGAATAGGTGAGCGTGTCGACCGTGCGATGCTTCCGGGAGGTCGAGTCAAGGACCTTCCTCACCTCGACCTCATGATCGGCGACGACCGCGGCTGCCCCGGACGCTTCTCATCAATGCGAGTCGCTCTTCTTCACCTTCGTTTTGCCGTCATTGACGGCGACCATCGCAGCTCCCACGATTCCGGCGTTGTTGAAGAGCTTGGCGGGTTTGAGTTTGGCCCGAGTCGAGATGAGCGGGAGGAACTCGGCATGGGACTTCGAGACTCCTCCGCCGACGATGATGACATCGGGGGCGACGAGCAGCTCGATGAGTGAGAAGTACTGCTGCAGGCGCTTCGCCCATTCCTCATAGCTCAGTCCCAACCGCACCTTGACCGATTCGGCCGCCTGCGTCTCCGCATCGGCACCATTCATCTCGATATGCCCGAGTTCGGTGTACGGCACGAGCCGTGCCTGCGTGAACAGAGCAGTGCCGATGCCTGTTCCCAGAGTCGTCAGAAGCACGGTCTTCTTCCGGTGGGCGCGCCCGGCTCCGAAGATCATCTCGGCGAGTCCCGCAGCATCGGCATCGTTGAGGAAGTGGACCCTGCGTCCGGTGCGGTCGCCGATGACGGCCGCGATCGCGGATCCGACCCAGCTCTGATCGAGGTTGGCCGTGAACTCGACGAGGCCGTCGCGGATGACGCCGGGAAATCCGCAGCCGACAGGAAGCGAGTCGAGATCGGTCCTGTCGGTGACGATTTCGAGTTCCAGGGCGCGGGCGGTGAGGACTTCGAGCAGTTCGGCAATCGTCTCGGCCACAGCGCTCGGTGTGCTCGGTTTCGGCGTGAGCACCCGCAGGCGTTTGAAAGCCAACTGCCCGGTGACCGTGTCCACGAGGGCCGCTTTGATGCCGGTTCCGCCGATATCGATGCCGATGGCGAATCGGTGCACTGTCTCCTCCGCCATCTCAGTTCCCGTGATTCAGCGGTCCGTGGGCGATGGCGGTGTCGGCATCGGCCAGGGTGAGGATGTCGGCGCCCGTCTCGGTCACCACCAGGGTGTGCTCGAACTGCGCCGAGCGCTTCCGGTCCTTCGTCACCACGGTCCAGGAATCGTCCCAGACATCCCATTCGATCGTGCCCAGATTGAGCATCGGTTCGATGGTGAAGATCATTCCCGGCTCCATCGTCTCGGAGTGCGCGGGCGCGGCATCGTAGTGGGGGACGATGAGACCGGAGTGGAATTCGCGACCGACTCCGTGCCCGCTGTAGTCGCGGACGACGCCGTAGTCGAAGCGTTTGGCGTACTTCTCGATGACGCGGCCGATGACATTGATCTCGCGGCCGGGTCTGACGGCTTTGATGCCGCGCATCATCGCCTCGTAGGTGCGTTCGACGAGGAGACGGGAGGCCTCGTCGACCTCGCCCGCATAGAACGTGTAGTTCGTGTCCCCGTGCATGCCCTCGAAATAGGCGGTGATGTCGACGTTGACGATATCGCCGTCCTCGATCACCGTGGAATCGGGGATGCCGTGGCAGATGACCTCGTTGACGGAGGTGCACACCGACTTCGGGAACCCCCGATAGCCCAGGGTTGACGGATAAGCCCCGTGGTCGCACATGAACTCGTGGGCGACGGCGTCGATGTCATCGGTGGTGATTCCCGGCACGATCATCTCGCCGACTGCGGCCAACGCATTCGCCGCGATCCGTCCTGCGGCCCGGACGATCTCGATCTCTTCGGCGGAGTAGAAGTTGTTTCCGCGACCTTCGTCGGCGTCGGCACGTCCGACGTATTCGGGGCGGGCGATGTTCTTCGGCACTCTGCGTTCGGGAGAGAGGGTTCCGGGAGTGAGCAGGCGGGTGTGAGCTGTCATGATGCAATCGATTCTATGGTGGTTGCCCGGCTTTGCCCACTTCGGCGGTGCCTGTCGATGTTCTGGTCCGGTGCAGGGCGCGTCTAGAATCGAAGCAGCCGGGCACAGGCGTGAGGCTCGACTCGGCGAACCGATCGGTCGCGGATGCGGGCCGTGAGCGGGACAGGCGGATGAGGACAGCGGGAGGCGTGTTGAGCGACGAGACGGATGCTGCCGGTCATGAGTTCTCCGGCCTCGGCGATGTGGTGAGCCTGACGAGCGCTCCACAGCAGATTGCGGACCACATCCTGTCCGGAATCGCGGTCGGGGCGCTGCCGGAGGGCACTCTTCTGCCCGGTGAGCGGACTCTCGCCGCCGATCTGCAGGTATCTCGTTCGAGCGTGCGTGCCGCTCTGCTGCGCCTCGAGCGTCTCGGAGTCGTCGAACGACGCCGGGGGCGCGGGGGAGGGACTTTTGTGAAGAACGCCCGCCCGGAGGCGTTGGCGCCGATGGCGGGAAGGATCGAGGAATTCCATGCGGAACGGCGGAACCTCCTCGACGCCCGTGCCGTGTTCCAGAACTGCCTGGCCGCGACCGCGGCACGAAGGCGCACCGAGGACGAGCTCACGGAGCTCAGGCAGCTCGCCGCAGACTATTCCCGACGCGCCGAGGCGGCGGCGGCTCGGACAGCGGACGCGCAGTTCCATTTCGCCGTCGCCCGGGCCGGCCACAACCCCGAGCTCGTGCGCATGGCCATCGACATCGACACGAAGATCAACGCCGGATTCCGGCACGATCCGTTCTCTGCCGAACTCTTCGACCATGCCGTGGCCGATCATGCCGCGATCGTCGAAGCGATCGCCGAACAGGATGCCGAAACAGCAGGACGGCTGTGTGAAGAGCACTTCCGCTTCACCACCATCGTGTCCCAGGGGTGAAGCCCGAGGACTCGCATGACGTCGGCCGGCACCCCGATGGGGCACCGGCCGACGGCGGAGAGAGGCGGTGAGCGCTGTGGGCTCAGTTCGCCAGAGCGTGCTCGACGGACACCGTTTCGAGCCCGAAGGCGTCGGCGACGTTGCTGTTGGTGACGTGGCCGTTGTGGATGTTGAGCCCACGGGCCAGAGCGGAATCGTTCGACAGGGCCTTGTGCCATCCCTGATCGGCGATCTTGACCGCGAAGGGCAGCGTCGCGTTCGTCAGCGCCGCGGTCGCGGTGCTCGGCACGCCGCCGGGCATGTTCGCCACACAGTAGTAGACCGAGTTGTGGACGGGGAAGGTCGGATCGTCGTGCGTGGTCGGGTGCGAGTTCTCGAAGCAGCCGCCCTGGTCGATCGCGATGTCGACGAGGACCGAGCCCGGCTTCATTCCCGCGACCATCTCATCGGTGACGAGCTTCGGTGCCTTCTTGCCCGGGATGAGCACGGAACCGATGACGAGGTCGGCATTGGCCAGGGATTTCGTGATCTCGTACTTGTTCGACACCTTCGTCGCGATCGCACCCGCGAAGGTTTCGTCGATCTGCCGGAGGCGAGGGATGTTGATGTCGATGACCTCGACGTTCGCTCCGAGGCCCAGAGCCATCCGGGCGGCATTCGTGCCGGCGACGCCGGCGCCGATGACGACGACGTTGGCCCGCTCCACCCCGGGCACGCCGGAGAGCAGGATGCCGCGTCCGCCGTTGGCCTTGAGCAGGCTGTGCGCGCCGACCTGCGTCGAGAGTCGGCCGGCGATCTCGCTCATGGGAGCCAGGAGGGGGAGCCCTCCGCCGTCGGGCTGCACTGTCTCATACGCGATCGCCGTCGTGCCGGCTTCCATGAGCGCCCGTGTCAGGGCCTCGTCGGCGGCGAGGTGGAGGTAGGTGAAGAGGATGAGGTCCTTGCGCAGGAACTCGTACTCCTGCTCGATGGGTTCCTTGACCTTGAGCACGAGGTCGCCTGCGGCCCAGGTGGCGGCGGCGTCGGCGGCGATGCTGGCTCCGGCGGCGGAATACTCCTCGTCGGTGATGAACGATCCCTCGCCGGCTCCCGCCTGCACGGTGACCTCATGACCGTGGGCGACGAGTTCGTGGACGCCGGCAGCGGTGATGGCGACTCGGTGCTCGTTGTTCTTGACCTCGGTGGGCACTGAAATGCGCATTGCGTTCCTTCTCTCTCGATCTTGCGCCACTCGCGCGGTGGCGGCCGACTTCGCCGTCGCCGACTATGGCTCCAACTCTATTCCTTAGAAGGTTTGCAGAGCAAACCTTTATCGCTGTTTTCGTCAGCAATAGTGCGAAATCCGTGGATTCGAGTACCAGATGACGCCGAAAACATGATTCCAGTGCGAGTAGGAGTGCAGGGTCGGCGAACCACACGGGTACTCCGCGTTCACAGCCCGAAACGGTAAGCTGACAGTGTCAATGCAGAACCCCACCAAGGAGAGAAGGCTCGCCATGGGACTCTACGAAGATATCGACGATCCGAATTCGAAGTACTACTTCAATCTCGAGACGAACACCGTCGAAAAGGGCCTGGTCAGCGACTGGAATCACCGCATGGGTCCGTACGAGACGGAGGAAGTGGCACGCGCTGCCCTTGAGAAGGCTCGGGAGCGCAACCGGAAGTGGGACGAAGACGACGAGAAGTGGAACGGCTGATCGAATGTCGCGTCAGGAGGAATTCGTACTCAGGACCGTCGAGGATCGTGAAGTGCGATTCATCCGCCTCTGGTTCACTGATGTCCTCGGACAGCTGAAGTCCGTGGCCATCGTTCCGGCCGAACTCGAAGGCGCCTTCTCCGAAGGCATCGGATTCGACGGTTCGGCCGTCGAGGGACTGTCGCGGGTGTACGAGGCCGATATGGTGCTCAAACCCGACCCCTCGACGTTCTCCCTGCTGCCCTGGCGGGGAGAGACCGAGCCCACCGGGCGGATGTTCTGCGATATCCACGTGCCTGGCGGAGAGCCCGCGCCGGCGGATCCGCGCAATGTCCTCAAACGCACACTCGCGAAGGCTGCCGAACGCGGTTTCACCTTCTATGTGCATCCGGAGATCGAGTTCTATCTGTTCAAGACCGATAACCTCGATCCGGTCAGCGGAATCACCGACGGCACCGCGCCGATGCCGGTCGACACGGCCGGCTACTTCGACCATGTCAATGGCGGTACGGCCAATGACTTCCGCCGGGAGGCGGTGACCATGCTCGAAGCGATGGGGCTGTCGGTGGAGTTCTCCCACCACGAGGCCGGGCCCGGGCAGAACGAGATCGACCTGCGCTACGCGGATGCTCTGACGATGGCCGACAACGTCATGACCTTCCGCTCGGTCATCAAGGAAGTTGCGATCTCGCAGGGTGTGTACGCCTCGTTCATGCCCAAACCGCTGTCGGCGCATCCAGGCAACGGCATGCACACGCATGTGTCGCTGTTCGAAGGTGAGAACAATGCGTTCTTCGAACCGGGAGCCGAGTATCAGCTGTCGCGGACCGGACGCCAGTTCATCGCCGGGCTGCTCATGCATGCGGCAGAGATCTCGGCGGTGACCAATCAGCACGTGAATTCCTACAAACGGCTGTGGACCGGACATGAGGCGCCGTCCTACATCTCCTGGGGGCATCGCAACCGGTCCGCCCTGGTCCGGGTGCCGCAGTACAACTCGGGCAAATCTTCCTCTGCACGGGTGGAGTACCGGGCGCTGGACTCCTCGGCCAACCCCTATCTGTCCTACGCGCTCATGCTCGCGGCCGGCCTCAGAGGAATCGAGGAAGGCTATGAGCTGCCAGACGAGGCCGAGGACAACGTCTGGCTGCTCTCGGACACCGAGCGTCGCGCGATGGGCATCGAAGCGCTGCCCCGCAGCCTCTCGCATGCTTTGGAGATCATGGAGAGCTCAGATCTCGTGGCCGAGACTCTGGGCGAGGAGGTCTTCGACTTCTTCCTGCGAAACAAGCGCCAGGAGTGGAACGACTACCGCGCTCAGGTGACTCCCTACGAGCTCGCCAAGCACTTCACCGCGATGTAGCTCTCATGGCAGGAATCACCTCACGCACCACCAGCGTCCCGGATCCGACCGCACGATTCCTCCGCGAGCTCGACGAGCTGCTGGGTCAGCCGCTGGCCACGGACTCCCGATTCGTCGACCTGCTCATGGCAGCTCCCGATCCGCACGCTGCCGCCCTCGGGCTGCTGCGGGTCGTCGAAGCAGGCGGAGCGGAGTCCGCACGGCTGCTGCTGGCCGCGGTCCGGTCCGGTTCGGCTGGGCGGTTGGCCGAAGACGAGCTCAATCGTCCTCTGCTGGCTCGTCTGCTCGCGGTCATGGGCACTTCCGAGGCGATGGTCGACCACCTCGTCAGGCATCCGGACTCGCTGCCGCTCCTGCTCGCCGAGGACCCGTTCCTGCTCATCTCCACTCCGGCCGCCTCGGCGGCGTCCCTGCGCAGCGAGCTGCTCGCCAGTGTGGGCGCCGACCCCGAAGACCCGGCCCCCCGTGCCCGGCTGACCGGTGATGAGGGGATCCAGGCGCTGCGTCGTGTCTATCGAGACGCGAGCCTGCGCCTCGTGGCCGACGACGTCGCAGCGGAAGCGCCTGTCGAGATCGTCGACCAGGTGATGGCAGTTCTGTCCGATCTGGCGGCCGCGGCTCTGGATGGGGCGCTGGCGGTCGCCCGCGCAGAGCTCGATCCGGTCGCAGAGGTCGGCCTCGCGGTCATCGCTCTGGGCAAGACCGGGGCGAGGGAGCTCAACTACGTCTCTGATGTCGACGTCGTCTTCGTCCTCGATTCGAGTGCGAACGACGAGCAGCGACATCTGGCCACAGAACTCGCCCAGCGCATGCGCAGCATCCTGTCCGACGCCGGGCCCGAACCCGCGCTGTGGGAGGTCGACACGGCCCTGCGTCCTGAGGGCAAGGCGGGCGCACTGGTGCGGACCCTGTCGGAATACGAGCACTACTACGCCGATATCGCGAAGAACTGGGAATTCCAGGCCCTGCTCAAGGCTCGTCCCGTGGCCGGGAGCGCCGAGGTGGGCCAGCAGTTCTCCGAGGCGCTGCTGCCACTCGTCTGGCAGGCCGCCAGCCGCGCCGGATTCATCGATGGCATCCGATCGATGCGTCGGCGCGTCGTCGACCTCATCCCCGCTGCCGAGGCGCCGCGTCAGATCAAGCTCGGGCGCGGAGGGCTGCGCGACGTCGAGTTCTCTGCTCAGATGCTTCAGCTCGTCCACGGGCGCACCGATGAGGACATCCGCACGCCGAACACGCTCGTGGCGCTCGAGGAACTCGGCGAACACGGATACATCGGGCAGCAGGACGCGGCTGTGTTCTCAAACGCTTACAGATTCATGCGCGTCGTCGAACACCGGGTGCAGATGCCGCGGATGATGCGCAATGCCCTCATCCCCGACGACGAGATGAAGCTGCGCGTGCTCGCCCGTTCGGTCTTCCGTTCCGGATCCCGCACCGGAGCACGGCTCGAAGAGACCAGGCGCGACTATGCCAAACAGGTCACGCGCCTGCACGAACAGATCTTCTACCGTCCGATCCTCGACGCCGCAGTCGGTGTGCACGGCGCCGTCGTCGACGCGCACAAACGCGGTTCGAGTCTGCAGGCCGCGGCGGATCGTCTGCATGCCTTCGGCTATCGCGATCCGCACGGCGCCCTCTCCCATATCAAGGCCCTGACGACAGGGATGTCGCGCACGGCGATGGTCATCAGACAGGTTCTGCCTGCTCTGCTCGATTGGTTCTCCGATGGAGTGGAGCCCGACCGGGCCCTGTTGGCCTTCCGTAGGCTCAGCGAGTCGCTGTCGTCATCGGGATGGTTCCTCAAGATGCTGCGCGATTCGGGCCTGGCGGCGAAGTCGGTGGCTGAAGTGCTGTCCCTGTCCGGCTATGCCACGGAGCTGCTGTTGCGCCAGCCGGCCGCCGTGGCCTGGTTGGACAAGTACGACAACCTCGCAGCTCGCGATCCCGAGGTGCTCGCTGCCGAGGTCGACGGACTGCTCAAACGCCACGGTTCCGCTGCCGTCACCCCGATCCGGGAGACGTACAGTCGAGAGCTGCTGCGCATCGCCCTGCGCGATGTCCTCGATGTGGGCGAGCGCGCGGGGGTCCCCGGTGATCTCTCGGACCTCATGGACCTCGCGGTCAAGGGGGCGCTGCGCGCTGTGCGGCTCGACCTCGACGAACCCGAGACCCCCGGGTACGAGTTCGTCCTCATCGCCATGGGACGGTGGGGCGGAAGGGAGATCGGGTACTTCTCCGATGCAGATGTCATGTACGTCTACCGACCGCTCGACGATGACCTCGACTCCGAGGCGAAGGCGAAACTGAGCAAACACGTCAGCAAGATCGCGCTCCAGCTGTCCAGCCGACTGAAAGCCAACGAGAGCGCGCAGGGTGTGGACCTCGATGCCGATCTCCGTCCCGAGGGCAAGAACGGTCCACTCGTGCGCAGCTATTCGTCTTATCAGGCCTACTATGCGAAGTGGTCGCAGCCGTGGGAGGCGCAGGCCCTTCTGCGCGCTCGTCCCGTCGCCGGCGACGAGCCGCTCATCGCTGATTTCGCCGCTCTCATCGATCCGCTGCGCTATCCTCCCCACATGCCTCAGAAGGCGATGACGCAGGTGCGCACTCTCAAGGCGCGGATGGAGGACGAGCGTCTGCCGCGCAGCGGGGACAAACGCAGGCACCTCAAGCTGGGCCGGGGCAGCCTCTCCGATGTCGAATGGACGGTGCAGCTGCTGCAGCTCGAACACGCTCATGCGCTTCCCGGTCTGCGAACGACTTCGACGCTGGAGGCGCTGCAGGCTGCCACGGACGTCGGCTGCATTCCTGCGGAGGACGCCGAGCAGCTCGCCGCGGCGTGGCGACTGGCCACCGACGTCCGATCCGCCGTGATGCTCTTCCGCGGACGGACAGCCGAGGCTCTGCCGGTCGATCACACCGAACTCGAGGCCACTGCTCGGCTGTTGGGCTACCCGGCCGGCGGTGGGCACGATCTCGAGGACGACTACCTGCGCACGACGCGGCATGCGCGCAGCGTCATGGAGCAGCGGTTCTACGGATTCTGAGCCGCCGGCTCAGTCCTCGTCGAACTCGAGTCCGAGCAGAGCGTTCTCGATGACTTCGGGGAGGGCCGGATGGATCCAGTACTGCTCGGTGGCCACCTCATCGGCTCTCTGCCCGAAGGCCATGGCCTGGATGAGGGGCTGGATGACGATCGATGCTTCATGGCCGACGATATGGGCCCCGAGGATGAGCCTGGTTCGACGGTCGGCGATGATCTTGACGATGCCGGGATCATCGGCCATCGCCCAGCCGTAGGCGACATCCGAGTACTTCTGCACCTTGACGGTGATGTCGTGCCCGGCCTCACGGGCTTCCTGCTCGGTCATACCGAGGAACGCAACCTGAGGCGACGAGAATACGGCTCCTGGGACCGCGTGATGATTGACTGTGGCCAGGTCCTCTTCCACCGCGCTGCCGGGACCGCCGGCGGCGACATCGGCGGCGAGGTTGCGCCCGACGATCTTCGCCTCGTGATTGGCCACATGCTTCAGCTGGTGCGGTGAGCAGATGTCACCGAGTGCGAAGACACCGGGCACAGGCTCGCCGCCGGAGAGCACACGCTGCTGCTCGTCAACGGCCAGGCGGAGGTCCTCCCGGACGTCGAAACCGGCGGCATCGACGGACAGTTCGCTCGTATTGGGCGTCCTTCCGGTGGCGATGAGGACTCCATCGGCGGTGATCGACTCGGGCAGATCGACCTCCTCGACTCGTCCGGTGGGCTCAAGAGTGAGCGTCACCTCCCCGTCGTCGACGCTGACAGCCGTAGCCTGGGCGCCGTGGAGGACAGTGTGTGAGGAACCGAAGACTCGGGTGAACTCCGCAGACGCCTCTTCATCGATGCTTCCGAGCAGGCGGGGGCCGCGTGCGAGCACGGTCACCTCTGTGCCCAGGCCGGCGAATATATGAGCGAACTCCATGGCGATGACGCCTGAGCCGATGATGACCAGGCGTTCGGGCTTCTCCTCAACGCGCATGATCGTGTCGGAGGTGTAGAACGGGTAGCCGTCGGTGTCGACGCGCTTCGGGTCGAGGCCTTCGACCGGGGGAAGGAACGGGTGAGCGCCCGCGGCGATGACGATGCGGTCGGCGGTGATGTCCTCGCCCGAGGCGGTGCGCACACTCTTCTGGCCGGTGAAGTGAACGTGTTCGGCAACGACGGTGACGTTCGGCTGCCGGTCGCTGCTGCGGTAGTCGCGACCTCCGGCTTCGATGGCGTCGATGCGGGAGAAGATGCGTTCCTGGAGTCCGGCCCAGTCGATCCGAGGCTGAGTGGGGGAGAGGTTGTAGCGGGCGGCCTGTTCGGCCTGCTCGGCCACCGTCGCGGGGTAGACGAACATCTTGGTCGGGATGCATCCGACGTTGAGGCAGGTGCCCCCGAAATGCCATTCCTCCGCGATGGCCGTCTTCAGGCCGGCAAACCGTTTGTCGAGGAACATGTTTCCCGAACCGGTGCCGATCAGCAGCAGGTCGTAGTGCGTCAAAGTCCATCCCTCCAAGGGTCAGTGGTCCGGCCGAATGAGAATCGGGCTGCAGAGGCGAAAGGGCGCCACGGGGGAAACCCGCGGCGCCCTCACTCTATTCCCCTGCGTCATCGAACAGGTGCAGCTCAGAGCGCATAGTAGAGTTCGAACTCCGTCGGTGTCGGACGCAGGCGGGCCACGTCGAGCTCGTTCTCGCGTTTGATCCGGATCCAGGTCTCGATCAGATCCGGAGTGAAGACGTCGCCGGCCGTGAGGAAGTCGTGGTCCTTCTCCAGCTCGTTGAGTGCTTCGTCGAGGGTGCCGGGCACGAGCTTGATGTCCTTTGCCTCCTCGGGAGGCAGTTCGTAGAGGTCCTTGTCGATCGGCTCCGGCGGCTCGATCCGGTTGCGGATGCCGTCGAGACCCGCCATGAGCTGAGCCGAGAAGGCGAGGTACGGGTTCGAGGAGGGGTCCGGCACACGGAACTCGAGGCGTTTGGCCTTGGGGGAGGCGCCGGTCACCGGAATGCGGATGGCAGCCGATCGGTTGCGTGCCGAGTACACGAGGTTCACCGGTGCTTCGTAGCCGGGGACCAGACGCCTGTAGGAGTTGATCGTCGGATTCGTGAACGCGAGGACGGCACCGGCATGCTCGATGAGGCCGCCGATGTACCACCGCGCGAGGTCCGACAGGCCGCCATAGCCGTTCTCGTCATAGAACAGAGGTTCACCGTTCTTCCACAGGGACTGATGGCAGTGCATACCCGAGCCGTTGTCGTCGAAGAGGGGCTTTGGCATGAACGTCGCGGACTTGCCGAGCTCGAATGCCGTGTTCTTGATCACGTATTTGAAGTCGAGCAGCTGATCGCCCGCATGCTGCATCGTCTTGAATTTGTAGTTGATCTCCTGCTGACCCGCAGTGCCGACCTCGTGGTGGGCGCGCTCCATCTCGAAGCCGATCTGCTCGAGTGTCAGCGACATCCGATCGCGGATATCGGCGTACTGGTCCTGTGGGGAGACGGGGAAGTAGCCGCCCTTGAAAGGAGTCTTGTATCCCTGGTTCCCGCCGGGCTCATCCGCGCCCATGTCCCATGCGGCTTCCTGCGAACCGATCTTGTAGAAGCTGCTGCCGGGGGTGTTCTCGTAGCGGATGGAATCGAAGAGGTAGAACTCGGCCTCGGCGCCGAAGAACACGGTGTCGGCGATCCCGGTCGACTCGAGATAGGCCTCGGCCTTGGCGGCGACCTGGCGCGGGTCGCGGGAGTAGGGCTCGTCGGTGAACGGGTCGACGATCGAGTGGGTGATGACCAGCGTCTTGGCCTCACGGAACGGATCGATGTAGGCAGAGGTGACATCGGCCAGGAGCTTCATATCCGATTCGTGGATTCCCTGGAAGCCTGTGATGGAGGACCCGTCGAAGAGCAGACCTTCGGTGATCTCGTCCGTGCCGTAGGAGGCGGCGGGGAGGTTGAAGTGCTGGACCACTCCGGGCAGGTCGCAGAAACGGACGTCGACGAATTTGACGTCTTCGTCCGAGATGTAGTTGACGAGTTCTTCAGCAGACGAGAACACTTAGTCTCCTAGTTAGGTTACGGTGGCCGTTTGTCCTGACCACGAACAATCCTAGTCGCCCGCGAATGAAGCGGTGATGACGCCCATGTTTCGGGCATGTTTCTGAGGATCCGCTCAGGGCGGATTGCGTAGGCTGGTGGGGTGATCAATCGTGATGACCTTGGTTCCTGGCTGGAAGGACCCCGGTTCGACAGGGAGGCCGGCGACTGGCCGGGCAAACGGCTCGGACTGCCCGCCACCGGTTCGCATTCTCTGGCTCCGGCATGGAAGCGCATCCTCGCTCTGCTCGTCGACTGGCTGATGTGCCTGGCGATCGCGAACCTCGTCGACCCGGCGAATCCGTTCATCGCCCCAGGACTGTTCGCCCTCGAGAATTTCCTGCTCATCGGCACGCTCGGGTACTCGGTGGGCCACCGGATCTTCGGCATCGAGGTTCGCCGCCTCGACGGCCATGTTCCCGGGATGCTCAAGTCCCTCATCCGTGCCCTGCTCGTCGTGCTCGTCGTTCCTGCACTCATCTTCGACCGCGACAATCGGGGACTGCACGATCTCGCCGCCGGCACCGTGATCCTCCGCCGCTGACGGACCCCGACCACGACGCCGGCTGAGCCGCCTCAACCACGACGCAGAGATCATTCGCACGGGATGTGGACCCCGTCTTCGCCGACTGTGCATCCCTACTCACCAGCGGCATACCCTCCTGTTGCACCGCGATGACCTGCCACGGGCGGTGCGTGATGGTGGGCAGACGGTAGGAGGTGCCACTGGCGGTGCGTGATGGGGGCGAAACGTGTAACGCATATGCAAAGGGCGCCGACTCACGTGGAGTCGGCGCCCTCCTGCCGAGTGGGGCAGTGCCGGGAGGAGCAGCTGCAGTCGATCAGCGTCCGCGCATGGCTTTGTGATTCGGTCGGGCCTTGTTCGGGTCGATGCCCTTCGGGATCGGGGGACGCGATCCCTGGGTGCCCAGCGCCGCCAGACGGTTGCGCACGGCGAGCACCTCGGCGCGGTTGAGCTTGCGCGGCAGCTTCTGCACAGTCGGAACGACCTGCTTCATCGTCAGCTGGCCCTCTTCCTTTCCGCCCTGGAAGGTGTGGATCGGAACGTTCGGCAGAATGCGTTCGTGCCGCTTCTTCTCCTTGGCCAGCAGCTTCGCGCTGCGTCCCTTCGGTCCTTCGCTGAGCAGCACCACTCCGGAGCGACCGGTCGAACGGAAGACGAGATCACGGCTCTTCGGGTCGATGGCGATCGGCTTGTCGTCCATGAGGTAACCGCGGCGAGCGGTGTTGAGGACAGCGCCGAATGCCCCGGGCTGACCGTCCATCTGAGCGAAGGCGGCGGTCTCGGCGAAGCGGCCGAGCATGAACATGCCCAGCAGGATGCCGACCATGAGACCGAGGATCGTCGTGAAGATCATCCCGCCGAACACGAAGCCGGCACCGACTCCGAGGGCCGTGCACCCGAGCACAGCTGCGGCCAGCAGCCATGGTGTCGCCTTGTTGTGCTTGGCGGACAGCTCGTAGACCTGACGCATCTGCGCCAGGCGACCGGGCTTCTTGTTCGGATCCTTGGGCTTGCGCCGGAAAAGTCCCTTACGCGGTTCTTCGCTCATTCTCTCACTTGCTCTTGAAGGGCGTTGCGACGCCGTCATGCGGTGACGGTCGCCTTCATTGCTCAGCAGTCAAGTCTACCTCTTCGCCGGGGCCGAAGGTATCAACAACGGCCTGGGCCTCCTGTTTGGCGGGAGTGTGCTTGTCCAGATGCGCCAAGTGTGAGGGGATCGGCTCCCCGCGGCGGCGCATCGCGGTCGCCCACAGACGGCCTGCTCGGTAGGACGAACGCACAAGTGGCCCGGACATCACACCGAGGAAGCCGATGTCCTCGGCGGCATCGCGCAGCATGACGAAGTCCGCGGGCTTGACCCATCGGGTGACGGGATGGTGCCGCGGGGAGGGGCGCAGATACTGGGTGATGGTGATGAGGTCGCAGCCGGCGTCGTGAAGATCCTGCAACGCGTCGATGATCTCCTCGTTCGTCTCGCCCATGCCGAGGATGAGGTTCGACTTCGTCACCAGCCCGGCCTCGCGGGCCTGGGTGATCACGGACAGCGAGCGCTCATAGCGGAAGGCCGGTCGGATCCGCTTGAAGATGCGCGGCACCGTCTCCACGTTGTGGGCGAGCACCTCGGGCCGGGAGGAGAAGACCTCGGCCAGCTGATCCGGCTTCGCATTGAAGTCGGGAATGAGCAGCTCGACTCCTGTGCCGCGACCATCGATGTATTCGAGATCGTGGATCTGGCGCACGGTCTCGGCGTAGAGCCAGGCACCGCCGTCCTCGAGATCGTCGCGAGCGACGCCGGTGATCGTCGAGTAGCGCAGACCCATCTCCGCCACCGAGGCGGCCACACGGCGGGGCTCATCCGCGTCGAAATCCGCCGGTTTGCCCGTATCGATCTGGCAGAAGTCACAGCGACGGGTGCACTGTTCGCCGCCGATGAGGAACGTGGCCTCGCGATCCTCCCAGCATTCGAAGATATTCGGGCAGCCGGCCTCTTCGCATACGGTGTGCAGGTCCTGCTTTCGCACGAGCGACTTCAGGGAGGTGTACTCCGGGCCGATATGTGCCTTCGCCTTGATCCAAGCGGGCTTGTCCTCGATCGGGGTTTCGGAGTTGCGGGCCTCGACCCGCAGCATCCGGCGGCCTTCTGGTGCAATCGTCATCTGAGTTCTCCTAGGCGGTGATGGTCTCGTGCAGGATCTCGTCCAGTCGTGCCGCCGTATCCTCCGGCGTCACCGTCCGTCCGAGTTCGGCACTGATGGAAGTTGTGTCGGCGTCAGTGATCCCACACGGGATGATGTTCTCGTAGGCGCCGAGTTCATTGCTGCAGTTGAGGGCCAGACCGTGCATCGTCACTCCCTCGTGGATGCGGATGCCGATGGCCCCGATCTTGCGGTCGCGGCGAAACCCGTCGCCGACGAGCCAGACGCCGGCGCGGCCTTCGATCGTCGTGGCATCGATGCCGTACTCCGCAAGCAGGGCGATCATCGCGTCCTCGAGCTGGGAGACGAAGAGGCGAACCTCTTTCGGGTCGTTGAGCCGGTAGATGAAATAGGCGACGAGCTGTCCGGGGCCGTGCCAAGTGATCTTCCCGCCGCGGTCGACGTCGATGACCGCGGTGCCGTCGTTGGGCCGCTCGTCATCCTCGGTCCGTTTGCCGGCTGTGTAGACCGGGGAATGCTCGAGCAGCAGGATCGTCGATTCGCGTTTTCCTGCGAGCACTTCTTCGTGATATCTCTTCTGCATGTCCCAGGTCTGCCGATAGTCCGAAAGGACAGGGGCGAACCCGAGCTTCTCTGTGGCCAGGGGCATATCACCACACTATGACTCTTGCCGCGAGGGTTCAATTTGCCCGGAGATGACCCTCGACGCCATTCGTCGGAGCCCTGCTATTGACATGCTTCCGTGATGCGACCACTATTGATAAGCATCAAATGCATCCAAACATCATCAATGGAGATGACGAACGATGACATGGGAATTCCAGGCAACGATCGCGGATGACATCCATCGGGTGCTCGGTCCCGATGGTGAGAGCGCGTGGGGGATCGACCACCGCGGTTTCGATGCGGTAAGTCCCCGAGCACTGGGCTCAGCGGAGGTGGATCTGCCGACCGGTCGGACGTCTCTGCTGCTCGTCCCCGCGGCGCCCGGGGGACTGGTCCTCGACGTCGTGCGGGCCTATCAGGGTCTGACCGAAGGGGAACTGTGCACCCTCTTCCTCGGCATCGCCTCCGCGCTCCGGGACTGCACCGTTCCCGAGGATCGCCTGACGCTCAAAGCCTTCGGACTCGATGCGCGGGGCCGTCCGGTCCTCATCCCCGGCGTCTCGGCACCGCTGGCGACCTCAGCGCGGCGGGCGATGGGCGAGATGCTCTACCACGCCGGCCACGGCAGCTCCTGGTCCTCCTGCCTGCTCCCCGTCAACCTGGCGCTGGCCGATTCCTCACCGGCACTGCGATCGGTGGTCGGCGAATTTCTCACAGAATCGTCTTCCGACACCGGACTGTCATCGGCCCTCGCCGAAATGGCTGAGTCGATGCGATTGCTGGCTGAGCCTGCGCCGCTTCCGCTCGTGCCTGCCGAGCGGGAATTCGATCCCGAGGCCGCTCTGACTGCTCGGCTGCGTGCCGCCTCGGGACACGTGCGAAGCCGCAGCGATGCCTCAGCGGCATCGGAGGCCGTGGCGGCTTCGGCGGCCGAGACACTTCGTGCTGCCAGCCGGCGTCCGCGGCTCCGCCGACGTCATCGGCGAAGGCAGTCCCGCCTCGGACGTTGGTCTCCATCAGCTCTCAGGGAGGCAGTCAGAGCCGGGTTCGTGCGCATGAGGGGTGCCCGCTCCGGTCGTCCGCTGGTCATCGGGGCCGTCTGTCTGACACTGTGCGGTGGTGCCGTGCTGTGGGGCTCGTGGCCGGGAGCGGATGCCGGGGCAGGCGAATCGTCGAACAGGCAGGCGGCTGACTACCGGACAGAGCCTCCTCGTGAGGGCACCGGTGCCGGTGAGACAGACGGGATGCCCGAGGATGAAGACGAGGTGGCGCGCGTGCTCCAAGAGCTCTGCTCCGCTCGTGCCGAAGCCCTCAGCGACGGTGACGAGGCCGCCCTGCAAGTGCTGACCGTGCCCGGATCCGCCGCAGCCGCTGCAGACGAACTCATCGATCCCCTGGACTTCGCCGGTTCCGACTACGCCATCCGAATCGACGAGGTCGATGTGATCAAAGCGGGAGAGGACCGGATCGTGGCCACTGCACAGATGCACTCGTCGGCCGGCAGCGGCCGGTCTCTTGAGGAATTCGATCCTCTGGCTGTGGAGTTCGAACTCAAGAGACTCGACGGGCAGTGGAAGGTCGAACAGGTCATCGAGACGGGCCGTGAATGACCCGAGGGGCCGACCGGAAACGGTCGGCCCCTCGCAGGGCTGGATGGGGAGACTGACTCAGAGGTCGAGATCGGCCTCGAAGTTGCCCTCTTCCAGACGCGCCTTGATCGTCTGCAGGAAGCGTCCCGCATCTGCGCCGTCGACCAGCTGGTGATTGTAGGTCAACGGCAGGTAGACCATGTCGCGCACGGCGATCGACTCGTCTCCATCGGCTGTCTGCACGACGATGGGGCGACGGACGATGGCGCCCGTGCCGAGGATGCCCATCTGCGGCTGGTTGATGATCGGCGTATCGAACAGCGCTCCCACGGAACCGATGTTCGTCACGGTGAAGGTTCCGCCGGAGAGCTCGTCCGGTCCGATCTTGTTGTTGCGGGTGCGATCGGCAACGTCATCGATCGCCTTGGCCAGCCCGGCGACGCTGAGATCACCGGCGTCCTTGACCACGGGCACCAGCAGGCCGCGGGGGGTGTCCACGGCGACAGCGAGGTGTTCGTGATCGAAGTAGGTGATCTGCTGCGATTCGAGGTCGTACTGAGCATTGACCTTCGGGTGCACCTGGAGTGCCTCGACGATGGCCTTGGCGAAGAACGGCAGATACGTCAGCTTCGAACCGTGCTTGGCCTGGAATGCCTCTTTGTTGGCCTTGCGCAGTTTGACGACGCGGGACATATCGACCTCGACGACCTGCGTCAGCTGGGCCGAGACCTCGAGGGACTCGCTCATGCGCTTCGCGATGGTCTGGCGGATTCGCGAGGCCTTCTCCGTGGTGCCGCGCAGCTTGGCGACTTCCTCGGGGATCTCGACCTTGAACGGAGCCTTGGATGCACCGGCGGGTGCGGCTGCGGCAGATCCTGCCGCCGGACCGTTCTTGGCCGCGGTCTCGACGTCCTGCTTGCGGATGCGACCACCGACACCGGTGCCGGTGACCTGCGAGAGGTCGACGCCCTTCTCGCGTGCCATGCGGCGCACGAGCGGGGTCACATATGCAGCGTTCTCGCCCACGGTGTCGGCGGCACCGGAAGCCGGAGCAGTCGTCGATTCGACAGGCTCCTCGGCCTGTGCGGCCGATGCGGACTGCGCGGATGCAGTCTGTGCCGGCTTCGGGGCGGCCTCCTCCTTGGGGGCTTCCTGCTTCGGAGCCTCCGGAGCCTTCTCGGCGGGAGCCTCTTCCTTCGGTGCCTCCTCGGCCGCGGGTGCTTCCTCGGCTGGAGCCTCCTCCGCAGGTGCTTCCTCCGCGGCGGATGATTCCGCAGCGGGAGCACCCGAACCGACGCGAGCCAGAGGTGCGCCGACCTCGACAGTCTCGTCCTCTTCGGCCAGGTGCGCCTGAACGGTTCCGGCGACGGGGGAGGGCACCTCGGTGTCGACCTTGTCGGTCGAGACCTCGAGCAGCGGTTCGTCGACCTCGACCTCCTCACCGACCTCCTTGAGCCAGCGGGTCACGGTGCCTTCGGTGACGGACTCACCGAGTGCGGGCATCGTGATCTCGGTGCCCTCATCTGATGACTGAGAGGCAGCAGGCGCGGATTCGGAGCCGGACGAGGAATCGGCCGGTGCCTCTTCCTGCTCTTCGGCCGCAGCAGGCTCCGCGGACGCGGAGTCCTCGGACGAAGCGGTCTCCTCGGCCGGTTCGGCCGCGGGCGCAGACTCCTCGGAATCTGAGCCGCTGCCATCGCCGATGTAGGCGAGATCTCCGCCGACTTCGACGACATCGTCCTCGTCGGCCAGGATCTTCTCGAGAGTTCCCGCATAGGGGCTGGGGATCTCAGTGTCGACCTTGTCGGTCGACACCTCGAGCAAAGGCTCGTCTACCTCGACTTCGTCGCCGACGGACTTGAGCCAGCGAGTGACCGTGCCCTCGGTGACCGACTCTCCGAGAGCCGGCATCTGAACGGAATTCGACATGAGTATTCGTCTCCTCGGATCTTATGAATGGAAGTGCAGGGGTTTTCCGGCCAGGGCCAGGTGGGCCTCGCCGATGGCTTCATTCTGCGTCGGGTGGGCATGAATGAGTTGCGCCACTTCCTCGGGGAAGGCCTCCCAGTTGACGATGAGCTGGGCTTCACCGGCCTGCTCACTGAGGCGGGCGCCGATGCCGTGCACGCCGACGACGGGTCCGTCCTTCTCGCGGATGACCTTGATCAGTCCGCTTGTGTTGAGGATGACCGACTTGCCGTTGCCGCCGAGGTTGTACTCGAGCGATTCGACCTTGTCCTTGCCGTACTTCTCCTCGGCCTGAGCAGAGGAGAGTCCGACGGAGAAGATCTCCGGTTCGCAGTAGGTGACGCGGGGGATGCCGCTCTCCAGGACGGGAACGGGGTTGAGCCCGGCGATCTCCTCGGCGATGAAGATGCCCTGCCCGAATGCGCGGTGCGCGAGCTGGAGCCCCGGGACGATGTCGCCACAGGCGTAGATGTTGCCGACGCCGGTGTGCAGGCGCTCGTTGGCCAGGACGAATCCCCGCTCCATCGGAATGCCCTGCTCTTCGAAGCCGAAGCCCTCTGTGACGGGACCGCGGCCCACAGCGACGAGGAGGTACTCGGCTTCGAGGGTCGAACCGTCTTCAAGAGTGACCTTGACGCCGTCGGCGGTCTCTTCGACGCTCTTGAACATGACACCGAGCTTGAAGCCGATCTTGCGCTTCTTGAAGGCGCGCTCGAGGTTCTTCGAGATCGTCTCGTCCTCGTTCGCGACGAGGTGCTTGAGACCCTCGACGATGGTGACGTCGGCTCCGAAGGAGTTCCACACGCTGGCGAACTCGACGCCGATGACGCCGCCGCCGAGGACGATCGCCGAGCCGGGCACCTTGTCCAGCTGCAGTGCCTCGGTGCTCGTGATCACGCGATCGGTGATCTCGAGTCCGATCGTCTTCGATGTCGAACCGGTCGACAGCAGCACGTTCGTGCCCGTGACGGTGTGGTTGCCGTCCTCGCCGGCGACCTCGACGGAGTCCTTGCCGACGAGCTTGCCGGTTCCGAAGTACGTGTCGATGCCGCGAGCCTTGACCAGTCCCTGCAGACCTTTGTAGTTGCGGGAGATGACGCCGTCCTTGTACTCGAGCACCTTCGTGATGTCGATGCCCTTGAACTCGGCTTCGACGCCGAAGGTTTCCGAGCTCTTGGCGGAGTCGGCGACTTCGGCCGCGTGCAGGAACGCCTTGGTCGGCACGCAGCCACGGTGCAGGCACGTGCCGCCGACCTTGTCGCGTTCGATCAATGCGACCTTCATGTCGAGCTCTGCGGCTCGCAGAGCAGCGGCATAGCCACCTGTTCCGCCTCCCAGAACGACAAGGTCGTAGGTCAATGAATCACTCACGGATTACTCCTCGTAGCTGTGAATAAGCCTGCGGTAAGCAGCTTTCTGTCTTATCTTTCCACTTTTCTCGCCGGGGGCGAAAGGAAATGCTGTCTGATTGGACACAGGTGGTCATGATCACGTCCGTGTCGACAGCGTGTAGAATCGGATGCTCAGCCTTGCGTCTTCGCAATCTGGATGAGCGTGCGCACAGCGGCACCGGTGGCCGCCTTCGGGGTGTAGCCGAAGGCCGAGGACGAGTTGAAGCTCGGCCCCGCGATGTCGATGTGCGCCCAGTTCGTGTCGTCGCCGACGAACTCGCGGAGGAACGCGGCGGCGGCGAGCATGCCGCCCGAGCGTGGCCCCGAGTTCGTCAGATCTGCCGCGGTGGAGTCGAAGCCCGAGAGCATCTCCTCCGGGATCGGCATCGCCCACATGCTCTCTCCCGCCACCGCCGCCGAGGCGATGACCTCCTCGCGGGCGGCCTCTGCACCCATGACGCCGCTGGTGCGTTCGCCGAGGGCGACGATCTGGGCTCCGGTCAGCGTGGCCACGTCGATGAGCAGATCGGGCTTCTCGGCGTCGGCGTCGGCGAGGGCGTCAGCGAGCACCAGGCGTCCCTCGGCGTCGGTGTTCGTCACCTCGACCCTCTTGCCGCTGCGCATCGTCAGGACATCGCTGGGACGTTGTGCAGAGGAACCGGGCATGTTCTCCGCCAGAGGCAGCCAGGCGGTGACGCGTACCGGCAGGCCGAGGTCGGCGATGCCGAAGAGAGCCTGGACGACTGCGGCGGACCCGGCCATGTCGGACTTCATGTCCTCCATGCTCTTCGCTGGTTTGAGGGAGATGCCTCCGGAGTCGAAGGTGATGCCCTTGCCGACGAATCCCAGGTGGCGCTTGGCTCCCTTCGGCGCATATTCGACCTTGACGAGTCGCGGCCCGCGGGTGGATCCCTGTCCGACTCCGATGATGCCGCCGTAGCCTCCCGCCTTGAGCTCCTTCTCACCGAGGACGGTGACCCGGAGCTTGCGGTCCTTGGCCTGGGACCTCACGATCTCGGCGTAGGACTCCGGATAGAGGTCGAGCGGGGGAGTGTTGACCAGATCGCGCGCTCGGTTCGTCGCGGCGGCGATGACGGCGCCGGAATCGTGAGCGGCGGTGAAGGACTTGCCCTTGGGGCCGAGGACGGTGACGTCGCCCGGAGTCTTGCCCTCGCTGCGGTATTCGAGGAAGCGGTAGGCACCGAGAGCTGCGCCCACGGTGACCGCTTCGACCTCGGCAGGTGTCGCGGCCGGAAGCGCGAGAGCGACCGAGTCGGCGCCGTCGAGGGCACGCAGAGCGGAGCCGGCGCCTCGGCGCAGGGCCTCGTGATTGCCGGCGGCATCCTCGGAGGAGGCATTGAAGTCTCCGAGACCCACAAGCATGACCGATTCGGCGGAGACTCCCTTCGGGGCGGGAACGCGGGCGGTGGTTCCGGCCGAACCGGTGAAGCCGATGGCTCGTGCCGCGTCGTCGAGTGCCTTCTGCACCGCCTTCGCCCCCTCGAGTCCGAGCACTGTCGAATCCGCTGCTCCCAGCACCAGCACGGAGGCGGTGGCCTTCACCGGAGAGGTGGTGGAATAGCTGCTTGGGGTGGATGCACCAGCCATGAGTTGCCTTTCAGTCGTCTTTGAACGTTGATTCGATCCTAATGCCAAACCGCTCAGGATGCGGAAGCGGCCGGGATGTCTGACCTATTCTGGGAACGTGTACTCATTGATCTTCAGAATTCTCTTCGCACCGATGGACGCCGAGCGCGCCCATCACCTCTCCTTCTCCGCCCTGCGCTTCCTCGACTCGATCCCGCTGCTCGGGCGTCTGCTCCGCCGGATCTGCGCGGCGGGCACCGTCAGCCCGGTCGAGGTCCTCGGTCTCCCATTTCCCAACCGCGTCGGACTCGCCGCAGGCTTCGATAAGAACGGCGTCGGTGTGCGTGCGCTGTCTGCGCTGGGGTTCGGACACATCGAGGTGGGAACGATCACGGCGCACGCCCAGCCGGGCAACGACAGACCGCGGCTGTTCCGTCTCCGCGACAGTCTCGCGCTGCTCAACCGCATGGGTTTCAACAATGACGGGGCCCGGCAGGCCTCGTTCAACATCGCGGCCGAGCGGAAGAGGATCGCCTCCCTTCCGCAGCATCTGCGTCCGGTGGTCGGAATCAACATCGGCAAGACGAAGGTCGTCGAGGCCGCCGATGCCGTGAGCGACTATGCGTCCTCGACGCGCGCGCTGGCTCCGCTGGCCGACTACCTCGTCATCAACGTCAGCTCGCCGAACACTCCCGGGCTGCGGGATCTGCAGTCGGTGAGCAGCCTCGAGCCGATCATCGAAGCCGTGCGCTCCACCGCCGCCGAGGTGGTCGAGAACCCGCGATCGACGCTGGGTCATGTCCCGCTGCTCGTCAAGATCGCCCCTGACCTCGCAGACGACGACGTCATCGACATCTGCGATCTCGCCCTGCGAACGGGAGTCGACGGTCTCATCACGACGAACACGACGATCGACCGTTCCGTCCTGACCGGCTCGGACGCCGAGTTCGCGAGCGCAGAGCCCGGAGGGATCTCCGGACGTCCGCTGGCCGAACGCTCTCTCGAGGTGCTGCGTCTGGTCAGAGGCCACGTGGGAGGAGCCCTGACGGTCATCTCCGTCGGGGGAGTCGCGAACGCGAAAGACGCCCGGGCTCGGGTGGCCGCGGGCGCCGATCTGGTGCAGGTCTATTCGGAGATGATCTACTCGGGTCCGTTCTTCCCCGGCCGCGTCATCCGCGGCCTCGAGTCGAGCCGACTGCTCACTCGGGGTACTGGCGGCGCTTGACCTGCGGTTTGGGCATGCGCAGAGGGCGCAGCTGGATGCTGCGCATGATCGCGTAGAAGGTGATGCCGCGCTCGACCGAACCGAACTTGGTCCGCAGACGGTTCTTGAGGATGTAGTTGAGCACGAACCCGTCGAGGACGATGAGAGCGATGAGGCCCCACACCGCGTAGGTGAAGTACTGCTGGATCTGCACGGACTGGGTGAAGGCGATGACCAGGATGAGGATCGCGGCGGGGATGAAGATCTCCCCGACCGAGAACCGGGCATCGATGTAATCGCGGATATAACGGCGCTGGGGGCCTTTGTCGCGTCTGGTGAGGTACTTCTCCTCGCCATTCATCATGCCGATGCGCGCGCGATCGCGGTCCTGTCGCTGCTGCTCCTTGGCTTTCCTGTTCGCGACCTTGCGATCCTTGTTCACCAGGGGCTGACGGCGCAGAGACTCCTGTTCGCTGCGCTTCGGCGTCGGCCGTCCCTTCTTCCGCTCCGCTTCGCGCCGACTCGCGGCGTCCGTGGGAGATTCGTCATTGACTGGCTGAGAGGCGGAGGATTCGTCCTCCGCACGAGATTTTTTGCTTCCGAACACCTGATGAATACTACCTTTGGAGAATGAGCGAATCGACTTCAGCACTTGACAGTGCACAATTGCATGCCGAATTGGACACCATCTTCGATGAGGTCGTCCAGGATCTCACGGAACTCGTGGCCATTCCCTCCGTCGCCTGGCCGAGCTTCGACGCCTCCAGAGTCACCGCCAGCGCCGAGGCGGTCGCTGACCTGGCGAAGGGGCTCGGCCTGAAGGTCGACATCCTCACCGCCGAGCAGTCCGACGGCGCCGACGGCTATCCGGCCGTGGTCGCTTCGCTCGCTGCTCCCGAAGGCGCCCCGACAGTCCTCCTCTACGCCCATCACGATGTGCAGCCGCCGGGACGTGAGGAGGACTGGGACACCGAGCCCTTCGTCGCGACCCGCAAGGGCGACCGACTCTACGGTCGCGGCGCAGCCGACGACAAAGCCGGCATCATGGTCCACCTCACAGCGCTGCGTCTGCTGGCCGACCGCCTCGGCGTGGGCGTGACCCTCTTCTTCGAAGGCGAGGAGGAGGCCGGCAGTCCGAGCTTCCGCAGCTTCCTCGAAACCTATCGGGAACGTCTGCGCTCCGATGTCATCGTCGTCGCCGACTCCGGCAACTGGGCCGCAGGCACTCCGGCGCTGACGACGAGCCTGCGCGGCATGTGCGCGGTCGAGTTCGAGATCTCCACACTCGACCATGCCGTCCATTCGGGCATGTACGGAGGCGTGGCTCCGGACGCGATGATGGCGATGACGAAGGTCCTGGCCAGCCTCCACGACGAGAACGGCTCCGTCGCGGTCGCCGGGCTCCACAGCGAAAGCGTCAGCGAGATCGATTACGACGAGGCGACTCTGCGCGCCGATTCCGGAGTGCTCGATTCCACGGAGCTCATCGGCTCGGGCACGCTGGCCTCGAGGCTGTGGACACAGCCGGCGATCACCGTCATCGGTCTCGACATCCCCGATGTGGCCGTGTCCTCGAACACCCTTCAGTCCTCGCTCAAGGCGAAGCTCTCGATCCGGCTCGCACCCGGCGACAGCCCCGCCTCGGCGGTCAGGGCCGTCGAAGCGCACCTGCGGGCCAACCTGCCCTTCGGCGCGCAGCTGAGCATCGGGGAGACCGAAGGCGGCAGCCCGTGGCGGGCCGAGGAGACCGACCCCGTGGTCAAGACCGCACGACAGGCACTCACCGACGCGTGGGGCACCGAGTCCGTGACGATGGGCATCGGCGGGTCCATCCCATTCATCGCCGATCTGCTCGAGGTGTTCCCGGATGCGTCGATCCTCGTCACCGGAGTCGAAGATCCCGACGCCCGTGCCCACAGTGCGAACGAATCGCTGTATCTGCCCGATTTCAGGGCTGCGATCGTCGCCGAGGCCCTGCTGCTGCAGCGCCTCGGCTCGCAGCAGTGAGAGGATCGGGGAATAGCTTCCGCGCCGGAGGTGTTGTTTGCGGTGTAGCCTGGAGGCAGGAACGAGAGAAGGAGTAACCATGACTGTGACTGACAATGCCGAGGCCACTCACGAGGTGGAGCTCTCGTCGACCGCCGCTGACAAGGTCCGGAGCCTGCTCGAGCAGGAAGGCCGCGACGACCTGCGTCTGCGTGTGGCCGTCCAGCCCGGCGGATGCTCCGGTCTGATCTATCAGCTCTACTTCGACGAGCGCTACCTCGATGGTGACGCGGTCCGGGACTTCGACGGGGTCGAGGTCATCGTCGACCGCATGAGCGTTCCCTACCTCAGCGGCTCGACCATCGACTTCTCCGACACCATTGAGAAGCAGGGCTTCACGATCGACAACCCGAACGCCGGTGGATCCTGCGCCTGCGGCGACTCGTTCCACTGAGCCTCGGCTGACGAGAAGGAACTCTTCTCATGGACCTGGAGGATCTGCGCGCCGTGTCCTACACGGCAACGCAGCCCCAGGTCCTTCTGTCGTATAGGGCGGGTCTCTTCCCGATGGGCGTCGGCGCCGGCGGCACGGGTCGGATGGGATGGTGGGCTCCGCGACAGCGGGGTGTCCTCCTGCCCGGAGATCTGCATGTGACCAAGAGCCTGCGGAAGTCGATGAAGCACTTCGCCTTCAGCTCCGACTGCGCTTTCGAGCGGGTCATCCGTGCCTGCGGCGATCCGAGTCGGCCCGGTGCCTGGATTACCGAGGAGATCATCAGTCTCTACCTCGGTCTGCACTCCGACGGCTGGGCGCATTCGGTGGAGGTCTGGGCCGGTGACGAACTCGTCGGCGGCCTGTACGGAGTCGCGATCGGATCATTCTTCGCAGGCGAGTCGATGTTCCACACCCGGCGTGACGCATCGAAGGCGGCGTTGGCCCACCTCGTCGGTCTGCTCGACAACGCCGTCGCCGCCGACGAGCGCGGACGGACAGATTCGCGAACCGCTGCTCCCGAGGCAGGGGAGTGGCTCATCGACACTCAGTGGCAGACATCACATCTCAAGAGTCTCGGCGTGTCGGAGATCAGCGGCCTCGAGTACTCAGCGCGGCTAGATTCCGCGCTCCGCGGCAGTCTCTGTCAGGATATTCTCAACAAATGAACATTCGCAGGTGAATTTCTACCGCTTGTAGCGGTAGTCTTGGGGATGACAGAGTAAGTACACGTCTCTCGGCCTGACCAGAGACGAAGAACGTTGTGAAAGGCTGCACGTGGATTCTCCGAATCAGTCAGGACCGCAGCGGTCCTGGGCGAAGCGGCTCGGCATTCTGAGCGCCGTGTTGATACCGGCGTTGCTATCGGGTTGCACTAAAGAGCAGATCGCTTCAGGCTTCTACCCCGTCGAATCCAAGGGTGCGACGAACCACACGGATGCCTACACATCACTGTGGAACGGCGCCTGGATCGCCCTGCTGATTGTGGGCTTGATCGTGTGGGGCCTCATCCTCTGGGCGATGGTCGCCTACCGCCGCCGCAAGAATGATCGCGGCCTGCCGGTCCAGATGCGCTACAGCATGCCCATCGAGATCCTGTTCACCGTCACCCCGGTTGTGCTCGTCCTCGGATTCTTCTTCCAGAACGTTCAGGTCATGGAGCAGACGACCGATGACGAGACTCCTGGCGAGCAGGTCATCGAAGTCGCAGCCAAGCAATGGGCCTGGGACTTCAACTACGAGACCGAGAACGTCTACTACGCCGGCAGGCAGGTCGAACTCGACGGCACCGAAAAGCCCGAGGAGTCCGCTCCGGTCCTCTACCTGCCGGTCGACACCGACCTCGAGATCCGTCTGCATTCCCGCGACGTCATCCATTCGTTCTGGGTCCCCGCCTTCCTCGAGAAGCGGGACATGATTCCCGGCCACGACCAGAGCCTGCATCTGCGTGCCGAGAAGGAAGGCGAATACGTCGGCAAGTGTGCGGAGCTGTGCGGCGAGTACCACTCTGAGATGCTTTTCAACGTCAAGGTCGTGTCGAAGGAAGAATTCGCCGACTACACGAAGTCGCTTGCCGAACAGGGCAACACAGGCCAGCTGGGACCGGAGTACGATCGCAACTGGTACCCGAAAGAAGGTGCTGAACAATGACCGCCACGATGGATCAGGCGGCTCTTGACGCTCCCGTGGTTCCACGGAGCAAGGGCAAGATCATCGTCGACTGGATCACGTCGACGGACCATAAGACGATCGGGTACATGTACCTCATCGGCTCGTTCTTCTTCTTCTGCGTCGGCGGCGTGATGGCGCTGATCATCCGCCTCGAGCTCTTCGAGCCCGGCATGCAGATCGTCGAGACGAAGGAACAGTACAACCAGCTGTTCACCATGCACGGCACTCTGATGCTGCTGATGTTCGCCACTCCGCTGTTCGCCGGTTTCGCGAATGTCATCATGCCGTTGCAGATCGGTGCCCCGGACGTGGCGTTCCCGCGTCTGAACGCCTTCGCCTTCTGGATGTACCTCTTCGGCAGCCTTGTGGCCATCTCCGGATTCCTCACCCCCCAGGGTGCGGCGTCATTCGGCTGGACGGCATACGCACCATTGAGCAATACGACATTCACACCGGGCGCCGGCGGCAACCTGTGGGTCCTCGGTCTTGCGCTGCAGGGCTTCGGCACGATCCTCGGCTCGGTCAACTTCATCACCACCGTCATCACGATGCGTGCTCCCGGCATGACCATGTTCCGCATGCCGATCTTCACCTGGAACGTCCTCATCACCGGCGTGCTCGTGCTCATGGCCTTCCAGCCTCTGGCCGCGGCGCTGCTCGTCCTCGGCGCCGACCGAGTGCTCGGTTCGCATGTATTCAGTCCGGGCAACGGGGGCCCGATTCTCTGGCAGCACTTGTTCTGGTTCTTCGGCCATCCCGAGGTGTATGTGATCGCGCTGCCTTTCTTCGGCATCGTGACCGAGATCTTCCCCGTCTTCAGCCGCAAGCCGGTGTTCGGGTA
Organism: Brevibacterium renqingii; assembly: GCF_017808105.1. Taxonomy (GTDB): domain Bacteria; phylum Actinomycetota; class Actinomycetes; order Actinomycetales; family Brevibacteriaceae; genus Brevibacterium; species Brevibacterium renqingii. The sequence goes on along the minus strand of NZ_JADBHF010000008.1, from coordinate 73,713 downwards.
CAAGGAGCTCGTGTTCGCGACCATCGCGATCGCCGCGCTGTCGGTCACGGTCTGGGCCCACCACATGTACGTCACCGGTGTGGTCGCGCTGCCGTTCTTCGCGTTCATGACTATGCTCATCGCGATTCCGACGGGCGTGAAGTTCTTCAACTGGATCGGCACGATGTGGCGAGGGTCGATCACCTTCGAGACTCCGATCGTGTGGGCGATCGGCTTCCTGGCGACGTTCCTGTTCGGCGGACTCACCGGTGTGATCCTGGCCAGTCCCGCACTCGATCAGCAGGTGTCGGACACCTACTTCGTCGTCGCGCACTTCCACTATGTCGTCTTCGGCACGGTCGTGTTCGCGATGTTCGCCGGGTTCTATTTCTGGTGGCCGAAGTGGACCGGCAAGATGCTCAACGAGAAGCTCGGTCACATCCACTTCTGGATGCTGTTCATCGGCTTCCACGGCACTTTCCTCGTCCAGCACTGGCTGGGTGTCGACGGCATGCCTCGCCGTTATGCCGACTACCTGCCGCAGGACGGCTTCACCTGGATGAACCAGGTGTCGACGGTCGGATCGCTGCTGCTGGGTCTGTCGATGGTTCCGTTCTTCTGGAACGTGTGGATCACCGCCCGCAACGCGCCGAAGGTCACCGTGGATGATCCGTGGGGCTACGGAGCCTCGCTCGAATGGGCGACCTCCTGCCCACCGCCGCGCCACAACTTCACGTCGCTGCCGCGGATCCGTTCCGAGCGTCCTGCATTCGACCTCAACCATCCCGAGCTGCTCGAATACTCGGGTCACAGCTCCTCTGAGGAACAGCTGGTCGGAGGTGGCGCCAAATGAAGTCATCGATTGTCGTCTTCATGGTCAACGCCGTGTTCTTCGTCGTCATCTCCGTCGTCTACGGGTTTGCGACGAGTTTCGATGAGATGGTCGGCTTTCCGGCGCTCCTCCTGACCGGCGGTATGTCCGGAATGATCGGGATCTACTTGTGGCTGACGGACCGTCGTGTCGGACGTCAGCCGCAGGACAACGACGATGCCGAGATCTCCGACGCGGATGCCGACTACGGGTTCTTCAGCCCCTGGAGCTGGTGGCCGATCGTCTGTGCAGGCGCCGCTGCCGTCTCGTTCTATGGCATCGCGATGGGTTGGTGGATCTTCCCATTCGGTGCACTGCTCGGGATCATCGCTCTTGTGGGCCTGTCCTACGAGCATGATCGTGGGGACTTCGCCCACTGATCGCCGACGCCGTATGGTGACGCTGTCAGGCAGGTGATCGACTCACCCGCGTGACACAGTTGCACAGTTTCTGTGGCCCGGACTCATTTCGAGTCCGGGCCACACTGCTATTCACAGCCGGCAACGGAGATACGGGCCGACGCCGAAACTTGTGATGGCGGAATCTGTGGACTGCAGTGTACGTGATGGTGACGGGTATATGAATCGCAGGGGCAGGTCGCGCCTCACCGGTCATCCCGAGCCACGTTTGTGGTCACTCCGCCGAGGAAAATAGGTGGTTCTCGCCGTGTTCCCTCGGCGGAGTGACCTCATTCGCAAACGGGAAGGCGGCAGGGAATGCCGAAGACGGGCCGAGGCGCCCGCGGCAGTGATTGGTCATGGCCTGCCCGGGCACCAGCTGCCGAGCATGGCTTCTGCGCCGGGTCGCGATGCGCACCGACTCCTCGGGAAGCCAAATTGCTGCCGACCAAGCCCTCCCGCTGACCCGAACCCGTCCGCCGTCGGCTCCAGACGTGCCGCTGACCCGAACCCGTCCGCCGTTGAGCCGAGGTCGTGGGACAGCCGATCCTACGGAAAATGTCTGCTCGCGTCCGATATGTCCGAGCCGCGAAACAGGGGTCACGCTGCACGACTGGTCCCCGCAGGTGCGATCTCTGTGGCGTCGGGTGATCGTGGCCACCTATGCGCAGATCCCCGCGCCATCTATGGGCAGTTCCGCTGGCCACCACCAGTGGGCAATTCCGCTCGCCAGCTATCGGCAGTCCCGCTGGCCGCCAGTGCCAGTTCTCGCGGCCGATGAGCAATTCCTGCTGGCCGTTGACACTCCATCGAAGCCAGGACCGGTCATGAGGTCATGAGCGGCACTACGCCGGCTTTTTGACCTGTGCGACGACTCTAGGCGGCGTCAGCGGCTTGTTTCATGGGTCTGGGTGCGGCGACTCTCCTGGCAGAAGCGCGTCGGGCGCAGCAGCGCGGCTTGACGGCTATTGAGCGGCGAGCTCGGGGTGTCCGCCGGGCGCCGGTGTCGTTGTTTCGTACCAACTCGGGGTCGGGCGACCCGTCCACTCGTCGAGGAACGTCAGGAGGGAGCGTCTGTGTGGCAGCCAGAACCAGCCGAGAAGAGTGCACGGTCGACGAACGGTGTCCCGGGGGCTGTCATGGACATGGTGGCAGAATCACCTCACTGAAGCACGCGAGAGCTCGTGAGGCGCCAGGAAGTGGGAACAGCGTGAGCCGAAGTTGCAGTGCGCCCGGTCGAAAGAGCAAGAGTGCAGGTTCGCACGCGAATAGTCGGGCCCAATGCAGGTCAGAGGGTTCTGTGCAGAGTTCATTCGGGTGCGCGTGTGCAGGCGGCAGGATTCGCCTCTCGAAGCGGCTGCCGAACCCGACGCAGAAGTGCCAGTCTTGTAGGGCAGTGAATGCGCGAGGGGCCCAGCAGACAATCTGCTGGACCCCTCGCGTCTGAGGACTGCTGCCGGTCAGTGACCGAGCTGCTGGTGGCTCGAACCCTCGACGGTATCGTGCTCGTGGTGGGAAGCCTCGAGTTCCTGCTTCGTCACCGGTGCCACACGGTCCTCGAAGAAGAACCGCGACAGGCGTGCACGAAGCTTCTCCATCTTCGTCACCTTGCCTTCGGCGTTCGGCTGCGCCGGGATGTATTCCGGCGATTCGAACGCGGTGATCTTCCACAGCTTGTGCGGCGGCAGAGCCTCGTGGCGTTCGAGGAACTCACCATGGGGGAGACGGATGATGTGCGCTGTCTCCCGCCCGTGCAGGGCGATCTCACGATCCTTGCGCTGCAGAGCGATGCACATGCGCTTGGTGATGATGTACCCGAGGATCGGTCCCAGGAAGAACACGGTGCGGAAGATGTAGATCATATCGTTGAGCGACATCTGGAAGAAGACCGCGACGATATCGCCCGAGGCGGCCGCCCACATGTTGCAGTAGAAGATGATCCCTGCGACGCCGATGGCGGTCCGCGTCGGGTTGTTGCGGGGGCGATCGAGGATGTGGTGCTCACGATTGTCCTTGAGCAGCCACGACTCGAAGAACGGATAGATGAACATCACCGCGAAGACACCGCCCATGACGATGACAGCGCTGTTGATGTTGAACGAGATGGGCCATCCGAAGATGTAGAACTCGAACCAGCCCGGCACGATGCGGAGGAATCCGTCGGCCCATCCGATGTACCAGTCCGGCTGGGTGCCGGCGGAGACCGGGGACGGGTCGTAGGGACCGTAGTTCCAGATCGGGTTGATCGTGAACAGAGCCGAGATCAGCGAGAGGAGACCGAAGATGAGGAAGAAGAATCCTCCGCCCTTGGCCGCGAACGTCGGCAGGACGGGCTCGCCGACGACGTTCTTCTCTGTGTTTCCGGCTCCCGGGTACTGGGTGTGCTTGTGTACGACCACGAACATCAGGTGGATGCCGATGAGCGCGATGAGCAGCGCCGGCACGATCATGATGTGCAGGGTGTACAGACGTGCCACGATGTCGATCCCGGGGAATTCCCCACCGAAGAGGAAGAACGAGATGTAGGTGCCGACCAGGGGCAGCGATTTGAGGATGCCGTCGATGATGCGCAGACCGTTGCCGGAGAGCAGGTCATCAGGCAGCGAGTAGCCGGTGAAACCGGCGGCCATGCCCATGATGACGAGCAGCACACCGACGACCCAGTTGAGTTCGCGGGGGCGACGGAACGCTCCGGTGAAGAACACACGCAGCATGTGCACGCTCAGCGCTGCGACGAACAGGAGTGCGCCCCAGTGGTGCATCTGGCGAATGAACAGACCGCCGCGAATCTCGAGGGAGATCGCCAGAGTCGAGTTGTAGGCCTCGGAGATCTCGACGCCGCGCAGCGGCAGCCAAGGACCTTCGTAGTGCATCTCGCCCATGGCGGGCTGGAAGAAGAACGTGAGGAACGTTCCGGACAGAACAACGATGATGAAGCTGTAGAGAGCGACCTCACCGAGCATGAAGGACCAGTGGGAGGGGAAGATCTTGCGACCGAACTCGCGGACGAGGACCGATGCCCCGACGCGGGTCTCAGCGAAGTTCGCTGCCTTCCCGATGGTGGTGGTTGGCTGTGTAGTACTCATGGGTGGTTGATCTCCCAGAACGTAGGTCCGACAGGCTCAGGGAAGTCCGACTGGGCAACCAGATAGCCTTCGCTGTCCACGGAGATGGGCAGCTGGGGAAGCGGTCGTTTGGCCGGTCCGAAGATGACCTTGCAGTGTTCGGTCACGTCGAAGGTCGACTGGTGGCACGGGCACAGCAGATGGTGGGTCTGGTGCTCGTACAGAGCCACCGGGCATCCGACGTGGGTGCAGATCTTCGAGTAGGCGACGATTCCGTCGTGCGACCAGCTCTTGCGGTCCGGATCCTCCTTGAGCTCATTCGGATTGATGCGCATGAGCAGCACGGCGGCCTTGGCCTTCTCGTTGATCGGGTGCTCGCTTGCTTCACGATCGCCGATGCCCGAGGGCAGAACGTGGTAAGCGGAGCCGATCGTGACTTCCTCAGCCTTGATCGGCCGCTCTGAGTCGACCGAGGGGATGCCGCCCGGGTCACGGATGAGGCGTGTGCCCTTCTCCCACAGCGTGTTGAACATCTTGTCGCCCGGCAGGGGTCCGAGGTCCCGGAAGACGAGGACAGCCGGCAGGGGAGCGATGGCCAGAGCAGCGATGAGCGTGTTGCGCAGCAGCGGACGTCGGGCGATGCCCGACTCCTCCTTCGCCTGATGGAGGATCTCCAGGGCGATCGCCTGGTCCTCTTCGCTGCCGGCGATGTCATGGCGTTCGTCGATGCCCTCGTGATCGCTCATGAGGTTCTTCGCCCACAGCACGGCACCGAAGCCGATGGAGAACATCGCAACAGCGGCACCGAGGCCGACGAACATGTTGTGGAGGCGGATGCTCTGCATCGACTCGCCGGGAGTGAACAGGAAGTAGGCGACGATGAACCAGATGGTTCCGATCATCGACAGGACGAACCAGGCCGCAACCTGACGTTCGGCGACCTTCTCCGCACGCGGATCCGCGTCGGACAGGCGTGGCTTGTGCTCAGGCAGGCCTGGGTTGACGAACCCGTTCAACTCCTCGAGCTGGCTGCCGCCGCCGGAGTGCTCTTTCGAGGTCATTGAATTCCCCGTCTATTCTCGTGATGGATGATGAACGACACTGCCGGACTCACTTCGACCTGGATGACAGCCACACTGTCATACCGATGACGGCTGCCAGTCCGAAGAACCAGATGAACAGACCCTCTGCCACTGGTCCCAGCGATCCGAGCTTGAATCCGCCGGGGGAGGGGTTCTCCGAAACTTCCTTGACGTAGGCGATGACGTCGCGCTTATCGTCGGGAGTCAGGTTCGCATCGTTGAAGATCGGCATGTTCTGCGGGCCGGTCTGCATCGCTTCGTAGAGGTGCTTCTCCGAGACCTCGGAGAGGTTCGGTGCGTACTTGCCGCGGGTCAGGGCACCACCGGAGCCGACCACGTTGTGACACATGGCGCAGTTGGTGCGGAACAGGCCGCCGCCAGCGGCGGGATCGCCTTTCGACGCGTCGAGGTACTCGTCTTCGGGCACAGCAGGTCCGGGACCGAGTGAAGCGACGTAGGCGGCGAGCTGAGAGGTCTGCTCCTCATCGAACTGAGGTTCCTTGACACGTGCCTGCGGGCCATTGGCCTGCAAGGGCATGCGTCCGGTGCCGACCTGGAAGTCAACTGCCGCGGCGCCGACGCCGATGAGGCCGGGACCGGCCTTCGAGCCTTCGGCGTTGAGGCCGTGGCAGGTGGCGCAGTTGGCCGCGAAGAGCTTCTTGCCCTCTTCGATGTCCGAGGCGCTGGCCGTGTCCGCCTTGGCGCTCGATGTCTGTGTGAAGAGTGCGTAGGCTCCGCCTGTCAGCAGCAGTGCCACGAGAAGAAGCGCAACCAGAGCCATGGGATGTCTGCGGCGATCTGCTAGAAGCTTCACTTGATCGTCCTTTGCTTGAAGTGTTGTAAGTCCTGGGGGCCGAGCATCTCAGGCCGGCTACTGAAGCAGGTAGATGACGCCGAACAGACCGATCCAGACGACATCGACGAAGTGCCAGTAGTAGGACACGCAGATTGCGAATGTGGCTTCGTGATGGCCGAACTTCTTTGCTCCGTAAGCACGTCCGATGACGAGCAGGAAGCAGATGAGTCCGATGGTCACGTGGATGCCGTGGAACCCTGTCGTCAGGTAGAAGACGGAACCGTAGCCGTCGGAGTTGATGGCGATTCCCTCGCTGACGAGGGTCGCGTACTCCATGACCTGGCCCGAGACGAAGACCGCGCCGAGGAGGAAGGTGAGGTAGAACCACTCGACCATTCCCCATTTGGCGATGTTGAACAGGGAACCGGTCCGCCGTGGGCGGAACCGTTCGGCTGCGAACACACCGATCTGGCAGGTGAACGAAGACGACACCAGGATCAACGTATTGCCGAGGGCATAGGGGATGTCGAGGATCTGGGTCCTCGCCTCCCACAGCTCCGGCACAACGGACCGAATGGTGAAGTACATGGCGAAGAGCGCGGCAAAGAACATCAGGTCGCTCGCGAGGAACACGATGAAGCCCACCGTGGTCACATTCGGACGATTGACAACCGGATGCGCTGGCGCTGTTTGAGATGCAGTGGCAGTTGACACAACCCCATTATTACCCGTCTGGGGGTGAGTTTTCATCTTTTACCCAGGTTTCGGGAAAGAAATTTCTACACGATGTAGCGAAATCCGCGAACTGGTGCCGGAATCTCGATCCGGAACTCCCTTCCGCCCGCGTGTCGAACACAGGATAGGATGCCGCAGGTAAGGTCCGCCCCCATGTCGAGGGGCGGCTGCGAAGCCTAGCGAGAGTTCATACGGATGACCGATTCCACGCCCCTGACCACCTCGGCAGCCCATGTCGGCGAGGCCCGCAGCGAGGTCCAGGCAGCCACTCACAACTGGCCGGATCTGCTCATGGCGCTCATGCACCAGCAGGATCTCGACGGGGAGCAGGCGGCATGGGCGATGGATCAGATCATGTCGGGCAAGACCCCGGATGTGACAATGGCCGCATTTCTCGCCGCACACCATACGAAAGGGGAGACCGTCGAGGAGATCGCCGGGCTCGTCTCCGCGATGATGGACCATGCCGTGCCCCTGCCCGGTCTCGCCGACTCCGTCGACATCGTCGGCACGGGCGGCGACCGGGCGAAGACTGCGAACATCTCGTCGACCGCGGCAATGATCATCTCCGCCACGGGGCAGCGAGTAGTCAAGCACGGCAACCGGGCGACCTCTTCGGCGTCGGGCTCGGCCGATGTGCTCGAGGCGCTAGGCGTGAGATTCGACATCACTCCCGAGCAGACCGGGCAGATCGCCAAGGAGGTCGGGCTGGCGTTCTGCTTCGCCAATGTCTTCCACCCCTCGATGCAGTTCGTCGCTGCCGTGCGTCGTCAGATCAATGTGCCCACTGCGTTCAACATCCTCGGGCCCCTGACGAATCCGGCGCGGGCCCGGCACACGGCGATCGGAGTCGCGGACGCCCAGATGGCTCCCTTGGTAGTCGGCACCTTGGCCAAGCGCGGACACCAAGCGGTCGTCTTCCGCTCCCGTGACGGGCTCGATGAGCTGAGCAACACCGCGGTCAACGACGTCTGGGAGGTCCGGCACGGAGAGATCGAGCACACAACCTTCGATGCTCTCGACCTGGGGATCGAGCGAGTGACGAAGGAGGATCTGCGGGGCGGAGGTCCGGAGGAGAACGCCGCGATCACCCGGGCAGTCCTCGACGGGCACCGCTCGCCTGTGCGCGATATCGTCGCGATCAATGCGGCGGCGGCCCTGGTGGCAGCGGACGAATCCGCGGTCGGCAGCTTCACCGAACGGTTGGCGGCGAAACTCCGAACAGCCATCGAGACCATCGACGACGGCCTTGGAGCCGCGAAGCTCGATCAGCTCATCGAGGTCTCACACCGGGTCGCCGAGACGAACCGTTCCTGAGGCCCGCGCATGCGAGTTCGCTCCCGTGGTCGGCAGTGACCAGCCGGGGTCGTCCGGCGATCCTGCGGAGACCAATTCGGCCGTGGACAGCCACGCCGCCAAGAGGCGGGTCTCCTCGGGCAGCGAATCGGTGTCCTGCGGCAGCGGTCCAGGAGACGGGATCCACTCTGCAGTCGACTGCAGAGCGGTGAGAGCCTCGGCCATGCCCCGGCGAGCGGACACATGGCTCGCTCCGGCGAGCCTGCCGTGACGGATGACGACGAGATCCCATCCCGAATCGAATCCGGGGGCGGCTGCCGCGAGTTCCGGCACCCGGCGCAGCGCGGACACCTCCTCTGCGCGCGCGGCAGTGGAGACGGCCGCCCGCAGGGCGTCGCGGACCTCTGCAGCCGTCTCGTAGCGGGATTCGCTCGCCAGCCTCTGCATGCGTTCGGCACCCAGCCGGTGCAGGGTGGACAGGTCTCCGGCGAGCACGGCGAAGAGTTCGCCGATGCTCGTGCGGTAGTCATCGGCGTCGGTGACTCCCGCGCATGGGCCGCCGCACTGGCCGACCTGTGAGCTGACGCATGGCCGGTGCGTGCTGAGGCTGCGCTTCGTCACGTTCGTCGTGCACCTCTTCACCGGATAGAGCGTGTCGAGGAGCTCCTTGACCGTCTGGGCACTCTTACGGGACCGGAACGGCCCCAAGGGTGGGGCGGGCGAGCGTTCGAGCGCGGAATTCGAGCGGACCACCGACAGTCGGGGGAAGAGTTCGTCACTGAGCACGATCCAGGAATTCCGCTCCGGGTTCTTCGACCGGCGGTTGTAGGGCGGGGCGAGTTCCCCGATCAGGCGGATCTCACGGACCTCGGCTTCCAGCGCGTGCGCACAGGGCAGGCAGCTGACCTCCTGCGCCGCAGTGATCATCTCGGCCATCCTGCCCCGGTTCTCCGAGGCGTTGAAGTAGCCGCGCACACGCCGAGCCATATTGCCCGACTTGCCGATGTAGAGGACACGGCGCGTGCCGTCGAGGAACATGTAGACGCCGGGCTCGGCGGGCACCCCCTTGGCCAGATGGGATTTCGCCTGTCGTTTGGCCCAGCCGGACTGGCGCACCGTCGACAGCTCCTCCAGAGTCGTCACGCCGTAGCCGCCGAAGCGTTCGAACAGGTGGTGGAGCAGCTCTCCTGTCGCCCGGGCGTCGGACAGGGCGCGGTGATCGGGGGTGACCTCGGTGCCGAAATGCGCAGCGAGCGTCGACAGCTTGTGATTGCGCACTTCGTCGCGGCCGATGACTCGGCGGGCCAGAGTGACGGTGTCGAGGATCGTGGGGGCCGGCCAGTGGTAGTCGAGCCGCTCGCAGGCCGAGCGGAGGAATCCGATGTCGAACGGAGCGTTGTGAGCGACGAGAACCGCGCCGATGGAGAACTCGAGGAAGCTCGGCAACACAGACCTGATCGACGGCGCGTCGTCGACCATCGCGTGCGTGATCCCGGTCAGGCGCGCGACGAAGGGGCTGATGACGGACTGTTCGGGTTTGACCAGGGATTGGAATTCCCCCACGACCTCCCCGCCGCGCGTCTTGACCGCGCCGATCTCCGTGATCTCCGACTGACCGGCGCGGGTGCCCGTGGTCTCGAGGTCGACGACGACGAAGGTGACCTCCGACAGGGGAGTGCCGAGGCTGTCGAAGGACAGCTGCGTGTTCTGCAGGACGCTGGGAGCGCGGTCGAATGGGGCGGTCATGAACCCAAGTGTGTCACCCGGCGGTGACATGGATGGGCGGGCACCTCGATCACACGGAGGACCCGTCGCCGTCGTCGGAGGAACGGTGCTGAGGCAGATGGAAGAACAGGCCCACCGCTCCGCCGACCCCAACGGCGAGACCGATGAGCAGATACCAGCCGGGCAGCGGCCGGAAGAAGATGATGCCGAAGAGCAGGAGCAGGACCGCGCCGAGGGCGGCCGCCCATGAGAGCACGAGTGTGGGCGAGGCCGTACGCCATCCGATCGGTTCGGCGGGACCTGGGTGCCAGTGCTCGGAGTCATCGAGCGCCTCACGGACATCCTCGACGGGCATCTCGCCCATCACCGCCGAGGGTTCGGCGATCTGCTCGACGAGGGCCTCCCATTCCTCGTCGCTGATGCGAGAACGGTCCTTGCCGATCCGTTCGGAATCGGGCACGTCCTGCCGCCAGTCCTCACCGTCTTCGTCACCGGGAGTCGCAGGGGGCTCTTCGTCGTTCATATCCGTCACAGCAATTCTCGCCCCGAGGCTATTCCCCGTCCCCGGCGACTCGGGAGGCACCGCCGGCACCGGCTCGTGCGGTGGACAGAACCGCCTCGGCGATCAGAGGCGCGTCGAAGTCGAGAGTGGCCACGTGGCGCGACCGACGCAGAGCGACGATGTGCGGCGGGTGCGGCAGATTCGAGCGCAGACTGCGCAGCGTCCGCGGCCCGACCACATTGTCCTCCCCGGAGACCATCGCGGTGACCGGGCACTCGACCTTCCACAGATCCTGACGCAGGATCCGCAGCGCCTGGTGGAAGGAAGCCAGCGGTGCGAGCGGCGTCCGCGGGTAGGCGTATTCGTCGCGATCCGGATGAGCGATGTCGCCTCCGATCGACGGAATCGTCCGCACCACTCTGCGGAGCACGGGCAGAAGCGGGGCGAAGGGCGAGTCGATGTGGAGCGCAGGATTGACCACGACGAGCTCATCGGGCGCGGCCGCGGTCGCGCCCAGGGCCAGGGCCAAGGCCCCGCCCATCGACAGACCCGCGACGACGACCCGGTCGTGATCGGTCTGCAGTCGACCCAGCTCCGTACGCGCCTCACCGAGCCAATCCGCCCAACCGGTCGGGACCATCTCCTGCCAGGTGGTGCCGTGCCCGGGCAGCAGCGGCACACTGACATCGACTCCTTCGGCCGCGACCGCCCGCGCGATGGGCACCCAGACGACGGGGGACCCGGTGATCCCGTGCAGGAAGAGGACCGCAGTCGAGGAGCGGGCGTCGAGGCTGCGGAAGGCGGCCGTCGGATCCGACCGCAGGGTGAAATCGATCTCCATGCCCCCAGGATGGCACGAATGACTTGTCCCTGGCGTGGCCGTTCATGCTTCGTGTCGATATATGATTGCCGAGGACGACAAGGAGTCGTACATGGAAGGGTGCGCGTGTTCTACTGGTTTCTCAAGCGAGTCCTCGCCGGACCCATCCTGCGGATCCTGTTCCGTCCCTGGGTGCGCGGCCTGGACAACCTTCCGTCGGAGGGCCCGGCGATCATCGCGGGAAACCACAATCACTTCATGGACTCGATCTTCGTCCCGCTGCTCGCGCCCCGCCCGGTGGTCTACCTCGCGAAGAAGGACTATTTCACCGGCCGTGGGATCAAGGGCGCGGTCACCCGCTGGTTCTTCAAACTCAACAACCAGCTGCCCATGGACCGAGGCGGCGGATCGGGCTCGCGGGCCTCGCTCGAATCGGGGCTGAAAGTGCTCGGCGAGGGCAATTGCCTGGGCATCTACCCCGAGGGCACCCGATCGCCCGACGGCAAACTCTATCGGGGCCGGACGGGAATCGCACGGCTGGTCCTCGAGTCCGAGGCGCCGGTCATCCCCGTGGCCATCATCGGCACCGACAAACTCCAGCCCGCCGGCCGGCTGGTGCCCAAGCTGCGCCGAGTCGGCGTCGTCTTCGGTTCTCCGATGGACTTCTCGAAGTACGCCGGCCTGCCCACCGACCGCTTCCTGCTGCGATCTGTCACCGATGAGATCATGTACGAGATCATGCGGCTGTCCGGGCAGGAGTACGTCGACACCTATGCCTCGACGGTCAAGACCAAGCTGCTGACCAGTGCGAAGCCGAAGAAAGCGGACAGCGTCGGGGACGCCGCCCGGGATTCGACGAGGAAGTCGAAGGGCACCGGAGCCGCGACGACGTCGGGCAGAGAGGACGACGGGCCGGCGGCACCGGCCGAGTGAGCCTCTCGCCACGGCCTCACGACGGCTGCATGACATGTTCGAATACTGCGGTAACGGCGACACGCAGAAATCGTTACCTTCAGGTGTTTGTCCTGACCGGACCGGCAGAATAGCTTGGAGTTGTTGAATCCCACTGTAGGTTCGCTGGGAAGAGGGCTAGAATGACTGTGTTCTCGGTCCTTCCAAGCGACCTTCGCTTCCCCCAGGGACTTTAAGGAGGAGTCGGTGTGAACCGCTCAAGTCACGAAAGCGTCGACATGACGTCGATGCCGGCAGCGGCCCAAGGGCTGCTGTTCGATGATGATCTGCCCGTTCTCGACGAAGAGGCCGGCTACCGCGGTCCCACCGTGTGCAAGGTCGTCGGCATCAGCTATCGTCGTCTCGATTACTGGGCGCGCACCGACCTGGTGACCCCGTCGATCAGGAACGCGACCGGTTCCGGCAGCCAGCGTCTCTACAGCTTCCGCGACATCCTCGTCCTCAAGATCGTCAAGCGGCTCCTCGACACCGGTGTCGGGCTGCAGTCGATTCGCACCGCGGTCGAGCACCTGCGCTCCCGGGGCGTCGAGGATCTCTCCCAGATCACCCTCATGTCCGATGGGGCCAGCGTCTTCGAGTGCACATCGCCGGACGAGGTCGTCGACCTCCTCCAGGGGGGCCAGGGTGTATTCGGCATCGCCGTCGGCCGCGTCTGGAACGAGGTCGAAGGCACCCTGTCCGAACTTCCGAGCGAACGGCTGCCGGAAGACGGTGCGGCCATCGAAGCGATGGACGAGCTCGCCGCCCGTCGCGCCCGCAAGAGCGGCTGATTCCAGCGCGGCTCTCCACAATCTGAATCGCCGAGGCGGTCCGTCCACTGGACGGGCCGCCTTCGCTGTTGACTGCGGGCGCCGGATTCCGGATGGCTCCCGATGACCACGATTCCCGCGGACCCACCGGGATTCGCGCTCGGGTTCCGCCGCCTGAACATCAAGCTGCCGCCCGAACCGAGGGTCAGGGCGGCAGTCGCATAACTGTGCTGGGGGAGAGGCTACTTCTTCTCAGGCTTCGCCTGGTTCGACTTCGCATCCCCACCGCGCCGGCTGCGGATGTTCTCCGAACGCAGCGCCCGTTCGAGGAGCGAATCGAATGACCCTGCCACCTCCTCTGCCGGTTTGCCCGGCCAGGAGTGGATCGGACGAGCCGAGCCCTGGGCCTGCTGCATCACTGCACGCTCGGCCAAAGGCGGGTTGAGCACGAGCGGGCCGAACATCTCGCGCATCTCCTGGATGCGATAGTCATGCTCCGTCGATCCCGCGCGGACTCGGTTGACGACCAGACCCAGCGGCTGCAGGTCGCTGGCCCCGCGCTGCCTGAGCTCATCGGCGGCGCGGAGGGCTCGATCGGCCGCGGCCACGGAGAAGAGGCTCGGTTCGGTGACCACAGCGACTCTGTTGCTCGCCGACCAGGCCGTGCGAGTGAGCCCATTGAGGCTCGGGGGGCAGTCGATGAGGACGAGGCGATACCCCTTTGCGATTCGGCTCAGGGCGTCCTCGAGTCGGCGCAGGTAGCGCTCGGACAGCGAGGGGCGGTCGAACTCCGCAGCACGAGGCGAACCGGAGATCACGTCGAGATGGCCGAGTCTGTCGCCGACCCACCCGGACGGGATGATCGCCTCGGACAGGATCTTCTGGGACTTCGGAGCAGCGAGAACATCGGCGATGTCGACCCGCGTCGAGGTCGGCACATCGAGGCCGGTCGACGAGTCCGCCTGTGGGTCCATGTCGACGACCAGGGTCGGAATTCCCCTGTTGTAGGCCGCCGAGGCCAGACCGAGCGTCACGGACGTCTTACCGACTCCGCCTTTGAGGCTGCTGATACTTAGGACAAGCACCCTCCTACGGTAACGTATCGGGCCCGGCGAGGCCGTCCCGACCACGCCGAGACCCATGTCTCAATAGTGAGTGGACCCCCGGTCGCAGAGGTGGCGCAGGTCACTGAGTAGAGTATGTTCCCGACAGCTTGTCGACCAGTCGCCCCAGTGCGGCCGTTACAGAAGTGAGAGACACCTATGTTCTCCAAAGTTCTTGTGGCCAATCGCGGAGAGATCGCCGTTCGCGCGTTCCGTGCCGCTTATGAGCTCGGAGCCTCCACCGTTGCGGTCTTCCCTTACGAAGACCGCAACTCCGAGCACCGCATGAAGGCCGATGAGGCCTATATGATCGGCGAGGAGGGGCACCCCGTCCGTGCCTACCTCAGCGTCGAGGAGATGCTGCGCGTCGCGAAGGAGAGCGGCGCAGATGCGATCTACCCCGGTTACGGCTTCCTGTCCGAGAACCCGGATCTGGCCCGCGCCTGCGCTGAAGCGGGGATCACCTTCGTCGGCCCGAAGGCCGACGTGCTCGAACTCGCCGGCAACAAGGTCCAGGCACTGGCCGCGGCCCGCAATGCCGGCATCCCGGTCCTCGACTCCACCCGGCCCTCGGCCGATATCGCACAGCTGCTCGCCGATGCTGAGTCGATGGAGTATCCGCTCTTCGTCAAGGCCGTCGCCGGCGGCGGCGGGCGCGGGATGCGGCGCGTCGCGCAGGCCTCGGATCTCGAGGACGCGCTCAAGGCCGCCATGCGTGAGGCGGAGGGCGCCTTCGGCGACCCGACGGTGTTCATCGAACAGGCTGTGCAGCGTCCTCGTCACATCGAGGTCCAGGTCCTGGCCGACAACGACTCGAACGCCATCCACCTGTTCGAACGCGACTGCTCCGTGCAGCGTCGCCACCAGAAGGTCGTCGAGATCGCCCCGGCACCGGATCTCGATCCGGCGATCGCCGAGGCACTGCACACGGACGCCCTGAAGTTCGCGAAGGCGCTGGGTTACCAGAACGCCGGAACCGTGGAGTTCCTCCTCGAGACCGAAGGCCCCAGGGCCGGCAAGCATGTCTTCATCGAGATGAACCCGCGCATCCAGGTCGAGCACACCGTGACCGAGGAGATCACCGACATCGATCTCGTCGCCTCGCAGATGCGCATCGCCTCGGGCGAGACGCTCGAGGAGATCGGGCTGCGCCAGGAGGACATGCGCATCAAGGGTGCGGCTCTGCAGTGCCGCATCACCACAGAGGACCCGGCGAACTCGTTTCGACCCGATACCGGCACCATCACCGCCTACCGCTCCGCGGGCGGTGCCGGAGTCCGTCTCGACGGCGGCACCGTCCACGCCGGCGCCGCGGTCAGCCCGCACTTCGACTCGATGCTCGTCAAACTCTCCTGCCGGGGACGTGACTTCGCGCAGGCTGTGGGCCGGGCGAAGCGCGCACTCGCCGAATTCCGGATCCGCGGCGTCTCGTCGAACATCGGCTTCCTCCAGGCCGTCCTCGACGACCCCTCCTTCATCGCCGGCGATCTGTCGACGGCATTCATCGAGGAGCGCCCGCATCTGCTCGACGCCCGCGTCAGCGCCGATCGCGGATCGAAGCTGCTCGACTACCTCGCCGATGTCACGGTCAACCGTCCCCACGGCGAACCGGGCCTGCGCATCCGACCGACGGACAAGCTCCCGGACATCGACCTCTCCGCCGCTCCGGCCTCGGGCAGCCGTGACCGGCTCCTCGACCTCGGTCCTGAGGGGTTCGCCCGGTCGCTGCGCGAGCAGACCGCGCTGGCCGTGACCGATACGACTTTCCGTGATGCCCACCAGTCACTCTTGGCCACCCGCGTGCGCACCCGCGACCTGCTGGCCGTGGCCGGTCACGTGTCCCGGATGACACCAGAGCTGCTGAGCATCGAGGCGTGGGGCGGAGCCACCTATGACGTGGCCCTGCGCTTCCTCGGCGAGGATCCCTGGGAACGCCTCGAGGCACTGCGGTCGGCGGTGCCCAACATCAACCTGCAGATGCTGCTGCGCGGACGCAACACCGTCGGATACACCCCGTACCCGACCGAGGTCACCGACGCCTTCGTCGACGAGGCCGCACGCACCGGCATCGACATCTTCCGCATCTTCGACGCCCTCAACGACGTCGAGCAGATGCGTCCGGCCATCGAAGCCGTGCGTGGAACGGATTCCGCCCTCGCCGAGGTGGCCCTGTGCTACACCTCGGACATCCTCGATCCGCGTGAGGAGCTCTACACCCTCGACTACTACCTGCGGCTCGCCGAGCAGATCGTCTCCGCCGGCGCCCATGTGCTCGCCATCAAGGACATGGCCGGGCTGCTGCGTCCCGCCGCGACGGCGAAGCTCGTGACCGCCCTGCGGGAGAACTTCGACCTGCCCGTCCACGTGCACACCCACGACACCGCCGGCGGACAGCTCGCGACGCTGTACGCAGCCGCAGGTGCCGGTGCCGACGCCGTCGATGCGGCCTCGGCTGCCATGGCCGGCACCACCAGCCAGCCCAGCCTCTCCGCCCTCGTCGCGGCCTTCGAGAACACCGACCGGGATACGGGCATCAGCCTCGACGCCGTCAGCGACCTCGAACCGTACTGGGAATCCGTACGCAAGGTCTACGCCCCCTTCGAGTCCGGGCTGGCCGGACCCACGGGACGGGTCTACCGGCACGAGATCCCGGGTGGACAGCTGTCGAACTTGCGTCAGCAGGCAGTGGCGCTGGGCCTGGGGGAGAGGTTCGAGGACATCGAGAAGATGTACGCGGCCGCCGACTCGATCCTCGGGCATCTGGTCAAGGTCACTCCGTCGTCGAAGGTCGTCGGCGATCTCGCTCTCCACCTCGTCGGTGCAGGAGTCTCTCCGGAGGAGTTCGCGGAGAACCCCGAGAAGTTCGATATCCCGGACTCGGTGATCGGATTCCTCAGCGGCGACCTCGGTGACCCTCCGGGCGGATGGCCGGAGCCCTTCCGGACGAAGGCGCTGGCCGGTCGCGCTCACAAGCCGCTGGTCGAGCACCTCGAAGCCGATGATGCCGCCGCTCTCGAGGAGTCGGGCCGGGAACGCAAGGATAAGCTCAACCAGCTCCTGTTCCCCGGACCGACCAAGGAGTTCGAACAGATGCGGGAGAACTACGGCGATCTGTCCGTGGTCGAGACCTCCGAGTACCTCTACGGCCTCACCGCGGGCGAAGAGCACGCGGTCGAGATCTCCAAGGGCAAGAACCTGCTCATCGGTGTCCAGGCAGTCGGCGGCACCGACGAGCGCGGAATGCGCTCGGTCATGTTCACCCTCAACGGACAGCTGCGTCCCCTGCAGGTGCGCGACCGCTCTGTCGAAAGCGAAGTCAAGACCGCCGAGAAGGCCGATCCGAACAACGCCGGCCATGTCGGCAGCCCGTTCGCCGGAGTCGTCACGATGCAGGTCCACGAGGGCGATCAGGTCGCGGCGGGGGACACGATCGCAACGATCGAGGCCATGAAGATGGAAGCGACGATCACCACGCAGACTGCGGGAACGGTCTCGCGGGTGGCTATTGCCGACGTTCAGCAGCTCGAGGGCGGCGATCTCGTCGCAGTCGTCGATGCCTGAGAGAGAGATCCGCCTCTGGGGCGACCCCGTGCTGCGCAGCGTCTGCGATCCGGTGACGGTGTTCGATGACTCCGTCGAGGCTCTGGCCGCCGACCTCGTCGACAGCTCCCGGCCGGAAGGCCGCGCTGCGGTGGCCGCCCCGCAGATCGGGGTCGGGCTGCGGGCCTTCGGCTACGACCTCGATGGCCGCACCGGCTATGTCATCAACCCCGAGATCGAAGTCGGCGGGCGGCTGCGTGACATCGAAGAGGGCTGCCTGTCCGTCCCCGGACTGTTCTTCCCCACTCCGCGCTACGAGTTCGCCCGAGTGCGCGGAGTGGATGCGAAGAATGAACCGATCGAGATCGAGGGCACCGAGGTCTTCGCCCAGATGCTCCAGCACGAGGTGGCCCACCTCGACGGGCAGGTCTATGTCCAGACCCTGCCGAAGGAGCGTCGCCGTGAAGCGATGAAGGCCATCCGGTCGAGCGACTGGTTCCTCGCCCGCATGGCCTGAACACCGACTCATCCAGACCAATGAAGGAGAAGCTTATGAGCATTCAACGCACCGCCGTCATCGGCAGCGGACTCATGGGAGCCGGAATCGCCGAGGTGCTGGCGAAATCCGGACTCGAGGTGATCGTCCGCGAGATCAACGAGGAGGCCTCCGCCGCCGGGAAGGCCCGGATCGAGAAGTCGCTGGGGCGGGCCGTCGAGAAGGGCAAGCTCGACGAATCCGCCCGCGAAGCCGCACTGGCGAACCTGCGGTTCACCACAGACATCGCCGATCTGGCCGACCGCCAGCTCGTCATCGAAGCCGCCAGCGAGAACGAGGAGATCAAGAAGTCGATCTTCGCCGAACTCGATGAGGTCGTCACCGACCCCGAGGCGATCCTCGCCTCGAACACCTCGTCGATGCCGATCGTTCGGTTCGCGCAGTCGACCTCCCGGCCCGAGCGGGTGCTCGGAGTCCACTTCTTCAACCCGGCTCCCGTGCAGCCGCTCGTCGAGATCGTGTCCTCCGTGCTCACCGCTGACGAGGTCCGGGACACTGTGACCTCGTTCGTCGCCGATGTGCTCGGCAAGAATCCGATCCAGGCCCAGGACCGGCCCGGCTTCATCGTCAACGCCCTGCTCATCCCGTACCTGTGCAGCGCCATCAGAATGCTCGAGTCCGGCTTCGCCACGAAGGAGGACATCGACGCGGGAATGGTGGGAGGCTGCGCGCATCCGATGGGTCCGATCAGACTCGCCGACCTCGTCGGGCTCGACACCTGCCTCTATGCGGCCCAGAGCATGTACGACGAGACCGGTGATCTGGCGACCAAACCGCCCGTTCTCCTCTCGCGCATGGTCGACGCCGGTCTGCTCGGCGTGAAATCGGGCCGCGGCTTCTACGACTACTGACTTCGGGCAGGACCGAAGCCACCGTCACTGAGCTGCGGGCACACGAGCCCGTCAGCGGTCGAAAAGGGGGCCGCCTGCGAACCGTTGAGTTCGCCGGCGGCCCCCTTTTCCGTCGGTGTCCGTCAGCCGGCCATGAGCTTCTCGAAGCTGGCGAGCCTGACGCAGGCGACGAGGCCCTGAGCCGCCAGTTCCACCTCGTCGAGGCTCGGCATCGTCGGGGCGATGCGGATGACGGTGTTGCTCGGGTCCAGACCGTAGGGGTGTGTCGCCCCGGCCGGGGTGAGCTTCACGCCGGCCTCGGCGGCGAGCTTGACGACACGGTCGGCGATGCCTTCCATGGTCGTCAGGGTGATGAAGTAACCGCCCTCGGGACGTGTCCACCGCGCGAGGCCGTCGTGTCCGAGACCGTCCTCCAGTGCGCGCAGCACCGCGTCGAACTTCGGTGCGATGATCTCGGCATGCTTGCGCATATGCGCCTCGACTCCGGCAGCGTCGGAGAAGAAGCGCTGGTGACGCAGCTGGTTGATCTTGTCCGGTCCGATCGCGATCTTGCCGAGGTTCGAGATCATCCAGTCGACCGTCGCCGGGCCTGCCCCGAAGAAGGAGACGCCGGCACCGGCATGAGTGACCTTCGAGGTGGAGGCGAAGATCCACGCCCGTTCGGGGTGACCGGCTTCGGCGCACAGCGAGAGGATGTCGAGGTTGTCCGGATGGTCTTCGCGCAGATGGTGCAGCGCATAGGCGTTGTCCCACAGCAGGGTGAAGTCTGCTGAGGCCGCGGGCATCGCCGCCAACTCTCGTGCGCGCTCGGCGGTGATGGTGATGCCCGTCGGGTTCGAATACATCGGCACCAGCCACATGCCCTTCACAGCGGGGTCCTCGGCCAGGCGCTGCGCCTCGGCGACGTTCGGGCCCTGCTCGTCCATGGGGGTGCTCAGCAGTTCGAAGCCGAGCGACTCGGCCAGGGTGAAGTGCCGATCGTAGCCGGGCACCGGACACAGGAGCTTGTGCGGACCTCGGCCCCAGGGGCGGTCGTCGACCGCGGTGCCGTGCAGGAGCGCGAAGGTCAGCGCCTGGGCCATGAACGTCAGCGAGGCGTTTCCGCCGGCCAGCAGCTGAGCGGTCGGGACCTTGAGCAGCGGAGCGAAGATCTCCCTCAGTTCGATGATTCCTTCGATCCCCCCGTAGTTGCGGGTGTCGACCCCGCTGGGTGTGTACACGTCATCGCCTGAGACGGCGGTGAGCAGTTCGGCGGAGAGGTCGAGCTGCTCCGGCGAGGGCTTGCCGCGGGTGATGTCGAGCTTGAGACCGCGCGAGGCGAACTCCTCGTAAGCGGCGGACGCCTCATCCAGGCGTGCTTGAAGATCGGACGGTGAGGACATGCTGGCTCCTTCGAGCTGGGGTCGGGCCGTTGGTCCCATCCTATCGACTCACCGGACACCGCCGACGCTAGAGTGGTGCCTGATCGTCCGCCGGCGGGCGGGGCAGCTGGGGAAGTGGAGGACAGGAACGAGATGAGACCGCGCGCACAGGCGTCCCACGGGCGTGGCTTCGGCGCCCAAGCCGCTGTCTACGACGAGGTCCGGCCGGGGTATCCCACGGCCGCACTCGACCTGACGGGCCCGGACTGGCAGGGACTGCGGGTGTGCGATCTCGGAGCGGGAACCGGAATCCTCAGTCGCACACTGATCGGACGCGGCTGCGATGTCGTCGCCGTCGATCCCGATCCCGCAGCGCTCGAGCGCAACCCGGCGCCGAGTCGGATCGGGACCGCCGAGGACACCGGTCTGGCCTCGGCCGATTTCGATCTCGTCACCGTCGCCCAGGCCTGGCACTGGTTCGACGAGGAGGCCGCTGCGACCGAGATCTGCCGCATCCTCCGGCCCGGCGGCAGACTGCTCATCCTCATCAACCAACTCGACGTGCGCATCGACTGGGTGCTGCGGCTGAGCAGGATCATGCACGCCGGAGACGTCTACCGCCCCCAGTACCGGCCGCAGCCGGGAGAGGGGCTGCGGCTGACGGACCGCAGCCTCGTCGAGTTCACCACTCCGATCGGCGTCGACGGGATCGTCGACCTCGCCCGCACGCGCTCGTACTGGCTGCGGTCGAACGAGACGACCCGGGCGCGAGTCGAGACGAATCTGCGGGAGTACTTCCGTGACGAGCACCCGGTCACCGGTGCGATCGAGCTGCCGTACATGTGTCTGGCGTATCTGCTCGAACGCACCTGAGCATTCCCTCCTTCCACACCGGGTGCAGGTGCCTGAAGCCAACCACACACGCAGGGCCGCACCCGATATGGGTGCGGCCCTGTGCAGTCGTGCGTTGTGAGGCCGGGTCAGCCTTCGGCGCCCCGGGCCTCATCTGTCGATGTCGACTCGACGACGTCTGCGCTGCGGTCGGACGAGGTGTGGGACACAGTGATCTTGCGAGGACGCGCCTCCTCTGCGACGGGGATCGTCAGAGTCAGGACGCCATCGCTGTAGTCGGCACGGATCCTGTCCAGAGCAACCCGATTGCCGAGGGTCAGCTGGCGGGCGTAGGTGCCGTTCGTGCGCTCCCTGGTCAGCCACTTCACGTCCTTGTCCGCGACCTCGGATTCACGCCGCGCACGCACGGTGAGGGTGCGGTCCTCGACATCGACATCGATGCTGCTCGGGTCGACGCCGGGCATGTCGATGCGTGCGATGAAGACCTCGCCGTCGCGGTAGAGGTCCATGGGCAGGGTCGTCGAATTCGGTGTGCGAGTGACCTCGGAGAAGAATCGATCGAGATCACGGATGGGGTCGAATCGTGTAGCCATGTGCTTCCTTTCGCTCGGTTCCTATATTGAGTCAAACACACTCAACTTTGAAATGATTCCGAACTCATGAAACTCTCAGTTCTGTGAGTCTGTCACCGGTGCTTCTCGCCCTCCTCCCCGTCACGGTGCTCATCGCCTTCGGCTTCGTGCTCAGGCGGCTGCCGGGCTTCGGCAGTGAGGAATTCTGGTCCGGTGCGGAGAAGCTCGCGTACTACTGCCTGCTGCCCGTCCTCCTCTTCACCTCCGTCGCCGAGGTGGACGTGGCCCACGTTCCGCTTGTGCGCTTGGCAGCGGCGCTGATCATCCCCACGGTGATCGTGTCCGTCGTCATCGTCCTGGCTCGCCGGGTCATCGCCGGCGATCTGCCCGGCTTCACCTCGGTGCTCCAGGGCGGCATCCGGTTCAACACGTATATCGGTCTGTCCCTGGCCGCAGGTCTGTTCGGCTCCGAGGGTTCGGCCGTGGCCGCGATCGTGGCCGCGATCCTCGTGCCCACGGTCAACGTCGTCTCGAGCCTCGGCTTCGAATTCCTGCGCACCGGCCCGAGCTCGCTCATCGCCCTGTTCCGAGCGATCATCACGAATCCGCTGGTCCTCGGCTGCGCTGCCGGGGGAGCGGCCAATGTCACTGGGCTGGGTCTGCCGTCGCCTGCCGCCACTGTCCTCGATCCTCTGGCGGCGGCTTCGCTGCCGATCGGCCTCCTCTGCGTCGGGGCGGGGCTGCGCCCGTTCTCCTTCGGCGAGCAGGCGCGCGCGATGATCGTCTCGACCGTGACCAGACTGCTCGTGCTGCCCGGTCTGACGCTGCTGACCCTGCTGGCCTTCGACGTCCCAGCCGTGCCGGCTCTGGTCGGCATGATCTTCCAGTCGATCGCGACGGCGAGCTCCGGCTATGTCATGGCTCGGCAGCTCGGCGGCGACGCGAAGCTCATGGCCGCCCTCATCGCGGGACAGACCGTGGCCATGCTCCTCACGCTGCCGCCCGTGCTGCTCATCTCCCAGGCCGTCCTCGGCTGAGCCCGCCCGGGCCCCGGCAGGCAGGCGGCATGAGACGCACAGCGGCCGGCCCCCTTGGGACCGGCCGCTGCTTCACACGCCGTCAGGCTGCCGCACGCATTCGATGTGCGCGCGACTCAGATGAGAGGAGCTGGGATCACTCGCTGTCGGCGCTGATATCGGGATGACGCGAACCGAGTTCGGCATCGATGCGCAGCACGCCGGAGCCGTCGTCGCCGACGCGCTCGAGGCGGCCGATGATCTCGGAGATGCTCGACTCCTCCTCGACCTGCTCGTCGATGAACCAGTGCAGCAGCGGCAGAACATCGAGGTCGGCCTCGGACTGCGCGGTGCGGTAGAGGTTGCGGATGGATTCGGAGACCTTCTCCTCATGAGCCAGTGCGGCCTTGAAGAAGTCGATCGGCTGCGAACCGGAGACCTTCGGTGCGGCGATATCGCCGATCTGCGGGGCGAAATCGCGATCGAGGCAGTGCTGTGTGAACTTCGCGGCGTGTACCTGCTCCTCCTCGGACTGCGCGCGCATCCAACGCGTCATTCCGGGCAGGTCGAGATCGTCGAGCTGAATCGACAGCTGCAGGTAGACCAGCGAGGCCTCGAGTTCGAGGGTGACCTGCTCGTTGAGGACCTTCTGCATGGCGGGGCTCAGGTGCATCTGTTACTCCTTTGCGTTTCGAGACGGATCCATTCCGCCTGCTTAGACAATATCGTGGCACCTTTTCTAGAACGATTCCAGTGTGGAAAGGCTCGGCAAACTCCGCGCAGGTTTGCCAAACCTGCTCTTCCGTCCTCAGAGGCGCGGGTGCCGACCATGGTGCCCGGTGGCGGACTCGAAGGCATGGGCGATGCGCAGCAGCTCGACGTCGGCACCCGGTCGGGAAACGATCTGCAAACCGACCGGAAGACCGGAGTCGGAGAAGCCCGCCGGGACCGAGATCGCCGGACACCCGGTGGCAGAGATCAGGCACAGGGCGCGCATCCAGTCGAGATAGTTCTCCAGCCGCACCCCGTTGATCTCCGTGGGGTATTCGATCCCCGCGTCGAAGGGCAGTACCTGACAGGTCGTGAGCACGAGCGCGTCGTGGTCTGCGAAGAATCGGTCGACCTCCGAATGCAGGCGCGCCCGCGCCGCCTCGGCCGAGGCGACCTCGGCGCCGGTGAGCCCCAGCCCCATGCGGATGTTCCACACTACCGAGTCCTTGATCCGGTCGGGGTGAGCCTCGTAGAGGCCGCCCCAGGACCCCACGAAATCGAGTGCGCGGCGGACGCCGAAGACCTCGTCGGCATCGCTGAGATCCGGAATCGCGCCGTCGACGCGAGCGCCGAGTCCGGAGAAGACCTCAGCGGTGCTGCCGACGATGCTCGCCACCTCGTCCTCGATCGGAAGCAGACCGTTGAGGTCGGGACTGAACCCGATCCTGACCCCGCTCAGATCAGGGGAGACCTGCTTTTCGAGACCGAACTCCGGGAGGTCGAACACGCTTCCCGGTTCGGGCAGCGAGGCGGGTGCCGAGGGTTCCGGCCCCGAGGCGACGCTCATCAGCAGTGCGACATCGGAGACGGTGCGAGCCATGAACCCGCTCTGCGCGAGCCAGGCGTAGGGATCCGCCGGCGGCGTGTGCGGGATGCGACCGTTGCTGGGCCGGAATCCGACGACATTGTTGAAGGAGGCGGGGGAGCGCAGCGAACCACCCATGTCCGAACCGTCCCCGGAGGCCTGGATGCCCGCCGCCAGCGCGGCGCCGACCCCGCCGGAGGATCCCGAGGCCGACTTCGTCGGATCGAAGGGGTTCACAGTCGTGCCGAACACCTCGTTGAAGGTATGCGAGCCCGCGGCGAATTCGGGCACATTCGTCTTGCCCGTCGTCGTGATCCCGGCCTGCTTGAGACGGGCGATGATGAGCGAGTCGGTCTCGGGCACGCGATCTGCCATGAGGGGTGATCCCCAGGTCGTGCGCATCCCGGCTGTGTCGTGCGTGTCCTTGTGCGTCATCGGCACACCGTGCAGGGGACCGAAGCTCTCCCCGCGGGCCGATGCCGCGTCTGCCGCCTCGGCGCGGACGAAAGCGGCCTCGTCGTCACGGGTGACGACGGCGTTGAGCACGGGGTTGACCGCATCGATGCGATCGAGGTGGGCCTGCAGCGCCTCGCGGGCGGAGATCTCCTTGGCAGCGATCCGGGCCGCGAGCTCCCGAGTCGAGCACCAGAGCAGTTCCTCACTCATCCTGTCACTTCCCGAGCTTGCTCAGCATCGCGGACAAGCCGGTGCGGATGCCCGTCGCCAGAGTGGTCTCGACGTCATCGGGAGCGAACTCGGGGGAGTGGTTGCCCGCAGGAGGTTCGGCGCCGTCGAACTTCTCCGGTGTATAGGCGCCGAAGAACCAGTAGACATAGGGCACACCGATCTCATCGCCGAAGGCCCCGAAGTCCTCGCTGCCGGTTGCCGGCTGCTGGAAGCGGAGATTGTCCTCACCGACCTCAGCTCGTGCCGCGGCGACGAAGCTCTCGGTCTCATCGGGATCGTTGTAGCAGCGGGGGAATCGGTACATCTCCTCGATCGCCGGTTCGGGCGCACCCGAGGCCGTCGCCTCGGCGAGGATGATGCGGCGGACGCGGTCGAGGACGACCTCGCGGACCTCCTCGGTGAAGGTGCGGATGTTGAGCGTGAACTCCGCGGACTCCGGGATGATGTTCTCCTTGAGTCCTCCGTGGAAGGTGCCGACCGTGACGACGGCCATATCGCGACCGGAGATCTCACGGGAGACCACGGATTGCAGACGAGTGATCATATAGGCGCCGAGGACGATCGGGTCGACGGAGTTCTCCGGCTGGGAACCGTGTGCCTGCTTTCCCCTGACGGTGACCCTGAGGCAGTCGGACATGGCCATCGCAGTCCCCTTCGTCACATAGATATGGCCGGCCCGCCCCGGCCACACATGCTGACCGTAGACCACCTCGGGCCTGGTGATCTGGTCCCAGAGCCCGTCGTCGAGCATGGCGCGCGCTCCCTGTCCGGTCTCCTCACCAGGCTGGAAGATCATGACCGCCGTGCCCGACCACAGGTCCCTGTGCTCGGCGAGGTATTTGGCCAGATAGAGGCCGACGGTGATGTGGGTGTCGTGTCCGCAGCCGTGCATGACCTTCGTCGTCGTACCGTCGGGAAGGGTGCCTTCGGCGCGGGAGGCGTAGTCGAGTCCTGTCGCCTCATCGATGGGCAGCCCGTCGATGTCGGCCCGATAGCCGACGACGGGGCCATCGCCGTTCTCGATGACCGCGACGACTCCGGTGCCGCCGAACGAATGGGGTTCGAGGCCGAGTGCTTCGAGGCGCCGGCGGATCTCCGCAGCTGTGTTCGTCTCCTGCATCGACAGTTCGGGAGTGCGGTGGAAGTGCGTGTAATCGGCGACGACCTGATCGAGATCGCCGGTGATCGCCTCGCGCAGTGCGGGTCGGAGAGACATCGGGGGTCCTTTCCCTCGGGGCTGTTGTGTTGCGGTCTGCTGTCATCCTCGCAGGCCGGTGCGGTTTCGGTCGGAGTGTTCGCGGTGTGGATGGATCAGTTGATTCCCACGGTCTCGCCGCCGTCCTTCTTGTCGGTGACGGCCTTGTTGCGGGTGAACCACGTGATGAGGATGGTGAGGAAGACGACGATGGCGACGTCGCCGGGAGCGAGCACCGGCACCAGCGGGATGAGCACGAGGATGACCAGCGCCGCGAGGCCGAGCGCGATGATCGTCGACTTGACCTGTCTGAGGGAGGCGATGAGCTGGACGGTGACGCCGCCGAGGATGGCCGGGAGGATGTAGAGCTTGGCCACGAGAGTGACGGGCTCGGGGATGAGCGAGACCAGCCAGGTGCCCAGCAGCCCGACGAAGACGACCATCGAGGCCACGTGGATGATGGCGGCGCCGCAGATGGCCATGGTCGCCGCATATTCGCCCTTGCGGGTGCCCGGCTTCGCTCCGATCGCATCCTGGGCGACGATGGCCGACGGCAGCAGTTTGTTCGAGACGTTGCCGATCATGAATGCCTGGTACATTCCGGCCGGCCCCAGAATCGGGAAGTAGGTGAGCGGTTCGACGATGTAGAACACACCGTAGACGGCGAAGACTGCGAGGAATCCCTTGAGGATCTGACCGAAGTCGATGTTCGCATCGGCGACGAAGAGCAGATAGAACGGCACCGAGGTGGCGATGAGGAATCCGATGAACAGCGTGATCGAGCCCCACCTCGTCGTGGTGCGTTCGAAGGCCGCATGGGAGGGCGATGTGATGATCGATGACATGGCTGTCTCCTCAGGCGTCGGGAAGGCCGAGACCGGCGTAGTGGGCGAAGTAGGCCGCGACGAGGCCGATGAGCAGGGAGATGCCCAGGCCCCATTCCTTCAGCCAGTGCTGTCTGAATGTGTGTGCCAGGAGCAGGCAGATGCTCATCACGATGGCCGAGACCACAACGGCGATGACATGGGTGGGTGACTTCGGGATCTCGCGGAAGGTCAGTGCTGCGAACGCCGCGAGGAGTGCGGCACCTGGGATGATCGACATGAGCGCGGGATTGACCTTCTCGAGCCGGTTGGAGCTGCGCTTGAAGATCGGGGTGAGGATGAGCGTGGAGATCATCCAGCCTGCGCCGGAGAGGCTCATGGCCATGAGGGCGACGATGAAGACGCCGCGGGTGAAGGTCTCGTCGCCGAGATTGGCGCCCATGGTGCCGGCGGCGAGCGAGGCGGAGGCCACTTCGGTGGCGGCCGAGCCGATGAGACCGACCCGGACGATGACCGGGGGAGTGCCGAACAGGGGCAGGAGTGCGATGGCGACGAGCACCACGGACAGGGACGGGCCGATCGCGGCGACTCCGCCGGCGCGGAAGGCCGAGCGGACCTCCTGCTGGCTCATCCCGGCCGATTCGGCGTTCTTCTTCACTGCGGACATGTAGATGAGCGACTGGACGACCACGACGCCCATCACCGCCATCGCCAGGATCCACAGAATCGGTGCATTCGCGAGGCCGATGTAGTCGGCCGATCCGCTGGCTGCAGCCATGGCAGGCTCCTCACTTCGCTGTCGTCGGAATCGCCGCGCGATGAGTCCACGACCTCGTGTACTCCATCACGTGTTCCAGTAACGTATCGCGAGTGAGGCCCAGATCACAGACTTGAGGCGATAGTTCCCAATTGCCGAGAACGAAGATGCCGATGATGGTCATGAGCAGAATCGACCGGACTGCGCAGCGGATGGTCGGCGGGGGAGTGCTCCGTGCGGAGCCGGCGGCGGGAGCGCCGGTTATCGATCCTTCTTCTTGGAGATGCGCATGGTGATCGCGGCGGTGACGAACGCATTGCCGGCAGCGTCGAGGACGTCGACGGGCACGACGAGGTCGAACTTCTCGTCGCCGAACTCAGGGAGCTGATCGAGCCGCGCGATCGCGGTGACTGCCGTGGTGGCCTTGGCGTTGTAGTCGACGGTCATTCCGGTCGGAATCCAGCGGTGCGTGGTCGGAACCGTCGCCTCGGTCATGACGCCCGCGGCGATCTCCGCCATATTGCACGAGGCGATGGCATGAAAGGTGCCGATGTGGTTGTGCACCCCGCGGCGGTTGGGGGCGCTGACGCGGCACAGACCCGGGCGGAGTTCGCGGATGCGGGGATGGACGGTGCGGAAGTACGGCGCCTTGAAGCAGACGCCCTGAGTGAAGAGCCATCTGCCCAGCGGCTGCCTGCTCAGCTTCTGCCAGAGTCTGTAGATCGCCGGTGCGCCGTCGGTCTCTGCTGCGGTCGTGGTGTCTGCGGTCATGGGAGGATCCTTTCCGGAGTTACCTATCGGTAGACCCTAGCAGTCCCGCTGACCGACTATGCGCTGTCGCCCGTCGCGCGCTGATTCGACCATTCGTCCCGCGTGTGAGCGAGCGTCCTCTCGAGCAGCTGCCTGAGGACATCGCGGTCGACTCTGCTCAGGCGTGTGAGATAGAGGCAGGCGGTCCCGCGGCGGTGCTCGCCGAGCAGGTCGACGAGATCGGGCCATCGCTGCGCGAAGTCGCTCGTCAGATAGATGGTGTGGCGCGTCGCCGTGGGGGAGAAGGCGAGCAGGGGCATCGTTCCGCCGTGTCCGGACTCGTACCGGTATTCGACCTCGCCGAAGCCGATGATCCGTGAGGCCCAGACGACAGGCTCCTGGCCGGAGACCTCGGCGAGGAGTGCGCAGAGCTCATCGGCCTCCGGGCGCCTGGGGCCGCGGGCGCGGTCGAGCACATCGGCCACGGGTTCGCCGGTCGGCCGCATCGCGGGCTGTCTGTGCGCCATATCGATTCCTGTCGGTGTCGGTGTTCATCGGCAGTCGGGAAGGGGTCCACCGATATCTACTTAACATAATGTATATTATCGGCGATATACTGGAGGGGCCGCACACTCGCAGACACTCGGTTCGCTGCAACTTGCCAGTTCTCGTCGTGCACCAGCATCTCATCGCAGAGACGACGATGGCCGCGAACGACATGCGCGTCGTTCGCGGCCATTGCGTCGTGCATCCGAGTCAATCGGACCGGCAGATCATCAGCCGCTGACGGTGACGTTTCCGCCGAGGCCGACCTTCCCGTCGTCCTTCTTGCCACCGTCGTCCTTTGAGCCGCCGTCGTCCTTCTTGCCGCCGCCGTCATCGGCGGCTCCGTTGGACTTCGTCAGGCCGGCCTTCTTGCCGCAGGTCGGCCAGGCACCCGGGCCCTGCTCCTTGAGGACCTTCTGAGCGATGCGGATCTGCTCCTTCTTGCTGTGCTGGTCGGCCGTGCCGCTTCCGCCGAAGGCGTTCCAGGTCTGCTTGGAGAACTGCAGGCCGCCGTAGTAGCCGTTGCCGGTGTTGATGTCCCAATCGCCGCCGGACTCGCATTCGGCGACCTTGTCCCAGACGCCGCCCTCGGATGCCTGGGCCGGCTGGCCTGCGCTCAGGCCGGTCATTCCGGCGGCGGCGATCGCGCCGGCACCGACGAGCAGGCCGACCTTGCGAAGGCTTGTGCTGTAGAGGTTCACTGTGTCATCTCCAAAGTACGACTGCATTTCGGTTCTGTAACCCGGCCGTTACCGAGCCGTTATACACCGTAACGAATTCGTCTCGCCGAGTGAACCCGAAAGAGCGATTATGGCATCCGAATCGTCTCCGCAGAGCCTCAGCAGAGCCTGAGAGGGACAGCTCCCCCGCGTCATCCGCGTACGTAGGCTGCCAGATGCCGCGCGGTCAGGGTCGCCTCCGGCTGCGACGCTGCGGCGACGAGTTCGACAGGGCTGCCTTCGAAGACGATGCGCCCGCCGTCGTGCCCGGCACCCGGACCGAGGTCGATGATGTGGTCGGCATGGGCCATGACCGCCTGGTGATGTTCGATGACGATGACCGTGCGCCCTCCGTCGACGAGACCGTCGAGCAGGCGCAGCAGATTCTCCACATCGGCGAGGTGGAGTCCGGTGGTCGGTTCGTCGAGGATGATCACCTGTGCGGAATCGGCGGCCTTGGCCGACAGCTGCACCGCGAGCTTGAGCCTCTGACGCTCTCCCCCGGACAGCGTCGTCAGCGGCTGTCCGAGGCTGACATAGCCCAGGCCCACCTCGGCCAGGATGGTGAGGACCCTCGCCGCGGCGGGGATCCGCGACTCCCCCGAGCCGAAGTGCTCGAGGGCCGAGATCACGGGCAGGTCGAGCACCTGCCGGATATTCAGCCCTCCGAGCGTGTACTCGAGCACCTGGGACTGAAAGCCTCGTCCCTCGCATTCGTCGCAGGGCGCGGACACGCCGCCCATGAGCGCCATATCCGAGTAGATGATGCCGGCTCCGTTGCACACCGGACACGCACCCTCGGAGTTCGCACTGAACAGGGCGGGCCGGACTCCGTTCGCTTTGGCGAAGGCCTTGCGAACGGGGTCGAGCATCCCCGTGTAGGTCGCCGGGTTGCTGCGCCGCGAGCCCTTGATCGGAGCCTGGTCGATCATCACGATGCCGTCCCGACCGCGCAGCGACCCCTCGATGAGGCTGCTCTTGCCCGAACCGGCGACGCCGGTGACGACGCTGAGCGCACCGAGCGGCACGTCGACGTCGACGTCGCGCAGATTGTGTGAGGCCGCTCCCCTGATCTCCAGCGTTCCCGAAGTTCTGCGCACCGTGTCCTTGAGCGCGGCGGTGTATCCGAGGTGACGACCGGTGAGGGTGTCGCTCTCGCGCAGCTCGGCGACCGTGCCGAAGAAGGTGACCTCTCCCCCGCTGCCCCCGGCGCCGGGACCCAGGTCGATGATGTGATCGGCGATGCGGATCGTCTCGGGCTTGTGTTCGACGACGAGGACCGTGTTGCCCTTGTCCCGCAGCGCCAGCAGCAGCTCGTTCATCGCCTGGATGTCGTGCGGGTGCAGGCCGATGGTCGGTTCGTCGAAGACATAGGTCACGTCTGTCAGCGAGGAGCCGAGATGGCGGACGAGCTTGATCCGCTGCGCCTCGCCGCCGGAGAGCGATCCCGCCGAACGGTCGAGTGAGAGGTAGCCGAGCCCGATGTCGATGAAGGCCTGGACGTCGGCGCGCAGCGATTGGAGCAGGGCCGTCGCCGCCGCGTCGTCGATCCGCGCCAGCCACTCGTCGATGTCCGAGATCTGCAGGGCGCACACCTCGGCGATGGACTTCCCTGCCACCAGGGAGCTCCGGGCGGCGGAGTTGAGACGGGTGCCCGCGCATTCGGGGCATTCGGCATAGACGACGGCGCGGTCGACGAATTCCCGGACATGCTTCTGCATCGCTTCCCGATCCTTCGACAGGAACGAGCGGCGGATCCTGGGGATCAGGCCGTCGAAGGTCATGTTCGTGCCGTTGATCCTGATCTTCTCGCCCTCGGCGTACAGGAGGATGCGGCGTGCCTTCTGGTCATAGTCGGAGATCGGTGCGTCGGCGTCGAAGAACCCGGATTCGGAGTAGAAGCGGACGTTCCAGCCTCCGGGCTTGTACCCGGGAATCGTGATCGCTCCCTCATTGAGGGATTTGGACTCGTCGATCACCTCGGCGATGTCGATGTCCGTGGACGTGCCCATTCCCTCGCAGTGCGGACACATGCCGCCGTTGACGGAGAAGCTCCGGCGCTCGACCTGCTTGCCCTCCCCTTTCTGGGTGGTGACGGCGCCCTTTCCGCTGATCGTGGCGACATTGAACGAATAGGCGTTCGTCGAGCCGAGGTTCGGTTCGGCCAGGCGGGCGAAGAGGGTGCGCAGCTTCGCGTTGATGTCGGAGACGGTGCCCACCGTCGACCGCGGGTTCGCCCCGATCCGCTCCTGATCGACGAGGATCGCGGTCGTCAGCCCCTCGAGGACATCGACCTCCGGGCGGGCCATGGCCGGCATGAATCCTTGGACGAAGGCCGAATACGTCTCATTGATCATCCGCTGCGATTCGGCGGCGATCGTATGGAAGACCAATGAGCTCTTGCCCGATCCGGAGACTCCGGTGAACACTGTCAGCCGACGCTTGGGGATGTCGACGGTGACGTTCTTCAGATTGTTCTCCCGCGCCCCGCTGACGCGGATGAGATCATGGCTGTCGGCCGCGTGCACCGGCTTCACCCCTTCTGCTGGATGCGGATCATGTTCCCTGCAGGATCGCGCAGGGCGCAGTCGCGCAACCCATAGGGCTGGTCCATCGGCTCCTGGACGATATCGGCGCCTTTGGCCTCGACCTCGGCGAAGGCCGCGTCGACGTCCGTGCTCGCCAGCACGATCGCGGCAAAGCTGCCTTTGGCCATGAGGGATTCGATGACCTCGCGCTCGGCGGAGCTGATGGTCGGATCGGTGACGGCGGGGGTGAGCACGATCGACGTGCCGGGCTGGTCGACGGGACCGACCGTCAGCCAGCGCATCCGGCCGGAACCGACATCGAGCCGAAGCTCGAAGCCGAGCACGTCCCGGTAGAAGGCGAGGGATTCTTCGGCATCGACATGGGGCAGGAAGCTGGCGCTGATCGAGATATCCATGTGAGCAATCGTAGACCGCTCACGACGGCGGGGCTTCTCGATTCCTGACCGGTCTCAGCGCATTCTTCACCACGATCGTCGGCAGCCGGTGCTCGCCGGCGATGACGCCGTCGCGGTACTGGCGGGGCGAGACGCCGACGAGCTCGCTGAAGCGGGTGCTGAAGGTGCCCAGAGAGGAGAAGCCGACGGTGAAGCAGATCTCCGTGATCGTGAGGTCTCCGCGGCGGATGAGCGCCATGGCGCGTTCGATCCTGCGCGTCATCAGATAGGAGTACGGGGACTCCCCGAATGCGGCTTTGAACTGCCGACTCAGGTGACCGGCGGACATGTGCTCGCCCGCCGCGAGGGCCTCGACGCTCAGAGGCCGGTCGAACTCCCGGTCGATGCGGTCGCGGACCCGCCGCAGAGCGACCAGCTGCTCTCTCATCCCGCGTCGACGCCCTGGCGCAGGGTCTGTCCCCGGAAGAAGGCCGGGTGGCGGATCGATTGGACGATCATGATGACCACACCGAGGAGGAGGACCCCGATGCCGAGCACGAAGACGAGACCGATGCCGAAGACGGAGGAGCCCGAACCGTAGTCGGGGTCGAGCGAATCGATCGCGGTCGTGAAGAAGATGATGAGCAGGGTCACTCCCCCGATGAGGGGGAACAGGAACCGGAAGAACAGTGTGTGCGCCGAGGTGAACAGCGTGCGGCGGAAGTACCAGATGCAGGCCAGGCCGGTGATGCCGTAGTAGAAGCAGACCATGAGCCCCAGGGCGGTGATCGTGTCCCACAGGGCGTTCTCCGACAGCAGCCGCATGACGACGTAGAAGATGATCGCCGCCCCGGCCGAGGTGATCGTGGCAACCGAGGGTGACTTGTACCGCCGTGAGATGCGTCCGTACTTCTCCGGCAGGGCACCGTAGTGGCCCATCGCGAGGATCGTGCGCGAAGGCGAGACCATCGTCGCCTGCAGAGACGACAGGGAACTCGAGAGGACGGCGATCGAGACGAGCATCGCGAACGGGCCCATCACAGGACCGGCGAGGGAGGCGAAGATCGATTCCTGGTTGTCAGGATTGCCTGCGCCCAGGCCTTCGCTGCCGACTCCCGCGAAGGAGATGACCGCGACGGTGCAGGCGATGTAGATGATGACGATCGCGAGGATCGTGAGCAGCGCGGCCCTGCCCGGTGTCTTCTCCGGGTCCTTCGCCTCCTCGTTCATCGTGATCACCGTGTCCCAGCCCCAGAACAGGAAGATCGACAGCGACACCGCGGCGGCGACAGTTGAGAAGTCACCGGCGGACAGCGGGTTGAACCAGTCGAGTGAGACCGGCGTCGCGTCGAAGGCCGTGCCGCCGGCGACATGGACGAGCGCGGCGATGACGAACCAGCCCAGAGCGAGGACCTGGAAGGCGACGAGCCACACCTGCAGCTTCTCCGTGGCCTCGACCCCGCGATAGGACACCCAGGCCGCGGCGGCCGTGAGGAGCACGGTGACGGGGATGTTGATCCACAGGACACGAGTGAGTTCGGCGATCTGCGGATCGGAGAACACCTGGGACAGGAGGAGGAAGAGGAAGTCCACCGCCACGGCCGCGAGGTTCGAGAGCACGAGGACGGTGGCCGCGACGAGCCCCCAGCCGCCCATCCAGCCGAGCCATGGTCCGAAGGCCCGAGTCGCCCAGGTGAAGGTGGTGCCGGAGTCCGGCATCGCCGTGTTCAGCTCTCGGTAGCCGAAGACGACGAGGAGCATGGGCACGAAGCCGATGAGCAGGACCGCCGGGGTGTGGACTCCGACTTCGGAGATCGTCGGCCCCAGTCCGGACGTCAGGGTGTAGGCCGGAGCGATGCAGGAGATGCCGATGACGGCTCCCCCGATGGCCCCGATCTTGCCGGCGGAGAGTCCCTTCGAACTCAGTCCGCCCGAGGTGGGCGACGGTGACGTCGATGTGCTGCTCATGGCTCGGTCGTTTCAGGCTCGGTTCGGGCGGTCGGGCGCAATGTCTGTGACGGCTGGGTCAGTCCTCGAGGATCCGCTCGGCGGTGGCGGTTCCGATCCGCACCGCTCCGTCGACATGCTGATAGCCTTCGGCCGCGATGTCGGAGCTGGCGAAGTGCAGCGGGCCGACCGGATCGTTCTGATACCGGCCCCACCGATGGAGCCCGCCGAGATCATAACTCGTCGCATACGCACCGCGGGTCCATTCCTCGGCACCGAAGTCCGAGAGGTAGAACACCCGGGGCTCGAGGGCCTGTGGGCCGAGGAACTCGGCGAGGGAGCGGAGAATCTGCTCTCGCCTCGTCTCCTCGTCGAGTGCCCACATGGCGTCGGCGCGGACATCGGAGATGAAGCCGACCAGCGTGCCCTGCTCCTCCTCGTGGTTCGTGTTGTCGTAGACCTCCTGGACGAGGCGTCCGGCACCGAATCCCGTGCCGGACAGGCCCTGCTCGCGCCAGAACGGGGTGTCGTAGGTGGCGTGGACCTTGATGACCAGGCCCATCGACTGATGCTGGTGGAAGACCTGCTGCAGTCGTGGCAGCGGTGGGTCGAAGGTGATGCGCGAGTAGAGGTTCGGCGGGACTGCGATGATCGCCCGGTCGGCGCGAATGGTGAGTTCATCCGTGGAAGCCGTCACCGCGTCGGCGGTCCAGTCGATCCTGCGCACCGGCTGTCCCAGACGCACGGTGTCCTCGCCGAGCTCGGCGGCCATCTGCACGGACACCGACTGCATGCCGCCGACGACGCGACGGTCGAGGATGAAGTGGTCGTCGACGAGGTGCGTGAAGGACCCCGCCGAGGCGGCCATCAGCACCGCTTGGAGGGCGGAGAAGGCGGTGGCCGGCTTCGTCAGCATGCCGCCTGCGATGAACAGTCCGATGTTCTCACAGGCGAGTTCGTCGTCCGACTGCTCTCGCAGCCAGTGGTGGAAGGAGATGGAGTCGAGTTCGGCCGCGTCGGGAGCGTCCCAGGGTGTCTTCGGTCCGATCCTGGCCGCGAGCTCGTCGAGCACGGCGATGAGCCGCTCCATCTCGGCCCGGGTCGACTCCGCCACGGGGAACATGTCGCCGCTGTAGACGGTGCGGGTCCCATCGGGGGCGATGTAGACGCTGTCGCCGTCGCGGTACCTCGGGTAGGTCTCTTTGCCGAGTTCTGCGACGAGTTCGAGCAGTGCGGTCTGGTCGGGCGAGATCCATTGGCCGCCGAGCTCGTACATCTGTCCGTCGATATGATCGGTCCAGGTACGGCCTCCGACGCGGTCGCGGGCTTCGAGGACGATGACGCTGCGTCCCTCCCTGCGCAGTCGCCGGGCGGCGCTCAGGCCGGTCGGGCCCGCTCCGACGATGACGACATCACAGGCTTCTTCCGACATAGCGATCTCCTCCGACAGTTGTTTGGATGGGTTCAGACTAGCCAGCCCATGCGTTTCTGCCAAGGCGAGAACCCGGGGGTGCGGAATCCGCATCGGCTCTCGGCCGCTGACGAACACGCACGTCTGGGCCCAAGCGTCGACCTCGCCTGCGGACCTCGGCGGTCGGAAAAATTCTTGCCCCGGCCCGAATCATGGATTCCGCAGATGCGCACACGCGGTCCGTGCAGAATCGCACGGACCGCGTGGTGGGCAGTCACTGAGGCATCAGAGGCCGTCGGCGCGGATCACTGCACCTCGTACTTGCCGTTGATCTGACCGGCGCCGACTCCGCCGACGGCTTCCATGGCGGCCTTGGACAGGTCGAAGCAGCGATTGCCGTGGTACGGGCCGCGATCATTGACTCGCACGGTCACGGACTTGCCGTTCGCGGTGTTCGTGATCTTGACCTTCGAGCCGAAGGGCAGAGACTTGTGCGCCGCGGTGAGTTTGTTCGTGTCGAAGACCTCTCCGTTGGCGGTCTGCCTGCCGTCGAATCCGTCGCCGCCTCCGTAGTAGGACATCGGGCAGCTGCCGGACTCGCCGGCCGATTCCCCGGACTTCGAGGGCTGATCGTTGTCGTCGGAGGCGGATCCGCCCTTCGCGGACTCACCGCCGCCGGCGGACCCGCCCGTCTCGGCCGGCTGCTCGGATTCGCTCTGCTTCGGCTTCTCGGGCTCGGGGTTCGGGGTCTCGACCTTCGTCTCGATGGTGATCTCGCCGGGCTTCTCCTTGGCCTGCTTCTTCGCCTTGGCCAGGAAGTCGTCGGTGGCCTTGGTCGGCTCGGCGGTCGCCACGGCGGGCGCTTCGGCGATGACTTCTCCGCCCGGGGCGGCGTCCTCGGGAGCCATGGCCAGGCTCGAGGCGACGACGGCGGCAGTGGCGGCGGTGGGCACGATGAATGCTGAGAGCACCGGTCGTGTGCGTACGGCGGCCAGCACTCCCCCGGCCGTGTTCGCGCTGCGGTCGGGAGAATGCCGACCGGATCTCTTCTTCGCGGTCAGAGCCGAGAAGATCGAACCGCTCCGTTTGGTGCTCGGTGCTGAGTGTCTGCCCACAGTTGTGTTCCTCGTCGTCGTCACAGAATGTCTCGTCAACTCGGAGATGCGGGGGAAGCCCTCGTCGCAGCACTGCTCGCGAGGAAAGACTCCAAGTTATCGGATCGTTACCTGAGCACAGTCTAATTAAGGAACTGTTACAAATGCAATGTGGCACACCGGTTCGGTGTGCCACAGCGAGAAACGGCTTCCGCCTCCGAGCCGAGCCGCTCAGGGCGAGGAGCGAGGGTGCGGGGAGATCAGCGGGACCTGCGGGAGACCAGCTTGCGCACCCCTTCGGCGCCCGAGGTCACGGTCGCCTGCGCTCTGTCGAAGGCTCGTTCGACCTTGCCGCTGCGCACTGCATCGTCGATTGCGTGAGAGACGCTGCCCAGCGCCCGATGCATCGTGT
Source organism: Brevibacterium renqingii (assembly GCF_017808105.1). Lineage (GTDB taxonomy): Bacteria > Actinomycetota > Actinomycetes > Actinomycetales > Brevibacteriaceae > Brevibacterium > Brevibacterium renqingii. The sequence continues at coordinate 36,031 of NZ_JADBHF010000008.1, read as the reverse complement.
TCTCCGCGGACTCGATGAGGCGGGAGGACGAAGTCGCCTCACGCATATTCTTCACTCCGCTGCTGGCTGCGCCGTAGGCACGACCTGCCGCCCAGCGGACGCGCTCGGTCGGTGTCTTCGAGGTCGAGTCGATGACGTCGTCGGGTTCGATGGGTTCGCGATGTGAGCTCATGTGACCATCCTTGACGACGCCCGGGTCGAAATCAACACCCCGGATAGGATCGGAGAATGAATTCCCAGCCGGAGGTCACCGCAGACCCAGAGATCATCGCGCACCGTGGCGGCCTGTGGCCGGACATGAGCGAGAACACGCTCGACGCCTTCCGCGCTGCTGCCGCAATGGGCGTCCACTGGATGGAGACAGACGTCCACGTCTCCGCCGACGGTGTTCTCTTCGCCGCACACGATTCCGATCTGCAGCGCATCGCCGGACGCGCCGACAGCATCGTCGAACTCACCGCCGCCGAGCTCGACGATGTCGAACTCATCGCAGGAGGGCGCCTCCCGCGTCTCGAGACCCTGCTCGGGGAGCTTCCCGGGGTCGAGTGGAACATCGATGTCAAGGCTGCGCACAGCATCGGACCGATGATCCGGTTCGTCCACAATCACGATGCCGCCGATCGCATCCGCCTGGCGTCGTTCGACTCGGCGACCCTGCGCAGGCTGCGCGCGGCCCTGCCGGGAGTGCGCACCTCCACCGGCAGGGCCGAGACGGCGCTGTTCGCGCTCGGGCGGCTCCCTGGGCTCCCCGCACACGGCGCGGCACCGCTGGCGCCGGAGGTCGATGCCCTGCAGGTTCCTGAGCGGTTCAAGGGGCTTCCCGTCGTCACGGCCGACTTCGTCGATCGCGCGCATCGTTCGGGCCTGCTCGTGCACGTGTGGACGGTCAACGAGGCCGAGTCGATGCGGTCCCTGCTCGAGCTCGGTGTCGACGGCATCGTCACCGACCGGGTCGAAATGGGCCTCGAGGTGCTCGCCCGCACGCGGCGTTCCGGGGAATAGGAGGAAGCGGTAGACTGTTACATTGCGTCCAAGGTGTGCAGTCGAGTCGGAAGGTCTTAGATATGAGCGAACGCAGTCTCCGCGGAACACAGTTGGGCTCACGCAGCCTCGAAAGCGAAGAGGGCGTCGAGCCGGCACCGCGTCAGATGGTCGAATTCGAATGCGAGGACGGAACGCGGTTCAAGGTGCCCTTCTCCATCGAAGCCGAGGTCCCTTCGACCTGGGACTCCGGACTCCACGGCATCGGCGTGCGCGTCGGCATGAACGAGCCCGACGGCGAACCTGTGAAGCACGTGCGATCCCACTGGGACATGCTCCTTGAGCGTCGGTCCTTCGACGAACTCCAGGTGCTCCTCGACGAGCGTCTCGCGATCCGACGCGGAGAGGTTCCCGCACAGGGCTGAGCCCGTGTCGGGCGAACAGCCGAGAGGGGGTGCAGGTCATCGGACCTGCACCCCCTCGGTCGTCTCAGCGACGTGCCCGGGGCCTCCGAGCGGCGGGGAGAGTCGCTCGGAGCGCCCTCAGCCCGTCTTCGACCGGCGGAGCAGACGACGCAGCTGATTGCGGCGACGAGTCAGACCCCAACCGGCGACCTTCGTGAAGGCCTCGGTGATGATCGATCCGCTCATCTTCGACTCGCCGAGCTCGCGTTCGACGAAGACGACGGGCACCTCGGCGATGCAGAACCCGGCCTCGACCGTGCGATAGGCCATGTCGATCTGGAAGCAGTAGCCCTGCGACTGCACGCCCGAGAGGTCGAGCGTCTCGAGCACCGGGCGTGTATAGGCGCGGAAACCAGCGGTCGCGTCCCTGACGCCGAGACCCATGACCGCATTGACGTAGACATTGGCACCACGAGAGAGGAAGTACCGGGATCTCGGCCAGTCGACGATCGCGCCCCCGGGCACCCATCTGGATCCGATGACGAGGTCGGCCCGACCAGAGCGAGCGACGTCGAGCAGCTGACCGAGGTCGAGGGGGCGGTGCGAACCATCGGCGTCGAATTCGCAGATGATGTCGTAATCGCGCGCGAGCGCCCATTCGAATCCGGCGATATAGGCCATGCCGAGGCCGGACTTCTCACTCCGATGGAGAACATGGATGCGCGGATCGGACCCGGCCCGTTCCTCCGCCCACTCCCCCGTGCCGTCGGGTGAGCCATCGTCGACCACGAGGACGTCGACCTCCGGCTGCTGTTCGAACAGACTGGAGAGGGTCACCGGCAGGGCGAGGCGTTCATTGTAGGTCGGGATCACGATGAGAGTCTTGGAAGGCACGGACCCCACGATACGCGTTCACACCCCGGACAATGAGTCGACACCCCCGCCTTCGGACCACGCCGCTGCCGCGGTGAGTTATCTAATGACGGGAGTGCCGACCCCATCCCGCGTGCTGTGGGATGTTCAACTCGAATCTAGCGGCCGGTCGTGACTTTGCAAAATCGCTGTGACCAGGGACGATGCCTGAATCCGCTGGTCAGGAGCGCAGATCTCCGGAAGAAAAGTCTCCGCCTCTGGGCGTGTCGGCTGGACACGTCTGCGGCCGCGGAGATCTCAGAGCTCGACGCGAGTGGGAAGCGGCACTTCCGGTGCCAGCTCCGGCAGGCCCGGCGTCCCCGAGCGCGGATCGGTGCTCCACGCGGCGACGCGCGGATCGGCGACCTGGACGACCAGACGCTCGACCTTCCAGCGGACGATGTCAGCCGCCGCGCCCGGAGCGAGCACACCGCCCTCGGGATTGCCCGCCGCTCGATGAGCGAAGCGAGTCGCGGCATTGAATCCTGCTCGAGCGCCGATGCCGTTCTCGCCGACGACGGCGTCGCGCACACTGGCCCAGGGCGAGGACTGCGAATGGCTGAGCGAGACCTGGGCTCCCGCGGCCAAGAGCTGAGACAGCGGCTGCGGTCGCGCAGGATCGAGCGTGATCGCCACTCCGGAGCGGCCGAGCGCCTCGACCTGCGCCGCGGCCACAGCGAAGTCGAGCAGCAGCCGAAAACCGTGGCGCTGGGCATGAGCGGCTTCGTTCCCCAGACGCTCGAGCACCTGTTCGAGGCGGTCGTTCGACTCCACGCGGACGAAGAGACTGAGTGCCGGAAGGCTCTGCCGCGACAGCAGATCCGCCGCATCCGTCGACGCCCGCACCGCCTCGGCATCCGCGCTCTCCGCATTCAGGGTCGGGTAGTCGATGATCGACAGACCCTGCGGAGCCTCGGCGGAGAATTCGGCGATCGCCTCGGCGCTGCCGAGGGCATGCACGTGGGTGAAGCCCTGTTCATGCAGTTCGCTCGCCGTCGGAGCCGATCCGTCGAGGACCAGGCCCGCGTGGACGAACCCCGGGGTGAGGAAATCATCGGCCAGGTCGACCGCTTTCGGGTCGAGGGCCTTCGCGGCCTCGTCGGAACCGATGAACGAGATCGCGCCGTCCTCGCACCCGAGCGCCGTCGCGAAGGGATCGACGCTGCTGTACACATCTCCGCCAAAGTACATAGTCACAGCCGACAGGCTACACCGTCCGCCGCCCGCTGCTACACCTGTGTCAGGACCGTCGGGTATCGTCATCCGATGTGAAGCCCTTGGTTCTGCTCGATACGCCCGCACTGTACTATCGCGCCTTCTACTCGGTGCCGGATTCGATCGTCAACGACGACGGTCAGCCGGTCAACGCCGTCAGAGGCGTGCTCGACACCGTCGCACAGATGATCCGCCGCTTCGAGACCGACCGAGTGGTGGCGACGATGGACGCGGATTGGCGCCCCGCCTTCCGCACCGCGATCATGCCCGAATACAAGGCGGCGCGGGTCAAGGATGAGGAAGCCGGCACGGAGATCCCGCCCGAACTCGCGGCACAGCTGCCGATTCTGAACCGGGCGCTCACCGCAGCGGGCATCCCCATCGCCGAGGTGGAGGGCACCGAGGCCGATGATGTCATCGCGACGATGGCCGCCGAGTCGCGCTCCCCCGTCGTCATCGTCTCCCCGGACCGGGACCTGCTGGCGCTGCTGGACTCGAACACCGAGGTGAGCGTGCTCCGACCGCGCAAGGGAGGAGAATGGGAGGCGGTGACGCAGGCCGATCTGCCCGCCGCGTACGGAGTGCCGGACGGCAGGCGCTACCGGGAGCTCGCCGCCCTGCGCGGAGACCCCTCCGACGGACTGCCCGGCGCCCCCGGTATCGGGGAGAAGACGGCGGCGACCCTGCTGGAGAACTTCGGTTCGCTCGACTCGATCATCACAGCCGCCAAAGCAGGAGTGAAGACCGGCGGTCTGAGCCCCAAACGCGCGGCCACCATCATCGAGGTCGAGGACATCCTGTACAAGACGCTCGAGGTCATGCGCTGCCTGACCGACGTCGACCACGGAATCGACCTCGAATCCGTGCCGAACGCCTTCGACCGCGTCGCTCTCGCGCAGGCGGCGGAGGGACAGAACATCCGCCGCTCCGCGGATAATCTCGCCTCGGCTCTCGAAACCGTCTCCAGCGTCGCAACGTCCGCGTCCGTGATCGTTGTCGAGACTCAGGACGCAGTTGCGCACACCTCCGCTCCAGCAGCGACAGTGCCCTGCCTCGACGCTCCCCCGACGGCACCGGCACCGGCACCGACGATGGCCGAGGAGCCGGTCGGCGCAGCGCTGCCCTGGGTGCAGTCACGACTCGTCGGCTTCGATCTCGAGACCACAGGGGTCGATCCGGCGACCGCTCGCATCGTCACCGCCGCCTTCGTCGACTCCGCAGCCGAGGTGCGCACCTGGCTGTCCGATCCCGGAATCGAGATCCCCGAGTCCGCGCGGGCCGTGCACGGCATCACCACTGAGTTCGCACAGGCCAACGGGGCTCCTGCGCAGCAGACGGTGACCGAACTGTGCGAGGTGTTCTCCGCGCTCAGGGACGAAGGGGCCGTCGTCGTCGGCCACAATGTCGTCTACGACCTCAGCGTCATGGCCGCCGAAGTGGCCCGGCACCGTCCGGACATCGACTTCGCCGCGATCATCCCCACGATCGTCGACACCTTCGTCCTTGACAAGCAGATCGACCCTTACCGCAAGGGCAAGCGAACTCTGATCGAGACCGCGAAGATCTACCGGGTCGATCTGCTCGACGCTCACGATGCCGCCGCCGACGCGCTGGCCGCGCTGGACATTTCCCGTGCATTGGCCGAAAAGTCCACTGAAATCGCGGTGCTCAGCAATGCCGAGATCATGGCCGCACAAGCCGACTGGAAGCGCTCCCAGGCCGCCGGACTGCAGGCCTGGCTGCGGAAGAAGAGCAACGCCGAGGCCGTCGTCGACGGTTCGTGGCCGATGGCCTGAACGTTAGACTCGACACCGACTATCACACGACGAAGGACGACAATGGGATTCTTTTCTCGCCTGCTCAACCGCCCCGGCTCCCATGCGGAGAAGACAACGGGCTGGTTCGAGCGAGCGACCGATGACCTCGCCGCAGCCGGACGCGAATTCGCCGAGCTCAGCGACGAAGAGCTCACCGAAGCTGCTGGAGAGGTCTTCGCCTCCGGCTCGCAGCAGAAGACGCTGACCCGGTTCTGCGCTCTTGCCCGCGAAGCCGGAGAACGCGCTCTCGACGAACGCGCCTACGACACCCAGATGCGCGGGCTCGTCGGACTCCTGCAGGGCAGCGTCGTGCAGATGGCCACCGGCGAGGGCAAGACCCTCGTCGGGGCACTGGCCGCTGCCGGCTATGCCCTGCAGGGACGCCGGGTCCATGTCGTCAGCGTCAACGACTACCTCGCTGTCCGCGACCGCACATGGATGAAGCCGCTGTTCGACCTCCTCGGAGTGCGGTCTGCGGCGATCTCCGGGACGCAGGGCGATGCCGAGCGTCGTGAGGCCTATCGAGCCGAAGTCCTCTACGCCTCCGTCACGGAGGTCGGGTTCGATGTGCTGCGCGACCGATTCATCACCGACGATGCGGATCAGCGAGTGCCCGAGCGCGATGTCGTCATCGTCGACGAGGCTGATTCCGTGCTCATCGACGAGGCTCGGGTGCCCCTGGTGCTGGCCGGCTCGGCCCGCGTCGAGGACGCTGACGAGACCATCGCGGCGCTCGTCGCCGACCTCACGCCGGAGACCGACTTCGAGATCAGCACCGACCGACATGCGGTGTCGCTGACCGACGCCGGAGTAGACCGCGTGGAAACCGAACTCGGAGTCGAGCTCTTCGGTGAGGACTCAGAGACCCTGGCTGCCGTCAATCTCGCCCTCTACGCGCGAGCGCTGGTCAAACGCGATGTCGACTACCTCGTCGTCGACGGACGCATCAAACTCATCTCCTCCTCCCGCGGTCGTGTCGCCGAACTGCAGAGGTGGCCCGACGGACTGCAGGCCGCCGTCGAGGCGAAGGAGAGCCTCGGCACCACCGACAGCGGGGAGATCCTCGACCAGATGACCGTCGAGGAGCTCATCCACGGCTATGAGACCGTATGCGGGATGACCGGCACCGCACTGGCCGTCGGTGACGATCTGCGGGAATTCTACTCGCTCGAGATCGTTCCCATCGACACCCACCTGCCGGTCATCCGCATCGACGAGCCCGACCGCCTCTTCACCTACCAGGAGTCGAAGGAACGCGCGATCGTCGAGGAGGTCGCGGAGAACCATGGACGCGACCGCCCCGTGCTCATCGGCACCTCCTCGGTGGCCGAGAGCGAGTCCCTGGCTCGGCGATTGGGCGAACGCGGAATCGAGGTCGCGGTGCTCAATGCTAAGGACGATTCGCGAGAGGCCGAGATCATCGCCGGTGCCGGTGCCCCCGGTGCGGTGACGGTGTCGACCCAGATGGCCGGGCGCGGCACCGACATCCGCCTGGCGAACGAGGAGGTGGCCGAGGCCGGCGGCCTGCTCGTCATCGGCGCAGGTCGCTACCCTTCGTCGCGCCTCGACGATCAGCTGCGCGGTCGCGCCGGTCGTCAGGGCGATCCGGGCACTTCGGTGTTCTTCACCAGCCTCGAGGACGAGCTGCTCACTCGTGTGCCGGAGATCCAGCGCTTCGTCACCGAAGGCGACGAGACCGGGCTGATCGAATCCAAACGAGCCCGCGGGCTCGTCGAACACGCCCAGCGGATCGCCGAGGGCCAGAACACCGCTCTGCACCGTGACACCTGGCGCTTCAACGAGCTCATGGCCAAGCAGCGCGATCTCGTCCTCGAACGCCGCGCCGAGATCCGCAAGGACGAAGAGCCGGTGGCCCAGCTGCGGGCCGAGATCGGCGAGCGGGCCGACGAGATCGTCGAGCAGCAGTCGGAGGAGATCCTCGACAGCGTCCTGCGCGAGGTCATGCTCTTCCACCTCGATGCCCGCTGGGTCGACCACCTCGCGTTCCTCAACGATCTGCGCGAAGGAATCCACCTGCGCACCTTCGCCAGGGAGAAGCCGCATGAGGCCTTCAATGCGGAATCCATCCGCGTCTTCTCCTCGTTCTGGTCCGATGTCATCGCCGATTCGGCGGCCACGATCGCAGAGGCCGAGATCACCGCCGAGGGCATCGACCTCGACTCGCACGGTCTCAAGCGACCGTCGTCGACGTGGACCTATCTGACCACGGAGAACGCCTTCGGCTCGGACATCGAGAACATCGTCAAGAAGGTCAAGCGCTGAGGACGGCAGGGGTCGCCGCCCCGTGATCAGGAATCGGCGACGACCCCGCGTCGGATCGCGTTGACGGTGCGGCGGATCCGCACCGCAGTGTCCTCCTCGGCGACCTCGGCGATCTGACCGAGCAGGTCGAGGCTCTGCTTGGCCCAGCGGACGAAGTCACCGGCGGCGATATCGCTGCCGCGCAGAGATTCGGACAGCGTCTTGCCCTCGGTCCACCGGTACATCGGAGTGATGAGCCCCCGGTCCGGTTCCTCCGTGGTCGCCAGCGCGTGCTGCTCCTCCAGATGGAAGAGGCGCCGCCAGATGTTCTCGGACTCATCGCAGACGGCCTTGAGGTCGGCACTGGGCGCCCGATGCGCATGCAGGGTGTCTCTGCGGGATTGGAAGACGAAGTTCGAGGCGAAGGCCGCGAGTTCGGGCTCATTGAGCCGGTCCCAGAGCCCCGCGCGGATCGTCAGCGCCACGAGCAGATCCCGCTCGCCGTAGATGCGGCGCAGCATCGTCGAATGCTCCGGTTCGAAGCCGAGCCCCCGCAGCACGTCCTGGACCCGCTCGAACACCAGCGCGATCGAGGTCGTGCGTCCTTCGATGCGGGCGATGAGCGAATCGTTCTCCCTGATGAGCTTGTCGGCCCGGTTGGCCCACCGCGCATGCATCTCCCTATCGGGGCAGTCGTGACAGGGGTGGGCGCGCATCTGCGCCTGCAGTTCCGAGACGGTCGTGCTCACCCCCTGCCCGTCGCGCGCCGATTCCCACTGCGCATCGGGATCGACCCGGCCGTCGTCGACGGCCTGTTCGAGGATGGACAGCAGCTGCCGCCGGTCGCCGGCCTGGCGGTGATTGAATTTCTTCGGCACTCGGATCCGGCCCTGCGCGGCGACTGGTTCGGTGACTTCGTGCGGACGCAGATGCCACACCTTGCCCTGTTCGGTGAGCACTGTCGGCAGCCTCGAGGTGCCGTCGCGATTGCTCATCGGGGAGATGATGACGGCCCGGCCCCCGACGCGTTTGGCGGGCATGGTCACGACATCGCCGATCTTCAGCGCAGTGAGCGATTCGACGATATCGCGTTGGCGGTTGCGCGAACGTGTTCTCGTCTCCTGCTTCTGAGTCTCCGAGATCGCACGGCGCAGTCGGGCGTATTCGGCGAAGTCGCCGAGCTCGCAGTGCATGGACTTCTCGTAGGCTTCGATCGTCGCTTCGTTCTTGCGCACCTTGCGCGCCAATCCGACGACCGCCTTGTCGGCCTGGAACTGCGCGAAAGAGGTCTCGAGGACCTTCGCTGCTTCGGCAGAACTCATCCGGGAGAGCAGATTCGCCGTCATATTGTAGGTGGGCCCGAAGGCCGAGTTGAGGGCATAGGACCGGTTCGAGGCCAGGGCCGCGAGCTCGCTGACCTCGACGGTGGGGTGCCAGACGACCACCGAATGCCCGATCCGGTCGATGCCACGGCGCCCGGCTCGGCCGGTCAGCTGGGTGTACTCGCCCGGAGTGATCGTCACATGGGCTTCGCCGTTGAACTTCACGAGCTTTTCGAGCACGACGGTCCGGGCAGGCATATTGATGCCCAGGGCCAGCGTCTCGGTGGCGAAGACGACCTTGATGATGCCCTGCGAGAACAGGTCTTCGACGAGCTGCTTGAACTGCGGGATCATACCGGCATGGTGCGCGGCCACTCCGAGCAGCAGCCCCTCCCGGAAGGTGTGGAAGCCGAGGATGCCCAGATCCTCTTCGGCGAGCTCCTCGCGCAGCGACTCCAGCGCGGCGTTGATGATCGTCTTCTCCTCCCGCGAGTTGAGGTCGACGCCGGTGCTCAGGTACTGCTCGACGGCCTCGTCGCATCCATTGCGGGAGAAGATGAACATGATCGCCGGCAGCATGGCCGCCTCGGCGAGGGAGGACACCACCTGCGTGCGGCTGGGGCGGCGGAACCGGGCACGCGTGGCTCGGGCACGCTTCGACCGCGGACCCCCGTGGGTCCGTGTCGCGTGGTTGAGCGCAGGGTCGATGCGATCGGAATCCGAGTGAGTGAACAGGTCGAACATCCGATGCCCGACGAGCACGTGGTTGACCAGCGGCACGGGACGATGGCTCGTGGACACGATCGTCGTCGGTCCTCTCACCTCTCGCAACCAGGCCCCGAACTCCTCGACATTGGACACCGTGGCCGACAGCGAGACCATCTGGACGCGGTCGGGCAGATGGATGATGACCTCTTCCCACACCGGGCCGCGGAAGCGGTCGGCCAGGTAGTGGACTTCGTCGAGGACGACGAATCCGAGATCGGTCAGACCCGCCATGTCGTTGTAGAGCATATTGCGCAGCACTTCGGTGGTCATCACGATGATCGGCGCGTCTCGGCGGATCGAGGTGTCGCCGGTGAGGAGACCGACGTTCTCGGCGCCGTGGACCTCGGAGAGGTCGTTGAACTTCTGGTTGCTCAGTGCCTTGATCGGCGTCGTGTAGAAGACGCGTTTGCCTTCGACACGGGCCAGTTCCACAGCGAATTCGGCGATCAGGGTCTTCCCGGAGCCGGTGGGCGCCGTGACGAGGACGTCCTCGCCTTCCTGCAGATGGCTGCACGCCTCGACCTGGAAATCGTCGAGCTCGAACTCGGTTCGAGCCATGAAGCGGCCCAGCGGCGTGCGCGCGAAATCGGCGCGCGCCCGGAAATCGGCATACGCCTCGGCGGGGCTCAGCGTGTCCTCCGCAGGCGTTCGGTCAGTGTGGTGCGTGGAATCAGTCATTCTTCTCTTCGTCGGTGAATTCGTTCGGGTCGACCCACAGGCCCTGTGCGATGAGGCGCTTCCTGCGTCGTCGGTCGTTGAGCACGCAGACCGCCCAGGCCAGGCAGAACAGCGTCATCATGGGAATGACCAGGAAGAACATAGACATGGCATCGGGTGTCGGGGTGGCGATCGCAGCGAACAGGAACACGAGCATGACGATGATGCGCCAGGACTTCTGGATCCTCTCGGCCGAGAGGATGCCCAGCATGTTCAGCCCCACCATGAGGACGGGGAGGACGAATGCGAGGCCGAAGACGACGATGATGATCATCACGAAGCTCAGGTAGTCCTGAGCGGGGATGATGTTCGTTCCGCCCTCGGGTGTGAAGGAGGTCAGCGCCTTGACGGCATTGGGCAGAGCGAAGAACGCCATCGTCGAGCCGCCCAGGAAGAGAGGGATCGCCGCACCGAGGAATCCGAGGGAGTACAGCTTCTCCTTCCGTTTGAGCCCGGGCACGATGAAGGCCCAGATCTCGTAGAGCCAGATGGGGCAGGAGATGAAGAGGCCGATGAAGAAGGAGAGCTTGATCTTCAGATCGAAGGGTGAGGCGACTCCGGCGAAGTTGATCTCCGCCATCCGGCCCCCGTCCGCGCGGATGGTCCGGATCGGCTCCTGCAGGATGTCGAGGACGGGATCATAGAGGAACCAGCCCGCGACTGCGCCCAGTGCGATGGCGATCGCAGCGATGATGACGCGGTTGCGCAACTCGACGAGATGCCCGACGACGGGCATCTTCTTCTCAGGATTGCTCTTCCGTGAGCGAGAGGGCTTCCGCTGACTGTTCTCTTTCACTTCTCGTGTGACTGCGGGTCCTGCTTCTCTCGTCGCGACTGCTCGGTGCCGGTGGTGCCGTCGGCGGCTGAGGACGAGTCGGTCGAGGAATTCCTGTTCAGCGCTCCCGGCTCAGTGGTCTTGTCGGTATCGTCCTCGTCCCGCAGGTCCTTGACCTCGGACTTGAAGATCTTCATCGACTGTCCCAGGCTTCGGGCCAGCTGCGGCAGTTTGGGCGCGCCGAAGATGATCACGATGATGAGGATCACGATCGCGATCTGCACGAAACTTGGTTTCATTGGGAGCTCCTTGGATTGTTGCGGCTGCGAACGATTCTACGCTGTGCGGCTGAGCCTTTCATCCTCATCCGCAGGCTTCATCGGCTCAGCCGAGACGGCGCAGTGCCGCCGCCACCGCCTCGGTGTCGTCGATCTCCGTGATCACGTCGGCATGGCAGAGCAGGAATCGGCTCAGCCAATCGACGGAGTGGACGATGAGACGGATGCGCACGTTCGTCTCCCCGCTGTCGAAGTATTCACGTTTCGTCACATCGAGTTCATCGGCCAGCCATGCTCCGCGGGCGGACAGTCCGAGGGTGACCTCGTGGGAGTCCGTCGTCGTCTCGTTCACCGACAGGGGCGGATGACAGGCCCGCTCCCAGGAGCGGATGCTGCCGAGGGCGAAGCGGCGCGGCGCCCCGGCCGAATAGCACCAGGCATCGACGTACCAGTCGGAGCCGGGAACCAGGCGGGTCGGCGCTATCGTGCGTCGGGTGAGTTCGTCCCGCGATCCGACATAGTAGTCGATCGTCAGTGCCGCCTCCTCGTCGATCGCCTCCTTGAGCACTGCCAGGAGCTCCTCGTCGGTGTCGATGGGACTGACGTCGACCGAGGTGCGCAGGTTCTCCCCTGCCGCTCGCCGCAGCTTCTCCGCCGCGGTGGCCACCGCGGCGGAATCGAGTCCGGGCAGGGACGAGAGCAGCTCGAGGGCGAGGACGAGGACGCCCGCCTCTTCGGCGCTCAGGCGCACCGGAACGGAGACCTCCTCCGCGTTGGAGATGAAGATCTGCCCGCCTTCCCATGAGGCGTCGATGAGGTCATCGGGCATATGCCCGGGACGGCCGGTGACGAAGAGCAGCTGGAGGTCGTCGATGAGGGTGTCGGAGTCGATGCCGAAATAGGCGGCGGTCTCCTCCAGGTCCGCACCGGGATGGGCATCGAGATAGGGCACGAGGCTGAGCAGCCTGGTCAGCCGCTCACGCGCTGAGGACACTGGCACCTCCCAAGCGTCTGAGAGAGTCCCGGATCGTCTCGCGCCGCTCGTCGACGGCACGGACGAGTTCGGGCGGCGCGAGAGCCTCGACGGCATCGCCGAAGCCGATGATCTCGGCCGCCAGCGCATGGGCATCACTGAATTCGATGATGACGGCACCGTCCTCGGTGCGCACCTGCCGGCGTCTCAGCGGATCGGCGCGATGAGCGGCGATCGACAGCTTCGCCTCGGCGACCACGGCCATCTCCGAGCTCGACTGCAGCGCCAGGTGCGGGGAGAAGTCCTCGGGGATCGAATAGTCCCCGGGCTCGCGACCGCCGAGTTTGGCGATTCCGCCCTCGACTCGGGAGAGGCGGAAGGTGCGCTGCGCCTGGCGGTCGAGGTCGAATCCGAAGAGGTAGACGCGGTCGCCGCGGCTGAGCAGCGCGTAGGGTTCGAGACGCACCTTCCGCGCGCTCTGCCCGGGCTTGTGATACGTGAACCCGACGGCCTCGCGTGCGTTGATGTGATGCAGCGCAGAGGCGAAGTTTGCACTGGCGAGTCTCCTCGCCGCCGTCCCCGGATCGATCGGTCCCTGTCCGGCACCGTCCTCGTCGAGGTCGATACCCAGGGCCCGCAGCTTCGTGAGCGCCTGGGCGCTCGAGGCGCCGAGGTCGGTCTCGGACCAGAAGGCCGCCGCCACGGTCACGGCGGCGACCTCGGCCGCGGTCAGATCGACCAGGTCCATGGCGTAATCGGCGGCGGAGATCCGATATCCGGTCTCCCCCGCGTCGCCATAGGCATCATGTCCGGCACGAGTGGCGATGGTGATCCCCATGTGCCGCAGCAGGTCCTTGTCACGGGAGAACTTGCGGTCGAAGGCGACCTCGTCGAGGCCGCTGTAGCCGTCGATGGCGTTCATCAGCGTCGTGCGCGAGACCCAACCGCGGGAGGCGCGCAGAGCGATCAGCAGGTTCAGCAGACGTTCGGTCTGCTGTCTCTGTCTGCTGGGACGGGGTGTGTTCACGATTCCACCGTAACTTAGGCCGGGCGATAGTCTTGGGACCATGATTCATTGGCGCAAAGGAATCGCAGCCGCGATTCGCTCCACCCGGCCAGGATACACAGAGACCGAGGTCGACCTGGACCGACCGCTGCCGGGCACCGATGTGCGATCCATCCGCGCGATCGCCTACACAGACGCCGTCGGACATCCTCGGGTGGGAGATGCGGTCATCGTCAATGTCTCTGCTCTGGCCAAGCGGCTGGGCACCGGCGGCTTCGGGCTCATCGTGGCCCTGCCCGAGGCGCTGCCGGCCGATCCGTCCCCGGGGCCCGGCCACCTGGTCAAGGACCGCTATTCGCCGCTGCAGACGATGGTGCTCGGTGTCGACGATCAGGAATCCGAGCACCATGCCACGCTCGCCGAGGCCGACGACCTCGAGGGGATGCCGGTGATCGTCGCAGACCTCCATTCGGCGCTGCCCGCCGCCATCGCCGGCATCCGCGCGGTCGATGAGTCCCTGTCCGTCGCCTATGTCCTCAGCGACGGTGCTGCCCTGCCCGCCGCGTTCTCCCGAGCCGTGGCCGGGCTGAAGGAGGCCGGGTGGCTGACCGGTTCGATCAGCACGGGGCAGTCCTGGGGCGCAGACCTCGAAGCCGTGACCATTCACACCGGGCTGCTCGCCGCTCGTCATGTCATGGGGGCCGATATCGCCGTCGTCGCCCAGGGGCCGGGCAATCTGGGCACCGGCACGAAGTACGGGTATTCGGGACTGGTCACCGGTGAGCACCTCAACGCCGCCGCCCTGCTCGGCGGCCGGCCCGTCGGCCTGCTGCGGATGTCGAACGCCGATGCGCGCGGGCGCCATTTCGGCATCTCCCATCATTCGCTGACTCCCCTGACCGAGGTCGCGCGGCCGGGGATGACCGTTCCGGTTCCCGATTTCTCCACTCTGAGCGCGGCGGAGCGCTCGGAGATGGATCCCGATCCGAGCATCGTCGACGACACCGTGGCCGAACAGCTGCAGGCCCTGACCATTCACTCGCTCGTCGATGTCGACCTCACCGGTCTGTGGGAGGCTCTGCAGGACTCGCCCGTGGGCTTGTCGACGATGGGCCGGAAGCTGCCGGCTGATGCCGCCTCCTTCCTCGCCGCAGCCGCGGCGGGTCGCTGCGCCGCCGAACTCTGAACGGGCGTGTGCCGCGCGCTGCCGTGTTCTCCCCTCCTGTGTTCGCCCGTGAATGCACCGGTGGCCGGACTCTGTCGAGCCCGGCCACCGGTGGTCTTGTCTCAGCGCATCATCGGGTGGTTTCCGCTCAGCGCACGTTCTCGAGATCGCAGACGAAGATCAGGCTCTCTCCGGGCCGGATCACTCCGCCGGCTCCCTGGTCGCCGTAGGCCAGATGCGGCGGGATCTGCAGGGTGCGACGTCCGCCGACCCGCATGCCCTGGATCCCCTGGTCCCAGCCGGAGATGACCATTCCCGAACCGAGTCGGAATTCGAGCGGTGTGCCGCGGTTGTACGAGGCGTCGAATTCCTCTCCCGTGGAATGGGCGACTCCGACGTAGTGCACGCTCACGGTGTCGCCGGGACCGGCCTCGGCGCCGGTGCCGATGACGTCATCGACGATGACGAGTTCGGTGGGTGCTGCGCCGCCGGGGAAGTCGACTTCCGGTTTCTGCTTGTTCATGGTTCCTCCTGTGGTGTTCGTGGGTCGGTGGTGTCCGAGGCCGAATGAGCTGCCGGCCGTCGGGGATGGATCAGCCCTGTGCCGAAAGGATGTCGATGACGAAGATGAGCGTCGCATCGCCAGGGATCGAGGGTTCGCTGCCCTGCTTTCCGTAGCCTTTGTCGGGTGGGACGATGAGCACGATCTGGCTGCCGACCTTGTGTCCGATCAGACCTTCGTTCCAGCCGTCGATGACCTGCGCCTCTCCGACTGGGTCGACGGCGAAGGGCTGACCGCCCTCCTTCCAGTTCGAATCGAAGGTCTTCGACGTGTCGTCCCAGAGCCAGCCGGAGTACTTCACCGCGACGCTCTGGCCCTTCTTGACCTCGGGTCCTTCGCCCTCAATGGTGGTATAGGTCTCGAGCTCCTCGGGCTTCTTGCCCTCGGGCTTCGAGATCGACGGTGCGCCGTCATCGGCCCATTTCACGGTCACGGGGCTGTCCGACTGGTCGGTCTTCTCTCCCTCGGCCCGTTTCAGCGGTTTCGTCGTCTTCTCCACGTCGATGACGTAGACCAGCGTCTGCGATGCCTCACCCTGCTGGGCGCTGCCGTTGAGCGACATCATCACGCGGGAGCCGACCTTGACGTCGATGAGCGCATCGTAGAGGTCGCCGGAGATCTGGGCCTTGTCCATCGGGAATCCGGCCGGTGAATCGGAGTCGTAGCTCGATTCGACGACCTCTCCGCTGGTTCCGGAGACGAGGGTCATCTGCGCCGTGACCTGCTCGCCCTCGGAGATCTTGTCGCCCTCGCCCTCTTTGAGCACCTTCTTCTCGGTCTCGTCGATCACCAGTGGGGCGTCGAAGCTGACCTCGGGCTTCTTCCCGATCTTGCCGTCGACGGTGACGTCGTCGAGGCTGGTCGACTTCGCATCCTGGGCGGCCACCGACGGCGGAGGCGTGGTCGAGTCCTGCGACTGATCGCCCTGACCGCAGGCGGACAGCAGCAGCAGACCCGCCGTGATGGCGCTGAGCACTGTGGTGCGCACTGGTTTCCTTTCGTCACGAATGGCCGCACCCGTACTGCTTCTCGGGCCGACCGCATCACAGGGTGATCTTACAGGCCCGCGATGAGAGTCTCCGCCTGCGGGTGCGAGGTGGCGAACGGGTCCTTGAGCGCCACGGCACGACCTGATTCGTCGTTGAGCCGCAGATGGACCCAGTCGACGGTGTAGTCGCGGCGCGCGTCATGCGCGGCGCGGATGAACTCACCGCGGATGGCTGCGCGTGTGCTCGCCGGAGGCAGGTCCTTGGCTCTCTCCACCGCCTCGGCGGGCACGAGGTTCTTGGCCATTCCGGCCGCTTCGAGCTTCGGGAACAGGCCGGTGGCCGGAGTGATGTCGTGGTAGGCGATGTCGAGGCGGTGCAGGCGCGGATCAGTGATCCTCTCGCCGCCCCGCGTCATGGATCTCTCGATGAGGGTGCGTTTCAGAACCCAGTCGATCTCGGTCTCGACTGCGGAGAAGTCCTGGGACTCCACGGCGGTGAGCATCCTCGTCCACAGGTCGATGACGTAGCGGGCGAGCTCTTCGTCGCCGAGGCTGTGATCGCCGGTCTCCACGAGGCGCTGCGCTCGGTCCCGATAGTCGGCCAGCAGCCGCAGCGGGGTGGTGGTCGAGCCGTCGGTGCGTTCGAGCACGACGCGGCCGGTGAGATCACGGGCGACGAGTCGGATGTCGCGCACCGGGTGGCGCAGTCCGTTCTCCGGGATCCGCGCCCCCTGCTCGATGAGGTCGAGCATGAGCACCGCCGACCCGACCTTGAGCGCCGAGGTGGCCGTCGACATCGACGAATCACCGACGATGACGTGCAGACGCCGGTATTTCTCCGCATCCGCGTGGGGTTCGTCGCGGGCGTTGATGATCGGGCGCGAGCGGGTCGTGGCAGAGGACAGCCCCTCCCACATCACATCCGAGCGGGCGGAGAGGCCGAACATCATCTCCGTTCGGTCCGCCTCCTCGTCGGGGGCGAAGGACGAACGGCGTGGGATGATGGCTCCCGCTCCGACGAGCAGCTGGCGGCTGACGAGGAAGGGCAGGAGCACCGTTGTCAGACGGTTGAAGTCGAGAGTGCGGCGGATGAGGAAGTTCTCGTGCGAACCGTAGGAGTTCCCGGCCGCATCGGTGTTGTTCTTGACCATGTGCACCCGACCGCCGATCCCTTCGGCGTCGAGGGCGGTCTGCGCCTTCTCGAGCAGATCGGTCATGAGCGCTTCGCCCGCGCGATCCTGAGCGAGCAGATCACCGAGGTCATCGCATTCGGCAGTCGCGTATTCGGGATGGGAGCCGACGTCGAGGTAGAGCCGGGAGCCGTTGGGCAGGAACACGTTCGACGAGCGTCCCCAGTCGACGACGGGCCGGAACAGGTAGCGGGCGATCTCCTCCGGTCCGATGTGCCGCCCGCCGTCTGCGGCGGTGTGAGCGAGTCCGTATTCGGTTTCGATTCCGAAGATGCGTGCCATTCAGTCCTCCCGCAGCGCACTCATCGCTGCTTCGTCGAGTCGGCGGAATGTTCTCTGCCTGCTCGTCGTACGGTCGAGGACGGCGGCTTCGAGGTCCTCGGTGGGCAGAGTCGAACGTGTGGCCGCGGCCAGCGCCGCCACACCGTGGTCGAACACGGCGGCGAGACCGAGTTCGGAGGTGCGCAGGCCGGCCAGTGATGCGGTGATCGCATCGGCCTGACCGCCGATGGCCACGTGTTCGGCTTCGTCGATGACCGAACCGTCGTAGCTGAGCCGGTAGAGCTGGTCGGATTCGGCGGTGATGCCGAGTTCGGCGACGACGAGTTCGACCTCGAAGGGCTTCGACTCAGTGGTGAATACCCCGGCCAGGGTCTGCGCGTAGGCGTTCGTCAGCCCCCGCGCGGTGACATCTGTGCGGTGATAGGAGTATCCGCGCAGATCCGCGTAGCGGACCCCCGCCTGTCGCAGCGTCTCGAATTCGTTGTACTTGCCGACGGCGGCGAACCCGATCCGGTCGTAGATCTCGGCGATCTTGTGCAGCGTCGGTGAGGGATTCTCCGCCAACAGCAGGATGCCCTCGTCGAAGCGCAGGACCACGACCGAGCGCCCGCGCGCAATGCCCTTGCGCGCGAAATCGGCCCGGTCCTTCATCAGCTGCTCGGGCGAGACATAGAACGGCGCCTGACTCATGTCCGGTCCTTTCGCGGTATGCCGGCGGCGCTCATGACCGCGCGCTCCGGGTCCGGCGGTCGACCACCTCGGTGGCGGTCTCCAGTACGGTGGCCGAGTCGATCTCGGTGACGCCGGAGTCGAGATCGACGGTGAAGATCGTCGGCGCGATCTGCCTGACGAAGTCCGGTCCCCCGGTGGCCGAATCGTCGTCGGAGGCGTCGAAGAGCGCCTCGACGGCCACGGTGATCGCCGCGGCGGTGTCGAGCTCGGCACGCCACAGCTTCTTCAGTGCCCCGCGGGCGAAGCCGGATCCGGAGCCGATGGCATGGAAGCGGTGTTCCTCGTACTTGCCTCCGGTGACGTCGAAGCTGAAGATCTGCCCGTGCGGGGTCGAGTCGTCGACTCCGGCGAACAGGGGCACGACGCTCAGACCCTGCATGGCCAGTCCGAGGTTGCCGCGCAGCATCGAGGCCAGGCGGTTGGCCTTGCCGTGCAGCGACAGTCGTGCCCCTTCGATCTTCTCGTAGTGCTCGAGCTCGAGCTGGAAGAGCCGGATGAGGTCGAGCGCCACGCCTGCGGTACCGGCGATGCCGATGACCGAGAAGTCATCGGCGGCCTTCACCTTCTCCATCGAGTGGGAGGCGATGAGGTTGCCGATCGTGGCCCTCCGGTCACCGGCCATGAGGATGCCGGCGGCGGTGCGGAAGCAGATGATCGTCGTGCCCTCCGGAGCCTGTTCGGCCAGGTCCCGGCCCGCGGTCTGCGGCAAGGCCTCGGGTGCCAGGGAGCGGGCGAGTTCGACGAACGAGTTGCTCGTCGAACTCAGAAATGCAGGAGGGAATCCTGACATCTCATTGGCCGCCCTTCTGGACGAAGTTCTTGACGAACTCCTCCGCATTGGATTCCAGCACGCCGTCGATCTCATCGAGGATGGAGTCGACGTTCTGGGTGTTGATCTGCCCCTGTACGGCCTCCGGCGGATCGACGGGTGCGTCTCCCCCACCGCTCGTTCTGTCTCTTTGGAACTGTTCCTGCGAGCTCATCTCACACCCCTTCAGTCGTTCTTCACTGTCAGTCTATCCACTCCGAGTGCCTGCAACAGGGCCTCGGCGGATTCGATTCCCGCGACGCGTTCGGCGAGCAGCTGCCGGGTGCCCTTGAGCGGTTCGCGCATCGGCAGTCGGACGATGCCGAAGTCTCCGGCGTTGAGCACGAGGGAGTCCCAGCTGGCGGCCACGAGATCCTCACCGAGCTGGTTGACCGCCACCGAACGGAGGAAGGCACGGGTGCCGTCGGGGGCGCCCGTCACGGCCGCCTCGACTTCGGCGTCGGTGGTCATCCGCCGGATCCGTCCGGCACGTTCGAGCTTGTGGAACAGCCCCTTCTCGGGCCGCACATCGTGATACTGGACGTCGATGAGCGCGAGCTTGGGGTGATCCCAGTCGATGCCCTCCCGGGAACGGTAGTGCTCCAGCAGCACCCATTTAGCGACCCAGTCGATGGAGTCGGCCAGACTGCGGGGGTCGTCGGCCAGTCCGTCGAGGAAGCGCCTCCACTCGGCGAGCACCTCTGCGGTGTCAGCATCCTCAGGATCGGCGTGTGCGATGCAGGCGGCATAGTAGGTCTCTTGGATCTCGAGCGCGGTCATCGTCGAACCGTCGGTCAGCGGCAGCTGCGCACTGAGGCTGAGGTCGTGGCTGACGGTCTGCAGCGAGGCCAGCGCATCTGCGAGTCCGATCCGCGGGGCCAGGCCGGCCTCGATGAGACCGAGCACCAGAGAGGTGGAGCCGAACCGCACGAAGGTCGCAGGCTCGGCCATGGTGGCGTCGCCGATGATGATGTGCAGGCGACGGTACTTCGCCGGGTCGGCATGCGGTTCGTCACGGGTGTTGACGATGGGGCGGCGCAGGGTCGTCTCCAGACCCACCTCGGCTTCGAAGAAGTCGGCGCGCGACGAGATCTGGTAGCCCGCGAGCTCACCCTCGCGTCCGATGCCCACGCGTCCGGATCCGCAGAGGACCTGGCGGCTGACGAAGAACGGGATGAGTCCGGCGGCGATGTCATCGAAGTCCACCCCGCGGTCGACGAGGTAGTTCTCATGGGTTCCGTAGGACGAGCCCTTGGAGTCGGTGTTGTTCTTGTACAGGTTGACCGGTTCGCCGGACATCTCCAGTGCCCGCACCGAAGCCAGGGCCACAAGGTCTCCGGCCCGGTCGAAGGTGACGACATCGCGGGGCGTGAGCACCTCCGGCGAGGAGTATTCGGGGTGGGCGTGGTCGACGTAGTAGCGCGCACCGTTCTCCGTGACCACATTCGCCAGGTACTGCGCCTCGACGTCGTCCTGGGGGATGTGGGTCAGCTGCGAGGAGTCGGCGTCGGCGATGTTCATGAAGAATCCGCGGGCGTCCGCCAACGGGGACTCGGTGGCGAAGTCCCAGAAGTTCTGGGAGGACCTCAGACCGCGAGGACCGGCGTAGGCGTCGACGACACGCGCCGAGTCACGCATCGGATTCGCTCGCGGGTTCCCCGGCTGGCTGAGACCGAACTCGGTCTCCGAACCCATGACACGCTGGACTCTGAGCATCTGAACTTCCTCCAAGGTCTAGACTCGGGGACGTGGCAACGAAGAAATCTCATCTCCCGATCGCGCTGATCGTCGACCTCATCCTCGTGGTCCTCTTCACGATCGTCGGTCACTACACACATTCTCACAATTTCGATCCGCAGGGGCTGATGACCACAGCGTGGCCGTTCGTCGCCTCACTGGTCCTCGCCTGGCTGCTGACCGCCGTCTGGGACCGGCCGATCTCTCCGCTCGCCACGGGCACGGGGGTGTGGGCGGTCACCGTCCTCGTCGGGCTCGTGCTGCGCGGTGTCACCGGTGCCGGCGGAGAACCGGGCACTGTGCCCGTGAGCTTCATGATCGTGGCCACCACGCTCAATCTCATCACTCTCGTCGGCTGGCGCATCATCGCCTCCGCCGTCGCCGGCGGTTCGGGCCGCCGCGGACGCAGCCGCTGAGCGCTGCCCTCCACGGGTTCCGGACGGCCGCAGGCCGCCGACGACCTCGGTCGTCGGCGGTCGGGACGGCTCAGACGAGGTCGGAGTTCGGGCGCACCTCGGAGATCTCGGTCTCATACGGCACCGCGGGGGCTCCCCTCGTCGTGTCGAGGTGCATCATCCGCAAGTGGGTGACGCGTTCGCCCTTGCGTCCGGAGATCCGCGCCCATTCGTCCGGGTTCGTCGTGTTCGGCAGGTCTTCGTGCTCGCTGAACTCTTCGGCGATGGCGCCCTCGAAGTGTTCGGCGCGCAGACCGCGCTCACCCGTGTCGAGCAGCGACTTGATCGCGGACTTCTTCGCCCGATCGACGATGTTGTGGATCATGGCACCGGAGGCGAAGTCGGAGAAGTGCAGCACTTCCTGTGACCCGTCCGCATAGCTGACTTCGACGAATTCGTTCTCGGCTGTTTCGGAGTACATCCGCTCGACGCAGAACTCGATGAGGGAGGCGACCGCCTCGGCGGAGTCCGGGTGACCTTCGAGCACGCTTCTGTGCAGCGGCAGCTCCGGGGTGAGGTACTTCTCGAAGATGTCGCGGGCGGCTTCGACGTCGGGGCGTTCGATGCGGATCTTGACGTCCAGTCGGCCCGGGCGCAGGATCGCCGGGTCGATGAGGTCCTCACGGTTCGAGGCGCCGATGACGATGACGTTGTCGAGCTGTTCGACGCCGTCGATCTCCGTCAGCAGCTGGGGCACGATCGTCGTCTCCACGTCCGAGGACTTGCCGGTGCCGCGGGTGCGGAAGAGCGACTCCATCTCATCGAAGAACACGACGACGGGGAATCCGCCGGAGGCCTTCTCCCGAGCTCGGGCGAAGATGAGGCGCAGCTGGCGCTCGGTCTCGCCGACGTACTTGTCGAGCAGCTCCGGGCCCTTGATGTTGAGGAAGTAGGTCTTCCGGGACTCTTCGCTGGTGCGGTCGGCCAGCGAGTTCGCCACGGCCTTCGCGATGAGAGTCTTCCCGCAGCCGGGAGGACCGTAGAGGAGTATGCCCTTGGGCGGTTTGAGACCGTGCTCGGTGTAGAGCTCCGGGTGCTCGAAGGGCAGCTCGACGGCGTCCTTGATCTGACCGATCTGGTCGGCGAGACCGCCGATGTCCGAATAGGTGATGTCGGGGACCTCTTCGAGCAGCAGTGAGGACACCTCGGGCTTCTCGACGACCTGCAGAGCGTAGTGGGTCCGGGTGTCGACGACGACGGCATCGCCGACGCGCAGGCCCGAGTCGATGAGGTCGGCTGCGAGGACGAAGACCTGTTCGTCATCACCGGGGGCTCCGACGAGGATGCGGCGGTCGTCGACGAATTCGCGGACGTTGACCACCGAACCCACGGACGGGAAGGCGCCGGTGCCGATGACGACGAGGCCTTCGGACAGGAGCACATCGGCACCGGCCCGCAGCCCGGCGGGATCGACCTCCGGGGCGATGGCCACACGCATGCGGCGACCGCCGACGATGACGTCGGCGGCCACGCCCTTGTCGTCGACGGCGACGAGGGTGCCCCAGTTGTTCGGCGGCTCGGTCAGACGCCGAGCCTCCTCTTTGATCCGGCCCAGTTCCTCGCGGGCCGTGCGAAGGGTCTTCGACAGGGCCTCATTGCGCTTGCCTGCGCTGTAGAGCTGTTGGCGCAGTGACGCGGTGTCCTCGCGGAGACGCTTCACCTCGGTCGTGGTCTCTGTCATCGATCCTCCTTCGGCGCAGTGCTGTTCGTGTTCGGGCTGTCTGTGTCAGCAGCGGCGCGGGTCGTGCCCGCGGCAGCGCCGCCGCTGCCGTCGTCCCCGGTGCGCAGCCGCTTCCCCGCTTCGCGCACCACCCGCCGCAGCTTCTTGCCGTGAGCGGTGCGCGTCCCGATCGCGTGCTCGGTGACCTCGCCGCCTGTCCAGGCCTCGACGTCCTCGGGCGCTGCGGCGGCACCCTGCGGGCGCTTCTTCTTCTCCAGCGGAGCGACACCCTCGGCCATCCGCCGGGCCATGATGAGGAACCCGGTGTGGGCGATCATGCGGTGGTCGGGGCGGACAGCGAGTCCATCGGCATGCCATCCGCGGACCATCGCCTCCATGGATTCGGGTTCCGCGAACCGCTGCGAGGCCCGGACGGCTTCGACGAAGCGGGACAGCTGCGGGACGGTGGCGACATAGGCGATGACGATGCCGCCCGGTGCCAGGGCCCGGCTCACAGCCTCGAGGGTGTTCCACGGAGTGAGCATATCGAGGACGACCCGGTCGACGGAACCCGGGGCGAAGGTCTGCGGGAGCGTCTCTGCGAGGTCCCCGACGGTGACCGACCAGTTCTCCGGCTCTCCGTCGAAGAAGTCCGCGATGTTCCCCGCGGCGATGGTGGCGAACTCCTCGCGCAGCTCGAAGGAATGGACGGAACCGGTGGGACCGACGGCACGCAGCAGCGCCATCGACAGGGCTCCCGAACCGACTCCTGCTTCGACGACGGTGGCACCGGGATGGATGTCGCCGAGGGTGACGATGAGTCCCGAGTCCTTCGGGTAGACGACCGCGGCTCCACGCGGCATCGAGAGCACGAAATCCTCGTAGCGAGGTCGGAAGACCTGGAAGTCCACTCCCCCGGAGTTCGAGACGATGATCCCCTCTGTGCGTCCGATGATGTCATCGTGGCTGATCAGGCCCTTGTGCGTGTGGAAGAGCTCGCCAGGGGCGAGCACGAACGTGTGCATGCGCCCTTTGGGATCGGTGAGCTGGACCTTTTCGCCCCGGGTCAGGACGCGCGGAGGGCGGGAATGGAGTGCCTGAGTCATGATGAGTCCACTCTACGCTGATGAGGATTGCCTCACACAACCGGCTCAGGCTGCGAGAAGCTCGTCGAAGAACTCCTGCAGATCGATCACGCCGATGAGCGTGTTGCCGTCCATGACCAGGCTGAACTGCGCCTTGGGCCGGTGCGTGAGCGATTCGAGCAGGTGCGGGGCGGTGATGTCCTTGGGCACGCCGATCCACCCGGCCAGGGGACGGGCGACTTCGCCCGCAGGCACGGCTTCGAGGGTCTCTGCGAGCCGGCCCGCGGCGGCGTGGCGGTCGACGAGCCCGTAGGGCAGCCCGCTCTGGTCGAGTACGACGATGAGGGTGCGTTCCTTCGCGTGGCCGAGCGTGTTCGCATAGTCGAGGGTGTCCGCGAGGTCCGCGTCCCAAGTGGCGGCGATCGCCGGCTGGATGACCTGGGACAGATCGTAGGTCTCCATCTTCCTCGCGCGTTTGGCGTGCGTGGCCGCATCGCCTGCGGAGAACCACAGCATGATCGCGATGAGCGACATCCACGCCACGGTCAGCGGTTCCGGCCGTTCACCGGCCAGCAGCGGAGTGATCACCGACCACCCGATGAAGCCGATGGCGATGATGCGTCCGACCCAGCTGGCCACGATCGTGCCCAGGTACTGGGAGCCCGTGATGCGCCACATGATCGCCTGCAGCGCCCAGCCGCCATCGAGCGGGATGCCCGGCAGCAGGTTGATCGCGCCGAGTGCGACATTGGCGAAGGTGACCGCGATGAGCAGCAGCCACGGCACCGAGGTGGGTGTGGCCGCATTCAGGCACCACCATCCCAGCAGAGCGAGGACGATGTTGACGATCGGACCGACGATGGAGATGACGAAGCTCGTGGTCGCGGCCTTGTCGCGGGGATTGTCCACCTGGGGTTCGAACCGCGTGAAGCCGCCCCAGATGTTGAGCTCGATGGCCGCGACCTTCTGGCCGTAGAACTGCCCGGCCACACCGTGGGCGAGTTCGTGGAGGAACACCGAGGCGAAGAGGAGCACCGCATAGGCGAATGCCACGAACCAGGCTCCGATGCCCAGGTCCGGACGGACCTGATTGAGCCATGGGGTGAACAGAATGGTGATGACGATGGCGGCGAGGAACCACGACCAGGCCAGGATGACCGGCGCACCGAGGATGGTGCCCAGGCGCAGGCCCGAGGACGCACCGGGCTGGTGGTTTTTCGCGGCCATTGAAGGGATTCCTCCGGTCGGTGTCGTGGTGATCGATCCACTGAGTGTCGGTTACTCAGCCTAACAGCGTCGGGGCCGCCGCCGCTGGTCGCCACGGCGAGTCAGTCCAGGTCGTTACAGTGGTGGTATGGCCGAGCTCACCAGTCTTTCGCCCTCCCGGGCCAATGACTTCATCCAATGTCCTCTGAAGTTCCGTTTCCGCAGCATCGATCGACTGCCGGAGCCGCCGTCCCAAGCGGCATTCCGCGGCACCGTGGTCCATTCCGTGCTCGAGAAGCTCTTCACCGTTCCGTCTTCCGAACGCACGTCGGAGCTGGCTCAGTCGCTGCTCATGCCCGCCTGGAGCGAACTCGTCGAGAAGGACCCCGCGGTGCTCGAGATCTTCTCCGCCGAATCGGAGAGGGAGACGTTCTTCACATCGGCACGCCGCCTCATCGACTCCTATTTCGTCCTCGAGTACCCGGAGCACCTCGAACCGGACGAGACGGAGAAGTTCGTGCGCACAACGCTCGACAGCGGTCTCGAGCTGCGCGGCTTCATCGATCGGGTCGACGTCGCACCGGGCGGTGAGAAGCGTCTGGTCGACTACAAGACGGGCAGACAGCCCAAGCCGCAGTACGGTCGCGAGGCACAGTTCCAGATGGGGTTCTACGCCCTCGTCGTCTACCGTCTCTCCGGTGAGCTCGTTCACACGCTGCAGCTGATGTACCTCGGTTCGCGCAGTGTGCTGAAATCACACCCGACGATGAGCGACATCGAGCAGACCGAATTCGAGATCGATGCCATCTGGAAGGACATCGTCGCCTCCGCCGAGTCCGATCGGTGGCGTCCGAAGAAGTCACCGCTGTGCAATTGGTGCACGTTCAAACCGCTGTGCCCGGCCTGGGGGAACACTCCCCCGCCGACCCCGGAGATCACGAAGATCGTCGGCGCCTAAGCCGAGCGGACCCCGACCAGTCGGCGCATATCCTCCACCCCGTGGCCGACCAGGCTCGGCCAGAGGATCCGGCCGGGGCGAGGCTCGAGATCGACGAGGTGGGGCACTCCGACGGCGATGGTTCCGGCCGCCTCGGCGCTGGCCAGGCCCGGCTTCGAATCCTCGAGAGCCACGCAGTCCGCCGGATCGAGGTCGAGCAGGGCGGCGCCCCGGAGGTAGGGCTCGGCATCGGGTTTGCCTGCCGAGACCTCGTCGCCGGCCACGAGTCCGACGAAGCTGTCGGGCGGACAGCTGGCGATGACCGCCTCGGCGAGCGGGCGGTAGGACATGGTGACCATCACGCATGGGATCCGCTCCGCGTTGAGTTCGGCCAGCAGCTCGAGCGCTCCGGGACGGAACGGCACGGAGGTCCGGATCTGCGCGATGACGGCATCCATGAGGGTCTCGACGATCAGAGGCGCCGGCAGGCTGAGACCGGCCTCCTGCATCATCGTCGCGGAGGTGAGCAGCTCGTTGCCGACGAATTCGAGTCCCTGCTCCTCGGACCAGGGCAGCCCGTGGGCGTGCATCAGTTCGGTCTCGGCCCTGATCCAGTACGGCTCGGTGTCGACCAGGGTTCCGTCCATGTCCCACAGGACTGCGGCTGGATTCGTCATACACCCAGCGTAGTCTTGGATCATGAGCTTTCTTCCATCCGGGTCCGGGGCACTCGTGTTCATCGCCTTCGAAGGTCAGGATGCCGATGCCTCCGAAGCTGCGAGCTCGCTGGTCAAGGACCTGATCGAGGTCTGGCAGCTGGCCGACAGTGAGATCCTCGACACCGACGGCTTCTACGAGTTCCGCTTCTCCGAGCCGGAGATCGTCCGCGACGAGGATGGGACGGCCTCGATCGCCTGGCCCGGGGTCGCCGTGCACCGCGGCCGCTTCGGTGAGCTCCCGATCACCGTCATCCACGGTCACGAACCGGGGCTGAAGTGGAGGGAGTTCCTCTCCCTCGTCCTCGCTCAGGTCGGCCCCGAGGACTCCGTGGTCCTGCTCGGCGGACTGCATGCCGAGGTGCCGCACACTCGTCCGCTGCCGGTCGTGGCCACGACCGAGGACCCGGACCTGGCGACCGAACTCGATATCGATGCCAATGCCTATGAGGGGCCGATCGGCATCCTCGGGCTCCTCGGCGTCGCCTGCCGATGGCGAGGTCTGCGAGCGATCAACCTGTGGGTGGGAGTGCCGGACTACCTCGCGGAATCTCCCTCGCCGAAGGCGGAGCTGGCGCTGGTCAAGGCGGTCGAACGGTATGCCTCGGTCGAGATCGACATCCATGTGCTCGAGGAGGAGAGCCGCGCGTGGGAGCTCGGCGCCGACGAGCTCGTCTCCCTCAATCCGCATCTGGTGGATCTCGTCAAGGGTCTCGAGGAGCTCAACGACTCCGCCGACCTGCCCGAAGCCAGCGGGGACGCCATCGCGGCCGAGTTCGAACGCTACCTGCGCAAACGCGGCCGCGAGAAGTGACGCCGGGGTTCGGCTGAGGCCTCAGCCGAGCAGGCGGATGCCCAGCAGCGCATCGACGGCGTCGGCGATCCTGTCACCGCTGATGTCATCGACGTCGCCTGCTTCGGAGTCTGCGTAGTGCTCGGCCCATTCGTCGAGGATGCCGAGTGCCCGGGGGCTGTCGAGATCGTCGGCCAGAGCTTCCCGGAGAAGGCCGATGATGTGTCCGCGCAGCCCTTCCCTGCATTCGGATTCGCAGCGCGCTGCGTGTCCCCAGGCCCTGAGCCGGGCCGTGGCCGTCTCGAGTTGGTCTTCGGAGAAGCTCCAATCGCTGCGGTAGTGGTTGGCCAGGATGACGGTGCGGATGACCATGGGGTCGACCCCGCGTTCGCGCAGCTCCGAGACGAGGACGAGGTTGCCTTTGGACTTGCTCATCTTCTCGCCTTCGAGACCGACCATGCCGGTGTGCATGTAGGTCTTCGCCATCGGGACCTCCCGCCAGGCCGCGGCATGCGCTGCGCTCATCTCGTGGTGCGGGAAGATGAGGTCGTTGCCGCCGCCCTGCACATCCACCGGCAGGCCCGCGTACTTGTCGACGATGACGGTGCATTCGACATGCCAGCCTGGGCGCCCGCGTCCGAGGGAGCCTCCGTCCCAGGACGGTTCGCCCTCACGTTCGGCGCTCCACAGCAGCGGATCGATGGGGTCCTCCTTGCCCGGCGTGTCCGGGTCACCGCCGCGTTCGGCCGAGAGTTCCGCCATGGTCGCGGCGTCGTCGTGGCTGACGGTGCCGAAGGGCGGGGTGATCGGGGTCGACACCCGATAGTAGACATCGCCGTTGTCGAGCGTGTACGCCGCTCCCCCGGCGACGAGGTCCTCCACGGCGGCCGCGATCTCGGGCACTGTCTCGACGACTCCGATGAAGCTCTGGGGCGGAATGACCCGCAGGGCCTCCATGTCCTCACGGTAGAGCTGGATCTGAGAGGCGGCGAGCTCCCGCCAGTCGACTCCCGTCGCGTTCGCACGTTCGAGGAGGGGATCATCGACGTCGGTCGTGTTCTGGACGTAGACGACCTCGAGGCCGGCGTCGCGCCAGATGCGATTGAGCAGGTCGAACGCCACATAGGTGGCAGCATGTCCGAGATGCGTCGCATCGTAGGGGGTGATTCCGCAGACATAGAGGCGTGCGGTCTGCTCGCTGCCGCGCAGCCGGCGCGGGCTGCGGGTGCTCGTGTCGAAGACCGTGGGCACCTTTCCGGTGCTGGTCAGACGGGGCAGTTGAGGTTCGGGCCATGACTTCACGGCAACCAGCCTAACCGAGTCTCAGCCCGAGGGCACTTCTGTCCCCCGACCGGTGCGCGCGCGGCTCGGCGCGAGCTCGACGTGGTGTGGCAGCCTGCCCGTCCTCCTCAGATGGGCGGCCAGGGGATGACAGTGCGATCCGTCGGCGCCTCGGGGAAGAACTCACCGGTGAGAAGTGTCTCAGCACGGTCGGCCAGGGCCCTCAGTTCGGCCGCGGACAGGCAATCGGCGAGTGCCGACTCCAGCGCCGTGTCCATCCGGGCGACTTCCTCGAGGGCGTCGATCTCCTCCGCTTGGAAGGAGGTGCCGGAGAATCCCCAGAGAACGGTGCGCAGCTTCTCCTGGGTATGGAAGGTCAAACCGTTGTCGATGCCGAAGGTGCCGATGTCCTCGGTCGCAGTGCTCGGCAGGCAGCTGCCGGTGATGACGTGTCCGGCCTTGCGATCAGCGTTGTTGGCCAGCAGGTCGAAGAAGGCGATCGCCCGCAGACCTTCGGAAACGGCGTGGGAGAGCACGAGATCGCGGCCGTCCTCGGTGCGCAGCGCGAAGATCGGAGTGTGATCGGCAGGGATCGCATTCACCGTGCTCAATGTCACAGCTTCCTCATCTCCCGAGGCCTCGACATAGGCCTGCAGGGAGCCGCGCCCCGCGGGCAGGTCATCGCGCAGCACCGTCGGCGGGACGACGCTGAGGCCGAGGGCGGCACTCAGGCGGTAGGCCGCCACCTCGCGCAGGGCCAGGCTGGCGGGTGGGAAGTCATGCAGAGGCCGTTCCCCGGCGATGGGTTTGTACACCGCCTTGAGCGCCCGACCCGAATGGTCGAGCACGAGCAGCCGGGTGTCGTTGCTGGCCCGCGGGATCGAACCCATCTCGGTCCAGTCCCCCGCTGTCAGCGCGTCGAGGAGAGAGGCATCGTCCATATCGGTTCAGGCGCGCGGAATTCCGTTGGCGCGGGGGCACAGGTGGCCCTCGGGCTCGAGCGGGAGCGAACAGAACGGGCAGTCACCGCGTCCGGCTCCGACGACCTGTTCGCCGCGGCGGGCGAATTCTCGCGCCCCGGCCGCGTCGAGGACGATGCGCAGGACTTCACGTTCGACCTCGTCGTCATCGGGGTCGGCCGAAGTGCCGGCCTGAGCGTCGGCCTCGGTGAGTTCGAAGCATTCGATGACGAGCTCGTGTTCGACCGTGTCCCAGCCCAGGCTCATGGTGCCGACGCGGAACTCCGGTTCGATGGGCACATTGAGCCCGGCATTGTCGATGCGCTCGTCCAGGGCCGTCTGCGGCACCCGCGCCGCAGGATCCTTGATCATGACCATGTCGAGCAGCTCGGTGATCCGGTCGGCCAGAATCTCCACCTGTTCCTTCTCCACGACCACCGTCGTCAGCGAATTGCCGGACTTGGCCTGCAGAAGGAACGTCCGATCTCCGGGCAGGCCGATGGTGCCGACGACGAAACGATCCGGTGCGGGGTGGTCGTACAGAGCTGCCATTCCTTCAGCCTAGTCCAAACACTTACATGTGACTCCGGCCTGGGTTACATTTGAGTCATGAGCACTGATCCTCGTGAGGCCCTGGACGCATTCCTCGAAGCAGTGAGAGAGCACTACGCTGCATCCGCACACCGCACCGGAGACCAAGACTCCCGAGTCGAAGCCGCTTATATGGCTTTGGCCGACGCGTTCGAAATCTATGAAGACGCGATCTACACCGCTTTCGACGAGGTGACTCCCTTCGAACTCTTCGACGACGTCGAGGACGCGAAGGACGATGATGACGACTTCGGCCTCGATGACGAGGACGACTGAGCCTCAGGAGATCTGGTCGAGCACCTCGGCGATCTCATCGGCCAGCGCGACCTCGCTGCCGGTGACCTCCGCGAGCTGAGCGGGAGTGCGAGCCGAGACCAGCGAGCAGGCGATCCCGCGATGCCGATTGAAGGCCAGCGCGATATCGGTCGTCGACACGCCCAGTGCGGTCGCGGCCTTGCGGACTCCGGCGAGCACCCGATTCGACCGGTCGTCGAGGTAGGCTCCCACGTAGTCGCTCAGCTCGCCGGTCAGACGGGAGTCCTGCGGTGTCGCGTTGCGGTATTTGTCGGTGAGCACGCCTCTCCCGAGTCCCGCGCCCGCGATGAGGCCGACGCCGGCGTAGTCCGCGGCGGGCATGAGTTCGTCCTCGGCCTCGCGATTGAGCAGTGAGTATTCGGCCACGGCGCAGGAGATCGGCACTCCTGCTCCGCGCATCTCCGCCAGCTGCCAGCCTGTGTGGTGGGAGACGCCGACGTAGCGGATCTTTCCGAGGGTGAGCAGGGTGTCGATCGCCGAGGCGGTCTCGGCCCTGTCGACCTCGGCGTCGAAGACGTCGAGGACGAGCACATCGAGGTGCTCGCGACCCGTCGTCCGCAGCATGGAGTCGACCTGCGAGAGCATCCGCGACCGCCCGAGGCCGACCTCGATGTGGTCGGGCTCACTCATGGACACGCCCGTGCGGGCCACCACCAGCATTTCTTCGGGAAGTCTCAGCTGTGAGATCACCTGAGCGGCGAAATGGCCGGAGCTGGGAAGCTCGATGACGTTCCCACCTGCACCGTTGTAGTCGTCGACGAGACGCTGGGCGGCCCGGGCGTCCACCCGGTGCCCCCATTCGAAGGTCCCGAGACCCACATCGCTGACTTCCAGACCGGTGGTGCCGAGGCGTTGGTGCTTCATGCTTCTTGAGGTTACCCGATCCGGCGACTACCGTGGTTGCGTTCCCACCCCATCCCATATTCTCAAGGAGTCGTATGTACGACTGGCTGGTCGCCGCTGTGCTCGGAATCGTGCAGGCGCTCACCGAGTTCCTGCCGATCTCGTCCTCGGCGCATGTGCGCATCGTCGGCGAGTTCATGCTCCCGGGCTCGGATCCCGGTGCCTTCTTCACCGCCATCATTCAGATCGGCACCGAAGCGGCCGTCGTCGTCTACTTCTGGCGTGACATCGTCACGATCATCTCGAAGTGGTGCAAGGCACTGGTCGGCAAGCACGACCGGAAGGACCCCGAGGTGCGGCTGGGCTGGCTGATCATCGTCGGTTCGATCCCCATCGTCGTCATCGGTCTGCTGTTCCAGGACTACATCGAGGGTGCGCTGCGCAGCCTGTGGATCACCGCGACGATGCTCATCGTCTTCGGCCTCATCATCGGCATTGCCGACTGGGCCGGGAAGAAGGAGCGCACACTCGAGGACATGAAGTGGGGTCAGGGCATCCTCTTCGGCTTCGCACAGGCGCTGGCGGTCATCCCGGGCGTGTCACGCTCGGGCGGGACGATCATGGCCGGCCGGTTCATGGGATTCGACCGTCCGTCGGCGGCCCGCTATTCGTTCCTGCTCGCGATCCCGGCCGTCCTCGGCTCCGGGTTCTACGGTGTCGCGCAGACTCTCGGCCGCGACGACGAGATGGTTCTGGGATGGGGGCCGACGATCCTGGCCACACTCATCTCATTCGTCCTGGGGCTCTTCGTCATCCATTGGTTCCTCGGCTATGTGAAGACGAGGTCCTTCGGGATCTTCGTCTGGTACCGGGTCGCCTTGGGCATCGCCCTCTACATCCTGCTCGGCACCGGGGTCCTCGCCGCGGTCTGATCGGTTCACCGCAGGCCGCCGCCTCCGACGGCTGCCGACTGTGCGAGCCCCGCGGCTGTGACCGACATCGCCGCGAGCACCGGTCGCGGGCCCGAGTAGTCGATCACGGTGAACGATCCCGGTGCGACGCTCAGCCGCTGGAAGTCATCGAGCGGCATGCCGAGTGCATCGGCGATGACGGCCTTGATGATGTCCCCGTGGGAGACGATCATCGCCCACTGCCGGGTCTCCTCCGGCTCTTCCTCGCGCATCTGGGCCACGAGTCCTCGAACGCGTCCGACGGATCGGTCGGCCGCCTCGGCGATGGACTCGCCTCCGGGGAACCGGGCCTGCGAGGCTCGTTCGATCACGGTGGCCCACAGGGGCTCCTGCCCCAGGTCCTGCAGGGACCGTCCTGTCCAGTCGCCGTAGTCGAGTTCGATCACGGCCCGGTCGACGTCGACCGAGCCGAAGTCCGCGACCTGCCGCGCGATCTCCGCGGTCTGCACACAGCGTTCCAGAGGAGAATGCAGCAGCCGGGTGAAGGAGCGGTTGGGCAGCAGCTGCAGATTCGCCTCGAGCGCGCTCACCCCTTCCTCGGTCAGGAACACACCGGGTGCACGTCCGGCCAGTATTCCGGAGGAGTTGGCACTCGAGAGGCCGTGCCGCAGAAGAACGATGACGGGCATGCTCTCAACATTAGCCCAGATCGTCTAGGGTGGGTCTATGAAACGTCAGCGTCCACGTATGACCTACGAGTTCCGCAAGGTCTCGTTCTCCAAGGATGTCCCTCGCTCTGTCAGCCTGCAGGAGCTCAACGACGAGGCGGAATACGGCAAATGGGAGCTCGCCCGGACTCGGATCTCCGTCGGCGGCGTGCGCACGGTGTGGCTGCGCCGCAAGATCATGCCGCTGACGCTGAGCAGCTGATCGCACACCGGTGAGGTCCCCGTCCCTCGTTCCTGTTCTCGGGGCCGGTCTGGTCACCGTCGTCGCCGGGGCGGCCATGTCCTTGCAGGGGCGCGCGAACGGTCTGCTCGGCCCGGTCCTCGGGCATGCGGTCTTCGCCGCGCTCATCTCGTTCCTCGTCGGGCTCGTGCTCGTCGGCGCTGCCCTGACCGCCTCCCCCCGAGCCCGGTCGGCGGCCGCCCACCTCGCTGAGCTGGTGCGACAGGGCACGCTGCCCTGGTGGCTGCTGCTCGGAGGCCTCAGCGGCGGACTCGTCGTCATCGCACAGGCCTCGACGGTGCCGATCATGGGCGTGGCGATGTTCACCATGGCATTCGTCTCGGGCCAGGTCACCGGCGGCCTCATCGTCGATTCGACCGAACTGCCGCCCGGGGGTCGGCAGCGGCCGAGCGCACTGCGCATCCTCGGCGTCGTCATCGTCCTCGCCGCCCTCGCCTGCGGAGCCAGGGAGCGTCTCCTCCTCGGAGTGCCCCTGTGGGCACCGCTGCTGCCGTTCGCCTCCGGGGCTCTCACCGCGGTCCAACAGGCCTGCAACGGCCGCATCAGATCCGCGACGGAGTCGGCGGTCGTGGCGACGACGGTGAACTTCGCCGTCGGCACCGCCGCGATGGCGCTCGTCTCCGCCGTCCTCCTGCTCACCGGGGTCCCCTGGCGCGGCTTTCCGGCGCAGCCCGATCAGTGGTGGATCCTCCTCGGCGGTGCCTTCGGCGTCGTCTTCATCGGGCTGACCGCGCTCACGGTCGCCCGCCTCGGGGTGCTCCTGCTCAGCCTCTTCTCGCTGTTCGGCAACCTCATGGGTGCCCTTCTGCTCGATCTGCTCACGCCCGTCGAAGGCTCCCTGGTCAGCGCCACGACGGTCGTCAGCGCAGCGGGAGTGCTCGCCGGCATCGTCGTGACGATCATGCCTTCAGCAGGAAGTCGCCGAGGACGCGGGTCCCGAACTTGAGGGCGGAGATCGGCACCCGCTCGTCGACACCGTGGAACATGGCCGGGAAGTCGAGGTCGCCGGTCAGCTGCAGGGGTGCGAAGCCGTACCCGGTGATGCCGAGCTCGGCCATGGATTTGTTGTCCGTGCCTCCCGAGAGAGTGTAGGGCAGCACCGTGGCGGTGGGGTCGTCGGCGAGCAGGCTCGCTTTCATCTGCGCCACCAGCGGAGTGTCGAACGGCGCTTCGAGCGACTCGCCCTCGTCCTCGGCCTCGATGTCGATGCCCTCGCCCGCGAGCTCTTTGAGTTTGAGCATGACATCCTCATGCTGTCCCGGCAGCGTCCGGCAGTCGACGAAGGCGGTGGCGGTGCCGGGAATGACGTTGTGCTTGTACCCGGCGTCGAGGAACGAGGGATTCGAAGTGTTCTGCAGGGTCGGGGCGACGAACTTCTCGACCGAGCCGAGTTCGGCCAGCAGCTGTGGAATCGTCTCGGAGCGGAACTCGATCCCGGTGAGTTCCGCGACCCCTTCGAGCAGCTTCCGAGTGGCCAGGGGGATCTCCTGCGGCCAGGGATGGCTGCCGATCCGCGCGATCGCCGCGGCGAGCCTGGTGACCGGGTTGTCGTCATTGCGCTGGGAGCCGTGGCCGGCGGTGCCGTGGGCGACGAGATTGAGCCAGGCCAGCCCCTTCTCCGCCGTCTGGATGAGGTAGACCCGCTGGCCGCGGATGTCGACGGAGTAGCCTCCGACCTCTGAGATCGCCTCGGTGGCCCCGGCGAAGAGCTCGGGACGGTTGCGCACGAGGTAGCGGGCGCCGTAGTTGCTGCCCGCCTCCTCATCCGCGAAGAAGGCGATGACGAGGTCCCGTCTGGGCTGCAGACCCTGTCGCATCATCTCGCGCACCGCTGCGATGATCATCGCGTCCATGTCCTTCATGTCCACGGCTCCGCGGCCCCACAGCAGTCCGTCCTTGATCACCCCTTCGAAGGGGTCGACGCTCCAGTCCTCGGCCGCTGCCGGCACCACATCGGTGTGACCGTGCACGACGAGTGCGGGAGCCTGCGGGTCCGAACCCTTGACGCGGGTCACGAGGCTGGCTCTGCCCGGGGAGGATTCGATGATCTCGGAGCGCAGGTCCACCTCGGAGAACCACGAGGAGATCAGTTCGGCGGCCGGCAGCTCGGGATTCGCCCGGTTCCCGCCCCAGTTCTGGGTGTCGATGCGGATGAGCTGGCGACACAGTTCGGTGACCTCCGCCTCGGCGGCACTGAAATCAAACACGAGGACTCCCATCGACGGTGATCGGATCACGCGGCGACGCCGCGACCCGGGTGACATACACCACCGTATCCCACGCTGGGCCGTGGGCCGGCCGCCGACCCCGTGTCCGAGAACCGACGGACCGCCGTTTCCGGGTTATAGGCCAAAATGTGTGTATGGGCAGGGCGTGTCGATGCTGGTCTTCACTGGGATCTGCCGCCCCAGCCCTT
>NZ_JADBHF010000007.1 GCF_017808105.1 Brevibacterium renqingii | reverse complement strand
TGGGGTTGATAGGCCGGGTATGGAAGCACAGTAATGTGTGGAGTTGACTGGTACTAATACACCGATCACTCACTCAACCTTCTTTTTTGTGGGGGTTGGTGCGTGTGTCTTGATCATTCTTTTGTGGTGATGTTGAGAAAAGTGTTGTGCTGCCCCTCTTTTGTGTGGGTGGTGTGTTGCATGATTGTGTTGGTGTTCGCGTTCGCTGTGCGGTTCTTGGACCACTACCGCCTATAAACCCCTTTTTTGTGGGGTTGTGGTGGTGGTTTGTTGGTTTTGCGGTGGTGATAGTGGTGGGGAAACGCCCGGTTAACCGTTCCGATCCCGGTAGCTAAGCCCATTCGCGCTGATGGTACTGCAACTTGGTGGTTGTGGGAGAGTAGGTGACTGCCGCAATAATTTGTTGGAAGAGGGGGCATCCTGTTTGGGATGTCCCCTCTTTTTGTATTCACATTCGTGGCGTCCACATTCTGATCATTGACCCCACGTTCGTATGATCGCCGGCGTGGGTACCTGAATGGCACCAACCCCCGATTGCCGTGGATCAGCCCGCGGCGTCGCCGACCGCCTCGAGCGCGGCAGAGACGACGAGAGCGCCGAGCTCGGCGAACCTCTCATGCGGGATCCGCTCCTGTGGCCCCCAGATGCTGATCACCCCGATAGGGGAGCGCTGCCGGTCACGAATGGCCGCGGAGACGCCATGCACGCCCTGCTCGAGTTCGCCCGCTGCGATGCTGTAGCCGGATTCGCGTATCTCCTCGAGCTCGGCTTCGAGCTCATCCGTCTCCGTATGAGTGGCCTCGGTATGACCGGTCAGCGGTGCTGACAGCACCGAGCGGACTTCACTGTACGGCAGCCACGCCAACATCGCTTTGCCTGCGGAAGTCGCATGGAGTGAGACCTTGCGTCCGATCCACCGGACGGTCATGAGACTGGGCGGGACCACCTCGTCGACATAGGTGAGCCCGAGCTCGCGGGGAACGGCGAGACTGGCGGTCTCCCCGGTCTCCTGACTCAAGCGCGTGAGGATCGGGTGACACCGATTGATGAGGCGATCGATGCCGGCGCTCCTCGCAAGTCGATTGACGGCGAACCCGATCGTATAGCGGTTCGTGAAGGGATCCTTCTCCACGTAATGACTGTGCTCAAGGGTCGCCAGCAGCCGCCATGCGGTCGCACGGTTGATCCCGCAGGCATCGGCCGCCTCGGCGACGGTGGAGCCCTGTTCGGGGCCGGAGGCGATGGCCTCCATGAGCGCGATCGCCCGTTCCACGGACTGGATGCGGCCGGCAGATCCCGCGGCTTCGATGTCCGGTTGCTGAGCCATTCACACTCCCTCACGTCCAGGCGCGGCCCGCGCTCTAGCACCGTATCAGGGATGCGCTCGGACAGCGGGCATTGACAGCCCGCACGGCTGCTTCGCATAATGTGTAGTCAGATTGCAGAGTGTGCGTAAAGGAGAGCGAAACGTGACCGACGGTGCTGGGCGGATCAGAACCCCCTTCGAAGGAACGGGAAGCATGGAATGGCAGAGCGGACGTGAACTGCCTGCCCCGCTCGTGCTCTACCGGACAGACGTGCCCGGGTCCTGGGTCGACTACAACGACCACATGAGCGAATCGAGCTACCTTCTGGCATTCGGCCACAGCGCCGACGCGTTCTTCCGCTTCATCGGCATCGACGAGGACTACCGGGCTGCCGGCCATTCCCTCTTCACCGTCGAAACGCACATCCACAACATCGCGCAGGCCCGCCGAGGCGACCAGCTCGAACTCTCTTTGGCCGTCCTCGACCTCGACGCCAAACGGGTGCATATCCTGCACACCATGGACAACTGCGAAACCGGAGAGACCGTTGCCGCCGGAGAGCAGCTGCTCGTGCACGTCGACACCGGAATCGGCCGCTCGGCCGCAATGCCCGACTGGCTGGGGCGCCGACTCGAGGAGCTGTCGAAAGCCCACGCCCACCTCGAGCGCCCCGCCTTCGTCGGCCGCCCCATGGGTATCCGCCGCCGCTGAACCTGCCTCACCGACACCGCCAGGAGGACACCGGAATGGACTTCTCACTCGATATCGAACAGCAAGCGGTGGCTGACACCGTCCGACAGTTCGTCGAACGCGAACTCATGCCCTATGAAGACGAGGTCGAACGACTCGACGAACTGCCCGAAGGACTTGCCGAACAGATCCGCACCCGGGCATTGGACGCCGGACTCTATGCCGCGAACATGCCCGAGGAGATCGGCGGCGGCGGCCTCGACCCCATCAGCCTGACACTGGCCGAGCGCGAGTTCGGCAAGACGAGCTTCGCCCTGCAGATGCT
Source organism: Brevibacterium renqingii (assembly GCF_017808105.1). Lineage (GTDB taxonomy): Bacteria > Actinomycetota > Actinomycetes > Actinomycetales > Brevibacteriaceae > Brevibacterium > Brevibacterium renqingii. Next base: position 217,900 of record NZ_JADBHF010000007.1, on the reverse strand, counting down.
CGTGGCCCGACCGAGCAATATCCTCGAAGCCTGTAAAGGCGAACAGCGCGAACGCTACCTGCTGCCGACAGTCCGCGGCGAACGCCATGACTGTCTGGCCATGACTGAACCGGGCGCGGGATCGGACGTGCGCTCTATGAGCACGCGCGCCGTCCGCGACGGCGATGACTACATCATCAACGGCACCAAGCACTTCATCAGCCACGCCGACGCCGCCGACTTCGTCATCCTCTTCGCCGCCACCGGCACTGAGGAGACCCCGCGAGGGACGCGCAACCTCATCACCGCGTTCCTCGTCGACATGGACACCCCCGGATTCGAAGTCACCCGTGGTTCGGCGAGCGTGTCCCATCGCGGATACCACCAGTGCGAGCTCTCCTTCGTCGACTGCCGCATCCCGGCGACTCAGCGGCTCGGCGAGGAGGGGCACGGCTTCGACCTCATGGACGAATGGCTGGGAGCCAGCCGGCTCAGCGTCGCGGCCACCAGCGTCGGTCGCAGCCGCCGGGTGCTCGACATGGCCACCCGTTGGGCGGCCGAACGCGAACAGTTCGGCCAGTCGATCGGACGGTTCCAAGGTGTGGGATTCCAACTGGCCGACATGGCCACCGACGTCGAAGCCGCAGAGCTGCTGACGCTGCAGGCCGCCAGCCGCCTCCAGCACGACCGCATGTCGAACCGCGACGCCGCCATGGCCAAGCTCTTCGCCTCCGAAGCCTTGGGCCGGATCACCGACCAGGCGGTGCAGATCTTCGGCGGCATGGGTCTGATGAGCGAACTGCCCATCGAACGCTTCTGGCGCGATGCGCGCGTCGAACGCATCTGGGACGGCACCAGTGAGATCCAGCGGCACATCATCTCCCGGTCCCTGCTGAGACCCCTGGGCGCATGATGGTCGACCGGACACGACTCGAACGCTGCCTCAAACCGCGCACCATCGCCGTCATCGGCGGCGCAACCGCCGCCAAAGCGATCGAACAGAGCCTGCAGATCGGTTTCGACGGACCGATCTGGCCGGTCAACCCGGGCAGGCAGACCCTCGGCGGACTTCCCTGCTATCCGTCCGTGGCGGAACTGCCCGGCACCCCGGACGCCGCTCTGGTCGCCGTGCCCGCCTCGGCGGCCCCGGGAATCGTCGCCGAACTCGCCGAGGCTGACGTCGGAGGCGCGATCTGCCACGCCTCCGGATTCGCCGAGGACGACGAGGCCGGCGCTCAGCTGCAGGCCGATCTCGTCGCCGCGGCGGGGGACATGCCGCTGATCGGACCGAACTGCATCGGCATCATCGACTACCTCGACGGAGCCGCTCTGTGGCCGGACGAACACGGTGGACGCCGCGTCGAGACCGGGGTCGCCGTGATCACGCAGAGCGGCAACATCGCACAGAACATCAGCATGCAGCGACGGGGACTGCCGCTGGCATTCCTGGCCACCCTGGGCAACAGCGCGGCGCTGTCGGCGCCCGACCTGGCCACAGGCCTACTCGCCGATGACCGGATCAGCGCCATCGGCCTGCACCTCGAAGCTCTGGGCGACATCCATGAACTCGAAGCACTGGCGATGCAGGCCCGTGAGCGCAATGTGCCGATCATCGCGCTCAAATCCGGCACCTCGGCCCTCGGCGAACAGGCGAACCTCAGCCACACGAACTCCTTCGGCAGCCCCGATGTGCTCGTCGATGCGCTCTTCGCCCGCCTCGGGATCGGTCGAGGCCCCGACCTGCCGACCTTCATCGAAACCCTCATGCTCCTCCACGTCCACGGCCCCCTGAACGCACCGACGCTGACCTCGGCCAGCTGTTCAGGAGGGGAAGCGGCGCTGCTGGCCGATGCCGCCGAGGCCGCCGGAGTGAGCATGCCCGAACTGCCTGAGAGCACCGCCCGGGGCCTGCGAGAGACTCTGGGACCGCGCGTGCACGTCCGCAACCCCTTGGACTACCAGACCTTCATCTGGGGCGACGAAGAAGCACAGCAGCGCTGCTTCGCCCACCTGCTCACGGCCGGCTCGGACCTGCACGCTCTGGCCGTGGACGTTCCCCGGCACGACCGCGCCGACCCGCAGATCTGGCGCGGGACGCTGCGCGCGTTCATCGCCGCTCACGCGCAGCGCCCCGCGCCCGCGGCCGTGATCACCTCGCTGCCCGAAGGTCTGCCGGACGAAGAGGCAGTCGAACTCATCGACCACGGCATCGCACCCCTGCACGGCGTCCGGGAGGCCATGACCGCCATTCGCATCGCAGCGGGCATCTCCGCCGCGCGTGCCAGACCCGTGCTGCCCTTGCTTCCTGCCCACCCGTCCGGTGCCTCCACCGCCGAGGCCGCCCGCCAGTCGGCGCGACATGCTCAGACCGATGAGGACAGCGCGAAGCGGATGCTCGCCGCATCCGGGGTGCCGGTTCCCGTCGGCCGGGTCGTCGACAGTGCGCGCGACGCCGCTGACGCAGCCGGCGCCCTCGGCTTCCCTGTCGCTGCGAAGGTCGTCCAGCCGGTCATGGCGCACAAATCCGACCACGGCGGCGTGCGCGTGGGCCTGATGAACGAAGACGAGGTCATCAAGGCGGTCACCGCGATGGAGGGCATCGGCACTCGGTTCCTCATCGAGCACATGGTCGCCGACGGGGTGGCCGAACTCGTCGTCGGGCTGCGCACGGACCCGATATTCGGTCCGGTGCTCACCCTCGGCGTGGGCGGCACTCTCGTCGAAGTGGTCCGCGACTTCGTCTCCCTGCTGCTGCCCGTGCGAGCAGAGGAGATCCATGCGGCCCTCCGCGCTCTGCGGCTGTGGCCCGTGCTCGACGGCGCCCGCGGCAGACCGCGAGCCGATGTCGATGCCGCCGTGCGCGCGATCACTGCCATCGTCGACTGGGCGCTGGCAGACGGCACGGTGTCCGAGCTCGAGATCAATCCGCTCATCCTCCGCGCCGCCTCAGCCGGAACCGCTGGCGCCGAAAGCCCTGAGGCCGCCAGCACCGCCGCGGCCGAGACCGCCGGCGCCGAACGAGCCGAGGCCTCCGGCGACGGAGCGGTGGCCGTCGACGTGCTCCTGCGATATGCGGGAGCCGCACAGAGACCAACCGACGAACCAGTGAGGGAACTGAGATGACAGAAGCAGTGAACATGGAGACCATCGGCACGACGGCGCTCATCACGCTCGACCGGCCGAAGGCCAACGCCGTCGATGTGGCCACCAGCCGAGCGCTGTTTGCGGCCTTCTCCGAATTCGAATCCGATCCCGAGCTGCGAGTGGCAGTGCTCACCGGCGCCGGCGGCCGCTTCTTCAGCGCCGGCTGGGATCTCAAAGCCGCAGCCGAGGGCGAAGCCGTCGACGCCGACCATGGACCGGGGGGCTTCGCGGGACTCACCGAATACTTCGATCGGACGAAGCCGATCATCGCCGCGGTCAACGGTCTGGCACTCGGCGGCGGTTTCGAACTCGCCCTGGCCGCGGACCTGATCGTCGCCTCATCGGAGGCGGAATTCGCTCTGCCCGAGGTGCAGCTGGGCATGATCGCCGACTCCGGGGGAGTCCTGCGCCTGCCCCAGCTGCTGCCGCAGGCCGTGGCCATGGAGATGCTCATGTCGGGACGCCGAATGACCGCCGCCGAGGCCGAACGCTGGGGCCTGACCAACCGCACAGTCGAGCCGGCGGAGGTCGTCAGCGCCGCTCTCGAGCTTGCCGAGCAGATCGGCCGCGGCGCGCCCCTGGCCCTGCGCGCGATCAAGGAAGTCGTATCGGCGACACAGACCCTCAGCGTCGCCGACGGCTTCGCCCTCATGCGCTCGGGCCAGCTGGACGGCTACCGGGCGATGCTGGAATCGGACGATTCGCTCGAAGGATCACGGGCCTTCGCGGAGAAGCGCGAGCCGATCTGGCAGGGGCGCTGAGGAAGCACCTCTGCTGGCCAGACACCATGTTTCTTCGCAGAGATCGCACTAATCCGCGTTGCTCATGGGTATGGTGGGCGGAACATCACTACGGAAGGTTCCGCAAATGCTTGATCGACTGCACGATGCGCTGAGACTTCGCACGAACCCGGCCATCTTCTTCTCCTCCGCCGCCGTGATCGTCCTCTTCGTCCTCGGAACGATCTTCTTCACAGATGTGCTCGACGCCGGCGTCTCTGTGGCCTCGGACTGGCTGCTGACGAACCTCGGATGGTTCTACATCCTCGGCGTCACGGTGTTCCTCGGCTTCCTCATCTACATCGCGGCCTCCCGGTACGGTCGGGCGAAGCTCGGGCCCGACGACGAACCGCCGGAGCACTCGAACGGCGCCTGGTTCGCGATGCTCTTCGCCGCCGGCATCGGCTCGATCCTCATGTTCTGGGGCGTCGCCGAACCCGTCAGCCACTTCGGAGACCCACCACGGGGCTCCCTCGGCATCGAGGCGGGCACCCCGGCCGCCGCGGTCGACGCCATGAACTTCACCTACTACCACTTCACCCTGCACACGTGGACGATCTTCACGCTGCCCGCCCTGTGCTTCGCCTACTTCATCCACAAACGGAACCTGCCCCCGCGGGTGAGCTCGATCTTCCAGCCCATCCTCGGCGAGCGGATCCACGGCCCCATCGGCAAGTTCATCGACGTCGTCGCCATCATCGGCACAGTCTTCGGCATCGCCGTCTCCATCGGACTCGGCACCCTGCAGATCAACGGCGGTCTGGCCCAGGTGATCGGGATCCCGGAGAACGCCCTGTGGCAGCTGATCATCATCGGAGTCGTCTGCGGCCTGGCCACGATCTCGGTGTCGCTGGGACTGGACAAGGGCATCAAGGTTCTCTCGAACATCAACATCGTCATGGCGGTGCTGCTGCTCATCTTCATCGTCGTCTTCGGCCCCACCCTGTTCATGGCCAAGGGCGTCTTCGAATCGCTCGGCACCTACATCCAGCAGCTGCCCGAACTGGCGCTGTGGAACGACACCTTCGCCAACACGGGCTGGCAGAACACCTGGACGGTCTTCTACTGGGCCTGGACGATCACCTGGTCGCCGTTCGTCGGCATCTTCATCGCCCGCATCTCCCGCGGCAGGACCATCCGCCAGTTCGTCATCGGCGTCCTCGCGGTCCCCTCGGCGTTCTCGATCCTGTGGTTCGGCATCTTCGGATACGCCTCGTTCGACATCGAGCTCAACAAGGGCGGAGGACTGGTCGACCGCGTCGTCAAGGAAGGTGACATCCCGGGAGCGCTCTTCGCGTTCCTCGACCACTATCCTCTGGCAGGGCCGATGTCGGTGATCGCGATCGTCCTCGTCATCATCTTCTTCGTCACCTCGGTCGACTCCGCGGCGCTGGTCGTCGACACGATGAACAACGGGCATGAGGACTTCAACCCGCTGCCGCAGAGGATCTTCTGGGCTCTGGCCGTCGCGGTCGTCACCGCCACGCTGCTGGTCTTCTCCGGAACCGGTGGACTCGAAGCGCTCCAGTCGACGATCATCCTCGTCGGTCTGCCGTTCTTCATCATCGCCTACTTCCAGATCTACGCGCTCATGCGAGCCCTGCGCGAAGATGCGGGCGTGCTGCCACGCGTGCGGATGCGCCGCTGGAAGAAGGTGCTCCCGCCCGAGGAGGTCGAGCGCCGCAGCGCCGACGATGACGACTTCAGCCACGAATACGACGAAGACGAGGAAGTCGTCACCCGCCCGCAGGCCGAGGAACCGGCGCCGGAGTTCCGCGACCCCTATATCGAGGTGCCCCGCCACCGGAGCAAGCGGCACGGCACGCTGGCCAGCCGCACCGGCAGCAGAAGCTACGCCGAGGACGACTCCGCCGGCTGACCGGCACAGAAACGCCGTAGGGGCTGATGCGAAACTCACATCAGCCCCTACGGCGTTTTCCAGGCGGCCGCCCCGGGCCAGCTCGTGTCAGGAGAGCCGCCCCGAGGCGAAGCCGTCACTGACCAGACTTGATCATCTCCGCGCACTTCTCGCCCATCATCATCACGGTGATGTTCGGGTTGACGGTGGTGATCTCCGGCATCGCCGAGGCGTCGACGACGCGCAGACGGTTCACGCCCTTGACCTTGAGCTGCGGATCCAGCGGCGACATCCTGTCCTCGGGCGCACCCATGCGGGTCGTGCCCACCGGGTGGTAGACGGTGTTGTGGGTGCGCTTGACGTAGTCGGCGATCTGCTCATCGGACTGGACGTCCTTGCCGGGGAACAGCTCCTCACCGGCCCACTCGGACATCGCGTCCTGGGAGATGATCTCGCGGGCCTTCTTGATGCCGGCGACCATGACGCGGATGTCGTGGCCTTCGGGATCGGTGAAGTAGCGGGGATCGACCTTCGGCTTGTCGCGGAAGTCCTTCGAGCGCAGACGCACGGTGCCACGCGACTTCGCATGCGTGACGTTCGGGGTCAGGCAGAACGAGTTCTCGGAGGTCTTGTATCCCTGGCGCAGCGTGTGCATGTCGAAGGGCACCGAACCGTAGTGCATCATCAGGTCCGGGCGATCGAGTCCCTCCTCGGTGGGGGAGAAGATGCCGATCTCCCACCACTGGGTCGACTCCTCGACCATCGGCTTCTTGGCCTCCCAGGAGATCACGGCCTCCGGGTGGTCGCCGAGGTGCTCGCCGACTCCCGGCGAATCCACGCGAGTGTCGATGCCCACCTCGGCGAGGTGGTCGGCCGGGCCGATCCCTGAGAGCATGAGCAGCTGCGGGGTGTTGATGGCACCGGCGGAGACGATGACTTCCCGCTTCGCCTCGATGCGGGTGGTCTTGCCGAAGGCGTTGTTGACCACGTGCACGCCCGTGCAGTTGTCGTCCTCGTCGAACTCGAGCTCCTTGGCCTGAGTGTCGGTGAGGATGGTGAGGTTCTCACGGTCGAGGATCGGGTGCAGGTAGGACACCGAGGACGACGAACGGGTGCCGTCGTCCTTGCGGTTGACCTGGAAGAAGTTCGCACCGTTGATGACGGTCTCGCCCTCGTTGAACTGCACACGGGGGATGCCCGCCTGCTCACAGGCGTCGAGGAGCGCGATGCCGCAGGGGTCGACCGCGGGCACGTTCATCAGGCGCACCGGGCCGTCGTGGCCGTGGTGGTCGCCGGGTAGCTCGTTGTTCTCGAGCTTCTTGTACAGGCCGAAGGTGTCCTTCGAACCCCAGCCGGCGGCGCCGTGCTCGGTCTCCCACTCGTCGAGGTCCTCCTTCGGCGCCCAGAAGGCGATGCAGGAGTTGTGCGAGGAGCAGCCGCCGAGGACCTTGGCCCGCGCGTGGCGCATGAACGAGTTGCCCTGCTCCTGCTCCTCGATCGGGTAGTCCCAGTCGAATCCGGATTCGAGGAGCTCCATCCAGCGGTTGAGCCGGAGGATGACGTCCTCGCCGACATCGGTGGGTCCGGCTTCGAGCAGTCCGACGCTGACCTCGGGGTCCTCGCTCAGCCGTGCGGCCACTGCGGCTCCGGCGGAGCCGCCGCCCACGACGACGTAGTCAAAGCTGTGAGTGGTCTTCACTGTCATTTCTCCTTAATTCTCGATGTGCGTCTGCGGGATCCCTCTGTCACTTCGAGTGGTCGGGGAACCAGCCGGTGACGGCCGGTTCGAGGTTCTGGTAGATGTGCTTGGCCTCCTGGTACTCGGCCAGACCGGTGGGCCCGAGTTCGCGGCCGAATCCGGACTGCTTGTAGCCGCCCCATTCGGCCTGCGGCAGGTAGGGGTGGAAGTCGTTGATCCAGATGGTGCCGTGGCGCAGGCGCTGGGCGACCAGCTGCGACTTGCCCGCATCCTGGCTCCACACGGCGCCGGCGAGTCCGTAGTAGGTGTCGTTGGCGATCTCGACCGCCTCGTCGACGGTGGAGAAGGTCTCGACGGTGACGACGGGACCGAAGGCCTCGTCGGAGACCACGGACATGCCGCGCTTGACCTGGTCGAGCACGGTCGGCAGGTAGTAGAAGCCGTCGGCCAGATCGCCCTCACCGAATTTGCCGCCGCAGCGTACGCGTGCGCCTTCGGCCACGCCCTTCTCGACATAGGCGGCGACCTTCTCGCGGTGGGCCGCGGAGATGAGCGGACCGGTCTCGGCATTCTCATCGAAGGGACCGCCGAGGCGGATCTGCTCGGCGCGTTCGACGAGGCGGTCGACGAATTCCTCGGCGATCGATTCCTCGACGATGAGCCGGGCACCGGCCGAGCACACCTGTCCGGAATGGACGAAGGCGGCGTTGAGCGCGTTGTCGAGCGCGGCGTCGAAGTCAGCATCGGCGAAGACGACATTGGGGTTCTTCCCGCCGAGCTCGAGGGCGATCTTCTTGACCGTCGCCGAGGCGTTCTTCGCCAGCAGGCGGCCGGTGACCAGACCGCCGGTGAAGGAGACCATGTCGATGTCCTCGTGCGTCGACAGGGGCGCACCCGCATCGGCACCGGCTCCGAGGATGAGGTTGCCGACGCCGGCGGGCAGACCGAGTTCCTCGAGCACCTGCATGGTCAGGATCGCGGTGTGCGGGGTGAGTTCGGCCGGTTTGAGGACGAAGGTGTTGCCTGCTGCGATGCAGGGCGCGATCTTCCACGCGGCCTGCAGCAGCGGGTAGTTCCACGGGGTGATGAGGGCGCAGACGCCGACCGGCTCGTGCACGATCTTCGAGGCGACGGTGTCGGTTCCGGCATCGACGACTCGACCGGCATCGTTTCCGGCGAGCTTGCCGAAGTAGTCGAAGCAGTTCGCGATGTCGTCCATATCGATCTGCGATTCGACGAAGCGCTTGCCGGTGTCCAGGGATTCGGCCTTCGCGAATTCGTCCTTGCGCTCACGCAGGGTGGCGGCGAACTTCAGCAGCAGATCGCCGCGTTCGCTGGCGGGCACGGAGGACCAGACGCCGGAGTCGAAGGCACGCCGGGCCGCGGCGATCGCGAGTTCGGTGTCGGCAGGGCTGGCCTCGTCCACCTCGGCGACGAAGCTGCCGTCGGCCGGATTGTTGATCTTCCGGGTTCCGCCGTTGACGGCCGAGACCCACTGGCCGTCGATGAAGAGTGTGTTGGGCACGATATCTCCTATTCCTAGCTGGTGAACGTTCTGGTGATCTGAGTTCAGCGCTGTCTGGCCATCGGGCCGACGCGGCGATCACTGCAGCTTTCGCGCTGTCGGCGGTCGCAGGTGGGCGGAATCGGCGTGGAGAGCCGTGCCCACGAGCGCGAGCGAGCGGATCGGCGAGGCTGAAGCAGACCGTCGTGGCCTCCACAATATGCGAACGGCAGGCTCGAATGCTCAATCCGATGAGACTGGTCACAATCCCAGGTGAGGACAGTCTGCGCGGTGCAGGTGATGGCAACGGGTGCGGAGGCGGGGTCCGCGGCCCTGGGGCCGGGAGCGGATGCGAGGGTGAGGGAAGCTGCAGATGCGGCTGTCGCAGCGGGCGTGGGGATCGGGAGGCGACTCGGCGCTGCACACGATGCTTCCACGTCAGTTCCCATTGATCCTCTGCTGCCTGAGGCGAAGCGACCCGATCGCTGTCGCCGAGCTGATGCAATATCCTGCTGGCCGTCTGTCCCGATTCGCCCTGATTCTAACAGAGCAGGCAGATCCTGGTCCGGGACGCCAGCGGAAGAATCATGGACAGTCGTGGTCTCGGCCACAGGGCATCGTCGATGTCAGTGCACTAGAATGGTGCGGAATCATTGAAAAGACTTCATAGGGAGAATCGTGGCCCAAGGGGATTCGCGAGGCAGCCAGGACAACCGCCGCGCAGAAGGCGGTCGCCGCTCAGATCGCGACAATAATCGCAACCGTCGACCGGAGGACCGGGACGGCCGCGGGCCACGTCATTCCGACCGCCGTGATGACCGCCGAGGCTACGGCCAGAACCGTCGCAGCGACGACGACCGTCGTGGCGGCTATCAGGGCAAGCGCCGTGATGACGACCGCCGTGGCAGCTATCAAGGCAACCGCCGCAGCGACGATGACCGTCGTGGTGGTTACGGTCAGAATCGCCGCAGCGACGATGACCGTCGTGGTGGTTACGGTCAGAATCGCCGCAACGATGATGACCGCCGTGGGGGTTACCAGGGCAAGCGCCGTGATGATGACCGCCAAGGTGGTTACGGTCAGAACCGTCGCAGCGATGATGACCGCCGTGGGGGTTACCAGGGCAGGCGCCGTGATGACGACCGCCGTGGCGGACGTGGTCGTGGCGGAGCCGGTCGCAACGATAACGATCGCCGCGCCTCGCGGAAGACCGACACCGGCGAATACGCACGCGAGCAGCGCGCACGTCGTCCCCGCATTCAGGAACCCGAGATCCCCGAAGGCGTCACGGGCCGCGAACTCGACAAGGAGATCGTCGGCCAGCTGCGCTCCCTCGACAAGGAGAACGCGGCGATGGTCGCCAAGCACCTCGTCGCCGCCGGCGGTCTGCTCGACCTCGACCCCGAGCGTGCGCATGAGCATGCGAAGGCAGCGATGGCCCGCGCCGGCCGTGTCGGCGTCGTCCGTGAGGCACTCGGCATCGCCGCCTACTACGTGGAGAAGTACGACGAAGCCGTGCGCGAGCTGCGCACCCACCGTCGCATCTCCGGATCGAACGACAACATCGCTCTCATCGCCGACGCCGAACGTGGTCGCGGCAAGCCGGAGAAGGCGCTCGAGCTGCTGAAGAGCTCCGAAGAGCTCGACCTCGACAACGAGATCCGCACCGAGCTCGTCATCGTCGCAGCCGGAGCGAAGTCCGACCTCGACGACCTCGACGGTGCGCGCAAGCTCATCGAGGCCGAGGACTTCACCCAGAAGCCCAGCGGCGCTCTGGTCCGCCTCATGGCCGCCTACGCCGAGGTGCTGCGACTCCACGGTGAGACCGAGCTCGCCGACAAGTACGAAGAGCTCTCGCGCCGGACCGCCAAGGCCACCGGAACCCTCTTCGGCGACGAAGAGCCGGACCCCAATGCCGGTGTCGAGATCGAAACCGTCGAAGAGGTCGAGAACGAACCCGCCGAGCCGACCGCAGAGGCGGACGAGGCTGCCGAGTTCTCCGAGCCCGCCGAAGCCGCGGCTGCCGAACCCTCGACCGAGTCCGCGCCGTCGACCGAGTCCGCGCCGACGACCTCGTCGGCGACGCACGTCTCGGCGAAGGAGCTGAAGTCGGTCAAGGTCAGCGATGAGGAGATCGAGTCCGAACTCGACGAGATCCTCGCCGATGCGGAAGCCGACGCCGAGGCCGACGGGGACCAGTGACTCGTTCGGCCGAGCAGGGACACACGAGAATCGGCTCCACGCCCGAGACCTCCGGCGTGCCGATCGACTGCGTCCTGTTCGACCTCGACGGCGTCGTCTACCACGGCGACCGAGCGATCGACGGAGCCGTCGACGGCATCACCTGGCTGCACGAGCACTCGATCCCTGTCAGCTATGTGACGAACAACGCCACCCGCACCGCCGAGGCGACCGCTGAGAACATCACGAGGCTGGGAATCGAGGCGACCGCGGACGAGGTGACCACCTCGGCGCAGGTCCTGGCCGAACGCCTGGCGGAGAGATTCGGCCCCGGCGCCCGCGTCCACCTGCTCGGCACGACCGGACTGCGGACCGCGCTCGAGACCGCGGGGCTGCACATCGCTGACCCCGCGGACGAGGATGCCGTGGCCCTCGCCCAGGGCCTCGACCCGGAGATCGACTACCGGAAGATCGTGCGTGCCTGTGAGATCATCCGCGCCGGAGCCGAATGGTGGGCGAGCAACCCCGACTACTCGCTCATCACCGACACAGGCAGAGTCCCGGGCAACGGAGCGTTCGTCGAGCTCATCTCCCGGCTGACCGACACCGAACCGGTCATCGTCGGCAAACCCGCTCCGAACATGATGGAATTCGCCGCCGACCGCCTCGGCGCGCACCACCCGCTCATGGTCGGCGACCGGCTCAACACGGACATCGAAGGCGGGCGTGCAGCCGGCTTCGACACCGCGCTCGTCCTCACCGGGATCCACGACATCCACGACGCCCTGCGCGCCGCCCCCGAACGCCGACCGACGTTCGTCCTGCCCAGCCTGCGCGGCCTCGAACCCCTCATCACCGGCGGGGACCGCGGTGACTGCCCCCGGATCGAAGCCGAGCTGCGCCGCGCCTGGGACGCCATCGACTCCGGCACGACCGACGCCGAGGCGATCCTGGCCGAAGGGAACCTGCCCCGCACGATCACCGAGGCGCACACAGCGCCACCACCGACCGAGGAGGAGAAGTGAGCGAGACACCGGCCCCGACACCCGCCTCGGTGAGCGGCGAAGTCCCCGTCGAGAACTGGCGGACCCAGCTCGCAGAGGCGAAGGACGCCCCGGCTCCCGAACGGCACGACCACCTCGGCTCCCTGCTCGACGCCCTCGACGCGCAGGTGGGCTCCTTGTGAGCAGACTCGACCGGGCACTCGTCGAACGCGGTCACCTGAGCTCCCGCTCCCGCGCGGCCCGCGAAATCGCCGCCGGCCGCGTCGGCGTCAACGGCCGGACCGTCACCAAGGCCTCCCACGAGGTGGCCGAGACCGACGAACTCACCGTCACCGAACCCGACCCCTGGGTGGCCCGCAGCGCGCACAAACTCCTCGGCGCCCTCGACGCCTTCGACCTCACCCGCTCCGCGATCACCGGCTTGACCGCCCTCGACGCCGGAGCCTCCACCGGCGGCTTCACTCAGGTGCTCCTCCACGCCGGCGCGGCCGAAGTCTGGGCCGTCGACGTCGGCCACGACCAGCTGGCTCCGAGCCTGCGCGAGGACCCGCGCGTGCACGTGCGCGAGGGACTGAACCTCCGCGAACTCTCCGCCTCCGACGTGCCGATCGTCGACCTCGTCGTCGCCGATGTCTCCTTCATCTCCCTGCGCCTGCTCATCGGCGAGCTTCTCCAGGCCACCTCGGCTGACGGAGAACTCCTGCTCATGGTCAAGCCCCAGTTCGAACTCGCCCGCTCGGCGCTGGACAAACACGGCGTCGTCACCTCCGCGGCCGGTCGCCGTCGGGCGCTCGACTCCGTATGTGAGGCCGTCGCCGAACACGCCGCACGCATCGTCGACATCGCACCCTCGCCTCTGCCCGGACCCAGCGGAAACAGGGAGTATTTCCTGCGTGTTCGACCGGGGCGAACCCCATTGAAGTCCGATAGGCTCAACGAGGCAGCCATCCCCGCCCACCTGGACGAGCTCATGAGAGGAGAGGCATGACCAGACACATCATGGTGCTGCTCCACCCGCAGCGCGAAGAGTCGGCCGTGGCCGCCGTCAGCGTGTTCAAGGCTCTCCTCGACGACGGCGTCACCCCCGTCGTCCTCGACGACGAGATCATCGGCATCCGCGCCCGCGAGACCGAGATGACGGACGAGGCGAGCATCCTCCGCCACTGCACCATCATCGATCCGTCCGAACTGGGGGAGTGGAAGAACGCCTGCGAACTCGTCATCGTCCTCGGCGGCGACGGCACCATCCTCCGTGCGGCCGAGCGCTTCCACGGCTCCGGCGTCCCCCTCATGGGCGTCAACCTCGGCCACGTCGGCTTCCTCGCCGAGAGCGAGAGGGAAGACCTCGCCGAGGCGGTCCACCGCGCCTCCCAGCGCGACTACCTCGTCGAGGAGCGCCTCGCCCTCGACGTGTCCGTCTGGCACGAGGGCGAGAACATCTTCAACGCGTGGGCGCTCAACGAGGCGACCATCGAGAAGACCTCGAAATCGCGGATGATCGACGTCGTCCTCGGCGTCGACGCCCGCCCTGTGTCCTCCTTCGGCTGCGACGGCGTCATCCTCGCCACCCCCACCGGCTCGACCGCCTACTCCTTCTCCGCCGGCGGTCCCATCGTCTGGCCGGAGGTCGAAGCGCTCATCCTCGTCCCGATCTCCGCCCACGCCCTGTTCGCCGAACCGCTCGTGGTCAACCCGAACTCCCGCCTCGGCGTGGAGATCTCACCGGGCAACCCGGACTTCGCCGCCGTGCTGTGGTGCGACGGTCGGCGCGCTCTCGAACTGCCTGCCGGGGCCCGCATCGAGGCGACCCGCTCGAAATCGCCGATCCGGCTCGCCCGCCTGCACACCGGTCCCTTCACCGACCGACTCGTCGCGAAATTCCGTCTGCCCGTCTCCGGCTGGCGGGGACCGATCAAGGAGGCCTGAATGATCTCCGAACTGCGGATCTCCCACCTCGGTGTCATCGCCGAGGCCGAAGTCGAACTCGACACGGGCTTCACCGTCGTCACCGGTGAGACCGGTGCCGGAAAGACGATGTTCGTCTCCGCCCTGTCGCTGCTCATGGGCCGCAAGGTCGGCTCCTCGGTCGTCCGCAGGGGAGCGGAGAAGGCCGAGGTCGAAGGCATCTTCACCGGCGTCGCCGAGCCTGTGCGCGAACGCATCGAGGAAGCCGGCGGCAGCGCCGACGACGAGGCCATCATCTCCCGCACCGTCGCGCAGAAGGGACGTGCCCGAGCCACCGCCGGCGGCCGCACCGTGCCGATCTCCGTGCTCACCGACATCTCCGCCGACCTCATCACTCTGCACGGCCAGTCCGAACAGCTGCGGCTCAAGGGCACCGCCCAGCAGCGCGAACTCCTCGACGCGGCCGGGGGAGCGGAGCTCGCCGAGGTGGCCGAGCGCTACCGTGTCGCCTTCGATGCCTGGCGCGAGACCGAGGCCCGGGTCGCCCGCATCAAGGACTCCACCGCTGCCCGCCGCGAACGCATCCTGTGGCTGCGCGGCTGCCTCGAGGCCATCGATGCCGTCCGCCCCGAACCGGGCGAGGACGAAAGCCTGGCCGCGCAGTCGGCGAAACTCGGCGCCGCGGCCGACATCACCCGCGCCGTCGGCACCGCCCACGACCTGCTGCTGGGCGGAGAGGCCGATGATGCCGGGGCCGCCGTCGACCTCGTCCACCAGGCCATCAGCGCCGTGACCGATGTCGAAGGCTCCGACAAAGACCTCGTCACCATCCGCGAAGCCCTGGGCGACGCAGTGCTGCGTCTGTCGGACTCCGCTGCCGAACTGTCCTCCTACCTCTCGGGCTTCGACGAACTCGGCGAGACCTCGCTCGAGGAGACCGAGGCCCGCCGCGCCGAGCTCGGCAGCCTCGCCCCCTACGGGCAGGACGTGGCCGAGGTGCTCGAATTCGAGACCCGGTCGGCAGCAGAACTCGCCGAACTCGAGGCCGAGGACCGCGACCTCGACGGTCTCGACGCCGAACTGGCCGAGGCTCGGGAGGCGATGGAATCCGCGGCCGCCGCGCTCACCGCGATCCGCACGCGCACGGCCGAGGAGTTCTCGGCCGCCGTGAGCGAGGAGCTGGCCGCCCTGTCGATGCCCAAGGCGAGCGTGGCGTTCGAGATCACCGAGCGCGAACCCGCCGCCCACGGCGCCGACGAGGTGCGGCTGACCTTCGCCGCCCACGAATCCTCGACCCCCGACGACATCGGCAGGGTCGCCAGCGGCGGTGAGCTCTCCCGCGTCATGCTCGCCATCGAGGTCGTGCGCGCGGCCAGCGAATCCATCCCCACCTATGTCTTCGACGAGGTCGACGCCGGCGTCGGAGGCAAGGCCGCCGTGGAGATCGGCCGCCGGCTGGCCAAGCTCGCCCGCAATGCGCAGGTCATCGTCGTCACCCACCTGCCGCAGGTCGCGGCCTGGGCCGATACGCATGTGACCATCGTCAAGGACGACGATGCGGAGACGGTGCGCTCAGGCGTCCGGGAACTGTCGGAGGACGAACGGGTCGTCGAACTCTCCCGCATGCTCGCGGGCATGGACGAGTCCGCCTCGGCGAAGGCCCACGCCGCGGAGCTGCTCGACTCGGCACGGCAGGGCAAGGACGCCGACGCCATGAGCACATGAGATGATGGGCGAACCATGAACGTGCGCAGACACCGCGAGAACCCCGCCGCACCCACCCGGTCCGGTCCGGCTCCTGCCCGGCTGGACCGACGCACGAAAGACCTCACCAAACGCCTCCAAGCAGGCGATATCGCGGTCATCAAACACTCCGACATCGACCGCATCTCCGCCGAAGCCCTCGTCGCCTGCCGCCCGGCCGCGGTGATCAACGCCGACAAATCGATCTCCGGCCGCTACCCGAACCTCGGACCGGGCATCATCGTCGACGCCGGCATCCCCCTCATCGACGCCGTCGGACCCGAGATCTTCGACGCCGTGGACGAACACGACGAGATCAGCACCGACGGCGACGCCGTCCTCCTCGACGACACCGAGATCGCCGCAGGTGTGCTGCAGACGCAGGAGACCATCGCCGAGGACATGCACGCGGCCGAGGCCGGAATGAACTCCGTGCTCGTGGACTTCATCGACAACACGATCGAATACATCCGCAAGGACTCCGACCTGCTCTCGGCCGAACTCGTCGTGCCCGAGGTGAAGACGAGCTTCACCGACCGGCACGTCCTCATCGTCGTCCGCGGCTACCACTACAAGGAGGACCTGGCGATGCTGTCCTCCTACATCCGCGAATACCGGCCGCTGCTCATCGGCGTCGACGGAGGCGCCGACGCCATCATCGAGGCCGGCTACCGTCCCGATATGATCGTCGGCGACATGGACTCCGTGTCCGACACCGCCCTGACCTCCGGAGCCGAGATCGTCGTCCACGCCTACCGCGACGGCAACGCCCCGGGCACCGAGCGCGTGAAGTCCCTCGGCGTCGACTGTGTCGCCTTCGCCGCCTCCGGCACCAGCGAGGACATCGCCATGCTGCTCGCCGACGACAAGGGAGCCGAACTCATCGTGGCCGTCGGCACCCATGACACCGTCATGGAGTTCCTCGACAAGGGACGCAAGGGCATGGCCTCGACGTTCATCACCCGGCTGCGCGTGGGGTCGAAGCTCATCGACGCCAAGGGCGTGTCCCTGCTCTACCGGCAGCGCATCTCCAGCCTGCAGCTGGCCGTGCTCATCGTCGCCGGTCTCGTCGCCCTCGGCGTCGCCCTGGCCGCGACCTCGGCCGGACAGACCTTCCTCGGCCTCATCGGCGCCCAACTCGACGGGTTCTTCGGCTGGGTCGGCTCCCTCTTCGGACCCGATCCCGCGACCACGCCGCAATCCGTCGGCTTCATCCAAGGACTGACCAGTGATTGATTTCCGATACCACCTCGTCTCCCTCGTCTCGGTGTTCCTCGCCCTCGCGGTGGGCATCGTCCTCGGTGCGGGACCGCTCAAGGAGCCGATCGGCGAGTCCCTGCAGAGCCAGGTCGACGCGCTGCGCTCCGACCGCGACAATCTGCGCTCGAACCTCGACGCGGCCAAGGGCAACATCGACAAGCAGAACGAATTCGTCACCGCCGCGGCCCCCGAACTCATCAAAGGTGCGCTCAAGGACCAGGCGGTGAGCATCATCGCCGGCCCCGAGGCCGACCCCGAACAGGTCGAAGAGGTCAGCAACCGGGTCAAGGAAGCCGACGGAACCATCGCCGGCGACGTGTCCTTCGTGCCGAACACGCTCAGTCTCGAGAACTCCGCCGACTTCCTCGAACAGCTGCGGACCATCGTGCCGGCCCTGCCGCAGGACGATTCGACCGCGATCCGCGCGGCGCTCGTCATCGCCCTGACCGGCAACGCCTCGATGCTCGAGGACGCCGACGACAGCAAGGCCGCGGAGAAGAAGTCGCCGAAGCTCTACGACGCCTTCGTCGAAGCCGACCGCCTGCGCACCGATACCGACCACAAGACGACCTCGCTGTTCATCGTCATCGACGACGAGAACTCGACCCTGGCCGAGGAGACGGAGCCCAGCCCCGAGGCGAGCGACGACAAGGCCACCCGCACCCTGGTCACCGACTTCGTCACCGCGCTGACCGCCGAAGCCGCCTCGGTGGTCGTCGCCGGCGACGCCGGATCGGCCCAGAACGGACTCGTCAACGTGCTGCGGACCGAGAAGTCCCGGGCCAGCACCGTCGACGGACTCGGCCTCGGAGCCGGTCCCGTCATCGCGGTGCGGGCGTTGGCCGCCGGTGAGGAGGGCAAGCACGGACACTTCGGATTCGCCGAGGATGCCGAGGGAATCCTGCCCGCCAAGACCTCCGAGACGAAGAAGGGCGACGCGCAATGATCCGATCCATCGTCAGCTCCGCCGTGGCCGGGCTCGCCGGCTTCGCCGCGACGAAGGCCGTGCTGCGATCCCGGCTGCGCACCCACGACAGCGTCGTGCGCACCAACCATGCCGGCCGCGAGGTCTCATTGATCGAAGGCCCGGCCGTGACCGCGGGCCTGCTGGCCGGCGGCCTGCTCATCGACGACCCCCGCCAGCGCGCGGCCACCCTGCTGGCCACCGGCGCGGCCGGCGGCCTCGGCGCCGTCGACGACTTCTGCGAATCGGGAACCTCGAAGGGCCTGCGCGGACACCTCAGCGCTTTGGCCCGCGGCGAGATCACGACGGGGGCGATCAAGGTCGCCGGGATCCCGCTGGCCTCGATCGCCGCTGCCGCGATCCTGCGCACCGGCTCGCGGAGAACCGGGCTCTTCGGCTGCGCCCGACCAGACGAGTGGATCTCCTGGGCGGCGAAGGCCTGCGACATCGTCGTCACCGGGGGAGTCATCGCCGGATCGGCGAACCTGTTCAACCTCCTCGACCTCCGTCCCGGCCGGACGCTCAAGGCCGGGCTGCTCACCGTGGCCTTCGCCGACCACGTCCACGGTGTGTCCTGGGCCCCCGCCACCGCGATCGCCGGGGCCTCGGCAGCCGCCTGGCCCGACGACCTGGCCGGGGAGGTCATGCTCGGCGATACGGGGGCGAACGCACTCGGAGCGGTCATCGGCACGATCCTGGCCGAGACCGCCGACCCCGCCGGGCGCCGCATCATCCTCGCCGTCCTCGTCGGACTCACCCTGGCCAGCGAGAAGGTGTCCTTCACCTCCGTCATCGAAGCGACCCCGGGCCTGCGCGAGATCGACTCCTTCGGCCGCGAGGACGTGTGAGCAAGCTCGTTCGAGTCTTCGCCTCCACGGCGCTGCTCGTCTCGATCATCACCCTCTTCACCCGACTGGTCGGATTCCTCCGCTGGTTGGTGTTCTCACCGACCGTCGGCGCCGGCACCGTCGGCACCGCCTACCAGAGCGCGAACCAGGTGCCGAACATCCTCTTCGAGGTCGTCGCCGGCGGTGCCCTGGCCGGAGCCGTCATCCCGCTGCTCGCGATCCCACTGGCCCGCGCGGACCGGGAGACGGCCGGTCGCATCGCCTCGGCGCTGCTGACGTGGGCCGTCTCGGTCACCCTGCCGCTGTCGATCATCCTCGCCGCCTTCGCCCCTGAGATCGCGAACCTGCTGGTCGACGCGAAGACCCCTGAATCCGCCGAGGTCCAGGCGACCGCGCAGTTCCTGCTGATGTTCGCCCCGCAGCTCGTCCTCTACGGCATCGGCGCCGTGCTCACCGGTGTGCTCCAGGCGCACCGGAAGTTCCTCTGGCCGGCCTTCACCCCGCTGCTGTCGAGCCTCGTCGTCATCGGCAGCTATATCGCCTACAGCCTCGTCGGCGGCACCGACGACAGCTGGCAGACCCACCTCGGATGGCTCGGCTGGGGCACCACGCTCGGCGTGGCGGCACTGGCCCTGCCCTTGGCGCTGCCGATGCGCTCGACCGGTCTGCGGCTGCGCCCCACCTTCGCCTTCCCACCCGGAGTCGCCCACCGTGTGCTGCGCCTGGCAGGAGCGGGAATGGCGGCGCTGCTGGCTCAGCAGGCGGCCGTGCTCGCAACCCTGACGCTGTCGAACCACTCGGGCGGCAAAGGCACCTTCGTCCTCTTCAGCTACATCAACGCCGTCTACCTCCTGCCCTATGCGGTGCTCGCCGTGCCGGTGGCGACCGTGATGTTCCCGTCCCTGTCGACCTGGGCGGGCCGGAGCAGAGCCCCCGAGTCGAGTGAGGCCGAACGTGCCGAGGCAGCGGTGCGCCTGCGCGCGCTGACCT
This sequence comes from Brevibacterium renqingii, assembly GCF_017808105.1. Classification (GTDB taxonomy): domain Bacteria; phylum Actinomycetota; class Actinomycetes; order Actinomycetales; family Brevibacteriaceae; genus Brevibacterium; species Brevibacterium renqingii. The sequence continues at coordinate 198,042 of NZ_JADBHF010000007.1, read as the reverse complement.
CGACGACGACCGCGCTCATCCTCACCATCGGCGGGCTCGGCGCCGTCATCCTGCTGTCCGCGGCCGGGCCCCTGCAGACCTTCTTCACCGCCATCGACGCCGCCAAAGACGTCGCCGACGTGCCCTTCGACTCGATGGGGCGGGCGATCATGGTCATGGCCCTGGCCGTGCCCGGCTGGTCGTTCGTCGCCTGGGGCACCCGCGTGTTCTACGCTCTCGAACGCTCCCGCCATTCGGCCGCGGCGACGACGACGGGGTGGATCCTCGTCATCGTCGGCATGATCGTCGCCATCCTGGCGACGAATGCCGACGGGGATCCCGGGCTGACCCTGGTCGCCATCTGCGTCGGCTACGCGCTGGGCATGAGCGTGGCCGGCGGATTCCTGCTCGTGTCCATCCGCCGCGTGCTCGGGCCCACCGGACTCGCCTTCGTCGGTCGCCGCGGACTGCTGGCTGTGGGAGCCGCCGTCGTCGCCGGTACCGCGGGCATCGTGACCTCCCAATGGATCGGGGGAGTGCTCGACAACACTGCGAGCTCGGGCGTGATCGCCGGCATCGCCGCGGCCCTGCTGGGCTGCGTCGTCTTCGCCGTCATCGTCCTCGTCGCCGACCGCGGCTTCCTCGGCGAGATCCGCCGACTGCTCGCCGACCGCACCGAACGCACTTCGTCCGAAACCACACGAGCTGACAGTGAGGATGAGTCATGAGAATCGTCTACGCACTCGGAACCTCGACCGGGGGAGTCGGCACCCATGTGCGCGCGCTGGCCCGCGATATGGCCGCCGCCGGTCACGAGGTCGGCGTCATCGGCCCCGCCGCCACCGATGAGCACTTCGGCTTCTCCCGGCTGCCCGGGGTCCGCTTCGCCGCCCTCGAGCTGGGCGCCGGCCTCGGCGTCGGCGATGCGGCGCTGGTCAGGCGCCAACGCGCCCTGCTGCGCAGCTTCGATGCCGAGATCGTCCACGCCCACGGATTCCGCGCCGGACTCATCACCCTGCTCACCCTGCGCACACTGCGGGCCCGGCCGCGGTTCGTCCTCAGCCTCCACAACCAGGCCAGCGGGCACGGGCTGCGGGCGAAAGTCGAGACCCAGGTGGAGACGATGCTCGCCCGCGGGGCCGACCTCGTGCTCGGTGCCAGCACCGACCTCGTCGAACGGGCCCGAGAACTCGGTGCGAGCGATGCGCGCTTCCTGCCCGCCGCGGCCCCGAAGGTCGAGCAGATCAGCGCCGAGGCGGCCGGCACCGCACGTGCCCGCCTGGCCGCCGAATACTCCTTCTCCGAAGGAGCGGTCATCGTGCTCGCCGTCGGCCGCGTGGCGCGGCAGAAGAACTATCCGATGCTCGTGCGCGCACTCGGCCGCCTCGGCGAGGAACCGGGAGTCGGACACAGCCCCGCTGAGGACTCGGACGGGGACACAGACGACCCTGCGCTCGTCGTCCTCATCGCCGGTGCCGCCGACGAAGGGGTGCTCGCCGACGTCCGCGCCCAGTACGATCAGCTCAGGGCCGCCTCGGCGGTTCCCCCGCTGCACTTCCTCGGCGCCCGCGACGACATCGCCGAACTCGCCGCCGCCGCTGACATCTATGTCCTCACCAGCGTGTGGGAGGCCCGGGCACTCGTGCTCCAGGAGGCGCTGATGGCCGGCAAGGCGATCGTCGCCACCGCCACCGGCGGCAGCGCCGAACTCGTTGCCGACGCGGGCATCCTCGTGGCCGATGACGATGATCGGGCGCTGGCCGAGGCGGTCGCCGAGCTCGCCGTCGATCCCGCTCGCAGGGCCGAATTGGGCGCCCGCGCTCGGAGCCGGGGAGCCGAGCTTCCCGATGAGAGGGAAGTGGCCGACAAACTCGTGAGCCTTTACACGGAACTCCTATGAGCCCAGGTAGGCTAGAAGCAGCGTCGATCGAAAGAAGAGGATGAGGAAATGAGCGAATCCGGCGAGGTCAACCCACTGAGCGCAGACACGAGGATTCTGCACGTGCTCGCCGAAACCACAGGTCCGGTCGTCGAAGTGGCGAAGCTCGCCGTGCTCGGTCACCTCCGCGCGGGCTTCAAGGTCGCCGTCGCCGCACACCGGTCGCTGCTGGGCACGTTCGGTGTTCCCGAGGAGCTGGCCGGCGAATTCCGCGAGATCGAACTCGCCGCTCGCAGACGCTTCAGCATGGCCGATCCGAACACCGCCTTCACCCTTCACAAGTACTACCAGCACGTCGACATCGTCCACGCGCACGGACTCCACGCGGCGACGCTCGCCGGACTCGCCTTCACCGGTCTGCCCGCCCGCCTGCATCCGAAGGTCGTGGCCACGGTCGAGTCCTTCGACTCCGCGAACGTCATCGAGAAGACCGGTGCCGACATCGTCGGACGCACGGCCACCGCCGTGCTGGGAACCACCGAACCCGTCGTCGACTACTTCAGCGGCAAGGTCCCGGTCGTCGAACGCGCCGAACTCGTCCACCCGGACATCGACGTCGACCTCACCGTGCGCACCCCGCGGGCGGAAGTCCGACGCGAACTCGGCATCTCGGAAGGCACCTGGCTGGTCGCCAGCCCCATCGCCCTGCGCGACCACACGGCGCTGGCGACCGTGCTCGACGCCGCCGACCAGATCAACCGCAAGCGTCCCGGCCGACGGGTCGTCACCGTGCTCACCGGCACCGGCAAGGACCGTTCGACTGTCGCTCGCGAATTCGCCGACCGCGGCGTCATCGTCGCTCCGGCCGGTGACCTCGTCGACGTCGCCGCGGCAGCGGACGTCGTCATCGCCAGCGAGACGATGACCGGACTGAGCCACGAGGACCTCATGCAGCTGTCGAAGCCGGCCGTGTTCATCGGCAGCGGACGCCGCGCAGGCATCTGGGGCGAGGCCGCGCAGAGCGTCGAGGCAGACGACACCGACGGGCTGCTGCGTGAGATCAATCATCTTCTCGACGATCCGACGGGACGCGGAACCTCCGCTGTGGCGGCGAAGAAGCGGGTCATCGACGTCAGCAACGGTGCCGCGATCTCCGAAACGCTGCTCGATCTGTACGCCGAGGTCGACGCGGTCTCGGATTCGTGAACCGGACTTTGATAGAATCAAATCCCGTGGTGAATCGAACTGGCCCTGGTGGCACACATACGGCAAAGCACATCTTCGTCACGGGAGGCGTCGCCTCTTCGTTGGGCAAGGGACTGACGGCCTCGAGCCTCGGCCACCTGCTCACTCAGCGCGGACTCACGGTGGCCATGCAGAAGCTGGATCCCTACCTCAATGTGGATCCCGGCACGATGAATCCCTTCCAGCACGGTGAGGTCTTCGTCACCGAGGACGGTGCCGAGACCGACCTCGACATCGGCCACTACGAGCGCTTCCTCGACAACGACCTCGACGGCGCCGCGAATGTCACGACCGGACAGATCTACTCCTCGGTCATCGCGAAGGAGCGCCGCGGAGCCTATCTCGGCGACACCGTGCAGGTCATCCCGCACATCACCGACGAGATCAAGGCGCGGATGCGTGCGCAGGCCGAACGCCCCGAGGCCGAGCGTCCCGATGTCATCATCACCGAGATCGGCGGCACCGTCGGCGACATCGAATCCCAGCCCTTCCTCGAAGCGGCCCGTCAGGTCCGCCATGACATCGGTCGGGACAATGTGTTCTTCATCCACGTCTCCCTCGTGCCCTACCTCGGGCCCTCCGGAGAGCTGAAGACGAAGCCGACCCAGCACTCGGTGGCGACGCTGCGCTCGATCGGCATCCAGCCCGATGCGATCGTGCTGCGCTCCGACCGCGAACTTCCGGACTCGATCCGGTCGAAGATCGCCGGTGCCTGCGATGTCGAGACCGACGCCGTCGTCTCCTGCGTCGATGCTCCGAGCATCTACGACATCCCGAAGGTCCTCCACGACGGCGGCCTCGACGTGTTCGTCATCCGCAGCCTCAACCTGCCCTTCCGCGACGTCGACTGGACGAAGTGGGACTGGGTGCTCGAACGGGTGCACAATCCCGCCCGCGATGTCGCGATCGGCATCGTCGGCAAGTACATCGACCTGCCCGACGCCTACCTGTCGGTGACCGAGGCCCTGCGCCACGGCGGCTTCGCCAACGACGCGAAGGTGAAGATCCACTGGATCGCCTCCGACGACTGCCGCACCCCCGAGGGCGCGGAGAACGCCCTGTCCGGACTCGACGCGGTCTGCGTGCCCGGCGGCTTCGGCATCCGCGGCATCGAGGGCAAGCTCGGCGCGCTCGAGTACACGCGCACCCACCAGATTCCGACTCTGGGCTTGTGCCTGGGCCTGCAGTGCATGGTCATCGAATACGCGCGCAACGTCGTCGGCATCGAGGCGGCCTCGTCCTCCGAGTTCGACCCGGAGACCGCGGTCCCGGTCATCGCGACGATGGCCGAGCAGCTGTCCATCGTCGAGGGCGAGGGCGACCTGGGCGGCACCATGCGCCTGGGCACCTACGAGGCGAAGCTGGCCGAAGGCAGCGTCGTCGCCGGCGTCTACGGCTCGAACACGATCAATGAACGCCACCGCCACCGCTACGAGGTCAACAACACGTACCGCGAACAGCTCGCCGAGGCGGGGCTCGAGTTCTCGGGCACCTCGCCCAACGGCGAGCTCGTCGAATTCGTCGAGCTGCCGGCGGCCACGCACCCGTTCTACGTCTCGACGCAGGCTCACCCCGAACTCAAATCGCGCCCGACTCGTCCGCACCCGCTGTTCGCGGGGCTGGTGGCCGCGGCACTGGAACGCCAGTGAGCGACCGGGCGCATCAGTGAGAGACTGAGAGACCACACCATGGCACGGGAGACTCGGCAGCAGTTCGAGGACCCGGACCATCCTGGCGATGCCGTCGGCGAGAGCGCCGGCGGCATCGCCTTTCCCACCACCGTCGAAGCACCGGGAGGCAGCCGATGAGCACACTGAAGGACGAGACCTACACCCCGAACATCACCGCGTCCGAACTCGTCTACCGCGGTGCGGTCTGGGACGTCCGCCGGGAGACCTTCGACCTGCCGGAGGCCCCCGGACTCGTTCGCGACATGATGGCGCACACCGGCGCCGTGGGCGTGGCCGTGGTCGACGAGCAGCAGCGGATCCTGCTCATCCAGCAGTACCGGCACCCGGTCCGGGCCCGCCTGTGGGAGGTGCCCGCGGGGCTGCTCGATGTGACCGGTGAGGATCCGTTCGACGCGGCCAAGCGGGAGCTCGTCGAGGAGGCCGATCTGACCGCGAAGAAGTGGGAGGTCCTCAGCGACTCCTGCCTGACCCCCGGCGGCAGCAGCGAGACGATGCGCCTCTTCCTCGCCCGGGACATCAGTCTCGTCCCCGAGGCCGAGCGGCACGAGCGCAGCGAGGAGGAAGCCGGGCTCCGCTTCCGCTGGGTCGACATCGACGAGGCGCTCGACGCCGTCGTGACGGGGCGGATCACGAACGCGATCGCCCAGCTGGCGATCCTCCAGGTCTCGCGCGTGCTCCGCGCCGAGGCCGAGGGCAGCCCCGTGAGCCTGCGATCTGTCGAAGCGCCGCGCCGCCTCGTCGACGGCCGCGCCGATTTCGGCCGCGGGGCCGAAGTCATCACCGACGAGGACTGAGGGCCATGGCTCGGCACGGGGCCGAACTCCTGCCCGATGAGCTGCCCGAGGGGCTGCGGCGCGGCTTCGAGTCCTATCTCAACTCCCTGCGCTTCGAACGCGGCCTGTCACGGAACTCCATCGATGCGTACGCCCGTGACCTCGCCCGCTACGGGACCTGGCTGCACGGTGAGGGGATCGGCCGCCTCGGCGAGGTGGATCGGGGACGGGTCGAGGACTACGGACTGCATCTGCTCGACACCGGCCTCGCTCCGCGGACCCGGGCCCGCGCGCTCGTGGCGGTGCGTCGTTTCCACACCTTCGCCTTCGCCGAGAACCTCGCCCCCACCGACCCGGCCTCCGAGGTCAGCCCGCCGCAGGAAGGACTGCGGCTGCCCAAGGCGCTCTCGCTCGAGGAGATCGAGGCGATGCTGGCGACCGCGGCCGGTGAGGAACCCGTGCAGATCCGGGCCGCGGCCCTCCTCGAACTCCTCTACGCCACGGGCGCACGCATCTCCGAGGCCGTCGGGGTCGATCTCGACGACCTCGACCTCGACTCCGGACTCGTCCGTGTCTACGGCAAGGGGGGCAAGGAGAGGATCGTGCCCTTCGGCTCCCATGCGGCACGCGCCCTGGGCAGCTGGGTGTCGCGAGTGAGGCCGACGATGGCGGCGAAGGCGAAGACGAGTTCGCCGGCGGGAGCGCTGTTCCTCAACGCCCGGGGGACTCGCCTGTCGCGGCAGAGCGCCTGGCAGATCGTCAAGACCGCGGGCGAACACGCCGGACTCGAGGTCGAAGTGTCGCCGCACACCTTCCGCCACTCCTTCGCCACGCATCTGCTCGAGGGCGGGGCGGACATCCGCGTCGTCCAGGAGCTGCTCGGGCATGCCTCGGTGACGACGACGCAGATCTACACGAAGGTCACCGAGGAGACACTGCGGGAAGTGTACGCGACCTCGCACCCCCGGGCGCGGTAGGGTTGGACGAAGAGCAACGAAAGGTGGCCATCCGAGTGATGAATACGCAAGAGGCGTTGGATATTCCCCAGCAGAGGTCCGCAGCATCCGAGCCCCAGGATTTCCCGGAGCCGGCCCCCTTGAGTTCGCACGGGCCCGCCCGCATCATCGCCATGGTCAACCAGAAGGGCGGAGTCGGGAAGACGACCTCGTCGATCAACCTCGGCGCCGCTCTGGCCGCTTACGGACGCAAGATGCTGCTCGTCGACTTCGATCCGCAGGGCGCCCTGTCCGTAGGGCTCGGTCTCAACCCCTATGACCTCGACATCAGCGTCTACAATCTGCTGATGAACCCGCGGTTGGACCCGCACGAGGTGATCGTCGGCACGGACTTCGAGGACATCGACATCCTGCCCGCGAACATCGACCTCTCCGCCGCCGAGGTCCAGCTCGTCGGGGAGGTCGCCCGCGAGCAGGTGCTGGCCCGAGCGCTGGCGAAGGTCGCCGACGAATACGATGTCATCCTCATCGACTGCCAGCCCTCGCTCGGCCTGCTCACCGTCAATGCGCTCACCGCGGCCCACGGGGTCGTCATCCCGCTCGAAACCGAGTTCTTCGCTCTCCGCGGTGTCGCCCTGCTCGTCGAGACCATCGAGAAGGTCCAGGATCGGCTCAACCCCTCGCTCGAGATCGACGGGATCCTCGCGACGATGTTCGACTCGCGGACCCTGCACTCGAAGGAAGTCATGTCGCGTGTCACCGAGGCCTTCGGCGACAAGGTCTTCGAGACCGTCATCAACCGCACCGTGAAGTTCCCCGACGCCTCCGTGGCCGCCGAGCCGATCACGAGCTTCGCGCCCAAGCACGCGGGTTCGGAGGCCTACCGGCGTCTGGCCCGGGAGCTCATCGCCCGCGGAGGCGCACCCTGAACGACGCCGCAGTGCATGAGGCCGCGCAGGGATTCCAGGTGGAGCTGGAGAACTTCTCCGGCCCCTTCGACCTGCTGCTCGGGCTGATCTCGAAACGCCGGCTCGACGTCACCGAGATCGCGCTGGCCGAGGTGACCGACGAGTTCATCGCCTACACCGCCGAGCTCAAGGACAAGGCGAGCCTCGCCGAGATCTCGCAGTTCCTCCTCGTCGCGGCCACGCTGCTCGACCTCAAGACCGCGCGTCTGCTCCCGCACGAAGAGGGCGAGGAGGTGCTCGACCTCGAACTGCTCGAGGCCAGGGACCTCCTCTTCGCCCGACTTCTCCAGTACAAGGCGTACAAGTCCGTGTCCGGCTACCTCGCCGAGGCGATGGCCGCCGGATCGATCCGGGCGCCCCGCGACGTCGGCCTCGAGGCCGAGTTCCAGGACGTGCTGCCTCCGCTGCAGCTGAACATCGGCCCCGGGGAGTTGGCCGGCATCTTCGCCACCGTGCTCCAACGCGACCACACCCCGCCGAGCGTGGCCGTCGACCACATCCATCTGCCGCTGGTCAGCGTGTCCGAGCAGCGCGGACACATCCTGTCGCTGCTGCGCGGCGGCGAGGTCGACTTCGCCGATCTCATGGACACGGCCGAGAACACTCTGGTCGTCGTCGCCCGCTTCCTCGCCCTGCTGGAGCTGTTCAAGGTCGGGCTGTGCGACTTCGATCAGCCCGAACCGCTCGGACGCCTCCTCATCCACCGCACCGAGATGAGCGAGGACGGCGTCGACCTGCGCACCGAAGGCGCCTGGAGCGCCGACGAGGACGAGGCCGGCGCCGGCACGGAATCAGCGCACGAGGGCTCCGCAGGGGATACGGGAGCCGATGAGGACGAGGACTCCGCAAACGATTTGGAAGAGGACGAATGATCGACGACGAGATCCTCGCCGGCATCGAGGCCGTGCTCATGATCACCGATGCGGCCGTCGGCGCCGGGGAGCTCGCCGCCTCGCTCGGCCTCGACGAGGACACAGTGCTCGAAGCCATCGCCGTGCTCAAGGCCGACTATGACGGCGACGAGGACCGTCGGCAGCGCGGGTTCGAGATCCGCCACGTCGCCGGCGGCTTCCGCATCTTCTCCCGCGGCGACTACCACGACGTCGTCAAGGACTTCCTCACCGCAGATCAGAGCACGAAGCTGTCCCAGGCGGCGCTCGAGACGCTGGCCGTCATCGCCTACCGGCAGCCGATCTCACGACCGCGCATCGCCGCGATCCGCGGCGTCAGCGTCGACGGGGTGATCCGGACCCTGCTGCTGCGCGGACTCATCGTCGAAGCGGGGAAGGAGGCGTCGACCTCGGCGCTGCTCTATGCGACGACGCGTGAGTTCCTCGACACCATGGGGATGAATTCGATCGACGATCTGCCGGACATCGCCCCCTACCTGCCCGAGGACGCCGACGTCGCCGAACTCGGCTCGGAAGACACCGAGGTGCTCGCCGAGATCGGCTCGGACGATATCGCCGATGAGAGCGTCGAGATGTCACGAGCAGCCGATTGATTTGAGAGAATGGAAGTATGAGTCCCTACCGTGATCCCCGTGCGCCCGGCGGGCGCCAGAACCGACCGAGTCGAAAACAGCGCGCAGCAACGAATTCCAAGGCCTCCCGGAAGCCTGCTTCGGGGACCGGCCAGACATCGGATGCCCATGTCAGCGGTGGTGTGCGGCTGCAGAAGGTGCTCGCCGAGGCGGGCCTGGGCTCACGTCGGGCGTGCGAGCAGCTCATCGTCGACGGGCGCGTCGAGGTCGACGGCTCCGTCGTGACCGAGCTGGGCACCCGGATCGACCCCGAGACGCAGTCCGTGCATGTCGATACGGTGAGAATTTCGACACAGACCAAGAAGGTCTACCTCGTGCTCAACAAGCCGGCCGGTGTCGTGTCGACGATGAGCGACCCCGAGGGGCGCCCCTGCCTGGCCGACTACGTGCGCAACAACAACGAGCGCCTCTTCCACGTCGGTCGTCTCGACACCGAGACCGAGGGGCTCATCCTGCTGACCAACGACGGAGAGCTGAGCAACCGCCTGGCCCATCCGCGCTACGAGATCCCGAAGACCTACCTCGCGAAGGTCAAGGGGCAGCTGGCCAAGGACGCCGGCGCGATCCTCAAGGCCGGCATCGACCTCGAGGACGGCTTCGTCAAGGTCGACGACTTCAGGCTCGTCGACTCGACGCCGGGCAAGTCCGTCGTCGAACTCACCCTGCACTCGGGCCGCAACCGGATCGTGCGCCGACTCCTCGCCGAGATCGGCCATCCGGTGGAGCGGCTCGTGCGCTTGAGGTTCGGACCGATCGTGCTCGACGAGCAGAAGCAGGGTAAGATCCGCCCGCTGCGCTCCGATGAGGTCGGTGCCCTCTTCGAGGCCGTCGGGTTGTGAGAGTCCACATCATCGGCACCGGCCTGCTCGGTGCCAGCTTGGGGCTGGCGCTGAGCGAGAAGGGCCATCAGGTGACCCTCGAGGACGCCTCGCCGACCGCTCAGCAGCTCGCCGCCGACCTCGGCGCCGGACGGGTGCTCGCCCAGGCCGACGCTGACGCATCTGCGTCCGCCGGCTCCGCCGCCGACCCGGACATCGTCGTCGTCGCGACCCCGCCCGATGTCGCGGCACGCGTCATCGCCTCGGCGCTCGAGACCTACCCGGACGCGACGGTCACGGACGTCGCCAGCGTCAAGACCCGTCTCCTCGAGTCGGTGACGGCGCTCGTCACGCATGCCCAGCTCGATCGCTACATCGGCTGCCATCCGATGGCCGGCCGGGAGAAGTCCGGCGCCATCGCCGCGCAGTCCGATCTCTTCACGGCCCGGCCGTGGGTGATCTGCTCGGATGCGGACACACCGTCCGACCGCCTCGGCGAGGTCATCGCCATGGCCGAGGACACGGGTGCCTCGGTGCTGCACCTCGATCCGCGCATCCATGATGCCGCGGTCGCGAAGGTCTCACACGTGCCGCAAGTCGTCGCCTCTCTGGTGGCCTCCCAGCTGCGGCACGCACCGTTGGAGGAGATCGCCCTGGCCGGACAGGGGCTGCGCGATGTCACGCGCATCGCCGCCAGCGACCCGGGCCTGTGGACGCAGATACTGTCCGGGAACGCCGAAGAGGTCCGGTCCGTGCTCGTGGATCTGCGGAGCGAACTCGACGAGGTCATCGGCGCGCTCGAACTCGGTCCCGGTTCGACCGGGCTGCTCGCGAAGGCGATCGCTCTGGGCAATGAGGGACACGACCGGATTCCCGGCAAGCACGGGCAGCCGCCCACCACCTATGCTGTTGTCACGATCCTGGTTCCGGACACGCCCGGGACCCTGGCCCGGCTGTTCAAGGACATCGGCGACCTCGGCGTCAATGTCGAGGACTTCCGCATGGATCACGCCTCCGGTCGGAAGCTCGGCATGGTCGACGTGTCCGTGGTTCCGGCCATCCAGCAGGAGCTGGAGATCGGATTGCTGTCGAAGGGATGGCAGATCCCCGAATCCGCCATCGAGAAAGAAGGAACTGCATGAGCGTCGTAGCCATTGACGGACCATCCGGAGTGGGGAAGTCGAGCACCGCCAAGGAGGTGGCGCGTCGGATGGGATACCAGTACCTCGACACCGGTGCGATGTATCGCGCAATGGCGTGGCTGTGCCTCAACCGCGGGGTCACCGATCCCGTCGACGTCCTCGAGCAGGTGCGCGGGGCCGATCTCGAGATCTCGCTGAGCCCCGACGAGTTCTTCGTCTCCGTCGACGACATCGACGTCACCGAGGAGATCCGTGGCACGGACGTGTCGGCGAATGTGCAGACGGTCTCCGGCGTCGTCGACGCCCGCGAGGAGCTCATCGAGATGCAGCGCGAATACATCGCCGCCGCACCCGAGGGCATCGTCGTCGAGGGCCGGGACATCACGACCGTGGTGGCACCCGACGCCGAGGTGCGCATCCTCATGACCGCCCGTGACGAGGTGCGGGTGGCCCGCCGTGCGAAGGAAGTGCACGGAAACACCGAGGCCGAGGCGATCGCCGCCACCGAAGACCTGGTCACCGGCCGTGACGCGAAGGACTCCGCCACGACGAGCTTCACAGAGGCCGCCGACGGAGTGTACACACTCGATACCAGCGACATCGACTTCGACCAGGTGGTCGAGACGGTGCTGCAGCTGGTGAAGGACTCACAATGAGCGAATCCGAATTCCACGAAACACCCGATGAGGACCTGGTCGACCGGGTCGAGAGCATCAGCGACGAGGAGGCCGAACAGCGGGCGACCGCACTCGAGGCCGGGCTCGAGAGCTACGAGCTCGAGGACGAGGACCGTGCCCTGCTGAGGGTTCACGGCTTCGAGGTCGAGGAAGAGGACGTGCTCGGGGCCGCCCCCGTGCTCGCCGTCGTCGGACGCCCGAACGTCGGCAAGTCGACGCTGGTCAACCGGATCCTCGGCCGTCGCGAGGCCGTCGTCGAGGATGTTCCCGGCGTCACCCGTGACCGGGTGAGCTACCGGGCGGAGTGGAACACGAAGGCATTCACCCTCGTCGACACCGGCGGCTGGGATTCGGATTCGAAGGGCATGGCCTCGCGGATCGCGATCCAGTCGGAGATCGCTGTGGACATGGCCGATGCCGTCGTGCTCGTCGTCGATGCGACCACCGGGCCGACTTCGACCGATGAGATGATCGTGCAGATGCTGCGGAGGAAGAAGAAGCCCGTCATCCTCGCGGCGAACAAGGTCGATGACGAACGCGGCGAGCTCATGGCCGCCGAACTCTGGGGCCTGGGCATGGGGCAGCCGTGGACGGTCTCGGCCCTGCACGGGCGCGGAGTGGCCGACCTGCTCGACGAGGTCCTCACCGTCCTGCCGGAGGTCTCCGCCGTCGACACCCGCATCGAAGAGGGCGGGCCGCGCCGTGTGGCTCTCGTGGGGCGGCCGAACGTCGGCAAGTCCTCCCTGCTCAACCAGCTCCTGGGCACCGACCGTGTGCTTGTGGACAATGTCGCCGGCACCACTCGTGACCCCGTCGACGAACTCATCGAGCTCGGCGGCAAGCAGTGGCGCTTCGTCGACACCGCAGGAATCCGGCGGCGTGCACATCAGGCCAGCGGCGCGGACTTCTACGCCGCGCTGCGCACCCAGACCGCGCTCGAGCGCGCCGAGGTGGCCGTCGTCCTCCTCGAGGTCCAGGAACCCCTGAGCGAACAGGATGTGCGCATCGTGACCACGGCCGCCGAGGCCGGTCGAGCCGTGGTGCTCGCGTTCAACAAGTGGGACCTCCTCGACGACGAACGCCGCTACTACCTCGAGAGAGAGATCGAGAGGGACCTCTCGCATGTGGCCTGGGCGCCGCGGGTGAACATCTCCGCGAAGACCGGTCGGCACGCCGAGAAGCTCGTGCCCGCGATGGAGACGGCACTCGAGGGCTGGGACACCCGCATTCCCACGGGTCGGCTCAACGCGTTCCTCGGCGAGCTGGTCGCGGCCAATCCGCATCCCGTGCGCGGCGGCAAGCAGCCTCGCATCCTCTTCGGCACCCAGGCGCAGTCGCGTCCGCCGAAGTTCGTGCTGTTCACGACCGGCTTCCTCGATCCCGGCTACCGTCGGTTCATCACTCGACGTCTGCGTGAGACCTTCGGTTTCAAGGGCACGCCGATCGAGGTGTCGATGCGCATTCGAGAGAAGCGGCGGAGGCGCTGAATGAACGAGGACGAGCAGCCAGAGGGCACGGGCGTCGACGACGCCGTCGGCACGTCCGGCGAGCATGCCCGCCCTGCCGCGCCTGCTCCGTCCTCGAGTTCGGACCCGCGGCCGGATTCGGCCTCGGCGACAGTCGGGTCCGCGCATTCGACGGGGGCTGAACCGACCTCCGTGCACTCGGCACCAGCGGGGGACGGGGCCAGTGGGACCGCCTCGGCGTGGGACGGGTCCGGCGGGCCCGCCTCGGCGGGGGACTCTGTCACCTCTGTCTCAGCCGGAGCGGAAGCCGAGGCGCGGCCCTGGTTCTCGCGCTCACCCGCGCGTGCTCTCATGATCGCCTTGACGATCGCGGGACTTGCCTATGCGCTGTCGTTCTTCCGCGGGCTCCAGGACATCGTGGCCCCTGTGTTCCTGGCGCTGAACTTCTACATCGTCGTCTACCCCGTGCAGAGGATTCTCACCAGACTGAAGATCCCGCGCGCGATCGGCGCCTGCATCTCGGTCGTCCTCGTGCTGTGCATGATCTTCGCGTTCTTCGGGCTCACAGCCTGGTCCGTGGCCGAGCTCGTCATCCTCATCCCCAGCTACAGCAACCAGCTCGCGGCCACCTATCAGAGCACGCTGGCGATGCTCTCGGACATCGGGGTGACGTCCTCGGTGATCCAGGAACAGCTCAAGGCCTTCGACGTCCGCTCGGTCCTCGACGCCATCTATCCTCTGCTGTCGAACGCGTCATCGGTCGCCGGTCTGCTGACCACCGTCATCATGGCTGTGTTCTTCGTAGCGATGGATTCGATGGGCATCGACAAGCGGATGCGGATGCTCCTCGACGTCAAGCCGTCCCTGTCGGCCTCCCTCGGCGATTTCGCCGGCGGTGTGCGACGCTACTGGGTGGTGGCGACGATCTTCGGCCTCATCGTCGCGTTCCTCGACGTCATCGCCCTGGCCATCATCGATGTGCCGCTCATCTGGGTGTGGGGCGTGCTCGCTTTCCTGACGAACTACATTCCGAACATCGGATTCGTCATCGGCCTCGTCCCGCCCGCGCTGCTCGCCCTCGTTGACAGCGGATGGCAGGCCGCGCTCTGGGTGGTCATCGCCTACAGCGTTCTCAACTTCGTCATCCAGGCGATCATCCAGCCGAAGTTCACCGGCGAATCGGTCGGAGTGACACCGCTGATCTCCTTCCTCTCGCTGCTGTTCTGGGTGTGGGTGCTCGGCTGGCTCGGAGCCCTGCTGGCCCTGCCTGCGACCCTGCTGCTCAAGGCGCTGCTCGTCGACGCGGACCCGCGGTCACGGTGGGTGAATATCCTCCTGGCCTCGGACCCCGACATCGGGAGAGTCGCTGCGAGACCCTCGCCCTCAGCGGTCTGAGTGGTTAGCATGAAGTATGGCGACACTACTGAATATCCATCCGGAGAACCCACAGAACCGACTGATCGAGAAGGCCGCTGAGTCCTTGAGAAGCGGAGGGCTGATCGCCTATCCCACGGACTCCTGCTACGCGCTCGGCTGCGCCTTGGACAACAAGGAGGGCATCGAGCGGATCACCCGCATCCGCCACCTCGGCTCGAAGCACCACTTCACACTGATGTGCCACGACTTCGCCCAGCTGGGACAGTTCGTCATCGTCGGCAATGCGGACTTCCGAGCCATCAAATCGATGACGCCCGGTCCGTACACGTTCATCATGAAGGCGACGAAGGAGGTCCCGCGCCGGATGATGCATCCGAAGAAGCATTCGGTCGGAGCTCGAATCCCGCAGAACGTCACCGCCCTGTCCCTCGTCGAGGCGATGGGCGAGCCGATCCTGTCATCGACCCTGCTGCTGCCCGGCGATGAGGACCCGCTCACCCACGCCGAGGATGTGATGGACCAGCTCGGCAACGATCTCGATGTCGTCATCGAATCCGGAGTTCCCGGTGTCGTGCCGACCTCGGTCATCGACTTCACCGGCAAATTCCCTGAAGTGGCCCGCGTCGGTGCTGGTGACGTCTCGCGTTTCCTCGACGAATGAGAGGTCTGCCGCAGAGCCCCAGATCGGGGAGTCGGGGGACCACCTCGGCGAGGCCGATCGGAATTCACAGCCCGAGGTAGGCGGCCTGGACGTCGGGATTGTCCAGCAGCCGAGAAGCGTCATCGGCGAGGACGACCCGTCCTTCAGCGAGGACATAGCCGCGGTGAGCGATCGCGAGCGATGCCTTCGCGTTCTGCTCACTGAGGAGGACTCCGATGCCTCGGTCGTTGATCTGCGCCACAGAGGCGAGCACTTGTTCGACGATGATCGGTGCCAGGCCCATCGAAGGCTCGTCGAGGATGAGCAGACTCGGATCCGACATCAGCGCTCTTCCGATGGCGACCATCTGCTGCTGACCGCCCGAGAGCGAACCGGCGGGCTGCTTCGCCTTCTCGCCCAGAATCGGGAACAGTTCGAGCACCTGAGCGTAGATCTCCTCTGTGCGGGAACTGTTCCGATGAGGGTAGGACCCCAAGCGCAGATTCTTCTCCACCGACATCTTCCCGAACAGGTGGCGTCCTTCGGGACAGTGAGCGATCCCCGCTTTGACGATCGCATTCGGTCGAGCACGGTGGAGCTTGCGCCCCTCGTAGTCGACAGAGCCGGATCGGACCGGCATGAGACCGCTGATCGTCTTGAACAGGGTCGTCTTCCCTGATCCGTTGGCACCGAGGATGACTGTGAGCTCGCCGGGGCGGGCAGTGATGCTCACGCCGTGAAGAACATCGGTGGCGTCGTATCCCGTGCTGACGTTGTCGAGGGTGAGCATCAGTTCTCCTCATCTGTCGAAGATCCGAGATAGGCGCGGATCACGTCCGGGTTCGACTGAATCTCCGCCGGCGTTCCGAGCGCGAGCTTCTGCCCGTGATCGAGAACGAGGATCGTGTCCGCGAGGCCCATGATCATGGTCATCTTGTGTTCGACGAGAAGGACGGAGACCCCTTGTCCCGGCAGAGAGCGGATGAGGTCGCCGAAGTCCGCTGTCTCCTCCTCGGGTATGCCTCCGGCCGGCTCATCGAGCAGGAGCAGCTCGGGCTCGGTGGCCAGAGCCATCGCGACTGCCGTCCGCTTCTGCACTTCCTGGGGAACATTGGAGGCCAGGTCGTGGCGATGTTCGGCGATCCCGCAGTATTCGAGGGCCTCCATCGCCTTGTCCTCGTTGACCCGCGACTCACGACGATGACGCGGCGTGTGAAAGACCGCATCGAAGATGGTGGATTTCGACCGTACGATCCGGCCGGCCAGGACGTTCTCCAATACGGTGCTGTCTTCGAACAGGTTCGTCGTCTGAAAGGTGCGAGCGATTCCTCCGGCCACCGTCCGGTGCGGGGAGGAATGCGTTATGTCATCGCCCCTGAACGTGACCGTTCCGGCCGTGGGGTGATAGAAGCCGTGGATGAGGTTGAACAGAGTCGATTTGCCCGCTCCGTTGGGGCCGATCACCGCAGTGATCCTGCCTTCATCCACATCGAGGTCGACGCTTTTGACCGCGTCGAGCCCGCCGAAGCGTTTGCCGAGTCCGCGTACTTCGAGCAGTGTCATTTCGTCTCCTCGGACGTCGTTCCGGCGCCGGACTCTGTCATGGTCTCCGCAGTCGGTGCAGCAGATCGTCCATCCGGCCCGGTTTCTTTCGGCGATCGCCGCATGCCTGCGAGCCGTCTGCGCCGATTGCGTCTGTCGATGAATTCGCCGAGGTAGCCGATGATCCCACGGGGCGCGAAGATGACGAGAGCTACGATGATCGGTCCCAGCACGATGAAGCGATAGGCCTGGAAATCCTGGAAGAGTTCGAACAGGAACGTCACGATCATGCTCCCCAAGAGGGGGCCCGCGACCGTTCCCATTCCGCCGACGAGGATGAACATGAGGAACTCGAAGGTCTTGTCGATCGAGGCGGCATCGGGACCGATGAAGCCGACGACCGTGGCGTAGAGCCCGCCGCCGATGCCTCCGAAGACCGCCGAGGCTGCGAACGCGAGCTGCTTGCTGAAGCCGACCCGCACGCCGATCGCATCGGCGAGATCCTCGCTGGTCCTGATCGTCAACAGGGTCCTGCCCACACTCGAGCGGCGGATCGCATGGGTGATGTAGATGCAGATGAGCAGGACGAGGAAGACGAGATAGAACATCGCGATCGGCGAGCTGAAATCGACGATCCCCGCACCCTCGGGGAATTTGACGTTGTTGACCCCCGAATGCGCATGAGTGACGGCTTCCCAACGGCTGATGACCAGGAAGATGATGAAGCCGATGGCCATCGTGAATATGGCGAAGTACTCGTCCTTCGTGCGCAGCGCGATGAGACCGCACAGGTAGCCGATGACGGCTGTGCCGATGACCGAAACGAAGAACGCTGACCAGAACGACCAGTCGTAGTCGGTGGTGAGCAGCCCGACCCCGTACGCGCCGATGCCGAAGAATCCGCCTTGCGCCAATGACAGCTGTCCGGTGAAGCCGAGGATGATGTTGAGACCGTAGACAGCGATCGCGGCGCACATTCCGACGGTGATGACTCGCATGGCGTAGTTCTCTCCGGCGAAGACCGCCGGCGCCGCGCCGATGAGGACGACGACGGCGAAAGTGCCGAGGAGACGAGGGTTCTTCAACGCGTTCATCGTTGCACCGCCTTCGTGAACAGGCCCGTGGGTTTGATGGCCAGGACTGCGACCAACACGATGAATGCGACTGCCTCTCCGACGGCCGAGGAAATATAGGTCGCTGTCATCGTCTCGGCGAGGGCAAGGGCGAAGCCTCCGACGATGGCGCCGGGCAGGGAGCCGAGCCCACCGAGGATGATGATCGCGAAGACCTTGAGGTTGAGGGCATCGCCCATGGTCGGCGAGAGCAGGTTGATCGGGGCGACCAGGCCGGCCGCGACGGTCGCCAGGAGGGCGGAGAGCCCCAAGGTCAGCATCGAGACCATCGAAGGGCTGATTCCGACGAGGGACGCGCCGATCCGGTCCTGTTCGATCGCCTCGATCGTCTGGCCGTGAATGGAACGCTTGATGAACCAGGCCAGAAGCGCCAGCACGATCACCGCGGTCACGATGATCACGATCCGCTGAGCGGAGATCTCCGCGCCGAGGATGTCCAATCCACCTGTGATCGGTGTCTTCATCCGACGGAAATCAGCTCCCCAGATCGCTTGGGCCAGAGCTTGGAAGAAGAACATCGCGCCGACCGCGGCGATCATGTGGTGAGTGTGCGGAGAGTTGCGCAGTGGATGGAAGACGAGACGCTCGAGCCCGACGCCGACGACGAAGAGCAGCAGCGCCGCGATGCCGATGGCGGCGATGTAGGGAACACCGAGCGTCGTCAGGAAGAAGTAAGTGATGTAGGCACCGAGCATATACAGTGCTCCGTGAGCCAGGTTGGGAATGCGCAGCACTCCGAATACCAGTGTCAGGCCGATCGCGGCGAGACAGTAGACGCCGCCCAGCGCGAGGCCGTTGAAGAGCTGTTGGATGAAGAGAGTCATGAAGATCTGGGTCCTCTGCAAGCATGAGGGCAGCGAAGGCGGGGCACAGCCGGTATGCCCCGCCCTCAGGCGTGCCGCAGGTGAAGGTCACTTATTGTCGGAGACCTGTTCGATGGGCACCTTCGTGTACTTGCCCTCATCATCGAGGTAGGTGGCTTCCAGGTTGGGGTTGAGCAGATGTCCCTGTTCGGTGATCTCCTCCGGGAAGCCGTTGACCTTGTACTTGTCGTCGACCTCGGGCAGCGCATCGGAGATGGCTGCGCGGATCTTCTCCGGATCGTCGACCGAGCCTGAGACCTCCATGGCTTTGGCGATGATCGCGATGCCTTGGTAGTTCAGAGCGGTTTCGCTGGTCGGGACCTTCTTGTCTCCGGCCTTATCGGCGTACTTCTTGAGGAAGTCCGCGGTACCTGGGTCCTCGTACTCCGAGACCGGCAGCACCCCGACCGAGTTCTTGAGGTTGTCGAGCTTCGTCACAGTTGCCATCTCATCGAGTTTGGCCTGATCCATGACGAGGAAACTGCCCTCGAAACCCTGCTTGCGAGCTTCTTCCATGATCAGCGCGGTCGGCTGCGAAGGCCCTCCGACGAAGATCGCATCTGGCTTCTCGGCCAGGGCCTTGGACACCGGACCGGCGAAGTCGGACACGGTGGCGTAGTCGACGCTGTTGTCCCCACCGATCTTCCCTCCCGCGTCCTTCCACGCATCAGTGATCGACTCGGTCCACTGCTGGCCGTACTCGCTTTGGGTCCCGAGCAGAGCGAGCTTCTTCCCTCCGTGCTTCATCGCTGTCTCGGTGAACTCGGCTGCGTAGGATTCGAAGTTCGGAGGAATCATCATCGTCAGGGGGTTGTCCGACTGCACGATGGCCGGATCGGATGTGTAGGCAGAGATCAGGAAGTTCGACCGTCCGCTGTTGATCTGCTGGATCGCTTTGATCGCTCCGGCATTGGGAGAGACGACGACAGGAGCTTTGTCCTGATCGGCCAGGCGCTGGGCATTGCTTGCAGCTGTCGACGGAGCGTACTTGTCGTCAAGGGACTTCAGTTCGAGAGTGACGGGTTCGCCATCGACTTCGACTCCGTCCGCGTTGAGATCGTCGATGGCCATCTCGAGGCCGATCTGCACGTTCTCGCCATAGGCGGCGCCGCCGCCGCTGAGTGGGCCGGTATAGCCGATGACAACGGTGTCTCCATCGCCACTTCCTCCACCACCGCAGGCGGCCATCGACAATGCGAGTGTGCCTATTGCTGCGGATGCCAGAAGCCTATGACGGCGGCTTCGCGGGACAGAGTTCATCTTTTCTCCTTTGAAAAGCTCCTGGAGCGAGACCGCTCCGCACAGTGCCCGAGACGTCATCGGTGACGGTTCCCGGAGTCGTGGTCGACACGAAATTGACTGCGACTGATTTGAACCATCCCAAATCCATTTTGCTAAGTCAATGGTTTTGCACGAGATTTCTGAACGTTCGATAATCTGCGCGATTGAGCTGGCCGGGCGGACAAAAGCCGAGGTCTGGCGCTTGGAGAACCTCTGCGTGGTGAGGCGCGATGGATCTTCGACGCTGGGGGCGAACCGAACTGCCCATACTCTGAGCAATCAATCGTTCAGCGCGTTCTGTGGTCTAGAGTGGGAGCAGTTGCGCAAGAGATCTCGGTCACACCTGCAGCGGAGCAATCGTGGACAGCGGCCGATGGCGCGATGTGAAACGGACACTTGAGACCACCCTCGTGAGGAGCACGAATATGACTCGGACAGCAATCGTCACCGGCGGCGGACGCGGCATCGGCGCCGCAATCGCCAAGCGCCTCGGCGCTGACGGACTCAAGGTCGCCGTTCTCGACATGGGGCCGACCGACGACACCGTCGCGGCGATCAAGGCCGACGGGGGAGAGGCGCTCGGTCTCGAGGCCGACGTCTCCGACGAGGAATCGGTCAATGCTGCGGTCAAGCAGGTCGCAGACACCCTGGGCGCTCCGACGGTGCTGGTCAACAACGCCGGCGTCCTGCGCGACAATCTCCTCTTCAAGATGACGCACGAGGAGTTCAACAAGGTCCTCTCCGTCCACCTCGGCGGGGCTTTCCTCATGGCCAAGGCGGTGCAGTCGTACATGGTCGAGGAGAAGTTCGGGCGCATCATCTCGATGTCCTCGACGTCGGCGCTCGGCAATCGGGGGCAGACGAACTATTCCGCTGCCAAGGCCGGCATTCAGGGAATCACGAAGACCTGGGCGATCGAGCTCGGCAAGTTCGGCGTCACAGCGAACGCCATCGCTCCAGGCTTCATCGAGACCGATATGACCAAGGCGACCGCTGAGCGCGTGGGGATGAGCTTCGACGATTTCGTCGCCGCCGCTGCCAAGGAGATTCCCGTTGCACGGTCGGGCAAGCCCGAGGACATCGCCCATACGGCCTCTTTCCTCGCATCCGAGGGTGCCGGTTTCGTCTCCGGCCAGGTCATCTACGTCGCCGGCGGCCCGAAGGACTGACTCGGGCGAATGAGCCGTTTCCTCCTGCATGGAGGACGCACCACCCACGAACTTCGGACACGGAGTCCGAGAACATTGAAAGGTTTGACCCATGAGAGAAGCAGTCATCGTCTCGACGGCCCGCACGCCGATCGGCAAGGCCTACCGCGGTGCGTTCAACGACACTCAGGCGCAGGAGTTGGCAGGGCACGCAGTCAAGCATGCCGTCGAACGTGCCGGTTTGGAGGGCGGGGAGGTCGAGGATGTCATCCTCGGTGCCGCCCTTCAGCAGGGCAGCCAGGGCACGAATGTCGCCAGGCAGGCCGTACTGCGCGCCGGACTGCCGGTCACTGTACCCGGCATGTCGATCGATCGACAGTGCTCCTCGGGGCTGATGGCGATCGCCACCGCCGCGAAGCAGATCCTCTTCGACGGGCAGGAGATCGCCGTCGGCGGAGGCGTCGAGTCGGTATCGCTGGTGCAGAACGACAAGATGAACACGTTCAGGGCGAAGGATCCCTGGCTCGAGGAGCACGTTCCAGGCATCTACTATCCGATGCTGGCCACCGCCGAGGTGGTCGCTGAACGCTATGGCGTCAGTCGTGAGGCGCAGGACGAGTATTCGCTGACCTCCCAGCGGCGCACCGCGGCCGCGCAGGAGGCCGGTCGCTTCGATGAGGAGATCGTGCCGCTGCCGACCACGAAGGTCGCGGTCGACAAGGAGACGAAGGAGACCTCGCGACAGGACGTCACGCTCGAGGCCGATGAGGGCAATCGCCCGACCACGACGCTGGAGAGCCTGGCCGGCCTCAATCCGGTGCTCGAGCCCGGTGTGGCGTCGAAGGTTCCGAGCATCACCGCCGGCAACGCTTCGCAGCTCTCCGACGGTGCTTCGGCCTCGGTGCTCATGTCGAGCGAGGAAGCCAGCAGGCGTGGTCTCGAGCCGATGGGCATCTACCGCGGGATGGCAGTGGCCGGATGCGAACCGGATGAGATGGGCATCGGCCCTGTCTTCGCCATCCCGAAGCTGCTGAAGACACATGGGCTGTCCATCGATGACATCGATCTGTGGGAGCTCAACGAGGCATTCGCGGTGCAGACCCTGTACTGCCGTGACCGACTCGGAATCGATCCGGAGAAGTACAACGTCGACGGCGGGGGCATCTCGGTCGGGCACCCCTACGGGATGACCGGAGCTCGTCTCGTCGGGCACGCTCTCATCGAGGGCCGTCGCCGTGGCGCGAAATACGTCGTGGTCACGATGTGCATCGGCGGCGGGCAGGGCGCGGCAGGACTGTTCGAAGTCTGCTGACCTCAGGATGATGTCGGCGAGGCGGTTCACGCCGACTGCCGGTGCCTGTGTTCCTGCCGGGGAGATGCAGGTCAAAGCCGGTGGCATTCGGCTCTGTTCAGAGTCGAATGCCACCGGCTTGTGTCGTATGTGTGGCCATATGCCACCGGCTTGTGTCGTACCGTCTGGCCATTGCCGCATGGTCATTGCCTCAGAACGGTGGGGGCTCGCCGGAGTCCCAGAACCAGTCACGGAGTTCGGCTGAGTCATCGCAGGCCGGGGCAGTGTCGCCGAATCCGTTGGCGAAGCCGGGCACGGCCTCCTTCCATCCCGGCTGCCCGTGCGCGGCGGCCGGTTCGGGGCATTCACGGGCTTTCCTTCGCGCTCCTGGCGAAGGCGGTTCCGCTTTCGCAGCGGGGTCAGGAGAAGGCGCGGGTGCACGATTCGGCCGAGGCAGCGCACTGCCGAAGCGTTCGAGGAACAGCCGGGCGTGTTCGACGTTGAGAGGATTGTCAGGTGCTTCCACTTCGACGGCGACACCGCGGCGGAACACATATTCCAGGTGGCCGGGCGCGGTCATCCTGACGTCGAACTTCCCGTCGGTCTTCGCCTGGTGGTGCTGCTTGCAGAGACAGTGCAGGTTACCGAAGCGTGTGAGGCCTCCCCGGCTGGGTTCGTCGTGGTCGAAGGGGTCTATATGGTCGACCTCGGCGGTCTCGGCGGGCAGAGTGCACCCTGGGAACGTGCAGGACACATACTGCGCGATGAGGGTCTTTCGAATGCTTTCGGGGATCGTGTAGCTCAATGCCTTCGCATCGACTGGAGTGCCGGTTGCCGGGTCGGTGAGCAAGCGAGTCCAGGTGCTGGCGTAGCCCGCGACCCTGCGCGCCATGTCGGCAGGGATCGGTGAACCGTCCGGCAGCGTGCCGGCAAGATCGCACACTTCCTGAGAGGTCAGATTCTTCGTGGTCGGTGGCGGGGGCACGGTGCGTCCGCGTGGTGGGCCATCGCTCTCACAGGCTGGAGGATCAGGTTCGTATGGAGGATCGGATCCGTGTGGAGGATCGCCTGCCCTCCCGCAGATGCACCTGCCGCAATGGCAAGCTGTGCGGCGGCCGTCGGTGCCGGGTGGTCCGGCTGACAACTGGGCTTCCTCGCCATCGGCTTCCGAAAGGTACTGGCTCAGCAGTGTGAGCATCGGGACGGTGATGAACGTACGTGCTTGATTCGACAGCCAGTACTCATTCGTCGGCATGTCGAGGAGGAGCTCGTAGCTGATTCTTCCTCCGCCTTCGCTGCGGATGGGGGTTCCGAAGGCGTCCGTGGCTCCGACCACCGTTTCGTCGGCTCCTGCCGTGCGGGGCCGTGCTCCCGCAGCGCGAGTTCCGACCAGCGAAGAGAATGCGTTATGCATATCGCTGCCTGCCACGCGGCCCGTCGAGGTGCGGCTGCTGAGAAGGGCCTCGAGGATCTGTGACTCGAAGGTGCGGTCCCCTGCGGTTCCTGACATCGATTCCGCGGTTTCCGGTTCGGCCTGCGTGGGGTCCATCTCCGGCCCTGGGGACTCGAGCGTCGAGTCTGGGGCGTATCGGCTCCTGTCCATCTCGTCGAAGACGCGTTCGATGTAGTCGAGCAGTGACTCCCCGTGGTGCATCGGAACGCCGTCCGGACCTGCGAAGAGTCCATCGAGCGGGAATTCGGTGCTCGTCGGTTCGCTGTCGGTGTCGCCGGTGCTGATGATACGCAGCTTCAGCTGCGGCCTCGTGCGGGTGAGGATGTCGAACATCAGTGCCGAGATCGTGCGATCGTCGTCGAAGCAGTCTCCCGCTTTCAACTGATCGGAGAATGCGCCGGTATTGCTCTTGCAGACGGAGCGTGCGAACGCCTCGATCCGTTTGTAGCACGCCTGGAGCTCGGGCGCGGGGCCGGTCAGGGTGAGGTAGGCAGTTCCGTCATCACCGGTGCTGATGTCGACTCGGCGGCGAAAGGCGACGTTCTCCAGACTGCCCTCGGGCGGCTGCGTCGCGGCGAGCTTGAGTGCGACCGAACGTTTGAACGTCTCGATCGTGATATCGGCACGTCTGTTGTCCAAGAAGTCGTCGATGACGGGAAGGTGCTCGAAGCGGAGGTCACGACAACGGCGGGTCACATAGTCGACGTGTTCGATGGTGAAGTCCCCGTCGAGGCAACGACGCAGAAATTTCGGAAGACCGTGAGCGAGCGTGACCGAGGCGGTCAGATGTTTGAGCGAATTGCTCGTCGTGGCCCCGAGCAGACTCGAGTACACCCCGACCTCGGTCGTTTCGATATTGCCGCGGAGCCACGTGAAGAAGGTCAGCTTCGGGTCGTAACCGGGGAAGTCGGGCAGGGGAGGCGGGTTGTCGAGAAGCTCCTGGACCTGCTTCCGCGCGCGGCGAACGCGTCGGCCTGCTGCCCGGTCCTTCTTCCGTCCTCTGCCGCGGCGCCGGGATGTGGTTCGGGATTCGGCCTCTGTCTGAGCCAGAGCGTCCTCCCAGGCGCGAGCCTCCGCATCGGGGCGGAGTACAGGTGAATCGGGGGAGCCAGCACTGGCGCCGGATGTGACAGGCTCGGGATTTCGATATCGAGCGACAGTCTCTGTGAAAGAGGCGAACGCATAGTTGCGGTCTGGGGCGCCCTTCTTGAGACCACGGACATAGGCGACGTCTTGAACGACGATCTCGCTGGACGCGATGAGGGACTTGATCTGAGCGAGGCTGCTGTCCGCATACACGCGGAGCAGGTCGACGAGGTCGTTCTCTTCCGCGATCTCCAGCCGCCGGCCGTGCGCTCTGCGGTACTGGGACGGAGAAGAAGCACTCGCGGCATCCCGCGAAGCACTGTGCAGGTTCGATGTCGCATCGTCCGCATTGCCGATGTTCTTCATCGGTGCTTCTCCTCTCCACGTCTCTGTGGAAGCTGGCCCTCGAGAAAAATCCTTGACTCAATTATACAATCAAACGCCTGATATGAATGTCACAATACGATTACAAATAGAACGAAACACTCTAACGAACATGATTAGTATGTTCCATGACCGTCTCCAAGCCCTCGGTGCGTTTGATCATCAACGGTACTCTGCGCCACTGACACGAGACCGCTCCTGCCACTGACACGAGACCGCTCCTGCCACTGACACGAGACCGCTCCTGCCACTGACACGAGACCGCCTCGGCCACTCACCAAAGAAAGGGATTCGCACCGGGACCGGGGGATCTCGCGCTCCACAGTCTCGCGACCGCCGGGCGCCGGTCTCGGGTTTGTCGAGGTCCTCGCCGGTTTCGTTAGACTCGACCTGTGGCTGCGATCGACAAGGACATTCTCCGTTTGGCCCTTCCCGCACTCGGAGCACTGATCGCCGAACCCATTTTCCTGCTCTCGGACACGGCCATGGTCGGCCACGTCGGCGCGGGTGCGCTGGGATCGCTGGCGATCGCATCGACGATCCTGCAGACGGTCCTCGGCCTGATGATCTTCCTCGCCTATGCCACGACTCCTCGGGTCGCGAAGCGGATGGGATCCGGTGACCGAGCAGGAGCGATCACGGCGGGCTTCGATGGGATCTGGCTGGCGCTGTGCACCTCGGTGCTGCTCATCATCATCGGCCTCCCACTGCTGGACACGGCGATCGCGGCCTTCGACCCAGGACCGGGAATCACCGACGGCGCCCACTCCTATCTGGCGATCTCGTGGTGGGGTCTGCCTTTCATGCTCATAGTCATCGCGGCCACCGGACTCCTGCGCGGACTGCAGGACACGAAGACTCCGCTGATCGTCGCTGCGGCGGGATGTGTGGCGAACATCGGCCTCAACGCCCTCTTCATCTACGGGCTCGATATGGGTGTGGCGGGCTCGGCGATGGGCACGGTCATCGCGCAGGCCGGTATGTGCACGGTCTATCTCGTGATCTCCGTCCGCGCGGCCAGGAGTCTGCATGCCACTGTGCGACCGGACTGGTCCGGAGTGTTCACCTCGGCGAAGACCTCCGGTTGGCTGCTCGTGCGCAATGCCTCTCTGCGCGCGGCACTGATCATCCTCGTGTTCATCGCGACCTCCTTAGGCACCACCGACCTCGCCGCGATCCAGGTCGCACAGAGCCTGTTCTTCGCCCTTGCGCTCGCCCTGGATTCGCTGGCGATCGCGGGACAGGCGATGATCGGCCTCGAACTGGGGGCAAAGAACATCGACGCGGTGGCAGCGATCAACCGTCGCCTGTGCCTATGGGGGATCGTCTTCGGAATCGTCGTCGGCATCGTCCTCTTCGCCGGATCGGGCATCATCCCGCGCGCCTTCGCCTCCGACCCCCAGGTCGTGGATGCACTCGGCGCGCTCCTGCCGGTCCTCGCGCTGAGCATGCCGATCGCCGGATACGTCTTCGTCCTCGACGGTGTCCTCATGGGAGCCGAGGACGCGCGGTACCTCGCTCTGGCACAATTGGTCGCTGTGGTCGGATACGCCGTCCTGCTCGTTCCGGTCGTTGCCATCTGGCCTGGGGCACCGGGGCTCTGGGCCGCATTCTGCATCGGATTCGTCGGTTTCCGGGCTCTGACCCTGGGGTGGCGCGTCCGCAATCGGGCGTGGATCGATCGCGCCGTAGAGAAAGGAATCTCATGAACGCTGGGCCGAACGACGCTCATGGATCGGAGCCCAAACCCGCCGAGACGGGTGCCGCCACGCTGCGCGGACGGATCCGTCCTCTGCCTGCCGAGACCGACGAAGAGACCTTCCTGCCGTTCCTCGACCTGTGCTTCAACTGGTCCATGGACAGGCCCCGCATCGAAATCGCGGAGATCCGTCAGCGCACCGATGCGGCCTTCTACTATCGCGGGTGGGGCAGGCACGGGGACATCGCCGTGGCAGCCCACGCCGAAGCCGATCCCGGATCGCCGATCATCGGATTGGCCTGGGTGCGTCTGGCCGATATCACCGACGTCGTCGGAAAGGCCGATGACGGTGTAGGCGGTGACTTCGCCGCAGCGCTGGGCAAGACCGGCGCCGAGGTGGTCCGCAGCGAGACCGTGCCCGCCGATGCATCCGGTGACGTTGCCGCTGATTCCGCCGCGAACTCGGATGACGCCGCTGCTGCCGACAGTGCTCCCGACCTCAGCGATGCCGACGAGACCCCGTTCACCGGCTACGGCTGGGTCGCCGCCGACATTCCCGAACTGTCCGTCGCGGTGCTGCCCGAGCATCAGGGGCAGGGGATCGGCGGTGTGCTCGTCGACACCGTCTGCACACTCGCACGGATGAGCGGATTCCCCGCCGTGAGCCTCTCCGTCGAAGACGGGAACGGAGCGGCGAAGCTCTACGCCGATCACGGGTTCGTCTCCGTCGGCCGCAGCGGAGACTCCGACGTTCTGGTGCGCAGCCTCGCCCGGGACTGACACACGAGCAGTCGGCCGGTCGGGTCGAGCACGGCATCTGCTCGCTCGTTCTCCGCTGGCCGCTTCAGGTGCGCAGCCGTGAGCGTCCGTGATAGATGTGGAAGACCGAATGCATCACCTCGGTCTGCGGGCCGTCGATGACGGACAGCCGCGAGGCGTCCGGGACCCGAGGCACGCGCGGTCACCCCTTTGGCTTTCAACGATGAGGAGCACGCCCATGGTCACAGTCCTTTCCCACGCCACGGTCTTCGACGGCACCCGTTTCCTGCCCGGCACTCGCGACGTCGTCATCGACGGCGGGCAGGTCGCCGCAGTGAAGGAAGGCGGTCAGGGTTCGCACCATGCCGAAGACGAGTTCATCGACTGCGCGGGGAAGAC
This sequence comes from Brevibacterium renqingii, assembly GCF_017808105.1. Classification (GTDB taxonomy): domain Bacteria; phylum Actinomycetota; class Actinomycetes; order Actinomycetales; family Brevibacteriaceae; genus Brevibacterium; species Brevibacterium renqingii. The sequence continues at coordinate 169,850 of NZ_JADBHF010000007.1, read as the reverse complement.
GATCATTCCGGGGGCCATCGACTGCCACGTCCATCTGACGAGTTCCGGAGCGGCGGCCACCTCGAACTTCCATGACCCCTTCTCCCTCCAGTTCTACAATTCCGTGGCCCACATGGAGGCCACCCTCAAAGGCGGAGTGACCACCGTGCGGGATGCCGGCGGCACCGACCTCGGCGCGAAGGTCGCCGTGGAGACCGGGATCGTACGCGGACCGCGTCTGTCCATCGCGGTGAACATCATGTCCCAGACCGGCGGGCACGGAGACTTCCGCCTCGTCTCCGGTGCCGAATCGCCGTTTCTGTCTCCGCACCCGGGCCGGCCCTCCGGTGTGGCCGACGGCCTCGAAGGCGTCCAGCGCAAGGTCCGCGAACTGCTGCGCGCCGGCGCCGACCACATCAAGATCTGCTCCACCGGCGGAGTGCTCTCACCGCGGGACGATCCGCGGCATTCCCAGTTCACGGAGGCAGAGATCGCCGTCATCGTCGCCGAGGCGGCCTCCCAGGGAGCACATGTGATGTCCCACGCGCAGGGAGCGCCGGGAATCAAGAACGCCGTCCGCGCCGGTGTCCGCTCGATCGAACACGGGATCTATCTCGATGACGAGGCCATCGACCTCATGCTCAAGCACGGCACGTTCCTCGTCCCGACCCTGCAGGCCCCACAAGCCGTGATCAAGGCCGCTGAGGCGGGGGCGAGCCTGCCGGTCTCGGTCGTGGACAAAGCCCACAGCGTGGTCGAGGCGCACCGGAACTCGATCGTGCGTGCGCATGAGGCAGGAGTGCCGATCGCCATGGGCACCGATGCCGGCGTCGGCCCGCATGGTGAGAACCTCGAAGAGATCAGCCTGCTCGCCGAGGTGGGGCTCTCGACCGAGGAGGCGCTCGCCGCAGGAACCTCGGTGGCCGCACGCGTGCTCGACGATGACCGCATCGGTCACCTCGGTGCAGGCGGGGTGGCCGATCTGGTCGTCGTCGACGCCGATCTGCGGACGGCCGGCGTGCGGGGGATCGAAGACCGAGTGGACGCGGTCTACCTCGCCGGCGAACTCGTCTGACCCGGCGGGGCCCGCTCAGGCGGCCGCCGGGTGGCTGGGCGGGACTCGCTCAGCCAGCTGAACGGGTGGCGCGGATCATGCGCGTGCGAGCCATGGAGTGAGGCAAGACTAACCTCATATGGCGTAGGATTGGCAGAGGAGGACGACTCCGCGCGACTCCACTCCCGAGTTCTCCGAGACGGTTCGAATCAGACGAAAGGCGGCCGCGATGAATCCACTGAATTGGTCATTCCCGGTCGCCGTCACGTGGCTCATCCTCTTCGGAATAATCCTCGCCCGTGCCGGCGGAACGTTCCTTTTGGGGCGGCTGGCGCGGTCCGGGATGCGGAAGATCGAACGAGTCGATCGGATCATGTCGGGGCCGAAGTACCGGAGGGCCGAAGCGATGATCGAACGCTACGGTGCGCCGGTGATTGCGGTGAGCTTCCTCATGATCGGAGTCCAGACGGTGCTCAACCTCGCCGCCGGGACGACCGGAATGAGCTATCGCCGGTATCTGCCTGCGCTCGCCGTCGGCGGCGCGATGTGGGCGACGATCTACTCGACGGTCGGCCTCATCGGCTTCAAGGCTCTCGCAGCCGGCTACCAGGCGGCACCGGGACTGACCGTGGGGCTGGCGGTGTGCTTCGCGCTGGCCGTCGCGGGACTGGTGATCGGCCTGAAGAAGCCGCACGATTCCTCCGAGGTGGACGTCGGAGCCGAGGCGGCGACCGATTCGAACGCGAAGTCCACTCGGTTCTGAGCCGTTCGGAACCCATAGGCCCTCATATCTGTCCGAAGTGTCCGACTCGAGTCGTGCCGACAGCCGACCCGGGTGATTCCGCGGCTGCTTCATTTCCCGCATCTCCGGTGATCAGAATCGGTGCCGGAATTCAGTAGAGTGGGAAGCTGTCAGCGTCGACATGGCGAGGGCACTCGTCGACAGCGTGAGAAGGAGAGTTCGGATGGTCGTGGCCTGGTGGAGCATCATCCCGTTCGTGCTGCTGCTCGGGTGCATCGCGGTGCTCCCGCTGATCCCGGCCACAGAGAAGATCTGGGACCGCAACCTCGTCAAACTCATCGTCGCCCTCGTCCTCGGCGTGCCGATTGCGGTGTGGTTCCTCCTCGGGGGTGAGAGCGGCACCGTCGTCCACGCGCTGCTCGAGTACTTCCAATTCATCGTCCTCATCGGCAGCCTGTTCGTGGCTTCGGGCGGCATCTTCCTCGTCGGCGACATCAAAGCGACACCGAAGAACAACACGATCTTCCTCGCCGTCGGCGGCGTCCTGGCCTCCTTCATCGGCACCACGGGCGCGGCAATGCTGCTCATCCGGCCGATCCTCAATACGAACCAGGATCGCAGGCACCGAACCCACACGGTCATCTACACGATCTTCATCGTCGCGAACTGCGGCGGGCTGCTCACGCCTCTGGGCGATCCGCCGCTGTTCCTGGGAATGCTGCGCGGTGTGCCCTTCGAATGGACCTTCGGGCTGTGGCCGTACTGGCTGTTCGTCAATGTGCTGCTGCTCATCAGCTACTTCGCCCTGGACACGAAGATGTACGCCCGAGAGCCGGAGGAGGCGCTGGCCAAGGACGCCGAGTATGTGACCAAGCTCGGTCTGCGCGGGGCCAGCGGCCTGGTCTTCCTGGCGATCATCATCCTCGCCGTCGCCTTCATCCCCTCGGTCGACACGCATGCGGTCGAAGCCGGGCACGCGACATTCGCCGACTATGTGCCCTGGCGCGAGCTCGTCATGCTCGGCTCGGCACTCACATCGTTCCTCATCGGCGACCGGGGCGCGAGATTCAACCTCAACAAGTTCACCTGGACGCCGATCCTCGAGGTCGGCGCACTCTTCATCGGCATCTTCCTGGCGATGATGCCGGCGCTGCAGTACCTCAGCCAGGTCGCGCACAAGATCCCGTTGGACGAGATCTCGCTGTTCGTCTTCACCGGCGGGCTGTCCTCGGTGCTCGACAATGCGCCGACCTATGTCACCTTCTTCGAGATGGCCGCTCAGATCCCCGGCGAACCGCGGGTAGCCGGCGTCGCCGAGCCGCTGCTCATCGCGGTGTCCCTCGGCGCCGTCATGGGCGGGGCGATCACCTACATAGGCAACGGACCGAACTTCATGGTCAAGTCCGTCGCGGACTCCGCAGACGTGGCCATGCCGAGCTTCGGCGGCTATGTGTGGTGGGCCCTCCGTCGTCTCGCGCCCATCCTCGCCTCGATGGTGCTCATCTTCATGACAGAGAGCCTGTGGCTGAGCCTGTTGGGCGTGCTCGTCGGGCTGCTCATCCTCGGCCAGGCCGGCCGCGACCTGCGCGCCGCCGCAGTTTCGAAGGCCGCCTGAATGCCGACGCACATCCAAGATCGCATCACTGATCAGCTGCCGAGGCGGCGCTGATCGGCGCACGCGGCTCCGGTCCCCGATCCGTCGCCGGAGTCGGCCTGTGGTTTGCCGGGAACGGCTCGGTCCTCGCGGGCATTCTGCCGTGGTACCCGCTGCTCGTGGACCGGCTCGACCTCAGCTCCTGGCACTTCGGACTCGTCGTCGCCTGCTTCGCGGCAGGTTCGCTGCTGTCCTCTGCGCTTCCGGCCGCGCTCATCGCCCGCTTCGGAGCGCATCGCGTCGTCATCGGCGGGACGGCGCTGCTCGGCTTGGCCGCAGCCGCGACCGCCTGGTCAGTCAACGGACTCATGATGGCGGTCTGCCTGCTCCTGCTGGGCTGCTGTGATGCGATCGTCGACGTCGCCCAGAACGTCGTCGGAATCGCCGTCCAGGAGCGTCTGAAGCGCACGATCCTCTCCTCGATGCACGCGCTGTGGAGCCTGGGCGGTCTGCTGAGTGGAGCGGCCGCCACACTGGCCGCGACCTCCGGCGTGGATATGCGCCTGTGGCTCGCAGTGGTCGCGGTGATCGCCGTGCTCGTGACGGTGCTCGGTCGGCGGCTCATCGGCGATGCCGCCTCGGCGAGGCGAGTGGCCGATTCGGATCCGGACGATTCGGGCTCGGCGGCGTCGGGCGCAGCGGTGTCGGACGAGGCAGATGATTCCCGGGAGGCCTCTGCGGTCGTTCCCGATCGCAATGGAGCATCGGCCACGGGTCGCTCGAAGCGAGCGGTTCTGGCAGCGGCCCTGCCACTGGCAATCGTCGCGATCTGCGGTGCAGCTGTCGAGGACATCGCGAACAACTGGGCGGGCCTGGCGGCCGCGCAGCTCGCCGACGTTCCGGCCGCCTCGGCGGGGATCGCCTTCAGCATCGTCATCGGCAGCCAGTGTCTGGGCCGATTCAGCGGGGACCTGTTGGTGACGCGATTCGGGGCCGACCGCATCGGACGCATCGGCGGCGGACTCATCGCCCTCGGCGGCATCGGAGCGGCCCTCGCTCAGGAGCCGGTGGTGCTGCTCCTCGGCATGGGCGCTCTCGGATTCGGTTCGGCGACTCTGGTGCCCGGCGCCCTGGGGGCGGCCGCGCAGCTGCCCGGGATCGGGCGAGCCGGGGGAGTGACGCTCGTGAATTGGCTGATGCGGGTGGGCTACCTCGGCACCAGTCCGTTGGTCGGGATCATCGCCGCCGAGGCGGGCCTGCGCTGGGGCATCGGCCTCCTCGTGCTCGTCGGCGTGCTGACGACGGTGTTCGCCCATCGACTCGACCCGGCTCGCGCCGCCGAGAGCTGAAGTCGGCGCTCCAGAGGCACTGTCCGAAGGCTGGTGAGAGACAAATAGACCCGATGTCGCGGCACTTCACAAAGTCGGGCTAGCGGGATTTGAACCCACGACCTCTTCACCCCCAGTGAAGACTAGGCGCAGTGGCTTGTGCCGTCTGCCCTTATTTCATGCGGTTCTCTCGGACTGCTGACCTTTCTTGTTGTGTCTCTTCCTGCCTCATTCCGTGCCTTCTGTGAGAGGTTTGTGAGAGGTCGACATAGACTGAGCGGATGGCTCAGAAACCCAAGCGCGACATGGACATTGCTGAGGCGGCAAACTCACTGAAGACGCTTTTCATCACTCAGAATCTTTCCCTCGTGGCGATGCTCCACCCTGGCGCGCCGATCTTGGAGTGGCATCGCGAATTGACGGGCGCTCCTCGCGACGCTGATATACCTGTGGACCTGATGAAGCAGGATACAGATGAGGGAGTCCGCTTCTCTGCTCTGCAAGCTTTCGAGTACGTGCGAGAGCTACCAAGCGCAGACGTACAAAAGGACCTACTCGCCGGGCCGATGCTCCTCGGAGCGACCAAAATCGGCAACCTACTAATTCGACATGACCTAAACAGATCAGAAAGGCCGCTCACTCAGTTCGCACGGCATTTCAGAAACGCCGCCGCCCATGGCGATAGTTGGTATTTCAAAGGCGAGGAGCCGAAAAGCCCTGCCTACACTCGCGACGTTTGCCTCGACCAGTCTCTCGACGGCTCTCGTGCCACATTCGAGACCGTCGGACCATACGAGTACGTTATGTTCTTGGATGAGATAGCCGCTTTCGCAAAACAGGTGACGCTAGAAAAGGCGATTAAGTTGGTCTATCAACGTCGAGACAGCAAAAATCCCGCAGAGATACATGTAAGTCTGCAACAGGAACTTGAGAGCAGAGGCTTCATGTGTTCCGACCAATCCGTTCAATGGCACATCGCGCAATACACTGCACAGATTTATAACGGTAAGCTCCCAGAAGTCAACGTTGCGCCCCAAAGCTATCCCTTGGAGAATTCAAACTAACCACTTCAAGCCCTTGGCGTTTGAAGATGTGTCTCAAATTGCGAATGATGCTATCGGGTATGGGCGCAGCGACCTGGCGGCAATTAGTGGCAGTCGGCAGGCCCGGTGAGTAGCGAGAGAGGCTGCACCCCTATCGTCTCTGCCAGCCGCTCGACGGTCTGAAGCGTGAGGTTGCGCTCGCCGCGTTCAACGCCACCCATGTAGGTGCGATGTACTCCGAGGCGCTCGGCAAATGCCTCTTGACTCAGCCCGAGCCGTAACCGATGGCGTCGGAGGTTCTCACCCACGACGCGCTGCAACTCACCTTCCACTCGACCAAGCGTCTACCGGTGCTACTTTTTGGTCTACAGACTTATAAGTAGCACAATGGTGGTATAGATGTAGTGAACTACAGAAGCGATGGAGCCCGAATGACTGACCGCCCCACTGGAGAAGCACCACAGGCGCGCCCGAGGCAGCGCCGAGCCTCGAAACCGTTCTATAAGAGGTGGTGGGTCTGGACGCTGGCTGCGCTGGTCGTGCTCTCCGCTACCGGGGTGTTCGGCCAGACCGAGGACGCGCCGGAAACTGTCGAGGCCAGCTCTACCGAGGAGGCAGAGCCGGTAACGGTGCCCGATCTCGTCGGAAAGGCTGGAGACGAAGCCAAAGACGAGCTCGACGACCTCGATCTGAAAGCGGACTTTGTCGACGAGAGCGATGAGGATCGTTCGGTGATTCTGAAATCCAACTGGAAGGTTGAGAGCACGTCCCCCAAGGCCGGTGCAGAAGCCGAGCCGGGTGATGCCGTCACCCTCACAGTGTCCAAGATCGACGACGATCAGGAGTCAGCAGAGGAAAAGAAGGCTGAGAAGGCCGAGGAGGACAAGAACGCCGAGAATGAGGAGAAGGTCGACGAGGAGGACAAGAAGGCCAAGGACGAAAGCTCCAAAGAGAAGGAGTCGGAGTCCGAGTCGAAGTCGACAGACGATGACAAATTCGACTTCGACTACTACCAAGGCGAGGTCACAGTCCAGTTCGAGATTGACGACAATTTCACTACCGGACTGGTGGCCACCGGCGCGAAACAAGACACCATCGCGGCGCTCCAGGCCGCAAAGGCGAAGTACCCCGACTACAAGAGCATCGTTGTGATGGGTAGCGGCCCGACCGTCGACAAGTACGGCAACAAGGACAACTCCTACCTGTTCAGCGTTCGATACACACGAGACACTGTCGAGAAGATCGATTTCGACAACAGCGCATTGATTGATATTTGGGACCTTAGGGACGCGGGCATGGTCAACCCGGACCTCGACAAATAGGACGGAGACTCCATGAAGCGAATCACAGCCACTGCTACCGCACTGGGATTTCTAACCCTTTCGGCGTGCACATCGGCGACGGACGACTCACACACGGAGTCACAAGTCGCGGAGGCGAGTCCGCAGGCTCACGGGACTCAAGATGCCGACGGCGATTACGTGCAGACTGAGGCCGACCCGCCTGCTACTGCATCAGGTGCCACCTCCTATAAGGACGATGGCACCGGCTATTTCGACTTTGGCAAGACAGCAACTTTCCCGTCCGGCATGGAGCTGACCGTCGACTACCTCGGAGAGACGAAGTTCAGCGAGCACGGGACCGCGAGCAACTGCGCCGCAGGCGATCCGGTCGCCGTGTTCAAACTGACCATTGCCAACAACACCGGCTCGACGGTCAATCCAAGCGATAGTCTCGACATCGCAGGCGTCTACTACAAAGACGGGGTTCGTGGTTCCTACGATCCGGTCCTCGTCGATGCCCCGAACGTCTTTGACGACTGGCAGGGGAAGAAACTCGATAAGGGTATGTCGATTACCGAGCTGCCCGACGATGAGTCGGTCACGGCATATGCCGGGATGTGCCGCCCGGACGCATCAAACGACGAAACCGCCGTTCACGGCACCTTCGCCGACGAAGAGGTCGTCACTCCACTATGGACCGTGCCAGGAGCCGACCCCTACGACCGCCGCCGCCCAGTTTCGTAGCCATACGGGCGAGACATTCCCGCCACCGCATAGACCCGTCTCGGTGCGCTTGTCAGCCTCTTGGCCTGTGGTGGTATCCCTCCGGTCGGAGTGACGGCTCGTCGAGCCTCTCCCGAGCGATGTGGGGTCGGGAGTCGGTGTTCGTCGGAGGGAGCGACGCTTCTGCCGGGGACGCTGATCCCGCCCATGAGCGCGGCGGGCCGCTGAGAGAGGTCGGCGACGATCATGCCGACAGCGACCACGAGGTCGTCGTGAGTTCCTGGAGGGTTCTGGAGCTTCACTGTCGAGGGGTCAGTTTCGACCATGCAGGCGCTCATGAACTCCTCCCGAGTCTCGTCATCGTCAGGCAGGCTCAGCGAGCGGTCGCGGAGTGCGCCCCATAGCGACCGTGCGAGGCGATTCGCGCCCGCCGAGGAGAACACGAACTCCTCGGTCCGCACACCTTGTCTCTGGAGGTTCGTCGTCAATTGCTCCGCCTGCATCCGGTCGAAGCGGAGCTTGGCTCCGTACTCACGACAGACGCGCAGCGAGGCAGCCTCGACCTCGCCGAGGTCGACTCGACCCCCGCTGTCCGAGGGTCTCCAGCTCATCACCTTGTCGATGATGAACACGCGGCCCGCTGCACGCTCCTCGGCGTGACCGACCGCGAGCGCCGTGAGGTCGCGTCGCGTACCTACGTCGAGCGCGGCGACATACTCACGGCGAGGGTCGGGAGCGAACACCGGGTCGCCGGGACGGATGACCGCCTCGATGTCGGCAGGCGAGGTTAGCGCGTCGTCGCCCTCGGACCATTCGCAGAGGATCAGCCGTCGCCATTCTGAGGGGGTGAGGTCGTCTTTCACTTCGGCGATGTCCTCCTCATTCCACCAGGGTGAGGGGCCAGGGTGGAGCGAGGTGTGCCAGGCGGGCGAGGTCAGGGCCTTCTGCCACCTCTTCGCCCCGATGCCAGTCGGTGACCCCGCCGTCGTGATGATGATGAGCCGAGACCCTGGCACCTTCGGCACTGCCGAGGTGATGGCTGACCACAGTGTTCGGTGGTTCGGCGTGTTCGGCCAGACTGCCAGCTCGTCGACGATTTGGAGCCATGGTCGTTTACCGAATGCTGAGGCCCCGTCCGAGGTCTCGACGGTCAGGGTGGCACCTGTCGCGGTGTTCTCGACCGTCCTGCCGAGGACCCTCGCCCTCGACCGGAGTCCGGCGCGGTCGACGAAGCCGCTCAGCGCCTCCATGGTCAGCTCGGCCTGATCCGCGTCTGAGGCGTAGACCAGTGAGGTCGAGTTCGCGGGGGCCTCGGTGAGGAGTAGCGACAAAGTAATACCGGCGATGTCGGTCGTCTTGGACATGCCGCGTCCTCGGAGGAGGAAATGTCGCCGAGGCCCCTCGGAGTCGAGCACAGCGCGAGCATCGGCCAGTTGAAACGGGTGCGCCATTTCGCCCCACCTCGCGCCGTTCTCCAGGGGAAGAGCAGCGAGGAGGTCGAGCGCGGCGGTGGTCGGTGTCCTGCTCATCGGTCGTCCTCCTCGGGAGCGGTGTGGGGCCGGAGGCCGGAGAGGGTGCCATCGGCCTTCACCCGATGGAGTGCCGCGATCACGGGGTCGGGTCCAGCGTCGAGCACCGCCCGTCCCTGCGCGACGAGCGCGTCGAGGTCGACAGCAGGGCTAGTGCCCTCACGGACAGCTTTCGCCCTGAGCAAGGACAGCTCTGCCTCAGATCGAGGGTCCAGCCCGAGGCGGTCACGGGCAGCGGTAGCGCTCTTCTCGAACCAGCGGAGCATGTTCACCAGCGAGGTGCGAGGCTGTCCGTCGTCGTCAATGATGCCGATCTCGTCCAGGTGACGACGCAGGAGCGCCGCCCTCGCCTCAGCATCCGCCCATGCCGCCAGGGCCTCGGGATAGCTCCGCAGGTCGGGCCTGTCCTCGACGATGCCCGCCACGAGGGCGGCGCTCACGGCGCTGTAGACCCTCGGCGAGCGGTAGCCGCTCTGAAGACTCACGACGTTGTTCTCGGCGTAGTCCGGGTGTTTCGGTGAGCCGCGTCCTGCTCCTTTAGCGGGGCGGTACCACGAAGGCCACTGCTCGGGCGGGAGCTTGGCGACCTCGGCGGCGGTCAGGCCCTTCTTCTTTTTTCTACCAGCCACGATGCGGTCCTTTCTCGGTCAGATGGTCAGGCCCGGCCAGCAAGTCGAACCTGTGGAGAGTCCTGTGGATATTGAGGCCCAGGCCCCTCGTCGGCGTGCTTTCGCTCATCGCCCGACCCTCCCGGTCTCGAACTTCTCCCGCAGGTCTGCGAGGTCGATGTGCGCCCAGGGGGTCGAGTTCGGTTCGATGTTCATCACGCCCCAGGCTGGAGGATCGAGGCGCACGTTCTCGATGCCGAGCTTGCGCGAGATGCCTGCCGCCTCCAACACAAGGCGCTCCATCATCGACTGCCCGTAGGCCCCGTACGCCTCAGCGGCATCGGCGCACGTCCGGCACACCGACACGCGCCGGTGTGCGGTCGAGGTGCCGCCGAGCGAGGATGGTGAGACCCTCGCCTCGGTCCACGCCGACGATGCCCGCGAGGGGAGGGCCTCGACCGAGGCGACCCCGCAGAGGTAGCACCCGCCACCAGTGGGCGCTGGGGTCGGTTGGGGGCGCTCGGTCAGGGCGCGGAGGAACGCGGCCACCGCTTGCCGGGCGCGAGCACGCCCCTCCTCGGGCACGTGTGACCATGGCAGGGCCGCGCCGGTGCTCGGGTCGGCCTCGGCCTCAGCGACGGGAGCGAACCTGCTCTCCCACACCAGGCCGAGGGCCTCGGGTGTGAGGTAGCGAATTGCCAGGCGGACCCGTCGGGCCGAGGTCAGCTTGAGGTCGTGCTCGGCCACGGCGGCGACGGCGAGCGCACGCTCGACGGCGGTGTTCGCTATCACGTCGGAGATGAGGCGACCTCGGCCCTCGGGGTGCTCCGCGTTGACCGCCACGGCCTGCTCTCGGAGGCCCTCGCAGGTCGAGCACCTTGTCATGATGGTCTCGAACTCCTGTGCCGCTTTCCTTCGCAGTGACGGCGACCCGCCCCGGTACTCCCGACCGAGAGAGGTGATGGTGTCCTGCCCGTGCTGGACGGTCGGGGCGGTCGCTACTCCGCAGACGCGGCAGCCGAGCCAGGCGTCGGCCAGGTCGACGGTGGGGCTGAACTCGGGAGCGTAGGGGTTGGTTTCGTAATACATATTGGGGCCTTTCGTTGTGATTCTTCGCCACCACTTGGTCAGGGGTGGCACGGTCGAGATGGTGTCGATGTGGGGGTGGAGCGCCGGGGGTGACGACGAGGACGAGGGCCGAGGGCGCGGGATCACAGCGGGTCACCGCCGTTGCGTCTCAGTGGTCGAGGCTCCCCACCGCGCCACTTGCCCGCCCAGAATCCCGCCTCAGGTCTGGCCGTGGTGGCGAACTCCTGGCACAGCTCCAGCAGTGGGCAGGATCGGCAGGTCTGCCTCATGTCGATGTGGTCCCTGAGACCGCCGCCCTGCCTGATGCGGTCGTCGATGAACCGCTCGTCACCTTCGCAGGCGGGGCGCTCCTCGGCCATAGCCGCGAGGAGCGGCGCGAGGGCGGCATGGGAGCGTCTGCGGTTATCCATCGCGGTCGTCTCCGCTCTGCTCGTCGTCATCGTCCGGCGCGTGCTCCTGTGCTGTCGGTGGAGCGCCTGCCGAGGCCACTGCCGACACGACGGTCGACTGTCCCGACCTCCGGTTGTCGTCGGCCAGGATCGCCGCCTCTAGCCTCATGACGTGGAGGTAGCAGTCGTCAAAGATGCGAGTGGGATAGCCGAGGTTGCCTCGGCACCAGCTACCTCGCTTCGACCGGCAGATCGGGCAGGGCGTGTTCTTCGCCGTGTCGACCAGATCGAACAGCTTCGAGCGCTTCGGGACGTGGGTCGACGGGGCCGCTTCGGCCTCATTCCCGCGAACCTGTGAGGACTCCTGTGAGAAGCCGATAGGTGATCCGGTCATCGCTCCAGGTGAGAGGGTAGGCGAGTCGTTAGACCCACTTCTCCACTCGGGAAGTGGGGCACTCTTGCGGTACTTGGTGCTCATGCCTCACACCTCCTCGCGCCTGCCTCGGCAGGTCGAGCAGGCAGACTCACCAGCTCATGCCAGCCAGTCCCGTTGCAGGCGTGCCCGCAGCGGGATGAGTTCAGCCATGCCCTCGCCTTCGTCGCGTCCGCCTCGGTGACGTACAGAGCGACCGTGAGGCCACGCCCGCAGTGGCTCAGGACGGCGTGCGGTCCGTCGCCCATCACCCACTCGGCGCGCGGCCACCGGCACCGTGCGAGCGCCCTGTGTGATCTGTGCACGCGACCGCAGGTGCGTGGAGCAGGCCGCGCGACTGTCGAGGCGAACTCGGTCGCCCTGCGGACAAGGTTGGCAAGGACAGATGTCGACTTCTCGCCCAGGTCGTGGTCTTGCGTCATTGGTGGGGGAGTGGCCGGTGCAGTGCTCACAACTGACTCAGGTGTCTTGGCGCTCATTGTGATCTCCTCGGAATGATGGACTCGCGCACGCGCGAGGACAGTAATGGTGGCGTGGCGCTCTGATCAGGGGTGGAGTTCCCTGCCCCGGGCGGTGGGCTGAAGCTCTTCAGTTGGCTTCGCGTATCAGGCCAATGAGCGGGTGATTTCATCTGTTCAAACACCCCGCTCGCGCCCAGGCTCCAGGGGGTCGCGCGCCCGCGCACCCTAAAGGGTGCGCGCGGGTGCGCGGGCACCCCCGGAAGGATGCCTCCGTGCCGAGGCCGCGCAGAACCCGCGCAGACCATTGCGCGGCTACGATCCGCTAGAAAAAGTGGCAGAAGAGGCCCAACGCAGTGACCCGCGCAAACCCGCGCATATCGACGCGCGGCCAGAATGCCCCGCGCAAGCCTGGTCTGATTCGGGTCACTATTTGCATTCTCGTGCGCGGGGAACAAACGTTCTATTTCTATTTGTATTACCACCCTTCGACCTCCTCGGCTTCCCCCGCTTCGACTGTTTCGATGATGAGGCCGCGCTCGCGCTGTACCTTCTCGACGAGGCGACCTGTCACGCCCGAGGGGAATTCCTCGCCCATCTCCTCGGCGCGTTTCTTCTCGCGCATGACGACATCGCGGGCATGGCGAGCGCCTGCGTCGGTTGGTACGTCGAGCCGGTCGAGCAAGTCGCGGATGTCTTGGGTGACGGCTCCGAATGTGCTGCGCTCGGGAATGAACGCCAGACGGCCCGTCTCGTCGAGCGACCGCCGAAAGGTGAGGGTGGACCCGTCGCCTTTGGATCGCTGCTTGGTATTGACGAGAGAGAACACCTCGCGCTCACGCTCATCTCTCTTGAGGGTCCAGCTCCCACCCACGTCGTCACGCTTGCCGCTTGATCCGCGTGCACGGTCGCCCGCCCAGCCAGTATTGTCGGTGCGGATCACGGTCAGCCCGCGCCGCTTCAGCTCAGCACTGGTGAGGTTGTACAGCCGCCTCATCGTGTCAGAACTGTTTTCCTCGCCCTCGGTCACACGCTGAGTCGAGTCCAGGATGAGAAGGTCGCCGCGTCCGATGCCGTATGCGTCGAGGATCGCTCGCAGTTGCTCAGCTCCCTTGTCGGTGTCCAAACCGCGCAGACGAGGCATTGAGAGTAACAGCAGGCGTTCAGAGACTCTCTCGACATTCTCTGGTGTCACGCCAAGGTCGGTAAGCCTCTCGGCGTGGTCGTCATCGCTGTTCTCCATGTCGACGATGAGCACGCGAGCAGACCGAGCGAACGTGAGCTGCCGACCGATGAAATCGGGCCGCTCCATGGCCAGCGCCACTGCGAGCGCTTGCACCAGCAAGCTCTTTCCTTCGCCCGCAGGGGCGATGATCGAGACCTGCTCGCCTTCGGGGACCACTCCATGCCACGCCCATGCACGCTCGGGGCGGTCAGGGTCAACAAGCGCAGCCAAGTTCGCCAGAGGATAAGCCTTTCGCACTTCCTCGGCTGGAGTGCTCGCGCGTCCAGCTTCCGCAGAGCAATTGACAGGCTCACGCACCGTCGCCTCGGCGACCTCGGGAACGATCTCTGCCTCAGCCGTGGTCGTCACGCTCTCGATCTCCTCAGTGCCTGTTCCTGTGATCTCGGCGGGGCGCTCGCCGACCCTCTCGACGGCGCTCGCCCACTTGTGCTCGACTTGCCTAGAGCCGAACCGTCGATCTTGAGGACACGCCGCGAGATACTGCTCGCGCACGTCGTCGAGCGGGTACCCTTCAGGGTCGGCATTGCTCAGCTCGACCAGGCGCACTGCCGCCGCGAATGCGCCGGTGTCCCAGCCGTGCCCGCGATCATTGCGCTGATCTTTGCCGAGCTTGCCAAGCTCGTGCAGCTCGGCGAGCACGCCCTCGACAGCCCTTCCGACGTAGGCGCTCGGAACAGTCGTTCCGGGCCTGAGGTCGGCTGTTGTCGCACTCAAGGTATGCCGCCCATATCTCTGCCCCTGAGAAGTGTCCTCGGGGCGGCTCATGAGGTCGAGAAGCACCTCCGGCACTGTGAGCGCACTGAGCATCGTCACACCCTCGTCCTCCACTACAGGGAAAAGGTCACGCACAGCGCCCGCGTCCTTCTCTGCGGCGGCGCGGTGATAGCCCAGGTCGGTAGTAATGCGGTAGAAGGCTCCCGAGACATGACGACACCCTGGGCCGACGACGTAGAAGCCAGCGCCTCGGACATCGACATGCGGGGCGACCGCACCAGAAGCCGTGAGCAGGTCCACGCCCTCGGGCACGGCTCCGTATAGGTGCACGCCTCCGTCGGGGCGTCCGGTCGTTACTTTGAGGGTCGAGCGTGCCCAGACAGAGACCTCGGCATGCCTTGCGGCCAACTCGTCGAGCCACGCTCGACCCTCGGGGCCGTCGAAATCGAGCACTGCCAGGCCACGACCACAGAGGAGGCCCCAGTTCGGTCGTTGCCCCATCGTCCGCAGGACCTCTACCTCATAGTCGAGCACCTGCTCGGCGCGGCTGAACGGTTGGGACCTTGATCCCAACCCGAGAGCGTGGGTGGGTTGCTTGCCACTAGGCACCAGGGCCACTACTGGCACGCCTGCCTCTACCGCCGTCGCCGCGTTGAGTGCCGCTGATGAGGTCAGGCTTTCATCAAGCTCGCCGACCAGGTCGTCGAGCGTTACGAAACTTGCGGAGTTTTCAGCGCGAGGTAGTGTTGGCATCGCCCCTCCGATCAGCGGTGGGGAGAAAAATTGAGCCAAGATCAGGCTTCACTCTCGGTACAGCCGTCACCGGCAGTTTCGCCCTTGGTTCCGTCGAGCGCGATCTCGATGCCCATGTGAGAAGTGCCCTCGGTGTAGTCGGGGGCACTTCGCTTTTTCGAATCATCATGTGAGTCCTTTCTGAAATGCGGAGGGCCGAGCGGCCCTTGTAGGACTGCCCGGCCCTCGCGCCAGCGGCATGTGCGATCTGGATCTTGATCGCTCAGAAGTGTTGAGAGGCAAGCGACCCGCCTCTCGACACGCGTCGCTCCCAGTCGGCGAATGCCGCCGCGATCTCGTCGGTCGAGTGTGTCGGGGTGGCCGATCGACGCTCTTTCTCGTCCCGTCGAGCTTTTTCGACTTGCCGGGCTTGCTCCTCAGCTTGTCGTCGTTGGGCTTCGACCTGTTGCCGCTCCCGCTGTCGAGCTTCGGCGGCGGCGATCATGTCCGCACGACGGAGTCTGCGACGGTGCTCATCCTGACTCATCATCGTGCGGCCCCGGCGATGAACTCTGCGAGGGCGGACTCGGGCACGCGTAGGAGTCGCCCCACTCGGATGGCCCGGAGCGCACCCTCGGCTATGACGCGATACACGGTGTCATTGATGCACTCAAGATGAGCGGCTACCTCGGACACTTTCATTACTCTCTCCAATGTTGGGGACTCGACAACTGCGGTCATGTCTTCCTCCAATTTCCAGCTTTTGCTTGTTTCATCTGATGTCTGCCGACGACTTTCACTTTAGAAGGTTGTAATTGCAGACACCAACCTATAATCTTGTAGACATGACGAAACGCAATCCAACTTGGAGAGCGAGAAGCGGTCCAGACCGCCCCGCCAACGAAAGGCAAGATAATCACTCACACCGAGAAACCTGGGTTGAAGTCGAGGACGGCAGAGGAGGCCGATGGACGGTCACGCTCGGAGACGGCGAGAGGATCACCTCACTCACGGTGCATGCCGATAACGTAAAGCAGTCTCATCTTCGAGGAGTGCCCCTTACCGAAATCCGAGCAGTGGCCTATTCCTACATGAGGCAGGTCGAACAACATTTAGATGAGGGTTTCCGGCTCGATGATGCTCTCGACGAGGCGGAGCAGCCCGACCTCATGCCCGACGGCAGAACGCCTGTCGCCGAGTTCTTGCAGGCCTATCGTGACGCCGGTCCGAGACGGCGACCAGACGGCACGATCGCCCGCACGCCTCGCCGCCAAGCCCTTTCAGAGCATTACGGCGTGACTGAGTACACCGTCGACAAATGGGTGCGCTTCCTACGAGACGAGGGACACCTTGAAGAAAGCGCCATCCAGCGCAATAAACGAGCTTCCGGCCCTGACGGGTCGGAGAAATAGAAAGCGGCCCCGGACTTCCGCCAAGAACACCCGGGACCGCCTGACTGAAACTCATATTTGAGAACGGAGAAACAGCCATGCACCAGACTACCCATCTCACTCTCGCCGAGGCCATAGAGCCGCACCTGAGCGTGATCTACAGCGAGGAGGCTCCTGTCGACCGCCTCGGTGGGGTCGATACCACCACGGGCCTCATGCTGACCAGGATCGCCGACAGTGCCGTCGTCTACCGTCTCGGCTGCGGTCAGCATCGCGACGATGACGAGATTCGGCGTATAACAGCCAAGTTCATCGCTGAGGGCGTTCTACCCATACGGGGTGGAGTAGTTCGTCTGACCTCCGAGGAGGTGGCGGCATGAGCACGGGTAGCCGCAGAGCAATCCCCGCCGACGCTCTCAAGACGTGTCCCTCGTGCGGAGAGCCCTGAGGCAACCGCCGACAAGGCTGGGGGCCGATCCACAAGGGCGATGAGGTGGTCGGCTACACCTGCCCCAATTGCCCGATGTGGGATGAGCCGATCCGTCGAGTCGAGGCGGCACGCGGCGTTCGCTTCCGCGTCGTCGTCGATGCCACGCCCCGAGGCGCGGCCAAGCGCAAGCAAGCGACCAAGACTCTCGACAGTCTCAGTGAGGCGCGCCAGTTCGTCGCTAAAGTGCGCGCTGAAGTGTCTGAGCGTGGTGGGTTGGATTCCCGGACGCTCACTGTGAAGTTGCTCGTCGAGAAGTTCGTCGCCTCGCACTCGAACGTCCGCAAGACGACGGCGGAGAACTACCTGTATCGGGCCAAGCCGATTACGGACGCCCTCGGCGATATCCCCGTCCGTGACCTCAGGCCGTCGCACGTCGACGAGTTCAAGGCTGATGCCCTGTCGGGGCAAATCGCCCGCCGGGACGGCAAGCCCTACGCTGTGACGACAGTTAGAGGTGCGATCAAGCATCTCGCCCAGGCGCTCGACTACGCGATCCGTGACGACATCATTACGCGCAACGTTGCTCGTGTCGTAGACATGCCGACGGCTCGGCAGGTTATCGGTGTCGATCTGGAACATTGGAAGACGACGGGCCGGGGGAGCGCGGCTGTGTGCGCCGACCTCGACAAGTTCCGCGCCAAGGCCGACCTTGTGCGCCTCGCCGGGGCATGGCGACTCACCTTGTGCGGACTCACCCGTGCCGACGTGATGGGACTGAGGTGGTCCGACGTGGACCTCGACACGGGCACCGTGGCGATTCGACAAGGTCGCGTGATCGCGGACAAAGGTAGCGGAGATGCTGTGGGGGAGACGAAAAGCCCTCAGCGTCGTCGCACCGTTCCGGTCGAGGAGGTCGAGCCGGGCACGCTTGACCTGTTGCGGAAGCTCAAGACTCGGCAGAGTCGAGAGAAGCTGGAGGCGGGAGCGGCCTACTCCGACACGGGCTATCTCGTGGTCGATGAGCTAGGGCACCCGATCCGGCCCGAACTCTACTCGGATCACTTCCGTGCACTCTGCAAGTTGGCCAAGGTGCCTGTAATCCACCTCCACAGCGTGCGTCACACTCTCGCGTTCCTCATGCACCGCCTCGGGGTGCCTCCCGTCGACGCCGCCGCGTTTCTCGGGCACACCGTCGAGGTCCATATCGGCACTTACCTCAAGGACGCTGGGTCAGATGGAGTCGGGCAGGCGGGCAGTACGCTCGGCGCTCGCCGTCGGAACGCGAGCTGACGCTCTCGCGGTTTGTGAGAGGCCCTGTGAGAGGTAAACAAAATGCCCCGCCACACAGTAAGTGTGGCGGGGCATTCTTCCGCTTAAATTCAAGGAAGTTGAGCGGCGGATATGGTCGGGCTAGCGGGATTTGAACCCACGACCTCTTCACCCCCAGTGAAGCGCGCTACCAAGCTGCGCCATAGCCCGTTACCGTACTCCCTCGTGGGCAACGAGAACCAGCTTATACCGATCGGGGGCCAAGTGCCAAAACCGCATACCGTGAGCTCCGAAAAACGGGTATCATCCCAGGTGGATACCGAAGAACCGAGACTGTCTCAGGCCTGCCTCGGTGAGTCGGTAACATTTCCGTTTCGTGATTGTTATGAAAGTGGTCCAGGCGGCTATGCTTGGTACACCGACAAACTAAGAGGAGTCGACATGGCAGATCTGGATTATCCAGTGTCTTTGCGGTACTCGCGCGACCATGAGTGGATTGCGACCACGGAGGACGACGCCGTTGTCCGTGTGGGTATCACTGATTTCGCCCAGGAGCAGCTGGGTGACGTCGTCTATGTCGACCTTCCTGCCGTGGGCGATTCGATCACCGCTGGGGAGTCCTGCGGCGAAGTCGAGAGCACGAAGAGCGTCTCCGACCTCATCGCACCCGTCTCCGGGACCATCACCGAGGTCAACGACTCGCTCGACGACGCGCCCGAGACCGTGAATTCGTCCCCCTTCGAAGACGGGTGGATGTATCTTGTCGAACTCAGCGAACCCGGGCAGGTCGAATCGCTGATGGACAGCGAGCAGTACAAAGAGCTCATTCAGAGCGAGGAGGCATAATGTCGCAGAATAACGATCAGAATCGACCGGCCCCCTCGCAGTCCTGGTACGACAACGGTCAGGTTCCCCAGTCGAAGAAGTTCCCTTTCGGGGCCGGCAACGGCAGTGATGAGTCGGCGACGCGGATGAACCCGCAGGTCGATCAGAATCCGCAGGGCAGCACTCCGCCCTACGGTCAGCAGCCTGCCGACGATGCGCCACAGGCACCGCAGTTCGGCAATGGCCAGAACTATGGTGCGTCACAGCCGGGCAACCAGCCGTATGCCGGCAACGGGCCGGGCAGCCAGGGCCAACAGCACCAGCCGCAGGGCTATGGTCAGCCCCAGGGGAGCCAGCCGCAGTACGGTTCGAACGGTGCGGGCCATTACGGCCAGCCTCAGGGCAGCCAGCCGCAGCCGGGCGGCTATCCGCAGCAGAGCGGTCAGCCGCAGTACGGTTCGAACGGTGCCGGTCAGTACGGTTCGAACGGCGCCGGTCATTACGGCCAGCCTCAGGGCAGCCAGCCCCAGCCGGGCGGCTATCCGCAGCAGAGCGGCCAGCCCCAGTCAGGTGGCTACGGTCAGCCGCAGGGCAGTCAGCCCCAGTCCGGTCAGCCGCAAGGCGGCCCGGGCGGTGGAAGCCGGGATCAGATGAGCGATTCGGGCCGTCAGCAGTTCCAGGGGATCCTGGATCCGCACACCGGTGAGATCCATCCGGTTCCCGACCTCGACGGTCTGCAGGAAGCCGATGCGCTCCTCGTCGTGGTCTCCGGACCCGACTCGGGCTCGCAGATCCTGCTCGACACCGATGTGGTGACCGTGGGCCGCAGCCCGAACGCGGACATCTTCCTCGACGACGTCACCGTATCCCGCAAGCATGCCGAGTTCATCCGGACGCCCAGCGGGTTCACGCTGCGGGACACGGGGTCGCTGAACGGAACCTATGTGGGCCGTCAGCTCATCGATTCCATCGAACTCCAGAACGGAGCCGATGTGCAGATCGGCAAGTTCCGAATGATCTTCCAGCAGCGTCCGCGCTCCTGACCGGGGGATAATGTCAAAAGTCGAAGTCGAGGTTGTCGGCGTCCGCATCGAAATGCCTGCCAACCAACCTATTCTCCTGCTCAAGGCCAGTGAACCCGCCTGCTATCTGCCGATCTGGGTCGGCGCGATCGAGGCCAATGCGCTGTCGATCGCGCAGCGGGGGCTGACCCCGCCGCGTCCGATGGCGCACGCCCTTCTGCTCGATGTCCTCTCCAAGTACGACGCCGAGCTCGAAGACGTGACGATCAGCGGCAAGGACGGTCAGATCTTCCTGGCCGAGCTCCACACGAATGACGGCAAATCGATCTCCGCGCGCCCCTCGGACGCGGTGACGCTGGCACTGACTGCAGAGTGCCCCGTCTACGTCGAATCCCAACTGCTCGAAGAGTCCGGAATCGAAGCCCCTGAAGCCGACGAAGAGGAAGTCGCCCAGTTCAGGGATTTCCTCGACAATGTGTCTGCCGAGGACTTCGAGACCGGAACAGAGAACCCATGAAAGTGAAACAGTGAGCCTCCACACCGATCCAGTGCTAGCCAACAGGGAAATCGCCGCTGCCGGCCATGACAATCTCCGCGGTCTCGACGACTGGCGTGAGATGGATCCGAAGCAGCAGCCGACCTATCTCGACAGCGCTGCGCTCGAAGAGGTGCTCGGTGATCTGCGGACCTCACCTCCGCTGGTGTTCGCCGGTGAGGCCGATGTGCTCAAGAAGCGCATTGCCGCCGCCTCCCGCGGAGAGGCCTTCGTCCTCGCGGGCGGCGACTGCGCCGAGTCCTTCGAGGGAGCGCAGGCGGACAAGATCCGGGCCCGGGTGCAGACGGTGCTGCAGATGGCGGCCGTGCTCACCTACGGAGGCTCGATGCCGGTGGTGAAGATCGGCCGCATGGCCGGTCAGTTCGCCAAGCCCCGTTCAGCCGACCTGGAGACTCGCGAGGGAGTCATCCTGCCTTCGTTCCGCGGGGACATCGTCAACGGCTACGAATTCACCGAGGAATCCCGTCGGCACGATCCCGAGCGCCTGCTCAAGGCCTACCACGTGTCCGCGTCGACGCTCAATCTCATCCGCGCCTTCACCCAGGGCGGATTCGCCGACTTGCGCTTCGTGCACGACTGGAACCGCGGCTTCCTCGCCTCGAACCCCGGCTACCAGCGCTACGAGCGGACGGCTGCCGAGATCGACCGCGCCATTCGCTTCATGGATGCCTGCGGAGCCGATTTCGAGGCGCTCAAGACGACCGAGTTCTATGCCGCCCACGAGGCTCTCCTGCTCGAGTACGAGCGGGCGCTGACGCGCATCGATTCGCGTACGGGTGAGGCCTACGACGTCTCCGGACACTTCCTGTGGATCGGTGAGCGCACCCGGGATATCGACGGCGCGCATGTGGACTTCCTGTCCAAGGTGCGCAACCCGATCGGTGTGAAGCTCGGCCCCACGGCCACAGCGGATGACGCCATGGCACTGGCCGAGAAGCTCGACCCGGATGCCGAGCCTGGTCGCCTCACCTTCGTCACCCGTATGGGCGCGGGCAAGATCGGTGAGACGCTGCCCGAACTGCTCGCCGGCATCGGCGATCGGCTGCCGCATGTGACCTGGGTCTGCGATCCGATGCACGGGAACACGATCACCTCGAACACCGGCTACAAGACGCGCCGCTTCGAAGACGTCATGGCTGAGGTCGAAGGCTTCTTCAACGCTCATCGCGACGCGGGCACCGTTCCCGGCGGCCTGCACATCGAGCTCACCGGCGACGATGTCACCGAGATCATGGGCGGAGCCACGGAGATCGATGACGAAGGCCTGCGTCGTCGCTACGAGACCCTCGTCGACCCCCGTCTCAATCACGACCAGTCGCTCGAGATGGCCTTCCAGGTCGCCGAATACCTCACCCGTCGGCACTGAGGCGCTCGAGGCTTCCCCGGAGCCGTTCCGGGAGACGGAATGACCAGGGACGTATGAGGACCGGCGCACCCGGACACTGAAAATGCCGGTGGCCCCGCAGTCGCACTGCGGGGCCACCGGCATTCTGCTGTGCTGAGAAGAAGCCTGTCGAGATTCTGCCGGTCAGTCCTTCTTGTCCTTGGAACTGTCCTTCTTGTCGTCCTTCGAGCTGTCTTTCTTGTCGTCCTTCGACTTCTCGTCCTTCTTGTCCTCCTTGGAGTCCTTGGAGTCCTCCTCTTTCTTCTCCTTGCCTTTGGAGACGCGGACGATGATGAGCGAGTTCGCAGGCTTGGCCTCGGTGCTCCTCGGATACTGTGAGACGACCTTGCCCTTGGGCACGTCATCGGAGAAGACTTCGTCCTTGCCGACCCGGAAGCCGCGTTTGGCCAGAGTCGCATAGGCGGCGTCGAAGGTCAGGCCCTCGACATTGGGCACGGGGATCGGCGCGACGCCCTTGGAGACGACGAGGTCGATCTTCTCGCCCTTCGACAGCTTCGCCCCGGGCTTCTCCGACGCCGAGATCACGGCGTCGTCCTTGACCGTATCGCTGTACTTCTCCTCGACCTTGCCGACGGCGAGGTGGGCCTTCTTCAGTGCGGCCTTCGCCTCATCGGAGCTCAGTCCCTCGAGTTCGGGGACGGCGAACTTCTCCTCGCCCTTCGACACGACCACTGTGACGGTCGAGTCCGGGGCCAGTTCGGAGCCGCTGACAGGCTCGGTGCCGATGACCACACCCGCGGGCACGGTGTCGTCGAAGACCTCCTTGGGTTCGGCCTCGAGATCGTTCTTCCGCAGCTGCGAGGTGACCGCCTCGACCTGCTTCCCCGCGAGTTCACCGGGCACGATGGATGTCGGGGCGGGAAGGTTGACGATGACCAGCCAGGCGATGAGCGCGAGCACGGCCACAGCCGCGACGACCGAGGTCAGAATCCGACGGCGACGGCGACTGGCAGGCACCCCCGCCGAGGCTGTGCCGGCGGCGGCCGCGACCGCGGCCTTGTCCTCATCGTCCGAATCGTCGGAATTCTGTGACTCGCTGTTCGCTGGCTCACTCGAAGAGGCAGCCGCGCCGGAGGCGGCGGTACCGGAGGCGGCGGCTTCGCCCGACTTCTCGTCGTCGGAGGACTTCGCGTCTTCGCCGTCCGACGAGTCGCCGCCCTCGTCGTCCGGCACCTCGGTCTCTTCGGGGTCCGCATCCTCGTCGGAACTCGAGGTCACCGCGGCGGTGACGCCGCCGATGCCCGCCGCTGCGGCCGCGACGCCGGCGCCGGCGGCAACCGGGCCCGCGCTGCCGCTCGCGGCGTCGCTCTCGTCCTCGGCGTCGTCCTCTTCGCCTTCGAGATACGGGATCTCGTCGGTGCGGGAGCGCTTCTCCTTCGGGAGCTCCTCGCCGAGATCGATGCTGGCGGTGAGCACGGGGGAGTGGTCCCCGGCAGCCACTTCGGGATCGCCGAGGTCCAGTTCGGCCTCACTCATCTCTGCGCGGGCCTCGGCCAGGGCCAGACGGAACTGAGCGGCGTCGGCGGGGCGGTCCTCCGGATCCTTCGACGTCGCCCACAGCACGAGCGCGTCGAGGCGCGGACTCAGACGCGGGACGACCTCGGAAGGAGGCGGCACCGTATCGTGGACATGTCGGTAGGCGACCTGGATCGGCACATCGTCGGTATAGGGCTGAGCGCCGGTGAGCATCTCGTAGAACATGATGCCGACTGTGTAGAGATCGGTCCGCGAGTCGGCTCCGGCCCTGGTGACGAGCTCGGGAGCGACATACCCGACGGTGCCGATGAGAGTCTTCGTCGTCGTCGCCGTCGTCACGGCCCGGGCGAGACCGAAGTCGGCGAGCTTCACCTGGCCATCGGTGCCCAGCAGCACATTGTCGGGCTTGAGATCCCGATGGATGATGCCGGTGGAGTGCACAGCCTCCAAGGCGGCGAGGATCGCGTCGAGGACGACGATGGCCTGCCGCGGGGTGAAGGTGCCGCGATGTTTGAGCTCGCGGCGCAGCGTCACCGAGGGCAGGTACTCCATGACGAGGTAGACGATGTCGCCGTCACGGGCCTGGTCGTGGATGGCCACGAGGTTCGGGTGGGTGAGGCGACCGGCATTGATGGCCTCGCGGCGGAAGCGTTCGACGAAGGTCTCATCTGAGATGAGGTGCTCGTGCATGACCTTGATCGCGATCTCGCGGTCCAGGCGCAGATCGGTGCCGCGATAGACCATGGCCATGCCGCCGCGGGCGACCTTGGCGTCGATGCGGTAACGGTCGTTGAGGACCGTGCCGATGAGGGGATCTCGGCGGGCGGTCACAGCGCCTCCTGCAAACGCGAACGCTGCAGCTGCACGGCGCGCACGAAGGCCTTCGTCTCGGGCAGCAGCCCGTCCGTGCGGACCGAGCGCAGGTCCTGGTAGTAGCCCGCCAGAGCCTCGTTCTCGGACTCGGCGGTCTCGATGAGCCACCCGAGGATGACGGTTCCGGCGATGATGTTGTCGCCGATGTCGAGCAGATCGAGACCGCGACCGACGATGTCGCTGGCCCAGCGGCCCGACCGCGGAGTCACCTGCATGATGCCGATGGCATTGCCGGCCGAGACAGTCGTGTGCTGGAATCCCGATTCCTGAGCCGCCACAGCCTGCATGAGTGCGGGGTCGGCGCCGAGCTCCTCGGCGATGGAGGCCACGATGAGCCGGGCCTGTGCCGGGGCCGGATGCCGGCGGTGGAGCAGGGTGTACTTGTTCAGCCGCGCCGCGTGGAGGACCGCCGGGCGGATGCCTTCGACCTGGGCGCTGGCGGCCACTCGGGGGATGTCGCGCGGCGGTTCGGGCGCCGTGCGGCGAGGGCGGGCCGTCGAGGGGCGCAGCAGAAGCAGCTCGCCGACCTTGAGGAAGGACTCCTCGCCCATGGCATTGGCCCGACGCAGGGTCGACGGCGAGATGCCGTGCCGGGCGGCGATGCCCTGCAGGGTCTCACCGGGGGCGACGACGTGGGACGGGTCCTCATCGGGCAGATCGTTCTTCTCCGGCAGCGAGAGCACCTGGCCCTGGTGGAGGTTCTGGCGCGGTGAGATCCGATTGAGTTCGGCCAGGGCCGGAACGGAGACCCCGTGCTTGCTCGCGACACCGTAGAGGGTGTCACCCTGTTTGGCTTTGTAGGTCCGGCCGCCGTGCGTGACGGGCACGGTCGCACCGGCCGTGCCTGAAGTCCACTGCGGCCCGGCGGCGGTCTCGGGTGCGGCCGCCGAGGCGGACGAGCCCTGGGGTGCGGCCTTCGAGTCCTCGGCGCTCGGATCGGCGGTGGGCCCCGCCTCGGTGGGGGAGGTCGCCGATTCGTCGGCGGAGGCATCCGCGGACGGGGTCGCCTCGGCGGGAGAGGTCGCGGATTCGTCGGTGGCAGTGTCGGCGGCATCGCCGCGCTGATCGGATTCGGGGTCGGCGCGATCGGCTCCTGGGATCGGACCGGTCGAATTCACCTTCGAGGCGGCACGGATGTCAGGAGCGGCGGTGATGGGCATCTGCTTATTCCGTCGCGGTCGTGTCATCTGTCACCTGTTGACTTCATGTCGAGTGGGGAAGCTACGATCCCCAGCCTAACGAGTGGCCGCCGCCGACCCGAGCATTCGGCTCCGCATGGCGGGGTGTTTCTGGCAAATATTGCTAGGCTTGAGGGCGTGAATACCGAAGAACTCGTCCAGGACTGGGCCCCGCTTCCCGATATCGCCGAGCTGACCGGGCTGAGCATCTCCCAGGTGCGCAGACTGCTCGAAGACGGCGCCATCTGCGGAATCAAGATCGGCAAGCCGAAGGTTCTGCAGGTGCCGTTGGCCTTCTTCATCGACGGCGAGGTCGTCAAACCGCTCAAGGGCACGCTGAACACTCTGCACGACGCAGGTTTCGACGACGAGGAAGCGATCGTGTGGCTCTTCACCCCCGATGACTCCCTGCCGGGCCGGCCCATCGATCTGCTCCGGGTGGGCAACCGCAAGGAAGTCCGGCGTCGCGCTCAGGCCCTCGCATTCTGAGCCGCACATTATTCTGAGCCAGTTCTGAACCGCGCCCGATTCTGAGTCTCACCCGGTTCTGAGCCGCGCGCCATCCTGAGCGATATCCGGCCGAGACTGCTTCCGATCCGAACCCCTCCGGAGGCGGTCTCAGCTCGTGCGGTAGCTCAGCCCCGTCGCGAACTCCCTGAGCCGGTCCTGCGCCGAGCCGCGGATGCGGATGCGGCCCGATTCGGCGGCTGCCCAGGCGTCGACGAGCCCCTGAGCCTGCGCGTGCTTGTCCGCGATGAATGACTCGACCGCTGCCAGACCTCCGGACTCGGTGATCATCTCCACGCATTCGGCCACCTCGGCGGCGGAGAGGTCCTGGTCGCCCAGACGCGCGGCCAGGACAGATCGCTGTTCGGCCGGGATCCGGGCCGCGGTCTCGGCGATGAGCACTGTTCGCTTGCCCTCGCGGATGTCATCGCCCGCGGGTTTACCGGTGGCCTCCGGGTCGCCGGCGATGCCGAGCACATCGTCGCGCAGCTGGAAGGCCTGACCGAGGGGGAGACCGAAGGCGGAGATCTCTGCGAGCACATCCTCGTCGGCCCCGGCCAAGGCCGCGCCGAGGAGGAGCGGCTGCTCGACCGAGTACTTCGCGGACTTGAAGCTCAGCACCTCCCACGCCCGGTCGGCGATGCGGGCGTCGTCGAGGTCGATCACCTCGGCGAGCACATCGAGGTATTGGCCGACCATCACATCGCGACGGACGGTGGCTCGCAGCCGGCGGGTGAGCGGGGTCCGGCCCAGCGTCTCCTCGGACCGTTCGAACAGCTCCTCGCTCAGCGCCAGGCAGATGTCGCCGATGACGATGGAGGAGGAGACGCCGAACGATGCGCCGTCGCCGCGCAGGTCGAACTGCTCGTGGCGGGCCTCGAACTGGCGATGCAGGGAGGGCTGACCGCGGCGCGTGTCCGAATTGTCGATGACATCGTCGTGGATGAGCGCCGCGGCATGCAGCAGCTCGAGCGATCCCGCGGCCTGCGCCAGCCCCGTACGGAGGTCGGCATCCTTCCCGACCGTCCCGCCGGCCAGCTGAAAGCCCCACCACAGGAGGACGGGGCGAATCCGCTTGCCGCCGCGTGTGAACGCGATGAGCGACTGACCGATCGCGGCCGCATCGGGGGAGATGGACTCGAACTCGGCGGCTTTCTCCGCCAGGAAGCCCTCGAGCTCAGCGGAGACCTCGGCGGCGATGGACTGCGGGGTGTCGAGATCGTCGACTCGCGCTGGTGTGCCCGCCCGAGGGTGCGGTTCCTGAGGTCCGCCGGGCGTCATGGGGCGATAAGAGGTCATGGAACGATGTTTCCGCCGATGGTCACGATCGATTGGTCCTTGCCGGCACCGTCATCGGCGATCGTGACGACCAGAACGCTGTCATTGTCCTTGTGCCGGAAATTCACCACCCGCGCGCTCTTCGTCTTCACCTCGTCGCCGAGCGGTTCGAAGCCGGCTTTGCCGAGCTCTTTCTCGTAGAACGCGAAGATGTTCTTCGCCTCTGCCTTCGTCTCGACGACGAGGCTGACCTGCTCGGGCTTTTTCGTGTCCTTGTCGTTGTGGGCCTTGACGATCGAGGCTGAGAGGACCTTGGAGTCCGGGTAGGGCTTGACGTATCCGGGCAGATCCCCGACATCGTTCGAGGTGTCGGGGTCCTGGCCTGTGGCCTCTGCCGAGGCCGGGGTCGAGGCGGTCGACGACTCCGCAGGCGCTGCCGCCGTCGAGGTGGTCTGCTCGGTCTGCGGGGTCGACTCGGTCTGGCCTCCCTCGGCCCCCGAACAGCCCGCGAGGGCGAGAGCGGCGGCGATGGGCAGTGTCATGACAGTGGTGCGCGATACCATGCTTCAAGAGTACCTGGACTGTTCGGCGGAGCCGAAAGGAACGAGCGAGGGGCAGGCGATGAGTCGGAAGCAGCTGGCACGGTCCGGAGGTGATCTGAGCCGACTCGGCACGGATGACTCCGGTGCCACCATGCTCCACCTCGACATGGATTCGTTCTTCGTCTCCGTCGAGCTCCTCAGCCGTCCGGAGCTCATCGGGCGACCGGTCATCGTCGGCGGGCGAAGCGGTCGGGGCGTCGTGGTCTCGGCCAGCTACGAGGCGCGCGAGTTCGGCGTCCACGCTGCTATGCCGATGTCCCGGGCGATGGATCTGTGCCCCATCGCCGAGGTGATCCCGCCCTCCCACGGCCTGTACTCCGCCTTCTCCCGACAGGTCTTCGAGCTCGTCGCCGAGGTGACCCCCGACGTCCGTCAGGTCAGCGTCGATGAAGCCTATGTCGACGTCTCCGGTGCGGTGCGCCGACTCGGCCCCCCGGTGACGATCACCTCGCAGCTGCGGGCGCAGATCAAGGAGCGGACCGGTCTGAGCGCCTCGGTGGGGATCGCCGGCAGCCAAGTCGTCGCCAAGCTCGCCTCCGCCAGAGCGAAACCCGACGGGCAGCTTCTGGTCCCTCTCGCGAAGACCCAGGCATTCCTCGATCCGATGCCGATCGAGGCGCTGCCGGGGGTGGGGGAGAAGACGCAGCAGGCGTTCTCCCGGTACGGCATCCGTCTCATCGGCGATCTCGCGGCCGTCGAGGAAGCCTGGGCCGCGCGAGTCTTCGGCGCTCATGGGCACCATCTCTGGCGCAGCGCCCACGGGTGGGACTCCGCGGGCTTCGATCGACAGGCCAAGGACCATTCGATCAGTGCGGAGAACACCTTCTCCGAGGACATCTGGGATCTCGGTATGCTCGAACACGAACTCCTGCGCCTGGCCGACAAGGTCGCCTACCGGGTCCGTGCGGAGGGGAAGGTGGCGACGACATTGGGACTGAAGTACCGGCTCGGCGATTTCACCACTCTGTCGAGGTCGGTGACGCTGTCGGCGCCGACGGACCTTGCCAGAGAGATGTACGAGGCGCTGCGGCCGGCGGTGCGGAAGCTGCGCGAACAGCGGACCCAGGGCGTGAGGCTGCTCGGAGTCAGGGCCGCGGGTCTCATCGACTTCGCGGTCACCGGACGGCAAGCGACCTTGGACGAACCGGAGCATTCGGGGCGCGAGGCCGAGGTGGCGTTGGACGAAGTGAGGCGCCGATTCGGGACCGAAGCGATCTCTCAGGCCTCACTTCTGCGCAGACGCTCGGACTCCTCCTGACCGGTGAGCTGGACCATAGTCTGAAGACCCAGTGGGAATCCGGGCCCTGAGCGACTCCCGAGATGTTTTTTCGGTGCTCAGAGACTATGATTGAGGCAAAGGCCTGAGTAGGGAAACGGGGGTTCGAGATGCCACTCTCCGATCACGAACAGCAGCTGTTGGATCAGCTGGAGAAGCAGCTGCGCAGTGAAGACCCTCGTTTCGCACGCAATATTTCGGAAACCCAAGCCGCGGCCACCGGGCCGGGGTTCTCCGCCAAGCGCTTTGTGCTCGGCATCCTCATCGCTCTGGTCGGGCTGGCCGCGACCATCCTCGCGATCTCGCTCGTGTCCAGCTCGGTGTGGTGGATCGCTCTCGGCGTCGTCGGATTCGGCCTCATGGTCACCGGGATGTACTGGGCGTTCAGCCGCCCGGGGCAAGGGCACACGAGCCGAACAAATTCGAAGAGCGCCGGCGGGAAATCCGATTCCAAGGGAAGCGCCGGATTCATGAGCCGGCTCGAAGACCGGTGGGAAAAGCGCCAGCGCGGCGAATGACCCCGGCTCGACCGAACAAGGCACTCTCATCATGAGAGTGCCTTCTTCTGTCTCCGGCCCCACGCTCACCGGCGGCGTCGCCATCGGCCTCCTCGCCGCCGTCTTCGCCTTCGGAGAGATCACCCATCTGCGATCGAGCAGACGTCGCCTGGGAACGACGAGATCCAGCACCGGAAGCGACCAGATCATCGTGGTCCTCGGCTTTCGCAACTCGGGAGTGCGGGCGAACTGGCTCAATCGTTTCCGAGTCAGGGCCGGCCTGCGCTCGATCGACCCCACGGCGCGATCGGCGGTCGTCGTCTTCTGCGGCGGCGCCGTCGGCGGACGGGTGCCCGAGGCTCGGCTGCTCGAACGCTATGCGCGTGAGGAGCTCGGCTACACCGGTCGTGTGCTGTTGGAGACCGACAGCGCAACGACATGGGAGAACATCGCCGAAGCGGTCCCGCTCATCGACGAGGTGCTGCGGCCCGATTCGACGATCAGCATCGCCTCGAACTCCCACCACGCGGAGAAGGCACGCGACCATCTCTGGCAGCTGCGGCCCGACCTCGGGCGCAGGCTCGTCGCCGGAGCCGACTACCGGTTCGGTGAGCTGCCGTTCGTCAAGCCGATCGCCGCTGCGCGCGGGCTGCTGGCACTGCGGACGCTCGACCGCGAGAAAGCTGCGCTCTAAGGCGGGACGGCCGCGGGAGCCGGCCCCGGACAGATCTCAGCGCGGGGGATCGAAGAGGCTGGCCGGCCAGATCTTCGCCGAAATCCGGCTTCCCGGTGTCGCCCGTTCGGACAGATCCGTGCCCACCTCATCGATGAGCGCCTGCACTTCGGAGGAGTCGAGCGACTCGGCCGCGGCGCCGTAGCGCTGGGCCTCGAGCGCATCGACGAACGCCGAGAGCGCGGTGTCCTCGCGCTCCTGCCCCGTCGTTCCGGCGGGGGCCGGAGCGTGCAGACGTCGCAGACGGTCGTCGACGTGGGCATATGAAGAGGTTCCGGACGGATCTGCTGCGCCGGAGGGGCCCGCGGCAGCGGACGAGCCGGCAGCCACCTCGGCGGCGGACTTGCGTGGAGGCTCGCCGGTCGCCGGGTCGATCCCCGCCGAACCCTTCGCAGCCGCAGCGGAGCCGTTGTCCGCGGCCGTGCTCTCGGCACCTGCCGCCGAGCCTCGGGCGCCGCCTTCGACCGAGGCGGCCCCGGCGAGGACGAGCTCGTTGAAGCGCAGCGTCCGACTCGGATCGAGGCTCTGGCCGTAGTCGGTGGCCAAGGCACGCACCTCGGTCCACACCGCCTCGAGGTCGTGCGGATCCTTCGTCCGGCGCGAACGCAGGATCGAACGCCAGATGGCGGGAATCGCGGCGAGCAGCAGCAGGCCGAGCACGATGACTCCGGCCCACAGATAGGTGCCGATGTTCGCGCCGGCCGGTTCGGCCGCCTCGGTGCTCGTGGCCTCGTCGCTCGGCTCATCGGATCCGTCACCAGAAGACTTCGAGGCCTTATCGGTCGGTTCCTCGCTGGGGCTCGCCGACTCCGACTCCTCGCTCGACTCATCCTGCTTCTCACCGCTGGCCAGGGTCCACTTCGGCGGATCGCCGGCAGGACCGCCGGGAGTGGGCTCGAAGCGCACCCAACCGGTGCCTTCGAAGTAGAGTTCGGGCCAGGCGTGCGAATCCTGCATGCTCACGTCATAGCCCCCGTCGGCCTTCTCTCCGCCGGCGAAGCCGACACCGATGCGCGCGGGGATCCCCATCGTCCGGGCCATGATCGTCATGGCCGAGGAGAACTGGACGCAATAGCCCTTCTTATCGTTGAGGAAGTCCGAGATCGCGTCCCCGCTGGCCCGGTCCGGGGCATCGAGTGAGTACTCGAAATCGCCGCCGCGGAAGTAAGCCTGGAGCAGGACCGCGGCCTCCCACTGGTTGTCCGCATCGGCAGTGACCTCTTCGGCGGTCTCCTTGACGCTCTTGGGCAGAGAATCGGGGATCGCGAGCTCGGTCTCGAAGTCATCCTCGTTGACCGGAGTCGCGGTTTTGAGGTCCTTGGCCGAGGGGTTGGGGGACAGATAGGTCATCGAGTACTGCAGACCGCCGGTCTTCTCACCGTTGCCCACGACCGTCAGGGTCTTCTCGTCGAAGATCCATCGTCTGTCGAGCCCGTCCGGCTGCTGCGGCGCATAGGGCGAGGGCAGGTACTGCTGGTCGTAGTCGTCGTCGATGTCGACGTCGATGGTCTCCTTCTCGAAGTTCTTGTCCCGCGGCAGACCCTCCGGCCACGGCATGCCGTCGGTCGCGATGGCGAAGGGGTCGAGGCTGAACGAACTCGGTGCCCAGTTCTCGCCGTCGAAGTCGTCGATCGAAGTGAGGCGGATCGGCTCCGATTCCGAACCCGTGGTGTCATAGCTGAACAGCCGGGCATCATCGCGTTCGCCGAGGTTCTGACGCAGATCGAGGAAGGGGTTCGTCACCGTCAGGTCGCCCTGCTTGTTCGAAGCACGATCGGGCAGGGTCGGCACCGGCGGCAGCAGCAGGGGCAGACCGATGCCGATCGCCAGGGCCAGACCACCGGCGAGAGCCGCGGTCATTCCGCCGCGCCAGCGAGTCGCGGGCAGATAGGGGCTGAGCATGAGCAGCAGGAATGCCGCGAGGATCGCGACGATATGCCACCAGCGCACCTCCTGAGGTGCGAAGTAGACGGGGATCATCCACAGCACGAGCAGGAGCACACCGCCGACCTTCGGCGCCCTGAGGTCGGAGACCAGGCCGTCGATGAGGATCGTGATGAGGGTGAAGGCGATCGTCAGCATCGCGGTGAAGCCCGGCGTGCTGGCGGCTGGGGGAGCGGTGGCATAGAGATCGTTCACGCCCTGAGAGAGCAGGTCGATGACCGTTCCGAACGACTCGCCGGTCGGGATGAAGCCGAGCAGCAGAGAGCCTTTGGCGCAGACGACGAAGACGGCGATGAGGCTGGCCACGCACTGCGCGATGACCGCGGTGCCGCTGGAGCGCAGCACCGGCACGCTGCGGAAGACGGCGCCGACGAGGACGACGAGTCCGACGGCCACGAGTACGGGGGCCAACCAGGCGAGGTCCTTGAACACCGCGGAGATGGCCACGGCCGTGAGCGTCATGGCAGCGAAGACGATGATCGCCTCGAGCCAGCCGGTCGCCGGGCGCGAGTCGTGCGCCGATGCGGAGTCCCGGGCAGGCGGTTCCTGCGAGGGGGCGGGGGAGGCGTCGAGGCTCATCGTCCCACCCGCTTCGACTCGAACGTCGTCCAGGACTCGGGCAGGTCCTCACTGAGGCCCATCATCGTCATATCGCCGATCTCGCTGAGCGTGCGCACTGTGACGGGCACGCGACGAGAGAAGTGCGAGGCGAGTTCCTGACCGCGCTGATCTCCGATGGAGCAGATGACGATGTGGTTCGGATTGTCGTGTGCCGGCAGTTCGACCCTGCCCGGCCGAACGAGAGCGGAGAGAAGGCGCAGCTTGTCGATGTCACGCGCTCCTTTGAATCTGATTTCGTGTCCGGGAGCGACGACGAAGACCTCGTAGTCGGCTCTGAGGAATGCGGTGCCGGCCGCAGCGGCTGCGGCCAGGAGGAACTCGACCTCGAGGTCGGTCGGTTCCGCGTCCGCCTCGTCGGCGGCGAGGTCGATGACGATGAGTGCGTAGAGCGTCTCCTCGTCGGCCTCGTGGCGGACCATGAGCTCACCGAACTTCGCGGTCGAGGGCCAGTGCACGTGCCGCAGGTCGTCACCGGGCACGTATTCCCGGGTGTGGAAGTCACGCGTCGTATGTCCCGACCGGATCTTCCCCTCGTCGAGACGCGCGGGACGGATGGACGAGTCCTTCGGGATGCGCGCGCCGAGCACCGGCACGGACACGGCGACCGGGAAGGCTCCGCGGACCTTCCGCTTCATCTTCACCAGGCCGAAGGGCCCGTAGACGGTGATGAGCACGGCCTCGATGCCGCTGACGCCGCGGCGGTTGGGCGTGAAGGAGGTGAGCACGGTCTGCGAAGCGCGATGGGCCAGAGGCGGCACCTCTCCGGAGGTGGAATCGCCGAAGCCCTCGGTCGCGACGAAGTCGATCGTCGACGCAGGGATCGCGAGCTGACCGATATTGGTCACCCGCGCCTCGATCTCGACCTCTTTGCCCTCGGCGGCCAGAGGGTAGCGGTCGCGGGAGCGGGACAGCGCCACCTCGGGCAGGGACGTGCTCAGCGTGATCGAGACCCGCCGGGTGCCCCAGGCGATCAGCAGAGCCGAGAGCAGGACGAGCCCGAGCAGGAGGAGACCCGCTGGGAGCAGTCCGGGCAGCGCGAAGCGGTAGGCCGCGATGATCAGCGCCGCCCCGGCGAGGACGAAGATGATTCCTGAGGTGCTCAGTCGCATGCCGTCACTGGTTCGTCGAGACGGGCACGCGTGAGAGCACACGGCCGATGAGCTCGGTCGCCAGCTCCGAGTCGTCGCCGTCGCGGGGGATGATGCGATGAGCGAGGATATAGGGGGCCAGCGCCTGCACATCGTCGGGGGTGACGAAGGTTCGACCCGACAGCGCCGCACGGGCCTTGGCCGCCCGCAGCAGGTGGACGCCTCCGCGGGGCGAGCTGCCGAGCAGGATCGCCTGATCGTCGCGGCTGGCTTGGAGGATCGCCACGATGTACTCGCGCAGCTGCCTGCTCGCCGAGACGTGGCGGACGATGCTGCGGGCCTGGGTGATCTGCTCGAGGTTCGTCACTGCGGAGGCTGACTCGAGCGGGTCGTTCTGGATCTGGTTGTCCAGCAGGTCGACCTCATCGGACGTGGCCGGGTAGCCCAGTGAGATCCGGGTGAGGAAGCGGTCGCGCTGCGCCTCGGGAAGGGCGTAGGTGCCCTCCATGTCGATCGGGTTCTGCGTGGCGACCACGATGAATGGCGTGGGCATCGGATAGGTCTGACCGTCGATTGTCGCCTGGCCCTCAGCCATGCACTCGAGCATCGCCGACTGGGTCTTCGGCGAGGCGCGGTTGATCTCATCGGCGATGACGATGTTCGCGAAGACCGGACCCTGTCGGAACTCGAAATGGCGGGTCTCCTGATTGAACAGGTTGACGCCGACGACATCGGTGGGCAGCAGGTCCGGGGTGAACTGGATGCGACGGACGGAGCCGTCGACGACCTTGCCCATCGCTCGGGCCAGCAGTGTCTTGCCGACTCCCGGGACGTCCTCGAGGAGGACGTGACCGCCGGCGAGCAGAGCGATGAGGGAGAGTCCGACCGCTTCGTCCTTGCCTTCGAGGACAGCGTTCATGGCGGTGCGTGCCCGGGAGGTCAGATGCTGGACCCATTCGATGTGCTGCGCACCGATCACGGAATTGGTCTGTGTACCTTCTTGGCTGATCGACATACCCTCCATTGTTCCCTATGCCCGGGGCTCCGGCCACACGAGGTTCTCTCAGCTTCCGAACCGCTCCGGCGGGCCCTGCGAACCCGCCTCCATCTCGCTCCCCACTTCCCTCCCCACTTCGCTCCCCGCATCCCTCCCCACTTCGCTCCCCACTTCCCTCCACGCCGACCCTCCACTTTCCTCCCCACTTCGCTCCACCTCGGTGGGGGAGAGCGGCGGGATCCGCGCCATCTTGCGGATCCCGACCCCCTCAGCCCTTCCCCGTCGAGGGTGTCCGCCCACCGTATTGACCCTCGTCCGGAGTTCCGGAGGAGCCGTTGCGACGCACCGACACGAAAAAATCCCCACTTTCCTCCACGTACCTGACCTGGGAAAACGTGGAAGTTTGCACACCGATGGGGTAAAACGCTGGAATACGTGGAGGGAAGTGGAGTACTGTGGTTGCTATCGGAGCCGATGGGTTTCGAAAGGGGTGAGACGACATGTTCTTGGGCACTCATATGCAGAAGCTCGATGACAAGGGTCGGCTCATCCTGCCCGCAAAGTTCCGCGAGGAGCTGTCGCCCGGACTCGTCCTCACTCGTGGCCAGGAGAACTGCCTCACCCTGTTCCCCACCACGGAGTTCGAAGCCGAGCACGAGCGAATCCAGAACGCGCCGAAGACGAATAAGGAAGCCCGCGATTACCAGCGTGTGTTCCTGTCGGCGGCATTTGCGGACCAACCGGACAAACAGGGGCGCATCACGGTCCCGAACATATTGCGGCAGTACGCATCACTGACACGGGAAGTCGCAGTGATCGGCATGGGCAACCGAGTCGAGATCTGGGACGCACCGACCTGGGAGGACTACCTCGTCGGCGCTCAGCAGGCCTTCGCCGAACGCGAGGAGGAGGTGATCCCCGGAGTGATCTGATTCTGCTCGGGTTTGATCCTTGCCCGCCGCGCTCGAGTTTCGGGGAACTTCCCCGTTTCCGAAGCTCGGACGTCCTGACACACTTCCCCGGTGCCAGGGCCGCGGCGGACAAGGTTCTGGCTCCAGCAGCGCACCCCATGACCACCCACGCACGAAGGAACCACGCATGACAGCTCAGCACGTACCGGTGCTCCTCGAGCGCGTGGTCGAACTCATCGGCGTCGGCGTGGAAGCCGCCCGGGCGGCCGGACTCACCCCCGTGGTCGTCGACGGCACCCTGGGCATGGGCGGCCACGCAGAGGCTGTCCTCAGCGCTTTCGACGATGTCCACCTCGTCGGCATCGACCGCGACCTCCAGGCCATCGAGATCGCCGCCGAGCGACTGGCGCCCTTCGCCGATCGCACCGACATCGTCCACGCCGTCGACGACGAGCTGCCCGAGATCCTCGAGGACCTCGGCATCGATTCCATCAGCGCGATCCTGCTCGACCTCGGCGTGTCCTCGCTGCAGCTGGACGAGGACGACCGCGGTTTCTCCTACGCCCGGCCCGCGCCGCTGGACATGCGCATGGACCGGACTCAGGAGCTCACCGCCGCCGAGGTGCTCGCCACCTACTCCGAGGCCGAGCTTCGCCGCATCCTGCGTGACTACGGCGAAGAGAAGCTGGCGGGGAAGATCGCGAAGATCATCGTCAGCGACCGCGAGCACACCCCGTGGAAGACCTCCGACCAGCTCGCGGCCATGCTCGGCCGAGTGATCCCGCAGACGAAGAAGAAGTCCCACCCCGCCAAACGCACCTTCCAGGCCCTGCGCATCGAGGTCAACGACGAACTCGGCGTGCTGCGCACAGCGCTGCCGGCCGCACTCGAAGCACTGCACATCGGGGGAGTGGCGGTCATCGAGTCCTATCAGTCGCTCGAGGACACGATCGTGAAGAAGACCTTCCGGTCAGCCACCACCTCCTCGGCGCCGCCGGACCTTCCGGTGGTCCCCGAAGAGCACCAGCCCTGGCTGGTCGAGATCATCCGCGGGGCCGAGATGGCCGATTCGGACGAAGCAGAGAACAATCCGCGGGCGGC
Source organism: Brevibacterium renqingii (assembly GCF_017808105.1). Classification (GTDB taxonomy): domain Bacteria; phylum Actinomycetota; class Actinomycetes; order Actinomycetales; family Brevibacteriaceae; genus Brevibacterium; species Brevibacterium renqingii. Next base: position 132,926 of record NZ_JADBHF010000007.1, on the reverse strand, counting down.
GAGCGTCCGCCTGCGGGCCGTGCAGAAGATCAGGGAGGCACGATCGTGAGGAATTCCCAGGCGACCGCGAGTCAGACCCACTTCACCGAACGCTTCCGCCGGCTCGAGGAGACCGGCGGCGCTCCGAGCACGCCGAAGCTGCGCCTGCTCAAGTTCGAACTGCCGAAGTCGCGCCTGCCATTCTCGCTCATGTGCGTGGCGATCCTCGTGGCCACCCTCGTGGCCGTGCTGCTGCTCAACATCTTCGTGTCCCACACGTCCTACAAAGTCGACCAGCTGACGTCCGAGAAAGAGGCGCTGGCCGAGCAGAAGGACCGCCTCGTCGAGGACAATTCGTACCGGGAGTCCCCGCAGAACATCGCCGTCGCCGCCGAAGAGCTCGGCCTCGTCCGCGACTCATCGCCGGAGTTCCTCGATGCGAAGACCGGCGAGATCATCGACGCGCCGGGAATCGACGTCTCCGGTGAGAAAGAGCCCACAGTCGTGCCCGGGCCGCGCGCCGATACACGAGAAGACCTGCGGCCCAATCTACGATCGGATGAGAAGCTCCCGGTCGTCGGGGGCAGCCCGAGCAACGACGTTGCGGCTCCGAGCCAGGAGTCCCCGAAGTAGTTCGAGCTCACCGGGAACAGGGAACGGCCTGATCGCCCGCGGAACCATTCGCCGACAGAGCTAAGGACCAAGGACAGTGCAATGGGCCCAGCCAAGATCCGACTGAAGAAGAAGCGCACAGGCACCGGGCCCAACCTGCGCCTGCGGATGGGCATCATCGCCGCGCTGTCGATCCTCGCCCTCCTCATCACCTCCGTGCGGCTCGTGTCCATTCAGGGCATGGACTCGATGAAGCTCGCCGAGAAGGCTCTGTCCAATCGCCTCGTCACCCGCACCCTGCCGGCCGACCGCGGACAGATCGTGGCCTCCGACGGCACCGTGCTCGCCGACAGCGTCTCCCGCTATCAGCTCGTCGTCGATCAGCAGAACGTCGCCCAGTACGAGGTCGACGGCAAGCTCGTCGGCGCCTGGGGCGCGGCCGAGGCGCTGGCGAAGCCGCTCAACACCGACCCGGGCCTGCTCTACCCGAAACTCGTCGGCGACAAACGCTGGAACCCCGTGGCCAAAGGGCTGACCTCCGAGACCTGGCGTGCGGTGGAGAAGCTCGACGTCCTCGGCGTCTCCGCCGAAGAGTACGCGGTGCGCTCCTATCCCGCCGGCGGAGTCGCCGGCAACCTCGTCGGCTTCCTCAGCTCCGACGGCACCGCTCAGGCTGGCCTCGAGATGGCCTATGACGACGAACTGTCCGGCACCGACGGACAGCAGCAGTACGAGCGCGGCGCCCGCGGCGAGATCATCCCGCTCGGCGACAACAACATCAAGGACGCCGTCGACGGAAAAGGGCTGCAGACGACCATCGACCCGGACCTGCAGTACTACGCGCAGCAGGCCATCGAGGAGCAGCGCCAGAAGCACAAGGCCGAATCCGCCTCGATCGTGATCAAGGAGGTCGATTCCGGTCGGATCCTCACCGCCGCCGACGCCCCCACGGTCGACCCGAACTCACCGGGCAAGGTCGACGGGGACGATCGCGGCTCCCGGATCTTCACCGATATGTTCGAACCCGGATCGACTGCGAAGATGGTCACCGCGGCCGCTCTGCTCGACCAGGGCCTCGTCACCCCGGAGCAGGAATTCACAGTGCCCGACAAGTGGAAGGCGCCGAACGGCGAGGAGTTCCGCGACTCCCATGACCACCCCGACGAGAAGCTCACCTTCGCCGGCATCCTCGCGCAGTCGTCCAACACCGGCACGATCCTCGCCGGCCAGAAGCTCAGCGAGGCCCAGCGCTACGAATACATGAAGAAGTTCGGCTTCGGCTCCACCTCGGGCATCGGCTTTCCGGCCGAGACCGGAGGCATCCTCCACCCGTACAGGGATTGGGACGGGCGCACGAAGTACACAGTGATGTTCGGCCAAGGTGTGGCCGCGAACGCGCTGCAGACCACCGACGTCATCGCGACCATCGCGAACGGGGGAGTGCACGTGCCCTCCAGGCTGGTCGACGGCATGATCTCACCGAACGGCCAGACCCTCTCGACCCCTCCGGGAGAGACGCAGCGGGTCGTGAGCGAGAAGGCCGCCGACCAGACGCTGCGGATGCTCGAGGGCGTCGTCGCCGAAGGCACCGGCAAGTCCGCCCAGGTCTCCGGCTACCGGGTGGCCGGCAAGACCGGTACGGCACAGGCACCCGCCGCCGAGGGCGGAGGCTATGACGGCTACACAGCCTCGTTCGTGGGCGTGCTGCCGGCCGAGGACCCGCAGCTGGCGATCTCCGTGACTTTGCAGAGGCCCAGAAAGGGCTACTACGGTGGACAGGCCGCAGCCCCCGTGTTCTCCGATGTCGCGGGCTTCGCGATGCGGCACCTGAAGATCCCCCCGTCGACTGAGAAGCCCGACCTGCCTGCTCGAGAATGGAAATGATGCGTCTTTCACAGCTGCTGCCGATCGCTCCCGGCACCCTCCACGGCGATCCCGACACGGAGGTCACGGGAGTCTCCCACGACTCGCGCGCGGTCTCACCCGGTCAGCTCTACGCTGCGCTGCCGGGAGCGAACGTGCACGGTGCGAAATTCGCCCCCCAGCTCATCCGCTCCGGCGTCGACGCGGTCCTCACCGACGCCGCCGGCTGGGACCTCATCACCGAGGCCCTGTCCGGCAGCGAGGAGGACCGGACCCGGCTGGCCGAAATGTCCGCGCTCATCGTCGAAGCACCGCGCGCGGTGCTCGGGTTCGTCTCGGCCGCCGTCTACGGCACGACTTCGGTGCCCGAACTCATCGGCGTCACCGGCACGAACGGGAAGACGACGACGACCTACCTCGCCGACGGGATGCTCGCGGCTCTCGGCCATCGCACCGCCGTCATCGGCACTGTGGCCATCCTCATCGCCGGAGACACCGTGCCGAGCGTGCGGACCACGCCCGAGGCCCCCGAGCTGCACGCCCTGTTTCAGAAGATGCGGGCTGCCGAAGTCGACACCTGCTCGATGGAGGTCTCCTCGCATGCGCTGAGCCAGCACCGGGTCGACGGAGCCCGCTTCTCAGTCGCCGGCTTCACCAACCTGTCCCAGGACCACCTCGACTTCCACAACACGATGGAAGAGTACTTCGAGGCCAAGGCACAGCTGTTCACCCGCACCTTCTCCGACCGCGCAGTCATCGTCGTCGAAGACGAGTGGGGTGAGCGGATGGTCGCGGCCGCGCAGGTGCCGGTGCGCACGCTCGGCCGGGACGAGCGCAGCCAGTGGCGCATCGAGCACACACCGGGACAGGCGGAGTTCACGCTCCACCTCGGCGCTCCGGGCGAGGACACGACCGCGGTCCGGCTCCGCTCGCCGCTGCCGGGCGACTTCAACGTCACGAACACCGCCCTGGCCGCAGCCATGCTCATCGAATCCGGTGTCAGTCCTGCGGAGATCGACGCCATCGGCGCAAGCTTCGCGGCCACGGTCCCCGGCCGGATGGAGATCATCGACGTGTCCGGCCCGCGCGCGCTCGAACAGTCCCACCCCGAACTCCTGCCGCGGGCCATCGTCGACTATTCGCACACTCCCGACGCGATCGCGAAGGCGCTGGCGACTCTCCACGCCGACAGCGAGGAGCTCGTCATCGTCTTCGGCGCCGGCGGTGACCGCGATCGGGGCAAGCGGTTCGGCATGGGACAGGCGGCGGCGCGCGAGGCGGATGTGATCGTTCTCACCGACGACAATCCCCGCACCGAGGATCCTGCCGCGATCCGTGCGGCGATCAGGGAGGGCATCGACGCCGAGATCGCAGATGGACGCGCGCGTGTGAAAAAGATCATCGAGGTCCCCGATCGGGGGCGCGCCATCGACGAGGCGATCGCCTTCGCGGACCCGTCATCCACCGTGATCATCGCGGGCAAGGGGCATGAAACCGGCCAGACGGTCGGCACCACCGTGACCGACTTCGACGACCGGGCGAGGACACGCTCGGCGCTGTCCATGCGGCTGGGCGGCGAACAACCAGGTAAAGTTCACAGATGATATGAAGCGACTGACTGCAGCCGAGATCGCAACCGCCCTGAACGGTGAGTTGTACGGCATCGACCCCGAGACCCCTCTGACCGCCGGTGTGGTGACCGATTCGAGAGAAGTCGGACCCGGCGACATCTACATTGCCCGCCGAGGCGAGAGCTTCGACGGCATCGAATTCGCCGCGGCCGCCATCGAGGCGGGTGCGGCACTCGTCATCGGCGAATCCGTCCCCACCGTCGACGACGAAGCCCTGCCCACCGTCGTCGTGGCCGATGCCACCGAGGCGCTGGGCCAGCTGGCCAAACACAGCATCGAGGGCCTGCGCTCCGATGGTGAACTCACCGTCATCGCGATCACCGGCTCCGTGGGCAAGACCACCGTCAAGGACCTCGCCGCCGACCTGCTGGCGGGCGCAGCCGAGACGGTGTGGCCGCCGAACTCATACAACAACGAAGTCGGCGTGCCGCTGACGGCGCTGCGAGCCGGGGAGTCCACTCGCTTCCTCGTCCTCGAGATGGGGGCCCGCTCCATCGGCAACCTCGCTTACCTGACGAGCCTGATCCGACCCGACATCGCCGTCGAGCTCGCCGTCGGCACCGCCCACTCCGGTGTGTTCGGCTCGATCGAGAACACGGCCCGGGCCAAGGCCGAACTCGTCGAATCGCTGACGGCCGGCTCGACCGCGATCCTCAACGCCGATGACTCCCGTGTGGCCGGAATGCGCGAGGTGCTCGCCCCCGAGGTCGAGACCCTGTGGTTCTCCCAGCGCGAATCGCTGCCGGAATGGGTGGGCGAGGACGATGCGGTGGTCCGCAGCACCGCGATGACCACGGACGCCTCCGGCCATCCGACCTTCACCTTGACCCTGCCCGGGGAGGAACCGCAGGAGGTGCGCCTGGCGCTGATCGGCGAACACCACGTCGGCAACGCCCTGGCCGCGGCCGCCATCGCCCACGCCTGCGGCGTCGGGACCAAATCGATCGTGACCACGCTGTCGACCTCCTCGGCTGCCAGTCGGTGGCGGATGGAGCTCATCGACTCGCCCTCGGGCGTGACCGTGCTCAACGACGCCTACAATGCGAACCCCGAATCCATGCGCGCCTCTCTGAAGACCCTGGCCTCGATGGGCCGCGGGGACGAGGAGAGCCGTCCGCGCCGCACCTTCGCCGTGCTCGGCGAGATGCTCGAACTCGGCGAGGAGTCCGTGGCCGCGCATTCGGCGATCGGCGAACTCGTGGTCCGCCTCAACATCACCCGCACCATCGTCGTAGGCGAAGGCGCGAAGCCGATCTTCAACGCCGCGAACCTCGAAGGCTCCTGGGGCAACGAGGCGACCTGGGTCGCCACCGCCGCCGAAGCGAAGGATCTGCTGGGCGCGGAACTCGCGCCCGGAGACATCGTCCTGTTCAAATCCTCGCGAGACGCCGGTCTGCGCTACCTCGGGGATGAAATCGCCGGTGTATCGGGGGCCCAATGATCGCCGTACTGCTCGCAGCCTGCCTGGCTCTCATCCTGGCGCTGGTCGGCACTCCGCTGTTCATCCGCGTGCTCGTCAAGCAGGGATACGGCCAGTTCGTCCGTGACGACGGTCCGACCTCGCACGCCACGAAGCGCGGCACCCCGACCATGGGCGGAGTCGTCATCATCGGCGCCGCCGTGCTCGCCTACCTCCTCGGGCACCTGTTCACCGGCTCGGTGCCCACGGCCTCGGGACTGCTCGTGCTGTGGCTGGCCGGGGGGCTCGGCGTCGTCGGTTTCCTCGACGACTTCATCAAGATCAAGAAGCAGCGGTCACTGGGTCTGCGGCCGGTGCCCAAACTCATCGGCCAGGGCTTCGTCGGAATCTCGTTCGCGGTGCTCGCACTGCAGTTCCCGAATTCCTTCGGCGAGACCCCGGCCTCGACGAAGATCTCGTTCATCCGGGACACGAACCTCGACCTCGCCTTCGGTTCGGCGCTGCTCGGGCTCATCCTGTTCGTCATCTGGGCGAACCTCATCGTCACAGCGGTCTCGAACGCGGTCAACCTCACCGACGGCCTCGACGGACTCGCCGCCGGCGCCTCGGTGGTCGTGTTCGCCGCCTACGTCGTCATCGGCACCTGGCAGTCGACCCAGAACTGCAACCTCATGTCCGAGGCCACGAACGCCTGCTACTACATGCGCGACCCCCGTGACCTCGCCATGGTCGCCGGAGCCATGGCGGCCGCCTGCTTCGGCTTCCTGTGGTTCAACACCTCGCCCGCGAAGATCTTCATGGGCGATACCGGCTCACTGGCGCTCGGCGGAGCCTTCGCGGGGCTGGCGATCATGTCGCGCACCGAACTGCTCCTCATCGTCCTCGGCGGGCTCTTCGTCCTCATCACCCTGTCGGTGATCATCCAGGTCGCTTCCTTCAAGACCACCGGCAAACGTGTGTTCAGGATGGCGCCGCTGCAGCACCACTTCGAGCTCAAGGGCTGGGCGGAAGTGACGATCGTGGTCAGGTTCTGGATTATCGCCGCGCTCTTCGTCATCGCCGGCATCTGCCTCTTCTATGCCGAATGGGTGTCCCGAGTTGGCTGAGAACCGTCCCACCGACGCCGAGATCCCGGCCGCGCTCAGCGGGCCGAGCTCCTCCCTGGACGGCCTGCGCATCCTGGTCACGGGGCTGGGAGTCACGGGCTTCCCCGCGGCCGTCCACCTCGGCGAACGCGGAGCCGATGTCATCGTCATCGACGGCGACGACACCTCGGACGTCAGCGAGAAGACGCAGATCCTCGAGGTCTTCGATGTCGACATCCGCCGCGGCCCCGAACACGTCGAGGCACTGCCCGAGGGACGGATCGACCTCGTCGTGACCTCACCGGGATGGCGCCCGGACCAGCCGGTCCTCGCCGCGGCCGCCGCAGCCGGCGTCCCGGTCATCGGGGAGGTCGAACTCGCCTGGCGGATCCGCGGCACCAACGACGCGAAATGGCTGGCGATCACCGGCACGAACGGCAAGACGACGACCACAACGATGCTCGAATCGATGCTGATCGCGGCCGGGCTCAACGCCAAGGCCTGCGGCAACATCGGCACCCCTCTGCTCGAAGCCGTGCTCGAACCCGGACTCGAGGTGCTCGCGATCGAGCTCTCGAGCTTCCAGCTGCACTGGCAGGAGTCGATGAGCGCCGACGCCGCGGCCGTGCTCAACATCGCCCCCGACCATCTCGACTGGCACGGCAGCGCCGAGGCCTATGCTGCCGACAAGGCGAAGATCTATCACAACGCCAAACTCGCCTGTGTCTACAACTGCGCCGATGAGGCGACCCTGCATATGGTCGAGGATGCCGACGTCATCGAGGGAGCCAAGGCCATCGGCTTCACCACCGGGGTGCCCCGTCCCGGCGAACTCGGCGTCGTCGAGGACCTGCTCGTCGATCGGGCATTCATCCCGCAGCGCTACTCCTCGGCCGCGGAGCTCGCCGCCGTCTCCGACGTCGCGATCGCCACGGGCGTCGAGGGCAGCGAGCCCGCCGCCCATCAGGTGGCCAACGCTCTGGCCGCGGCCTGCCTCGCCCGGGCCATCGACGTGCCGGGCCAGGCGATCTCCGCGGGACTGCGCAAGCATTCGCTCGGCGCCCATCGCATGGTCACCGTGGCCGAGGCCGACGGGATCCGCTGGGTGGATGACTCGAAGGCGACGAACACTCATGCCGCCGATGCATCCCTGGCCAGCTTCGACAGGATCATCTGGATCGCCGGCGGACTGCCCAAGGGAGCCGACTTCACCTCGCTGTTCAACGACCACGGCGATCGGATCAAGGCACTGGTGCTCATCGGCGCAGACGATTCGGCTTTCCGTGAGGCGATCGCCGCGACCGTGCCCGACCTCGAGGTGATCCGGATCGAACCGGCCCTGGCCGTCGACTCCGGCGTCCCCAAGCGCCGCGGCGAGGCCGTGGCCGCAGCCGCCGTGGCCGTGGCCGCTGACTGCGCCGAGGCCGGCGACACCGTGCTGCTGGCCCCGGCGGCGGCGAGCATGGACCAGTTCCTCAACTACAACACGCGCGGCGAGCTGTTCGCCGAGGCCGTCCACAACCGCCTGGGGTGCTGAGATGGGCCGGCAGACCACCGCGAAGGCGGATGCACGCCGCCGCCGGAAGACAGCGAAGAAGTCCAAGGCGACTTCTGCGCCCGGTGCGACGAAGACGGCCGGAGCGAAGACGGCTGCCTCCCGCGGATCTGCCGCCGCGACGACCACGGCCACGAAGCCGGCCACGGCCACGGCCACGAAGACGACCACGGCCACGAAGCCGGGCGCGAAGAAGCCCGCCGTGAAGAAGCCCGCTGCGAGCAGACCGACCGCTGCGAAGGAGCGAGGCGCGAGGAACGCCTCGGTCCTCAGGCACGCCTGGACGACTCTGCGGGAGGACTTCGCCCGTGTCTCCGCCTATCCGCTGACGACCTACTACCTCATCCTCGTCTCGGTGCTCGCACTGACCGGCCTGGGACTGGTCATGGTGCTCTCGGCATCCTCGATCACCTCCTACGACGGAGGAGAGGGCTCCTCCTTCGCCTACTTCAACAAGCAGGCGATGTTCGCCGGGGTCGGCATCGCGCTCATGTTCGCGGCCAGCCTCATGCCGCTGGTCGTGTGGCGGAGCATCGCATGGTGGGCGATGCTCGGCGGCATCGTCCTGCAGGCCTGCGTCTTCGTTCCCGGTTTCGGGAAGTCCACCAAGGGCAATGCGAACTGGATCGGCTTCGGCGGCTTCCAGATCCAGCCCTCCGAATTCCTCAAGGTCGCCCTGGCCCTGTGGCTCGGCCTCATCCTCGCCCAGAAGTTCGGCAAGATGACGACCTTCGGCCACGCCATGATCCCTGTCGTGCCCGGTGTGCTCGTCGCCGTCGGGCTCGTCGTCGGCGGCAATGACCTCGGCACCGGCCTCGTCCTCATGGCCATGGCCGTCGTCTGCCTGTTCATCGGCGGCTTCCCGACTAAGTACTTCTTTCTGCTGGGCAGCATCCTGACCGCCGCCGTCGTGTTCTTCGTCCTCAGCTCCGAGAACCGGCTCAAGCGCATCCAGGCCATGCTCACCGGTCATGCCGACCAGTCCGCGGCCGACACCATGGGGCAGGCCTGGCAGTCCAACCACGGACTGTTCTCCTTGGCCTCCGGCGGCTGGCTCGGGGTCGGACTCGGCGCCAGCCGGGAGAAATGGTCCTGGCTTCCCGAAGCCCACAACGACTTCATCTTCGCGATCATCGGCGAAGAGCTCGGCCTCATCGGCAGCCTCATCGTCGTCTTCGTCTTCGGCGTTCTCGGCTACGGGATGATCCGTGTGGTCATGCGATCGCAGAACCTCATGGTCCAGGTCGCCACCGCCGGCTACTTCGCCCTGCTCATCGGACAGGCCGCCATCAACATCGGCGTCGTGACCGGGCTGCTGCCGGTGATCGGGCTGCCCCTGCCCTTCGTGTCCTACGGCGGTTCGTCGATCATCGCCTCGCTGCTGGCCGTGGGTGTGCTGCTGTCGTTCGCCCGCAGCGAACCGGGCGCCGAGGCGGCCATCGCCGTCCACCGGGATCGCCTGCGATCCTCGTTCGCCGTGCTTGCCCGCAAGAGAAGGAAATGAGATGACGAGTATCCTCCTGGCCGGCGGAGGCACCACCGGCCATATCTCGCCGATGCTGGCGATCGGTCGCCGGCTGCGCGAGAAGCACCCGGACTGGGACATCGTGGCGCTCGGCACCGCCGACGGCCTCGAAGCCGAAATCGTGCCGCGAGCAGGGTTCGAACTGCTCACCATCGACAAGGTGCCCATGCCCCGGACGATCAGCCCCGCACTGCTCAAGTTCCCCGGCCGCTTCGCCGCCAACGTCTCCGAGGTCAAGAGGATCATCTCCGCCCGGAACGTCGCGGCCGTCGTGGGCGTCGGGGGCTATGTCTGCCCGCCGGCGTTCCTCGCCGCCAGACAGGCGAAGATCCCGCTCATCGTCCACGAAGCGAACGCGAAGCCGGGAATGGCCAACCGCCTCGGCGCGATGCTCACCACGGACGGGCGGGTCGGCATCACCTTCCCCGATACGAAGCTGCGCGGCGCCACCCTCGTCGGCATGCCAATGCCGAGTGAGATCACCGGACTCGATCGCGGCGACGAAGCACAGCGGGCGGACTTCCGAGCCGACCTCGGTCTGCGCGATGACCGCCCGGTCCTCGTCGTCACCGGCGGGTCCTCGGGCGCCCAGAAGATCAACGAGGCCTTCCTCGACTCCGCAGCCCGCTGTCAGGAGAAGGGAGTGCAGGTCCTCCACATCACCGGCGCCGGCAAGGGCGAGGCCCTGCGTGAAGCCACCCGGGAGCTGCCGGACTACCACGTCGTCGACTATGTCGACGGCATGCACCGGGCCTATGCCGTGGCCGATCTGCTCGTCGCCCGCTCGGGAGCGGCCACGGTCTCCGAGGCCACTGTCGCGGGCGTCCCGGCAGTCTATGTGCCCCTGGCCATCGGCAACGGCGAACAGCGGCTGAATGCGGCAGGAAGCGTCCGAGCCGGCGCCTCGCTCATGGTCGACAACTCCGACTTCTCCCGGACCACCGTCGAGGAGACGATTCTGCCGCTCGTCACCGACCGGACGCGGCTGGGGCAGATGAGCCGCGCCGCCCTCGCCCTGAACTATCCCACCGACGCCGCGGCCAGAATGGCCGCCATCGTCACTTGCGCGCTGGAAGGCTGAACATGACCGCTGCGAACATCGTCCCCGTAGGCGAACTCGGCACCGTCCACTTCATCGGCATCGGCGGTTCGGGCATGTCCGGAATCGCCCGGATCATGGTGATGAACGGAGTCACGGTCTCGGGCTCGGACGCAAAGGAGTCCTCCGCCGTCGAGGTGCTCAGGACCTTGGGCGCCAGGGTCACGATCGGACACTCTGCCGACAACCTCGGCGATGCCGACACCCTCGTCATCTCCTCGGCCATCCGCAAGGACAACCCCGAGCTCGTCGAGGCGCAGCGTCGCGGACTGCGCATCCTCCACCGTTCGGGAGCGCTGGCCTCGCTCATGGTCGACCGCCGAGCCGTGGCAGTGGCCGGCACGCACGGCAAGACCACGACCACCTCGATGGCCACCGTGGCCCTGCAGGCCTGCGGCCTCGACCCTTCCTTCGTCATCGGGGGAGTGCTGTCGACGACGGGCACGAATGCGCATTCGGGCACCGGTGACGTCTTCGTCGCCGAGGCGGACGAGTCCGACGGCTCCTTCCTCCTCTACGAACCGGCAGTCGGAATACTGACGAACGTCGAGGCCGATCACCTCGACCACTACGGCACACCCGAGAAGGTGCGCGAGGCGTTCATCGAATTCTGCAGCGGCATCCAGTCCCGCGGCGGCACGATCATCGCCTGCGCCGACGATCCCGGCTCCCACGACGTGGCCGCGCACGCTCGCTCCCAAGGCGCCGAGGTCGTTCTCTACGGCACCGGCCCCGACGCCGATATCGTCCTGCGCGACCTCGACTCCGGCGTCGGCTCGCGCTTCGTCCTCGACCTGCCCGGCCGCGATGAGCCGCTGCAGGTCGAGCTGCGGCAGCCGGGGCTGCACAATGCGCTCAATGCCACCGCCTCGATCGCCGTCGCGCACAGCCTCGGCGCCGATGTCGAACGCGCCGCCCAGGGACTGTCCGGCTACGGGGGCACACGGCGCCGGTTCGAGGAGCGCGGCATCGCCGCCGGCGTGCGCGTCATCGACGACTACGCCCACCACCCGACTGAGCTGCGGGCCGTGCTGGGCGCCGCACGCGGAATGGTCACCGATCAGGGGCGCGTGTGGGCGATCTTCCAACCCCACCTGTATTCGCGGACGATGGAGTTCCGGGAGGAATTCGGTCAGGCTCTGGGGCTGGCCGACGAGGTCGTCGTCCTCGACGTCTTCCCGGCCCGCGAGGACCCGGTGCCCGGAGTCACCGGAGCACTCATCGCCGACCGAGTCCCGCACGATCATGTCACCTTCGAAGAGTCCTTCGCCGAGGCCGTCCCGTTCGTCGCCGAACGCGTTCGACCCGGTGACCTCGTGCTCACGCTCGGAGCCGGGGACGTGACGATCCTCGGACCCGAGCTGCTGAGCGCACTGGAGCGCTGAGAGCGATGGCGCCGCTTCCCCCAGCCCGCACCGGCGACGACTCCACCGCCGACCTCACCGGAGTAATCCGCGCCCGCCGGAGGCAGCTGTGGCGCCCCCGGATCATCGGGCTCGGCATCGTCGCGGCCCTCATCGCTCTCGCGGCCGTCGCCTGGTTCTCACCGCTGCTGGCACTGCAGAAAGTGACCGTGACCGGAGGCGAACTCGTCGACCACGACGAGGTGAGCAGCTTCGTCCTCGACTCCGAGCGCGGGACCCCGCTGCCGCAGGTCCGGCCGGGCACGGTCGAGGAGTCCGTCCTCGAGGAGTTCCCGAAAGCCGCCGAGGCCGCCGTCCACTACTCCGGCCCGCGGACACTGAAGATCGAGATCACCGACCGGACTCCCGTGCTCGCGATCGACGGCTCTGCCGGCTACCGGCTCTATGACGCCCACGCTGTCGATCTCGGCGTGGTCGACAAGGCGCCGAAGAACGTGACCGTGCTCGGCAGCTCGGGCGGAGAGCCCGACCGGGAGACCGTGGCCGCGGTGGTCCGCTTCATGGGCAGTCTGCGCCCCGAACTGCGCAAGCAGCTGACGACGATCGAGGCGAAGGACCCGATGAGCCTGCAGGGCCGACTCGACACGGGCAAGCACCAGGCCACGGTCGTGTTCGGGGACGCGAGCGACCCGAGCCTCAAGGTGCGGACAGCGGCTCAGCTCGCCGCAGCCGGACGCACGGAGATCGACGTGTCCGTGCCGTCGGTGCCCGTGACGAACTGAGTCGGCGAGCCGGGACCGTGCCCGCATCCGCGCCCGGTGCCGCCGAATGCCCGCGTTTGGCTCCGACACACCGAGTCTGAAGTTTGGCCGAAGTCCGACACTCCGGGGAGAATGGTTGCAGTGCTGTTGCGTGGCCCAATAGCCTCAAGGCAGAGAACACAGACCGAATGCGCACGCAGACCTTGCGTGGCTGAAGCGCTTGAGACGAGGAACCGACTTGGCTGAATTCCCACAATCCGGAGCGGATATCAAGGTTGCCGGAACCGGCGGCGGCGGTGTCAACGCTGTTCAGAGGATGATCGACGTCGGCCTGCGCGGCGTGGAGTTCATCGCAATCAACACCGACGCCCAGGCGCTTGTCCTCTCCGACGCCGATGTCAAGCTCGAGATCGGTCGCGACCAGACCCGCGGACTCGGCGCCGGAGCCGATCCCGAGATCGGTCGCAAAGCCGCGGACTCTTCGGAAGAGGCCATCCGCGACGCCCTCGAAGGCGCCGATATGGTCTTCGTCACCGCAGGTGAGGGCGGCGGGACCGGAACCGGTGCAGCCCCCGTGGTCGCCCGTGTCGCCCGGTCGCTCGGCGCTCTGACCATCGGTGTCGTCACCCGCCCGTTCACCTTCGAAGGACGACGCCGCTCCGCGCAGGCCGAAGCCGGCATCGCCGCCCTGCGCGAAGAGGTCGACACCCTCATCGTCATCCCCAATGACCGACTGCTCTCGATCTCCGACCGCAGCGTCTCCGTCGTCGAGGCCTTCCGCTCGGCCGACGAGGTGCTGCGCTCCGGTGTGCAGGGCATCACGGACCTCATCTCGGTGCCCGGCCTGATCAACCTCGACTTCGCCGACGTCAAGTCGGTCATGCAGGACGCGGGCACCGCGCTCATGGGCATCGGCGCCGCCACCGGCGACGACCGCGCCGTGCAGGCGGCGGAGTCGGCCATCGCCTCACCGCTGCTGGAAGCCAGCATCGACGGCGCCCACGGTGTCCTCTTCTGCATCACCGGCGGCGGCGACCTCGGCCTGTTCGAGGTCAACGAGGCGGCCCGTCTCGTCCAGGAAGCCGCCCACCCCGAGGCGAACATCATCTTCGGCGCCGTCATCGACGACAACATCGGCGACGAATGCCGCGTGACCGTCATCGCCGCCGGCTTCGACAACACCTCGCCGAATGCAGAGACGGCCGGAGTCGAACCGATCCCGGCAGCGGTCCCCGCCGCGGCGAGCGAGAGCGAGCCCGAGATCGAACCCGCCATGGCCTCGGAGTCCGAGACCGAGGACGCCGAACCCAGCGAGTCCGCGGCACCGCGTCGCAGCGAGGAGCATCAGATTCCGGCGACACTGCCGAACGAGCGCAGCACCTCGAACTTCGACAGCGACCTCGATATCCCGGACTTCCTCAAGTAATATGCTGCGCTCGAGGTTCGTCATCCCCGGCAGGCGGACCGCCCACGTCGCCTTCACGGATCGACACGGCGGGTACTCGAGCGGGGACTTCGCCTCGTTCAACCTCGCCCGCCATGTCGGCGACGATGACGAACTCGTTGCGGCCAACCGTGCATCCCTCGCTCAGGTCCTGAGCCTGAGCGGGGAGCGGCTGGCCTTCGTGTCCCAGGTCCACGGCACCGCAGTGAGAACGATCGACGACGAGACCGAACTGCCGCCGCTCCCCGTCGAAGCCGATGCGCAGATGACGCGGCTGTCGGGTATCGGTCTGACGATCATGGTCGCCGACTGCACTCCCGTCATGCTCGCCGACCCCGAGGCCGGGATCATCGCCGCCGTCCACGCGGGCAGGCAGGGCATGGCGGCTGGCGTCGTCCAGGGCACCATCGCCCAGATGCGACAGGCCGGGGCGGAGAAGCTCCATGCGGTGATCGGGCCCTCGGTCTGCCCGCGCTGCTACGAAGTCTCCGCCGAGCTGCGCAGCGAAATCGAGGCGATCGAACCGACGGCCGCCTCGGTGTCGGTGTCGGGCACGCCCGCGCTCGACGTCGCCGGCGCCGTCGCCGAACAGCTGAGCCGCGAGGGAGTGATCATCGATCACTTCTCACGGACCTGCACGAAGGAATCCGAGGATCTGTTCTCCTACCGCAGGCAGCGCAGAACGGGTCGGTTCGCCGGCATCATCTGGCTGCAGGAAGAAAAGACCACGACACACCCATAGGACTCACCCGCCCGCACACTCGCGTGCGATAGTTTGGGCGACAGGTGAGCAAGTGCCGAAGGCCGAGGAGCTAAGACATGTCAGCAATCAAGAAGACGCTGGAATACCTGGGTTTCGTCGAAGAGGAGGACGAGACCGTCGACCGTACCGACCGTCGCGAACCCACCTATCGTGAGCGTGAGGTCGTCGAGCCCTATGACGAGGTCGAACAGTATGAAGAGCCCGAACCGGCAGAGGATCGGTCGCCGGCCCCGGTGACGCCGATCCACCCGTCACCGATTCGTCCCGTTGACACCCCGGCTCCAGGAACCTCAATGAATCGCATCAGGACCATCCACCCCCGCAGCTACAATGACGCCATGGTCATCGGCTCCGCCTTCCGTGAGGGCACTCCCGTGATCATGAACCTCTCGGAGATGGACGAGAACAACTCGAAGCGCCTCGTCGACTTCTCCGCTGGTCTGATCTTCGGTCTGCACGGTTCGATCGAACGCGTGACGAACAAGGTCTTCCTGCTCACTCCCGAGAACATCGAGGTCTCGGGCGAGAACGAGGCCGACTCGGACACGCAGGCCAGCTTCTTCAACCAGAGCTGAACGAGTCGGGAATTCCTCTCAACTCCTCCTCAGCTCGAGCCGTTAGGCTGGGGCGTCGACACTCAAGCAGCAACGAAAGGCGCGGGGGAACCACGTGGCCATCATCTTCTACATCCTCGGCACGGCGCTGAGCCTCTATGTCTACGTACTCCTGGCCCGCGTCGTCCTCGACCTCGTCCAAGTCTTCTCGCGCGACTGGAAGCCGGCCGGCTTCTTCCTCGTTCTCGCGGAGATCGTGTACACGCTCACCGATCCGCCGCTGAAGCTGCTGCGCAAGGTGATCCCGCCGCTGCGCCTGGGCCAGGTGTCGCTCGACCTCGGGTTCATCGTCCTGCTCATCGGCATCCAGATCATCGCGTCGGTGTTCTTCAACCTCTCCCACGCCTCGGCCTGAGGCACGGACCCGGTCGTACTTCCCGTGGCGTCGATGCCGTGGTGAGTCTCCACCAGGGCCGGCGGAGGCCTGCCAGAGCGGCAGTTCGGTGAATATCAGGGGTGCAGACGGGTGAATGCAGTCACGGAATTGGCGGTCGGGGTCCGCGGCTTGTTAGCCTCAGGATGGAAAATATCGTTATCGAATGCGTGACACGCCATTACTGCGGGACAGAACTGCAGGTGTTACGCTAATGTGACGTTGAAGCCGTCCTTCCGGGCGGCAGCGTAATGATTGTAGATCGACCGAAGGTGACCTCATGGCGCTCACGCCTGAAGACGTAGTAAACAAGCGGTTCCAGCATGTGAAGTTCCGCGACGGGTACGACCAGGACGAAGTCGACGATTTCCTCGACGAGGTCGTCGTTGAGATCCGCCGTCTCTACCAGGAGAACGACGAGCTGCGTCAGAAGCTCTCCACCGCCGAACAGCGTGTGAAGGAACTCGAAGCCGGCGGTGCTTCCGCCGCACCGGCGGAGGACGCCGACGCTACTCAGGCGATGCCGGCCGCCGTGCCCGCTCCCGAGGAGCAGGCCGAGGCTCCGGCGGTGACGGAAACACAGGAACCTGCCGCTCCGGCACCGGTCGACGACACTCAGGCCTCCGCTCCGGTGGTCAAGGAAGCCGCTCCGGCTCCGCAGGAGGGCCCCGCTTCGAGCTCTGCCGCGCCTGCCATGGCCGCGGGAGCTGCCGGTGGCGCAGCAGGCGTCGGACTCGGTGCAGCCGGCGGCGACGGGGACGCTCATGGTCTCATCGCTCTGGCTCAGCGCGTCCACGACGAGCACGTGGCCGAAGGTGAGCGCAAGCGCGACGAACTCATCAAGGGCGCCGAGCAGGAAGCTGCCGACATCGTCGGCAAGGCCGAGTCCAAGCGGGACGAGACCCTGTCGACTCTCGAATCGCAGAAGTCGACGCTCGAACGGTCGATCGATCAGCTCTCGAACTTCGAGCGCCAGTACCGCACCCGTCTCAAGAGCTACCTCAACGATCAGCTGCGTGACCTCGAGAACTCCACGAGCCTGGCTCCGGAGACCCTCGACGGAAACAACCCGCTGGGCGGATCGTCGAATCACAAGCTCTGATCCGATACCGGCGACGACCGAGGTCCGGGGACTCCTGCGAGTCCCCGGACCTCCGTCATGTGCGCACCCCGCGGACGCCCCAGTGACAGGCGTGACCGGCCGTCCCCGGACGCCAGAGCGCGGACGGTGGGCTAGAATGATCCGAATGAACGATCCTGCCTCACGGGTGAAGAGACCTCGCGCCGCCATGCTGGCTCTGCTGTTCGGAATCGCGACGTTCGTGCTCGTGATCGATCAGTTCACGAAGTTCCTCGCCGTGGGTCTGCTCGAGGATCGTCCGCCGGTGCCCGTCATCGGCTCGCTGGCCGGCTTCACCTTCTACCGCAACCCCGGCGCCGCCCTCGGCCTCGGTTCGAATGTGACCTGGGTCTTCCCGCTCATCGCCGTCGCGGTATTCATCGCCATCCTCGTGCTGTCGCGCAGACTCGCCTCAACCGCCTGGGCCACCGGTCTCGGCCTCCTTCTGGGCGGGCTCTTCGGCAACCTCGTCGATCGTCTGTTCCGCGAACCGGCCTTCCTGCACGGCGCCGTCGTCGACTTCATCGATCTGTCGCTGTTCATCTGCAATGTTGCGGATATCGCGATCTCCGCCGCTGCAGTCACGCTCGTCGTCGCCAGTCTCAAGGGCATCGAGATCGACGGATCGGACTCCACACGTGTGAAAGAGGACTCCCATGACTGAACGCTCAATCCTGGTCCCGGAAGGGCTCGAAGGCCAGCGCGTCGACGCTGCGATGTCGAAGCTGCTGGGGCTCTCCCGCACCGCCGCCGCTGATATCTGCGCAGACGGGGGAGTGCAGATGTCCGGGCGTCCGGTCATCAAATCCGATCGCGTCATCGCCGGCGAACGGCTCGACATCATGATGCCCGAGCCGCAGCGGCCCTTGGAAGTCGTCGCGGATCCGGTGCCGGGAATGAAGATCGTCCACGACGAGGACGCCTTCGTCGTCGTCGACAAGCCCGTCGGGGTGGCCGCTCATCCCGCGCTCGGCTGGTCCGGGCGCACTGTCGTCGGGGGACTCGCCGCGGCCGGTTTCCGGATCGCCACCTCCGGCGCCCCCGAACGCCAGGGCATCGTGCAGCGCCTCGACGTCGGCACCTCCGGGCTGATGGTCGTGGCGAAGAGCGAATACGCCTACAGTGTGCTCAAACGGGCGTTCAAGGAACGCACCGTCGAGAAGACCTATCACGCGCTCGTCCAGGGGCTGCCCGATCCGGTGCTCGGCACCATCGACGCCCCGATCGCCCGGCACCCGAAGCACGACGGCCTCTATGCCGTGCGCACGGGCGGAAAGAACGCGATCACCCACTACGAGGTGATCGAAGCCCATCGTCGTGCCGCTCTCGTCGAGGTCCATCTCGAAACCGGCCGTACGCATCAGATCCGGGTCCACTTCTCTGCGACCAAGCATCCGTGCGTGGGCGATCTGCCCTATGGGGCCGATCCCGTGCTCGCCAAGGAGCTCGGACTCGAACGGCAGTGGCTGCATGCTGTGAAGCTCGGATTCCAGCATCCCGACACGCACAAATGGGTCGAATTCGAAAGCGGCTACCCGGACGATCTGCAGACGGCGATCGACCGCATCCGGCCGCACTGAGGCACGAATCTCCGCGGGCCCCGAGGTGCCGCAGGGAACACTCCTCCGGGCGGTCCGGACCAGCTGGGATGGACTAAGCTGGGGGCGCAACACAGGCCAGATCAGGAAGGCGGCTGCCAGTGCCGAACGAGGACTTCGTCCACCTCCACGTCCACACCGAATACTCCATGCTCGACGGTGCGGCCCGCCTCGGAGATCTCATGGCGGCGACGAAGGCCTCGGGCATGTCCGCGATCGCCACGACCGACCACGGCTACCTCTTCGGCGCGTTCGACTTCTGGTCGCAGGCGACCGCGGCAGGCATCAAACCCATCATCGGGGTCGAAGCCTATGTCACTCCGGGCACGGACCGGCGCGACAAGACGAGGGTGAAATGGCGCACCGACGAATCGCAGAAGCGCGACGATCTCTCCGGCGGCGGTCTGTACACCCACATGACACTGCTCTCGCGGAACAACACAGGCATGCGCAACCTGTTCAAGGCCTCCTCGTACGCTTCGTTGGACTCCGTGACCTCGAAATGGCCCCGCCTCGACCAGGACCTGCTCGAGACCTACTCCGACGGGCTCATCGCCACCACCGGCTGCCCCTCGGGTGAGATCCAGGTCCGTCTGCGCCTGGGGCAGTACGAAGAGGCGCGTGCGGCAGCCGGGAAGTACCGCGAGATCTTCGGCAAGGACAACTACTACGTCGAGCTCATGGACCACGGTCTGTCCATCGAGAAGCGCGTGACCAAGGACCTCATCCGTCTGTCGAAGGAGATGGACATTCCGTTGGTCGCCACCAACGACCTGCACTACACGCACGAATCCGATGCGAAGGCGCACGAGGCGCTGCTGGCCATCCAGTCCGGCTCCAAACTCATCGAACCCACCTATGATCAGGGCGGGTCGCGCTTCGCCTTCTCGGGATCCGGCTACTACCTGAAGTCTCCGGCGGAGATGCGCGCTCTGTTCAGGGAATTCCCCGAGGCCTGTGACAACACGCTCGAGATCGCGGAGAAATGCGAGGTGTCCTTCGACACCGAGGCGAACTACATGCCGAAGTTCCCCTGCCCGCCCGGTGAGGACGAGACCTCCTGGCTGATCAAGGAAGTCGCTAAGGGACTCGACTACCGGTATCCCGACGGCGTGCCCGAGGACGTGCGGCGACAGGCCGACTACGAACTCGACATCATCATCTCGATGGGCTTCCCCGGCTACTTCCTCGTCGTCGCCGACTTCATCAACTGGTCGAAGGACAACGGCATCCGCGTCGGGCCCGGCCGAGGCTCGGGTGCGGGCTCCATGGTCGCCTACGCCATGCGCATCACCGACCTCGATCCGCTCCAGCACGGACTGTTCTTCGAGCGCTTCCTCAACCCGGACCGCGTGTCCATGCCCGACTTCGACGTCGACTTCGATGATCGTCGCCGCGGCGAGGTCATCGAGTATGTGACCGAGAAGTACGGCGACGAACGCGTGGCCATGATCGTCACCTACGGCACGATCAAGACGAAGATGGCGCTCAAGGACTCGGCGCGTGTGCTCGGCAAGCCCTTCTCCATGGGCGAGAGGCTGACGAAGGCGCTGCCGCCGGCCGAGATGGCCAAGGACATTCCGCTCAAGGACATCGAGGACCCCGAAGCCAAGCGGTTCAAGGAAGCCGGCGAGTTCCGCGAACTCGTCGACACCGATCCCGAGGCGCGGGAGACCTTCGAGACCGCGAAGGGACTCGAAGGACTGAAACGCCAATGGGGCGTCCACGCCGCCGGCGTCATCATGTCCTCGGACCCGATCATCGACGTCATCCCGATCATGCGTCGGTTCCAGGACGGCCAGGTCATCACCCAGTTCGACTATCCGACATCCGAGGGCCTCGGACTGATCAAGATGGACTTCCTGGGTCTGCGGAACCTCACGATCATCTCCGACGCCGTCGAGAACATCAAGGCCAACCGGGACTACGACCTCGACCTCGAGCATCTCTCGCTCGACGACCCGGCCGCCTATGAGCTGCTCACCCGCGGTGACACCCTCGGCGTGTTCCAGCTCGACGGCGGCGGACTGCGTGCCCTGCTGCGGATGATGAAGCCCGACAACTTCGAGGATATCTCCGCGACGCTGGCCCTCTACCGTCCCGGCCCGATGGGCGCTGACTCGCATACGAACTACGCCCTGCGCAAGAACGGTCTGCAGGAAGTCACCCCGATCCACCCGGAGCTCGAGGAGCCGCTCAAGGACATCCTCGACACCACCTTCGGCCTCATCATCTACCAGGAGCAGGTGATGGCGATCGCGCAGAAGGTCGCCGGCTACTCTCTCGGACAAGCCGATATCCTCCGTCGCGCCATGGGCAAGAAGAAGAAGGCCGAGCTGGACAAACAGCAGGTCGGGTTCTTCAGCGGGATGAAGGAGCGCGGCTACTCGGAGGCCGCCGCCCAGGCCCTGTGGGACATCCTGCTCCCGTTCTCCGACTATGCGTTCAACAAGGCCCACTCGGCCGCCTACGGGGTCGTGTCCTATTGGACCGCCTTTCTCAAGGCCCACTACACGGCCGAGTACATGGCCGCACTGCTGACCTCGGTCGGTGACAACAAGGACAAGCTCGCGATCTACCTCAACGAATGCCGTCGTCTGGGCATCACCGTGCTGCCGCCGGACGTCAACGACTCGGCGCTGCACTTCACCCCGGTCGGCACGGACATCCGCTTCGGCATGGGCGCGGTGCGCAATGTCGGCTCCCATGTGGTCGAAGGCATCGTCGAGGCCCGGGGCGAGAAGGGCGCCTACACCTCGTTCACCGACTTCCTCGACAAGGTGCCCAGCCATGTGTGCAACAAGCGCACGATCGAATCCCTCATCAAGGCCGGCGGCTTCGACTCCCTCGGACACAGCCGCCGCTCGCTCGTCGAAGTCCACGAGGAGGCCGTGGACTCGGTCATCGGGGTCAAACGCCAGGAGGCCAACGGCCAGTTCGACCTGTTCGCCGGGTTCGGCGGGGGAGACGACTCGCCGAGCTTCTCCGTCGCCATCCCCGACCGTCCGGAGTGGGAGAAGAAGGAGAAGCTCGCCTTCGAGCGCGACATGATCGGGCTCTATGTCTCCGATCATCCCCTCAACGGACTCGAAGGCGTGCTGGCCGCCGAATCCGAGGCCTCCATCGCCGAGGTCGTCGACCCCGAATCGCACCGCCACGACGGATCGCAGATCAAGGTCTGCGGAATGATCACGCAGGTCATGCGCAAGGTGTCGAAGAACTCCGGGCGTCCCTATGCGATCGTCACCCTCGAGGACCTCGAGGCCGAGATCGAAGTGATGTTCTTCGGCGACACCTACGAACCCGTGGCGAGCCTGCTGGCGACCGACCTCGTGATCTCGCTGACCGGACGGATCCGGACATCGGACGACCGCCCGACGTCGCTGATGGCGATGTCGATGACGATTCCCGATGTCACCGATCCCAACGATCGGCCGCTGAATCTCATGATGCCCATGGAGAAGGCGACCGAGGAGATGGCGACCAAGCTCAAACGGATCCTCGAATCCAACAAGGGCCAGACCGACGTGCACCTGACCCTGTCCCAACCGGGACGGCAGACGGTGATGCGACTCGACCGCTCGATCCGCGTGGATCCGAATCCGAGCCTGTACGGAGACCTCAAGGCCCTGCTCGGTTCTCGCTGCCTCAGCGGCTGAGGCGCGCCCGGTCCGAAGCTTGGGCCGGGGGAGCCGGAGTGACGGACGGCGACTAGAATGGCTCCGTGAACATTCTGGACTTCCGTGGCGAGAACCTGAACAAGCGATTCCTGGCGCAGCGGCTTCCCCGAGCCGCCGAGGCCCATGCCGATATCGAACGTCGCGTGGCCGACCTGCTCGAGGATGTGGCGACCGATGGAACCGCTGCGGTCAAGGATCTCACCGAACGCTTCGACGGGGTGCGCCCCGAGTCGCTGCGCGTGCCGGAATCCGCGCTGGCCGCCGCCGAGGCGGAACTCGATCCTGCGGTCAAGGCCGCGCTCGTCGAGTCCATCGACCGTGCTCGGCAGGTCGCCGCCGATCAGCGTCCTGCGGATGTGCGCACCGAACTGGCCTCCGGCGCATTCGTGACCACCCGCCACCTGCCCGTCGAGCGGGTGGGGCTCTACGTCCCGGGCGGGCTCGCCGTCTATCCCTCGACGGTGATCATGAACGTGGTCCCCGCTCAGACCGCGGGGGCGAGCTCCCTGGCGATCGCCAGTCCTCCCCAGAGCAACGGGTTGCCGCACCCGACTGTCCTGGCCACCGCCCGCATCCTCGGTGTGGACGAAGTGTGGGCGATGGGCGGCGCCCAGGCCATCGGCGCCCTGGCCTACGGATTCGACGACGAGGAGGAGCTCGAACCCGTCGATCTCATCACCGGCCCGGGCAATGCGTATGTGGCCGCGGCGAAGTCCCTCGTCCGGTCCCGGGTCGGCATCGACGCGGTGGCCGGGCCGACGGAGATCATCATCCTCGCCGATGCTCAGGCGAATCCGCGCTTCGTCGCCGCCGACCTGATCAGCCAGGCCGAGCACGACGAACTGGCCGCCTCGGTGCTCGTCACCGACTCCGCGGAACTCGCCGCACAGGTCGATGCGGAACTCGCCGAACAGGTTCCACAGGCCGAGCACAGCGCGCGCATCGCCACGGCTCTGGCCGGACGGCAGTCGGCCATCGTCCTCGTCGACGACCTCGACGCCGGCGTCGCCGTCGTCAACGGCTATGCCGGCGAACACGTGGAGGTCCACACGGCCGATGCCGCCGCGGTGGCGCGAAGGATCACGAACGGGGGAGCCGTGTTCCTCGGCGACTGGGCTCCGGTCGCGCTCGGAGACTACTGCGCTGGGTCGAACCACGTGCTGCCGACCATGGGCACCGCCGCGCACGGTTCGGGCCTCGGCGTCCACTCATTCATCAAGGTCAGCCAGGTCATCGACTATGATCGTGAGGCCCTGGCCGCCGTCGCCGAGCACATCGATGCATTGGCCGCCAGCGAACAGCTCCCGGCACATGGCCGGGCCGTCGACATCAGGTTCGAGGAGTAGAGATGCGTTGTCCCTTCTGCCGTGAGTCCGATTCGCGGGTCGTCGACTCGAGGACCAGCGAAGACGGCGCCGCGATCCGCCGCCGGCGACAGTGCCGGCACTGCGGTCGCCGATTCACGACGATGGAGGCCACGAGCCTGTCGGTGATCAAACGCTCCGGTGTGACCGAGGAATTCTCTCGGCAGAAGATCATGTCGGGCGTGCGCAAGGCCTGCCAGGGGCGTCCGGTCAGCGACGACGATCTCGCGAAGCTGGCCCAGAGGGTCGAGGAGAACATCCGTTCGAAGGGCATCGCCGAGATCGATGCCGACGAGGTGGGGCTGTCGATCCTCGAACCGCTGCGCGAACTCGACCAGGTCGCCTACCTGCGCTTCGCCAGCGTCTATCAGGGCTTCGACTCACTCGAGGACTTCGAGGCGGCGATCGACTCCCTCCGGGCGGATGCGCTGCTGCAGGCAGGACAGACCAGGGAACCTCTGCCCGAGGACTTCGCCGACTGATCCTCCACCAGCTGATCACTGACTGGGAATGTCGAAAATTCCTCTCAGAAATCTTCCCTGCGAGTGCGTCGGCACCCGAATAGTTGTGTAGTATTGAGAGTGCGCGCTGCGGCGCGCGGCCGCTTGCGGTTCGGAGGGGAAGCCGAACCCAAGCGGCCTTCTACTTTTCGGGTTGATGATGAACTGGTTTTCCGGCTCAGCCGGCGCGGCGGTCGGCCTCGGGGGAGAATAGCTCGCTGAGCTCGGTGCGCGCGGAGGCGAGGATGCGCAGCCGCTCCGTGGTCCGGGTCAGAGCCACATAGAGACCGCCGACTCCCGCTTCGCTGCCGACCGGGGCGATGCGGCCGGGCTCGACGATGATCACCGAATCGAATTCGAGGCCTTTGGCCTGCTGCGGGGTGATGAGGGCGATCTGGTGGTCGAGCCCGCTGACCGCGCGGCCGAAGTCGAAGCCGGCGAGCATCTCGGCGATGGGCTCGATGAGGCTCTCATCAGCGATCACGGCGATCTTTCCGCCCTCGGCCGCCGCGCTCTCCGCAGCGATCGCCTCGGCGAGTGCGCTGAGCGTTTCGGATTCGGACGCGAAGGTGTCCAGCTGCGGGTCGGCGCCGCCCTGACGCACCGATTCGACGAGTTCGAGCTGCGGGAAATGGCGGTGCAGGTACCGATTCGCCAGGTCCATCACCGACTGCGGTGTGCGATAGGACACGGTGAGCACCTGCAGGGCGAAACGGTCGCCGACGAATTCGGAGAGGATCGACGACCAGGTTCGAGCATTGTCGACCTGCGAGGACTGGGCGAGGTCGCCGACGACGGTCGCCGACTTCGACGGGACCCGGCGGAACAGCGCGCGCCACTGCATGGGGGAGAGCTCCTGGGCCTCGTCGACGACGAGGTGGCCGTACGTCCACTCCCGGTCCTCGACAGCGCGTTCGGCCAGGGTCGTCGCCGGTCCTTCCTCCTCCCACCGGGCCGCGAGCATCTCAGCGGACACCATGCCGCCGGTCTCGGTCATGTCGACCACGGCTTCGGCGTATTCGCGGGCAGAGTCGTCCCGTGCCTGCGTCGGCTGCGGGCTGGTGCCGAGCAGCTCGGCGAGCTCGTCGAGCAGAGGCACGTCCTCGACCGTGAATTCCTCGCGCCGATGCTCGAGCAGGGTCGCCTGCTCGGTGGGGCTGAGCAGATCGCCGGCGGCGGCACGCAGCTTGTGCGGCTTGCCGAGCAGGGCCCGCAGGGCACCGCTGGGGCCGATGGGGAACCAAGCGAGGTTGAGGGCACGGCGAACGTCGATGCTCGACCGCAGCTCTTCGAGCAGCTCCGGCAGGCGTTCGCCCGCGGCATCCAGACCCATCTCGCGGGCGAGGTCTTCGGCGAGGATCTTCAGCAGCCCGGTCACGAAGCCGTTGCGCGCGGCGTTGTGGGCATCGCCGCTGCGACGGGACCGATCGCGGGCGCTGCGGACGTCTTTCCGGCGCAGCACGATCGTGTGAGATCCGACGCGCAGCTCCTCGTCGCGCTCCGGCACCCGCTGATAGTTCGCGATGTGGTTCTTCAGGACCTCGGCCATGACCGAGCGTCCCTTGATCCTCGCCACGGCGGGAGCATCGGAGGCGTCCGTGTCGAGCCCGGGATAGAGCTGACCGGGGGTGAGGAGGACGGCACCGGTCTCACCGAGGCTGGGCAGCACCTTCTCGATGTACTTGAGGAACACAGTCGACGGTCCCACGAGCAGGACGCCGGACTTCGCGATGCGTTCGCGGTGGCGATAGAGGAGGAAGGCGGCCCGGTGCAGGGCGACAGCGGTCTTGCCGGTGCCCGGCCCTCCCTGGACGACGAGCACGCCGGAGAGCGGGCGCCGGATGATCGCGTCCTGCTCGGACTGGATGGTGGCGACGATATCGCCCATCCGGCCGGTGCGGTGGCTGGTGAGAGCGGCGAGAAGTGCTCCCTCGCCCTGCAGATTCGAACGCTGCGCATCGTCGAGGGCGTCGATGTCGAGCACGTCGTCTTCGATGCCGGTGACCTTCCGGTTGCCGGTCACGAGGTGGCGACGACGGGCGACGCCGTCCGGGTTGGCTGCCGTCGACTGATAGAAGCGCTCCGCGGCCGGTGCGCGCCAATCGATGAGGATCTGCTGGCGCTCGGCGTCGGTGAGACCGATCCGGCCGATATAGGTGGGGTCGTCCTCATCGACGAAGTCGAGGCGACCGAAGCACAGCCCCTCCTCGGCACTGTCGAGGCGGATGAGCTGATCTTCGTACAGTGTCGCGAAGGCGTCGCGTTCGGTGCGATGCTGGTGGTTGCCTCCGACCTCGGAGATCCTCACCGTTCCCAGGCGGGCTGTCGTCTCCTCCCGCAGCTCATCGAGTCGGGCGTAGAGTTCGTCGAGCTTGGCCTGCTCGACGCGAATTTCTGAAGTTTCCGTCATCTCACCTTCTTGGGTCGGCATTCAATTATGCCGAACTTTCGTCGGTGACTGTAGTCGGGACGTCATTTCGCCTCGGGGCGTTTCTCACATCGGAGTCTCCGCTCGGCTCACAGCCCGAGGCGGGAGCGCAGTCCTCGCCCGCTGAGGAATGTCGCCGCACTGGCGGCGGTGCGAAGACTGCGGTCGAGACCGGCCGTGTCGAGCGGAGTGTTCGAAGCCAGTACGACGACGTTGCCGTGCCTGCGGCCTTTGAGGATCGCCGGTTCGGTGGCCGCGGCGAGATGCGCGAAATGCTCTCCGAGCGCGCCGAGCTCCGCTCTGAGGACCCGGTGGTCCCCGGCATCGGGAACATTGGCGACGTAGAGTCCGGAATCCTTGAGCACATCGGCGCAGGCGGCGAAGAACTCTCCCGTCTGCAGAGCCGCCGGCACACAGTCGTGGTCGAAGGCGTCGCGGACGAGGACGTCGAGGGCATCGGTTCTGAAACTCCCGATCTCCACGGCTCCGTCACCAGCGCGCAGGGCCAGAGCGGGGGAGCGGGGCAGGTCGAACCACCGACGGGCGAAGTCGAGCAGGGCGGCATCGATGTCGATCGCCGTCTGCTTCGATCCCGGGCGTGCGGCATCGAGGGCTCGGGCCAGCGCACAGCCGGCCGCACCGATGTGCACGGCCCGCAGCGTCCGCTCGGGGAGTGTGACGTCGATGGCGCGACGCATCCAGTCGAGGTATTCGAAATCCAGGCGCTGCGGGTCGCTCAGCGTGATCGAGGACGAAGGGACCCCGTTGACATGGAGGACGTAGGAGTCGAGCTCGCCGTCGAGCTTCTCCAGCCGCGCGGTTCCCGTCGATATGTCGACCACTTGCGAGCCAGGTGCTGTGTATATCCGTCTCTTCGCCACCCTTCACTTCTATGCCAGTCAGACGCTCGTGGCAATTCGGGCCGGATCCTCGTGGGGACAGCGACGGCGACTCGACCGCCGCCGGCCTGTGGATCGAATTCCGATGTCCACAGGGCGTCGGACGAACGTGGTCGCATGACTGCGGGATCGGATTCAGTGGAAGCTCGACCGCAGCGTCGCGGCCCTGCAGCATTCGAGACGAGGAGAACCCATGCGAACACCGGCCCGCTCACCCGAGGACATCATCGGCATCATCCCCCACACCCTGGGCTACACGCCGCGCAACAGCCTCGTGGCCCTCATCGTCGGCTCCGAGGCCGATGGGACCCAGAGCTGTGCGACGACCCTGCGCACCGACTTCACGCGGGAGACCGCTGCCCAGATCATCGCCGAAGGCGGGGACTGGTACGTCGATCTCGTGTCTCGCGCCTGCACCGTCACCGGCGTCTTCCTCATCCTCTACGACGAGGACTATCAGCCGATCGATGCGCCGGGCCCCGAGGGAATCGATCCTCTCGCCTCCGAGCCGATCGGCTCGGTCACTGGCGCGGCAGCCGAGGACGCAGACGCCGAGGCGACTGCCCGCAGCGATGCCGGGTCAGCAGGCGACAGCAGTGCTGAAGCGGTGGGTGTCGACGCCGAGGTGGGAGACGACGACGCCGAGGTGGGAGACGACTCGGACGACGAATACGCCGAGGTCCATCGGGGGCTCGTCCGCGCTGCGATCGACGAACTCGCCGAGTCGTTCGCTGCCGGAGGCATCGATACCCTCAGCGCCTGGTGGGTCAGCCGCGATCGGTTCGGACGCATCGACGACGGGGGATACGACAGCACACCGTTGATCGCGGCGACCACCTCGGTGTGCGCCACCGAACTCGTGGCCGGGGGATCCAATCCGGCCGAAGACCCGGAGGAGCTGGTCATCGCCCCGATGACGGCAGAGGCCTTCGCCCACAGTCGCAAGGGCCGGATGGACGAATGGATGGACATGGACGAGGCCTTCTCCATCCTCGCCGACGTCTACCCTCGTCTGGAGGCGATGCGCGGTGATGATGAGCCCTTCGACGAGGGGCGTCTGCACGGGCTCATGGACCTGCCGACGGTGATGGCGCTCGACGCTCTGCTGGCCGAGAAATGGTCCCGCGATGCCCTCGAGATGATCCTCAGCTTCGACCACCCCGACTTCCCGCCCGCGCTGCTCACCGGACTCGACGGCCGGAGGCTGTGCGAACTGTCGCGTCGTGTCGGTTCCCTTCCCGACGCTGCACGGAAACTCGTGGGACTCTCCCCGCGCTCGCCGCAGCCGCGGGACGTCATGCTGTCCATCGCCTTCCTCAAGACATATCTGTCGTTGGGACATCCGGAAGTCCGCGCCACCGCCTATGCCGTCATCGCCTGGTTCGAATGGGCGCTGGGCGGCTCGACGATGGCCGAGATCTACGCGCTCGCCGCGCTTGAACTCGACCCGGAACACGGGCTCGCGCGGCTGATCGCGCACGCCGTGGCCTCGGGCTTCCTGCCGCGCTGGCTCGCGGACACCGAACGCACACGCCGTGGCCTCGGGCTTCCTGCCGCGCTGGCTCGCGGACACCGAACGCACACGATTCTGACCGCTTCGAATCCGTCCCCGGAAGCCGGCGGGCGGTGCGGGCAGCGTTGTCCATGCCGGATCGCTTGCGGGCACCACTGCCCAGGTCGGCAGAGCCGCTCGCGCGCGCGGGGACGATTCGCAAACCCGGGAATAACATGCGAAAATTAAGCGTTGACCCAGTCATTGCAGGATGGGCGAGCTATGCGTTCGCCCCGGACCGTACGCGGCCCACTTGACTTGGGTCTTAGTACTGTCCGAATGCATGGGGAAGTTTCAACGCTCGCGAAAGGTGAACACGTGCCGAGAGTCGACAAGGAATCCACAACGGTGACGGAGAAGTCGGAGGGAACGGCCGGCACGACCTCGACCGGTGGAACCAAGACCGCTGCGGCGTCGAAGTCCACTGCGAAGAAGACGACGAAGGCGTCGGGCACTGCCGGGACCAAGAAGGCAGCGTCCACGAAGTCGGCGACGACCAAGTCGGCTGCCGCGAAGACCCAGACGGCTGCGTCGAAGAAGACCACGGCCGCGAAGAAGACGACCGCGGCGAAGTCCGCAGCAGCGAAGGCCGAGCCGAAGGCCGCCACGACGAAGCCGACCGCCGCCAAGGAAGCGAAGAAGACGGCAAAGACGAAGAAGACCGTCGAGGATATCGACACCACTGAAGAGGTCGAACCCGCCGCAGACGCTCTGGCGACCGAGGAGAGTCCCGCCGAATCGACCGAGACGAAGAACTCCGAGGAGAAGGAGAAGAACGCCGCCGTCGCAGAGGCAGGCGGATTCATCGTCTCCGACGCCGATGAGGAGGACGCTCCTGCCCAGCAGGTCATCTCCGCCGGCGCCACGGCCGATCCGGTCAAGGACTACCTCAAGCAGATCGGCAAGGTGGCCCTCCTCAACGCAGCAGAGGAGGTCGACCTGGCCAAGCGCATCGAGGCCGGCATGTACGCTGAGCACCTCCTCGACGCCGGTGAGGTCACCGATCCGCGGGAGACCATGGACTACAAGTGGATCATCCACGACGGTCGGATCGCGAAGAATCACCTGCTCGAAGCCAACCTCCGTCTCGTCGTCTCCCTGGCCAAGCGCTACACGGGCCGCGGAATGCTCTTCCTCGATCTCATCCAGGAAGGCAACCTCGGCCTCATCCGCGCCGTCGAGAAGTTCGACTACACGAAGGGCTTCAAGTTCTCGACCTACGCGACCTGGTGGATCCGTCAGGCCATCACCCGCGCCATGGCGGACCAGGCTCGCACCATCCGCATTCCCGTGCACATGGTCGAAGTCATCAACAAACTCGCCCGTGTGCAGCGGCAGATGCTGCAGGACCTCGGTCGGGAACCGACCCCGGAAGAGCTCGCGAAGGAACTCGACATGACTCCCGAGCGTGTCGTCGAGGTGCAGAAGTACGGACGTGAGCCGATTTCGCTGCACACTCCGTTGGGTGAGGACGGCGATTCGGAGTTCGGCGACCTCATCGAGGACTCCGAGGCGGTTGTGCCCTCGGATTCGGTCAGCTTCACCCTGCTGCAGGAACAGCTGCACTCGGTCCTCGACACGCTCTCGGAGCGTGAGGCGGGCGTGGTGTCGATGCGCTTCGGTCTCAACGACGGTCAGCCGAAGACCCTTGACGAGATCGGCAAGGTCTACGGTGTGACCCGTGAGCGCATCCGCCAGATAGAGTCGAAGACCATGGCGAAGCTGCGTCATCCGTCGCGATCACAGGTGCTGCGCGACTACCTCGACTGATCGTCGAGCGCAGCGACCGAGGAGCGGCGTCCTTGACCGGACGCCGCTCCTCGCGACTGGGCATCGAGTGCCTCGGACGGCAACTCGTTGTCTGTGGCCGCACCGGCCGGTTCGGCCACACTCATTTCCTCAGCTCCTCGGCGCAGTCAGCCAGCTCATCGCCGCGCTCAGCGAAGCCCTTCGAAGGCGAGCTCATCGTCGCAGTCAGCGAGCCTTTCGAAGCCGCCGGTGCCAGGCGAAGCTGTCAGTACCAGCCGACGATGCCCTGGTACAGGGCATCCGCGTACTTCGCCCGGCCGGTTTTCGACTCCATGAGCTTCGCCTCTGTGGGATTGCGCATCTCTCCGCACTCCACGATGACGGCCGGCACGGACGCATTGTTCAAGCCTGCCAGGTCGGGCCGTCGACTGATCGCGTCCTTCCCGTAGGCACTGTTCGGGCTGAACGATTCGCCCATCGAGTGCCCCAGCGACTTCGCCAGGGTCGTCGAGGCCCTCTCCGTCTTCTCGTCCGTACCCGGATCAGCGACGATGAAGTGGAAGCCCTTCGGCGAACTCGACTCGCTGCCGTTGGCGTGGATGCTCACGAGCATATCGGCCCCATCGGCGAACGTGCCCCGCTCGTCCACGCAGGGTCCGACGCTCGTGTTGTCCTTCCGACTGAGCACGACCTTCGCCCCAGCGGCTTCGAGGGACTCGCGCAGGCGCGAACCCACGTCCCAGGTGAAATCCGCCTCGGGATAGTCCGAGTCCGTCGACGTGCCCGTCGTGTTGCAGTCCTTCGTGCCGCCCCGACCGTCGGGCACCTGGCGGGTGATCTCCGAGGGATGCGATGCATTGCCGCCGTTGTGGCCGGGATCGATCGCGATGGTCTTCCCCTCCAGATCGAACTCGCCAGGATCGCTCGCCGAGGCGGTGCCGTGCCTGCCGTCTGCGGTCTTCCCAGCCTGGCCGCTCTCCGTCTTCGACTTCGCGGGGGTTCGTTCGGAGACCTGTGTCGTCGCGGACGCCGAGCCGGACGAGCCCTGGTCGCATGCGGCGAGTCCGGGCAGGAGGAACACGGCGGTGAGCAGAAGGCTCGGGGCGAGAAGGCGATGGGTCATGGTCCCCATTGTTCCAGCAGAACCGACCCGTCCGTCGAATGCGAGCAAAACTCGATTCGACACGACCCGCCGGGAATAGGGTCCGCGTCGTCGAACGATTAGAATTTAATCGAACGAGAGGAAATGTGTGGAAGACGAAAGCTACGGCGCCAGGCACCTGTCCGTCCTGTCCGGACTCGAGGCCGTGCGCAAACGCCCCGGCATGTACATCGGCACGACGGATTCCCGCGGTCTCATGCACTGCCTGTGGGAAGTCATCGACAACTCCGTCGACGAGGCTCTGGGCGGTCACGGATCCGAGATCCTCATCGAGCTCGCTGCCGACGGCTCGGTGGCGGTCACCGACAGGGGACGCGGCATCCCCGTCGACATCGAACCGAAGACCGGTCTGAGCGGAGTCGAGGTCGTGATGACCAAGCTCCATGCCGGAGGCAAGTTCGGCGGCTCCTCCTATGCTGCCTCGGGCGGCCTGCACGGTGTCGGCGCTTCGGTCGTCAACGCGCTGTCCGCGCGCCTCGACGTCGAGGTCACGCGCGGATCAAAAGTGCACAAGATGTCCTTCCACCGCGGCGTGCCCGGCCGCTTCGACGACTCCTCGGGCACTCCGAGCCCGGACAACCCCTTCGAGGCATTCCAGGAGCCGACCGGCCTCGACATCGTCGGCAAGGCCAAGCGCGGTGTGACCGGCACCCGCGTGCAGTACTGGGCCGATCCGCAGATCTTCCTGGCCAAGGCCCAGTTCGACTATCAGCACCTCATCGAACGCGCCCGCCAGACGGCGTTCCTCGTTCCCGGCCTCGAACTGCGCATCATCGACCGGCGCGGAGTCGCCCGCGACGAGACGGGCGCCGTCATCGCCGAACGCGAAGAGGTCTTCAAATTCGACGGCGGCATCACCGAGTTCGTCGATCACCTCTCCATCGACCCGCCCATCACCGATACCTGGCGGCTGCACAGCACCGGCACTTTCAAAGAGACCGTGCCCGTGCTCAACTCCTCGGGCCACCTCGAGTCCAAGGAAGTCGAGCGCGAGGTCGGCGTCGACATCGCTCTGCGCTGGGGGACCGGATACGACACGAAGCTCAAATCCTTCGTCAATGTCGTCGCGACACCGCAGGGCGGCACCCACCTCGCCGGGTTCGAACAGGCCTGCCTCAAGTCGATGCGCAAAGCCGTCGACGCCAATGCGCGCAAGCTCAAGGTCGGCAAGGACAAGCTCGAGAAGGACGATGTCCTGGCCGGTCTCACCGCGGTGGTCACCGTGCAGCTGGCCGAGCCGCAGTTCGAGGGGCAGACCAAGGAGGTGCTGGGCACGGCGGCGGTGCGACAGATCGTTGCAAAGACCGTCGAAAGCCAGCTCGGCGCCGTGCTGGCTTCGACCAAACGTGCCGAGAAGCAGCAGGCCGCAGTCCTCATGGAGAAGGTCGTGGCCGAGATGAAGTCCCGCATCTCCGCGCGCACCCATAAGGAGAACCAGCGGCGGAAGACCGCGCTGGAGGCCTCCTCCCTGCCGGCGAAGCTCTATGACTGCCGCGACAACGGGGTGGAGAACACGGAGCTGTTCATCGTCGAGGGGGACTCGGCGATGGGAACGGCCAAAGCGGCCCGCAATTCCGACCACCAGGCGCTGTTCCCGATCCGCGGGAAGATCCTCAACGTCCAGAAGGCGGCGCTGGCCGATATGCTCGCCAACGTCGAATGCTCGGCGCTCATCCAGGTCATCGGGGCCGGCTCCGGACGCAGCTTCGACACCGAATCCGCTCGGTACGGACGTGTGATCATCATGACCGATGCCGATGTCGACGGTGCACACATCCGCACCCTGCTGCTCACGCTCTTCTTCCGCTATATGAAGCCGCTGGTCGAGGAGGGCCGGGTCTACGCTGCGGTGCCGCCGCTGCACCGAGTCGAAGTGGTGACGAAGCGCGGCACGCCGAACGAGATCATCTACACCTACTCCGAGGCGGAACTGCATACGCTGCTGAAGAAGCTGGAGAAGCAGAAGAAGACCTACAAAGAGCCGATCCAGCGCTACAAGGGGCTCGGAGAGATGGACGCCGACCAGCTGGCCGAGACGACCATGGATCCGAGTATGCGCACCCTGCGGAGAGTGACGATGGCCGACGCCGAGGCGGCGGAGAACACCTTCGAACTCCTCATGGGGGCATCGGTGGGCCCGCGCAGGGAATTCATCGTCTCCGGTGCCGCAGTCCTCGACGCCGAGCGAATCGACAGCTGACCAAACGCCGGGCCGATCCTGCGCATCGACCCGGCAGGTTCGCCCGGGTGCTGAGCGTCGGGATCAGATTCCGAAGGCTGCGGGGGCGAAGATCAGCAGAGTCGGCACGAGCAGCAGCAGGGCGGCTACCCCGATCGACATCAGGCGCACCGGGACACGCGTCGTGTCCAAGGGCTGCGACAGACGACGGATGCGCTGGACCGAGAGATCGCTGCGATGCTCGGGGCTGATGGCTGCCGCCGAGCGCACGGCATGGGCCAGAATCTGCGGGTCCACGCGCTCCCGGGCCTGATCGTCGGCCATGAGCTCGATGAGCCGGTTGACCGAGTTCAGCCCGATCGCCGTGGCGGAGAAGTAGGGCAGGGCCCGGTGCCACGCGGCGAAGGGGATGACGAGCACGTCGTGGCGGAAGTCGAGGTGCGCCCGTTCGTGAGCGATCACCGCTGTGCGCTGCTTCTCGTCGAGCGCCTCGATGAGTCCTGTCGACAGGACCGCGGTGCCCTTCCTGGGTCCCTTCGGCAGACAGTAGGCGACCACCTCATCGGTGGTGATGATGCGGGTGTCGGGATAGGTGGCCGAAGGCTCACTGAGCAGGTGGAGGATCTCGTCGTGACGCAGACGGGTCTTGCGCGCCGAATAGAAGGTCAGAGCGAGACAGCCGAGCAGCCGGCCGATGAGCAGAAGCGCGATGACGAGGAAGATCCACGCCATGAGCGAGAGCTCCGCATGGGACTGTCCGCGCAGCAGCGCCAGGATCCCCCGGGGCAGACTCGTCGATCCCGGGGCGACGGCGAAAGCGAGCGCGGCGCCGATGAGAGAGAGGCCGCCGGAGAGACCGACGGCCTGCCACAGGACGACCTCGGAGACCGGATCGCCGCGAAAGCGCGCGAGCGCCGCTGGAATCGGCCATGCGAGCAGAAAAGCGAGCACAGCCAGGATCGACCCCACGATGGTCATGGAAGTGA
This sequence comes from Brevibacterium renqingii, assembly GCF_017808105.1. Classification (GTDB taxonomy): domain Bacteria; phylum Actinomycetota; class Actinomycetes; order Actinomycetales; family Brevibacteriaceae; genus Brevibacterium; species Brevibacterium renqingii. The sequence continues at coordinate 97,621 of NZ_JADBHF010000007.1, read as the reverse complement.
CCGATCTGGGTCAGGACTGGGCGGAGTGATTGCGTCCGAGCAGACTGCGCAGCGCCTTGGTGTCGGCTTCGGTGACGGTGCCGAGGAAGCGCGCGAGGACGGCCTGACGGTCCGGGGCCTGCGAGAGCATCTCCGTCATCAGCTCTGCGACGTGATCCTCACGAGTCGACACCGCGAGATAGCGGTGCGGTCGGATGCTGCGATCGCGGGTGACGAAGCCCTTCTTCTCCAGCCGGGACAGGACAGTGTGCACCGTCGTCAGCGCGAGTTCCCGGTCGGCGAGGACCTCACGGAGTTCGGCGGCGCTCAGCCCGTCGTCATGCACCCAGATGGCGTCCATGACGCTGCGTTCGAGTTCACCCAGTGTTCCCACAGTTCGTAAGCCCCACAGTCAGTTGTCGGTCGATTGCCTCGAGTATATCTCTACAGACTGTCGAATTCCAGGCGGCCGAGCTGTGTGCCGCCCGTGAGTCGAGTCTGTTCGCGGTCGGTGGACGGAGAGCGCATTTGGTATCGGGCGTCTTGGATGGTGAAACGACTGCGACACGACTTCTACCCGATGTAGAATTCTACGAGACGTAGAAATACTGCCGAGCTCGAACGGAGAGCCCATGGATCTGGACCCAGTTCTCATCGGACGGTGGCAATTCGGAATCACCACGGTGTACCACTTCTGGATGGTGCCGCTGACCCTGGGACTCGGGATGCTCGTCGCGATCCTGCAGACGATCTATCACCGCACCGGCAACGAGGTCTACCTGAGGAGCACGAAGTTCTTCGGCAAGCTCTTCCTCATCAACTTCATCATGGGCGTGGCCACCGGCCTCGTCCAGGAGTTCCAGTTCGGTATGGCCTGGAGCGAATACTCCCGCTTCGTCGGCGACGTCTTCGGCGCGCCCCTGGCGCTCGAGGCTCTCCTCGCGTTCTTCCTCGAATCGACGTTCCTCGGTCTGTGGATCTTCGGCTGGGGTCGGCTGCACCGAGCGGTCCACCTCGGTGCGCTGTGGTGCGCGGTCATCGGATCGTGGATCTCCGCCTACTTCATCATCGTGGCCAACTCCTGGATGCAGCATCCGGTCGGCGTCGAACTGGTCGACGGGCGTCCGGTGATGACCGATGTCTGGGCGGTGCTGGGCAACAACACGGCCATCGCCGCCTACACGCACACCCTGTTCGGCGCGCTGGCGGTCGGAGGCTCCTTCCTGCTCGGCATCTCCTGGTACCACCTCTACCACCGGCGCAAGGACGGCATCGACACCGTCGGCGCAGACGGCACGGTCGTCGTCGGGTCCTCCTCCGAGCTGCCCGGCCGTGACGAGATCGACCACCGGGTGTGGATCAACTCCCTGCGCATCGGCGCCGTCGTGGGCATCATCGCCTTCGCGGGAGTGTCCATCACCGGCGACATCCAAGCCAAACTCATGTTCGAACAGCAGCCCATGAAGATGGCCTCCGCCGAAGCGGCCTGTCACGACGGGACCGAATTCTCGGTCCTCACGGTCGCCGACCCGTCCTCGAACGACTGCGACGGGGTGCAGAACATCTTCGAGATCCCCGGGCTGCTGTCCTTCTTGGCCAAGGGCGATTTCTCCACGCCCGTGCACGGAGTCACGACCCTCCTGCCCGAATACCAGGACAAGTACGGCACCCACATCCCCGACGACCCGCGCTACGGCGACCACGCCGGCGAACCGATCGACTACCAGCCGATCATGATCGTCACCTACTGGGGCTTCCGGATGATGATCGGCTTCGGCATCCTCGCCGCCGGAGTGTGCGCGATCGGACTGTGGCTGTCGCGCAGGGGCACGGTCCCCGACTCGAAATGGCTCAGCCGCGGGTTCCTCCTGGCCATCACGGCGCCTTTCATCGCGAACTCGGCGGGCTGGATCTTCACGGAGATGGGACGCCAGCCTTTCGTCGTGGCCCCGAACCCGGCGCAACTCGACGGGGTGTACATGTACACTCAGGCGGCCCTCTCACCTGAGGTGACCCCGGGCATGCTGCTGTTCTCACTGATCAGCCTGACGGCTGTCTACGGGGTGCTCATGGCAGTCGAACTGCGCCTGCTCACCACCTACGTCAAGGGCGGAGTCGCCTCGGCGATGCCGGAGCTCGCCTCCTCCTCGACCAAACCGACGATCACCGACGACGGCGACGATGTGCTGTCGTTCGCCTACTGAGGAGAGTCACCTATGGAAATCCTCGCCACGATCTGGTTCATCCTCATCGTCGTGCTGTGGACGGGATACCTGTTCCTCGACGGCTTCGACCTCGGGGTGGGCATGATGCTTCCCTTCCTCACGCGCGGCGAACGCGGCAAACGCGTGCTGCTCAACACCATCGGCCCGGTCTGGGACGGCAATGAGGTCTGGCTGATCACGGCCGCCGGAGCGATGTTCGCCGCGTTCCCGCACTGGTACGCCTCGCTCTTCTCCGCCCTCTACATCCCGCTGACCCTGTGCCTGCTGAGCCTGATCTTCCGCGCCGTGTCGATCGAGTACCGCGGCAAGGGGCACACACCGGCCTGGAGGTCGTTCTGGACCTGGGCGATGGCCGTCGGTTCGGCGGGCACCGCGTTCTGCATCGGTGCGTTGCTCGTGATCACGACCACCGGTCTGCCTCTCAACGGCCATGGGGACATCGTCGGGGGAGCGTTCGCCTGGATGTCCTGGCCGGTGCTGCTGGGAGGGCTCGGCGGCCTCGGGTTCGCGTTCGTCCATGGCCTCGTCTTCCTCGGTCTCAAGACCCAGGGCGACATCCGGGCCCGGGTCCAGCGGTGGGCCGCACGGGCCATGCTGCCGGCCGCGGTGCCGTTCCTCATCTGGTTCGCGCTCTCGATCACCCACCGCGCCTGGCTCTCGATCCCCGTTCTCGTCGGAATCATCTCGCTCATCGCCGCCGTCGTCGCGGTGCGCGCCGGCGCCGAGAAGCGGGCCTTCGTCCTCCACGGGATCCACCTTGTGGCCGGATTCGGTGCGGTGTTCGCCGGAGCCTATCCGAACGTGCTGCCGTCGACCCTGGATCCGGCGAATTCGCTGACGATCGCCACAGCTTCGTCCTCGGACTACACTCTGACCGTGATGCTCATCGTCACCGTGATCATCCTCCCGGTCATCATCGGCTATCAGATCTTCAGCTACCGCATGTTCCTGGGCCGCATCGCCGAGACCCACATCCCCGAGGCACACCGCGTGCCGGTGGCGATCCGGTCGTGAGCTCGCCCCTGTCGATCCTGCTCGAACTGCCGTCCGGGCGACGGGGGCTGGCTCTCTCGGTGTCCGGTGCTCTGGCCCGGGCGGTGGGAGTCGTGCTCGTCGCCGAGGCTCTTGTGCGGGCGATCGTCGGTCACAGCGCGCCGGGCCTGTGGCTCGTCCTCGTGATCCTCGGCGCCGGTCTGCGCGGCGGCGGGCTGTGGATCGACCGCCGTCTCGGCACAGCCTTGGCAGCCGAGTCGAAACGGGGCCTGCGGGCGGCGATCCTGTCTGCGCTGCTGAGCGGCCGCGGCCGTCCGAGGACCGCCGCGGCCGTGACGGTCACCCGCGGCATCGATGATCTCGACGACTACTTCACCACGGTCGTCCCGGCGCTCAGCGCTGCGGCCGTGGTGCCGGTGGTCCTGCTCGTGCGGATCGTCTTCAGCGACGTGCTCTCAGCCGTCATCATCGCTCTCTGTCTGCCGCTGGTCCCGCTGTTCATGGTCCTCATCGGTCGGTACACGGCCGAATCGACGAAGCGGACGATCACGGCACTGGAGAAGCTGTCCGATCACCTGGCCGAACTCGCCGAAGGACTGCCGGTGCTCATCGGCCTCGGCCGCTCGCGGGACCACGCTCGCCGCCTGCGCGAACTGGGGGAGCGCTACCACCACGCGAACCTCGCGACCCTGCGCATCGCCTTCCTCTCCAGCCTCGCCCTCGAGCTCATCGCCACGATCTCGGTCGCTCTCGTCGCCGTGGTCATCGGCCTGCGCTTGGTCAACGGGACGATGGATCTGAGTTCAGGACTGTTCGTCCTCCTCATCGCGCCCGAGTGCTTCATCCCCCTGCGCGAACTCGGGGCCGGATTCCATGCCAGCGAGAACGGCCGCGAGGCACGAAGCCGGGCGCAGACGCTGCTCACCGAGGCAGCGGCGCCGGTGCCGCCGACACCCGGAGCGCAGGCGATGGCAGAACCAGGAGCACAGACGTCCAGCGACTCGGGGGCAGGCTTCGGCCCGGGCGATGCCCGGGAGCGGGACGACCACGAGGTGATCTACGGCGACGGCACCATCGTCGGCTGGACGGGTGCGATTCCGCCCGGGCCCGGAGTGACCACGATCAGCGGACCCTCAGGCGCCGGCAAGACGACCGTGCTGTCCGCGCTGGTCGGCGGGCTGCCGGCCGATGCCCGCGCGACCATCGCGCCAGTGTCCGCCGCCTATGTGCCGCAGACCCCGCGCATGTTCGCCGCCACCCTCGGCGCCGAACTCGCACTCTTCGGACTCGAGCGACAGCGCAGCCTTGGGGCACTGACGGCGGCCGGGCTGCCGGCCGATCCGTCGACAGCGACCGCAGCCCTGAGCCCCGGTCAGCAGCGCCGACTTGCGCTCGTGCGGGTGCTGCACCGTCTCGGCCAGGGAGCCGATGTACTCGTCCTCGACGAACCCACCGCCCACCTCGACGCGGACAATGCCGATATCGTCATCGCCATGATCGCCGAGGCGGCCGCCTCCCACCGGGTCGTCCTCGCCAGCCACGACGACCGCGTCCGGGCGCTGGCCGAGACGGAGATCCGACCGACGAAGAGTCGGCTGCGGACAGCAGCGGGGGCCGACGGAGCAGGCACCGCTGAGGTGTCGGCCCCGACGGCGGCCCGGTCCGGGGCGGGCGCGGATTCCCCCGATGCGCTCGGTGACCGCGCGGCGGTCGCGGACTCCGTCGACGCGACGGGTTCGTTCGACATGACGGGTTCCGTCGACGCGACGGGTTCCGCAGACGGGGCTGACTCCTTCGACACAACGGGTTCCGCAGACGCGGCGGCGCTGTGGGAGGATGATGCCGAGACCGGTCGCAGAACGGACGCGGGCGCTGCGGCGCTGCGCCGCAGGTGGTCGGTCCTGCGTTCGAGCCTGCCCCTGTTCAGCCCCGCGATGGCACTCGCCGCACTCACCGCCTGCGCCTCGAGCCTGGCGGCAATCGCGCTCACGGCAGTGTCCGCCTGGCTCATCGTCGAGGCCTCCTACCAGCCGCCGATCATGCTGCTCATGGTCGCGATCGTCGGCGTCCGCTTCTTCGGGCTCAGTCGGTCCGTGCTGCTCTACGTCAGTCGGCTCAAACTCCATTCGGCGATCTTCTCCGCCCTCGCCAGACTGCGGGCGAACCTGTGGGAGCACTTCGAACGCGTGGGCATGAGCGATCGGAAGCTGCTGACCTCGGATACTGCGCTGCGTGCCATGGTCGCCGATGCCGATGATGTGCGCGACCTCGTCCCCCGTACGCTCTTCCCGCCGCTCGTCTCGGGCCTGGTCGTCCTGGGCGTCAGCATCACGGCAGCGCTGCTCGACCTCGGATCGCTGCCGTGGTTCCTCCTGCTCGCCGCAGTCAACCTCATCGGGCTGGCCTGCATCGTCGTTCCCGCCGAGAGCAGGCTGGCGCACGGCATCAGGGATGACCGCAGCCGCATCCTCTCGCTGCTGACCCGCGCACTCGATGCCAAGGACGATCTGCACACCAACGCCGCAGATGGCCGGGTGCTCGGCCTGCTGGCGGGTCTGGAACGCAGCCTCGACGCGAAGCAGACGGCCTCCGCACGGAACTTCGGGCTCGCCCATCTCTGGCTGCAGCTGAGCACCTCTGCCACAGCCGTGATGCTGGCCGTGACCTCCGAGGCACCGACGGAGATCGCTGCGGTCCTCGCGCTCATGGCACTGGGCCTCAACGAGGTGTTCGCCTCGGGGCTCGACGCGTTCCGCCAGCTGCCGGCGCTCGGAGCCGCCCTCGACTGCCTGCCGCCAGCCGTCACCGGCGAGGATTCATCGGCACGGCGGACTTGCACAGAGCCCATCGAGGCGCTCGACCTGGCCTCGATCACCGTGGGCTGGGACGAGACGCCGGTCCTCGAGGGCCTCGATCTGCACGCTGAACGCGGCGGTTGGACCCTGCTCTGCGGCGACAGCGGCACCGGGAAGTCGACGAGCCTGAGTGTTCTGCTCCGGTTCCTCGATCCCTGGGCCGGCAGCTACACCGCCGCCGATTCCCAGGGGGCGGCCTTCGATATGCTCAGCAGTGCGCCGACGGACTTGGTCGGTCGGATCGCCTGGTGTCCGCAGGAGGCCCACATCTTCCGCTCGACCGTCCGCGGCAACCTCTCCCTGGCCCAGTCGACCGTGCCCGGAGACGAAGAGATGATCGATGCCCTGCACGCGGCAGGACTGGCCGAATGGGCCGACGGCGAAGGCCTCGACCACTGGGTCGGTGATCACGGCTCAGATGTCTCAGGCGGTCAGCGGCAGCGACTGGCGGTGGCCCGGACGCTGCTGACCGGCGCGGATGTGATCGTCCTCGACGAACCGACGGCGCATCTCGACGACGAGACCGCCGCCCGGCTCATCGACGACCTGCGCAGGAATCTCGTCTCCCGCACAGTGGTCATGGTCACTCACGACCGGCGTCTCATCAGGAGCGAGGACACGGTCGTCGACCTCGGCGCCCAGGTGCCGGCGGTCAGCGGTCCCGCCTCGGCGGCGCCCGGCCTGCGGGAGGTCAGTCCCGCTTGGAGCCGAACATGATCTCGTCCCAGCTCGGGATCGAGGCCCGGGAGCTCTTCTTCGACTTCGGCTTCGCTCCCTTCGTCGCAGCCGCGTCCGCGCGCTGATCGGCGTGATCGCTGACACCGGGCTCATTGAGCAGTGAGAGCTGGTTCTCGTCGTCGAAGACGCCGACCTTCTCCGTGGGCTCCTGCGGGTCCTCGTCGGAGGGGACGGCATCTTCGAACGCGAAGACTTCGTCATCGGTCGCCGCCTCGGGCCGACCCGGCGCGGTATGGGCTCCCTGCGGGTGGGTCTCAGGGTCTTCGGTCACTGCGCGCAGACGGGTGCGCGGCTCCTCTTCGGCCTCATGATGGCGACGCTTGCGCAGGTTCTCCAGGATGCGGCCGGTTTCGGCCTGGTGATCACGTGCCTGCTGCGAGGGAGCCGAACCGGCAGCCGAAGGTGCCGGGGCATCGGAGGAGACGGGACCGGAGGCGGACTCGGAATGCGGGAACACGTCGACTTCCTCGGTGTTCCTCTGCCGTTCGGCACCGCTGCCGTAGTTCGGGATGGGACCGGTGTCGGTCGGGCCGGAATCGGCGAGCCATTTGGCCTCATCGTCGATCGGGGTCAGCGAGCGCCGGTAGTAATGCCAGCTGGCAGTCCGGATCCGATCGGCGGCAGTGAAGCTGAGCTGAACGTACCAGTTGCCGTCCTGCTGCTTCCAGGAGTCCCATTCCATCGTCTCGATGTCGACGTCGCGCATTGCCAGCCGCTCCTGGCAGAGTTCGATGAGGGGCGTCGGCTCGCCATTGGGATCGTGATCGGAGTAGATCGGATGGCGGCTGGCGAGATAGGCCATGCGGGAGCGTTCGGCCATGGCCGGGCCCTCGTAGGTGCGCACGTATTCGATGTCGGCGCCGGTGGAGGCCACGACCTCCTCGGCGTCCATGCCGCCGCGGATCATGGCCTGGATGTCCTTGGGACGCACGGGAGTCTCGGACTTGGACTGGGTGCGTTCCTTGCGCACCGCGGCCGAGAGAGCTTCGTCGAGAACGACTCGGTACTGAAGCCCGTTCTCGTCGTTCAACAGCAGATGGGTGCCATCCGCGTTGACTCCGTTCAAGATCAGTTCACGCATGCCATAAGCTCCTTTGTCGCGTCTCTCCTGCATCGTGTCACGTCCGGCGCGTCGAGGCGGGCAGATCTGCCCGCGAGTCGCGAAATCACGGGCCGCTTCGGCCCCTGGGAGGTCCGCTGGGAACCGGACCGAGGGATTATGACGGCGCTTAGTGCCCAAGGGTCTGAACGGTGAGTGGAAGAGACTCACTCTGCGGACATCGGACCGTTCCGCTCTACAGTCTGTAAAATCGGGAGCGTGAATAAGACTGCACCCATCGAAGCCCTGATCCTCATGTCGTTCGGAGGACCGGAGGCCCCAGAAGAAGTGGTTCCCTTCCTGCGGAACGTCACCGCCGGCCGCGGGATCCCCGAGGAGCGACTGGAGGAGGTGGGGGAGCACTACTTCGGTTTCGGAGGCCGGTCGCCGATCAACGACCAGAACAAGGCCCTGCTCGCCGCCCTGCGCGGCGAGCTCGACCGACGCGGCATCGACACCCCGCTGATCTGGGGCAACCGGAACTGGGATCCCTATCTCACCGATGAGGTCCGGACGCTGGCACAGGGCGGACGGACCCGGTTCCTCTCGATCGACACCTCCGCCTACTCCTCGTACTCCTCCTGCAGGCAGTACCGTGAGGACTTCGCGCAGACGATCGAGACGCTGGCCGGAGAAGGCCTCGAGGTCTCGATCGACAAGATCCGCCAGTTCTACAACCATCCCGGCTACGCCGACGCCTGCGCGGCCCGTCTGGAGGACGGTCTCGCCGAATTCCGCGGCCAGGTGGGCGAACTCGACGCCGACCGGCACCGCATCCTGTTCGTCACGCATTCGATCCCGAACGTCATGCAGGACGCCTCCGCAGTGGCCACCAACGGCTACCTCGCTCAGCACGAAGAGCTCATGGACCACCTCCTGGGGCGGTTGGACGCCTCCGAGCAGCTGCCCGCCGAGCTCGTCTACTGCTCCCGCTCGGGCTCGCCGGAGGTTCCGTGGCTCGAACCCGATGTGAACGACCGGATGACCGAACTCGCCGAGGAAGGCGTGACTGGGGTCGTGCTCGTGCCCATCGGCTTCATCTCCGACCACATGGAAGTCGCCTTCGACCTCGACACCGAGGCCAAGGAGACGGCCGAAGGCCTCGCTCTCGCCTTCACCCGAGGCGCCGCCGTCGGCACCCACGAAGCCTTCGTCGCGGGGCTTGTGGACCTTGTCGAGGAACGCGTCGCCCAGCTGCGCGGCGACGAGGTCGACGCCCCGGCGCTTCCCGGAACGACGGCACTGGTTCCCGGAAGCGGGGCCTGCAGCATCGCCTGCTGCCGCGGCCGCATCGAGCGCGCCACCTACCCGAACTGGGAATCCGTGAGCTGACCAGCCTCCGGGACGTCTCAGACGTCCGTCGGCGGACGCAGAGAACCCTCCCCACCGAATCGGTGGGGAGGGTTCTTCATCTCTGCGCCCATGGCGGAAGGCATCCGCTGGCAGACGAGGTGGTTCCTGAGGCTCAGGACTCTTCCGGGCTCGGGATGACGGGCAGTGCGCCCGTCTCGGCCTGGATCACCTCGGCGATGGGGCCGGTGTCGACATCATTGCGACCAGCCAGCTCCATGAGGCTCTGCAGGTCGTCGATGAGGTTTTCGACCAGGAAGTCATCACCGGCGGATCGGGCTTCGTGAATGCGATGACGGACATCATCGATTCGGGTGTCGAGTTGATCTGCGAATTCACTCATCGTGGATCCGTCCTTCCTCGGGCCGCCTCCGAAGGGGACGAACCCGGTAATCTACCGGCAGATCGAGCTGTCGGTGCTGTCCATCACAAGTATTCTTGCAGAGCTTTTCGAGAACTCTATGTGTGGCCGACCTGCGTCGACAAACTGGTGATGAGAATCACCGTAACGGGTCCTCATTCCATCTTGCCAACGGCAAGCATACAGTGCACAATGCTGAGGACACATCCCGCGAGAGGACGCTTCGGTCCTTCTCAGCACCCCTCGGACAGAGAGCGATGAGGCCATATGGCAACAGATTACGACGCACCTCGCAAGCAAGACGATGAGATCAAGAGCGATTCGATCGAGCAGCTCAAGGCTCAGCGCTCGCAGGCGCAGGCGAGCAAGATCGACGAAGACGAAACCGCAGTTGCCGAAGGCTTCGAACTGCCGGGAGCGGACCTGTCGAACGAAGAGCTCTCCGTTCGCGTCCTCCCCAAGCAGAACGATGAGTTCACCTGCATGGAATGCTTCTTGGTCCGGCATCGGTCGCAGCTTGCGAGCGAAGAGGGCGGTGTTCCCATCTGCACGGACTGTGCGGGCTGATTCGCTGCTCCATCCCCTCAGCACAACGCGCCTGACGAATCGTCAGGCGCGTTGTGCTTCCTCTGTCAGTCGTTGAGGGCGGCCGCGAGCTTCTCGGGGTGCTGTGAGGAGACGAGCCAGTACGGTGTGGGATCCGCGACATCGTCGATGTCGATGCGCACAACGGGCTTCGCCCACGGCCGGATCTTGAGGAAGGCGCGTGCGTCGAGATCGACTCCGCGAGCCTGACGCGCCGCCTCGGCGTCATAGGCGGTGGCGCCGGGAACGAACTTCCGGTCGATGTGCGCCTCGCCGACGAAGAGCTGCCTTTCGGTGACGATGATCGTCAGGGTCAGCGAAGTCAGCCACCAGGCGAGCAGGGCGAAGCTCACGAGGGGCAGGACGACGGCGCCGAGCTTCCAGACGGGCATGACCATGAGCGCCGTCGACGCCGCAGCCATCACGACGAGGGCCCACATGCCGATCGACGGTCGGACCTTCTCCTGGTAGACCACATGGGTTCCGGATTGCATTGTTGCCATGGTGCCATTGTCCCACAGTGAATGTTTTGGTCACGCTCAGACTTCGGCGTTAGAGTGCATCTTTGTGACGGAAACCCTCAAGATCGACCTTCAGCTCCTCGACGCGGGCACGAGCGCCCCCGCCTACGCGCACGCGCACGACGCCGGTGCGGACCTGTGCTCGACGATCGACTTCGTGCTCGAGCCCTTCGAACGCCGTGTGGTGCCCACCGGCATCGCGATCGCCCTGCCCGTCGGCTATGCGGCCTTCGTCCACCCGCGTTCCGGGCTGTCGAGCAAGCACGGGGTCACCGTCGTCAATGCACCCGGCACCATCGATGCCGGCTACCGGGGCGAGATCAAGGTGCCGCTGATCAACCTCGATGCGAAGACCCCGCTGCGAGTGGCTCGCGGGGATCGCATCGCCCAGCTGGTGATCCAGCGGATCGCACACGCAGACTTCACCATCGTCGACTCCCTCGACGGCAGCGATCGCGGGGCCGGGGGATTCGGATCCACCGGTGGCCTCGACGCCGCTCTCAGTGAAAAGGAGAAGTGAGGACTCATGGGACTGTTCTCCAAGTTCAGGAAATCCACACCGCAGACCGATGACGACGTCGTCTCGGACGAAGAGCTGAGCGACGAGGGCGACCTCGAGACCGCAGCGGCCGAGGACAGCGACGCCGCCGACGAAGAGGCTGCTGAAGCGGATGCGGATGATGCGGATCCGGATGAGGACCTCGAGGAGGAAGAGGCGCTGCTGGAGAAGTCAGCGCCTTTCGACCGGTCGGAGAAGGGTCCGTTCGACATCTCCGAGGACTACCCGGAGCACGACCGCCTCGACCTCGGCGCACTCAAGGTGCCTGTCGTCGACGGAATGCAGGTGCGCCTGGACACCGATGACGATTCGCAGCGGGTGCTGGCCGTGACGCTCATCCACGAGGGCGGAGGCATCCAGCTCCAGGCGTTCGCGACGCCGCGCTCCGAGGGGCTGTGGAACACCGTGCGCCAGCAGCTGTCCGAGTCCGTCTCCTCCCAGGGCGGCGAATCCTCGGAGCTGCACACGTCTCTCGGCAAGGAATTGGCCATCGAGGTTCCGGCGAAGACCGAGTCCGGCCGACCGGGCAAGAGGGCCATGCGCTTCGCCGGCATCGACGGCCCGCGCTGGTTCGTCCGGGCTGTGTTCTCCGGCAAAGCCGTGACCGATGACGAGGTCCGGGCCGAACTGTCGGCACTCTTCCGCGGGGTCGTCGTCGACCGCGGTCAGGAGGCCATGGCTCCCAGGGAGCTCATCGCACTCACCGCCCCGCAGGTCGACGGCGACGCTGGAGAGGACAAGAAGGACGAGGACGAGCTCAACCCCTTCGAGCGCGGTCCCGAGATCACAGAGGTCCGCTGACCGGGGATGTTGGATCTCATCACCCGCCTCGTGCGCGACTTCGGCTCCCGCGACGCGGAAGCCCGGGCCGATCTGCGCCTCGTCAGTCAGATACCGGGAGCCGTCCCGGTCGAGGACCTCGAAGCACGCAAGACCTCACGCATCGCCGGAGTCGTCTCCGCGACCACCCAATCGTGCAGCGCTGACAGCCCCCGGCTCGACATCACCGTGGCCGACGGCACCGGCGAGGCCCGCGCCCAGTTCCTCGGTCGACGCGAGATCAGCGGGATCCGCCCGGGCGCCCTCATCGTCCTCGAAGGCCGATTCTGCGGCACCGACGGGGTGCTGACCGCCCACAACCCCGTCTACGAGCTGCTGCAGACGCGGGAGGACACCGAGGTCTGAGGCCGTCACGGCCACCGGTGAACAGGCCCGGTGCCGCGTAACGTCAGTCGGAGCCGTCCTCCGCTGCGGCCCTAGTCTCCTGGAGCAGCGCCAGCAGCGCGGCCTCCTGGTCGGGGGATGAGAGGAAGAACAGTTCGTCCCCGGCCTCGATGACGTCATCGGCACTCGGAGCGAACGCCCGCGAATTGCGGATGATCGCCACCAGCACGGTATCGAGCGGGAACGTGATGCCGCCGATGCGTTCGGCCACGAGTCCGGCGCTCTCATGCACGGTGAACTCCAGCAGCCCCGCCTGGCCGCGTTCGAAGCTCATGAGGTGCACGAGGCCGCCGACCTCGACCGCCTCCTCGACCAGCGCGGTCATCAGCCGCGGAGTCGAGACCGCGACATCGACACCCCAATTGTCATCGAACAGCCATTCGTTCTTCGGGTTATTCACCCGCGAGACCGTCCGCGGCACGCCGAACTCGGTCTTGGCCAAGAGCGAGAGGACGAGGTTGGTCTTGTCATCGCCGGTCGCGGCCACGACCACATCCGCTTCCTCGAGGCCCGCCTCGGCGAGTCCGGCGAGTTCGCAGGCATCGGAGAGCAGCCATTCGGCACCGGGGATGCGTTCGTGCCCCAGGGCCTCCTTGCTCTGGTCGATGAGCAGCACCGAATGCTCCTTGTCGAGCAGCTCCCTGGCCACCGAGCGACCGACGGAACCGGCTCCGGCGATGACGACCCTCATTCTTCCTCCTCCACGGTTCGCACGGGCTGATCCAGGATCCGTTCGATCTCGCGGAGGCGGTCGACCGGACACATGAGATGGACGAGATCCCCATCCTGGAGCAGGAGATCCTCATGGGCGACGATGCCCTCGGACAGGCGGGTGACGTAGGCGACGCGTGCCCTGGTCCGGGATTCGATGTCCTTGATCGGACGAGCGACCCACCCGGGGTCGAGATGCACCTCGGCGAGGACGAGATTGCCCGAGGGCTCACGGTACTCGGTGATCGAGCCCTGGGGGACGAGCTTGCGCATCACCTGCTCGGCCGTCCACCGCACGGTGGGGACCGTGGGGATGCCGAGGCGCTCGAACACCTGCGCCCGGTCCGGGTCGTAGATGCGAGCGGCCACGTTCGTCACCCCGAAGGTCTCCCGGGCGACACGCGCGGCGAGGATATTCGAATTGTCCCCACTCGAGACCGCGGCGAAGGCGAAGGCCTCGGCAGTCTTCGCCTGCGACAGGGTCTCCCGGTCGAAGCCGATCCCAGTGATCGTCGAGCCGCTGAAATCGCGACCCAGTTTGAGGAACGCGTCCGGGTCCCGGTCGACGACGGCGACGGAGTGCCCATTCGCATCGAGGGCTTTGGCCAGGGAGGCCCCGACTCGGCCGCAGCCCATAATCACGAAGTGCATGGGTTTTCCTCTCCGCAGTGATCTACCATTGGTTGCCGTGGCCAGCAGTTTTTCTGATGCCGTCAAAAGACTACTCGTTGGACGGCCCTTCCGCAGTGAGGACAGGCGTGCGCCGGCGCTGAAGAAGCGCATCGCAATGCCCGTCTTCGCCTCCGACATGCTCTCATCGGTGGCCTATGCCCCGGACGAGATCCTCCTGGCACTGTCGCTGACCTCACTCGTGGCCCTGACCGTGGCACCCTGGATCGGTGTGGCCGTCGGTCTGGTCATCCTCGTGATCGTCGCCTGCTACCGCATCAACGTCAAGGCCTACCCCTCGGGCGGCGGAGACTACGAGGTGGCTTCGAAGAACCTCGGCTCCGGTGCGGGCCTCGTCGTCGCAGCCGCCCTGCTCGTGGACTATGTGCTCACCCTGGCCGTGTCGATGACGGTCTTCGCCGCATACATCACCACGGCGTTCCCGCCGCTGGCTCCCTACCGCGTGCCCGTGGCCATCGTCGGCATCCTGCTCATCTCGCTCGCCGGCCTGCGCGGGTCACGGGCGACGCCGATGCTGCTGGCGGTGCCGACCTACCTCTTCCTCGGCGCCGTCTTCCTCACCATGAGCGTCGGCCTCATCCGGGTCGGCATCGGCGATACCCCGCAGGCGCAGACGGCCGACTACACGGTCGTCCACAGCGGAATCGGCGATGAGGCGACACTGGGGCTGGCCACGGTGCTCATCGTCCTGCGCGCCTTCTCCTCGGGGTCCGTGGCCTTGGCCGGTGTCCAGACCGTGGCCACGGCGGTGCCTGCATTCAAGAAGCCGCGCGGCAGGAACGCCGGCAACACCCTGCTGCTGTCCGGTCTGCTCGCGGCCCTCATGCTCACCGGGCTGACCTACCTCGCCTCGGTCACCGGCATCAAATACGTCGACGATCCGCACCTCTACCTGGTGCGTGGGGACGGCAGCCCCGTCAGCGCCGAATACGAGCAGGAACCGGTGCTCGCGCAGCTGGCACATGCGATCTTCGACAATGCGCCGGTGATGTTCTACATCGTCGTCCTCATCACTGCGCTCGTGCTCATCGTCGCCGCGAACACGGCGGTCGAGGGCTTCCCGGGCCTGGCCTCCCGACTGGCCAGGGACGAATTCCTGCCGAAGCAGCTGGCGACGAAGGGAGACCGTCTCACCTTCTCCAACGGCATCCTCCTGTTGGCCGCGGCGGCGATCGTGCTCGTCATCGCCACCAGCGCATCGGCGACCACTCTGATCCAGCTCTACCTCGTGGGAGTCTTCGCCAGCTTCGTCCTCGGCCAGGCGGGCATGGTCCTGCACTGGAGGAAGCGCCTGCGTCTGGTCATCGACGCAAAGACCCGAGTCCGGATGCACATCAACCGGATCGTCAACAGCCTCGGCTGCCTGCTGGCCGCCGGGGTGCTCATCGTCGTCATCGTCTCGAAGTTCCTCGCCGGGGCCTGGCTGGCCGTGGTCGCGATGGCCGGCCTCTACCTCGTCATGGGCGCCATCCACCGCCATTACGCGCGGGTGACCCGGGAGCTGGCCCCCGATGCCGATGTGAACTCGCGGACCATTCCGTCGAACACGCATGCCATCGTCGTCGTGGGCGAGATCGACAAACCCACGATGCGGGCCCTGTCCTATGCCCGGGTGACCCGATCGAGCCAGCTCGAGGCCGTCACAGTGGCCGTCGACGAGGAGGCCGCCGCAGCCCTGCAGAAGAGGTGGAACGACATGGAGCTGCCGGTGCCGCTGACGGTGCTCGGCTCTCCCTACCGCGAACTCGTCCGCCCGCTCCTGGCCCACATCCTCGCCATCCGCAGGCGCTCCCCGCGCGATCTCGTCATCGTCTACATCCCGCAGTTCGTCGTGGGACGGTGGTGGGAGCACATCCTGCACAATCAGGTAGCGCTCAAACTTCGCACCCGGCTGCTGCTCGTCCCCAACGTCGTCGTGGTCTCTGTGCCCTGGCGCCTCAAGTCCTTCTCCCGCCAATACGGGGGAGACGGGCCCGATTCCGACACCAGGCTGTACAGACAGGCATAGACATCCATGAGTGACACGATGGTCCCCGCCCAGGAGCTGACTCTCGACATCGAATCACCGGCCGCAGGCGGCACGAGCATCGCCCGCCACGACGGGCAGGTCGTCTTCGTCTCCGGAGCCCTGCCCGGCGAACGTGTGAGGGTGATCACCGAGGCCGCGTCGGCTGCGAGATTCCTCCGCGCCGAGGTCGTCGAGGTGCTCGAAGCCTCGCAGCACCG
Source organism: Brevibacterium renqingii (assembly GCF_017808105.1). Classification (GTDB taxonomy): domain Bacteria; phylum Actinomycetota; class Actinomycetes; order Actinomycetales; family Brevibacteriaceae; genus Brevibacterium; species Brevibacterium renqingii. Next base: position 81,505 of record NZ_JADBHF010000007.1, on the reverse strand, counting down.
AGTGGCCGATCGTCGCCTCGCCTACGTTCCCGGAGGGGCGGATCCATCGACGGCCGGATTCGGCGGCATGGAGTTCGCCCACGTCGACCTCGCCCACTCGCGCAAGCTCAAATCAGAGGTTCTGGCCGATCAGCTGAGCCGCATCGGGCACATCGACCGGCACGTCGAGGTCCGGCCGGCGCCGGGAGAGACGGACGGAACCGATTGGCGCACCCGCGTGCAGCTGGCCGTGGACGCCGAGGGACGAGCGGGAATGCTCGCACCCCGTTCGCATGATGTCATTGCTGTGACGAGCCCTCCGCTGGCGGCCGGCCCGCTCAATGCTCTCGACCTGACGGGACTGCGTCTGCCGGGAGTGCGCCGACTCGAGTTCGCCTGGGCCGACGACCAGGGGGCTCTGATCGTCCGCGGTCCGGCCTCGCCGCAGGTGATCGACGAGCTCGAGGAGTGGCTGCCCGCGTCCTTCTTCTTACTCACGGAGACTGCTGGAAGCGGCAGGGGGCACGACAGTGGTCGGTCCGGCACTCGGAGCCGCGGTGCCCGCGGAAAGCCGCGCTCCCGCCCGCGAGAGCGCGGCGCCGACCTCCGCGTCCACCGCGGCGGCTCCACCCTGACAGAGAGGGTCGACGGACGTGACTTCACCGTCGCCGCCGACGGATTCTGGCAGGTCCACCGTCGCGCGGCCGAGCTGCTCAGCGGCGAAGTGATCGGCGCCCTTCCCGATAGCGTCGACTCGATCGGCGACCTCTACTGCGGGGTGGGGCTGCTCGGCATCGGGGCGGCCCGAGCCGTCGGCGCACCTCTGTTCGGCATCGAGGGAGTCGAGACGGCTATCGCCCATGCGCGTGCCAATGCGGCGGACCTCGACGCCCGCTTCCTTGCGCGCAGCGTCGACCGGGCGCGCCTGCCCGAATCCGATGTCATCATCCTCGACCCGCCGCGAGCGGGAGCAGGCAAGGCTGTCACCTCGGCGCTCGTCGCATCCGCGGCCCGCACGCTCATCTACGTGTCCTGCGATCCTGCGACGCTGGCGAGGGACTTGGCGCAGCTGACGGACGGCGGCTTCGCGATCGAGAGCCTCACCGGCTTCGATCTCTTCCCGCTCACCGCGCACCTGGAGACGGTCACCATTCTGCGACGGTGACGGACAGGGCCGCTCGGGGCCGCCTCGGCGGGGGACCCGGAGGGACCTGCGGGGATCGACCGTGGTCCTCAGCGGAGACTGGGCAGCGGTCAGGCCGCGGTCTTGCGGGGGAGGAGGACGAGGACGATGAGGGCGATGAAGGTCGTGAGGAATCCCCACAGTGCCCACCAGCCGGCCGAGCGGTCCTTCTCCCTGGCCAGCGTATTGCAGATGACGGCGAAGATGATGCCGACGAGCAGGGCGCCGAATCCGAATCCGGCACCGAGCGCGAACGGGTCCATGAGATCTCCTCGGTGGCGCTGGGCGTGCCCGACGGTGGTGTCGATGCGGTTCTCACAGTAGGCCGCGGTGGGCGACGGCGTCCCTGGTGATGACCGGATTCGCGGCAGAGGAAAACCCGAGCGACCGGTTTCGGCCGCCGGTGTGCCACGGTGGTCAAAGCTACTCGGATGCGATAGAATTTATCTTGACGTCAAGATACTTTTGGAAACATATGTGTCGCGTAAATCGGTGCGCGGTGCAAGGGCTCGCCCGGTTTCTTGGATGAGTGTCGGATGAAACAGGAGAATCACGATGAGCAACGTCGATACGTTCAAATCGAAGAGCACCCTGACCGTAGGCGATAAGGATTATGAGATCTATCGCCTGGACAAGGTCCCAGGGTCGGAGAAGCTTCCCTTCAGCCTCAAGGTGCTGTTGGAGAACCTGCTGCGCACGGAAGACGGCGCGAACATCACTTCGGAGCATATCGAGGCACTCGGCAGCTGGGACCCCAGTGCCGAACCGGACACCGAGATCCAGTTCACCCCGGCCCGCGTGGTGATGCAGGACTTCACCGGTGTGCCCTGCATCGTCGACCTCGCCACCATGCGTGAGAAGGTCGTCGAACTCGGTGGCAACCCGGACCAGGTCAACCCGCTGGCTCCGGCCGAACTGGTCATCGACCACTCGGTGCAGATCGACCGCTTCGGCACCGCCGACGCCGTCGAGCTGAACATGGACATCGAATACCAGCGCAACGGGGAGCGCTACCAGTTCCTGCGCTGGGGCCAGACCGCCTTCGAAGACTTCAAGGTCGTCCCTCCGGGCATGGGCATCGTCCACCAGGTCAACATCGAGCACCTGGCTCGCGTGGTCATGCCGCGCGAGGTCGACGGAGTCCTCCGCGCCTACCCGGACACCCTGGTCGGCACGGACTCGCACACCACCATGGTCAATGGCCTCGGTGTGCTCGGCTGGGGCGTCGGCGGCATCGAGGCAGAGGCGGCCATGCTCGGCCAGCCCGTGTCGATGCTCATCCCGCGCGTCGTCGGCTTCAAACTGACCGGTGAGATCCCTTCGGGGGTCACGGCCACGGATGTCGTGCTCACGATCACCGACATGCTCCGCCAGCACGGCGCCGTCGGCAAGTTCGTCGAATTCTACGGCAACGGCGTCGCCGAGGTGCCGCTGGCCAACCGCGCTACGATCGGCAATATGAGCCCCGAGTTCGGTTCGACCGCCGCGATCTTCCCGATCGACGAGGTGACCATCGACTACCTCAAGCTCACCGGCCGCTCGGACGAGCAGATCCAGCTGGTCGAGGACTACGCGAAGGCCCAGGGCCTGTGGCACGATCCGAGCAAGGAAGTCGAGTACTCCGAGTACCTCGAGCTCGACCTCTCGACCGTGGTGCCCTCGATCTCCGGACCGAAGCGCCCGCAGGACCGCATCGAACTCTCCGATGCGAAGAACCAGTTCGCCAAGGACATCCACAACTACGCCGCACCCGGCGAAGAGGGCAAGTCCGTGGACGTCACCACCGCCGACGGCCGCAACTTCGAGCTGGCCAACGGTGCCGTGGCGATCGCATCGATCACCTCGTGCACCAACACCTCGAACCCCTCGGTGATGATGGCCGCTGGTCTGCTGGCCCGCAACGCCCGCAAGCGCGGACTCAACTCGAAGCCGTGGGTCAAGACCTCGATCGCACCGGGTTCGAAGGTCGTGACGAACTACTACGAGAAGGCCGGGCTCATCGAGGACCTCGAGGCGCTCAACTTCTACATCGTCGGCTACGGCTGCACGACCTGCATCGGCAACTCGGGACCGCTGGACTCGGAGATCTCGAACAGCATTCAGGACAACGATCTCTCGGTCACCGCCGTACTCTCGGGCAACCGCAACTTCGAAGGCCGCATCAGCCCTGATGTGAAGATGAACTACCTGGCTTCGCCTCCGCTGGTCATCGCCTACGCCCTGGCGGGAACCATGGACTTCGACTTCGCGAACCAGCCCCTGGGCAAGGATTCGGACGGTGTGGACGTCTATCTGGCCGACCTCTGGCCCTCGCCCGAGGAAGTCGAGTCCGTCATCTCCTCGTCGATCTCGACCGACATGTTCGACAGCGAATACGGCCGGATCTTCGACGGTGACGAGCGCTGGCAGCAGCTCGAGACCCCCGAGGGCAAGATCTTCGAATGGGACGACAAGTCGACCTACGTGCGCAAGCCCACCTTCTTCGACGGCATGGGCCTCGAGCCCGAAGCCGTCGAGGACATCAAGGGTGCCCGCGTGCTCGCGAAGCTCGGCGACTCGGTGACCACCGACCACATCTCGCCCGCAGGCTCCTTCAAGGCCGACACCCCTGCCGGCAAGTACCTCGTCGAGCACGGTGTCCAGCGCAAGGACTTCAACTCCTATGGCTCCCGCCGCGGCAACCATGAAGTCATGATCCGCGGAACGTTCGCGAACATCCGCCTGCAGAACCAGCTCCTCGACGGAGTCCAGGGCGGGTTCACCCGCGACTTCACGCAGGAGAACGGACCGCAGACGACGATCTACGATGCTTCTGTGAACTACCAGGCAGCCGGCACACCGCTGGTCGTCCTCGGCGGCAAGGAGTACGGTTCGGGATCCTCGCGTGACTGGGCTGCCAAGGGCACCAAGCTGCTCGGCGTCGAGGCCGTCATCGCCGAGAGCTTCGAGCGCATCCACCGCTCGAACCTCATCGGCATGGGCGTCCTGCCGCTGCAGTTCCCCGCCGGCGAGTCCGCCGATTCGCTCGGCCTCGACGGCACCGAGACCTTCTCCATCGAGGGCGTCACGGAACTCAACGAGGGCACGACCCCGGCGACTGTCACGGTCACGGCGACGAAGGACGACGGCACGACCGTCGACTTCGACGGCGTTGTCCGCATCGACACACCCGGTGAGGCCGACTACTACCGCAACGGCGGCATCCTGCAGTACGTGCTGCGTCAGCTCGCGAACTCCTGATCGCAGATGTCGCGCTGAGTCAGTGACTCGGAGCTGAGCGAAGGCCGGTGGGTGAGAACCCGCCGGCCTTCGTCGTGCCTGAGTGCCTGTGCGGGGAGCATCCTTCACCGCAGTGCCTGTGCGCGGAGCATCCCTCACCGCTGGCGACGAGCCGTACAGGTACTGCGGCATCCGTGACCGTCAGCGATAAGACACCGCGTTGCACCGGGGCGATGTGAAGCTAAGGGTGTCGGATGCGTCGGCAGCTGAAGGAGAGCAACGGCGCAAGATGGGATGAGTCACATTCCGCGGTGGGCGATAGGATGGGGCGAATGGAATCTGTCCGTCAGCGAAGCCGTCAGAAGTGAGGCCGAATGACATTTCTCGAATCGCTCGGCTCACCGGCCGATCTGCGTCGGCTCGACGATGAGGAGTGCGAGGTCCTGGCCAAGGAGATCCGGGATCACCTCATCACGAGCGTGGCCGGAACCGGCGGACACCTCGGGCCCAACCTCGGCGTCGTCGAGCTCACCATGGGCCTCCACCGGGTGTTCGACTCCCCGCGGGACACGATCATCTTCGATGTCGGCCACCAGACATACGTGCACAAGCTGCTCACCGGCCGATCCGAGCAGTTCTCCACCCTGCGGCAGCGCGAAGGGCTCTCCGGCTACCCGAGCCGCGCCGAGAGCGAACACGACGTCCTCGAGAACTCGCACGCCTCCGCCTCCCTGTCATGGGCCGACGGCATCGCCAAAGCCCGCCAGCTCACGGGCGAGACCGACCGGCACGTCGTGGCCGTCATCGGCGACGGAGCACTGACAGGCGGCATGGCCTGGGAGGCGCTCAACACGATCGCCGCGGACACCTCGGCCCCGCCTCGCAGACTCGTCATCATCGTCAACGACAACGGACGGTCCTACGCTCCGACCGTCGGCGGTTTCGCCGCCCACCTCGACGAGCTGCGCACCATGTCCGGCTATGAGAGGCTCCTGTCCTGGGGCAAGGAGACCCTGCGCCAGTCCGGAGCGCCCGGGCGCGCAGCCTACAGTGCCATCCACGGAGTCAAACGCGGCCTCAAGGACATGGTCAGCGCCGCCCAGACGGGGATGTTCGACGAGCTCGGTATCAAATACCTCGGCCCCGTCGACGGCCACGATCTGTCTTCGGTCGAAAAGGCCCTGCAGCTGGCGAAGCAGTTCGAGGGCGGCCCCATCATCGTCCACATGATCACGCAGAAGGGCCACGGCTTCGACCCGGCGGTCAACGACGACGCCGATCAGTTCCACTCCGTCGGCGTCATCGACCCCGTGACCGGGAGGTCGACTCCGTCGAAATCGACCTCATGGACCTCGGTGTTCGGCGCGGAGGTGTGCGAACTCGCCGCAGAGCGCTCCGACATCGTCGCGGTCACGGCGGCCATGCTCCTGCCGGTCGGACTCGCGGAGTTCGCGAAGCAGTTCCCCCAGCGTGTCTTCGACGTCGGCATCGCCGAACAGCACGCGGTCGCCTCGGCGGCGGGACTGTCCTATGGCGGTCTCCACCCGATCGTGTGCATCTACTCGACCTTTCTCAACCGGGCCTTCGACCAGATGCTCATGGACGTGGCGCTGCACCGGCAGGGCGTCACCTTCGTCCTCGACCGGGCGGGCGTCACCGGCCCGGACGGGGCCAGCCATCACGGCATCTGGGATATCGCGATGCTGCGCATCGTGCCCGGTCTCCGTCTCGCCGCGCCCCGCGACGCAGCCCGCCTGACCGAGGAGCTGCGCGAAGCGGCGGCTGTCACGGACGGGCCCACGGTGCTGAGGTTCCCGCGCGGCAGCGTCGGCTCCGACATCCCGGCGCTGCGGCGGCTCGATGACGGAGTCGATGTCCTCCGCGAGGTGCCTGCCGGTTCTGCCGAGGATGTGCTCATCGTCTCGGTCGGCCCCTTCGCGGTGCGGGCCGAAGCGGTGGCCGAGCAGCTGGCCGGACAGGGGATCTCGGCCACGATCGTCGATCCCAGATGGGTGCTGCCCGTGCCCGAGAGCGTCATCGCTCTGGCCGCCGGGCACAGTCTCGTGGCCGTGCTCGAGGACGGGGTGAAGATCGGCGGTGTCGGTTCGCAGATCCGATCGGACCTGCGCGAGGCCGATTCGCGGATCGGAGTCCTCGAACTCGGGGCCCCCGACGAGTTCCTCCCGCAGGGCTCGCGTGAGGAGATCCTCGAACACGTCGGCCTCGATGTCGACACGATCGTGTCACGAATCGTCCGGGCCCTGCCCGCTGAGGTGGCCCGCCGAGCCGAGGAAGGCACCCGCCGAGCCGTGTGAGCACGGGCCGGGATCGGGCAGAGCGGCAGTCCGCCTCAGGCGCGAGCAGGCCAGGTGCTGGGGCCCGGAGCCATCGCGCCCGGACGGAGAACTCGACCGTCTCAGGCGCGGGGCAGCCGGTCCAGTGCTTTCGTCAGCGTCGGACCACTCAGCTCGATCTGCCAGGGCCGTGCGCCCGCCTCAGCGAGGAAGTGCTCGACATCGACGGTCGGCTGTGCAGCCAATGTTTTGACCAGGGCCGGTTGGAGCAGCACATCGTGGGGGATCAACAGCTTCTCCGACAGCTCACCCATCGCCGCTTTGAGCGCGGCGACGCGTTCCTTGAGATCCGTGTGGCTGAATGGGCTGCGCCGCTGACGCCCCTTCTCCTGCCGGGTCGGGAGTTCGTCGACGGTCAGGCGCGAGGCCTTGCGGTAGGCGCGGAACAGCCGGGCCGCCTCGGCGCGTGAGAGCCTGCGCCACTGAGCCATGATGTCGTCGCTGGATTTCACGCCGGACTGGGCGAGGGCGATGAGGTCACGATCGCGCAGAAGCCGGCTGGGCGCGATATCGGCCTCGCGGGCCATGGAGTCGCGGGCCTGCCAGAGTTCGCGGACTCGGGCGATATCGCGGCGAGACCTGACCTTCGACAGCCCGTGGGTGCGTCGCCAGGGCTCGTCGAAGTGCTTGGGCTCGAATTCGAGGAGGTGGGAGAACTCCTGCTCGGCGAACTCCCAGCGACCGGCCTCGAGCAGCTGCTGGCAGAGGATGTCGCGAATGGGCAGCAGCACCTCGACATCGAGGGCAGCATAGTTGAGCCAGGCCTGCGGCAGGGGCCGCGTGGACCAGTCCGCCGCCGAATGCTCCTTGGCCAGACGCACACCCAGAGTCCGTTCGGCGACCGCGGCCAGACCGAACTTCTCCCAGCCGAGCAGACGGGCGGCGAGTTCGGTGTCGAAGAGGGCCGCCGGACGCATTCCCCTCTCCTGCAGGCAGGGCAGGTCCTGGGTGACGGAATGGATGACCCATTCGTCGCGGCCGAGAGCGGGGTTGAGGCCGCTGAGGTCGCCGAGGGTCTCGGAGTCGAGGAGGAACGTGCCGGCCCCCTCCCGCCGCAGCTGGATGAGGAAGGCGCGTTGGCCGTATCTGATGCCCGAGGCGCGTTCGGCGTCGACGGCGATCGGTCCAGCGCCTGCTGCCAGGCAGGTGACCGAGGAGGAGAAGCCCTCAGCAGTGTCGACGACCTCGGGTATGCCGTTCGCGGGTGTGTCCAGAAGCGGTAGTTCAGATGTCATCGACGGCGCCCGGGCAGGGCTGTGACTCCTTCAGGAAGTGGTGGCAGTCCGGCGACTGTGCTGAGCAGATCGATCCAGGCCTCGAAGTGATTGCCGATCAGATCCGGCTCGTCAATCACGGGTGTCCACGAAGCCCGCAGCTCCAAGTCTATCGTGGCCGGGCGATCGGCCAATGTGCCGAAGCTCTCGGACAGCACTCGGGTCGTCGTCCCGCCGGCGGCGAGCACTTCGCAGCCGTTGGCATCGAGAGCGTCTTCGAGCCAGCTCCAGGCAACGTGGCCGAGCAGCGTCTCATTGCCGAGTTCATGCTCGAGCTCGGCCCGAATATAGGACACCACCCGGAACCGGCCCTCCCATTCCTCGGGCGCGCTGGGGTCGAAGAGGACGACGATGCGTCCGGTGGCCAATTCGTCGATGGTCTCTCCGCTGGCGCGCAGAAAGGTCTCGTCGGCACTGACCTCGGCACCGAGCGCATAGGAGTAGGGCGCGAGGCGGGCCGGCGCCGGAATCTCGGAGATCGACACATTGTTCGTGCTGCGTGCTTCACGCAGCACCGAAGTCACGGCCGAGAACTCCGCCGGAATGCGATTGAGAGGTGAGGTGTTGACCACACTGGCCACGATAGGCCAGCACTGCGGGCAGTGGAATCATCCACGCCGAACGGGGCCGGAGAATCGGCGGACGTCCGGCCTGCGGGTCGCCCCTCGAGCATGCAAGACTCGGCGTCTTGAAACCGGAGTCCGGTGGGCATCGGCGGACGAAGAATGGGAGGATGGGGCCATGACATCACCCCTGTTGACCGCCCTGCGTTCGGAACCGGTGGAGCACACTCCCGTCTGGTTCATGCGGCAGGCCGGCCGCTCCCTGCCCGAGTACCGGAAGCTGCGTGAGGGCACTGCGATGCTCGACGCCTGCCGCGACCCCGAGCTCGTCTCCGAGATCACGCTCCAGCCCGTCCGCCGCCACGGCGTCGACGCCGCCATCTTCTTCTCCGATATCGTCGTCCCGCTCCAGGCCGCCGGGGTCGACGTCGAGATCGTGCCCGGCACCGGCCCCGTCATCGCCGAACCCGTGCGCAGCCGCGCCGACATCGACGCACTGCCCGAACTCGATGCCGCCGACATCCCCGATATCACCGAATCGATTCAGCGGATCACCGCCGAACTCGACGGGGCGACGCCGCTCATCGGATTCGCCGGAGCCCCCTTCACGCTGGCCAGCTACCTCATCGAAGGCGGTCCGAGCAAGAACCATGAGAAGACGAAGTCTCTCATGGCCTCCGATCCCGAGGCCTTCTCCACCCTGCTGGGCAAGCTCGCCCGCATCTCCACGACCTTCATCGATGTGCAGCTGCGGGCCGGCGCCGAGGCCTTCCAGCTCTTCGACTCCTGGGCCGGCTACCTCTCGCGTCAGGATTACGAGGACCATGTCCTCGAACACTCCACCGCGGTGTTCTCGGCCCTGGCCGGCCACGAGGTTCCCAGCATCCACTTCGGCGTGCAGACCGGTGAGCTGCTCGGCTCCATGTCGCGTGCGGGCTCGACCGCCGTCGGCGTCGACTTCCGAGTCGACCTCGCCGATGCCGCGACCCGGATCCAGCCCGGACAGGCTCTGCAGGGCAATCTCGATCCCGCGCTGCTCTTCGCCCCGTGGGAGGCGCTGGCCCCGCGCATCGAGGCCATCGTGGCCAAGGGGCTCGAACACGAGGGCGGTTTCGTTTTCAACCTCGGCCACGGAGTGCTGCCCGACACCGACCCCGAGGTGCCCGGTCGCATCGTCGACCTCGTGCACCGGGTCTCGGCCGAGATCCTCGGCCGCAGCTGATCCGATGAGCGAGATCACCGTCGTCGGGGGAGGCGTCTCCGGCCTCGTCGCCGCCTACCGCCTCTCCGCCGAACACCGGGTCACAGTGCTCGAGGCCCGAGGCCGCCCGGGCGGCTGCCTCAAGCAGACCACCCTCGACGGCGCCGTGCCCATCGGGGTCGACGCCGGTGCCGAGGCGAGCCTCAACCGGCGATCCGAGACCCGCAGCCTGGCCGCCGAGCTCGGCCTCGACACGGTGTTCCCCTCGACCGCGCACAGTTCGCAGGTGCTCAATCGGGGACAGCTGCACCGGATTCCGAAGGCCACGATCATGGGCGTTCCCGCTTCGGCCGCTGAGGTGGAGCCGCTCATCGGTGTCGACGCCGCACAGCGGCTGGCCGCCGAACGGATCACGCCCCCGATCGTCGGGGACGATGTCTCTCTCGGGGACTTCCTGGCCGCCCGCCTCGGCGATGCCATCGTCGACTCGCTCGTCGATCCGCTCCTCGGCGGGGTCTACGCGGGAAGGTGCCGGGACCTGTCCCTGGCCGAGACCGTCCCCGCGCTCCTGCCTGCGGCTGTCGAAGGCACCTCCGTGCTCGACCTCGCAGCCGATCTCCTCGCCGCGCGCCGAGCCCGCACCGCGGCAGCAGGGACCGGGTCATCAGGCGCGGCGGCCGAACCGGTGTTCATGAGCTTCGAAGGCGGGATCAACCGGCTCATCCCCGCCCTGTGCGAGGCGATCGAGTCCAACGGCGGGACGATCCGCCTCGGCGCCGGCGTCACCCGGATCCGCCGCAGCGGTCGGACCTGGACGGTCACCGGTGAGGGGATCGACGTCGAATCCGACGGGCTCGTGCTGGCGACTCCGGCGCATGTGACCGCCGGGCTCCTCGCCGATGCGGCCCCCGCGGCGGCGTCCCTGCTCGGGGACGTCCCCTACGCCACCACGGCCTTGGTCGCTGCGCTGATCGACCTCGACGGGGTCGAGCTGCAGGGTTCGGGGTTCCTCGTGCCCGCGACCGAAGACACCTTCATCAAGGCCTCGACGTTCGTGTCGAACAAATGGCCGTGGACGGCCGCGCACATTCCGGCGGGGACCGCTCTGGTGCGGATGAGCATCGGACGCTTCGGAGACGACCACGAAGGCTGGCCGAGCCTCTCCGACGAGGAGATCACCGATCGCGCCTTCGCCGACTGGCGCTCGATCACTGCACGTCCGACGGCACGCATTCTGGCCGCCGAGGTCCAGCGCTGGAACTCCGCCCTGCCGCAGTACCTGCCCGGCCACGCCTCGCGCATCGGCGAGGTCGATGCGCAGATTGCGGGCATCGAAGGACTCGAACTGGCCGGTTCGGCCTTCGAAGGGGTCGGGATCCCGGCCTGCATCTCCCGCGCCGAGGCGGCCGCCGGACGGCTGCGGGTGCCCGCCGGCCAGGAACACCCGCCCGCCCAGGCGCTGCTCGCCGATGGGGAGTCCGCCCTCGATGATCGAGGCACGCCGATAACAGACCGACAGAGAACGAAGAGATCACAGAAGGAGCAGGAATGAGCGACCACACTCAGCCCACCGAAGCCCAGATCGAGGCAGCGAACAAGCAGACGAGGTACATCGCCTATTCTGTCTACGCCTCGGCCGGTGAGCTCGGCGACGCCGACCGGACCGAACTCGCCGATGAACTGCTGACGGCCCTGGAACCGCTCAAGGAACAGGGACTCGTCGTCCGCGGCATCTACGACGTCTCCGCCCTGCGCGCCGACGCCGACGTGCTGTTCTGGTATCACGCACCCAGCATCGAGGTCGTGCAGGCCGCCTATTCGGTGATTCGCCGCAGCCTGCTCGGCGGGGTCCTCGAACCCATCTGGTCCGTCGTCGGCATCCATCGCCCGGCCGAGTTCAACAAGGCCCATCTGCCGGCGCTGCTGGTCGACGACGTACCGGGTGACTACATCTGCGTCTATCCGTTCGTGCGCTCCTACGACTGGTACCTCCTCGACCCGGCCGACCGCTCGAAGATGCTGCGTGACCACGGCATGGCCGCTGCCGACTACAAGGACGTCAAGGCGAACACGATCGCGTCCTTCGCTCTCGGCGACTACGAATGGCTGCTGGCCTTCGAGGCCCCCGAGCTGCACCGCATCGTCGATCTCATGCGCGATCTGCGCGGAGTCGAGGCGCGACTGCACGTGCGCGAGGAGATCCCGTTCTACACGGGTCCGCGCCGGGAACTCGTCGACATCATCTCCGACTGGAGGTGACCGGCTCCCTCAGGAGGTGACACAGATCAGCCGCCGCACCCATCTGGATGCGGCGGCTGATCTGTGTGCCGACAGGGGTCAGTCGGTCTTCTTCACCACATAGGAATGCCCATTGGCATCGGTGCGCATCTCCAGGCCCATGGCGGCGAGCTGCTCGTGGCGGAGGCTCTCGTCCTCGTAGTAGCCGCCGGGGCGGGAGTTGTCGACCTGGGCCGGGCCGACGATCTTGCGGAAGAAGCTGTTGAGCCAGCCGACGCCGCGCTGAGAATCGTGCTGTCGGCGCGGCTGCTGCTCGGAGGCGCCGGAGGGGGTCTGCGAGGAGGATGACATCTGAGGATCCTAACGAGAGGGCACCGCTCGGGCGGGTTGCCGGACTGATTTCGAAGACTCGTCCAGTGTACACTAATCATTAGTGCACGAACTGAATGCCGGTGCGACAGGAAGTAGGGACAGACGATGCGCGAAACCGACGATGCGGCGGAGCGGTTGAGCGATCCGTTGGCGCTCGAAAGCCAGATCTGCTTCGCTCTGGCCGTCGCCTCCCGCGGGGTGATCAGCGCCTACCGCTCGGTGCTCGAGCCGATCCACCTCACGCATCCGCAGTATCTCGTCATGCTCGCGCTCTGGCAGCACGAGAGGCTGACCGTGCGGGAGATCGCACAGCTGCTGCGGCTCGAACCCGCTACCGTCTCGCCGCTGATCAAGCGGCTCGAAGCGCTGGACTATGTGACGAAGACCCGCAGCGAACGCGATGAGCGGGTCGTCGAGGTCACGCTCACGGCCACCGGAGTCGAACTGCGCAGGACTGCCGAGGCCATTCCCGGGCAGATGATGGACAAGCTCGGCATGGACGTCGACGGGGTGCGCGAGCTGCACGCGGTCATGCAGCAGATCATCGCTTCCGTCGACGCCGCCGCCGCCGAGGCCGAGAACCGCTGAGAACTCAGCCGACACGGCGCTGAGAGCTCAGCCGCCCGGACGCTCCATCGGGGTGTGCTCGATACCGTCCTCGAAGAAGCGAGGGCCATTGGGCGCGAACCCGAACGAAGCGTAGAGGCCTTCGAGGTGAGACTGCGCGTTGAGGGTCAGAGGCTGACCCGCGAGGCGATCGACGATGTCTTCCAGCAGCCTGCGTCCCCACCCCTGGCCGCGAGCCTCGGGGTGGGTGGCGACCCGGCTGATGCTTCGGGCGCCCGGTCGCGCGGCCGGTCCGTCGGGGACGTCCGCGGGCAGGATGCGGGCATAGGCCCAGGGCCCGAGGTCCCGACCGAAATCGGCTCCATGGGTGTCGGCCATCGCCCGTGCCGGCCGCGGGTGGAACACATGCAGCGTCTCGGGCAGTGTGTCGACGCCGTCGAGATCGAGGAACAGGCACTCCTGCTCGACGACGAAGACCTGGGAGCGCAGCTGCATGATGCCGTAGAGCTCTTCCGGGCGGAGCTCGGCGAAGGACCGAACGAGCGGTTCGGCGCGCGCCTCAGCCCTGAGCATCGGCGGTGTCGAGTCTCAGAGAGATCGAGTTGATGCAGTAGCGCTGATCGGTGGGCGTGTCATAGCCCTCGCCCTCGAACACGTGCCCCATATGGGAGTCGCAGTTCGCGCACCGGACCTCGATGCGCTCCATGCCCATGGAGGTGTCTCGGATGTAGCGGACGCGGTCCTCGGCGAGGGGCGCGTAGAACGACGGCCATCCGCAGTGGGAGGCGAACTTCGTATCCGAGGGGAAGAGGTCGGCGCCGCAGGCCCGACACTGGTACATGCCCGTCGCGGTCTCGTTGTTGTACTCGCCGGTGAAGGGCCGTTCGGTCGCACCCTGGCGCAGCACCGCGTACTCCTCGGCGGTGAGCACGTCCTGCCAGCGGATCTCCGTCCCGGTCGAATCAGTGCGACCGGCTTCCGCGGCTGCGGCTTCGCCTCCGTTTCCGTGGGTGGGAGCGTTCGGGTTGTGCGTCATGGTGACCTCCGGTGTGCGTTGACATCTGTCGGGTGCGGGCGCGAGTCCGCGCGCGGATTCCGTCATCCCTCTGATGCGCACAACAGCGTTTGGCTCCTGCTCATTCCTTAGGCAACAATGAACACAGGAGGTTTTCATGGTCCGCGAGACGAAATTCCCTGCCCGTCTGCTGGTGGCCGCTGTGGGCGTCGGTGCCGGGCTCGGCGCGTTGATCTCGGTGGCGTCCTCGGGATTGGCCGCCTACTTCGCCCGGCGGATAGTGGTCCCGGAGAATGCGCCCGAGGAACTCGACATTCTGCACATCGACGGCTTTCCGCCGAATATGCGCATCCATCTGCCTGCCGATGAAGAGACGACGGTGCCCGGCATCTACGGCCTCTACTTCAACCAGGGGGCGGGCCATGCGGTGATCGGAGACATCGTCGAGTACGATCCGCGATCGCGCACGGTCTCCCGCGAGATCCGCTCCGTCACACGCGGAGACATCCGCCGGGCCTGGAGCGGTCGCTGGACCGGTGTGGTCTTCCCCGACCCGTTGGCTGCCGGAGTGAACTTCGACGACATCGAGATCCTCTCCGACGGCGGTGCCCTGCCCGCCTGGCTGCTGCCCACCGACCATCCCGAACCCCATGACACATGGGCGATCCTCATCCACGGTCGTGCGAGCACGCGGGCCGAAGGTCTGCGCGCGGCCCCTGTGCTCAACGCCCTGGGCGTGCCTGCGATCGCCATGTCCTATCGCAACGACGCCGAGGTGCGGGTCGAGACCAACTCCCGCTACGGGCTCGGGGACACCGAATGGATCGATGTCGATGCCGCCATCGACTACGCCGTGTCCCAGGGAGCGAAGAACGTCGTCCTCTTCGGCTGGTCCATGGGCGGGGCCATCGCCCTGCAGGCCGCCTCACGCGGCCGCAACCGTCGCCATGTCACCTCCCTCGTCCTCGACGGGCCCGTCGTCGACTGGGTGGACGTGCTCGACGGGCAGGCGAAGAAGAACCTGCTGCCGACCCCGATCGCCAAGCTCACTCTGGAGATGATCACCCAGCCGTGGGCGCGTCCGATCACCGGTCTGCAGACCCCGCTCGATCTCGATCGCATGGATTGGGTGACGCGGGCGGCCGAACTCGACGTTCCCGTGCTGCTCATCCACTCCGATGACGACGAGTTCGTGCCCTCCGGTCCCTCGCGGGCCCTGGCCTCGGTCCGACGGGACCTCGTGACCATGCCCGAATACGGCAAGGCACGCCACACGAAGGAGTGGAACGTCGACCCCGTGCGCTGGGAAGACGATGTCGCGAACTTCCTCGAAGCGAAGATCCTGCCGAAGCCCTGACCGACGAAGCCCTGACCAGCATCAGGGCTCGAGCGTGAGCGTCTCCTCCGCCGCAGCCGCCACGGCCTGCCGGGAGTACGGCCAGGGGCGGTTGACGTTCGACGCCCAATCGTCCGTCTGATCGTCGTAGTGGGTGTGGAAGGCATGCCCCGAGGCGCCTGTGAGGTTGATCCAATTCGAGGCGTCGAAGTCAGACAGGTCGACGGTCTGCCGCATCGAGGGCACCCAGTTGGTCTCGTAGCCGGCCGAGGCGTCCCAGCCGGTGGCGTGAACGACCCCGGACCCTCCGGAGACTTCGTAGGGGCCGCGGTTGAACAGCTTCTCGATCGGGGTGATACCGGATTCGCCGAGGCTGGCGTTGCGGATCGTCAGCCTGTGCAGGATTCCCCACCGCCAGGTCACGGGTTCGGGGCCGAGCAGGTCCTCTGTCGTCGCCCACGCCGTCGACATCGCTCTGCGGAGCGCTTCGTCACGGCCATCGACGTCCTCGCCGGTCCACCACGATGAGTCCGGGTCCTCGAGGAGGTCGGAGAGCACGAGGTACCAGCGTGAGCCGCCGGTCGGCTCCACGCCCTCGGGCAGCTTCGGAGCGATCACCTGGTCGAGCAGGGTCTTGGTGAGCACGTTGAAATAGGCGGCTCCGGCGCTGCTCGCGGCGTCGTGACCGTCCCACTCGGAGAGCATCTCCTGCGCCCGCGCGATATCGGGGTCGTCCCCGCCGTCGATCTTCAGCGCAGCGGGCACGAGCTTCGCGGCGAAGGGGTTGAGGTCATCGCCCTGGATGGCGGACATGTCCTTGGGAGTGAGCTTCCTGCCCTCACCCACCGCATCCTTGATGCGTTTGGTGATCCGTCTGGCCCGGTCACCGTAGTCGAAGTCATTGCTCAGCTGCACGGCTTCGCCGGGAGCGGCGACGGGGTTGTTCGCGGTCACGATCCAGCCGCGCTCGGGGTTGTACAGGCTCGGCAGCTCGTCGAAGTCGATCCAGCCCTGCCAGTCCTCGTCGGATCTCCATCCTCGGCGCGGCAGTGTTCCATCGGCTTCCCCGCGGCGGGGGATCGTCCCCGGCGCCTGGTAGCCGATATTGCCGGCGACGTCGGCGTAGATGAGGTTCTGCGAGGGGACGTCGAACATGGAGGCCGCGTGGCGGAACTCCTTCCAGTTCGTGGACTTGTTGATCGCGAAGATCGCCGAGGCGGTGGTGCCCGGACGCAGAGCGGTCCAGTCGAGGGCGATGCCGTAGTGCTCATCGGCGGGCCCGGACTTCGGATCCTCGGTGTCCGCGCCCGTGGAGGCATCGAGGACTTCGCGGTAGGAGCCCTCGAGCCTCGAGACCAGAGGACCGTTCCGCGTGGAGCGGATGGTGATCTCACGGGGGTCCTCGTTCGCGACCTTCACCGTCTCCTTGCGCGTTCGGACGGGTTCGTCACCGTCGTCGTGGACGACCTTCCCGTCGCGGATCCTCTCCACCACCAGGTCGGTGACATCGGCGCCGAGATTCGTCAGCCCCCAGGCGATCGACTGGTTGTGGCCGATGACGATGCCCGGCAGCCCGGAGAACGAGAAGCCGGTGACATCGAACGGGCACTCCTCGGTGACCTTCTTGCAGCGCAGTCCGACCTGATACCAGACCGAGGGCATCGTCGGCGACAGATGCGGGTCATTGGCCAGAAGCGGCGAACCGGTGCTCGTGTGCTCGCCGGAGATCACCCACGAATTCGACCCGATGTCGTCGCTGCTCATGCCCAGCAGCTGGGGGAGCGACGCGACCGTCGACTTGAGGTCGACGAGGCTGTCGGCCTGGCTCGGGACATCGGTGACCGTGCCACCCGCCTGTGCCTCCTCGCCTGCGGCCTCCTCATCGCCTTTCTCCTCGTCGCCCCTGCCGCTGCGCGTCTGCGGGGCCGAAGCACCGGCGATGCCGCCGAGGATCGTCGGGCGCGTGGCATAGGGGTATTCCGGGAAGAGGTCAGCGACCTGCTGCTCGTCGAGTTCGGAGGTCAGCAGTGCGCGGTCGATCTCGTCCTCGAGGTTCGACCGCAGGTCCCAGGCCATGGCCTTGAGCCAGGCGACGCTGTCGGCCGGTGTCCACTTCTCGATCTCGACCGAGCCGGCTTGGAGACCGAGGACGCCGTACTCGAGTGACACCTCTGTGGGGGATTTGTCCGCCAGGTAGGCGTTCACGCCGTCGGCATAGGCCTGATAGTAGCCCAGGCTCGTCTCGTCGAGCCTCTTCACCTCCTCCTCGGCGACCTTCCTCCACCCGAGCGTGCGGATGAAGGTGTCGGTGCCGAGCTGGGATTCGCCGAACAGCTCGGACAGTCGGCCGGAGGTGACATGACGTCGGAAGTCCATCTCCCAGAACCGGTCCTGAGCATGGACGAAGCCCTGGGCGAGGAACAGGTCATGGGCGGTCTCGGCCTCGATGGTGGGAACACCCGACTCGTCGCGGTGGACGGTGACCGGGGCGTCGAGACCGGGCAGCGAGATCTCGCCGTCGGTGGTGGGAAACGACCTGCGGACGATGAAGACGCCGATGAGAGTGAGGACGAGGGCGAGAGCGAGGACTCCGGCCAATACACGCAGGAGTATGCGTGCGCTCACGGACAGGTGAGAGCCGCTCGACGGGCGGAACACCTTGAGCAATGCGCTCGATTCTTTCTCATCCTGCGCATCGGGTGCCGCCATGAGTCTCCTTCGGCCGTCCAAAATCCTTCAGCTCACAGTATCAGTGTCGACCCCTGTGACCGGGGGTTTCCGCCGTTTTCACATCGGTGTCGGCGGCGGTTCCAGGCGACCGTGCTCCGGGGGCCGGGGGCGATGGACGAAGGTGACGAGGACGACGGAGATCATCATCAGCAGGAACCAGGCCACGAGCTTCGTCAGCGGCACCGGGTGCCAGCCGTCGTCCTGGCTGGGATAGAGCCAGGCGCCTGCGGCGGTGCCGATGTTCTCGGCCAGCCAGATGAAGAAGGCCACGAGGACGAAGGCGAAGAGCACAGGCATGCGCAGAGTCCTCCTGTGCACGCTGAAATGCATCCGGCAGCGGAAGAAGACGAGCACGGTGACGGCCACGAGCGGCAGACGCAGGTCGAGGACGAAATGGTGGGTGAAGAAGTTGACGTAGATGGCGGCTGCGATGACCGCCGTCAGCCACCTCGGCGGATAATGCGTGAAGCGGAGGTCGAAGAGGCGATGGACGCGGACGAGGTACGAGCCGACCGCGGCGTACATGAATCCGGTGAACAGGGGCACGGCGCCGATGTGGAGCCAGCCTCCGGGAGCGTAGTTCCACGAACCGACCGCGGTCTTGAAGATCTCCATGCCCGTGCCCACGATATGGAAGACGATGATGACGATGAGCTCACGGCCGGTCTCGAGACGGGCGGCGAGCATGCCGATCTGGATGAGGACGGCGAGGACGACGAGCAGATCGTTGCGTGCCAGCCAGGCGTCGTCAGGATGGAACCAGGCGGTGAGGACGATGGCAGCGAGCATGAGGGCACCGAACAGGCACGCCCACGCCTGCTTGATTCCGAAGGCGAGGAATTCCTGCACGCCGGCGGGTACGCGGGGGAGGACGCGATCGGCGACGCCGTCGAGCACGGCTTCCAAACGGGTGAGTTCGCTGCGATCGGTCATGCGCTCCTTCGGCTCGCAGGGGTGCTGAGGTCGACTCTAGCGTGTGACTCGCGAGCGCCGACGGCAGACGGCCGGTGCACACACCCGGCCTCGGACCTAGACTCGACACATGCATATACTCCTCTTCGGCGCCTCCGGCCATGTCGGAACGGGGCTGGCACGGCGGCTGGGCCGCGACCATCGCATCACCGGAATCGTGCGCAGGCCGCCCGAACCCGAGACCCCTTACACACCCGTGGTGGTGCCTGACTGGGTGGACGAACCCGAGCAGGTCCTCACGGCGCTCGCCGCCGCTGACCTCGATCAGGTCGACGCCGTCATCGCCGCCATCGGCGGGTGGTTCATCGACGAACCGGTGCTCGAGCGCGGACTGTCGAAGTTCGACGAGGACTACGCGGACTACCTGCGTGGACACTTCACCGCCTGCACGGTCTCCGAGCGCCTGGCCCAGACCGGTCCACGTGCCCAGTCAGGCTCGCGCCCGCTGGTCCATCTGGCCCTCAACGGCGTCGCCAGCGTCGAGGCGCTGTCCGGGTCCGGGGCGATCAGCGTGTTCGGGGCGGCGCAGAATATGCTCATTCGTGTCGCGGCCGCGGAATCGACGACGGCCGACTTCCATGAGCTGCGGATCATGGCACCCGTCGGCGGCGACGATCGCAATGACCTCAGCGGAGGAGTGGAGACGATCGCCCTCGACGAGGTGGCCGCAGCGGTGGAATCGATCGTCCGCTCACCCGACCGCTTCGAAGTGTGCACGGCTATCGGCGCGAACGACTGAGATCAGACGAGTGCCGAGACCGCGGATCAGCGCCCGGTCTCGGCTCGGTTCTGCGGCGGACGGGCCTTGCGGTAGCGGAGGAAGACCTGATCGTCCTCGGCGCGCACGTCGAGGAGGTCGAGCTCGATCTCCGTCTGCAGCCGGGAGAAGTGGCTCGTGGCCGTGTGGATGTAACGCGGGCTGATGCTCAGCTGCAGTTCGGCCGCGGGATAGCACTCGAGCAGCCGGAACGCGAGATGGGGGCCGGATTCGCAGACGATGTTCTCCTCACCGTCCGCCTCATCGGTGCGCGTGTCCAAGGAGGAGATCACCTCGGCGACGGTGTCCGGGGCGAACTGCCGGGCACGGTAGTCGACGCCGAGCTCAGCCAGCTGCCGGGAGAGCGGGAGGGGATCGGATTCGGTGAGCACATGCACGGGCGTGTGCTCGAGCGCCTTGCCAGGGGCATTGATGACGGGCAGCTGCGGATTGAGTGCGGTGCGGCGGTCGATGACGAGGGCTGCGGCACGGCGGCGCAGAGCGACGAAGTGCCGGAAGTCAGTGTCGGTCGAGACCCCGGTGGACCAGCCGTCCTGGGCGAAGGAGCCGTTGATCGACTGCACGAGGGAGATGACGAGACGACGCAATGGGGCATCACTCCTTCAGTTCGGATTGCGGACCCATCGCGATGCGCGGGTGGGCATCGGGGTCGATGGTGCGCAGGATCCACTTGAGATCGGACTCCTCGAGCGTCACACAGCCGTTGGTGCCCGAATCATGGTCGAGATGGAGCCAGATGCCGCCGCCCTTGTCCCAGCCCATCGGGCGGGTCCTGTCGGTGGGCGGTGTCCCCGGCTGCCGGTTGTAGTCGATGGCGATGATGTAGTCGAACACCGACTCGTAGTCGGCACCGTAGGCCACCGTCGCCGAGGAGGGCAGACGGTCGTCCTGAGTGTAGGGCAGCTCGGTGCCCGGATCGGGCTTGAAGCCGCCCGCGTCGCTGAGCGTGAAGACGCCGATGGGTGTCGTCCTGTCTCCTTCGTGTCGGTCCTTGAGCCACCCATTGCTGCCGTTGTGGGTGGAGAAGGTCTTCAGCTTCGTCCACTCCTCGTCCGCGAACTGATAGAAGCTCAGCGTCGACTCCTCGGATTCCGCATCGGGCGAGGTGGCGACGAGGACCTGTGAGGTCTCCTCCGGGATCTGCTCCGCGTACTCTTTCGCGAGCCCCGGAACCGGGACGGAGTGGGCCGGTCCCGCCGGTTCGGCGCTCGCCTCCGCAGGGGAGCCGTCACCGCCCGAGTCCGAGCCGTTCTGGGATCCGCTCGGCGAGGCTTGGGCCGGGGCGGCGACATCACCGATGCGCGTCTGCTGTGCGGGTGCGGCCAGGCTCGTGGAGTCGGCGCGGGCGGACTCATCGCCGCCGCCGGCATCGGTGCCACAGGCGGTCAGCGTCAGAGCGAGGACGACGAGCACGGGCAGGCCGGCGCGCCGGTGGACACCACTGGACATGAGGTCATCATCTCACGAAGCTTGAGAATTCCCGGGCAGCGACTATGCGAAAATGACTCCATGAGCATTCCACCTGTGCCGAACCATCCTCCGCGCCCCGGGCGCCGGAAGCCGGCCGAGGAGTCTCCGGAGTCGATCACAACCCAGTTGTTCATCGGCCAGGACGAATCCGCGGCCGCAGATGGCTCCACTCAAGCACTCACCCCCGAAGAGCTCCAGCGGCTGCGGTCGATGGTCGACTCCGACGGCACCGAGGCCACCGAGGTCCTCAGCCTCGAGGAGCTGCGAGAGCTGGCGGCGGCCGAAGGCCATGAGACAGGCGGTCTGCCGGCCGCGCCGCGGAAGGCGAACTCCGATGACATCGCGGCGGCCGAGGCCGCTTCGGAGCCCAAGCAGTGGAACCCGATGGGCGCCTCGGAGCAGGGCGCGGCAGATTCCGCCGAACCGCATCCGCACCAGGGCCAGTGGGGACCGGAATTCGGAGCCGCCGGGCAGACGGCGGCGACCGCATCGCCCCACTCCGGCCCGATGCAGTCACCGGCTGGGCCTGGAGCTCCCGGGCCGGCCCAGTCCCCGGCTCGTGCGCAGCAGTCCGCGGCCGGACCCCAGCAGAGCCCGGCGGCTCCGGCCCGCCCCGAGGCGGCTCCGACCGGATACGGCTATGCCGCGGCCTACGCCGCCCCCGCAGGTGCGGCGAGCTACGGGCCCGGCGGACCGGGAGGGCCCTCCGGCCCCGGAGGGCCGGGAGGACCCGGGGGACCGGGAGGTCCGGGAGAACCCCACCGTCGGCAGCCCGAGACGAAGAAGGTCCCGCCATGGCTGTGGGTCCTCGCCGTCCTCGCTCTCGTACTCGCCCTCGGCATCGTCGGCTACATCGTCTGGGACTCCACCCAGGGCACCGATGAGACGGCGTCGGCACCAGGTCAGCCCTCCATCGGCCAGACCGATGATCCTGAGCCGTCGCCGTCTGAGAGTTCCGGACCGCCCGTGGCAGAGGAGGCCTTCACCTCGCCGTCGGGCAACATCTCGTGCACGATCGACTCCGAACGCGCCCGCTGCGTGATCAAGGACTACGACTACTCGCCGCCGGAGAAGCCGGAGGACTGCCGACTCGACGACTGGGGCGCCGTCGTGGTGGCCAATGAGGAAGGCGCAGGGTTCTCCTGCGTCGAAGCCCCCGAGGCGGACGGCCCCGCCCGAGTGCTCGGGTACGGCGACTCGATCTCCGCAGCCGGAATGACCTGCACCTCCGCGAAAAACGGCATCACCTGCAAATCCGATGACTCGGGAGTCGGATTCAACGTCCGTCGGGCCTCGGTCGACTTCCTCAAGTGAGGGAGCACGGCCAGCCCGCGGCCGCCTCGGCGATCTTATGATGTGGACGGATGTGGGACAGGCGGAGGCAACCGGTCTACGGTGAAGACGTGGCACACAGGTTCCTCCTCCTTCCTTGCCGCGACGAGTCCTGAACGGACAGCACACTCGTCGCGGAGTCTTCCTATGCTGGTCAAGCGTACGAACTGAAGATAGAGGAACAATGAAACTGCAGAAGCCTTCTCCCATGCCGTTCGGCAAGTACAAGTCCTTCCAGGAGCGCATCGACCTCGACATGCGCGACCGCACCTGGCCGGATCAGACGATCCGCAAGGCTCCCCGTTGGCTGAGCACCGATCTGCGCGACGGCAACCAGGCCCTCATCGATCCGATGACCCCCGACCGCAAGCGCAAGATGTTCGATCTGCTCGTGCGGCTCGGATTCAAAGAGATCGAGGTCGGATTCCCCGCCGCCAGCCAGGTCGACTTCGACTTCGTCCGCGAGATCATCGAACAGGATGCGATCCCCGACGATGTGCGCATCTCCGTGCTCACCCAGGCCCGTGAGGACCTCATCGAACGCACCGTCGAATCCCTCGTCGGAGCCAAGAAACCCACCGTCCATCTCTACAATGCGACCGCGCCCGTCTTCCGCAAGATCGTCTTCGGCTTCGACGGCGACGGCTTCGACCAGACTCGTGACATCGCCCTGCAGGGCACGCAGGCGGTGATGAAGCACGCGGAGACGCTGCTGTCCGATGCCGAGTTCGGCTACCAGTACTCGCCGGAGATCTTCGTCGACACCGAGCCCGAGTTCGCCCTCGACATCGTCGGATCAGTCCTCGACATGTGGCAGCCGGCCGCCGGACGCGAAACCGTCGTCAACCTGCCCGCCACCGTCGAACGCGGCACCCCGAACACCTATGCGGATCAGATCGAATGGTTCTGCCGCAACATCCCCTACCGTGACGAGGTGGCCGTCTCCTTGCACCCGCACAACGACCGGGGCACCGGGGTCGCCGCCGCCGAGCTCGGCATGATGGCCGGTGCCGACCGCATCGAAGGCTGCCTGTTCGGCAACGGAGAGCGCACCGGCAACCTCGATCTGGTCACCGTCGCCCTCAACCTCTATACCCAGGGCGTGGACCCCGAACTCGACTTCTCCGACATCGACGAGGTCATCCACACCGTGACCGAGTGCAATCAGATCGGCGTCCACGAACGCCACCCCTACGGCGGCGACCTCGTGTTCACCTCGTTCTCCGGATCGCACCAGGATGCGATCAACAAGGCCTTCGCCGACCGTGAGAAGAAGGCGAACGCGCAGGGCACGCCCGTGGACCTGATGGAATGGGACATGCCCTACCTGCCCGTGGACCCGAAGGATCTCGGCCGGTCCTACGAGGCGATCATCCGCGTCAACTCCCAGTCCGGCAAGGGCGGAGTGACCTACCTGCTCAAGAGCGAGTACGGCCTCGATCTGCCGCGCCGCATGCAGGTCGAATTCTCCCGCGCCGTGCAACAGCATACTGAGGGCGGCGGTGAGGTCACCTCCGAGGAGATCCGCCGCATCTTCAACTACGAATACCTGCCCAGCGAGGACGCGGACAAGGCCTGGGGCCGGTTCCAGATCGTCGGTCTGCGCACGGAGTCCGGTTCCGTCGACGGCTCCGCTCCGTCCGAACGCGTCGAGGTCGACCTCATCGTCGACGGTCAGGAGCGCAGCTACGAAGGCCACGGCAAGGGCCCGATCGATGCGCTCGTGAAGATTCTCATCGACAACTTCGACGTCGATGTCCGCCTCCAGGACTACACCGAGCACGCCATCGGCTCGGGTGCCGACACCATGGCCGCCGCCTATGTCGAACTCGCGGTCGAGGACCGTGTCGTCTGGGGAGCGGGGCTGCACCCGAACATCACGAAGGCCTCGCTCAAAGCCGTGGTCTCGGCCGTCAACCGGGCGGCCCGGGATCGCGAGCAGCAGCGCCAGGCCTGAGCCGGCAGGGCTGATCTCACAGCAGTAGGAGAGCGCGGCGGGGATGATTCCCCGCCGCGCTTGAGCGATAATGGACGGGTGCACAACTATCGTGATGAAGGCATCGTGCTCTCGGGGCACAAGCTCGGCGAAGCCGACCGCATCGTCACCGTGCTCACGCGCAGCCACGGGCTCATCCGTGCGGTCGCCAAGGGGGTGCGCCGGACGAAATCGCGCTTCGGCTCCCGTCTCGAACCGTTCATGCTCGTCGACCTGCAGTGCCATGTCGGCCGCAGCCTCGACATCGTCACCCAGGTCGAACTCGTCGAGCCCTTCGCCCGCGGGATCGCCACGGACTACGATGTCTATTCGGCCGCCTCGGTGATGGCCGAGACCGCGGCCCGCATCACCGAGGTCGAACCGACCTCGCGCACCCAATTCCTCCTCCTCGTCTCCGCCATCCGGTCCCTGTGCAGACGAGAACACCCGCCGAGGCTGGCCCTCGACGCCTACCTGCTGCGGGCGATGTCCGTGGCCGGATGGGCCCCGAGTCTGCTCGACTGCGCGCAGTGCGGACGGCCCGGCCCGCACCGCGCCTTCTCAGCCGCGCTCGGCGGAGCAGTGTGCACCCAATGCCGGCCCTCCGGCGCGGCGCTGCCGGACACTGATGCACTCGAGCACATGGCCGCGCTTCTGTCAGGGGACTGGGAGAGTGCCGAAGCCTCGGACCTGCACGATCAGATGGACGGTTCGAAGCTCGTCTCGGACTGGGTGTCCTGGCACCTCGAACGCAATATCCGATCACTGAGAGTTCTGGAGAGCACATGAGCTATCCCGCACCACCGGCCCATCCGAGCGGAGCGAGGCCTCCGCGCATCGATGCGAAGTTCGTGCCTCGGCACGTCGCGATCGTCATGGACGGCAACGGTCGGTGGGCGAACCAGCGGGGGCTGCCGCGCACCGAGGGACACCGGGCCGGGGAGTCCTCTCTGCTCGACGTCATCCATGGCGCGATCGAAGTCGGCGTGGACTACCTGTCCGCCTATGCGTTCTCGACGGAGAACTGGAAGCGCTCACCCGAAGAGGTGCGCTTCCTCATGGGCTTCAACCGCGACGTCATCCGCCGTCGCCGCGACGAGCTCAACGCACTCGGTGTGCGCATCGTGTGGTCCGGTCGGCGCGGGCGTCTGTGGCGTTCCGTCATCGACGAACTCGAGACCGCGGCCGAGATGACGAAGCACAACACCGGCCTCGTCCTCCAATTCTGCGTCAACTACGGAGGCCGCTCCGAGATCATCGACGCGGTCAACGAGATCACCGCCGAGGTGGCCGCGGGCAGGCTCAGGGCCGGGAAGGTGAGCGAGAAGACACTGCGGTCGCGGCTCTACGCGCCCGGGGTGCCCGACGTCGACCTGTTCATGCGCTCGTCGGGGGAGCAGCGCACCTCGAACTTCCTGCTCTGGCAGTCCGCCTACGCCGAGATGGTGTTCCAGGACGTGCTGTGGCCCGATGTCGACCGGCGCACATTGTGGGCGGCAGTCGAGGAGTACGCTCGCCGCGACCGTCGCTTCGGCGGAGCCGTCGACACCCCTTCCGCCTGACGCGGCGGCAGGGATCACAGCCAGTGCCCACTATGCTGCGTTCCTTCCGAACCACATTTCGTACGTCACATCTGTCTGCGGACTGATGCCGGGGACGCGAAGTGATCGGCGGGTGCACCTTTTGTGGCTGACCGTGTACGAAATGTGAGTGCGCGGAGCGTTGGCGTTCTCCAGCGTGGGTGTCGGAGAGCAGCAGCCGCAAGACAGACTTACGACAAGGGCCCCGCAGCATCTCGCTGCGGGGCCCTCATCTGATTGTTCGCCTGATCGGTGTCACACCGTCCGCAAGGGGCCGGGGAAATCACGGCCGTGGCGCGGTCGGTTCAGTAGCGGTCGCGGGAGCGGTTTCCGCCGACCTTCTTCCCGCCTCGGCGGTCCGAGCGGAAGTTGCGGCCGTCACCGGGCTGCTTGTCGAAGTTGCGCTTCTTGAACGGGCGTCCGGGACGACCGGAATCCGGGCGGATGTCGATGGGGCGTCCCTGGATCTCGGTGTGGGAGAGCTTGCGCAGCACCGCCGGGTCGAGGTCCTTCGGCAGATCGACCAGCGTGTGGTTCGAGCGGATGTCGATGTGCCCGATCTGCTTCGATGTGATGCCGCCCTCGTTCGCGATCGCCCCGACCACTGCGCCCGGCTGCAGACGCTCATTGCGTCCCACGGCCAGACGGTAGGTCGTCATGTTCTCATCACGAGCACGTCCGCCGCGGCCCGGACGGCCGCCGTCACGGCCGCCGTCACGGCCGCCGTCGCGGTCACGGTCTCGTCCCTGACGACGTGCCGGTTCGGGCATCGGTTCGGCCTTGAGCGTGTTCGACTCGAGCACGAGGGAGGCCAGTGCCGCGGCGATGTTCGAGGCCGGCACATCACGGGAGAGCGAGTACTGCTCGATGACGTCGGTGAGTTCGGACAGTTCGGTCTGCGCGAGCACATCGTCGATGCGCTTCGTGAACTTGTCGACGCGAGTGTTCGTCAGCTCTTCGACGCTGGGCAGAGTCAGCGGTTCGACCTTCTGCTTCGTGGCGCGCTCGATCGAGCCGAGCATGCGCTGCTCGCGCGGAGTGACGAAGAGGATCGCCTCACCGGAGCGACCGGCACGACCGGTGCGGCCGATGCGGTGGACGTAGGACTCGGTGTCGTGTGGGATGTCGTAGTTGACGACGAGCGTGATGCGCTCGACGTCGAGACCGCGGGCGGCCACATCGGTGGCGACGAGGATGTCGATCTTCGCCTCACGCAGCATGTCGATCGTGCGCTCACGTGCCTGCTGCGGGATGTCGCCGTTGATCGCAGCGGTCTTGAACCCGCGGGCACGCAGCTTCTCGGCCAGCTCCTCGGTGGCCTGCTTGGTGCGCACGAACATGATGATGCCTTCGTACTCCTCGACCTCGAGGATGCGGGTCAGCGCATCGAGCTTGTGCGAGTGCTGAACCATGAAGTAGCGCTGGCGGATGTTCGCACCGGTCTGCGACTTCGCAGCGATCCGGACTTCCTTCGGGTCGTCCAGGTACTTGCCGGTGATCCGGTGGATCGAGGACGGCATGGTGGCCGAGAACAGTGCCACCTGACGGTCGGGACCGACCTGGCTGAAGATCTCCTCGATGTCTTCGGCGAAGCCCATCTTGAGCATCTCGTCGGCCTCATCGAGGATGAGGTGCTTGAGGCTGCCGAGCTTGAGCGATCCCTTCTTGAGGTGATCGATGACGCGACCGGGGGTGCCGACGACGACCTGCGCACCACGGCGCAGACCGGCCAGCTGCGGGCCGTAGGCCTGACCGCCGTAGATCGGGAGCACGGAGAAGTCGGACAGCTCCGTGGCGTAGGAGGTGAACGCCTCGGCGACCTGGATCGCGAGTTCGCGAGTCGGGGTGAGTACGAGAGCGAACGGGCCGTCGTCGGCGCGCCCCGCCTCGGCGAGGTCGGACAGAGCCGGCAGGGCGAAAGCCGCGGTCTTGCCGGTTCCGGTCTGGGCGAGACCGATGACGTCTCGGCCCGACAGAAGGGTCGGGATCGTCTCGGCCTGGATGGGGGTGGGGATCTCGTAGCCCTGCGCCTCTACGGCCTTGAGCACGAGCGGGTGGAGTCCCAGTTCGGAGAATCTCGGAGTGGTTTCGTCGGTTGCGGACACATCGGTCATGAGTGATCTCTCTCACGTCGGCACACACTTGATCGCAGATGACTGTAGTGGCGATCTACCCTGCGGCCGCTTGTGCAATCATCGTGAGCAATCCGGGCCGAAACCGCAGCTGTCCAAGAACTCGCTTGGAAGGACGCGAACACGTCCGTACGGAGAAAGGTTTGGGTGTAGTCCAAGTCTACACGCCGCACCCGCACCGAGGCGGCCTCGGAGGGGGAGTGCGGGTGTGAGATCAGTCGCCTCCGCGCCGAAGCTGCCGCGGCGTGCCCGGCCGGTGCTGAACGGTCCCGCGTAACCGATAGGCTGGTACCCGCGAGCCACGGCAGCCGGCCGTCGGCGAACTACCCCAAGGAGAGAACATCGTGGCACAGTCCAAGTTGGATGCCGTCATCGCCCTGGCCAAGCGCAGAGGATTCGTCTTCCAAGCCGGAGAGATCTACGGCGGTTCCCGCTCGGCATGGGACTATGGGCCGTTGGGCGTCGAGCTCAAGGACAACATCAAGGCCCAGTGGTGGCAGACCTTCGTGCGCGGACGCGAAGACGTCGTCGGACTCGACTCCTCGATCATCCTGCCCAAGCGCGTCTGGGAGGCCTCGGGCCACGTCGAGACCTTCGTCGATCCCCTCGTCGAATGCCTCAACTGCCACAAGCGCCACCGTGAGGACCACCTCCTCGAGGCCTATGAGGCCAAGCATTCGAAGGCCCCTGCCAATGGCATGGCCGACATCGTCTGCCCCGACTGCGGAACGCGTGGGCAGTGGACCGAGCCGCAGGAGTTCTCCGGTCTCGTCAAGACGTTCCTCGGCCCCGTCGACTCCGAGACGGGACTGCATTACCTGCGTCCGGAGACCGCGCAGGGCATCTTCGTGAACTTCAACAATGTGCTCACCGCTTCCCGCAAGAAGCCGCCGTTCGGCATCGGACAGATCGGCAAGGCCTTCCGCAACGAGATCACCCCCGGCAACTTCATCTTCCGCACCCGCGAGTTCGAGCAGATGGAGATCGAGTACTTCGTCAGCCCCGACGAGGCAGACGGACACTACCGGCAGTGGGTCGAGGACTGCTGGAACTGGTTCCTCGACCTCGGCATCTCCGAGGACAACGTCCGCCGCCTTGACGTGCCCGCCGAGGACCGCGCCCACTACTCCTCGGGAACCATCGACATCGAGTACCGATTCGGCTTCCAGGGCTCGGAATGGGGCGAGCTCATGGGCGTGGCCAACCGCACCGACTACGATCTCGGAACCCACACGGAGGTCTCGGGGGCGAAGCTGCAGTACTTCGACCAGGCCAGCGGAGAGCGCTACACACCGTACGTCATCGAGCCCTCCTTCGGCCTGACCCGTTCGATGATGGCGTTCCTCGTCGAGGCCTACACCGAGGACGAGGCTCCGAACACGAAGGGCGGCACCGACAAGCGCGTCCTGCTCAAGCTCGATCCGCGGCTGGCCCCGGTCAAGGCCGCCGTGCTGCCGCTGAGCCGCAACGAGAAGCTGTCCCCGCAGGCCAAGGAGCTCGCGGCGACGCTGCGCAAGCGCTGGAACATCGACTTCGACGACGCCGGCGCCATCGGCCGCCGCTACCGCCGTCAGGACGAGATCGGCACCCCGCTGTGCATCACCGTCGACTTCGACACGCTCGATGATCGGGCGGTCACGATCCGCAAGCGCGATGACATGAGCCAGGAGCGCGTGAGCATCGACCAGGTCGAGAACTACCTGGCCGAGCATCTCGCCGGAGCCTGAGTCACCGGGCCCGGGCAGCGGGGGCCACTCCACCGTCCGGGCCCTTCTCATCGGCCGGTTCAGCCGCGCGAAGGTCCGCTCGGGCCGAAACGCGAATGCCCGCCTGCCGAACCGTGCGTGTCCGGCTCGCAAACCGAAGGCGACCCTGACTCCTCGTGAGGAATCAGGGCCGCCTTCAGTCGGTTCGAGGAAGGATCAGAGCTTCGTCCAGGCCTCGGTGAGGACGCCGCGGATGATCTGCTCCATCTCGTCGAACTCGCTCTGCCCCACGGTCAGGGGAGGCGAGAGCTGGATGACCGGGTCTCCACGATCATCGGCACGACAGTACAGACCGTTCTCGTACATCTTCGCGGACACGAAGTTCTTGAGGATCCGCTCGGACTCCTCTTCGGTGAACGACTCCTTGGTGTCCTTGTCCTTGACGAGTTCGATCCCGTAGAAGAATCCCTCGCCACGGACGTCGCCGACGATCGGCAGGTCCTTGAGCTTCTCGAGGGTGAACTTGAACGCGGCGGCGTTCTCGTGCACGTGATCGTTGAGCTTCTCGGACTCGAAGACGTCGAAGTTCGCCATCGCCGCGGCACAGGAGACGGGATGCCCGCCGAAGGTGTAGCCGTGGTAGAACGTCTCGTCCCCGCCGGAGCCGAAGGGCTCGAAGAGGCGATCCGAGGCGATCATCGCACCCAGCGGAGCATACCCGGAGGTGATGCCCTTGGCCGAGGTGATGATGTCGGGCACATAGCCGAAATCGTTGCAGGCGAACATATCCCCGACGCGGCCGTAGGCGCAGATGGTCTCGTCCGAGACCAGCAGCACATCGTACTCGTCGCAGATCTCGCGGACCCGGTCGAAGTACCCGGGAGGCGGCGGGAAGCAGCCGCCGGAGTTCTGCACGGGCTCGAGGAAGACGGCGGCAACGGAGTCGGCGCCTTCGAACTCGATGGCCTCGCCGATGCGGTCGGCGGCCCAGCGGCCGAAGGCCTTCTCGTCGTGGGCGTAGGGCTCCGGTGCCCGGTAGAAGTTCGTGTTCGGCACCTTGTGGGCGCCGGGAACCAGCGGGGCGAACTGTTCGCGCAGACCCGGCAGGGAGGTCACCGACAGGGCACCGTGAGGCGTGCCGTGGTAGGCGGTGGCACGCGATATGATCTTGTGCTTGCCCGGCTTGCCGACGAGCTTGAAGTAGTTCTTCGCCAGCTTCATCGCCGACTCGACGGAGTCACCGCCGCCGGAAGTGAGGAAGACCCGGTTGAGATCGCCCGGCGCATAGTTGGCCAGACGCTCTGAGAGCTCGATCGCCTGCGGATGGGTGTACGACCACAGCGGCATGAACGGAAGCTGCAGGGTCTGGTCGTACATCGCCTTCGCGATCTCCTCGCGACCGTGTCCCACCTGAACGGTGAACAGACCGGCGAGGCCGTCGATGTACTTCTTGCCCTTGTCGTCGAAGATGTGGTGACCCTCACCGCGGACGATGACCGGCGCCTCACCACCGTTGAACAGTGACTGGTGTGGTGACATGTGCATCCACACGTTGTTGCGGATGGCATCCTGATAAGGAGTGCCAGCCCTGGTGACATTTTCTGTCATCGCGTCCCCCAATTGTATTTCTGCTTTTCCAGTGAGAGGTACATGAAGAGCTCCGTATCCACGACGGCATCGATCGACCGGAGCTCCTCATTGACGAACTCGATCAGATGCCGGTCCGATTCGCAGACGATCTCGACCAGCAGGTCGAACGAACCAGCAGTGACGACGAGGTAATCGATCTCGTCGTAGTCGTGGAGCCGTTCGGCCACCTCGGAGATGTCCCCGCGAACCTTCAGCCCCACCATCGCCTGTCGGGCGAAGCCCAAGCTCAAGGGGTCGGTTACGGCGACGATCTCCATCACGCCGGAATCGATGAGCCTCGAGACTCGCTGACGCACAGCGGCCTCGGACAGACCTACGGACTTGCCGATGGCCGAATACGATTTCCGCCCGTCGTGCTGCAGCTCGACGATGATCGCTTTGGACTTCTCGTCGAGGTTGCCCAGGCGGGAGCCGTTGCCGTCCGGCAGGAACCGGTCCATTCTTCACCTCCGTGATGTGCGTCTCAGGCCAATCTACCATCGATTCTATCGATTTGCGCAGTCCCTCTTGCGGAATCAGTCGAAAGTCGAAAAAGTTCATTCTGGATTCGTCAGAAACGGTCGAGATGGCAGGCGGGGTGAAGTGCGCGCCCCTGTGCGAGCCGACGGCGAGCGGAGATGGGTGCCCGCAACGTGGGGGACCGCAGCCACGGACATCCGCTTCGCCGCCATGCGCTGAGCCGCTCCCGCAGTCATATGCAGAGCCCCTTCAGAGGCGATGCGGAGAGCCCCTCCGACAGCCGCTCGGATCGGCGAGCTGATGGGCGACAACACGCGTGTCGTCAGTGATTGACAGCATGTGAGGAGGCTCACGACACTGTAGTCATGAATGAGGGCGAGCTTTTCTATTCCGGCGAAGACAACAGGCCGGATGTGCATGGGATGCGACCCGGCGCAGAGCAGGGTCGTGCGAGCCAGGAGGTCAGAGCTCGTCCGCAGCCGATTCCCGGTGAGGTCGACACGATCGGCGCCAGGGACCTGTCGTTCGGCCCCGAGGAGTACCTGGGTCGGATCGCCTCGGTGCGCAACCGCATGGTCGACCAGGGCCTCGCCGCTCTCATCGTCACCGACCCGGCCAACATCTACTATCTCACCGGCTACAATGCCTGGTCCTTCTACACCCCGCAGCTGCTCTTCGTCCCGTCTTCGGGTCCGATGACGCTGTTCATGCGCGATATGGACGCTCGCGGGGCCTCCCACACTTCCTGGCTGCCCCCGGAGGACATCGTCGGCTATCCCGAGCGCTATGTGCAGCGTCCGCACATCCATCCCTTCGACTGGGTCGCCTTCGCGCTGCGCCAGCGCTGGGAGGTCGCCCGGGCCTCGTCCTCGCCGGTCGGGGTCGAGATGGACTCGCACTTCTTCTCTCCGCGCGCCTTCCGCGCCCTGGTCAACGGCGTGCCCGAGTGGCGACTGGTCGACTCCTTCGAGCTGGTCAACTGGATTCGTGCGGTCAAGTCCCCGGCCGAGATCGCACTCATGCGTCAGGCTGCCGAGGTGACGACCGCGGCCATGGACGCGGCCCTGGGCACCATCGGGGTGGGCGTGGGCCAGCCCGAGGTGGCCGCTGCGATCTCAGAAGCCCAGATCCGCGGTGGCAACGGAGTCTGGGGCGACTACCCGGCGATCGTGCCGATGATGCCGACGGGGGAGAGTGCGGACACTCCGCATCTGACCTGGACCGATCGGAAGTTCGTCACCGATGAGTCGGTGAGCATCGAGCTCGCCGGCGTCCACCGCCGCTATCACGTTCCCCTGGCCCGGACCGCGGTCACGGGCAAGCCGAGACAGGAGCTCGTCCGCCTCGAAGGCGTCGTCGCCGAGGCTCTGTCCGCGGTCCTCGACGTCGCCGAGCCCGAGGTGCCCACGGCCGAACTCGCGCGAACCTGGAACCGGGTGCTGGCGCTGTCCGGGCTGGAGAAGCCGAGCCGGCTGGGCTATTCGATCGGAATCGGCTACCCGCCGGACTGGGGTGAGCGCACGATCTCGATCCGCACCGAGGACGACCAGATCCTCGAATCCGGGATGACGTTTCACCTCATCGGCGGCATGTGGATGAACGGCTACGGAATCGAGCTCTCCGAATCGATCCTCATCACCGACACCGGCTGTGACACCTTCACGGACTTCCCCCGCGAGATCATCCGAGTCTGAGCGGCATCCCATACGTCCCCGAGGGGTCGAGACCCAGGAGACGGTGGGTCCGTCGAGAAGACGAATCTCGGGGCAGGTCGGCCGGTCGGTG
This sequence comes from Brevibacterium renqingii, assembly GCF_017808105.1. Taxonomy (GTDB): domain Bacteria; phylum Actinomycetota; class Actinomycetes; order Actinomycetales; family Brevibacteriaceae; genus Brevibacterium; species Brevibacterium renqingii. The sequence continues at coordinate 47,635 of NZ_JADBHF010000007.1, read as the reverse complement.
CGCCTCGGGGTCACACGAAGAATTGGATCCACAGTCCCATGACGAGGGCGTTGATCCCGGACACCGTCAGCGCCCGGCCCTGCACCCAGGCGATGTCCCGCGCCGAGGCGGGAGCTCGGGCATCGGCCATCTGCACGGCCATGGCCACTCGCGGCGGTGCGGCCAGGGCGGCCAGCGATCCGGCCGCGTTGCCGGCCGCGACGACTGGGAGCGCGGCCACGTGCGAAGAGGACGCGACTGCGGTCAGGGTGCCTGTGAACATCGAGTTCGCGCCGGTGTTCGAGCCGGTCAGGACGGCTCCGACGGCATTGAGCCAGGGGGTGAGGAGGACGAGGCCGGCCGGCAGCATTGCGCCGATCGCCTCGCTCATTCCGGTCGTCGTCATGATCCAGCCCATGAGCATGAACGCGGCTGTGCCCACACCGATGGGGACCCAGGACCTCGCCGCCGCGAAGGACACCCTGCGTCGGTCATCGACGGTGACCGCGGCGATGAGGCAGGCGGCCGCGAGCCAGAACGGGGGAGAGGCGATGATCTCAGTCAGCAGCGAGGGCAGCGCCGAATGCAGGGCCCTGGCCAGCAGCAGTCCGATGGTCAGCGCGCCATAGGGCAGAATCGCGGTTCCCAGTCGCGCGGTGAACCCGGTGCTGCGTTTGCGGACGATGAACAGTCCGCCGACGACGAGGATGACGATGAGCGAGCCGATGATCCCCGCCGGAGCCATCCCGATGACGCAGCTGGCAGCGAGGATCCCCGACCACATCAGTCCGGCGGAGCCGATCGTGCCCAGCGCCGAGGTGAACCCCGGGCGCATGATCGCAATGACGGCGATGGTGACGATGACGACCGGGATCGCGTTGAGCCAGGCGGTGGACAGGCCGAGTTCGTCGACGTCGAACCCGGCCAGAGCCGCCGCCACCGTGGTGCCCGGGCCCAGAGCTCCCCACGGCACAGCGATGAGGCCGAGGAGGCCGAGGATCGCCGACTGCCGAAGGGTGCATCCGAGGTGGCGCAGGATCGGCACCCCGATGGTCACGCCGATGCCGAAGCCCGTGACGGATTCCGCGAACGGCACGATGCCGAACACGACGAGAGCGACTCCGAGCGGCCGGCTCGGGGACAGGGACTCGACCCAGGCGGAGATCTCGGACATGGAGCCGGCGGATTCGAGCAGTCTGGCGAGCACCATGCCGAAGAGCAGGATGAGTGCGACCTCGAGGATGAGGGGGAAGTAGTCGACGCCGGATTCCACCAGCACCGAGGTGGGGGTGGGGAAGGCGAGGGCAACGACGGCGGCAGCGACGACGGCGCCGACCAGGGCCGCGATCCATGAGCTCTGTTTGAGCAGGAGCAAGACAATGGCGATGAGGATCGGGGTGAGAGCCAGCACGGCCGCCATATCCAATGAATTCCTTTGAGAGATCTGATTCTACTATTCAAGAATAGACTATGATGCGAGAATGGCGAAGGAAGAAGACCTCGGGGCCCGCGTCTTCGGAGCCCGCATCCGGGCGCGGCGGAAGTTCAACGACCTCACCCTCAACGAGCTCGCCGTCCGGGCGGGCCTGTCGCGTGCCGCGCTGTCGAAGATCGAACGCGGCGAGCAGGACACCTCGGTCTCGAACGCCATGGGACTCTCACGTGCCCTCGGCGTCGACGTCGGCGAGCTGCTCGCCGCCCCCGAGGTGACGATCACCCGCACCGAGGCGATCCCGACGTCGACGAACTTCGGCGAGGGGGTGTCCCGTCGCGACCTGCCCTCGGCGATCGAGAACATGGACGTCGTCCACTACCGACTCGATCCGCACAGCGAGACCTCCGCCTTCGCCGCACATCGCAGCGGATCCCGAGAGAGCTTCTTCGTCCTGTCCGGAAGCATCGAGATCGTCACGATCGACCGGCGCACGACGCTGCATGCCGGCGACTGCGCACAAGCGCCCGGAGACGTGCCGCATCAGCTGTCCAATCCCCATGACGAACCGGCCGAACTCATGCTCATCATCGTCTGAGGTCCGGTTCGGGAGTCCGGCTGTTGACTCTCGGGGCCGGCTCGGCCATTCTTGGTATGTTCCATTCCCGACGAAGGACGACTCAGCAGTGAAGTGAATCCTCATGCCGTGATTTGCGGGTGCCACGGGCCCGCAGCGCTTCTGCGTACACGAAATGAGGACTCTCATGCCTACAGCAATCACTGTGTCCGGATTGAACTGCCGCCTCGGCGACGATACCGAGATCTTCTCCGGGCTGAACGCCACGATCCCCGCCGAGCTCGTCGGCCTCGTCGGCGACAACGGGATCGGCAAATCGACTTTTGCGAAACTCCTCGCCGGCCGCGTGCCCGCCGCTGCCGGCGCGATCACCGGCGCGGACGGTGCCGTCTACATCGATCAGCTGCCGCCGCATTCGGTCCAGAGCGTTGAGGAGGCCCTCGGGATCGCCGATGTCCGGTCGGCGCTGCATCGGGCGCTGAACGGCGAAGCCGCAGAATCCGACTTCGCGTGCATCGGCGACGATTGGGACATCGAAGAGCAGGCTCTGGCGGCCACCGCCGAGCTCGGTCTCAGCCTCACAGCAGGCGACCTCGATCGCAGCCTCAGCAGCTTCTCCGGCGGGCAGGCCACCCGCATCGGCTTGGCGCGGGCGGCCCTGGCCGCGGACAATTGGCTCATCCTCGACGAGCCGAGCAACAACCTCGATGCTCACGGTCGGCAGCTCCTGAGCTCTCTGCTCACCGCTCGTCGCGGTCCCACGCTCGTCATCTCCCACGATCGCACCCTGCTCGAGCACGTGGACTCGATCCTCGAGATGACCGACCGGCTGCGGCTCTACGGCGGCGGCTTCGACGACTATGAGCAGATGGTCGAGGCAGAGGAGGAGGCGAAGCAGCAGAGAGTCATCGATGCGAAGAAAGCCCACTCGAGAGAAAAGCGTCAGCGCATCGAACTCGAGACGAAACTCGCACGGGCCGACCGGAAGGCGACGAAGGACAAGGAGAACAAGCGCCGACCGAAGATCGTGATGAACGGACTGACGAACTTCGCCGAGAACTCCGCGGCGAAGAGGCGCGGTGACAAGGCCGCCGACGAAGCCACGGCGCTGCAGTCTCTGGAAGCGGCAAAGGATGCGCTGCGACGGTCCTCGAGCGTGCGCCTCGACCTGCCGGACACGACCGTCCACGCTTCGAAGCGGGTGCTCGAGATCAGCTCGGTGGACCTGGACCGACCGGTCGGGCTCGTCGGACCGGAGCGGGTCCGCCTGACCGGCCCGAACGGAGCGGGAAAGTCCACGCTGCTGGCGGCGATGATGGAGGCCGCGAGCAGGTCACCGGAGGCCGCGGGCCGGTCCGCGGAAGCTGCGGGCGCGCGCAGGTACGACGCTCACGCGTCCGATGCCGAGTCCGGTTCGCCGATCGTGGAGCCCGGCTCACAGATCGCTGCGCCGGCTCCGCCGATCGCCGAGCTCTTCGGCGAGCTGTCGGTCACGGTCTCGGTTCCCGTCGCCCACCTCGACCAGCAGTACCGGCTCCCGCCCGATCTCACCGTCATGGAAGCGGTGCGCTCAGGCAACCCGCGCCTGACCCCGCACCGTGCGTACGAAGTGCTCGCAGCTATGGGTCTGCGCGCCGGTCGCACCGGCCAGATCTGTTCGACCCTGTCCGGCGGCGAGCGCTTCCGGGTCGCACTGGCCTCCGGGCTGCTCCAGGACCCCGCTCCGCAGCTGCTCATCCTCGACGAACCCGGCAACAATCTCGATCTGTCCTCACTCGAGGCCCTCGTCACCGCGCTCGACGGATTCGGTGGGGCGATGGTCGTCGTCACCCATGACGACCGGCTCGCCGCTGACCTGAACGTGGACGCCGAATGGGACGTGCGGGAATTTCTCCGCGCCGAAGCGGTTGGACACAGTACGTGAGCGGGCAGGAGCGAGTGCGTGAAGGCGGCGGAGTAGGGGTGCGAATGTGCGATTTTGACTGCTTTGGGATAATGAACTCGTGAGTGTCATCAGCCCCAGCCCAGAAACCGTGTCCCCGGCCGTCGGTGCGCCCCTGCGCATCGGCCCCATCGAGCTGTCCTCCCCGGTCGTGCTCGCCCCCATGGCCGGGATCACGAACACCGCATTCCGCCGACTGTGCCGCGAATACGGTGCTGGCCTCTACGTCACCGAGATGGTCACCACGCGGGCCCTCGTCGAGCGCAGTCCCAAGACCATGCGCATCATCCACCATGAGCCCTACGAGACCCCGCGCTCCGTCCAGCTCTATGGTGTCGACCCGGTCACCATGGGCCAGGCAGTGCGGATGCTCGTCGAGGAGGACCGGGCCGACCACATCGACCTCAACTTCGGCTGCCCCGTGCCCAAGATCACGCGCAAGGGCGGAGGCTCGGCCCTGCCGTGGAAGCAGGACCTGTTCGAAGCCATCGTCACCACCGCCGTGACCGAGGCATCCCGCGGCGGGATCCCCGTGACGGTGAAGATGCGCAAGGGCATCGACGCCGACCACACGACCTTCCTCGACGCCGCCGAGACCGCACGTGACGCCGGCGTCTCCGCCGTCGCCCTGCACGGGCGCACGGCCGCCGACCTCTACTCGGGAAAGGCCGACTGGGACGCGATCGCCCGACTCAAGGACCACCTCGGCGACACTGTGCCCGTGTTGGGCAACGGCGACATCTTCGCCGCCGAGGACGCCCTGGAGATGATGCGCACAACAGGCTGCGACGGAGTCGTCATCGGTCGCGGCTGTCAGGGCAGGCCCTGGCTGTTCGGCGATCTCGCGAATGCTCTGGGCGGCAGCGAGGAACGCCACCGACCAGGACTCGCCGAAGTGGGGCGGGCCGTGTACAAACACGGTGAGTACCTCGTCGACCACTTCGAAGACGAGTTCTATGGCGTTCGTGACCTGCGCAAACACATCGCCTGGTATTTCAAGGGCTATCCGGTCGGGGGAGAGCTGCGCAGCCAGCTGGCCATGGTCTCCTCACTCGAGGAGCTCGCCGGGCTGCTCTCCCAGCTCGACCAGGACGCCCCCTATCCCGGTGAGGCCGCCGAAGGCTCCCGCGGACGCACGACCAGGCCGAAGCGGCCGCACCTGCCCGAGGGCTGGTTGGATTCTCGCGTCTTCGACCCCAGCGGGAAATCGCTGCTGTCGGAGGCCGAGCTGGACATCTCTGGAGGATGAGAATGCCCTTCGACACTCACCCGCGCATCTCGGTGCGGACGGGGACCGTGGCGACCTACTCGGCATGGGACGAAGAGCGGTGGGTGAGCGAACCGGCGAAGAATCCGCGGCGCTCGGCCTTCCAGCGCGACCGTGCCCGCGTCCTCCACTCCTCGGGGCTGCGCCGCCTCGGTGCGAAGACCCAGGTGGTGTCTCCGGGAACGGATGACTTCGTCCGCACCCGCCTGACCCATTCCCTCGAGGTCGCTCAGGTCGGTCGCGAACTGGCCCGCTACCTCGGGTGCGATCCCGACATCGTCGACACCGCCTGCCTCAGCCACGACCTCGGCCACCCGCCGTTCGGCCACCACGGCGAGACGATCCTCGATGCCCTGTGCAAGGACATCGGCGGGTTCGAAGGCAATGCGCAGACCCTGCGCCTGGTCACCCGGATCGAACCGAAGGTCATCGCCGCCGACGGTCGTCCGGCCGGGCTCAACCTGTCGCGAGCCAGCCTCGACGCGCTGACGAAGTACCCGTGGCCGCGCAGCGAGGCCACGGCCGGCCGGCGTGACTCGGGGGTGCGGAAATTCGGCGTCTACGACGACGACACCGCGGTCTTCGACTTCTACCGCGACGGCATCGACAACGGCAAGAAATGCATCGAAGCCCAGGTGATGGACCTGGCCGACGACATCTCCTACTCCGTTCACGATGTCGAGGACGCCATCGTCGCCGGGCACCTCGACCTCGCCGACTTCACCTCCGATGCCCGGCGGGCCGAGCTCTTCGAGATCACCCGTCAGTGGTACCTTCCGAACACAGCAGACGCGGAGATGGACAAGGCCCTGAGCCGACTCCAAGCGGCCGCCTACTGGCCCAGCGAGACCTTCGACGGCTCCCGCCGAGCCCAAGCGAGCCTCAAGCACATGACCAGCCAGCTCATCGGGCGGTTCGTCGGTGCTGCGGAATCGGCCACTCGTGAGGAATTCGGCTGGGAACCGCTGGCTCGCTACACGGCCTCCCTCGTCGTCCCCGAGACGAGCACCGTCGAGATCGCCGTGCTCAAGGGCATGGCGACGCTGACGGTGATGGTCGCCGAGGACCGGCTGCGACTGCACGACATCCAGGCCGCGGTCATCAGCGAACTCGTCGCCTGGTACTCCGAGGCGCCCGAGAAGCTCGACCCGATGTTTCGCGCCGACCATGCCGAGGCGGCCGATGACGCCGCTCGACTGCGCGTCATCGTCGACCAGATCGCCTCCCTGACCGACCACTCCGCCTGGGCTCTCTACCACCGTCTCAGCGCAGGGGCGGAGGATCGGCTCTAGACCATGGCCGGACTCATCAAGCGCGAGGACATCGACGAACTGCGCAGCCGCACCCGCATCGACGAGGTGATCGGAGAGTTCGTCACTCTCAAGACCGCAGGCATCGGCTCGCTCAAGGGACTGTGCCCCTTCCACGACGAGAAGACCCCGTCGTTCACCGTGCGCCCACAGGTCGGGATGTACCACTGCTTCGGCTGCGGAGAGTCCGGGGATGTGTTCACCTTCCTGCAGAAGGTCGAACAGCTCAGCTTCGTCGAAGCGGTCGAGACCTTGGCCGGCAAGGCCGGCATGCACCTGCGCTACGAGGACGGCAAGGGGCCGGATCGGGAGCAGGCGAGCAGACGTCAGCGCCTCCTCGAGATGCACGAGGTGGCTCAGCGCTTCTTCACCCAGGCGCTCGAGTCCGAGGCCGGCCGGATCGGCCGCGACTTCCTCGTCGGACGGGGCTTTCCCGCAGAGTCCGGCCGTGAGTTCGGCATCGGCTTCGCTCCGAAGTCCTGGGACGCGCTGACCTCTCACCTCAAACGTGCGGGCTTTGCTGAGGAGGAGATCCTCGCCGGAGGCCTGGCCAGCGAGGGCGGGCGGGGGATCTACGACCGCTTCCGGGGCCGGGTGATCTGGCCGATCAAGGACATGACGGCGCGGACCATCGGCTTCGGCGCGCGGAGGCTGTTCGACGACGACAAGGGCCCGAAGTACCTCAACACCCCTGAGACAGCTCTCTACCACAAGAACCAGGTCCTCTACGGTCTCGATCTGGCGAAGAAGTCGATCGCGAAGAGCAAGCGCGTCGTGGTCGTCGAAGGCTATACCGATGTCATGGCAGCTCACCTGGCCGGAGTCGACCAGGCCGTGGCCACCTGCGGCACGGCATTCGGTGCCGAACATGTCAAGATCATCCGCCGGCTCCTCGGCGACGATCCCACCGGCCAGGTGATCTTCACCTTCGACGGCGACGCCGCCGGACAGAAAGCGGCGCTCAAGGCCTTCGAATTCGAGAACCTCTTCACCGCTCAGACCTACGTCGCCGTCGAACCCGACGGCCTCGACCCCTGCGATCTGCGGATGCAGAAGGGCGATGCGGCCCTGCGCGAGCTCATCGACGAGTGCAGACCGCTGTTCGAGTTCGTCATCACCACGGCCATCGCCCGGTTCGATCTGGATACGGTCGAAGGCCGCATCTCCGCGGTCAAGGCCGCCGCCGAGGTGCTCACCGACATCCGCGACCAGGGCAGCCTCTCGCACTACTATCGTTTCGTCGCCGGTCGCATCGGCGTCGATATCGACGAGGTGGAATCCGCGGCCCGCACGGCCAAACGTCGGCCCAAGCCGAATCGGCAGACGGCCGACGCACCGGCCAGGCAGCCGTCGTTCCGGGGCGGCCCTCCGGCGGGACCGCCGCAGGCGGCCCCGAGCGCACCGCAGGGGGGAGGCCGCTCCGGCCGAGGACGGGGCGCAGCCATCTCCGGTGATGCTGTGCAGGACTCCGGTCCGGCCTCGGCGGGCGAGATCGGAGACGAACGCGGCATCGAATACGTCTATGACGAACGCCCCGACGTCTCCGATCTCTCGGCCCCGATCAGCCCGGCACGGCTGAAGACGGAGAAGGGGGCGCTCATGGTCGCCCTGCAGCACCCCGAGATGGTCAACGCCAAGCTCTTCGACTCGCTCTCGGCCAAAGCCTTCGAACATCCCGGCTACCGCCGGATCCAGGGAGCGGTCAGACAGGCCGGGGGACTGAGCTCTGCCGGCGCCGACCAGTCGAAATGGGCGGATCGGGTCCTCGACGCCAGCGATGAGGACCTCAAGCCCTATGTCGCGCAGCTGCTCGTGACGCCGTTGCCGGTGGTCGAAGGCACAGGCATCGACCGCTTCGCCCGCGGCATCGTCGCTCGGCTCTTCGACTACGACCTCGCGCGCATCGCCAAGGAGCTGCACTCGCGTCTGCAGCGACAGGACACGAGCGACGGCGCCGGGCAGGCAGCCCTGCTCGGCCAGCTGCAGACCCTCGAACAGCACCGGGCCAGGCTGAAGATGCTCATGTGAGGCCGCGGTCCGGAAAACGCGGCCGAAGAATCGTGCACGGAGTGAAATAGTGCACAATTGCAGATTTGCAGTTGGTGAAAACTTGCATGAAGTGCAAAAATGGACTCATGCCAGTTGAAGAATCCCTGCGCTCGAAGAAGGCCCGGCTGACCCGCAGCGCCCTCCACGAGGCCGCGATCACCCGAGTCCTCGAGGACGGACTCGCCTGTGCCACCGTGGCGACCATCGCCGCCGACGCAGGCGTGTCCACGCGCACCTTCTTCAACTACTTCGAGACGAAAGAGGATGCGATCGTCGGCCTGGGCACCGAGGCCAGCGTCGATGAAGGACTCGCCGAGGACTACGTCAATTCGACGGCCGGTCTCGACACCCTGGCCGAGGACACCGCTCGCTTCGTTCGCGAGGCGCTGCTCATCGGCTCCGTCGATCCGGAGCTGCCGGCCCGACGCCGACGACTCTTCGCCCTCTATCCCGAACTCGTGAGCAAGAGCTTCGACCGCGCTGAGGCGCTCGAGGAGATCGTCGCCGGACACGTGCTCGCCAGACTGCGCCACCTCGGACAGGAATTCTCCTCGGAGGAGTCCGCGCAGCGCAGCGCGCGCATGCTCACCCAACTCTGCCGCGTCCCCCTCAGCCATGCGGGACAGACGATCAAGAAGGCCCCTGAGACGGTTGCGTCCAAAGGGGGCACGAAGGAAGTCTTCGAAGACTCCTTGGGGCTCTTCCTCAAGGTATTGGACCGACTGCGATGACGAAAGCCGTGATGAGAAGCAACAGAGCACTGAACGATGAGGATATGACCTTGAGCACCCGGACCACACCACCGCCGACGGCGAAGCCCGATGACGAGGCGGCGGCGATGACCACCTCGGCGATCATCCTGCTCTTCGTGGGCCTGATGATCGCGATGTTCATGTTCTCGCTCAACCAGACGGTGCTCGCCACCGCGCTGCCGACGATCGTCGGCGAACTCGATGGCGTCGACCAGATGCTGTGGGTCTCGACCGCGTTCATGCTCGCTTCGACGATCATGATGCCCGTCTACGGCAAGGTCGGGGATCTGTTCGGACGCAAACCGCTGTTCATGTTCGCGATCTGCTGCTTCCTCGCCGGTTCGGTCTTCGCCCTCGTCGCCAACGAGATGTCGACGCTCATCCTCGGCCGCGTCCTCCAGGGCATCGGCGGCGGTGGGATGATGATCCTCTCCCAGTCGATCATCGCCTCCGTCGTGCCTGCCCGCGAGCGCGGCAAGTACATGGGCATCATGGGCTCGGCCTTCGCCGTGTCATCGGTGGCCGGACCGCTCATCGGCGGCTGGCTGACCGAAGGGCCCGGGTGGCGCTGGGCGTTTGCCATCAACTTCCCGCTGGGCATCATCGCCCTCATCGCCGCCGCGATCTTCCTCAAAGTTCCCAAGCATGCCAGGGGGACGGGACCGCGGCCGAAGATCGACGTATTCGGCATGGCGCTGATCTCGATCGTCACTTCCTGCATCGTGCTCGTCTCCGCCTGGGGAGGCCATGACTTCGAATGGGGATCCTGGCAGATCAACGGCCTGATCATCACCGGCGTCCTCGCCGCAGCAGCCTTCGTCTTCGTCGAACTCAAGGTCAGCGAACCGGTCATCCCGATGAGCCTGTTCGCCAACCGCGACTTCCTGCTGTGCACGATCGCGGGCCTCTTCGTCGGCATCGGCATGTTCGGAGTGCTGTCGTACATGCCGACCTACCTGCAGATGGTCCACGGCATCGATGCGACTGTGGCCGGTCTGATGATGGTTCCGATGATGGGAACCATGCTCGTGTCCTCGACCCTCGTCGGGTTCATCGTCTCCCGCACCGGCAGGTACAAGAAGTACCCGCTGGTCGGCATCCTGCTCATGGCCGCCTCGCTGGTGCTGCTCTCGATGCTCAAGGCCGACAGCTCGGCGTGGGAGACCATCGGCTGCCTGGCACTGCTCGGACTCGGCCTCGGACTGAGCATGCAGACCCTTGTCCTCGTCGTCCAGAACGCCTTCCCGGTGTCCATGGTCGGCACCGCGACAGCGTCGAACAACTACTTCCGGCAGGTCGGCGCCACGCTCGGCATGGCGTTCATCGGATCGGTGTTCACACAGCGGCTCATGGACAACATCAAGGCCGGGATCACCGAGATCGCGAAGTCCGCACCGAACACCCCGCTGCCGAAGGTCTCCTCGACGGGACTGACCCCGGAGATCGTCGCCCAGCTGCCGGAGCCCCTGCACTCGCTCATCATCAACTCCTACAACGACGCGCTCGTGCCGCTGTTCCTCTGGGTGGCACCGCTGGCCGTGCTCGGCTTCGTCTTCCTCTGCTTCCTGCCCAACACGCCGCTGGCGCAGACGCTGAAGGGCGAACCCGCACAGCGGGAGAGCCTCGATGTCGGCCAAGCGCCAGCGGACGCCGCAGGTGCGATGTCTTCGGCCACCGGTGCTGCTCCATCGGATAGTCTGGCAGAAAGCCCACTGCCGGAGGAGACCTGGAATGACGGTACTGACCATACTCAACTCACCCGGGACCGAGATTCCCGACCTGCTCACTGACCTCGGCGACAGGGACGGGATCGAGCTGCGGGTCGCCGAAGCCGATACCCTGGGCCAGGCACTGCCCGGCACCGATGTGCTCCTGATGTGGGACTTCTTCTCCACTGCGCTCAAAGACGCCTTCGGCAGCGCTGACCGACTCGCCTGGGTGCACGCCGCGGCAGCCGGAGTCGACTCCCTCCTCTTCGACGAACTCGTCGATTCGCCGGTGACGGTGACGAATGCTCGCGGGACCTTCGACCGACCGATCGCGGAGTTCGTTCTGAACTTCATCCTCATGCAGGCCAAGAATTCGATCGGCTCGCTGGCCGACCAGCGCCAGGAGAAGTGGAACCGGCGCTCCACGCGCGATGTGGCGGGGTCGAAGGCGATGATCGTGGGCACCGGATCCATCGGCCGTGAGATCGCACGGGTACTCAAGGCCGTCGACATCGAAGTCACCGGTGCCGGTTCCCATGCCCGCAGCGGAGACAACGACTTCGGTGACGTCATCGATTCGGCCACTCTGAGCGAGCACGTCGGCGGATTCGACTGGGTCATCGACATCGCCCCCCTGACCGAGCAGACCGAGAAGCTCATCGGCACCGAGGTCTTCGCCGCCATGGATGACACCGCCGTGTTCATCAATGTCGGACGCGGCGACACCGTCGACACCGATGCCCTCGTCGCCGCCCTGCGCTCCGGAGAGATCGCCGGGGCCGGGCTCGATGTGTTCGAGCAGGAGCCGCTTCCCGCCGGCCATCCGCTGTGGGGGCTCGACGATGTCATCATCACCCCGCATATGAGCGGTGACACGGACGGATGGCGGATGCGCCTGGCCGAACAGTTCCACAGCCTGTTCGAGCAGCACCTGGCCGGTGAGGAGTTCACTCACACCGTCGACAAGAAGCTCGGGTACGTGCGTTGAGCGAGGCCGAGGATGCGGCGGCCCGACGAGCCTTCCTGGCCCGGGTGGTCGCCGAACTCATCGCCGTGCGCCGCGCCCGCCTGCTCAGCATGCTGGTGCTGGCCATGGCGATGCTCGTCACCGGGCTCGGGGCGGCGGTGCAGGCCCAGGGCGATCACATCGACGCCGTGCTCCTGTTCTCCGCCTTCGGCCTCATCATGATCGGCATCGTCTGCGCCCTCGGCGCGATCGTGGCATGGACGCGGCTCAACCGCGACCCCCTCGATTCGGTCGCGGAGGCCCGACCGGCACGAGCCAGGGCGCCACGGACCCGCAATGCCGGGATGGCCGTGGCCCTCGGCTTCGTCGTCCTCGGGATCGTGTTCGCGGCGCTGCTGTGGTCGCAGACGCCGATCCTCGCCGGAGCGGTGGTCATAGCCTGCGCGCTGCTGGCCTGCCTGGGTCCGATCTGGGCGGGGGAGCTCTCGGCTGCCGATGACCGTCTGGCGGTCATCCTCGACAGCGAGGACGAGCTCGCCGCACGCTTCTCGACCTTCACTCCGCTGTGGCTGTACGAGGCGATGAACCCCGCAGCCGACGGAAACGGCCCATCTGAGGCTGAGTAGCCCAGTTCCGAAACCGGGCTGCTCAGCCTCAGATGGGCCGAATCGCTTATACCTCGACTGCTGCGTCAGGGGAAGGCGGGGACGTCCACCTCGGCCATCTTCGCCACACAGCGGATGACCTGGCAGCTGTAGCCGAACTCGTTGTCGTACCAGACGTAGACGACGACACGGTCCTCGTCGACGATCGTGGCCAGTCCGTCGACGACACCGGCGCGCTTGGAGCCGACGAGGTCGGAGGAGACGAGCTCGGGGGAGGTGACGTAGTCGACCTGGTTGCGCAGCGGGGAATGCATCGACACCTCCCGCAGGAAGGTGTTGAGCTCCTCAACGCTCGTGGACTTCTCGAGGTTGAGGTTGAGGATCGCCATCGACACGTTCGGGGTCGGGACGCGGATCGCATTGCCCGAGAGCTTCTCGGCCAGTTCCGGCAGAGCCTTGGCCACAGCCTTGGCGGCACCGGTCTCGGTGAGAACCATGTTCAGTCCGGCCGCGCGACCGCGACGGGACCCCTTGTGGAAGTTGTCGATGAGGTTCTGATCGTTGGTGAACGAGTGCACCGTCTCGACATGGCCGTTGCGGACGCCGAACCGGTCGTTGATCGCCTTGAGCACAGGAGTGATCGCATTCGTTGTGCACGAGGCGGCCGAGACGACCTTGTCCGAGTCGAGGATCGCGTCGTCGTTGACCCCGAAGACGATGTTCTTGACGTCTCCCTTGCCGGGGGCCGTGAGCAGGACCTTCGAGGCGCCGGGGCAGGCGAGGTGCTTGGACAGGCCTTCCTCGTCGCGCCACTTGCCGGTGTTGTCGACGATGATCGCATCGTCGATGCCGTAGGCGGTGTAGTCGACTTCGGACGGGTCATCGGAGTAGATGACCTGGATGAGGGTGCCGTTGGCCTGGATGGTGTCGGCCTCTTCATCGACGACGATGCTGCCGTCGAAGGCTCCGTGGACCGAGTCGCGGCGCAGCAGGGACGCGCGCTTGACGATGTCGTTCTCCCCATTGCGGCGGACGACGACTGCGCGCAGACGCATCCCGGTCCCGCCTGCACGATCGATGAGGATGCGTGCGAGCAGGCGTCCGATGCGGCCGAATCCGTAGAGGACGACGTCGCGGACCTCACCCTTGCCGGCCTGGGAATCGATGACCTCGGCCAGCTCCGCCGCGAGGAATTCCTCGACGTCGCCGTTCGGCTCCTCGAGCTTCTCGACGAGGCGGCCCAGATCGATCCGAGCCGGGGCCAGGTCGAGTCCGGCCAGGGCGCTGACGATCCGGTGGGTGATCTCGATGTCGAGCTCTTCGCCGAGGAAGTGGCGGGCATAGCGGTGCGCTTTGATCATGCCGGTCACGGACTTGTTCAGCAGCGAGCGTCCGAACAGTGTCAGCAGCACGTCGTTCTCGCGGTACAGGCGTCCGACAAGCGGAATGAGTTCTTCGGCGGCGGTCTGCTTCTTCGCCCAGTCGTCCAGACGAGCCGTCGTTGCGTCAGTCAAAGGTCGTATCCCCTCGGTCAGTTGTAACGGATGCGCACCCAGTCTAGCGCTTCGACAACTCGCGATCGGACTGGCGCTCCTCGAAGCGTCGGAAGCCGAGCAGGGTGAGTGCGACGATGCCGGCTCCGGCGAGCAGAGCACCGAGGCTCTGGGCCTGCACCTTGGGTTCGACGAACCTGTACTCCGGCGTCTCCTCCTGTGGTTTGGGCGGATTCGCGGTGCCGATCCAGGCGGCGATGAAGAGGACGATTCTGACGAAGACGTTGAGCGTGAGCATGATCGCGATGATCGAACCGAACACGCCGGCGGCCTTGTTGCCGGAGAACAGGTTGACGAGCACGGTGGCGAAGTTGATGAGGATGAGGAATGCGACCGCACCGATGAGTGAGCCGCGGATCTTCGCCCGCTTGTCCACCGGCTTCTCGGGGAGCATGGTGAACAGGAACATGAAGATCAGCCATGCAGCGGCCAAAGTGATGATGAAGGGGACGACGAAGAGCATGCTCCGCGCGAACCCGGAGAGGCCGAGCGTGTCGGCGATCACCGAACGCAGTCCGGTGCCGACCACCGTGAGCGCGACGGTGAGGAGGAGCCCGATGATGAGTCCGACGAGGGTGACGACGTTGCTCAAGACCTTCTTCACGAAGGACTTCTCGATGACGTCGTCGAAGTCCTCGTGCAGTTGGGCGCGGACGGCGGCGCCGAGGTTGCCGATGAAGCCCTGTCCCGTGTAGAGACCGGTGAGGATACCGATGATCCCCACGGCCTGCCAGTCGAGGAGGTAGCTCTCGAGCTGCGACGTCAGTGTGGAGTTGCCGGCGGTGAATGTCCCGATCTGCTCGGTGACCATGGGCAGGAGGTCCGGACGCGCGACGTCGAGGACGAAGCCCAGGCATGCGAGGCTGACCATCGCGATGGGCATGACCGCGAGCACGAGGAAATAGGTGATGGCCGCACCGAACTGATTGCCGAGCCGCTGGCCGAATCGCTGCACCGCGCGCATGAGGTGCGCGGGCCCCGGCTGACTGATGGCGTTGTGGCCGGCTTCGGCGACCGTGTTCCGCGAGGCCAGTACTTTGGCTGGTGCCACGTGTTTGCTCCTTCGATGTCGACCCGGAGGTGCTGTCGTTTCCCACCCTGAGGTGTCCGTTTCCACATTAGCCGCTGTGAGCCCACTGGGAGCGGCAGGCCGCGCCCTTATCTACACTTTTGACCATGCCGACTACCCTTCCGACCGGTTCCGCTGCCGAGTTCTCGCTGGCTGCGGGCGGCGGTGCCGCAGAGAACCTCAGCGGTTTCTCCGCCTGGACCGTGACCGTCATGGAGACCCTGGGGCCGATCGGCGTCGGGTTCATGGTGTTCCTCGACAACATCTTCCCGCCGATTCCCAGCGAATTGGTCCTGCCCCTGGCCGGGTTCACCTCGAGCCAGGGGCAGATGAACATCGTATGGGCGATCGTCTTCGCGACAGTCGGCTCGCTCGTCGGCGCCGTCCTGCTGTGGGCGCTGGGCAGATGGATAGGCATCGAACGCATCGCTCGCATCGCGGTGAAGATGCCGCTGGTCGACGTCGACGACGTGCACAGGACCGTGGACTGGTTCGACAAGCACGGCGACAAGGCAGTGTTCTTCGGCCGGATGATCCCAATCTTCCGATCGCTCATCTCCATTCCGGCGGGAATGCGGAGCATGCGACTTCCCAAGTTCGTGCTCCTGACGACCGCAGGCAGCGCGATCTGGAACACGGTCCTCGTCGTCGCCGGCTTCTTCCTCGGCGAGAACTGGTCGATCGTCGAGACCTATGCGGGGTATTTCCAGAAGCTCGTCATCGTCGCCGTCGCCGCCTGCGTCGTCGTGTGGATCGTGCTCAAGGTCCGCAAGCATCGGCGGAGGCGGGCCGCAGGTCTCGACGATTCGAGTCCGGAAGTCATCGAGCCGGGGGAGTTCGACACCTGAGCCCGGAAAGAGCCCGGCCCTGACAGCAGAGTCAGGGCCGGGCTGTCTCGGAGGGCATCATAGGCAGATCAATTCGCCCATGCGGCCGCCGTATGAGCGGTCGGGACCTCCTCGCCCGGCTTGACCGGACCGGGGGCGGTGCCGTCGCCGAAGGGGGAGCCGCCGAATGTCCTGTCTCGGCCGTGATCGCTGAGCCATCCGGACAGATCCGGTCCCTTGGGCACGATCTGGGTCGGGTTCACATCGCGGTGGACGATGTAGTAATGCTGTTTGATCTGCACGAAGTCGACCGTGTCGCCGAATCCGGGCGTCTGATAGAGGTCCCGAGCGTAGCCCCAGAGATTCTCGAAAGCCGTGAGCGGCTGCCGGTTGCATTTGAAATGCCCGAAGTACACGGGGTCGAAACGCACCAGGGTCGTGAAGAGGCGCACGTCCGCCTCGGTGATGGACTCGCCCATGAGGAAGCGTGAGCGGCTCAGCCGGTCCTCGATGGTGTCGAGAGCGGTGAACAGACGGTCGAAGGCCGCCTCGTAGGCGTCCTGGGAACCGGCGAAGCCGCAGCGGTAGACGCCGTTGTTGATCTCCGTGTAGATCAGCCGCATCACCTTCTCCATCTCCTCCCGCGACTCCTCGGGCCAGAGATTCGGGGCTCCCTCACGATGGAACTCCGTCCATTGGGTGGAGAAGTCCTCGGTGATCTGCGGGAAGTCGTTGGTCACGACGGCACCGGTGGGGACGTCGACGACGGCGGGAACGGTGATTCCGCGAGGATAGTCGGGGTAACGCGCGAAGAACGCCTCCTGCAGGCGCTCGATCCCGAGCACCGGATCGACGCCGCCGGGGTCGAGATCGAAGGTCCACGACCGCGCATCGTGTGTGGGGCCCGGCATGCCGATGGAGATGACGTCCTCCAGGCCGAGCAGGCGGCGGACGATGATCGTGCGGTTCGCCCACGGGCAGGCACGCGCGGCGATGAGGCGGTACCGGCCGGGCTCGACCGGCCACTCGGCGTCGGGAGTGTTGAGGATGCGATCGTCGATGTAGTTCGTGTCCCGGGTGAATTCCTTCCCCGTGTTCACGTAGCTGGGCGTGTGATCGGTGTCGTCGGCCATGGTGCATGCCTCCAGTGGGCTCGGTGGGAAACGGCTTGCTCCCTCAGCTTACGACGAGGCCCGGGCGCCCGGCGACAGACTTCGTCGAAGCAGGCCGCTCGGCGGCACGGCGCCCTGCGACAGACTTCGGCCCGGGCACGGACTCGTGATGAATCCGCGCCCGGGCCGGGTCGTGGGAGGAGGCCGAATCTCGTGCGGCGGACGTCTCAGCTCGCGTAGAGTGCGTCGATCTCGGCGGCGAAGTCCTTGTTGACGATGTGGCGCTTGACCGACTGCTTGGCCGAGAGGTAGCCGTTGGCCTCGGTGAGTTCGACGGGCAGGATCGTGAATTTCTTGATCCCTTCGGCGCGCGAAACGGTCTTGTTCACGCGTGCGACTGCTTTGTCGATCTCGGCCCGGATGGCTTCGTCGGCGGCTGCCTCGGCGAGATCCATCGCCGGCAGATCGTGATTCTTCAGCCAGGTCGGGAGCATCTCCGAGTCGAGGAAGATGAGTGCGGAGACGAACTTCCGGTTCTCCCCGACGACGACGGGCTGGCCGATGATCGGGTGGCGGCGGAGCGCGTCCTCGAGCGGGGCCGGGGCGATGTTCTTGCCGCTGGAGGTCACGATGATCTCCTTCTTGCGGCCATTGATCGTCAGGTACCCGTCCTCGTCGAGGGACCCGAGGTCGCCGGTGCCGAACCAGCCGTCGTGGAACTCCTTGGCCGTGGCCTCGGCATTGTTCCAGTACTCCCGGAAGATCGGTACGCCCTTGGCGAGGATCTCACCATCGGGCGCGATGGCCACCGACACTCCCGGCAACGGCACTCCGACCGTGCCGATCTTCGACTTCGCGGGCACATTGACCGTGATCGGCGCCGTGGTCTCGGTGAGACCGTAGCCTTCGATCACGATGATCCCGAGGCCGCGGAAGAAATGGCCGAGATGCTCGCCGAGCGGTCCGCCGCCGGAGACGGCGTGCGAGACATTGTTGCCCATGACTGCCCTCAGCTTCGAGTAGACGAGGCGGTCGAACACTGCGTGCTGCAGCTTGAGGCCCATCGGCACTTTGCCGGTGTCGAGGGCTCGCGAATAGGCGACGGCGACCTGTTCGGCGCGGCGGAAGATCTTCTCCTTGCCTCCGGACTGGGCGTTGGCCAGGGCCGAGTTGAAGACCTTCTCGAAGACGCGGGGGACGCCGAGGATGAATGAGGGTCGGAAGCTGCCCATCGCATCGGTGAGCTTGCTCAGGTCCGACTGGTGGGCCAGAACTGCTCCGGAGCTGATCGCCAGGACCTCGATGAAGCGTGCGAACACATGGGCCTGGGGAAGGAACAGCAGGCACCGCATGCCCTCGGTGAAGACCTCGGGGATCTGCATCTGTGCGGACTGCACCGTCTGCACGAAGTTGCCGTGGGTGAGCACGCACCCCTTGGACTTGCCCGTGGTGCCCGAGGTGTAGATGATCGTGGCCACCGAATCGCCGGTCGCCTGGGACCGGGCGTTCTCGAGCTGCTCATCGCTGATGTCGCGTCCGGCCTCGGCGAGCGCGGCGAACGCCTCTTCCTCCCAGACCCGCAGCCTCGGCTCGGGCAGACCGGCGGCGGCCGCCGCGGCGGTGAAGCTGTCGGCGTGCTCACGGGTGGAGACGAGGCCGCGGGCGACCTTCGCGTCCTTGATCATCCAGGCCAGCTGTTCCTCGGACGAGGTGTCGTAGAACGGCACGGAGATGCCGCCGGCGTACCACACGGCGTAGTCGCTGAGCGTCCACTCATACGACGTGGGGCCGAAGATCGCGATCCTGTCGCCGACTTCGACCCCGAGAGCGATGAGACCCTTGGCCGCGGCACGAACCTCCTCGAGGAACTGCCCGGCCGTGATCTCCGACCAGCCGTCGCCCTCGGGCTTGGCCACCAGGGGGCGATTCGGATCCGCGGCTACCGTGGCGCGGAAGACATCGGTCGTCGACGAGACGGTATCGACGTCGAATCCGACGACGGGGGTCGTCGACTGCGGCATTGTCGTTGGGCTCATGGGTCTCCTTCGCGGACGTAAGTTACTGCCCGGTTATCCTACCGTTCGGTCGGGGCGCAGTGAAATCGATCACGTTTGCCGAGATATCCCGGCTGTCGCCGTCCTGTGAGCAGTCTAACCAAGTCGAATCAGGGGATGTTCAGAGTACGATGGTCAGAACCCGCTCACGTCTGTCCAGCGAAGGAAGGTAATGACGACGAATCCTGAGGAGACCGGTTTCCGCTATGACGCGGCGCTGGCCGAGAAGATCGAGAAGTCGTGGCAGCGCACATGGGAGAAGTCGGGAACGTTCCACACCCCGAACCCCACCGGAGACCTCGGCGAGCTCGCCTCCCAGGAGACACCGTCGCCCTACAGTCCTCCCGCCGACCTCAGTGAGCGCGAGTCCCTCTACATCATGGACATGTTTCCGTACCCCTCAGGCGCGGGCCTGCACGTCGGCCACCCGCTCGGCTACCTCGGCACCGATGTCTACGGCCGCTACCAGCGGATGCGCGGGCACAATGTCATGCATGCCCTGTCCTACGATGCCTTCGGTCTGCCCGCGGATCTCTACGCAGTCCAGACCGGCCAGCATCCGCGCATCACCACGGATGCGAACATCGCGAACATGACCGAGCAGCTGCGCCGTCTGGGCCTGGCCCACGACGTGAGGCGGCGGTTCGCCACGACCGACGACGAGTTCGTCAAGTGGACGCAGTGGATCTTCCTGCAGATCTTCAATTCCTGGTACGACCCCGAGGCGACCACCCCTGACGGTGAGGCCAAGGGAGCGGCGCGGCCGATCGAGACGCTCATCGAGCAGTTCGCCAGCGGTGACCGCCCCACCCCGGACGGCCGGGCCTGGTCCGAGCTGAGTCCGGCCGAGCGCGAAGACGTTCTGCAGGGCTTCCGTCTGGCCTACGTCTCCGAGTCACCGGTCAACTGGTGTCCGGGGCTGGGCACTGTGCTGGCGAATGAGGAAGTCACCGCTGACGGTCTGTCCGAGCGCGGCAACTTCCCGGTCTTCACCCGCCGCCTGCGCCAGTGGAACATGCGCATCACCGCCTATGCCGACCGTCTCATCGACGACCTCGACGTCCTCGACTGGCCGCACGCGATCCACGCGATGCAGGTCAACTGGATCGGTCGGTCGAAGGGTGCGCTGCTGCGCCTGCCCGTGGCCGGGGATGAGAAGACCGAGATCGAGGTCTACACGACCCGCCCGGACACTCTGTTCGGAGCCACCTACCTCGTGCTCAGTCCCGAGCACCCGCAGGTCGCCGCGCTGACCGCCGAAGCCTGGGACGAGGCCACACCCGAGTCCTGGCGTGGGGGAGAGGCCACCCCCGCCGAGGCGATCGCCGCCTACCAGCGCACCGCCGCGGCCAAGACCGATGCCGACCGGCAGCAGAGCCGGGAGAAGACCGGCATCTTCACCGGCTCCTATGCCCTCAACCCGGCCACCGGCGACCAGGTGCCGATCTTCATCGCCGACTACGTCCTCATGGGCTACGGCACCGGCGCGATCATGGCCGTGCCCGCCGAAGACGCCCGCGACTGGGAGTTCGCGAAGGCCTTCGATCTGCCCTATATCCGCACGGTCCAGCCGCCGTCGGACCACGATGAGGACAGCCCTTACACCGGCACCGGTGTGATGATCAATTCGGCGAACGCCGAGATCGACATCAACGGCCTCGAGATCGACGCTGCGAAGGCCCGAGTCACCGAATGGCTGTCGGGCAAGGGCTTGGCCACCGAGTCCACCCAGTACCGTCTGCGTGACTGGCTGTTTTCCCGTCAGCGGTACTGGGGCGAACCCTTCCCGATCGTCTACGACGAGAACGGCACTCCGATCGCCCTGCCCGATGAGATGCTGCCCGTGCAGCTGCCCGAAGTCGACGACTTCGCTCCGCGCACCTATGCCCCCGACGATGCCGACAGCCGGCCCGAACCGGCTCTGAGCCGCAACCAGGAATGGGCCGAAGTCGTTCTCGACCTCGGCGACGGACCGAAGACCTACCATCGTGAGACGAACACGATGCCCAACTGGGCCGGCTCCTCCTGGTACCAGCTGCGCTACGCCGATCCGCACAACGACGAACGCCTCGTCGACCCGGAGAATGAGAAGTACTGGCTGGGCCCGCGGAAGTCGAAGCCGCGCGGCGGCGCTGACCTCTACGTCGGCGGACAGGAGCACGCCGTGCTCCACCTGCTCTACGCACGGTTCTGGCACAAGGTGCTCTTCGACCTCGGTCACATCTCCTCCTCGGAGCCGTTCCACCGGCTGGTCAACCAGGGCTACATCCAGGCCTATGCCTATACCGACGCCCGCGGCGTGTACGTCCCCGCCGCCGAGGTGGAGGAGAAGACAGGCAGCAACGGTGAGCTGACGTTCTGGCACGACGGCGAGCAGGTCAACCGGGAGTACGGAAAGATCGGCAAGTCGCTGAAGAACTCCGTGATGCCCGACGAGATGTACGACGCCTATGGTGCCGACACCTTCCGCGTCTACGAGATGTCGATGGGGCCGTTGGAGCAGGACCGTCCGTGGGAGACCCGCGCCGTGGTCGGCGCCCACCGGTTCCTGCAGCGCGTCTGGCGACTGTTCGTCGATGAGACCGACGGTCGCTCCGCGGTCCGTGAGGGCGAGACGGACGCCGAATCGCTCAAGGTCCTCCACCAGGTCATCGACGGCGTGCGCGAGGACATGGACCATCTGAGGTTCAACACCGCGATCTCCAAGCTCATCGTGCTCACCAACCATGCGACCAAGCAGGGCGGGGCGACCAAGGAGCTGCTCGAGCCGCTGACCATCATGCTCGCTCCCTTCGCTCCGCATCTGGCCGAGGAGCTGTGGCAGCGCCTCGGGCATGATGCGACGGTCACTTACGCCTCCTTCCCCGAGGCGGATCCGCGCCATCTCGTGGCCGACACCGTCACGTGCGTGGTCCAGGTCAAGGGCAAGGTGCGCGCCCGCCTCGAGGTCGCTCCCGACATCTCCGAAGAGGATCTGGAGACGCTCGCCCGCGAGTCGCCGAATGCCGTCAAGGCCCTCGGCGGCGCCGGTATCCGCAAGGTGATCGTGCGCGCGCCCAAACTGGTCAATATCGTCCCCGATGCCTGAGCAGGGCACGGGCAATCGCAGGATCGAGAGTCAATGAGAGCAGAAGCCGTCCAGGACGAGATCCGTTCGCAGCTCGGGGTGCGGCCGACGATCGACCCGGCCACCGAGATCGCACGCCGGGTCGAATTCCTCGTCGACTACGTGCTGACCACCGGTGCCAAGGGACTGGTGCTGGGCATCAGCGGGGGCCAGGACTCCACTCTGGCCGGCCGGCTGAGCCAGCTGGCCGTGGAGGGTCTGCGCCGCCGCGGTGCCGAGGCCGAGTTCTGGGCCGTCCGTCTGCCGCACCATGTGCAGACCGATGAGCAGGACGCGCAGGACGCGCTGTCCTTCATCGGCGCCGATCACGAGATCACCATCAACATCGGTGCGGCCACCGATGCCGCCGCCGACGAGTACGAGAAGGCGACGGGCGAGCCGATCAGCGATTTCGGCAAGGGAAACGTCAAGGCACGGATGCGGATGACCGCGCAGTTCGAACTGGCAGGTGAGAAGCGTCTCCTCGTCGTCGGCACGGATCACGCCGCCGAGGCGGTCACCGGATTCTTCACCAAGTTCGGTGACGGCGCCGCCGACGTCGTCCCGCTCGCAGGGCTGAACAAGCGGCAGGGGCGAGCCCTGCTGGGCCACCTCGGCGCTCCCGAGCATCTCGTCGTCAAAGCGCCGACAGCCGATCTGCTCGACGACGAGCCCGGTCAGACGGACGAATCCTCCTTGGGCCTCAGCTATGACCAGATCGACGACTTCCTCGAGGGCAAGGAGATCGCAGCGGACGCCGCTTCGGCGCTCATCGAGAAGTACCGCAGGTCCGAGCACAAGCGGCGCACCCCGGTGGCCCCGACGGACACGTGGTGGATCCGGCACTGAGTTCGTGACGGGGCCTCAACCACGGAGTTCGTGACGGGGCCTCAGCGACTCACTCCGTGAAGGGCGGGGTGCCGGAGACGAGGCCGAGCTCGAGGGCCGTCTGATTGAACTCCCAGCGGGAGGAGACGAACTCGTCGCTGAGCCGCTCGCCTCGACCGCGTGCTTCCGTGTACTCCCGCCACCCGTCCTCGCGGGTGTCACCGGGACGGATCTCACGCGTCGTCGAGTCCGCCGGCGCCACCTGGGTCTCCTCATTCACCCAGAGCGACAGCGCCTCGGCGGACCGGTAGAGGTTCATGAACGCGGTGTGCGAGCGCGGATTGTCGAAGCTGGTCTTCTTGAACTCGTCACAGAACGTATGGAGCGGCTCGAGCTCGCTGATCGCGAGAGTGCCGAAGGTCGCATCCAGACGCAGCGACTGGACGAGGCCGCCGGAGTCGGGCAGCAGTTCGAGGATGCGACGAGCGCGACGCTCATCCGGCAGCAGCTCGACGCTCTCCTCGACCGGGGTGAGTCCGGGCGTGTCCATGCGACCGAGTTCGACGCTGAGCTGCTGACGCAGCGCATCGATCTGACGCTGCGCACGCCGCCATTCGCCGTGGAACATCAGCAGTGCCACGATCACGCCCAGGCACAGCACGAGACCGATGATCCAGGCGGCAGCATGCAGTCCGGGGACGGCGAAGGCCACGATGCCGAGTGCGGTGAGCACCGCAGTCGTCACCGCCGCCGGTGAATTGGTGAGGAAATCCAGGAAACGCTTCACAACTCCAAGCCTACTGTTTCAACCTCCGGATATCGTGCAACCGTGTGGCATATAGTGTGGTGCGAGAACGCATGACTATACGCAGGAGAGCTCAGCTTGAAGATTTCAGTCATCGGTTGCGGATACCTGGGCGCGGTGCATGCGGCGGCCATGGCTTCTCTGGGCCACGAAGTCACAGGAGTCGACGTCGATGAAGCCAAAGTGGAGGCTCTGACCTCCGGGCGTCCGCCGTTCTTCGAACCGGGGCTGAGCGAACTGCTCGTGAAGGCTCAGGACAGGGGCCGTCTCGAATTCACCACCGACGTCTCCCGCGCCGCCGAGGCGCAGGTGCACTTCGTGTGCGTGGGCACC
This sequence comes from Brevibacterium renqingii, assembly GCF_017808105.1. Classification (GTDB taxonomy): domain Bacteria; phylum Actinomycetota; class Actinomycetes; order Actinomycetales; family Brevibacteriaceae; genus Brevibacterium; species Brevibacterium renqingii. The sequence goes on along the minus strand of NZ_JADBHF010000007.1, from coordinate 23,359 downwards.
CCGCAGAAGCCCGGCGAGTTCGCCGCTGATGTCACTTATGTCGATGCGGCCGTGGATTCGCTGCGACCGCATCTGACTCCGACGTCGGTGGTTGTGGGCAAATCGACCGTTCCCGTCGGCACTGCGGAGCGTCTGGCCGGTGTCATCGCCGCAACCGGGGCGACGATGATGTGGAACCCCGAATTCCTCCGCGAAGGCCACGCCGTCGAGGACACCCTCCATCCGAACCGTCTGGTCTACGGTGTGGCCTCCGGCGAGGCCGGGAAGCGCGCGGTCGAGGTGCTCGACGAGGTCTATGCGACGATTCTGGCCGAGGACACTCCACGCATGATCACCGACTTCGCCACGGCGGAACTGGTCAAGACCGCGGCGAATTCGTTCCTGGCCACGAAGATCTCGTTCATCAACGCCATGGCCGAACTCTGCGAGGCCTCGGGGGCCGATGTCACCCAATTGGCCGATGCGATCGGCATGGACGATCGGATCGGACGCAAGTTCCTCAATGCCGGCCTCGGCTTCGGCGGCGGCTGCCTGCCCAAGGACATCCGCGCCTTCATGGCGCGCGCCGGGGAACTCGGTGCCGATCAGGCCGTCGCGTTCCTCAAGGAGATCGACTCGATCAACATGCGCCGACGCGTGCGCATCGTCGACATCGCACGTGATGCCCTGGCCGGGTCGTTCATCGGCAAGCGGATCACCGTCCTCGGTGCGGCCTTCAAACCCGACAGCGATGACGTCAGGGACTCACCCGCCCTGGCAGTCGCCCGACTCATCTCCACCCAGGGCGGGGTCGTCACCGTCACCGACCCGCAGGCCATCGGCAATGCGAAGAAGTCCTTCCCCGAGCTGCAGTACGCGGCCGACACCACCGAGGCGCTGACCGGTGCCGATGCCGTGCTGCTGCTGACGGAATGGCGCGAATACCGAGATCTCGATCCAGCGGCGACCGCCGACCTCGTGGCCGGGAAGGTCCTCGTCGACGGCCGCAACGTGCTCACCCCCGAACTGTGGCGCAGCGCCGGATGGACCTATCGCGCTCTGGGCCGTCCATGAGGATCGGCCTGGTCACCGATTCCACGGCACAGCTGTCCGCCGCTGAGCAGGAGGAGCTGAACCGGGCCACCGACGGGCTCTTCGCCGTGGTGCCGCTGACCGTCCTGATCGGCGGGGTCGCCTTCACCGACGGTGAGATCGCAGCGGCGGATCTGTGCACGAAGATGGCCGGAGGCGCCGAGGTCTCGACGTCCATGGCCACCCCGGACCAGTTCTCCGCCGCGTTCGCCGAGCTGAGACGACGCGGAGCCGAGGCCATCATCGTCGTGACCATGTCCGCGGAACTGTCCGGCACCCGCGATTCGGCCGTCACCGCCGCCGAAGCCGAGGACATCCTCATCAACGTCGTCGACTCCCGGACCACCTCGGCGGGGCTCGCCGGGGCGCTGTCCGTGGCGGTGGCCGGGATCCGTCAGGGCTTCGACGTCGAATCGATCGGCGGAACCATCGCCGACTGGTGCGCGGGGGAGACGCGGACCGTGTTCGCTCCCGCGAGCCTGGAGCACCTGCGTCGAGGCGGTCGCATCGGCGCAGCTGCGTCCCTGCTGGGCAGGGCATTGCAGATCGTGCCCGTGCTCGGACTCAATGCCGGCGTCGTCGTCCCCCTGGCCCGGGTGCGCACGAGGACGAAGGCACTGGAGAAGATCATCGCGCTCGGTGCGCACGCGGCCGGCGAGATATCCGGACCCGGAGATTCCGTGCACGTCGAGATCCAACAGGCCGAAGGCGAGATCGACGACGCCGATGTCACCATGCTCCTCACACGACTGTCCGAACTCGGCTTCGCGACCTCGTTCCGGACCCTGTCGACGATCATCTCCGCGCACGTCGGGCCCGGCACGATCGGGGTGACCGTCCAGACGGTTCCCTGAAGCCGAGCGGACCGCCGAGGGCAGGAGTCGGCGCAGAGAGAAGAGCCGGCTCGAGCACCGCGAACTGTGGACGGCGCGCCGACTCGAGCGTGCGGAGCCTGTGGACCCAGAGACGCTGTCCACAGTCTCGTCGCAGCTCCTGGCCGTCCGGATGATGACATCCCTAACCTCGGACAATGGCTGTCTCTCCGGATGACCGCTTCGCGGGTCTCCTCAATTCCAGTGCCGAACGCGGCGGTTGGGTGCCGGGAGACGTCTTCACCGCCGATACCGCCGGTGAAGAGGAGACCGTGGCACCCCGCCGGGTGCGTCTGCCCGTCCTCGTGGCAGTCGCGATCGCCACGGTCGGTGTCCTCGCCCTCGCCTTCTTCCTCTTCCGACCCGTGCCTCAGCACTCCCCGACCGCTTCACCCGGACAGGCGGACCCCTCTCAGCAGGGTGCAGGCGACAGCGATGGAAGCGTTGGTGCCGCGTCGCCGGACGCGGCGGGCGAAGGACAGAGCGGTCCTGCCTCGGCGAGTCCTTCGGGTGAGGTGATCGTCCATGTCACCGGCGCGGTGAGCTCACCCTCGGTGGTCACGCTTCCGGCCGGGGCGCGGGTGCAGGACGCCGTCGAGGCGGCAGGAGGACTGCGTGGGGACGCGGCCGCGGAGTCGGTCAATCTGGCCCGCGTGCTCGCCGACGGCGAACAGATCCATATCCCGGAAGAGGGCGAGGAGCCCGAGGACCGGGCTGCAGGGGCCGGGGGACAGCCGGCCGGTGGGCCGGAGGGCGACGCGGCGACGAACGCCGGAGCGGACTCTGGCGGCGGTTCAGCGGGACACGCGGCTGCGGCCGACGGTGCTGCCCAAGGGGCACCCGGCCAGACCGGGCGGGTCGATCTCAACACGGCCGATGCCACCGCCCTGCAGACCCTGCCCGGAGTCGGGCCCGTCACCGCTGAGGCAATCATCAGCCACCGGCAGACACAGCCCTTCGCCGCCGTCGAGGACCTGCTGCTCGTCAAGGGCATCGGACCGAAGACCTACGAAAGCCTCAAAGACCTTGTCACCGTCGGCTGATGCGCAGATGCCGAAGACGCACGCCGCCCGGTTCCGCACGTCCTGCGCAGCAGCCGCTGATCGGCTGCGGACGAAGACACGTTTGTGGCCGGGCTCCGTCCGCCTGCTCTGCTGCGCCGCCGGGCTGTGGGCCACGGCCCTGCTCACGCCCGGGCCCTGGGCACTGGTCGGCGTCCCCGTGCTCGGCCTCCTCGGATTCCTGTCCCTGCGTCGTCACCATCATCTCGGCGTGGGTCTGATCGTCTTCGCCTGCCTGGTGACGATCCAGATCACGGCACTGGCAGCCTCGCGGGGCCCGGGGACCGCGGCAGAGACCGTCGGCACCGTCGTCGGCCACAGCGAACCCGGGGCCACAGGCTGGACGCGCCTGACGCTGCTGACGACCACGGGGTTCACCGAAGTGCTCAGTCCCGCGGCCGTGGACGCGGGCACGTCGGTCCGGATGCGCACGGAGCGTGCCGACGACATCCGCTCGACCAGCAGCGCACCCGAGTCGGAGCGGGAGCCGAACGCACTCTGGCGGTGGCGCGAGCGACTGCGGACACAGCTGCGGGCCGATTCCCTGGCCGCGGGACACGACGGCGGGCACCTCCTGCCCGGGCTCGTCGTCGGCGACACCGAACCCCAGGACGCACGCATGATCGACGATATGCGTGTGGTCTCTCTGACCCATGTCTCCGCCGTCTCGGGCAGCAATGTCACGATCGTCAGCCTCGGCGCAGGACTGCTGGCGGGTGCATGTCGGGCCGGCCCCCGACTGCGGGTGAGCATCGGGGTGCTCGCCTGCATCGGCTATGTCTTCATCGTCGGCTTCGAACCCAGCGCGATCCGAGCGGCCGGCATGGCGATCGCGACGGCATTGGTGTTCCTGCGCGGAGGAGGGATCTCACCGGTGGCGGTGATGTGTTCGACGGCGAGCCTGCTCCTGGCGTTCGTTCCGGTCCTGGCCACCTCGGTGGGGTTCGTCCTGTCCGTGGTCTCCACTGCCGCGATCATGTTCATCGTCCCGATCCTGTTGCGTCGGCTCGCCGTGCACCTGCCGCTGCTGCCGTCCGTGCTGGTGACCGCCCTCGTCGTTCCGTTCGTCGCGCAGCTGGCCTGCACCCCGGTGCTCGTAGCCATCGACCCGCGCGTCGGGCTGTGGTCCGTGGCCGCCAATGCGCTGGCCGCGCCTGCCGTGCTGCCGGCCACCGCTGCCGGTTTCCTCAGCCTCGTCTGCGCGGCGATCGCGACCACGGGACTGCCGGGATTCGACCTCCTCTCCGAACTGCTCGCTCGGCTCGGGTCCCTTCCCGCGTGGTGGATCGTCCGCGTCGCTCGGATCTGCGCCGCACTGCCCGGTGCCGCGCTCGACTGGCCCGCACCGCCGGCGGGCACGCTGCTGGCCGCGGCACTGCTCGGCATCGCGGCGGTCGGGGGCTGGCTGCTGGTGCGGCGCCGACTGTGGGGTCTGCCCGTCCTCGTCCTCTGCTGCGTCCTGACCGCATCGGTCATCATCGCGGTGCGCGCGAAGCCGCCGGGTGCGGACTGGCTGGTGCTCGTCTGCGATGTGGGACAGGGGTCGGGCGCGGTGATCAACCTCGGCGAGGGGCGGGGACTGGTCGTCGACACAGGACGGGAGGCCGAACCCATCGACACCTGCCTGGACGACTCCGGGATCGCCGAATTCGATCTGCTCATCTCCCATTTCGACGCCGACCACTTCGCCGGCTATCCAGGGACGAGCTGGGGCAGGCGCATCGACCGGATGTTCGTCTCCGCGAACGTCGCGACATCACCCGAAGCCCGACGCCTGGCCGCCGACACCGGCGCCGAGGTGGTCGCCGCTCAGCGTGGGCAGAGCCTCGCCTTCGACCAGGCAGACGTCGAGGTGCTGTGGCCGCCGCCGCGTCTGCACCCGGCAGGACAGGACGAGGAGCTGCGCAACGAAGACTCCCTGGTCGTCCGCGTCGTTCATGAGGGGCTGAGCACGCTGCTGCCCGGTGATGTGGGAGCAGACGAGCAGTTCGTCCTCGCTCAGAGACTGCAGCCGGTCGATGTGCTCATCGCCCCGCACCACGGATCATCCGATCTCGCCCCCGAGTTCTTCGCCGCTGCCGCACCACGCCTCGGGGTGGTGTCCGTGGGAGAGAACAGCTACGGGCATCCGTCTCCGAAGTCGCTGCGAGCCTTCGGCCCCGTGCCGGTGCTGCGCACCGACCGCTGCGGTTCCGTGGCGCTCTATGCTCAGGGACGGTTCAGCACCGGAACGGACTGCCCGGAGGACAGGGGCTGAGCCGGAAGACGGACGGGTTCGGGGATGCGGCACCGCTTCGGGACATGCCTTCCATGTCGGTCGGCCGCGATAGGCTGGGGAGCATGGCAGCGAAGAAGACACTGATCCCGTGGAGTTCGGCGAAACCGGCACCCGTCGTCATGATCTCCGGCGGCGAGTCGGTGCTCGTGCGCATGGCCAAGGACCGGATCGTCTCCGCAGTGCGGAAGCAGGACCCCGAAGAGATCGAGATCGACGCCGCCGCATACCAGGCCGGTGAACTGGCGATGGCGGCATCACCGTCCCTGTTCTCCTCCCAGAAGCTCATCGTCGTCGATGCGGTGGAGAAGTGCTCGGAGGACTTCCTCAACGATGCGCTGGCCTACCTCGACGAACCCAATGACGATGCCGTGGTGCTGCTCATGCATGCCGGCGGCAATCGCGGTGCGAAGCTCATCAAGAAGTTCGACGCCGCAGGATTCCCCCGCATCGATGCGGGAGTGCTGAAGAACGAGAGCGACCGCGCGAAGTTCGCCCAGAGCCGTTTCAAAGCGGCGAAGCGCCGGATCGACGAATCCGGAATGGCCGCGCTGATGTCGGCGTTGGGATCGGATCTGGCCGAACTCAACGCGGGAGTCGACCAGCTCATCGAGGACACCGAGGGCCCTATCACCGCTGAGGTCGTCGACCAGTACTACGGCGGGCGCGTCGAGGCGACGGGTTTCAAGGTCGCCGATGCGGCTGTGGCCGGTGATGTGAAGAATGCGCTCAGTCTGCTGCGTCATGCCCTGTCGACCGGCTCCGATCCGGTCCCGCTCGTCGCCGCAGTGGCGATGAAGCTGCGGGGAATGGCCAAGGTGCAGGGATTCTCCGGCACCAGCGGCGAACTCGCCTCGGAGCTGAAGATGGCGCCTTGGCAGGTCGATCGCGCCCGGCGGGAGGTCAGGCGCTGGAACGAGGTCGCTCTCGGCCAGTCGCTCATCGCCGCCGCGGAAGCCGACGAAGCGGTCAAAGGCGGAGGTCGCGACCCGGTCTACGCCATCGAACGCTTCGTCTCCGAAGTCAGTCGCCTCGCCCGCGTGCGCTGACTGCGCCGCTCACAACCCGCTGCAGGTGAATGCACACAGGGCCCGATCCTTGCGGATCGGGCCCTGTGAAGCTGCAGCCTCAGTCGTCTGCTCAGAGAGCGTTGATCTGCGTGGCCATGCGCGACTTGCGGTTCGCAGCGTTGTTCTTGTGCAGAACACCCTTCGAAACGGCCTTGTCGAGCTTGCGGGCGGCGGCAGCATATGCCTGCTGCGCTTCGTCCTTCTTGCCGGCAGCAATGTTCTCGCGAACGACGCGGACGTAGGACCGAACCTCGGACCGGACAGCCTTGTTGCGCTGACGAGCCTTCTCGTTGGTCTTGTTCCGCTTGATCTGGGACTTGATATTAGCCAATTTCAACACTCTTTCGTGTTAGTGGTACACGGTCGTGAGGGCGCATCGGACCGACCTGGTCATCTTCGCGGGGAAACACATCGATGACATCGGAGCCGACGGCGTCTTCACCCGACCTCGGCGAGACACACGCCTTGATGAAGACACAGAAGCCAATCATACAGCTTCGTCGCTCGCGCCGGAAATCTCCCGGATGCCCGGTCTGCCCGGCCCGGCGTCGGCAGCCGACCGGGAGCTTCGCACCCCCGTCAGGAGCTTCGGATCTCAGCCGATGTTCTTCGCCACGTGCTCGAACACCTCGCGGGGCATGACCGCACCCTCGCGGCGGATCGAATGCGGGTCCAGACGAATGACACGGTCGAGGCGGATCTCCGAGGGGCGGCCCCGCGAGTCCCAGTCCCCGGAGCCGACGTTCATCCAGCGGGCATACCGGTCCTCACGCACCTCACCGACATCACCGGGGATATGGTCCTGGCTGGTGAGCATGAGAACGAGCACCCAGTCGCCGTCGCGTCCGACCACGAGGGAGGGGCGGTCCTTGCCCTGCGTGTGATCCTCTTCGAAGGGGATCCAGCCCCAGACGACCTCTCCCGGGTCAGCATCGCCGTCGCGGTTCGGGCAGTAGCTGGCCGTGACAGTGCCCTCATAGTCGCCGGGATAGGTTCCCTGCGAACTCGAACCGTCCGGGCCGGCCACGTCGGTCTGCCGGCGAGCGTCCGCACGCGGTCGCGTGCCGCCGGAGCTCTTCTTCGCCTGCGACTGACGCAGGTAGCGCAGGCCTTCGCGGACACCGATTCTGGCCGCCCGGTTGACGAGTGATTTCCAGTTCATGATCTCAGCCTAATCGAGAAGCGACCGGCCGCTGCCTTCCCTGGGGCCGGAGCAGCGATCAGGTGGAGTCGAGCAGTGCCGCTCAGACGAAGTCGAGCACCGCCTCGACGGGGAAGTGATCGGACGGGTACTTGCCGTGCGCGCTGAATGTGTTGATCGTCGTCGCCACCGTGGTCAGACCAGCGGTGGTGAGGATCCAGTCGATGCGGGGCTCTCCCTGCTTCGGCCCCTTATAGCGGTGGAAGGTGCCGATGTCCTCGCCCGGGACTACGGCGGCGGTGTCGGTGAGGCCGAGTTCGGTGCAGAAGAAGTCGTAGACGGGTGAGCCCGTAGCGACATTGAAGTCTCCGGTGACGACGGAGGGGTGGGCCGCCTCGGCGATGGTGTCGCCCATGATCCTGCCCGATTCCATGCGAGCACGTTCGGATCTGTGGTCGAGGTGCGTGTTGAGCACACGCAGACGTCGATCACTGATGCGGTCGCGGACGTCGACGGTCGTGAGTGTGCGCGCATGTGACACGCCCCAGGATTCCGAGGCCACCGTCTCGGGCCGTTCGGACAGCCAGCTGATGTCGACGGCATCGACATCGAAGCGCGCGGAATCCAGGATCACGGCCGTGAATTCGCCGGAGTTGCCTCCGGAGTGACCTTCGCCGAGCCAGATGTACTCCTCGGGCAGCATTTCGATGAGCGTCTCGAGCTGATCGAGCTCTCCCTCCTGCGTGCCGATGATGTGCGGATGGGATGAGCGGATGAGTTCGGCCGCGATCGGCAGCCGTTCGGCCACCGGGTGTCCGTCTCTGGCCGGATAGCGGAGATTGAAGCTCATGATCGCGAATTCGCTCATGTTCCCATCTTCGCCGATCGCGTGCTGGGTGCGAAGCGATCGACGCGGATTCCAGGTCCGCATGCAAGTCATGGAAGAATGGGAGTTCTGGTCTGTCAGGAGATCTGATCTGTCAAAGGAAGGGCGTTCATGTCACCTCAGGTGAATAAGGAAGCTTTCAAGCGGATTTCACCGTCCGCCACCTCACCCGAGCTGATCCGCAATTTCTGCATCATCGCTCATATCGACCATGGCAAGTCGACCCTGGCCGACCGGATGCTCCAGATGACCGGTGTCGTCGAGAAGCGCGATATGCGCGCCCAGTACCTCGACCGGATGGACATCGAGCGCGAGCGCGGCATCACGATCAAATCCCAGGCGGTGCGCATGCCCTGGGAATACGAGGACACGCCGTATGCGCTCAACATGATCGACACCCCCGGGCACGTCGACTTCAGCTACGAGGTCTCGCGCTCCCTGGCCGCCTGTGAGGGCGCGCTGCTGCTCGTCGACTCGGCGCAGGGCATCGAGGCGCAGACTCTGGCGAATCTGTACCTGGCCATGGAGAACGATCTCGCGATCATCCCCGTGCTCAACAAGATCGACCTGCCGGCCGCGCAGCCGGAGAAGTACGCCGAAGAGCTGGCGAACCTCATCGGCTGCGAACCCGAGGACTGCCTGCTCGTATCGGGCAAGACCGGGGAAGGCGTCGAGGAGGTCCTCGACCGCATCATCTCCGACATCCCCGCCCCCGTCGGCGACGCCGAGGCATCGGCCCGGGCGATGATCTTCGACTCCGTCTACGACACCTACCGCGGCGTGGTCACCTACGTCCGCCTCGTCGACGGTTCGCTCAGACCGCGCGAGAAGATCGAGATGATGTCGACCGGCAGCACCCACGAACTGCTCGAGATCGGCGTCTCCGCCCCGGAGCCGCAGGCGACGAAGGGCCTGGGCGTCGGTGAGGTCGGCTACCTCATCACCGGTGTCAAGGATGTGCGGCTGTCGAAGGTCGGCGACACCGTCACCCTCGCGTCCTCTCCTGCGGCAGAACCGCTCGAGGGATACAAGGAGCCCCAGCCGATGGTGTATTCGGGGCTGTTCCCGATCGACGGCTCGGACTACCCGGTCCTGCGGGATGCGCTTGACAAGATCAAACTCAACGACGCCTCCTTGGCCTATGAGCCGGAGACGTCGACGGCGCTGGGCTTCGGCTTCCGGTGCGGCTTCCTCGGCCTGCTCCACCTCGAGGTGCTCCGCGACCGGCTCGAACGCGAATACGACCTCGACCTCATCTCCACCGCGCCGAGCGTCATCTACGACGTGACCATGGAGGACGGGACCGAGACGACGGTGACGAACCCGAGCGAGTACCCCACCGGAAAGATCAAGGAGGTCAGAGAGCCCATGGTCCGGGCGACGATCCTGACCCCCAGCGACTACATCGGTGCGGTGATGGAGCTGTGTCAGACCCGCCGGGGCAGCCTGCAGGGCATGGACTACCTGTCCTCGGACCGCGTCGAGATCCGGTACCGACTGCCTCTGGCCGAGATCGTCTTCGACTTCTTCGACCAGCTCAAGTCACGGACCAAGGGCTATGCGACCCTCGACTACTCCGATGACGGGGAGGACCCGGCCGATCTCGTCAAGGTCGACATCCTGCTGCACGGCGACCAGGTCGATGCGTTCTCCGCGATCGTCCACCGCGACAACGCCTACTCCTACGGCGTCGCGATGGCCGGCAAACTGCGCAAGCTCATCCCGCGCCAGCAGTTCGAGGTGCCCGTCCAGGCGGCAATCGGCTCGCGGATCATCGCCCGCGAGACCATCCGTGCCATCCGCAAGGACGTGCTGTCCAAGTGCTACGGCGGTGACATCAGCCGCAAGCGCAAACTGCTCGAGAAGCAGAAGGAGGGCAAGAAGCGGATGAAGATGGTCGGCACCGTCGAAGTCCCGCAGGACGCCTTCATCGCAGCGCTGTCCTCCGATGAGCCGGAGACCAAGGACAGCAAGAAGTAAGTGCCCACACAACCGACCGGAGAGGTGCCACCGCGCGACGGCTCACTCCCTGCCTCGGCGGGGGTCGGGGCCGCGGATCGCGGGCTGAGCCTCTACGTCCACGTTCCCTACTGCCGGGTCCGCTGCGGCTACTGCGATTTCAACACCTACACCGCCGAGGACCTCGGGCCGGGTGCTTCCCGCGACGACTACCGGGCCAATCTCGCTCGTGAGCTCGACCTGTCCGTGTCCACCCTCGCCGAGGCGGGCGCGGGGGACCGCGAGGTGTCGACGATCTTCTTCGGGGGAGGCACACCGACGCTGCTCGCCGCCGGGGTGCTCGCCGGGGTGATGGACGACATCCGCGCCCGCTTCCGCTTGGCCGCCGACGTCGAGGTCACGACCGAGGCGAATCCCGACACCTTGGATCCCGCGTACATCGCCGCCTTGGCCGGTGCCGGGTTCACCCGCATCTCGATGGGCATGCAATCGGCTGTTCCGCATGTGCTCGCGACCCTCGACCGAACCCACGATCCGGAGAAGATCCCCGAGGTGGCCCGGTGGGTGAAGGAGGCAGGACTCGATCTCAGCCTCGATCTCATCTACGGCACACCGGGGGAGTCGATCGAGGACTGGCGCCGTTCGCTCGACGTCGCGCTGTCCAACGAAGTCGATCACATCTCGGCCTATTCGCTCATCATCGAACCCGGGACGAAGATGGGGGCGATGGTTCGCCGCGGCCGGCTGCCGATGCCCGATGAGGACGACCTGGCCGACAAGTATGAGATCGCCGATGCCGCGATGACCGCCGCCGGTCTGCACTGGTACGAGGTGAGCAACTGGTCGACCGGTCCGGGGACCAGGTGCCTGCACAATATGGCCTATTGGCAGGGCGCCGACTGGTGGGGCTACGGCCCCGGTGCGCACTCCCACGTCGGGGGAGTGCGGTTCTGGAACGCGAAGCACCCGCGGGCATGGAGCGACCGGCTTCTCGCCGGGCAGTCCCCGTCGATCGGCCGTGAGGTCCTCGATGAGCAGACGCGGGAGATCGAAAGGATCATGCTGGCCGCGCGCATCGATTCCGAGCTGCGCCTGGACTCCCTCGGCGCAGGCAGTGAGAAGGCGATCAGAACCTTCGTCAGGCAGGGGCTGCTCGACCCCGACGGTGCGGCAGAGGGCTGGTTCAGACCGACCCTGCACGGACGCCTGCTCGCCGACCACATGGTGCGCATCCTCACCGAATACGTCTGAGTCCATCGCGTCCGGTGAAAAGCGACCGCCCCGACCCTCGCCGGAGGATCGGGGCGGTCGCGCATCGGTGTGGACGGTCGGAACGTCCGGTCTACCTGATCCAGTTCGGAGTCAGCGGGATTCGGTAGCCCTCACCGCGATTCGCCGCCATGCAGGCGATGACCTCGATGACGATCATGTAGATCGAGAGGACGGGAAGCAGCAGCAGGATGAGGAATCCGATGCCGACGATCGTGAGAATTCCCCCGACGAGGCCGATGGCGAATCCGGCGATGACGCCGATTATCAGCAGATTGAGCGACTGCGCTGTGTGATGGCGCAGGAACGGCGACCTGTCCTTGTTGATGATGAAGAGGATGAGAGTGACGATCCATCCGAGCCCGACGACATAGGTGGCGGCATGTGCCAGATGGGACCACATCGCCGTCGAGCGCTCCGTCTGGTCGGCGTTCCAGAATCCGACCGAGTGCGGGCCGTAGGCGGCATCGGGCAGTGCAGCGCCGATGGGGACACCGGCCGCGGGGGAGTGGGCGGAAGCGGCGCCCGGGTGACCGTAGCCGCCATACGGCTGCTGCTGAGACCCGTACGGCTGCTGAGGATTGTCCGACATGAGAGACCCTTTCTGAGTTTCGATCACACCACAGTAACCCAGCTGGCTGGTCGAATCGCGTCCTGCGAATGCACCGTCCCGGGCGACGGGTATGTGTGACGAGCAAAACTACTTCACGAAGTCGAAGACGAGCGGAAACCTGTATCCCTCGCCTCGGTTCGCCGCGACGGCGGCGATGACGTAGAGAACGGCATAGACGATCGGAACGATCACGGCGCCGTAGACGATGAAGATGCCCAGCCCGAACGTCACCAAGGCCAGGATGAAACCGAGGATCCCGAGCACGAACGCCGCAGCAGAGCTGATGATCGCGTTCGAGATCATGGCGTTGAGGCCCTGACGCGAATGCTCGCGGACGAACGGCGACTCGTCCTTCTTGACGAGAAACATGACGAGCGGCATGAACCCGAAGACCAATGTGCCGAGGTGAGCCCACATCGCCGCCGACCGCTCCTGCTCCCCGACCATCCAGAACCGGTCGGAACCAGGACCATAGGCGGCCTCGGGCAGCATCTGAGAATCGAACAGTGCGGGATTGCCGACCGGCGGAGGACCGACGCAGCCGGGCTGTCCGTAACCGGGCTGGGGGTGCCCGTGGCCCGGACGTCCATAACCGGGCTGCGCAGAGCCATAGCTGCGCGGCCCGGACCGGCCGGTGCCCGGCTGCGAAGTGTACGGCTGCTGAGGTCCCGACGCCTGGGAGTAGTTCGGCGGCATGGGGCGGCCGTTGTTCGGCTGCTGGGGGTCGAACGACATGATGATCCTTTCACTGCCTCTGTCGTTTCACCCTAGCCCAGCCCTCGGTCGCGGGGCAGGGCGAGCTGAGCGAATGCTGTGCCGATTCTGCAACATGCGGCTTCCGAGACGGCTTCGCCGCCGCCGAGCGAACAGCGGAGTCAGCCGACCGTGACGAAGTCGATGAGCTCCTCGACACGACCGGACAGGGTCGGTTCGACATCGGCGATGGTCGACACCTTCCCGAGGATGCGCACCCAGCCGCGGGCGACATCGCGGTGATCGGCATGCGGCCACCCGATCCGACGCAGGATCCCGGTCTTCCAATCCTCACCGCGGGGAACGACCGGCCACTGATCGATGCCGACGACATGCGGTTTGACCGCCTGCCAGATGTCGACATAGGGATGTCCGATGATGTGGACGACGTCGCGGTAGCGGGGATCGGCCCGGACCGCCTCGGCGATCTTCGACTCCTTCGTCCCCTTCACGAGATGATCGGCGAGCACGCCCACACGATGGTCCTTGTCGGGTCCGAACGCTGCGAGCTTGTCGGCGACGTCGTCGAGTCCGCCGAGGGGTTCGACGACGACTCCTTCGATGCGCAGATCGTCGCCCCAGATCTTCTCGACCAGCTCGGCGTCGTGCTTGCCTTCGACCCAGATGCGAGACCCGCGCGCCACACGTGCTCGGGCTCCTTCGACGACTCGCGAACCCGAGGCCGTGCGCGCAGGGGAGGTCGGCTTCTTCTTCGCCGGCAGGCGGAGATCGACCGGCTGCCCCTCGAGCAGGAACCCCGGTCCCAGCGGGAATGCCCGGACCTTGCCCTGCCGATCCTCGAGCTCGACGATGATGCCGGCCGTGGTCTTCTTGGCCCCGATGACGGCTCCGACATACCCGCTCATCGCGTCTTCGAGCACCATCCCGAGCCCGAGCTCGACCGGGCGTGACTTCTTCGGACGGTGTGAGGACGGGGAGCTGCCGGAGAGGACGTCGGATCCATAGCGATCGAAAGCATTCACGGGCACCCACCATAATGGCCCGCCGTGGTGGAAGCGCGGTGACCCTCCGGCGGGGATGAGAAAGCGCGCAACCTCACCCCGTGAAATGAAATCACCTGCGAAGAGGCGTAGAATTGGCACTCAGTGCTAATGAGTGCCAAGCGTGTGGGGAGGTCAGCGATGAACGACGGCAGACGGGCGCAGGTCCTGCGCGCCATCGTCGAGGACTTCGTCGCGACGAACGAACCCGTCGGCTCGAAGGCCATCGTCCAACGACACACGCTCGGGGTCTCACCCGCGACGATCCGCAACGATATGGCCCACCTCGAACAGGAGGGGTACATCGCCCAGCCGCACACCTCGGCCGGCCGGATTCCGACTGATCTCGGCTACCGGATGTTCGTCGATCGCATCGATGAGTTCAAACCGCTCACCCAGGCCGAGCGCAGGGCGATCTTCCAGCTCATCGACGGCGACGTCGAACTCGACGAGATGCTCGACCGCACGGTGCGGGTGCTCTCCGGACTGACGCACCAAGTGGCGCTGATCCAGTATCCGACGGTGTCATTGGCACGGATCAAGCACATCGAGATCGTCGGCCTCGGACCGAGCCGGGTCCTCGTGGTCCTCATCACCGATGCGGGGCAGGTCGAACAGAAGACCGTCACACTGGGTCAGCTGCTCGACGACGAGGGAGTGCGCGGCATCCGCGATCGGATCAATGCCGAGTTCGCCGGGAAGAAGCTCTCCCATGTCATGGGCAAGGCCGCCGGAGCCGGGCACACCCCGGTCGCCGCCGAGTCGGTTTCCGCCGAGGCCGAAGATCGGGACGAGCTCGGACTGGAGAAGATCAGAGCCGCGGTCATCGATCTCGTCGCCGCGACCCGCGAGGAGCGCATCATCATGGCCGGCACCGCCAATCTCGCCCGCTCCGGGCATGAGTTCGGCGAGCAGATGGCGCCGATCCTCGAAGCCTTCGAAGAGCAGGTGGTGCTGCTCAAGCTGCTGACGTCGATGGCTGAGGACCAAGAGGAGATCAGCGTGCGCATCGGTCGTGAGAATACTCACGAATCGTTCAGTTCGACATCCGTCGTGGCCGCCGAATATGGTCATGACGCAGGTTCCTCGGCCCGCCTGGCGGTACTGGGACCGACGAGAATGGACTATCCGACGACGATCTCGGCCGTCAGAGCCGTCGCGAAGTACGTGTCCTCACTGCTCGACAGGGGATGAGGAGCCGCCGCACCGATCAGGGCAGCCGGCGGCCGACCACCACGAATATGAAGAACACACACCATCAGGGAGAGAGAAGTTTCTGTGGCCGATCACTATGAAACACTCGGAGTGTCCAAGGACGCTTCTGCGGCTGAGATCAAGTCGTCGTACCGGAAACTGGCACGCAAGTACCACCCGGACGTCAACCCCGGCCACGAAGACGAGTTCAAGGCCATCTCATTGGCCTACGATGTGCTCTCCGACCCGGAGAAGCGCCGCAACTACGACATGGGCGGGGGAGAGAACGGACAGGGCTTCCCGGCCGGAGGCGGCTTCGGCGGTTTCGGAGACATCTTCGAAACCTTCTTCGGCGGCGGAGGCGGTCAGGCCGGCGGCCCGATCCCACGCACCCAGCGCGGCAAGGACGCCCTCGTCGGCGTCAGCATCGATCTCAAGACCGCGGCCTTCGGCGGGAACGTCGATCTCGATGTGACCACCGCGGTCGTCTGCGACACCTGCTCGGGAGCCGGTACGCAGGAGGGGACCTCTGTCGAGACCTGCAGCCTGTGCCACGGTGCCGGCAGCGTCCAGCGCATGACCCGCACTCTGCTGGGACAGATGGTCACGAACCAGACCTGCAATGCCTGCCACGGCTTCGGAACCGTCATCCCCAACCCGTGCCTCAACTGCCAGGGCGACGGCCGCGTGCGCAAGCAGCGGACGATGAAGATCCGCATCCCCGCCGGCGTCTCCGACGGCACCCGCATCCAGCTGAGCAGCCAGGGCGAGGTCGGACCGGGCGGCGGACCGGCCGGAGACCTCTTCGTCGAAGTCATGGTCACCCGCCACGAGGTGTTCCAGCGCGACGGAGACAATCTGCGCGCCTCGGTCTCCGTGCCGATGACCGCCGCCACTCTGGGCGCGACCATCCCGTTCGACACCTTCGACGGCACCCAGGACCTCAGCATCGCCGCCGGCACCCAGTCGGGCACGGTCGTCAAGCTCGCCGGGCTCGGCGCCACCCGCCTGCGTTCGGAGACTCGCGGCGACCTGCTCATCACCGTCGACGTGCTCACACCCGACAAGCTCGACGACGAACAGCGGGAACTGATCGAGAAGCTCGCGCAGCTGCGCGGAGAAGAGGCCCCGCGAGCCCAGATCACCACCGAGAGCCGCGGCGTGTTCTCCCGCATGCGCGAGAGGTTCGCCGGTCGGTGACTCTTCCCGTCTTCCGCTGCACCCGTGCCGCCGAGGCGGTCGCCGGTCAGGTGCTCGCCGTCGGTGAGGACGTGGCCGGGCATGCGGTGCGGGTGCGTCGGATCGGCCCCGGGGAGCAGATCGAGATCGTCGACGGAGCGGGCACGCGCGCCCGCGGCACCGTCACGGCCGCCTCGGCGACGGGGATGGAGATCGACGTCGCCGAGGTGATCACGGAAGCGGCGAACCGACCCCGGCTCGTCCTCGTCCAGGCCCTGGCCAAGGGCGACCGTGATCTGCAGGCCATCGAGGCGGCCACCGAGATCGGCGTCGACGAGGTCATTCCCTGGGCCGCCGAACGCTCAATCGCCGATTGGCCGGCGAAGAAGCGCGAGAAGATGGCCGCGAAATGGGAGCATCTGCTCCGCTCCGCCTCACTGCAGGCCCGGCGCTCCCGGTTCCCCGCACTGCACGAACTGGTCCGCGGCACCTCCCTGATCCAGCGCCTGGGCGAGACCGATGCGGTCTTCGTCCTCCACGAGACGGCGCAGCGCAGGCTCTCCCAGGCGCTGCGAGACCTCGGGGGCTCCGGCGGCGCTGCCGCTGCCGAGACCGAGCATTCGCCCGCTGCCGGGACCGAATCGACTGAGTCCGACTCCGGCGCTGCGGTCCACCCCGAACGCATCGTCATCGTCGTCGGTCCCGAAGGCGGCATCAGCGACGGCGAACTCGAGGCGCTGAGCGGCATCGGCGCAGCCCCGGTGCTGCTGGGCCCGACCGTCCTGCGCTCCTCGTCCGCCGGCTCCGCGGGCCTCGTCATGGTGCAGAATTCATTGGGCCGTTGGTGAGACATCGGACTAGGATGGAAGCACAACCAGGCGCCGCCGGCGACGGTGCGCCCCCACGCAAAGGAACATTCTGGACATCACCTACCCACCCGAGAACCCTGTGAACACGACCGACCCGGAAGCGGTCGATGCGGACGGCAGCCCCGGCGAGTCCGACACCGTCCGCCTCGTCCTGCCGGATTCCATCGACCTCGTCGAATTCTTCGGCCCCGGGGAGACGAACCTGCGCGCTCTGGAGCGGATCTTCGACGACCTCGACATCCATGTGCGGGCCAATCAGGTCCAGGCCGCCGGCGAGCCCCGACGCGTCGAGGCGTTCGTCAGCGTGATCGGCGAGCTCAAGAAGCTCCATGCCGCCGGTCACCGGATCAACGAGGAGACGATCGAGCGGGTCACGAAGTTCTCCTCCGAAGGGGCGGCGGCCTCGACGGTGCTGGGCACGAACATCCTGTCCACCCGGGGAAAGTCGATCCGCCCGAAGACGATGGGCCAGCACGACTACGTCAAGGCCATCCGCAACCACACGATCACCTTCGGCATCGGCCCCGCCGGAACCGGCAAGACCTACCTGGCCATGGCGATGGCCATCAACGCCCTCCAGCACAAAGAGGTCTCGCGGATCATCCTCACCCGTCCCGCGGTCGAAGCCGGCGAATCGCTGGGCTACCTGCCGGGCACCCTCAACGAGAAGATCGACCCCTATGTGCGGCCCCTCTACGATGCGCTGCACGATATGGTCGACCCGGAATCGATCCCGCTGCTCATCGAGACCGGCACGATCGAGGTCGCGCCCTTGGCCTATATGCGCGGACGCACGCTCAACGACGCCTTCATCATCCTCGACGAGGCGCAGAACACGACGGCCGAGCAGATGAAGATGTTCCTCACCCGGCTCGGCTTCGGATCCCGCATGGTCGTGACCGGCGACGTCTCCCAGATCGATCTGCCGGGCAAGACCCGCAGCGGGCTCAAGGTCGTCCGTGACATCCTCGCCGGAATCGACGACCTGCAGTTCTGCGAGCTCGGCAGCAAGGACGTCGTCCGGCATTCGCTGGTGACGAAGATCGTCGACGCCTACGACCTGTGGGGGAACGCCGAATGAACACCGAGATCCTCAATGAGACCGACGCCGAGGTGGACCTCGACGAGGTCGTCGCCCTGACCGAATACCTCGGCCAGGCGCTCCACATGCATCCGGGGGCTGAGCTGGCCGTGACGATGGTCGACTCCGCCGCCATGTCCGAACTCCACGTCACATGGATGGACCTCGAGGGCCCGACCGACGTCATGTCCTTCCCCATGGACCAACTCCACCGCGGAGAGCCGGACAGCCCGACCGAAGGCCAGATGGGAGACATCATCATCTGTCCCGAAGTGGCCGCCGCCCAGGCCGAGGCGGCCGGTCATTCGACGATGGACGAGATCCTGCTGCTGACGGTGCACGGCTTCCTCCACCTGCTCGGATACGACCACAGCGAGCCGGCTGAGAGGGAGGAGATGTTCGCTCTCCAGCGGCATCTTCTGCTCACCTTCTTCGCCGCTCGCTACGACGGCCGCACCGACATCCCCACTCCCACCGAGGTCTGAGCGTGTTCGCCTTCTTCCTCGGCGCGGCCCTCTGCCTGGTCGTCGCCGCCACACTCTCTGCCGTGGACGCGGCGCTGATGAACGTGTCCCATCACGCGGTGGAGGAAGCGAAGGACGAAGGCAGCCGCGCGGCCGTGCGAGTGGAGAGGATCCTCGCGGACCTGCCGACGAACATCAACGTCATCATCTTCGTCCGCAACTTCCTCGAGGCGCTGGCCACGGTCTTCATCGCCCTGGCCTATGACTCGTACTATTCGGTGGGACCGCTCATGGTCTTCCTCACGGTGCTGACCGCCTCGGTGGCGGTCTTCATCATCGCCGGCGTCTCACCGCGCACGATCGGCAAACGCCGCTCACTGGCCGTGTGCCTCAACCTCAGCTGGATCGTGCGCATCGTCCTCGTCGTGCTCAAACCGCTGACCCGCATCCTCGTCGTGCTCGGCAACCTGCTGACCCCGGACAAGGTGTACAAGGACGGCCCCTTCGTGACCTCCGAGCAGCTGCGCGACCTCGTGGAGAGAGCGAGCGAATCGGACGTCATCGAAGACGGCGAACGCGAGATGATCCAGTCGGTCTTCAACCTCTCGGACACAGCTGCCAACGAGGTCATGGTCCCGCGCACCGACCTCATCACGGTCGACGCCGAGGTGCCGCTGCAGAAGGCGATCACCCTGTTCTTCCGCTCCGGCTTCTCCCGCATCCCCGTCTGCGGCGAGGACCTCGACGATGTGCGCGGAGTCGCCTACCTCAAGGACGTGGCCAGACGTCTCCATCTCCACCCCGAGGACGCCGACCGGCCCATCGGCTCCCTGGCCCGCAGCGTGCTGTTCGTTCCCGAGACGAAGCCGGCCGATGACCTGCTGCGGCAGATGCAGCTGGACTCCACGCACCTGGCGATCCTCATCGACGAATACGGCGGCACGGCCGGACTCGTGACCATCGAGGACATCGTCGAGGAGATCGTCGGCGAGATCGAAGACGAATACGACAGCGGCGGGGACGAGCTCGTGGCCGCCGAGGACGGCTCGTTCATCATCAGCACACGCATGTCGATCTCGGACTTCGCCGAATACTTCGACGTCAGGATCGACGAGGACGACGTCAACAGCGTCGGCGGTCTGCTCTCGAAGCTCATCGACCGAGTGCCCATCGACGGTTCGCACGCGAACATCGAGGGGCTGCACATCGAGGCGATGGAAGGTCAGGGCCGACGCCACCGCATCACCCACGTCAGGGTCACACGCACAGGACAGGACGCCGCCGAGGCGGCGCAGACCGGAACCGGACGGACGGGGACCAAGGACCGTCCGGGGACGAAGGAAGAGGACTGAGATGGAATTTCGCACGGACTATCCCGACGACTACCGAGCCGGGTTCGCCTGCTTCGTGGGACGGCCGAACACCGGCAAGTCGACGCTGACGAATGCGCTGGTGGGGGAGAAGGTCGCGATCACCTCGGCGAAGCCGCAGACGACCCGCCACACGATCCGCGGCATCGTCCACCGTGAGGACCATCAGCTCATCCTCATCGATACGCCGGGGCTGCACAAGCCGCGGACTCTGCTGGGATCGCGGCTCAACGACCTCGTGGCCTCGACGCTCAACGAGGTCGACGTGATCGGCTTCTGCCTGCCTGCCGATGAGCCCATCGGTCCGGGCGACCGGTACATCGCCTCACAGCTCGCACTCCTCGACGGTCGGACCCCGATCGTGGCGCTGGTGACGAAGGTCGACCTCATGCCCAAGGACAAGGTCGCCGAGGCGCTGCTGGCCGTCGGTGAGCTCGCGGACTTCGCCGACGTGGTCCCCGTCTCCGCGGCCGAAGGATTCCAGGTCGACACCGTCGACTCCGTGCTGGCCGGTCATCTGCCCGTCTCGCCCCCGCTCTATCCCGACGGTGACCTCACCGACGAGCCGGAGGAGACGATGATCGCCGAGCTCGTCCGCGAGGCCGCGCTCGAAGGGGTGCGCGATGAGCTGCCGCACTCCTTGGCTGTGCAGGTCGAGGAGATGTATCCGCGGGAGGGGCGCAGCGAGGACAACCCGCTGTGGAACGTCCACGTCAACCTCTTCGTCGAACGCCCCAGCCAGAAGGCCATCATCATCGGCAAAGGCGGCGGCCGACTGAAGGCGATCGGCTCGGAGTCCCGACGCGGGATCGAGAATCTGCTCGGCACCAAGGTCTACCTCGACCTCCATGTCAAGGTCGCCAAGGACTGGCAGAGGGATCCCAAAGCGCTCGGACGCCTCGGCTTCGATTTCAGCTGAGGGCGTCTCTGCGCCCCGGAGGCTCGGTCGACCCGATCCGGAATCCGACGGACCGGGAGCCGCGGGAAAGCAGTGCTGTGACGGTGGGCACCCTCGACTGCCCGGGTTGAACCGGGTCCTCGGGCCTGCTTTAGACTAGGCCGAGTGAATGCCGAGCAGACTCTGGTCGCACTGAGCGACCGAACCCCACAGGTTGCCCCCGAAGAGCTCATCGCGGGACTCGTGCCCCCGCCGCAGTTTCAGGACGTGTCCTTCGACAGCTACCGCACCGACCCGGCCGAGCCGTCCCAGGAGGAGGCGCGCACCAAGCTGCGCCAGTTCACCGAGCAGTCGAACTCGCCGGGGCTGCTGAGTCGTCTGTTCTCGAAGCGCGGCTCCGGTGCCAAGGGAGTCTACCTCGACGGAGGATACGGCGTGGGCAAGACCCATCTGCTCGCCTCCGCCTGGCACGCCAATGCCAAACCCGCCACGTTCGGCACCTTCGTCGAGTACACGAATCTCGTCGGAGCCCTCGGCTTCGCCCGGGCCAGAGACGATCTGTCGCAGATGAAGCTCGTCTGCGTCGACGAGTTCGAACTCGACGACCCGGGCGACACGGTGCTCATGTCCCGCCTCATGCGGGAGCTCACCGACGCCGGGGTGAAGATCATCGCCACGTCGAACACCCTTCCCGGTTCGCTGGGGGAGGGGCGGTTCGCCGCGCAGGACTTCCTGCGGGAGATCCAGGCCCTGGCCGATCAGTTCGAGGTCTACCGGATCGACGGGCAGGACTATCGTCACCGGGCCCTGAGCTCCCCGGCCAAGCCGCTGGACGAAGCTGAGCTGAACGCGGCCGCGGACGAACTCGACGGAGTCGTCGCCCGCGATGACTTCGCCACACTGCTCTCCCACCTGTCCACCGTCCACCCCTCCCGCTACGGGCGGATGGTCGACGGCATCGACGCAGCGGTGTGGGAGAACGTGACGACGATCGAGAACGAGAGTGTGGCGCTGCGATTCGTCGCGCTCGTCGACCGGCTCTACGATCGCAACGTCCACATCATCAACTCCGGCGCCGCACTGGACAAGATCTTCACCGAGGACTCGCTGTCCGGCGGCTACCGGAAGAAGTACATGCGCTGCCTGTCCCGGCTCACGGCGCTCTCGTCCTGAGGGCCGGCCTCCTGCCGGCAGCGCTCACCGCAGTGTGAGCAGCTCGAATATGGCCAGATCCGGCACCCAATCGGGCAGGCCGATGAGTTTGAGCGCACACCAGACGATGAGCGCCACGAATGCCGCGGTCACAGCTGCGATCGTCCACCGCACCCACAGGCGCTGAGCCATGACCCACTGAGTCCATCTCTCGACATTCACACGCACGAAGTGCAGCAGCCGCTGCGCCCACTGGAACTCGCTGGAGATGACGAACAGGCCGATGATGACGATGAGCCATCCCGGCCCGGGCAGGGGGACCAGCGAGAGTCCGATGAGCACGATGAGCGTGCCGAGACCCCCGACGACGCTGCGATAGATGCGAGCGGTATGAGCGTTCGCCAGCACCGTCCGACGCCAGCGGAGGAATCCCAGTCGCAGTTTGCGCCACGGTCTGGGAGCTTGTCGATGATGGCGTGGCAGCCAGCCCTTGGGCCGGTCGCGCGGGTGATCGGCATTCACCCAACCACTATAGAATGCGGACCCTGAAAGCTTGATCCAAGGGTGTGAGCACGATCACCCGATTCCGATTTTGCGTATGCCGCCACCTGCGTATAGAGTTATATCTCGTTGCGAGGGAAACCGAGCAGACGAAATGCGGATGTGGCTCAGTTGGTAGAGCATCACCTTGCCAAGGTGAGGGTCGCGGGTTCGAGTCCCGTCATCCGCTCGGAGGCGTCATGGCACTGCCTTGGCGGTGGCGTGGCCGAGAGGCGAGGCAGCGGCCTGCAAAGCCGTATACACGGGTTCGAATCCCGTCGCCACCTCGGATGGCCAGCAGGAATGCTGGTCAACCAGCGCGATTGGCGCAGCGGTAGCGCGCTTCCTTCACACGGAAGAGGTCACTGGTTCGATCCCAGTATCGCGCACAGGGACCAAGCGGTTCCGGTGCAACAACAGAATAGAGCGCGATTGGCGCAGCGGTAGCGCGCTTCCCTGACACGGAAGAGGTCACTGGTTCGATCCCAGTATCGCGCACAGAAGAAGCCCCGGGCACATAGCCCGGGGCTTCGTGCATTCGCGAAGCGGCCACAGGCCGATGTGTGGGTTATAGGCCAAAATGTGTGTATGGGCAGGGCGTGTCGATGCTGGTCTTCACTGGGATCTGCCGCCCCAGCCCT
>NZ_JADBHF010000006.1 GCF_017808105.1 Brevibacterium renqingii | reverse complement strand
TGGCATCACAAACTTGTTCAAACAAACACGCTATTGGATTCTCAAACCACAAACACACACCCATCACCGAAACCCGACAATCGGGTCACGTTCACTGGGGGTATCAGTTTCTGTATACACATTTCGTCTTGCGACTCGCCGTGCCAGCGGATGTCTACTCTACATGGTTCTTTCGGCTCGTGCAACCCGAAGTTCAACTTCGCTTTACCCGAATCGTCCCCGATCAGAGTGACTGCTGCCGTTCCTTGCGGCTCGGCAACCTGGACTACAGTACACATATTCTCAGCCGCATGCAAAACGACGCCGTTCGCGCCTGCGGAAAGGGCCTGTCCCCGCTGCCGGAAGAGCCCCGACCAGGGGCCTCGCAGCCATCAGGCGACCGGCTGAACGAGCTCCGGAGAGTCATTGCGAACATTGCCCACTGCCTTGCCGACCTTATGCCGTGTCACGCTCGCAGGATCGACCTGGGCCAGCGTCGCACCGAGCAGATCAGGCACATCACGACTGAGGACTCCCGGGTCGATCCAGTCATCTATCCAGTCGCGCGCGAGGAACACCGGCATCCGGTGATGAACGTCGCTGAGATGCCCGGCTGAGGCCATGGTGAGGATCGTCGTCGAAACCAGCCAGCTCCCATCCGGCTGCTTCCAGAATTCGAAGAGGCCTGCCATGAACAGAGGGTCCTTTCCGGCCGCGCTCATCATCCACGGCTGCTTCCCCTCCTCAGAGGTCTCCCATTCGTAATACCCCGGGATCGGCAGCGCGCAGCGCCGCCGTCTGATCGCCTGCCGGAACATCGGCTTCTCGAGCACGGTCTCCGATCGGGCATTGAACGCCTTGAAGCCGATCTTGACATCCTTGGCCCAGGCGGGGACCAGGCCCCATGACGCGGTCTCGAGCCGGCGATGAAGCTGCCCCTCGTCATCGAGGCGCTCGACGACGATCGGCACGAATGCTCCCGGGGGAACGTTGTATCGCGGCGCGAAGTCATAGGACACGACATCCAGCCGAAGCTCGTCGGCGAGGTCCGCCGGGTCGAGAGACATATTGAGTCGGCCGCACATGCGTCCATCTTCTCATTTCACTACACTGTCGACAATGGCGGCAGAAGAGAATACAGCGAACAGACGCGATCCGATCGAGGAGTCCCGCCGGCAATGGCTGGCTCACGGTTGGCACGAAGCGGCCGACGGCATGACCACGGTGATCTCGGTGATGAGGATCCATCAGCTCTTCCTGGCTCGGGTCGACGCCGCGCTCAAACCCTTCGCTCTCACCTTCTCCCGCTACGAAGTCCTCACCCTGCTGTCCTTCACGAGGTCCGGCACCCTGCCGATGTCGAAGATCTCCGCTCGGCTGCAGGTTCATGCGACCTCGACGACGAACTCCGTCGATCGCCTCGAAAAGGCAGGCCTCGTCGCGCGACGCAGCCACCCTGATGACCGCCGGACCACTCTTGTCGACCTCACTGAGGCCGGCCGCGAGCTCGCAGCCGCCGCGACGACCGCGCTCAATGACGAAGTCTTCTCCTCCCCCGACTTCGCCGGCACCGATCTCGGTTCGCTGCTGCCCCACCTCGAGAGCCTGCGCTCCGAGCTCGAAGATCGGAGCTGATCCGAGGGACTGTGCGGACTCGATTCCAGAGCGCCTTTCCGCCGCAAATTAGTTGGACGTCCAAGTAATTTCGACGTATCGTGGGGTCGGTCACCATATCCGCGTCCGACCACTGGAGGAATCATGTCCCGCAGCACCGCAGCTGCCCTACCCTTCGGTCTCACCGACGAACAGCAGACCGTCTCCGGAATGGTGCGCGAGTTCGCCGATACCGAAATCGCCCCGCACGCACTCGAGTGGGATGCTGAGCACCACTTCCCCGTCGACGTGATCAAGAAGACCGCCGACCTCGGGATGGGCGGCATCTACGTGAGTGAGGACGCCGGCGGGACCGGGATGGGCCGGATGGATGCGGCTCTGATCTTCGAAGCGATGTCGACGGGCTGCCCGTCCGTCGCCTCCTATATCTCCATCCACAACATGGTTGCGTGGATGATCGACAAGTTCGGAAACGACGAGCAGAAGACGAAGTACCTGCAGCCGCTGGTCTCGATGGAACACCTCGGCAGCTACTGTCTGACCGAGCCCAACGCAGGCTCCGATGCCGCAGCGCTGCGCACCTCGGCCAGAGAAGACGGTGACTCCTATGTCCTCAACGGCGTCAAGCAGTTCATCTCGGGCGCCGGCACCTCGGACACCTACCTCGTCATGGCCCGCTCCGGGCAGGAAGGCGCACGAGGAATCTCGGCCTTCATCCTCGAGAAGGACATGGAGGGACTGAGCTTCGGTCCGAACGAGCGGAAGATGGGATGGCGAGCGCAGCCCACACGTCAGGTGATCATGGAGAACGTGCGCGTGCCCAAGGAGAACCTCCTCGGCGAGCCCG
The DNA here is from genome assembly GCF_017808105.1 of Brevibacterium renqingii. Lineage (GTDB taxonomy): Bacteria > Actinomycetota > Actinomycetes > Actinomycetales > Brevibacteriaceae > Brevibacterium > Brevibacterium renqingii. Next base: position 226,478 of record NZ_JADBHF010000006.1, on the reverse strand, counting down.
GCCAGGGCTTCAAGATCGCCATGTCAGGTCTCGACGGGGGGCGTCTCAACATCGGCGCCTGCTCCCTCGGCGGCGGTCAGTCCGCACTGGAGAAAGCCGTCGAATACATGGGCGAGCGGCAGGCCTTCGGCACCGAACTCTCCGGCTTCCAGGCGCTTCGCTTCGAGGTCGCGCAGATGCAGGCCGACCTCGAGAGCGCTCGTTCCCTTCTCTGGCGGGCGGCGAACGCCTATGATGCCGGCGATCCCAACACCTCGCTCCTGTCCGCGATGGCCAAGCTCAAGGCGACCGACACCGGGTTCGAGGTCGCGAACCGGGCCCTCCAGCTGCACGGCGGCTACGGGTATCTGACAGAGTATGGAATTGAGAAGCTGGTTCGTGACCTGCGAGTCCACCAGATTCTGGAAGGCACCAACGAAATCATGCGCGTGATCATCTCGCGCAAGAGCACAGGAGTGGGCTGATATGACAGATACTTCGGCACAGCGGACGGACGACTCCGTCGTCACCTCGGTTTCCAACGGGGTGGGCCGAATCGAACTCAACAGACCGAAGCTGATCAATGCGCTCAGCCAGGAGATGGTGGGCGCCATCGATGATGCCCTGAGCGCCTGGAGCGATGACGACTCGGTCTCCCTCGTCCTCGTCACCGGTCGCGGAGAGCGCGGCCTGTGCGCGGGCGGGGACATCAAGGCGGTGTACAACGACATCGTGGCAGGCAGCGACGAGAACGCGAAGTTCTGGAATCGCGAATACAAGATGAATCACGCGATCTCCGAATTCCCCAAGCCCTATGTCGTCATCATGAACGGCATCACGATGGGCGGAGGCGTCGGCATCTCCGGCCACGGCTCACACCGCATCGTCACGGATTCGACGAAGGTCGGCATGCCCGAGACCGGGATCGGTCTGTTCCCCGATGTCGGCGGAACGCATCTGCTGGCCGATGCGCCCGGTGAGCTGGGCACCCATCTCGCGCTGACGGGCCGACCGGTCGGAGCCGGCACCGCGATCGCCCTCGGGCTCGCCGACCACTACGTTCCCGATGCGCGGATCCCCGATCTCATCTCCGATCTGACCTCCGGACAGGAGCTCGACGCCGTTCTCGGCAAGTACTCCGCAGCAGCACCGGTCGATGAGCTCGCCGAGGCGGCCGACTGGATCAACGAATGCTACGTCGGCAACAGCGCCGAGGACATCGTCGCAGCCCTCGCCGCGCACGAGGATCCCGACGCTCAGGCCACCGCCGAGCTCATCGGCTCCAAGGCCCCCACCTCGGTGAAGGTGACGCTGGCCGCCCTGCGGAAGGCCGCATCCATGTCCCTGGCCGAAGTCCTCGAACAGGACTATCGCGTCGCCGTGGCGCTGACGGAAAGACCCGATCTCAAGGAGGGCATCCGCGCTCAGGTCATCGACAAGGACCGCAATCCGCAGTGGAGCCCGGCGACCCTGGCCGATGTCAGCGACGAAACCGTCGAGTCCATCCTCACCACCGATCACGAAGAGAAGGTGTTCTCATGAGCGAATACGAAACCATCCTCACCGCCGTCGAGTCCGGCGTCGCCACGATCACCATCAATCGGCCGAAGGCGCTCAACGCGCTCAACCTGCAGGTGCTCACGGACATCACCGATGCCGCCACCGGGTTCGACGCCGATGACGAGGTCAAGGCGATCATCATCACCGGCAGCGAGAAGGCATTCGCCGCCGGGGCCGACATCAAGGAGATGTCGAGCCTGGACTTCGCCACCGCGTACAAGGCCGACTGGTTCGCCGGCTGGTCACGCCTGACCGACGTGCGTAAGCCGGTCATCACCGCCGTCGGCGGCTTCGCGCTCGGCGGCGGCTGCGAGCTCGCGATGATGGGCGATATCCTCATCGCCTCGACGAAGGCGAAGTTCGGCCAGCCGGAGATCAACCTCGGCGTGCTGCCGGGCATGGGCGGATCGCAGCGGCTGACCCGGGCCATCGGAAAGGCGAAGTCCATGGACATGTGCCTGACCGGTCGGATGATGGACGCCGAGGAGGCCGAGCGTTCCGGCCTCGTCGCCCGCGTGGTCGAACCCGAGCAGCTGCTCGAGACGGCCACCGAGATCGCCCGGACGATCGCAGGCAAGTCCCGGGTCGCCTCGGCGATGGTCAAGGAAGCGGTGAATACCGCGTTCGAGACGACTCTCGAACAGGGGCTGCGCTACGAACGCCGCCTCTTCCACTCCTCGCTGGCCACGAACGACCAGTCCGAGGGCATGGCCGCCTTCGTCGAGAAGAGGGATCCGAACTTCACGGACTCCTGATCTCGCTCTCAGCTCGATCCACGGCGCAGGCCCCTCTTCGGGTCTGCGCCGTGTTCGTCTCAGGCCCGCTCTCGACCGCGCCCTGATCCGGGCATCGAGCGGTCTCTGCTGGCGCAGGCCTCGGCGCGGACGATCTTCGGCGGACACCGAACATGCGGATGTGGCGGATATCGCATTTAACAATCGTTCAGTTAAAGTGGGGGCATGCATTCATCTACTCAAGCAGGCATCGTGTCCTCTCTCACCGATCTGTCCTCCCAGCTGCGACTGCCCGTCTTCGGCTCCCCGATGTTCATCGCCTCCGGCCCCGAGCTCGTCAAGGCTCAGTGCCAGGCGGGAATCGTCGGTGCCTTCCCCACCCTCAATGCGCGACCGGCATCGCTGCTGGCGGATTGGCTCGACGAGATCACCGAGTCGAACGCCGCTTTCAATTCGGCCAACCCTGATCGGCCGGCCGCTCCCTTCGCGGTCAACCTCATCGTCCACCGTTCGAACAACCGACTCGAAGCCGACCTCGCCGAGGTCGTCCGCCATGAGGTTCCGATCGTCATCACCTCCCTGGGCGCCCGCGAGGAGGTCAACGAGGCCGTCCATTCCTACGGCGGCGTCGTCCTCCACGATGTCATCAACAACCGCTTCGCCCACAAGGCCGTCGAGAAGGGCGCCGACGGTGTCATCGCCGTAGCCGCAGGCGCAGGCGGGCACGCCGGTGCACAGTCTCCGTTCGCCCTCGTGCAGGAGATCCGGTCGTGGTTCGACGGTCCTCTGCTGCTCTCCGGTGCCATCGCCCACGGTCGGTCGATTCTCGCGGCGCTGGCGGCGGGCGCGGACTTCGCATATATCGGATCGGCGTTCCTGTCCACGCCCGAGGCGAATGTCGTCGAAGACTATCGGAAGATGATCGTCGAATCAGGGGCCGATGACGTCGTCTACTCGAACTACTTCACCGGGGTCAAAGGCAACTACTTGCGCGGTTCGATCGTCGCTTCCGGTCTCGATCCGGACAACCTGCCCGAGGCCGATCCGACGAAGATGGACTTCGGCACTGACCCGGACTCGGAGGCGAAGGCCTGGCGCGACATCTGGGGCTCCGGGCAGGGCATCGGCGCTCTGGGCATGCAGCAGACGACGGCCGAACTCGTCGGCACTTTCGCCTCTCAGTTCGAGGAGGCGAAGCAGCAGCTGCTCACGCGCCTGCGCTGAGCCTGCCTGAGAGCAGCGAGCCCGGTTCCCCAGTGTCGGGGAGCCGGGCTCGACTCGTGCCGGCGCAGTGCTCAGATGGTCGAGATGATTCCGCGTTCGGTCAGACGCGAGGCGAGCCCTGCGCCATCGGGAGCATAGATCCACGGCACCCCCTGCCCCCGGCCGTGGCGCTTCGACCGGCCTCCCGCCCACACGGCCTCGCCGACGGTCAGCTGCCGGATGGCCACGGCGGCGACGTTCTCCGGATGGTTCTCGACGAACTCCCCGTAGACCTCCTCGTCCTTCTGCCCGTCGTCGCCGATGAGCAGCCACTTCATCCATGGGAACTCCCGCGACAGGCGCTCGAGAGTGTTGCGCTTGTGCTCTTTGCCCGAGCGGAAGACTCGCGTCGTCGTCGGTCCCCAATCGGTGAGCAGCAGAGGGCCCATCGGGTAGAGGTTGCGGGAGAGGAACCTCTTGATCGTCAGAGCCGAGTTCCAGGCTCCGGTCGACAGGTAGATCATCGGCGTCGACGGTCGCATGAAGGTGATCCGGTCGTAGAGGACGGCCATGCCCGCCACCGGGGATCTGGCATGCTCGCTGAGCACGAATGTGTTCCACGCGGCCAGGAACGGTCGGGGCAGCGAGGTGACCATGACCGTGTCGTCGATATCGGAGATGATGCCGAATGTCGAGTCCTCGCCGATGATGCGCACCGCTGCGGAGTCGACGAGGGACCCATCGGTCCACAGCTCGATCTCCGTCTCCCCCGGTTCGAAATCGCCCGGAATGACGGTGTCGATGATGCCGCCGCGGTCCGAGGTGACCATGTGCTCTTCGTCGTTGACTCGCACCCACGCGGTGTCATTGGGCAGCGGAACGCTGACGAAGGACTTCCATCCGCGGATGCTCGCGTGGACGTCCGCGGCCGGCTGCCCGCTGGGGGTGAGCACCAGGCGACCGAGCACACGCACCCATCCGGTGCCGCCGTAGGTGTCGTAGGCGATGACCGTACGCTGATAGCTGTGGTCGGTGGCCCGGTTCTGGATCCACTCGTTGAACCGGTCCTCCACCCGCGCAGCGGTGTGGAGCATGTCCGGCGTGAGATTGAGCGGGCCCTCCTCGGGCTTCTTCCTCGCCACGATCAGATGAAGCCGATCTTGTCGTAGACCTCACGCAGAGTCGCCTCCGCGATCTCGCTGGCCTTGGCGGCTCCGCGATCGAGGATGGCCTGCAGCTCGGCCCGGTCCTCGAGCAGCTCCAGAACGCGCTCCCGCACTGGAGTGAGAGTCTCGACGGCCACCTCGGCGAGGTCGACCTTGAGGTGCCCGTACATCTTGCCCTCGTATTCGGCGACGATGTCGTCGACGGATCGGGAGGTCAGCGAGGAATAGATCGTCAGCAGGTTCGACACGCCGGGCTTGGCCTCGGGGTCGAAGGCGATCTCGGTGCCGTCATCGGTCACGGCGGATTTGATCTTCTTCGTCAGTGACTTCGCATCGTCGAGGATATCGATGCGGCCCTGGGGGCTCGGCTGCGACTTCGACATCTTCGCGCCTGGGTTCTGCAGATCGAAGATCTTCGCGGTGGCCTTGAGGATCTGCGCCTCGGGGACGACGAAGGTCTTCCCGAAACGGTAGTTGAAGCGTTCCGCGAGGTTGCGGGTCAGTTCGAGGTGCTGCCGCTGGTCCTCGCCGACCGGGACGAGCTGCGGGTTGTACAGCAGGATGTCGGCGGCCATGAGCGCCGGATAGGTGAGCAGACCCAAGGACACATGCTGCTGTTTGGCCGACTTGTCCTTGAACTGCGTCATCCTGCTCGCCTCACCCATCGAGGTGGTGCATTCGAGCACCCACGACAGCTGCGGGTGGGCAGGCACTTGGGACTGGACGAAGATCGTCGACTTCTCCGGGTCGAGACCGGCGGCGATGAACTGGGCGGCGGTGCGCAGCGTCCGCTCCCGCAGCTCGGCAGGATCCTGTTCGACGGTGATCGCGTGCATGTTCGCGATGAAGTAGAAGGCGTCGTGCGAATCCTGATGCGTCACGAACTGCTGCAGTGCCCCGATGTAGTTGCCGAGATGGAGAGAATCGGAGGTGGCTTGGATACCGGAGACCGTGCGAGGCAGTGAAGAGATCGTCATAGTCCTATGATGCCATCTTCGTCTCCCCTGCCCGACGTTCGGTCCTCGTCCGAACCGGGATGCCCGCCCACGTGTTCGAGGGCACGGAACGGAACGAGCGAGCGGTACAGTGACCTTGCCGATCACATGACTCGCCACGGCATACCCCATTTCGCGGCCGAACATCGAGCTGCAGCCCTCGATGGGACGGCAGCCGGGCCCGCCTGATCGGCTGCGGGGGAATGCTCGTCACTCCAGTTCGCCTCGCCTCAGGCCGCGGTGGCCGGGAGTTCGTAATCGATGACCAGCGGCGCATGGTCGGACCACCGTTCGCCCCAGCTGTCTGCTCTGTCCACGCTTGCCTTGACCGCAGATTCCGCGAGCGCCGGTGTGGCCATGTGGTAGTCGATGCGCCAGCCTGTGTCGTTGTCGAAGGCCTTCCCACGCATCGACCACCAGGTGTAGGGCCCGTCGACGTCACCGCTGAGCTTCCGGTGGACGTCGACATAGCCGACCTCGCCGAAGAAGCCGTCGAAGTAGGCACGTTCCTCAGGCAGGAAACCTGCCTTCTTCCGGTTGGCCTTCCAGTTCTTCAGATCCCGTTCGGTGTGGCAGACGTTGAGATCACCGGTGATGAGTACGTGGTCGGCCCTCTCCGCCAGCTGCGGCATCCGGACGGTCATGCGGTCGAGGAACCGATACTTGTCGTCCTGTTTCGGGGTGTCGACCTCGCCGGAGTGCACATAGGCGGAGACGAGCGTGAGCAGAGATCCGTCACCGAGTCGGTAGTCCGTCTCCAGCCATCGTCCGGCCCGGTCGAAGTAGCCGTCGTCCCCGAGTCCTTCCCGCTTCGACTCCGGTTCGGACCGCGCCATCACGGCCACTCCCGCGCGCCCCTTCGCCTCCGCGTCATGGCTGACCGTGGTGTACCCGGTGTCCTCGAGGACACCGAGGGCGACGTCGTTGGCGGCACGCACTTCCTGCAGAGTGATGAAGTCCGGTTTCGCGGCATCGACCCAGGTGGGCATCCCCTTCCTCCATGCTGCGCGGACTCCGTTGACGTTGACTGAAGCAATCCGAATCATGTGATCTATCATGACATGTGCGCGCTACTCTTCCGGGGCGGGGCGTTATAGAGTGAGGGAAAGAACGAATACATCAGGAGGCGCAATGGCCGTTGACGAAACTTTCGAGACCGAGCAGCTGAGCATCAGTCCGCTCGATGAAGTCGACGCCCGTGAGATGCGAGAGTTCCTGCTGGGAGCACAGGAGAATTTCTGGGGAGACCGGGACCTCAGCGGGGACCACGACGCCTATTGGTTCCGGCAGTTCGTGACCTCCGGCCTGGTCGCCCGCTACCGCTCGGAGATCGTCGGCTACCTGCTGGGCGTCATTCCGCACGACGGACCCGCTTATATCCATCTGGTCGCCGCCCGCACCGATTACCGGCATCGGGGAATCGGCCGTCACCTCTATCAGCACTTCATCGACCGCGCTCGTGAGCTCGGAGTGGCGTCGGTGCAGGCGACGACGAAGCCCGAGTCCTCCGGCGCGATCTCGTTCCACTCCTCGCTGGGGTTCAACGGCGAGCTCATCGAGGACTACGCAGGGTCGAACAACCCGAGAGTGTTCTTCGAACTCAAACTGGCCGAGGAGTGATCAAGGCCGACGCCCCGCCCCCGCAATGAGTTGGGCCCCGAACATCAGTTCGGGGCCCAACTCATTCATGGACTTAGTGGATGCGGTCCGCACGATGGAGACCACGAGCGTTTCAGACGTCTGCGACAGCTCGCTGTGCGGTATCGACGACGTTCTTCAGCAGCAGGGCTCGGGTCATCGGACCCACGCCGCCCGGATTCGGAGACACCCAGGCAGCCACCTCGGCGACGCCGGAATCGACATCGCCGACGATCTTCGACTTGCCCGTCTCGGGATCGGTCTCACGAGAGACTCCCACATCGAGGACGATCGCTCCGGGCTTGACGGACTCGGCCTTGACGATCCGGGCGGAGCCGGCGGCCGCGACGATGACATCGGCCTGAGCCAGCAGTTCGTCGAGGTTCCGGGTCCCGGTATGGGTCAGCGTCACCGTGGCATTGTGCTCACGCCGCGTCAGCAGGGCGCCGATGGATCGGCCGACGGTGACTCCGCGGCCGATGACGACGACGTGTTTGCCGTTCAGCTCGATCCCGTTGCGCGTCATCAGCTCGATCACACCGCGCGGGGTGCACGGCAGCGGTGTGGTGATCTCGGAGCTGACGTTGAGCATGAGCCGACCGAGGTTCGTCGGGTGCAGACCGTCGGCGTCCTTGGCCGGGTCGATGGCCTCGAGGATGGTGTCGGTGTCGATGTGCGCAGGCAGCGGCAGCTGCACGATGTAACCGGTGCAGGCAGGATCGTTGTTGAGATCGTCGATGACGGCCAACAGCTCGTCCTGTGTCACTGTCTCCGGCAGGTCGCGGCGGATCGAGTGGATGCCGACCTCGGCGCAGTCGCGGTGCTTGCCGGCGACGTACCACTTCGACCCGGGGTCCTCCCCCACCAGGACGGTGCCGAGGCCGGGAACGATCCCGGTCTTCCCCAGCTTCTCCACCGCCTCGGTGAGTTCCGACTTGATCTGCTTGGCGCAGGCCCTGCCGTCGAGGATCTGTGCACTCATCAGTACTGTTCCAGTCCCTCATAGAGCGGGAAGTCATCACTGAGCCTCTGCACCCGGGCGGCGAGAGCCTCGACGTCAGCCCCGGGCTTGAGCGCCTCGGCGATGACGTCGGCGACCTCGGTGAATTCCTTGTCGCCGAAGCCACGGGTGGCCAGGGCCGGGGTGCCGATGCGCAGACCCGAGGTCACCATCGGCGGGCGGGGGTCGAACGGGACGGCATTGCGGTTGACCGTGATCCCGACCTCGTGCAGGAGATCCTCGGCCTGCTGCCCGTCGAGGGCGGAGTTGCGCAGGTCGACGAGCACCAGATGCACATCCGTGCCGCCGGTGAGCACGGTGGCTCCGGCTTGGGCCACGTCGTCGGCGAGCAGGCGCTCAGCGAGGATCTGGGCACCGCGCACTGTCCTCTCCTGCCGTTCCTTGAACTCTGCCGCGGCAGCGAGCTTGAAGGCCACGGCCTTGGCCGCCACGACGTGCATGAGCGGTCCGCCCTGCTGGCCCGGGAAGACAGCGGAGTTGAGCTTCTTCGCGAATTCCTCCTTGCCGAGGATGAACCCGGAACGCGGACCGCCGATCGTCTTGTGGACCGTGGAGGACACGACATCGGCGAAGGGGACCGGGTTCGGGTGGAGATCGGCGGCGACGAGACCGGCGAAGTGGGCCATATCGACCCACAGCTTCGCATCCACCTCGTCGGCGATATTCCGGAAGGCCTGGAAATCCAGCTGACGGGGGTAGGCCGACCAGCCGGCGACGATGACCTGCGGACGGTGCTCGAGCGCCTTCTCCCGCACCTTGTCCATGTCGATGCGGTAGGTGTCGGGGTCGACCTCGTAGGAGGCCACGTCGTAGAGGCGTCCGGAGAAGTTGATCTTCATGCCGTGGGTGAGGTGCCCGCCATGGGCCAAGGAGAGCCCGAGCAGCTTGTCTCCATGCCGAGCGAGTGCGTGCATGACCGCCGCATTCGCCGATGCGCCGGAGTGCGGCTGAACATTGGCGTATTCGGCGCCGAAGAGGCTCTTGGCCCGCTCGATCGCCAGGTTCTCGGCGACATCGACATATTCGCACCCGCCGTAGTAGCGCTTGCCGGGGTAGCCCTCGGCATACTTGTTCGTCAGCACCGAACCCTGCGCTTCCAGCACGGCGCGGGGGACGAAGTTCTCCGAGGCGATCATCTCGAGAGTCGAACGCTGGCGGCCCAACTCGAGGTCGAGGACCTCGGCGATCTGGGGATCGATGTCTGCAAGCGAGGCCTGCATCGAGTTTTCGGTCATGAGTACTCTCCTGTGGCATCCGATGTGGTGAGTGGAACAGCGAGATCAGCCGCCGCGAACACCCGCAGACCATGCTAACAGCGAACGTCGCGAGCACCGCGGGCCGACCGCCATCCGGATGACGGCACCGGATTCTTGCCGATGGACTCCAAAGGCTAGGATCGAGCCCATGAGCAGAGAATGGATCCTGAGAGTCACCTGTCCCGACTCGACCGGCATCGTCCATGCCGTGACGGGCGTGCTCGCAGGCCTCGGCGGCAATATCACCGAATCACAGCAGTTCTCCTCCCCCGATTCCCGCCAGTTCTTCCTCCGTCTGCAGTTCTCCACTTCCGCAGAGGTCTCCGCCGAGACGCTCGAAGCCGAACTCGCCGAGGCGGCCGACCGCTTCGCGATGACCGTGAGTCTGCAACCGGTGGAGAAGAGGACTCGCACGCTCATCCTCGTGTCCAAAGCCGCACACTGCCTCAACACCCTGCTCTTCCAGCATTCCTCCGGCCAGCTGCCCATCGACATCGTCGGGGTCGCCGGGAACCACGATTCGCTGAGGTCTCTGGCCGAATTCCACGGTCACGCCTTCCACCACATCCCAATCACACCAGACACGAAGCCCATCGCCGAGGCGAAGCTGTCCTCCCTCGTCGATGAGCTCGACGTCGAACTCATCGTGCTGGCCCGCTATATGCAGATCCTCTCCCCCGATCTCTGTGACCGGCTCGAAGGCAGAGTCATCAACATCCACCATTCCTTCCTGCCCAGCTTCAAGGGAGCCAAGCCCTATCACCAGGCGCACGCACGAGGTGTGAAGATCATCGGCGCCACCGCGCACTATGTCACCGGCGATCTCGACGAAGGTCCGATCATCGAACAGGACGTCGCACGCGTCGACCACAACCGAGCGATCGCGGACTTCGTCCAGCGCGGTCAGGACGTCGAGGCGGCTGTCCTCGCACGGGCCGTGGCCTGGCACGCGGAGGGACGGGTGCTCATGGACGGGCACCGCACAGTCGTCTTCAACTGAGCTTGGCCGCCGCGCGCAGTCACCCAGGGAATTCACACCCGGGATCACTTCTGCTGTAAAGTCGCGACGGCCTATTGAAGGAGCTGAGCTCGAATGACGGAAACCACTTTCCGGACAATCGCGATCGTCCTGTATTTCATCGGGATGCTGGCCATCGGTTGGTTCGCCTATCGCAAGACGAAGAACAGCCTCGACGACTACATGCTCGCCGGCCGGGGTCTGCGCCCGAGTGTGGCGGCTCTCAGCGCGGGCGCCTCGGACATGTCGGGGTGGCTTCTCATGGGCCTGCCCGGAGCGATCTACCTCTCCGGCCTCATCGAAGCGTGGATCGCCATCGGCCTCACGGCCGGCGCCTGGGTCAATTGGAAGTTCGTGGCCCCGCGCCTGCGGGCCTTCACGGAGAAGGCCGGCGACTCGATCACGATTCCCAGCTTCTTCGAACAGCGCCTCAAGGACCGCTCCCGGCTGCTGCGCATCGTCTGCGGCGTCATCATCCTCGTATTCTTCACCTTCTATGTCTCCTCAGGCATGGTCGCCGCGGGCAAATTCTTCGAATCGAGCTTCGGACTCAACTACCTCGGGGGAATGCTGCTCGTCGCGGCCATCACCATGGTGTACACGCTCTTCGGCGGATTCCTCGGCGCGACGCTGACCGATGTCGCCCAAGGTCTGCTCATGTTCGCCGCCCTCGTCGCCGTGCCCATCGTCGCGGTCATCAACGCCGGCGGCCCCTCAACCGTGCTCAGCAACGTCTCGCAGATCGATCCCGGACTGCTCAGCCTCCTCGGCAGCGAACCGTTCTGGGCCAGCGGCGCGTACTTCACAGTGATCTCATCCCTGGCGTGGGGCTTGGGATACTTCGGCCAGCCCCACATCATCGTGCGCTTCATGGCTCTGCGGACCCCAGCCGATGCCAAGGTCGCCCGACGGATCGGCGTCGGCTGGATGGGCATCTCCGCGCTCGGCGCTGTCGCCACCGCGATCGTGGGCATCTCCTACTTCTCCCATCACGCGGGAATGGAACCGGCCGATGCCGAGACCGTCTTCCTCGATCTCGCCCAGATCCTGTTCCACCCGTTCATCGCGGGCCTCGTGCTAGCCGCGGTGCTGGCCGCGATCATGTCGACGATCTCCTCCCAGCTCGTCGTCACGTCCTCGGCGCTCATCGAGGACCTGTTCAAGATCGTCGCTCTGCGCGCCGGATCCAAGCGCACCCTGCAGGACAGGACGTATGTGCTGCTCGGCCGCCTCGGCGTGCTGGTCATCGCCATCATCGCGGTGATGCTGGCGATCTCTCCGTCCAACAGCATCCTCGATCTCGTGGCGTTCGCCTGGGCAGGATTCGGCGCATCCTTCGGGCCGATCGTGCTGCTCACCCTGTTCTGGAAGCGCCTGAGCAATTGGGGTGCGCTGTGCGGACTCCTCTCCGGTGCCGTCGTGGCGTTCGTCTGGGGCCAAGTGAGCATTCCGATGACGGACAAGATCTATGAGATCATCCCCGGCTTCGCCGTCAACCTCATCGTGGCGGTCGTCGTCAGCCGCTTCACCTACAAACATGACGATGAGGCCGACAGGGAGTTCGACGAATCGGTCGCCCTCTCCCGCGTGCAGTAGCCGCAGGCGAGCCGGTCCCCGAACGGTGACCGGCTCGGTCTGCGGTGGCCCCTGGCCGGCGACGAACCTGCGACGGGCACGTCGGCTGTCAGCTGTCCGGTCCACAGGAATGGCCGGAGCCCTCGCGCTCCGGCCATTCGTCTGTCCGCCCCACATGCACGTCGGCGCTCAGTGCGTGAATACACCTCAGGCGGGCACCCGGAGTGGGTGCCCGCCTGAGGTGTTCGGCCGTCCGCTCCCTCAGTCGAGGCGAACAGCCCGAGGAGCTTACTTGTCCTCGGCAGCCTCGGTGGACTCTTCTGCGGTCTCGGCAGAGGTCTCGTCGGAGGCCTCTGCGGAAACCTCGTCGGTCTCGACCGGAGCCTCTTCCTCCGCAGGTGCGGCCGCTGCGGTCGCCTGCTCGGCTTCCTTCACGGTTGCCTGCTTCGGCGAGTAGGGCTCGAGGACCAGTTCGATGACGGCCATCGGAGCGTTGTCCCCGGGACGAGGGCCGATCTTGGTGATACGGGTGTAACCACCGGGACGCTCCGCCATGGTCTCGGCGATCGAGGTGAAGAGCTCGTGCACGACCGACTTGTCGGAGATCTGAGCGAGCACGCGACGACGTGCGGCCAGATCACCCTTCTTGGCGTTCGTGATCATCCGCTCGGCGACAGGGCGCAGGCGCTTGGCCTTGGTCACTGTCGTGGTGATCTGCTTGTGCTCGAACAGCTGGGCAGCCATGTTGTTGAGCATCATGCGCTCGTGTGAGGGCGATCCGCCGAGGCGGGGACCCTTGGTTGGGGTTGGCATTGTGAGTTACTCCTAGTTCTGAATCAGTACTGTTCGTCTTCGACGTAGGACTGGTCCTCATCAGCGAGACCGGACTCGAATCCGGCGGGACTGTCCTTGAGGCTCAGGCCCAGCTCATTGAGCTTCGCCTTGACCTCGTCGATCGACTTCGAACCAAAGTTGCGGATATCCATGAGGTCGGCCTCGCTGCGAGCAACGAGCTCACCGACGGTGTGGATGCCTTCGCGCTTGAGGCAGTTGTAGGAGCGCACGGTCAGGTCCAGGTCTTCGATGGCCAGCGCCAGGTCGGCGGCCAGGGCCGCGTCCACAGGCGAGGGACCGATCTCGATGCCTTCGGCTTCGACGTTGAGCTCTCGCGCCAGGCCGAAGAGCTCGACCAGGGTCTTGCCCGCAGATGCGATCGCATCGCGGGGGGTCATCGAGGGCTTCGTCTCGACGTCGAGGACCAGACGGTCGAAGTCGGTGCGCTGCTCGACACGAGTGGCTTCGACCTTGTAGGTGACCTTGAGAACCGGAGAGTAGATCGAATCGACCGGGATCCGGCCGATCTCTGCATCAGCGTTCTTGTTCTGGGCGCTCGAGACATATCCGCGTCCGCGTTCGATGGTCAGCTCCATATCCAGACGGCCCTCACCATTCAGCGTGGCGATGTGCAGGTCCGGATTGTGGATCTCGACTCCGGCGGGAGCAGAGACATCGGCAGCGGTCACAGTGCCAGGGCCCTGCTTGCGCAGGTAGGCGACGACCGGTTCGTCGAACTCGGAGGACACGACCAGGGACTTCAGGTTGAGGATGAATTCGGTGACATCCTCCTTGACCCCTGGCACGGTGCTGAACTCGTGGAGAACTCCGTCGATCCGGATGGAGGTGACGCTGGCACCCGGAATCGAGGACAGCAGGGTCCGCCGAAGCGAGTTGCCGAGGGTGTAGCCGAATCCGGGCTCGAGCGGTTCGATGGCGAATCGTGAGCGATTGTCGGAGACGACTTCTTCCGTGAGCGTTGGGCGCTGTGCAATGAGCACGTGGGCTTCCTTTCAGCGAACATCCGCTATATGACGTTCGCACTGCACGTCATGGCGAGAAGCCATGAAGAACGGTTCGGGTTATCTGGGAATCCGTTCTGCGACCGATGCCGGGCCGAGGCCCGCCATCCGTTGCAGTTCCACGGAAGGATCAGCCGCGGCGGCGCTTGGGGGGACGGCAGCCGTTGAACGGAACCGGGGTGACATCCTGGATGGTGCCCAGTTCCAGACCGGCGGCCTGCAGCGAACGGATCGCGGTCTCGCGCCCCGAACCCGGTCCCTTGACGAACACGTCGACCTTCTTCAGGCCGTGTTCCTGCGCTCGGCGAGCGGCCGATTCCGCAGCCATCTGCGCGGCGTAAGGGGTCGACTTGCGCGAGCCCTTGAAGCCGACCTCGCCTGAGGAGGCCCAGGAGATGACAGCACCGGTCGGATCGGTGATCGACACGATCGTGTTGTTGAAGGTTGATTTGATGTGAGCCTGGCCGGCGACGATATTCTTCTTCAGCTTGCGGCGAGGCTTGCGCACTGTAGCGGCGCGTGACTTGGGAGGCATATGTTCCTACTCCTGATCGAGGTGGTCGGCCGCAGCCGACCGGGTGAGCGAGTTACTTCTTCTTACCGGCCACGGTGCGCTTGGGGCCCTTGCGGGTACGCGCATTCGTCTTGGTCCGCTGACCGCGAACCGGCAGACCGCGGCGGTGACGCAGGCCTTCATAGCTTCCGATCTCGACCTTGCGGCGGATATCGGCGGCCACCTCACGACGGAGGTCACCCTCAACCTGGAATGTGCCCTCGATGTAGTCACGCAGCTGGACGAGCTCTGCGTCGCTCAAGTCCTTCACACGGGTATCAGGGCTGATTCCCGTTTCGGTCAGGGTCTGGCGCGCACGGGTGCGGCCCACACCATAGATGTAAGTCAAGGCGACTTCCACGCGCTTTTCACGCGGGATGTCGACTCCGGCAAGTCGTGCCATAGGTACTGTCTCCTGTTGTTGTTTCGGAGGTGCTGATGCAAACCTGTCCCTGGTCTCCCAAGGTCTCCGGCCCCCGACCGGAGGTATCGTCCTGCGGGTGTCCACGGAAGTTCGCACTTCCCATGGAATCGACCGCAGATGGCGAGGTTTGCGCGGGTGTGGTGCTGCTGAAGCTCCTCAGCGGAGCTTCGATCTGCTCAGAACGAGCTGCTCAACCCTGGCGCTGCTTGTGGCGCGGGTTGGAGCAGATGACGATGACCCGACCGTGACGGCGGGTAATCTGGCAATTCTCGCAGATCTTCTTGACGCTGGGCTTAACCTTCATCGTTTTTCCTTCTTTCGGCCCTTGCCCGCATGGAGCAAGACGCGAATGATCGAAGATCCTTACTTGTAGCGGTAAACGATTCGTCCGCGCGAGAGATCGTATGGAGACAGCTCCACAATGACCCGGTCCTCGGGAAGGATGCGGATGTAATGCTGACGCATCTTTCCGGAGATATGCGCCAGCACCTTGTGCCCATTGCTCAGCTCGACCCGAAACGATGCGTTCGGCAGAGCCTCGACAACGGTGCCTTCGATCTCAATGACCCCTTCTTTTTTGGCCATATCGTTCGCTAACCTCGTATTCCCGCGAAACCTTCGCGTTCGACGTAATCGTGTATCACCGGCTCACTGTCGGTGACCCCTTGGACTGCAGACCTCGTCACCACATGAAAAGAAGTGGATGGCAGAAGCCGCCCACATCTGAAAAAGGGTGAGTTGAGTGAGAACAGACCAATCATCAACCTTACACTACGGACGAAGAATCTTCCACATGGTGCTCGCTTCCCGGGGTGAAGTCGCTTACAATCCACCCGCACCGCAACGGTCGGCTGTGTCGCCCGCGGTCCGGGCCGTCGCACATGAACGCCGAAGTCGCTGACACCCCAGCGCGGATGCCGCGACTGCTAGCGTGAGAGCAGCGTCTCCCCTCCTGCCGGGAGATGGGGTCGTCGACCGCGATCCGTCGAAATCATCAGCAGAGGAGAATGAGGATGTCCGAACTCGACGCCATCACCGAAGAGTCCCTCGTCACCAAGGGCGGGCGCAAGTGGTCGACCTTCCCCGGCTCGATCGGAGCCTTCATCGCGGAGATGGACTTCGGCGTGGCCCCAGCGGTCCGTCAGGCGATGCGAGAACTCGATGAGCACGACCTCTACGGTTATGCGCCCCACGCTCTGACAGCCGAGCTGAGGACTGCGACTGCCGACTTCTACGCAGATCGCTTCGGCTGGCGGATTCCGGACGACCACATCCAACCGGCCAGCGATGTCATCGCGGCCTTCTTGGGCGTGCTCACCCATCTCACACCAGCCGGGACGCCGATCGTCCTGCCCACCCCCGCATACATGCCGTTCTTCGACGTCGCGAGGACCACCGGTCGCGAACTCATCGAGGTGCCGATGCGGCGTACCGAGACCGGCTGGTCGTTGGATCTCGATGGGATCGCCGCCGCCCTCGTGCCCGGCGCCACGCTCGTCCTGTGCAATCCCCACAACCCGATCGGCAAGGTCTACTCCGAAGCCGAGCTGCTCGCCCTCGCCGACGTGGTCGAGGACGCAGGTGCCCGAGTGTTCTCCGACGAGATCCACGCTCCCGTCGTCTACGGTCCCGCCCGACACATCCCGTACGCCGCACTCACCGAGGCGACCGCCGCCCACACGGCCACCGCGACAGCGGCGTCGAAGGCCTTCAACATCCCGGGGCTCAAATGCGCCCAGCTCATCCTCACCGCACCCGACGATCGCGACCTCTGGACACAGAAGGGGCAGTTCGTCTCCGGCGCCGCGTCCAATCCCGGCATCCTTGCCACCACCGCCGCCTACACCCGTTCACGTGACTGGCTCACCGAGATCAACGGCTACCTCAAGGGCAACCGTGATCTGTTCACCGACCTCGTCGCGGACATGCTGCCCAAAGCAGTCTTTCTCCCACCGGAGGGCACCTATCTGGCCTGGCTGGATCTGCGCGGCTACGGTCTCGAATCGGGTCTGGCGGACCACATCAACTCCCGCGCCGAGGTGGCCGTGACCGAGGGTCGGCTGTGCGGTGAGGTCGGCGCTGGGCACATCCGATTCAACTTCGCGCTCCCCCGCCCCCTGCTCATCGAGGCAGTCGACCGGATCGCACGGATCCTCTGAAGGGATCGGAGGCACTGCCCCGGCGTGCGCGGACGTGTCCTCCCCTCCGTTCTTCGGGCTCAGCCCGCCGGCGGCACCGGCGTGATCCCGAAGGGCGACAGCCCGGCCGCTCCCCCATCCTCTGCGGTCAGCACCCAGACGCCGTCCACGTGGCGAGCCACACTGTGTTCCCAATGGCTCGCCCGCGAACCGTCGGCGGTGACCGCGGTCCAGTCATCATCGAGAGTGACCGTCTCACCACCGCCTCGAGTGAGCATCGGTTCGATTGCCAGGCACATGCCCGCCTTGATCTTCGGACCATTGGATCGTGCACGGTAGTTGAGCACCTCGGGTGCCATGTGCATGGCCGTGCCGATCCCGTGACCGGTGAATTCCTCGACCAGTCCCAGATGCGGAAAGCGTTCGGTCACGAAATCATCGATCGCGTCTCCGATGTCGCTCACTCGAGTTCCGATGGCGAATGCCGCGATGCCGGCCCACATGGCCTGCTCAGTGGCTGCGGACAGTTCACGGTCGGCCGCGCTGCCGGCATCGTCGCCGCCCACGATCATCGTCAGCGCAGAGTCGCCGTGGAACCCTTCGACGATGGCACCGCCGTCGATCGAGACGAGGTCGCCGGCTTCGAGCGTTCGGGGGCCGGGGATCCCGTGGACGATCTCCTCGTTCACCGAGATGCACACGACGGCCGGAAATCCCTGGTATCCCTTGAAGTTCGACCGAGCGCCGGCCGCGACGATGACGTGCTCTGCGGCTGCGGCCACCTCGGCGGTGGTGGCTCCTGGAACCGCCGCGGACCGGGCCGCTGCAAGCACTTGACGTGTCAGCTGCCCGGCCCGATGCATGACCTGAAGCTCGGCGGGAGTCTTCAGCTCGATCCGTGGTCCGAAGATCATCGAATGGCGGCGAGGATGCGCTCGGTGATGTCGTTGACTTCGCCGAGACCATCGACCTGGTGCAGCAGTCCGCGCCTGCGGTAGATATCGGTCAGAGGCTGGGTCTGCTCCTCGTAGACGTCGAGGCGGTGACGGATGACGTCTTCGCTGTCGTCGCTGCGCCCTTCTGTCTGTGCGCGGGTGAGCAGACGGGCGACGACTTCGTCGGTATCGGCTGTGAGTTCGACGACGTGTTCGATGGCCTTGCCTTCGGCCGCGAGCATGCGATCGAGCTCTTCGACCTGAGCACTGGTGCGCGGGTAGCCGTCGAGGAGGAAACCCTCTGCAGCGTCATCCTGGGCCAGACGGTCGGCGACCATCGAGTTGGTCACCTCGTCGGGCACGTATTCGCCGGCGTCCATGTAGCGCTTGGCGAGCCTGCCGAGTTCGGTCTCACCCTTGACGTTCGACCGGAAGATGTCTCCCGTGGAGATCGCCGGAACGCCGAGTGCCTCGGACAGACGGGCGGCCTGGGTGCCCTTGCCTGCCCCGGGCGGGCCGATCAGGATGATGCGTGAGCTCATGAGGTGTCCTTCCAATGTTCGTCCGCTGAACGTCAGCGTCCGGTCGTGATCAGCGCAGCAGTCCCTCGTAATGGCGCTGCTGCATCTGAGCGTCGATCTGCTTGACTGTCTCCAGCCCGACACCCACGACGATCAGCAGAGAAGTTCCGCCGAACGGGAAGTTCTGATTCGCGTTGATCAGCACCAGGGCGATCAGCGGGATCAGGGCGACGAAGGCCAGGTAGAGAGAGCCGGGGAAGTTGATGCGGCTGAGCACGAAGCTCAGGTAGTCGGCGGTGGGTCGACCGGCGCGGATGCCCGGGATGAATCCGCCGTACTTCTTCATGTTGTCGGCGACCTCTTCCGGATTGAAGGTGATCGCGACGTAGAAATAGGCGAAGAAGATCGTCAGCAGCGCGTAGACCGTGATGTAGATCGGATGATCCCCGCGGGTGAAGTAGGTGTTGATCCATTCGACCCATTTGGATTCGGGGTCGAAGAACTGGGAGATCAGACTCGGCAGATAGAGCACCGAGGAGGCGAAGATGACGGGGATGACGCCGGCCATGTTCACCTTGATCGGGATGTAGGTCGAGGTGCCGCCGAACATCCGTCGGCCTACCATGCGCTTGGCGTACTGGACCGGAACGCGTCGCTGCGACTGCTCGACGAAGACCACGAGGGCGACGAGCACGAGGCCCACGGCCATGACGATGAGGAAGATGTCGACGCCCTGCTCGCGGAAGATCGCGCCCAGCGAGGAGGGGAAGGCCGAAGCGACCGAGGTGAAGATCAGCAGGGACATACCGTTGCCGACGCCGTGTTCGGTGATCTGCTCGCCCAGCCACATGATCAGGCCCGTGCCTGCGGTCAGGGTGAGCACGAGGACCGTGATCCCCCACCAGGTGTCGTTGGCGATGAGGTCCTGGCAGCCTTCGACATTGCCGAAGAGCGCACCGGAGCGGACGGTGGCGACCAGTGTCGTCGAGTTGAGCACAGCCAGGCCGATCGTCAGGTAGCGCGTGTACTGCGTGAGCTTGGCCTGACCGGAGGCGCCCTCCTTATGCAGCGATTCGAAGCGCGGGATGACCACGCGCAGCAGCTGCACGATGATGCTGGCGGTGATGTAGGGCATGATGCCGAGAGCGAAGATCGACAGCTGCAGGAGCGCGCCGCCGCTGAAGAGGTTGATCATCGCGAATCCGCCCTCGTTGAGCTGAGGCGAAGCCACGCATTCCTGCACCTGGGTGTAATCGATGCCGGGGGAAGGAATGAACGAGCCGAGTCGGAAGATGACGAGAATGCCCAGGGTGAAGAGGAGTTTGTTCCTCAGGTCGGGCGTTCTGAAGGCCCTCCGGATTGCGCCGATCAAGCGTCCTCCTCGTTGGGGGATGGAAAGTCAGAGTCGTGGTCGCGACCTGGCGAATGAGACAAATACCTGCAAAAGACTATCAGGGTGAGGCCCCAAGGCCGAAACCGGTGAGCCCCGGTGGCGGCTGACGTTCATTCCCCTGATCGAGCATGCAGAAGGGGGCGGTCACCGCAGTGACCGCCCCCTCGAACCGTAGCCTGGGACCCGCAGTGCGGGAACTGATCAGGCTTCGGTGGCGCTTCCGCCTGCAGCCTTGATCTTCTCGGCTGCCGAGCCGGAGAACTTGTCTGCAGTGATGTTCAGGGCCACGGTGATCTCACCGGTGCCGAGAACCTTGACGGGCTGCTTCGCACGCACAGCACCCTTGGCCACGAGATCGGCGACGGTGACGTCTCCGCCCTCGGGGAACAGGGTGGACAGCTTGTCCAGGTTGACGACCTGGAACGTCACCTTGGCCGGGTTCTTGAACCCACGCAGCTTCGGCAGACGCATGTGCATCGGAGTCTGGCCGCCCTCGAAGCCGTGCGGAACCTGGTAACGGGCCTTCGTGCCCTTGGTTCCGCGACCGGCTGTCTTGCCCTTCGAAGCCTCACCACGACCGACACGGGTCTTGGCGGTCTTGGCTCCTGGGGCCGGACGGAGATCGTGCAGCTTCAGCGAGTCGTTGTTCGACATATCAATCGACCTCTTCCACAGTCACGAGGTGACGCACGGTATTGATCATTCCCCGGATCTCGGGACGATCATCCTGCACCACAACGTCGTTGATCCGCTTGAGACCGAGCGAACGCAGCGTGTCGCGCTGGCTCTGACGGCCCCCGATGGCGGACTTGCGCTGAGTAACCTTGAGCTTTGCCATCAGGACTTCGCCCCACTTTCAGCAGCTGCTCGCAGCAATGCATGCGGAGCAACCTCGTCGACGGGAAGGCCGCGGCGAGCCGCAACTTCCTCGGGACGTTCGAGGTTCTTCAGCGCAGTGATCGCAGCGTGCACGATGTTGATTGCGTTCGACGAACCGAGCGACTTCGACAGGATGTCCTGGACACCCGCAGCGTCGAGGACCGCGCGGACCGGTCCGCCGGCGATGACACCCGTACCGGGAGCGGCCGGACGCAGCAGGACGACGCCTGCGGCTTCCTCGCCCTGGACCGGGTGCGGGATGGTCTTCTGGATGCGCGGAACGCGGAAGAAGTTCTTCTTCGCTTCCTCGACACCCTTGGCGATGGCGGCAGGAACTTCCTTCGCCTTGCCGTATCCCATGCCGACCATGCCGTCGCCGTCTCCGACCACGACCAGAGCCGTGAAGGAGAAACGACGTCCGCCCTTGACGACCTTCGACACGCGGTTGATCGTCACGACATGTTCGATGAACTGGTTCTTGTCGTCACGGTCGCCGCGACCGCCGCGACCACGGCCTTCGCCGCGTCCGCGGCCCTGGCCGCTCTGACCACCCTGGCCGCGGCCACGGGAGGAGCGATCGCTGCTGTTGTCGTTGCGGGTCTCAGCAGTCGCCTGCTGTTCCTTGTTCTCTTCAGTGCTCATAGGGCCAATCCTCCTTCACGGGCACCTTCGGCGATTGCCTGCACACGGCCGTGGTAGGCATTGCCGCCACGGTCGAAGACGACGGCTTCGATACCGGCGTCCTTGGAGCGCTGGGCCACCAGCTCGCCCACTTTGCGGGCCTTGCCGGTCTTGTCGCCTTCGAATGTCCGCAGATCGGCTTCCATGGTGGAAGCCGAGACCAGGGTCTTGCCGACGGTGTCGTCGATGACCTGGACGAAGACGTGGCGCGTGGAACGAGTCACCGAGAGGCGAGGGCGCTCGGCCGTTCCGCTCACGTGCTTGCGCAGACGAGCGTGACGGCGCTTGCGAGCAGCTGCCCTGCCCTTGCCGTAGCTTTCCTTCTTGCCAAAGGCCATCTTTACTTACCAGCCTTTCCGACCTTGCGACGGACGATTTCGCCGGCATAGCGCACGCCCTTGCCCTTATAGGGCTCGGGACGGCGCAGATTCCGGATGTTGGCAGCGGTCTCACCGACCAGCTGCTTGTCGATTCCGTGAACGGCAACCTTCGTCTGGCCGTCGACGCTGAAGGAGATGCCCTCCGGCGGCTCGACGGTGATCGGGTGGCTGTAGCCGAGGGCGAATTCGAGGTTCGATCCCTTGGCCAGGACACGGTAACCGGTTCCGACGATCTCGAGGGCCTTGGAGTAGCCATCGGTCACACCGACGATCAGATTGTTGATGAGCGTGCGGGACAGTCCGTGCAGCGAGCGCGATTCGCGCTCTTCGTCCGGACGGGCCACTGTGATGACACCATCTTCGAGCGATACGGTGATCGGCTCCGGGATGGTGACGGACAGCTCACCCTTGGGTCCCTTGACGGCGACATCCTGGCCGTCGACCTTGACCTCGACGCCGCTGGGAACGGAGATCGGGTTCTTGCCAATACGTGACATCTTCTTCTCTCCTTCCTTACCAGACGTAGGCGAGGACTTCCCCACCCACACCCTTCTTGGCGGCCTGACGGTCCGTCAGGAGGCCTGACGAGGTCGACAGGATGGCGATGCCGAGTCCACCGAGGACCTTCGGCAGGTTCGTGGACTTCGCGTAGACGCGCAGCCCCGGCTTCGACACACGGCGCAGGCCGGCGATCGAACGTTCCCGGTTGGGTCCGAACTTGAGGTCGAGGAGCAGGGTCTTGCCGACCTCGGCGTCCTCGACGCTCCAGTCGGTGATGTAGCCCTCGATCTTCAGGATCTCGGCGATGTTCGACTTGAGCTTCGAGAACGGCATGCTGACGTCCTCGTGGTAAGCCGAGTTGGCGTTGCGCAGACGCGTAAGCATGTCTGCGACTGGATCAGTCATTGTCATTTGGGCACTTGCCCTTCCTCGTTACGGTTTCCGCCCACGTACCGTGCTTGGACCTGCAACGTAGCGATTATTTTGTCTTGAACGGGAACCCGAGGTGACGCAGCAGTGCACGTCCCTCGTCGTCGGTCTCCGCAGTGGTGACGACGGTGATATCCATACCGCGGACGCGGTCGATCCGGTCCTGATCGATCTCGTGGAACATCGACTGCTCCGTGAGACCGAAGGTGTAGTTACCGTTGCCGTCGAACTGACGATCCGAGAGTCCGCGGAAGTCACGGATACGCGGCAGCGCCAGAGAGATGACGCGGTCGATGAACTCCCACATCCGTGCTCCACGCATGGTCACGTGGGCGCCGATGGGCTGACCCTCGCGCAGCTTGAACTGAGCCACGGATTTGCGAGCCCGAGTCACGACCGGCTTCTGACCGGTGATCAGAGTCAGATCGTTGATGGCACCCTCGATGAGCTTGGAATCGCGTGCTGCGTCACCCACACCCATGTTCACGACGACCTTGGTCAGTCCGGGAACCTGCATGGGGTTGGCGTAGTTGAACTCTTCCTGCAGCTTCGCGATGATCTCTTCGCGGTAAACCTGCTTGAGACGCGGTGCGGGACGGCTGGTGGTTGTTTCCGTCATCAGATCTCCTCCCCGGTGCGACGCGAGTAGCGAACCCGAACGGTCTTGGTGCGGCCGTCGCGCTCGACGCTCTCCTCGCGGTATCCGACGCGGGTCGGCTTGTTGTCCTTGGGGTCAACGAGCGCAACGTTGGATACGTGGATGGGGGCTTCGTGGGTCTCACGGCCACCAGCGGTGCCGCCGGCCTGAGTCTGCGTAGCCTTCTTATGCTTGATCACGCGGTTGACGCCCTCGACGAGAACGCGGTTGCGCTCGGGGTAGACGGCAAGAACCTTGCCCTGCTTCCCACGATCGCCTCCACGCGAGGCCCGAGCGCCTGCGATCACCTGGACGAGGTCGCCCTTCTTGATCTTGAGCTTGTTCGCCATGCTCACAACACCTCCGGTGCCAGGGAGACGATCTTCATGAACTTCTTGTCGCGGAGTTCGCGTCCCACGGGCCCGAAGATGCGGGTTCCGCGCGGCTCCTCATCGTTCTTGAGAATGACAGCGGCATTCTCGTCGAACTTGATGTACGAGCCGTCGGGACGACGGCGTTCCTTGGCGGTGCGGACGATGACGGCCTTGACGACGTCGCCCTTCTTCACGTTTCCGCCGGGGATTGCGTCCTTGACGGTGGCCACGATGGTGTCACCGATCGAGGCATAGCGCCGACCGGAACCACCCAGGATCCTGATTGCCAGGATCTGCTTGGCGCCAGTGTTGTCGGCGACTTTGAGTCGCGACTCTTGCTGAATCACTATTTTCTCCTGTCGTCGCGCTGGTTCTCACGCCGAAACATGAGCCTTGCGGAACGGATTCATTGACATTTCACCCCGTTCCCGGTAGCCGCCCGTGACCTGCTGGAGGCCGCGGGCGGGACCGGGTGGGTGGGGTGGCGTTGGTTACTTGGCGCGTTCGATGATCTCGACGAGCCGCCAACGCTTCGCGGCCGAAAGCGGCCGCGTCTCGGCCACGAGGACGAAGTCGCCGATACCGGCGGTGTTCTCCTCATCGTGAACCTTGTACTTGACCGACTTGCGCATGACCTTGCCGTAGAGGCGGTGCTTCATGCGCTCCTCGACCTCGACGACGATGGTCTTGTCCATCTTGTCGGATACAACGTAACCACGTGCGGTCTTGCGGGTATTGCGCTCCGCAGCCGTGGACTCAGTGTTCGTGGTCTCCGCCATCACTTGCCCTCTTCCTTAGCATCAGCGGGATTCGGCCGGATCTCCAGCTCCCGCTCGTTGAGCACGGTGTAGATACGAGCGATGTCGCGACGCACGGCCTTGAGTCGACCGTGGCTCTCCAGCTGGCCGGTGGCCGACTGGAACCGCAGGTTGAACAGCTCGGCCTTCGCCTTCTTGAGCTCTTCGAGCAGACGCTCGTTGTCGAAACCGTCCAGTGCGTCGATGGAAAGGTTCTTCGAACCGATTGCCATTCTCACTCACCACCTTCGCGGGCCACGATACGGGCCTTCAGCGGAAGCTTGTGGATCGCAAGGCGCAGGGCCTCACGAGCAACTTCCTCGGACACACCGGCGAGTTCGAACATGACCCGACCCGGCTTGACATTGGCGATCCACCACTCCGGCGAACCCTTACCGGAACCCATGCGGGTCTCGGCAGGCTTCTTCGTCAGCGGGTGGTCGGGGTAGATGTTGATCCACACCTTGCCGCCGCGCTTGATGTAGCGCGTCATGGCAATACGTGCGGCCTCGATCTGCCGGTTGGTGATGTAGGCGGGCTCGAGAGCCTGGATGCCGTACTCACCGAAGGACACCGTCGTGCCTCCCTTGGCGGCGCCGCCCCGCTTGGGGTGGTGCTGCTTGCGGAATTTCACTCGACGAGGGATCAGCATGTCTCAGCCCTCCGATCCGGCCTCAGCCGCGGGGGCTTCGGCGCTGTTCTCAGTGTTACGGGCCTGGTCATTGCGGCGCGATGCGCCTTCCTGACCACGTCCGCGGCCACCCCGACCGCGCCCACGGCCGCGCGGGCCACGAGCAGCAGGAGCCTTGGCCTGCTCGGCGGCAAGCTCCTTGTCGGTCAGGTCGCCCTTGTAGATCCACACCTTGACGCCGATGCGCCCGAAAGTGGTGTGGGCTTCGTGGACGCCGAAATCGATGTTCGCCCGCAGCGTGTGCAGCGGCACACGACCTTCACGGTAGAACTCGGAACGGCTCATCTCAGCTCCACCGAGGCGGCCGGAGCACTGCACGCGGATGCCCTTGGCACCTGCACGCTGAGCGCTCTGGATCGCCTTGCGCATCGCACGGCGGAAGGCCACGCGGCTGGCAAGCTGCTCGGCAACGCCCTGAGCGACGAGCTGTGCGTCGACCTCGGGGTTCTTCACCTCAAGGATGTTGAGCTGAATCTGCTTGCCGGTGAGCTTCTCGAGCTGACCGCGGATGCGGTCGGCTTCGGCTCCACGACGTCCGATGACGATGCCCGGACGTGCGGTGTGGATGTCGACGCGGACACGGTCACGCGTGCGCTCGATGTTGACCTTGGAGATGCCGGCCCTTTCCAGACCGGTGTTCATCATCCTGCGGATCTTCACATCTTCGAGCACGTAGTCCTTGTAGCGCTGCCCCGGCTTCGTCGAGTCAGCGAACCACTTGGATTTGTGATCCGTGGTGATTCCGAGTCGGAATCCGTTCGGATTGATCTTCTGGCCCATTAACGGTTCCCCTTCCGGCTCTTGCGCTGAGGCAGGTCGTCACCGCTGGCCAGGACCACGGTCACGTGGCTGGTGCGCTTCTCGATGCGAAAAGCACGACCCTGGGCACGCGGACGGAACCGCTTCATGGTCGGCCCCTCATCCACGAAGGCTTCGGAGATGACCAGTTCGTTCTCGTCGAACGCAACGCCTTCCTCGTCGGCCCGGACACGCGCATTGGCGATGCCGGAGGCCACGAGCTTGTAAATCGGATCTGATGCCGACTGTTCTGCAAACTTCAACACTGCAAGTGCTTCGGTCGCCTGCTGACCACGAATGAGGTCGATGACGCGCCGAGCCTTGCGAGGCGTAACGCGCAGGTACCGCGCCTTAGCCTTGGCTTCCATCGCTTCCTTCTCTCTTATCTAGGATCGAAAGAGTGCCCCGCCTCAGCGGCGGCGACCCTTGCGATCGTCCTTTTCGTGGCCACGGAACGTCCGTGTCGGTGCGAACTCGCCGAGCTTGTGTCCGACCATCGACTCAGTGATGAAGACGGGGACATGCTTGCGTCCGTCATGTACTGCGATGGTGTGTCCCAGGAAGTCCGGGATGATCATCGAGCGACGAGACCATGTTTTGATGACATTTTTGGTGTTCTTCTCGTTCTGACGAGCCACCTTCTGGTACAGGTGTTCGTCGACGAAAGGACCCTTTTTGAGGCTACGAGGCATAAGTCAGTACTCCAATCAGCGCTTCTTGCCGGTCCGGCGACGGCGCACGATGTACTTGTCGCTCTCCTTGTTCGGCCGGCGTGTGCGGCCCTCCAACTGACCCCACGGGCTGACTGGGTGACGACCACCCGAAGTACGGCCCTCGCCACCGCCGTGCGGGTGGTCGATCGGGTTCATCACGACACCGCGCACGGATGGGCGCTTGCCCTTCCAACGCATGCGGCCTGCTTTGCCCCAGCTGATGTTCGACTGCTCGGCGTTGCCGACCTCGCCGACGGTGGCACGGCAGCGCGCATCGACGTTGCGGATTTCGCCCGAGGGCATCCGCAGCTGAGCGAAACGACCGTACTTCGCCACGAGCTGCACGGAGGAGCCGGCAGACCGGGCGATCTTGGCACCGCCACCGGGACGCATCTCGACTGCGTGCACCACGGTGCCGACTGGGATGTTGCGCAGGGCAAGGTTGTTGCCCGGCTTGATGTCTGCGCCCGGACCGGCTTCCACCTGCGCACCCTGCTTGAGGTTCTGCGGTGCGATGATGTAGCGCTTCTCTCCGTCTGCGTAATGCAGCAGAGCGATGCGAGCCGTGCGGTTCGGGTCGTATTCGATGTGAGCGACCTTCGCCGGAACGCCATCTTTGTCATGGCGGCGGAAGTCGATGACACGGTACTGACGCTTGTGACCGCCGCCCTGATGGCGAGTGGTCACGCGTCCCTGACTGTTGCGGCCGCCGTGCTTGGGCAGCGGACGCAGAAGCGACTTCTCCGGTGTAGACCGGGTCACTTCGACGAAGTCGGCGACCGACGAGCCACGGCGGCCCGGGGTCGTCGGCTTGTGCTTACGGATTCCCATGAGTCTTGTCCTTCTTTGACGAAGGATCGCTTAGAGCGATCCACCGAAGATGTCGATCGATCCGTCCTTGAGGGCGACGATGGCACGCTTGGTGTCCTTGCGCTTCCCCCAGCCGGTGCGGGTGCGGCGGCGCTTACCCTGACGATTCAGGGTGTTGACCTTGGCGACCTGCACATCGAAGATCGATTCAATGGCCTGCTTGATCTCGGTTTTGTTCGAGTCCTGGTCGACGAGGAAGGTGTACTTGCCCTCGTCCATCAGGCTGTAGGTCTTCTCCGAGACCACCGGAGCGACGATGATGTCGCGCGGATCCTTGAAGTTGAGACTCATGATGCGTCCTCCGATTTGCGGTTGCCGCTCAGGAACGACTGCAGCGCTGCCTCGGTGAACACGATGTCATCGGCGACCAGCACATCGTAGGTGTTGAGCTGATCGAAGGTGAGCACGTGGACGTGGGGCAGATTGCGCACGCTCAAGTAGTTGAGCTCGTCATCGCGGTCGAGCACCACGAGGGTGTTCTTGCGGTCGGACAGGCCGGCCAGAGCGGCCTTCGCCTGCTTGGTCGACGGCGCGTCGCCGGTGACCAGATTCTTCACAACGAAGACCTGATCGAGGCGTGCGCGATCGGACAGGGCACCGCGCAGGGCGGCAGCCTTCATCTTCTTCGGCGTCCGCTGCGAGTAGTCGCGCGGAACCGGTCCGTGCACGATTCCGCCGCCGTTGTACTGCGGAGCGCGGATCGAACCCTGACGGGCGTTGCCGGTTCCCTTCTGACGGTACGGCTTGCGACCGCCGCCGCGGACCTCGGAACGGGTCTTCGTCTTGTGCGTGCCCTGACGGGCCGCAGCCAGCTGTGCAACGACGACCTGGTGGATCAGCGGCACGTTGGCGGCCACGCCGAAGACCTCGGCGGGCAGCTCAACGGAGCCGGCTTTCGCACCAGCGGCGTCGATGACGTCGACTGTCTTGACATCAGTCATTGCGTTCAGGCCTCCTTCACGGCCGAGCGAACGAGGACGACTCCACCCTTGGGGCCGGGAACGGCGCCCTTGATGAGCAGGAAGTTGTTCTCGCCGTCCACGGCGTGGATCGTGAGGTTCTGGGTGGTGTGCTTGACAGCGCCCATACGGCCGGCCATGCGCATGCCCTTGAACACGCGACCAGGCGTCGCGGCTCCGCCGATCGAACCTGGCTTGCGGTGGTTGCGGTGCTGACCGTGGGAGGCACCGACACCGGCGAAGCCGTGACGCTTCATGACACCGGCTGTTCCCTTGCCCTTGGTCTTCGCGGTCACATCGACCTTGATTCCGGCCTCGAACGTGTCGACGCCGAGCTCCTGGCCGAGCTCGTAGTCAGCAGCGTCTGCGGTGCGCAGTTCGACGAGGTGACGACGTGGGGTCACGCCGGCCTTCTCGAAATGGCCTGCAGTCGGCTTGTTGACCTTGCGAGGATCGATCTCGCCGAACGCGATCTGCACAGCGGGATAACCGTCGGTCTCCTCGTTGCGGATCTGGGTCACGACGTTGTTCCCGGTGGCCACCACGGTCACCGGAACGAGGTTGTTCTGCTCATCCCATACCTGGGTCATCCCCAGCTTGGTCCCCAGAAGGCCCTTGACCTTGCGGGTGGTCGGGAGAGCCGCTGAACGAGTATTCGCCATTGCTGCCTCCCTTAGAGCTTGATCTCGATGTTGACGTCGTCGGCGAGGTCGAGACGCATGAGCGAATCGACGGCCTTCGGCGTCGGATCGACGATGTCGATCAGACGCTTGTGCGTGCGCATTTCGAAATGCTCACGGCTGTCCTTGTACTTGTGTGGCGAACGGATGACGCAGTACACGTTCTTCTCCGTCGGCAACGGCACGGGGCCCACAACAGTCGCACCTGCGCGAGTGACGGTGTCCACGATCTTGCGCGCGGCACTGTCAATCACAGCGTGGTCGTACGACTTGAGCCGAATGCGGATCTTCTGTCCCGCCATGGCGTCGTCTCTTTCTTTAGTTGCTTCCGGCCATCAACGTGCGGTCCGTCTGGGACGTCCGCCGTCTGTGCCGGCTGACCATGACCGACCCCCGAGGTCGGGCGTGTCGGCTGTTCCCGGCGGAGAATTTCTCACTTCTCCTCGAGTGCCGACGGCGCTTCTACTCAATGGCTGCTCGGTCCGAACCCGCAGAGTGCAGATTCATCGATCCGATAGTGTTTCGGGCTGTTCGCGGTATCACTACCGCAGTGCAGGGGTCAACGCCCAAAACGCAACCTGACCATCTTGTCACAGAGCACTCGAGCCGCGCAATTCCGGGCATGGCGCCTGTGAGGGATCTCTCAGCCGAACCCGGCGCCGTCGGACGCGTCCGACGGCGCAGCTCCAGCACCACCGGAAAGAAGCGGACGAGGCATCTGCCCCATCCGCGTATACGACAGGGGCCGCAATCCCGAAGGATTGCGGCCCCTGGCTGAAATGCTCAGTGAGTCAGATCAGGCGTTGATCTTGGTGACTCGACCGGCGCCGACGGTGCGACCGCCCTCGCGGATGGCGAAGCGCAGGCCGTCCTCCATGGCGATCGGCTGGATGAGCTCGACCGACATGTCGGTGTTGTCGCCGGGCATGACCATCTCGGTGCCCTCGGGCAGCGTGATGACGCCGGTGACGTCGGTGGTCCGGAAGTAGAACTGCGGACGGTAGTTCGAGTAGAACGGGTTGTGACGTCCGCCCTCGTCCTTGCTCAGGATGTAGACCTGGGCCTCGAACTTGGTGTGCGGGGTGATTGAACCCGGCTTCACGATGACCTGACCGCGCTCCACGTCCTCGCGCTTGGTGCCGCGCAGGAGCAGACCGACGTTCTCACCTGCACGAGCATCCGGCAGGGTCTTGCGGAACATCTCGATGGCGGTGACGGTCGTCTTCGACGACTTGTCCTTGATGCCGACGATCTCGATGTCGTCGTTCGGCAGAAGCACACCGCGCTCGACGCGACCGGTGACGACGGTTCCGCGACCGGTGATCGTGAAGACGTCCTCGACGGGCATGAGGAAGGGCTTGTCGACGTCGCGCTCCGGCTCGGGAACGTTGTCGTCGACGGCAGCCATGAGATCCTGCACGCTCTTGACCCACTTCTCGTCGCCTTCCAGCGCCTTGAGGGCCGAGACCGGGATGACCGGGGCGTTGTCGCCGTCGAAGTCCTGGCTCGAGAGCAGGTCACGGACTTCGAATTCGACGAGCTCGAGGAGCTCTTCGTCATCGACCATGTCGGACTTGTTCAGGGCGCAGACGATGTAGGGCACACCGACCTGACGCGCGAGCAGCACGTGCTCACGGGTCTGGGGCATCGGACCGTCAGTGGCGGCGACGACGAGGATGGCACCGTCCATCTGCGCCGCACCGGTGATCATGTTCTTCACGTAGTCGGCGTGGCCCGGGGCATCGACGTGAGCGTAGTGACGCTTCTCAGTCTGGTACTCAACGTGCGAGACGTTGATGGTGATGCCGCGCTCCTTCTCCTCAGGTGCATTGTCCACCTGGTCGAAGGCGCGAGCCTCGTTGAGATCCGGGTACTGATCCGCCAGGACCTTGGTGATCGCGGCGGTCAGGGTGGTCTTTCCGTGGTCAACGTGGCCAATGGTGCCGATGTTGACGTGCGGCTTAGTCCGTTCGAAACTAGCCTTTGCCACTGGGTTCCTCCTCGTGGTTGTCAAAAGATATGCGGTTCATATCTTAGACCTTTTGTTGGTTATCTTGCATTCCGGCGATCATGTTCTTGATCACCGGGGCGACCGGATTCCGGAGATTACTCTCCGCCGCGCACCTTCTGGATGATCTCCTCGGCAACAGTCTTCGGGACCTCCGCATAGCTGGAGAAGGTCATCGAGTACACCGCACGGCCCTGGGTCTTCGACCGCAGATCACCGATGTAGCCGAACATCTCCGACAGCGGGACCACAGCCTTGACGACCTTCACACCGGAAGCATCGTCCATGGACTGAATCTGGCCACGCCGGGAATTCAGGTCGCCGATGACGTCACCCATGTATTCCTCAGGGGTGCGCACCTCGACGTCCATGACCGGTTCGAGCAGAACCGGGTTCGCCTTCTTGACGGCCTCCTTGAAGACCATCGATCCGGCGATCTTGAATGCCATCTCCGAGGAGTCGACGTCGTGGTAGGCGCCATCGACCAGTGTGGCCTTGACACCGACCAGCGGATAGCCGGCCAGAGTGCCAAGCTGCATGGCGTCCTGGATTCCGGCGTCGACGCTCGGAATGTACTCGCGCGGAACACGCCCGCCCGTGATGGCATTCTCGAACTCGTAAATCGTATCGCCTTCGACCTCGAGAGGCTCGAAGGTGACCTGGACCTTCGCGAACTGTCCCGATCCACCCGTCTGCTTCTTATGGGTGTAATCGTACTTCTCGACAGTGCGACGGATGGTCTCGCGGTAGGCGACCTGCGGCTTGCCCACGTTCGCCTCGACCTTGAACTCGCGACGCATGCGGTCGACGAGGATGTCGAGGTGCAGTTCGCCCATTCCGCGGATGACCGTCTGACCGGTCTCCTCGTCGAGCTCGACCTGGTAGGTCGGGTCTTCCTTGACGAACTTCTGGATGGCTGCGGACAGCTTCTCCTGGTCGCTCTTGGTCTTCGGCTCGATGGCCACGGAGATCACCGGCTCCGGGAACGTCATCGACTCGAGTGCGATGGGGTTCGCCGGATCGCTGAGCGTGTCACCCGTCGTCGTGTCCTTGAGACCGATGAAGGCGTAGATGTGGCCGGCGAAGGCCTCTTCCACCGGGTTCTCCTTGTTGGAGTGCATCTGGAAGAGCTTGCCGACGCGCTCCTTCTTGCCCGAGCTGGTGTTGAGCACCTGGTCGCCGGACTTCACATGACCGGAGTACACGCGGACATAGGTCAGCGAGCCGAAGAACGGGTGCGTGGAGACCTTGAACGCCAGGGCTGAGAACGGCTCGTCCTTCGCAGGCTTGCGCGTGAGCTCTTCTTCGTCGTTGCTCGGGTTGTGTCCGATCATCGGAGGCACATCGAGCGGCGAGGGCAGGTAGTCGATGACCGCGTTGAGCATGGGCTGGACACCCTTGTTCTTGTACGCGGAACCGCACATCACGGGGAACGCCTCGGACTTGATGACCAGTTCGCGGATTCCGCTCTTGATCTCAGCAGTCGTGAGCTCTTCGCCCTCGAGGTACTTCTCCATGAGCTCTTCCGAGTTCTCGGCGACGTCCTCGACCAGCTGTGCCCGGTATTCGACGGCACGTTCCTTGAGATCCTCGGGGATCTCGATCTCCGTCATGTCCTGACCCATCTTGGACTCATCCGGCCAGACGTAGGCCTTCATGTCCAGCAGGTCGACGACACCGGCGAATTCGCTCTCGGCTCCGATCGGCAGCTGGATGACCAGCGGCTTGGCTCCGAGGCGGTCCTTGATGGTCTGGACGGTGAAGTAGAAGTCAGCACCGAGCTTGTCCATCTTGTTGACGAAGCAGACGCGCGGGACGTCGTACTTGTCGGCCTGACGCCACACGGTCTCGGACTGGGGCTCGACGCCCTCCTTGCCGTCGAACACGGCAACGGCACCGTCGAGGACGCGCAGCGAGCGCTCGACCTCGACCGTGAAGTCGACGTGACCGGGGGTGTCGATGATGTTGATCTGGTTGTCGTGCCAGTAGCAGGTGGTCGCGGCCGAGGTGATCGTGATGCCGCGTTCCTTCTCCTGCGCCATCCAGTCCATCGTGCCGGCGCCATCGTGGGTCTCGCCCATCTTGTAGTTCACGCCGGTGTAGAAGAGGATGCGTTCGGTCGTGGTTGTCTTACCGGCATCGATGTGGGCCATGATGCCGATATTGCGGACCTTGTTCAGGTCGGTGAGCACGTCAAGTGCCACGGTGTCTCTCTCTCAATCGATGATTTGCTCGACTCCCCCGGCTGACCGGTCGGCAGGCCTCACGAGCGATGCCCGCCGGCCGGTCAGCAGAGAAGGCGATTACCAGCGGTAGTGGGCGAAGGCCTTGTTGGATTCCGCCATCTTGTGAGTGTCCTCGCGGCGCTTGACTGCGGCACCGAGGCCGTTTGCGGCGTCGAGGATCTCGTTCATGAGCCGTTCGGTCATGGTCTTCTCACGACGCTGACGGGCGTAGCCCACCAGCCACCGCAGAGCCAGGGTGGTCGAACGAGTCGGGCGAACATCGACCGGCACCTGATAGGTCGCACCGCCGACTCGGCGGGAGCGCACCTCGAGGGACGGACGGATGTTGTCGAGAGCCTTCTTCAGGTTGACAACGGGATCGTTGCCGTTCTTCTCGCGCGTGCCCTCGAGGGCACCGTAGACGATCCGCTCTGCGGTCGAGCGCTTGCCGTCGAGCAGGATCTTGTTGATCAGCTGCGTGACGAGCGGTGAACTGAAGACCGGGTCGACGACGATCGGTCGCTTGGGTGCAGGACCTTTGCGTGGCATTACTTCTTCTCCCTCTTCGCACCGTACTTGCTGCGGGCCTGCTGACGGCCCTTGACGCCCTGGGTGTCGAGCGAACCGCGAACGATCCGGTAGCGGACACCGGGCAGATCCTTGACGCGGCCACCGCGCACGAGCACGATCGAGTGCTCCTGCAGGTTGTGTCCCTCGCCCGGAATGTAGGCGGTCACCTCGATCTGGCTCGAAAGCTTTACACGAGCGACCTTGCGAAGAGCCGAGTTCGGCTTCTTTGGGGTGGTGGTGTACACACGGGTGCACACTCCGCGACGCTGCGGGCTGCCCTTGAGGGCAGGAGCGTCGGATCCTGCTGAATTGACATGCCGTCCCTTGCGGACGAGCTGCTGGATTGTCGGCACTAAGCGTTCTCCATTTGCTTCTCGATAGACCTAATTCCCAATTCCGGCCACAACCGCAGTCGTCTCTGTGAACCGTGGGACATATCCGACTGAACACCGGGTGAAGCTTGGCTCCCGATGCCAGTAACCACGCGAGTCATCGACCCCTGCGCTCGGGTGTGTCGTATTGACATGGAGCGGCAGAACCGACGTCACGGCGGCCCGCATCGTCGAATTCTCACAGGGGGTCCGAGTCTCACAGAACACTCGGCAGGATCGTCCGACGACGCAGATAACACAATCAGTCGCTTTACAGAATATCTCTCTTCTGCACATCTGGTCAAAATGGCGAAGAACCACCCTACCCCACCCGGCCCTGCGGATCGAGCACCACTGCCCCGCCCCGGGGCCGCCTCGGCGCGCGGACAGGCGCTTTCCTTGACTGATTCAAAAGAAGCAGGCATTCTGGACATGTGAACGAGACCAAACACGGACACGAAGAGGACCCTGCCACAGCTCTGCGGCAGACCTCCCTGCGTGTGACGAAACAGCGGGTCGCAGTGCTCGAGGCCGTACGGGTCCACCCGCATGCCGATACCGAGACCGTCATCCGCTCCGTCCGGGAGACGTTGCCCGCAGTCTCCCACCAGGCTGTCTACGACTCGCTCCACACCCTCACCGAGGTGGGGCTCGTCCGCTGCATCCAACCTTCCGGTTCGGTTGCTCGGTACGAGCGGCGGATCGGGGACAATCACCACCACCTGGTGTGTCGCTCGTGCGGTCTCATCGTCGATGTCGACTGCACGGTCGGTCAGGCCCCCTGTCTGACTCCGTCCCATGATGCGGGCTTCGTCATCGAACAGGCCGAAGTGACCTTCTGGGGCCTGTGCCCCGACTGTGCGGTCTCCGGCGCTGCGATGGTCGGTGACGACCACCGCTCGGCCGTGTGAGCCCGAGGCTCGTTCATATTCCATCCGTCTTCTTCCGAGGACACCTCTATGCCCTCTTTTCGAGGTCAGCCTTTGTCGTCAACCGAGTCGCCGAAGCCGACTCGACTGTGAAAGGAACACGATGATGCACACGACCACCGGCGGCTGCCCTGTCGCCCATACGAGCAAGGAGCCGGCGACGGCGCCGGATTCCGAGCAGCTGGTCAACCCCGTTCAGGGCGACGCCAACGCACAGTGGTGGCCGAACCGTCTCAACCTCAAGATCCTCGCGAAGGGTCAGCCCGCGCGCGATCCCATGGACCCCGACTTCGATTACGAAGCCGAGTTCAACAGCCTCGACTACTTCCAGCTCAAGGCCGATATCGAACAGCTGCAGAAGACGAATCAGGAATGGTGGTCCGCTGACTTCGGCAACTACGGCCCCTTCATGATCCGCATGGCCTGGCACTCAGCCGGCACATACCGCGTGCAGGACGGACGCGGCGGCGGAGGCGAAGGTCAGCAGCGTTTCGCTCCGCTGAATTCCTGGCCCGACAACGTTCTGCTGGACAAAGCCCGACGGCTGCTGTGGCCGGTGAAGAAGAAATACGGCAAGAAGATCTCCTGGGCCGACCTGTTCATCCTCGCCGGCAACGTCGGTCTCGAACAGATGGGCTTCAAGCCCTTCGGCTTCGCCGGCGGTCGTGACGATGTCTGGGAGCCGGACAACGATGTGTACTGGGGTTCGGAGTCCGAATGGTTGGGCACCGACAAGCGCTATGCCGGAAACCGCGAGCTGCAGAAGCCGCTGGCCGCGACCACCATGGGGCTCATCTACGTCAACCCCGAAGGGCCCGAGGGCGAACCGGACCCGCTCAAGGCGGCCATCGATATCCGCGAGACCTTCGCGCGGATGGCGATGAACGACGAGGAGACGGTCGCCCTCATCGCCGGTGGCCACACCTTCGGCAAGACCCATGGTGCGGCGCCCGAGTCCCACAAGGGGGCCGACCCCGAGGCTGCCCCCTTCGAGGAGCAGGGTCTGGGCTGGCGCAGCGATTTCGGCTCCGGCCAGGGCAATGACACCGTCGGCAGCGGCATCGAGGTGACCTGGACCTACCACCCCACGCGCTGGGACAACGAGTTCTTCCATATCCTCTTCGCCTATGAGTGGGAGGTCTTCGAGAACGAGGCCGGACACCTGCAGTGGCGACCCATCGACGGCGGCGGAGACGATATGGTCCCGATGGCCCAGGGCAGCGGACGCCGCGAACCCCGCATGCTCACGACCGACCTGTCGCTGCGCTTCGATCCGATCTACGAGAAGATCTCACGCCGCTTCAAGGACGATCAGAAGGCGTTCGAGGACGCTTTCGCCCGCGCCTGGTTCAAGCTCACCCACCGCGACATGGGCCCGGCCACCCGCTACCTCGGCCCCGAGGTCCCCAGCGAGGAGCTCATCTGGCAGGACCCGGTTCCGGCCGGCACCCCGCTCGACGACAGCGCTCTGGAGGCTGTCAAGGCCGCGGTCCGCGACTCGGGTCTGACGGTCTCGCAGCTCGTGTCGACAACGTGGGCCGCGGCCTCCTCGCACCGCGTCTCGGACAAGCGCGGCGGCGTCAACGGCGGCCGCCTCCGTCTCGAGCCGCAGCGCAGCTGGGAGGTCAATGAGCCTGCCGAGCTCGACCAGGTGCTTCCCGTGCTCGAGGGCATCGCAGAGCAGACCGGTGCATCGTTCGCCGATGTTCTGGCCATCGCAGGTGCCGTCGGAGTCGAGACCGCGGCCAAGGCCGCCGGCCATGAGATCACCGTGCCCGTCACCACCGGACGCGGAGACGCAACTCAGGAGCAGACGGATGTGGATTCCTTCAGCTTCCTCGAGCCCACCCACGACGGCTTCCGCAACTACCTCACCGAGGATCTGCCGCTCAAGGCCGAGTACCTGCTGCTCGACCGCGCCAGCCTGCTCGGACTCACTCCTCCGGAGATGACTGTGCTCATCGGTGGGCTGCGGGTCCTGGGCGTCAACTTCGACGGCTCCGAACTCGGTGTCTTCACCGACCGTCCGGGCGAGCTGACGAATGACTTCTTCGTCAACCTCCTCGAACTCGGCAACACGTGGAAGCCCGTCGGCCCATCGGAGACCGCCGATGTCTACGAGTGCTTCTCCCCCTCCGGTGAGAAGCTGTGGACCGGCAGCCGGATCGATCTCCTCTTCGGAGCGAACTCCGAGCTGCGCGCCATCGCCGAGGTCTACGGATCCGATGACGCCGGTGAGAAGTTCGTCGCCGACTTCGTCAAGGTCTGGACCAAGCTCGTCGAAGCCGACCGCTACGATCTCCACCGCTGAGGTTGTGCCCGCAGCTCAGCGCGATGTCACCCGCACCGGCTGAGCTCTGAGGTCTCCGAGGAGAAGACAGGTGCCCCCACCGTTCGCGGTGGGGGCATCTGCGTACTCGATTCGGGCCGCTGGGTCCTCGGTTCGGGCCGTTAGGTTCTGCGGAGACCGAACCGGCTGCGTGCCGGACACCCACCCGCGATACGGGGTTCCCGCTACACTGGCTTCATGCCCCATGACGATTCCCCGCCGCCTCCGGCTCGGCGCATCCGCGCCTCCGACAAGGACCGCGATGCCGTGCTCGGGGTCATCACCGAGGCCGTCTCCTCCGGTCGTCTCGATCCGAACGAGACCGCCGAGCGGCAGGACGAAGCCATCTCGGCGAAATTCCTCGACGAACTGATCCCGCTCATCGAAGATCTGCCGGAGGGACACGAACTCCTCCGCGCACTGCAGCGACAGACCGGGCAAGGCGGAGCCCCGGGCACCGCTGTGACTCGGAGCGGGTCGAACGTGCCGGGGCCCTTGGCCGATCCCGGCTCAGCGTCTCCGATGAATTCCGTGGCGGTTCTCTCCGGCCGCGAGGTCGATGTTCCTCCGGGGACCGCAGCGGTGACCACCTATGCGCTCATGGGCGGGGACGACATCGACCTCTGCGATGTGATGGGACCCGATGTGACGGTCGAGCTCGCGAGCTACGCGATGTGGGCGGGGCATAACATCTTCGTCCCGCCGGGTGTGCGCATCCGCGATGAGACGATCAACATCATGGCCGGCAACGAGATCCGCGCGTCGGCCAAGGGAGACGGGTCCAATGGGATACTCGTCCTCAAGGGCTTCTCACTCATGGCCGGACACGATGTGCGGCTTGCCAAAGGCTACCGAGCAAAGGATCAGGGACAACTGGAATGAAGATCGGCGTACTCACCTCGGGTGGAGACTGCCCGGGTCTCAATGCAGTCATCCGCGGCATCGTCCGCAAGGGAATCCGCACCCACAATGCCTCATTCGTCGGCATCCGCGACGGCTGGCGCGGACTGCTCGATGATGACATGTTCGACATGTCGATGCTCGACGTCCGCGGCCTCTCCGGACGCGGCGGCACGATCCTCGGCACGTCCCGCACCCATCCCTATGAAGGCGGCGGACCCGATCGGATGCGCGAGGTCATGGCGGCTCACGACATCGATTCGCTCATCGCCATCGGCGGCGAAGGTACTCTCGCAGGTGCCTCTCGGCTGGTCCATGAGGAGGGTCTTCATATCGTCGGAGTGCCCAAGACCATCGACAACGATCTCGGCAACACGGACTACACCTTCGGCTTCGACACCGCCCAGTCCATTGCCACCGAGGCGATCGATCGGCTGCGCACCACGGCCGAATCCCATCATCGATGCATGGTCATCGAAGTCATGGGCCGCAATGTCGGGTGGATCGCCCTGCACGCAGGAATGGCAGCCGGTGCACATGCGATCCTCATGCCCGAGTTCCCCGTCTCCTTCGACCAGATCGCCGCCTGGGTGACCTCGGCGAGAGAACGCGGACGCGCACCCATCGTCGTCGTTGCCGAAGGCTTCATCCCTGAGGGGCTCGACTCACAGATCGCTGACCAGGGTGTCGACAACAAGGGACGGACCCGCCTCGGCGGGATCGCGAATCATCTGGCGCCGAAGATCGAGGAGATCACAGGCATCGAGACCCGTGCCACAATCCTCGGACACCTGCAGAGAGGCGGCTCCCCCACTGCCTACGACAGGGTCCTGTCGACCCGGCTGGGGATGGCGGCCGCCGATCTGGCCCAGCACGGTCACTGGGGCAAGATGGCCAGCCTCAAGGGCACCGACATCGTCTCCGTCGAGATGTCTTCGGCCGTCGACAGCCTCAAATCGGTGCCTCTGCACCGGTGGGAAGAGGCACAGGTCCTCTTCGGCTGAGCCCTTCGCCCGAGAGAACGGCGCGGAAACACCTGGCAATGACAGGAGGGGCACCCACCAGATGGTGAGTGCCCCTCCTGTCTGCCTGCCGGCTCGGGATCAGCGGGTCAGCTGAAGGCTCCGTAGTCGTAGTCCTCCAGCGGGATGGCGGAGCCAGAATCGGCTCCGATGCCCGCGTAGAAGTCGCCGTAGCTGTTGGTGAACATCTCGGCCTTGGCCTCTTCGGTCGGCTCCACCACGATGTTGCGGTGGGTCTGCAGGCCGGTGCCCGCAGGGATGAGCTTACCGAGGATGACGTTCTCCTTCAGACCCATGAGCGTATCCGACTTGCCTTCCATGGCCGCCTCGGTGAGGACGCGGGTGGTCTCCTGGAAGGACGCGGCCGACAGCCACGATTCGGTCGCCAGCGAAGCCTTCGTGATGCCCATGAGCTCGTCACGTGCCGATGCCGGCTGGCCGCCCTCGGCGACCACACGGCGGTTCTCCGCCTGGTAGCGGCCACGGTCGACGAGCTCGCCGGGCAGCAGGTTCGTGTCGCCCGACTCGATCACGGTCACGCGACGCAGCATCTGCCGCACGATGACCTCGATGTGCTTGTCGTGGATGCCCACGCCCTGCGAACGGTAGACCTTCTGGACCTCCTCGACGAGGAAGCGCTCGGCCTCGCGACGACCGCGGATGCGCAGGACCTGCTTCGGGTCGACCGCACCGACGATGAGCTGCTCGCCGGCCTTGACGTGCTGTCCGTCCTCGACGAGGAGACGGGCGCGCTTGGAGACTGCGTGCTCGATCTCGTCGCTGCCGTCATCAGGTGTGATGATGACGAAGCGGGTCTTGCGGCTGTCGTCGATCTTCGCCCGACCGGTCGCCTCGGCGATGGGGGCGAAGCCCTTCGGTGTGCGGGCTTCGAAGAGCTCGGTCACACGGGGCAGACCCTGGGTGATGTCACCCGAGGACGCAGCGGCACCACCGGTGTGGAAGGTCCGCATCGTCAGCTGGGTGCCGGGCTCACCGATCGACTGGGCAGCGACGGTGCCGATGGCCTCGCCGATGTCCACGAGCTTGCCGGTCGCCATGGAGCGGCCGTAGTGCTCGGCGGAGATCTGCGTATCCGAATCCGCGGTCAGCACCGAGTGGACCTTGATCTCCTCGATCCCGGCGGCCACGAGAGCGTCGACAGTCGCAGCGGTGACATCGGACTTCGCGGGAACGATGACATTGCCCTCGGCGTCGGTGACGTCGTTGACGGTGAGTCGACCGTAGACGCTGGTCTCCGCGTACTCGTGCGGGACGAGGTTGCCCTCGTGATCGCGTTCGGCGACCGGCAGGGTGATGCCCTTGTTCGAATCGGCGTCGGCGGTGCGGATGATGACGTCCTGCGACACATCGACAAGACGACGCGTCAGGTAACCGGAGTCAGCGGTACGCAGAGCGGTGTCGGCCAGACCCTTACGAGCACCGTGCGAGGCGATGAAGTACTCCAGCACCGCCAGACCCTCACGGTAGTTCGACACGATCGGACGAGGGATGATCTCACCCTTCGGGTTCGTCACCAGACCGCGCATACCGGCCAGCTGACGCACCTGCATCCAGTTGCCGGAGGCACCGGATTCGACCAGACGCAGCACCGAGTTCTCCTCGGGGAAGTTCGTGCGCATGATCTGGTCGACCTTCTCGGTCGTCTCGGTCCAGAGCTTGACGAGCTCGTTGCGGCGCTCGTCATCTGTGAGCGCACCGAGTTCGTACTGCTGCTGGACCTTCGTGTCGATGGCCTCGGCGTCGTCGAGGATCTCGGCCTTAGCCTCGGGCGAGACGACATCGGACATGGCGATGGTGATGCCCGAACGGGTGGCCCAGTAGAAGCCGCCGGACTTGAAGTTGTCCAGCGTGTGGGCGACCTCGACCTTCGGGTACTCCTCGGCGAGGTGGTTGACGATCCGGCTCAAGGCCTTCTTGTCGATCGTCGAGTTCACGAAGGTGTAGTCGGCAGGCAGGTATTCGTTGAACTGCGCGCGACCCAGGGTGGTCTGCACATCCAGCGGATCACCGGCTTCCCAGCCCTCGGGCAGGTCCATGTCCGCCCCGGGAACGACGTTCTCCAGACGGATGGTCACCGGCGAACCGAGATCGAGCTCACCGCGGTCGAAGGCCATGATGGCTTCGCCCATACCGGAGAAGGAACGTCCCTCACCGGCCAGTCCCTTGCGCTCGGAGGTGAGGTGGAACAGACCGATGATCATGTCCTGTGAGGGCATGGTCACGGGCTTGCCGTCCGAGGGCTTGAGGATGTTGTTGGCCGAGAGCATGAGGATGCGGGCCTCGGCCTGCGCCTCGGGACTCAGCGGCAGGTGCACGGCCATCTGGTCACCGTCGAAGTCGGCGTTGAACGCCGAGCACACGAGCGGGTGCAGCTGGATGGCCTTGCCCTCGATGAGCTGGGGTTCGAAGGCCTGGATGCCCAGACGGTGCAGGGTCGGTGCGCGGTTGAGCAGCACCGGGTGTTCGGTGATGACCTCTTCGAGGACGTCCCACACCTGCGGGTGCTGGCGCTCGACCATGCGCTTGGCCGACTTGATGTTCTGCGCATGGTTGAGATCGACCAGGCGCTTCATCACGAAGGGCTTGAACAGTTCCAGGGCCATGGTCTTGGGCAGACCGGCCTGGTGCAGGTGCAGCTGCGGACCGACGACGATGACCGAGCGGCCCGAGTAGTCCACGCGCTTACCGAGGAGGTTCTGACGGAAGCGTCCCTGCTTGCCCTTGAGCATGTCCGACAGCGACTTGAGCGGCCGGTTGCCCGGTCCGGTCACCGGGCGTCCGCGACGACCGTTGTCGAACAGCGAGTCCACGGCCTCCTGCAGCATCCGCTTCTCGTTGTTGACGATGATCTCGGGAGCGCCGAGGTCGAGCAGACGCTTGAGTCGGTTGTTGCGGTTGATGACGCGACGGTAGAGGTCGTTGAGATCCGAGGTCGCGAAGCGGCCGCCGTCGAGCTGCACCATCGGTCGCAGCTCGGGCGGGATCACCGGCACGACGTCGAGGACCATGCCCTCGGGGTTGTTGTCGGTGGTCAGGAACGCGTTGACGACCTTGAGGCGCTTGAGCGCACGGGTCTTGCGCTGCCCCTTGCCCGTGGCGATCAGCTCACGCAGCTTCTCGGCTTCGGCCTCGAGGTCGAAGTCGATGAGACGCTTCTGGATCGCCTCGGCGCCCATGGCGCCGGTGAAGTAGAGACCGAAGCGATGGAACATCTCGCGGTACAGGCTCTCGTCGCCTTCGAGGTCGTTGACCTTGAGGTTCTTGAACCGGTCCCACACCTGCTCGATACGGTCGACCTCGCGGTCGGCGTTCTTGCGCAGCTTGTCCATTTCCTTCTCGGCGGTGTCGCGCAGCTTCTTCTTGGCCTGGGCGGTGCCGCCGTCGGCCTCGAGCGCGGCGAGATCCTCTTCGAGCTTCTTGGCACGACGGTCGATGTCGGCGTCACGGCGGGTGCCGATCTGCTGCTTCTCGACGTCGATCTTGTTCTGCAGGCTGGGCAGATCACGGTGACGGGAGTCCTCGTCGACCGAGGTGATCATGTAGGCCGCGAAGTAGATGACCTTCTCAAGATCCTTCGGGGCCAGGTCCAGCAGGTACCCCAGACGGGAGGGAACGCCCTTGAAGTACCAGATGTGGGTCACGGCAGCGGCGAGTTCGATGTGGCCCATGCGCTCACGGCGCACCTTGGCACGGGTGACCTCGACACCGCAGCGTTCGCAGATGATGCCCTTGAAGCGGACGCGCTTGTACTTTCCACAGGCGCACTCCCAGTCGCGAGTGGGGCCGAAGATCTTCTCGCAGAAGAGTCCGTCCTTCTCCGGCTTCAGGGTCCGGTAGTTGATGGTCTCAGGCTTTTTCACCTCACCGTGTGACCAGCCGCGGATGTTCTCCGCGGTGGCAAGACCGATGCGCAGTTCATCAAAGAAATTGACGTCAGGCACGTAAATCCTCTTTCCTGGCGATGAACGTCTCGTTCATCAAAAAGTTGTGTCGGTTGAAGTGGAAGTCCTCAGACTTCTTCTACGGTCTGTGCTTCGCGGCGGGACAGGTCGATGCCGAGCTCTT
Source organism: Brevibacterium renqingii (assembly GCF_017808105.1). Taxonomy (GTDB): domain Bacteria; phylum Actinomycetota; class Actinomycetes; order Actinomycetales; family Brevibacteriaceae; genus Brevibacterium; species Brevibacterium renqingii. The sequence goes on along the minus strand of NZ_JADBHF010000006.1, from coordinate 182,684 downwards.
CAGCTGCACGGTAGACTTCGTCCTCCGATTCGCCCATCTCGACCTGGCCTCCGTCGGAAGACAGGACTTCGACGTTGAGGCACAGGGACTGCATCTCCTTGATGAGGACCTTGAACGACTCGGGGATTCCCGGATCGGGCAGGTTCTCGCCCTTGACGATGGCTTCGTAGACCTTCACACGGCCCGGGATGTCATCGGACTTGATCGTCAGAAGCTCCTGCAGGGTGTAGGCGGCGCCGTAGGCCTCGAGGGCCCAGACTTCCATCTCACCGAAGCGCTGACCACCGAACTGTGCCTTACCACCGAGCGGCTGCTGGGTGATCATCGAGTACGGTCCGGTCGAACGCGCGTGGATCTTGTCGTCGACGAGGTGGTGGAGCTTGAGCATGTACATGTAGCCGACCGAGATCGGGTACGGGAACGGCTCACCGGAGCGGCCGTCGAACAGCTGAGCCTTGCCCGAGGAGTCGATGAGACGGTCCCCATCGCGGTTCGGGGTGGTCGAATCCAGCAGTCCGCGCAGCTCCTGCTCGTGCGCACCGTCGAAGACCGGGGTGGCCAGGTTGGTGCCGGCCTCGGCCTCGCGGGCCGCCGTCGGCAGCTCCGCCGCCCACTCGGGGTTGCCCTCGATCTTCCAACCCTGCTTCGAGATCCATCCGAGGTGGACCTCGAAGACCTGACCGATGTTCATACGACGCGGCACACCGTGCGGGTTGAGGATGACGTCGACGGGGGTGCCGTCGGCGAGGAACGGCATGTCCTCGACAGGCAGGATCGTCGAGATGACGCCCTTGTTGCCGTGACGGCCGGCCATCTTGTCACCGATGGTGATCTTGCGGCGCTGGGCCACGTAGACGCGGACCATCTGGTTGACGCCGGGCGAGAGCTCGTCATCGTCCTCACGGTCGAAGACGCGGACGCCGATGACGGTGCCGATCTCGCCGTGGGGAACGCGCAGCGAGGTATCGCGGACCTCGCGGGACTTCTCACCGAAGATCGCGCGGAGCAGGCGCTCCTCCGGGGTCAGCTCGGTCTCACCCTTCGGGGTGACCTTGCCGACGAGGATGTCTCCGTCGGTGACCTCGGCGCCGATGCGGATGATGCCGCGATCGTCGAGATCGGCCAGGGCGTCGGGAGAGATGTTCGGAATGTCCCGCGTGATCTCCTCGGCACCGAGCTTGGTGTCGCGGGCGTCGACCTCGTGCTCCTCGATGTGGATCGAGGACAGGACATCGTCCTGGACGAGGCGCTGGGAGAGGATGATCGCATCCTCGAAGTTGTAGCCTTCCCAGGACATGAACGCCACGAGGAGGTTCTTGCCCAGAGCCATCTCACCGTTCTCGGTGGACGGTCCGTCGGCGAGGACGGAACCGGCTTCGACGCGGTCCCCCTCGTCGACGAGGATGCGCTGGTTGTACGAGGTGCCGTGGTTCGAACGCTTGAACTTCGAAGCCTTGTAGGTCATCTGGGTTCCGTCGTCGGCGAGCACCGTGACATAGTCCGCGGAGACCTCGGTGATGACACCGGACTTCTCGGCGGTGATGACATCACCGGCGTCGACTGCGGCACGATACTCCATGCCGGTGCCCACGACCGGGGACTCCGCCATCACCAGCGGCACGGCCTGGCGCTGCATGTTCGCCCCCATGAGGGCGCGGTTGGCATCGTCGTGCTCGAGGAACGGGATGAGAGCTGAAGCCACTGACACCATCTGACGTGCGGAGACGTCCATGAAGTCGATCTGGTCGTACTGGACCAGCTCGGCTTCGCCGCCGCCGCCCTTCGGACGGGCCAGAACCTCGACCTCGGCGAAACGATGCTCTTCGGTCAGCGGCGCGTTGGCCTGCGCGATGTTGAAGTCGAGTTCGTCATCGGCGGTCAGGTACTGGGTGTCATCGGTGACGACACCGTCGACGACCTTGCGGTAGGGCGTTTCGATGAAGCCGAACGGATTGATGCGGGCGTAGGAGGCCAGCGAACCGATGAGGCCGATGTTCGGACCTTCGGGGGTCTCGATCGGGCACATACGGCCGTAGTGGGAGGGGTGGACGTCGCGGACTTCCATGGCGGCGCGGTCACGCGAGAGACCGCCGGGGCCCAGCGCGGAGAGGCGGCGCTTGTGGGTCAGACCCGCGAGCGGGTTGTTCTGATCCATGAACTGGCTCAGCTGGGAGGTGCCGAAGAACTCCTTGATCGCAGCCACCACCGGGCGGATGTTGATCAGCGTCTGCGGCGTGATCGCCTCGACGTCCTGCGTGGTCATGCGCTCACGCACAACGCGCTCCATGCGCGACAGACCCGTGCGGATCTGGTTCTCGATGAGCTCACCGACCGCGCGGATGCGGCGGTTGCCGAAGTGGTCGATGTCGTCGAGCTTGACGCTGAGTTCGACCTCTTCGCCGTCCCGGGTGCCCTTGGCGGTCTCCACTCCGGCGTGTAGGGACACGAGGTAGCGGATGGTGGCCACGATGTCATCGGTCGAGAGCACCGAATCCGACAGCGGAGCCTCGACACCGAGCTTGCGGTTGAGCTTGTAGCGGCCGACCTTGGCCAGGTCGTAGCGCTTCGGGTTGAAGTACAGGTTGTTGAGCAGGTTGCGAGCGGCCTCGGCGGTCGCCGGCTCTGCCGGGCGCAGCTTCTTGTAGATGTCGAGCAGCGCCTCGTCCTGCGTGCTCACGGTGTCCTTGGCCATCGTCTCGCGGATGGACTCGAACTCGCCGAACTCCTCGAGGATCTTCGCCTCGCTCCAGCCGAGGGCCTTGAGGAGGACGGTCACGGACTGCTTGCGCTTGCGGTCGAGGCGGACGCCGACCTGGTCGCGCTTGTCGACCTCGAACTCCAGCCAAGCACCGCGGGAGGGGATGATCTTCGCAGTGAAGATGTCCTTGTCCGTGGTCTTGTCGACGCTCGATTCGAAGTAGGCGCCCGGTGAGCGGACGAGCTGTGAGACGACGACGCGTTCGGTGCCGTTGACGATGAACGTGCCCTTGTCGGTCATCAGGGGGAAGTCACCCATGAACACGGTCTGGCTCTTGATCTCGCCCGTGTTGTTGTTCATGAACTCGGCGGTGACGTACAGCGGCGCCGAGTAGGTCATGTCGCGTTCCTTGCACTCGTCGATCGAGTACTTGGGCGATTCGAACCGATGCTCGCGGAACGACAGCGACATGGATCCGCCGAAGTCTTCGATCGGCGAGATCTCTTCGAAGATGTCCTCGAGTCCGGAGGTGGTCGCGACGGAGTCGTCTCCGATTTCGATGGCCTCGGCGACGCGGTCCTGCCACGCCTCCGATCCGATCAGCCAGTCGAAGCTGTCCGTCTGCAGACCGAGCAGATCGGGAACCTCGAGGGGCTCGCGAATCTTCGCGAAGGAAATTCTCTGGGGGGGATTAGCGGTCCTGGTGTTGTCGTTGGCGGCGGCCAATTGGTTCCTTCCGAGTGCTTCACCATCTGATACTTCGTCTGCCCACTCGTCTTCGCTTCGACGACCCGCGGGTGTGTCGGATTTCGACTCCCGGCGTCGACGTGGTTCACTTGAGTGGAAATGACGTGCCCACCGCTATATGAAGGCACACCACAGGCAGAACGATGCAAATATCAAGCTTATAGCATCAGGTCAAGTCACGCAAGGATCTTCTTCCACAGGCCGACCCAGCCCACGACTTCGAACCCTGCCCGCTCGTTGATCGCCAGCATCCACGAGTTCTCCGCCGCGTTCCACGTGTAGACGCGTTCGACCTCCGATCCCTCCAGCAGCGCCGCATGGTTGGAGCTCTTCAGCCTCGCACCCAAACCGTGGCCGCGATGCTCGCGGACGACGAGCGTGGCGCCCTGAAAGGCCACATGGGGTCGCTGGGCATAGCTGACGACCTCGGTGAAGCCGACGCCCTCACCGTCGTGGAGGGCCAGCGCCGTCTGCGTCCGCCCTCCTGCCTGCTCCCGGTCCGCTTCGAGCGCCCGAACCCGCGCGGGGTTCCAGATCTCCTCGTCCTGGAGATCCGCTGCGCCCGGCACATCTGTCGACATCCTCTGCCTCAGCAGGGCGATGGACTGCACGTGCTCGTGCGGGGCCGGGCCCGCCCAAGTGCGGATGACATATCCGTCGTCTGCTCCGACTCGGTCCCCGACTCCGGCCGCCGACCGCTCCGTCTCCCCCAGCCGGGTCGCCCGGTTGCCTGGCGAGCTGCCCACGCTGCCTGGCGAGCTGCCCTGTGCGCCTGACGTACTGTCCTGGATGTTCGCGACGGAGCACCGCTCGAGCTGTTGGAGACCGTAACCACGCCGAAGGGCGAAAGCGACCTCGGCTCGTTCGGCCGGAAGACTGCCGGTGCCGGCGGCCGCGGCGATCCTGGGTCTGCGCGGATCAGCGTCGAAGTCCGCAGCGGGAACTTCGCACCACGCGTTCAGCCGCGTCCTCCCGGCATCTCCCAGGTGGCGTTCCATGACCGTGAGCAGCTCGGTTCCCAGCCCCGAGCGCCTCCGTTCGGGCAGGACGCCCGCGTAGACATCGGCGACATCGGTGTTGTCCTGCAGACTGAGATACGCGCCGGCCTTGGCCACGAGCCTGCCGTCGACGCGACCCAGCCAGATCTCGTGCGATGTGAATTCGTCGGTGCGCACGAGTTTGCTGCGCACCGACCCGGGAAGAGGGTCGAAGTCCTCTCCGTATCCGAGAGCGCGGTTGATCCTCCGGTCGAAGTCGACGATCTCGTCGAGCAGCACGTCGACTGCCGGATCAGCGAGGGCGCCGGCGCGGATATGTGTGATCTCCATCGATCCCCTCATTCGCAGAGCAGCTGATGAATGCGATCCTAGCCGCCGAGCCCGGGCGCCGACAGTGATCGGAGTCAGCTCCGTCCTGCCCCGGTTCGCTCGCGGCGCCCGATCTCATGCCCCTAGAATCATCGCATGACGACAATCAGCGTGCTCAGCTCCGATCCGGCCGCCGTCAACTGCGGGATCATCACCGGCAGCACGAGCAGCCTCATCGTCGATGCCGGACCATGCCCGGATGCGGGCAGACGTCTCGCCGACCGCGCGGCCCGACTCCGCGGCCGATCCCCCGCCGCGACAGAGATCGATCTGGTCATCACCCACGATCATTGGGACCACTGGTTCGGGGCCGCCGCGCTGCTCGCAGCGGGAGCGGGCCGGGCCTTCGCCTCGAGCAGCTTCGCCACCGATCAGGAGGGCAGCGCATGGCTCGCCCTCGATGCTCTTCGCCACGACCCCGCCACAGCCGAGTTCGCCGCGCAGCTGCCCGTCGATCCCGGTGAGCTCTTCGTCGACGTGACGCCGGTCGCACCGTCCTCGTCGGGACCGGCCGAGGTCGACCTCGGCGGCTGCCGGGCCGAGTTCCATGTCCTCGAAGGGCATTCGACAGCCGATCTCGTCGTCCGTCTGCCCGACCTCGGTGTCGTCTTCGTCGGCGATCTCATCGAGGAGGGCGACGCCCCGCAGGCGGGTGCGGATGCCTCGCTCAGCCACTGGACGAACAGTCTTCGCACGGTCCTCGACTTCGCGGAGGCGACGACATTCGTCCCGGGGCACGGAGTGCCCGTGGACCGCAGATTCGTGCAGCGTCAGCTCGCAGACATCGATGGGATGCGACTTCACCAGGACGACGCCGAGGTGGCCCTGCCCGCACGGACGATGCCCGGTGATCATGATCGTCGCGTGCCCCGAGAGCTCAGGCTTCTCTGAGCGGCGATCCTCGATCGCATCCTCAGCGGGGCGGCTGCGATTTGAGAGCCGTGACGAGATCTCCGCCGATGGCGCCGAAGAGGGTCTCCGCCCACACACTGGCACCCTCGACATACGGCCGGTCCCCATCGAAGATCCACTGCAGGTCTCTGCCGTCCCGCAGATCGCTCTCGCAGACCGAGCACACCGGAACACGCGCCGCCTGCGATCCGACCGACACCGGCGAGGTCGTCTCCGCTTCACCATGCAGCGGGTTGACCGTGCACAGGCTCTCGGGCCGACTCGTCCGCGATGAGCGGCTGCGGCCTGCCAGTCTGATCTCGCGGCGCGCCTGCCGCAGCAGCACCATGGCCCCGGCGAGGTCGATGCGTTCGGCCGATTCGTCATCGACGATCACCCTCGCCTCGTGATAGGCGTCGAAGGCCTTCTCGACCTGACTGAGCTCGGCCGAGCTGAGATCATCGGTGCGCAGCTGATCCAGGGAGGAAGCCAACTCGGTGGCTTCAGAGCCGATGTCCTCGCGCAGCGCGCTGCGTTGCAGATGATCGACTCTGTGCAGCAGTGAACTGGGCAGTCGGAACCGTTCCCGGCGGCGCGACTCGGCCGCTTTGGCCCGTAGCGTGCGGAAGAGGAAGATCCCACCGATGACCAGCGCCAGGACGAGGATCGAGCCGCCCAGGAACAGTGGGGCGAAGCTGCCGCTGCCGGTGTCCTGGACCACGTCGCTGCCCGGCTGCTTCTGTTCGGCGACGGTGTCGCCGGATTCGACGTGTTCCTGCGGATGCTCGTAGAAATCGAGGAGCACATTGAGTTTCGACACCGACGGGGTGGAAGTGCTCCAGGCATCATAAGCGTTGAGCTGCTGATCCATGACTTCCATCTTCTTCTCGTGGTGTGCGTCGGTGAAGTATGTGTCGACCGCGATGCCGGTGCCGTCGTCGATCATGACGAATGCGCCTTCTGAGCCGGTGAAGACCTTGACCTGCTGGAGCAGGTCTCGGTCGACGCTGCCGTGCTCGGATTCCACTGCGATGACGTAGACATCGAAGTCGAGGTCCTTGACCGTGGCTTCGGCCTTGTCGACGAGACGACCGTCCAGGGTGTCCGCAACTGCGGGGTCGATATAGAAGGGATCGGTCTTCAGCGCTTGGGCGATCTGTTGTGCGTCCACGTCGTTCTGGCTCATTTCCTCTGCTGCTGGGTCTGTGGCAGGCCGTCCTCAGGGAACTGGCGCCTGCGGCACCAGCTGCGGACACCGAGGACCCCGCCCACGGCCAGTCCGCCGCCGATGATCAGGCCGATTCCCGCTCCGCCCACTGCCGAGCCGGTGGTGTAGCGGAGTGTCCTCGGGTCCTCCTCATCCTCCTCATGGACGACGATCGGATTCCCGCTGGGATCGAACGAGGCGCCATAGCCGAAGTCCTCCTCCTCGACCGGCGCGGCGGCCAGCGCCCGGGCGAAGGACAACCCGGACTGCGACAGGGAGTCGTCGTCGACGGTGCCGGGACGCCTGTCGATATCCCGGGAGATCCCCTTGTTCGCCACCGCCTCCCGGTTGCTCGCGATCACCAGAACCGTGGCCTCGTCATCGGGCACCTCGGCGATGATGCGATTGGCCAACAGGTCCGCTTGCCCATCGGCGTCGTCGAGTTCTGTGGCAGCCAGGAATGCCACGTAGAGCGGTGGGTCGCTTGCGTCGATCTCATCGTGGATGCCTGCGATGTCCTCGTCGCGCATCTCGAAGGCGAGGTAATCGTCGATCCAGACCGGATCCTCCTCGAAGGAGCGGGCGATCTCCTGGTATCGCGAACGATCGTAATCGGCATCGTACTGGCTCTCGATGCGGTCCGAATAGATGCTGTCGACCTGCGGCCGGTCGCTGTCGGCTTCCGCGATGCGGGCATCTTTGGCCTCGTCGAACAGGGAGATGCTGTACATCGTCGACCCGATGGCGACGATGATGAAGAGCAGAAGCGCGATCCCGGCCCTCACCGGACCGGGACCGTCTCCAGCGGGTTTCCTCCTGCCTGCCGTGCGCTGATTCATCACGGCCTCTCCCCCATCGTTCCCGCCGCCTTCGGGGCCCTGGCCAGAATCGCCGTCTCGAGTGCTTGGAAGCTGCCGAATCCACTGGTCGCGTAGGCATCATCACGGAGGAAATAGGGTACAGGTCTGACTCTCTTCGCTCCGGGACGTTTGGGCACCATCAAGGTCACAGGATCGTGACCGGTGGTCAGGTCGTCGCGGCACGCGTCGCAGGCGTTGACCGTCAGCGCAGTGGACTTCTGCTTCCAGACGACCGGTTCGATGCTGCCGGTGTGACTGGGCAGGAAGAAGCAGAACAGCGGCTCCTCGACATCCTCGCGGCCGCGGAGGGCACGGCGGATCCACTTGTCGCTTCGGCTCAGACAGTGGACCGCCATCCGGTGGGAGAAATCCTCGGAGTCGGCCCAATTGGGATGGGCCTGAGAGATCGCGGCGACCGCGTTCTGGACGCGGCGACCGCGATCGTACATCTGCCACAGGCCGTCCTCAGCAGCGTAGGGCTCGGGCAGCGGCTCGCTGATGTGCGCGACCCGCGAACGCAGATCGAAGTGCTTCGTCAGCTCCGGTGCCGTCGTCAAACCGGCTCTCCACGCGTAGCGCCTTCTTCGTGCGAGCAGCCAGGTGGTCAGCCCCGCGGCGACAAGCGCAGTCGCTCCCATGACCAGGACATCGGGGGGCCCTTCGTCGAGATCCCATTTCTCGATGTAGTCCTCGTTGGACTGACCGACGTCCTTCGGATCGAATTGCGGAGGGCCAGGTGCCGGTGCGCCGCCGGCCGCTGCGAGGAGGATCTGCATCTGATAGGGCACATTGAGTTCCACCGGGAGGAAGTCGTCGGATGCCGATCTCGTCAGGCCCCCTCCTCCTCGGGGGACGATCGGTCCGAGGTCGGAGACCAGATACGGCCATGATCTGGAGCCGCCGCCTGCTGTGGCGAAGAGAACGAGAACCTGTTCGGCGTCGCGGCTCTCGTACATCGTCTGGGCCAGATTCGAGGTGACTCTGCCCCAGTCCTCGAGATTGCCTGGGCCGTCCGGCTGGTCAGGGAGGACGGCGATGAAATAGGGCAGATCGGACTCGGCCGCCTCGCTGGAAGCGTGTTCGATGCTGTCGAGCTGGTTGCGGCTCAGACCGTCTTCGATGACGGGCTCGATGAAGAGCGGATCCTTCGCCCAGGCCTCCTGCAGACGAGAACGCAGGTGGGTGAGCAGCTCGTCTTCAGTGGTCGTGGTCGAGGTCACCCGACAAGAGTAGTAGGTTTGCGCGGAGATTCACAGCACACCCGCGTCGGCTCCGAACGGGGGCGGGGAAGCGAAGAACCCCCACAGCCGCAGCTGTGGGGGTTCGAAGCTTCGACAGCGGTCAGACCGCTGCCGGTGGGATCACTTGAGGGTGACGGTCGCGCCGGCAGCCTCGAGGGTCTCCTTGGCCTTCTCGGCGTCTTCCTTCGAAGCGCCTTCGAGGACGGCCTTGGGAGCTCCGTCGACGAGGTCCTTGGCTTCCTTGAGTCCGAGGGAGGTGAGTCCACGGACTTCCTTGATGACGGGAACCTTCTTCTCGCCGGCCGATTCGAGGATGACGTCGAACTCGGTCTGCTCTTCAGCAGCAGCGGCCTCTCCGCCTCCGGCGGCAGGGGCGACTGCGACGGCGGCGGCCGGGGCGGCAGCCTCGACGTCGAATTCCTCTTCGAACTTCTTGACGAACTCGGAGAGTTCGATGAGGGTGAGCTCCTTGAAAGCTTCGATGAGCTCGTCGGTGGTGAGCTTAGCCATGGTGGCTAGTCCTTCCTGTGATGGTCACTGACAGTGACCGGGTTTGATGGGTGTGATGCTCCGGCATCAGGAAGCAGGAGTGTCGTCCTGCTTCTCGCGGAGGGCATCGACAGTGCGCGCGGCCTTGACCAGCGGAGCGGTGAACAGGTAAGCCGCCTGGTGGAGGCTTGCCTTCATGGCACCGGCTGCCTTTGCAAGCAGCACTTCGCGGGATTCGAGGTCGGCGAGCTGGTTGACCTGCTCGGCGCTGAGAGCGGCTCCATCGAAGTAACCGCCCTTCACCACGAGCTGGGAGTTCGCCTTGGCAAAGTTACGCAGAGCCTTGGCAGCCTCAGGGGGTTCGCCGTTGACGAACGCGATCGCGGTGGGCCCGTTGAGGTGCTCATCGAGACCGGTGACTCCGGCTTCCTTGGCTGCAATCTTGGTCAGCGTGTTCTTTACCACGGCGTAGCTGACGTTCTCACCGAGAGAAACGCGCAGTTCTTTCATCTGCGCGACGGTGAGACCGCGGTACTCGGTCAGCAACACAGCGTCGGAGTTCTCAAACTGCTGTTTGATCTCCTCGACTGCGGCTGCCTTGTCTGGCCTCGCCATGGTGTTCCTTTCATAAGTCGTCCGGTCTGTCCCGACAACAGAAAAAGCGCTCCACGCAGGAAGGCGTGAAACGCTTGGCCGCCGATTCCGAAAGGAATCCAGCGGAAGTATCTCGAGCTCACCTGCGTGGGACACTCACTGGGAGTCTTCGCCCGCGGGCACCTGAATCCGATGGCGAATCCAGGTGGAACCGCAGAGACCGACGGTCTTGGGTGTGTTCAGTCTAGCCAACCCCGTCGCGCCAAGTCCAATCCCGCCCCGAGATCCCCACCACACCTCTCCCCCACAGCATCTGACGGCGGCTCTGGTGCCACGCGCGTGGCACCAGAGCCGCCGTCAGACAGCAGCGAGGTCAGTATTCGATGACGACGCGGCCGTCGATCTTGCCGTGGACCATCTCGTCGAAGATCGCGTTGATGTCCTCGAGCGGCCTCTTCGTGAACGTCGGACGGATCTTCCCGGCGGCATAGAATTCGAGCGCCTCGACCATGTCCTGCCGGGTGCCGACGATCGAGCCGCGGATCGTCAGTCCCTTGAGCACGATGTCGAAGATCGGTGCGGGGAAGTCGCCCGGAGGCAGACCGTTGAAGACGATCGTCCCACCTCGGCGGGTCATGTTGATGGCCTGACCGAAGGCCGCCGGGTGCACCGCCGTGACGAGGACTCCGTGCGAGCCGCCGATCTCGGACTGGATGATCTCGGCCGGATCCTCGGCGAAGGCGTTGACGGTGATCTCCGCCCCGTGCTTCTTCGCCAGCGCGAGTTTGTCATCGGCGACGTCGACGGCGACGACACGCATACCCATCGCCACCGCATACTGCACGGCGATGTGACCGAGCCCGCCGATGCCGGAGATGACGACCCACTGTCCCGGCTTGACCTCAGTGCGCTTGAGTCCTTTGTAGACGGTGACTCCGGCGCACAGGACCGGAGCGATCTCATAGGGATCGGAGCCTTCGGGGATGATCGCCGCGAACTTCGTGTCCACGAGCATGTACTCGCCGAAGGAGCCGTTGGTGCCGTAGCCGCCGTTGACCTGCCGCTCGCACAGGGTCTCCCAGCCCTGGCGGCAGTGCTCGCAGGTTCCGCAGGCGCTCCACAGCCATGCATTGCCGATCATCTGCCCGACCTCGACGTCGGTGACGCCTTCGCCGACCTTCTCGACGATGCCCACGCCCTCGTGGCCCGGGATGAGAGGGACCTTGGGCTTGACCGGCCAGTCGCCCTGCGCCGCATGGAGATCGGTATGGCAGACCCCCGAGGCGATGAGCTTGACGAGGGCCTGGCCCGGCCCGGGTTCGGGAATGTCGCTGTCGGTGACGGTGAGCTCCTTGCCGAGCTCTTCGACGATCGCTGCCTTCATTTCGGACATCATTCGCTCCTTTGTGACGATGTGGGGTTTCCTGATCATGCGGGGTTTGAGATCGCAGCGGCGGGCAGAATGTTGCTGCCGCCTCCGGAGTCGGTGCCGGACGGGACCCGGCACCGCTCGGTGAATCGAATCGCTCAGAAGAATCCCTGTGCGTTCTCCGAATAGCTGACTAGCAGGTTCTTCGTCTGTTGGTAGTGGTCGAGCATCATCTTGTGGTTCTCGCGTCCGATGCCCGAGGCCTTGTAGCCGCCGAAGGCCGCATGCGCCGGGTAGGCGTGATAGTTGTTGACCCACACGCGTCCGGCTTGGATGTCCCTGCCCGCGCGGTAGGCGGTGTTGCCGTCGCGCGACCAGACACCGGCACCGAGGCCGTAGAGGGTGTCGTTGGCCGTGGTCAGGGCATCGTCGTAGCCCGAGAAGGTCGCGACCGAGACGACGGGCCCGAAGATCTCCTCTTGGAAGATGCGCATCGAGTTCGTGCCCTTGAAGATCGTCGGCTGGACGTAGAAGCCGCCGGCGAGCTCGCCGTCGAGCTCGGCCCGGCCACCGCCGGTGAGCACCTCGGCGCCCTCCTGCCGACCGATGTCGAGGTAGGACATGATCTTCTCGAACTGATCGTTCGAGGCTTGGGCGCCCATCATGGTGTCGGTGTCGAGGGGATTGCCCTGGACGATCTTCTTGGTCCTGGCCACAGCCGCCTCGAGGAACGGATCGGCGATCGCGTCCTGGATGAGAGCACGGGACGGGCATGTACAGACTTCGCCCTGGTTGAGCGCGAACATCGTGAAGCCCTCCAGGGCCTTGTCCGCGAACGCATCGTCTTTCGCCAGCACATCCTCGAAGAAGATGTTCGGCGACTTGCCGCCGAGCTCGAGGGTCACCGGGATGATGTTCTGCGAGGCGTACTGCATGATCAGACGACCCGTCGTCGTCTCACCGGTGAACGCGATCTTCGAGATCCGCTTGTTCGAGGCCAAGGGCTTGCCGGCCTCGAGGCCGAAGCCGTTGACGACGTTGAGCACGCCGTCGGGCAGCAGGTCGGCGATGAGTTCGACGAGCACGAGGATCGAGGCCGGCGTCTGCTCGGCCGGCTTGAGGACGATCGCGTTGCCGGCGGCCAGTGCCGGAGCCATCTTCCACACGCCCATGAGGATCGGAAAGTTCCAGGGAATGATCTGGCCGACCACGCCGAGGGGCTCATGGAAGTGATAAGCCACGGTGTCGTCGTCGATCTGGGACAGTCCGCCCTCCTGGGCGCGGATGGCTCCGGCGAAATAGCGGAAGTGGTCGACGGCCAACGGCAGATCCGCATTGAGAGGTTCACGGATCGCTTTGCCGTTGTCCCAGGTCTCGGCCACAGCGAGCAGCTCGAGGTTCTCCTCGATGCGGTCGGCGATCCTGTTGAGGATGTTCGCCCGTTCGGCCACCGGAGTCTTGCCCCAGGACGGAGCGGCCTTGTGTGCGGCGTCGAGGGCGAGTTCGATGTCGGCGGAGGTGCTGGCAGGAACCTCGGTGAAGGCCTGTCCGGTGACCGGGGTGGGGTTCGCGAAATAGTTTCCGTCGACCGGCGGCACCCACTGCCCTCCGATGAAGTTCTCGTAGCGGGACTTGAAGGTGACGAGCGACCCGTCCTGACCTGGCTGTGCGTAGACAGTCATTGCAACTCCTTTGATGCGTCTGCTTCCACCGGATGTTCTCCGTGTGGTCACGACCCTACCGAGGGCAACGTTGCAAGTGGGTTGCATCACACCGGATCGTGAGCTCCCCGGGATCTCAGCACCCGAGGGCCTCCAGACGCACAACAGCCGCATGGCGCTCGACGGCCTCGGGAGGTGCCAAGCGCAGGACTGTCATGAGGACCTCGACATCGTCGCGGAAGCCGGGCAGATCGGCATAGCGCCACAGCTGCTGCCAGGTTCCTTCCTGGAGCAGCGTCTCCCGTATGAGCGCATCGAACTCTGCACTGATCTCGCGCACACCCGGAGCGTCCGAATCCGGCAGCACGAGCCCACGGTACTGTCCCAGCGCCGTATCCACGTCCCCCTGGGACAGCGCCTCACGGGCGCGTTCGAGATCGGAGCTGAGCTCACCGCGCAGCCGATAGGGACGGGCCTCGATCCGCAGATCGCCGAGACCCTCGATGGCTCTGCGCAGCCGGTTGATCTCGGCACGCACGGTGACCTCGCTGCCGCCGACCGGCCACAGCAGATCGACGAGACCGGATCCGCTGACACCATCGGGAAAACGGTGCAGCAGGAGCAGGATCTCAGCATGCCGCCTGGTCAGCGGCACAGTCGTGCCGTCGGGAGCCTGCAGAGCGGGGCTGGGACCGAAGACGGCGAGCTCGCTCCCGGCCGCCTCGGTGTCCGCACACAGCGCCCGCTGCGGGGTGTAGAGCTGGGACAGCCGTGCACCTGCGGCCTTCGCCGTCGAGGCGAGCAGCGGCAGCACGATCGACGACACCGCATCGTCGCCGCCGGTGACGTCGATGATGCCGATGACACGACCGGTCAGCGGATGGGTCACGGGAACGGCGCTGCAGCTCCAGGAGTGGACGTCGGGGGCGAAGTGCTCGGCCCGACTGATCTGCACCGCCTTCTTGGACTGCAGAGCCAAGCCCGGCGCCGAGGTGCCCATGACCTCTTCGGACCAGTCCGTGCCCGGAAGGAACCCCATGGCCTCGGCGCGGTCCCGCACCGTGCGCTCCCCCTCGACCCACAGCAGCCGTCCCTGCTCGTCACCGAGCGCCGCCAACAGCCCCGCATCCTTGGCAGGTTCGATGAGGTGCGAACGCAGCAGCGGCATGATCGAGTGGAAGGGGTGACGTCTCCGCACTTCGGCGAGACGGTCGGCCTCATAGGCCACGCGCACCCGGGCTCCGGCAGGATCGCGCAGTCGGTCGAGGGAGCGCCCCCACGATTCCAGCACCGAGGCGCGCACCCCGTCGGAGTGCCCGTCCGGATTCCGCTCGGGCTCGCCGAGCATCGACGACGGTGTCTGCAGGCGATCATGTGCTCGCCGCACGGTTCGCTGATAGGCGTCTTCGAGCAGAAGCGTCGAATGCATGACGGACGGTCCACCTCCATCGGCGGGTGTCGGAAGAGAGCCTCGATTGCTCATAATCTAATCGCGAAGCCTTCCCCGGGCAAGGGCGGCAACGACAGAGGGCGGGAAGCGAATTGCTCGCTTCCCGCCCTCTGTCAGGCTGCGCCGACGCGCTGATCAGTCGATCAAACGCGCAGGCCCGAGTGGTCGACCGGAACGGCGGGGCCGTTCGAGGTCGTGATCGTCGCCTTGCTGATGTAGCGGCCCTTCGAGGAGGACGGCTTCAGACGCAGGATCTCGTCGATGGCGGCCTCGAAGTTCGCCTGCAGCGCATCCTCGGAGAAGGAGACCTTTCCGATGATGAAGTGCAGGTTCGAGTGCTTGTCGACGCGGAATTCGATCTTTCCGCCCTTGATGTCGGTCACGGCCTTGGCGACGTCCATGGTCACGGTGCCGGTCTTCGGGTTCGGCATCAGGCCACGGGGGCCGAGCACCTTGCCGAGCCGGCCGACCTTGCCCATCATGTCGGGGGTCGCGACGGCGGCATCGAAGTCGGTGAACCCTCCGGCCACCTTCTCCAGCAGGTCATCGGAGCCGACGAAGTCAGCACCTGCTTCACGGGCAGCTTCTGCACGGTCGCCGGCGGCGAACACCAGGACCCGGGCGGTCTTGCCGGTACCATGCGGAAGGTTGACGGTGCCGCGCACCATCTGATCCGCCTTGCGGGGGTCAACACCCAGGCGGAGGGCGACCTCGACGGTGGCGTCGTACTTCGCCACGCTGGTCTCTTTGGCCAGGGCGATCGCCTGGGCCGGTTCGTAGTTCACATCTGCGGCGATCTTCTCAGCCGCGGCCTGGTAGGCCTTCGAACGCTTTGCCATCTGCTTTGCTCCTTGCAGTCGTGGTGTGGGCTGCGTGGGCCCTGCCACTGTGTGAGGTGAGGTCTCAGACCTCGATGTCGGTGGTGATGCCCATGGAACGTGCGGTTCCGGCGACGATGCGGTCGGCCTGCTCCGGGGTGTTGGCGTTGAGGTCGGGCATCTTCGTGTTGGCGATCTCACGCACCTGGTCGGCGCTCAGGTGGGCGACCTTGACGGTATGCGGCGTGGCCGAACCCGACTTCACTCCGGCAGCCTTCTTGATCAGCTCAGCCGCCGGCGGGGTCTTGAGAACGAAGGTGAACGAACGGTCTTCGTACACAGTGATCTCGACGGGAACGATGTTTCCGCGCTGGGATTCTGTAGCGGCATTGTAGGCCTTGCAGAATTCCATGATGTTGACGCCGTGCTGGGCAAGCGCCGGACCGATCGGAGGCGCCGGGTTGGCGGCACCTGCCTGAATCTGGAGCTTGACGAGGCCGGCTACCTTTTTCTTGGGAGGCATGTACGGTCCTTAATCTTGAAGTTTCGATGTGCCAGACGAATACAGCACATCGTTCGACGACGGCCTCCGATGAGGGCCGCAATCAAACCACACCAGTATTCCATGCGCGCCTGCCCGTGAGCAAATGCTCGTGAGCCGGATCACGCCGCCGCCCGGCGCCGATCGAGCCGGGGCAGGGAGAACGACGAAGGGGCCCGGAATCCTCCGGGCCCCTTCGCTGCCGACCGCCTTGGCGATCAGCTCTCAGTTCTCACAGCTTCGAGACCTGGTCGAAGCCGAGTTCGACGGGGACATCGCGTTCGAAGATCGACAGAAGCACGGTGAGCTTCTGCGATTCGGGGCGGATCTCCTGAATGGTGGCCGGATGACCCTCGAAGGAGCCCTCCTTGACGAGGACGGATTCGCCGACCTCGAACTCCACCTCGGTGATGGGAGCCGACTTGGCGGCGGCCTCGGCGGCCGGTCCCTCGGCAGCGGCGGCCTCGGCCTGGCGCTCTTCGAAGATCGGGGCGAGCATCGAGAAGACCTCGTCGATCGACAGCGGGGTCGGATCATAGGCATTGCCGACGAACCCGGTCACACCCGGGGTGTGGCGCACGGCGCCCCAGGACTCATCAGTCAGTTCCATGCGGACGAGCACGTAGCCGGGGATGCGCACGCGGCGCACCTGCTTGCGCTGGCCGTTCTTGATCTCGACGACGTCTTCCATCGGCACCTGGGACTCGAAGATGTACTCTTCGAGGTTGAGGCTGATGGTGCGGTTCTCGAGATTCTGCTTGACGCGGTTCTCGTAGCCCGCGTAGGAGTGGATGACATACCAGTCACCCTCCTGCATGCGCAGCTCGGCCTTGAACTCCTCGGCCGGGTCCTCCTCGGCAGCGGTCTCGGCAGCATCGCCCTCAGCGGCGGATTCGGAATCTGCCGACTCCACGTCCGCTGCCTCGGTCTCGCTCGCCTCGGCGTCGACGGCCGGAGCTTCGGATTCGGTTTCGGGCACCACTGCGGCACCCGATTCCTCGGGAGTGACGTCCTGGGTCTCAGGGGTCTCCTGCTCAGGTGAACTGGTATCCGACACCGATCAATTCCTCGCTTCGCGTGTTGTGATTCCCGGATGGGAGTGAAGATTCAGCATAAAGTGTGTCACTGCGGAGGGCGTGTCACCATAGGGGCCACAGCGGCGTTCCGCCGAAGACGAATCCGACGAGCTTGCCGAACACCAGGTCCAGGACCGTGACGAGAAGCATCATGAACAGAATGAAGCCCAGAACCACCAGAGTGTAATTGACCAGCTGCTTGCGCGTCGGCGTGACGACCTTCTTGAGCTCCGCCACAACCTCGCGGAAGAACTGCAGGATTCGTCCGAAGAATCCGAGCTTCTTGGGACCGGAGGCACTGCTGGGTGCGCTGCCAGTCTTCTTTGCCGGTGTGTCGCTCACACATCCTCACTCGGTCGGTTTCGTTTGGGGCTTCACAATTGTTCGTGCCAGTCGAGGACGGCGCCTAGCCGATGGGACTTCGGCAGAGTCAACTGCGCAGGGGTGACAGGACTCGAACCTGCAACCTACGGTTTTGGAGACCGTTGCGCTACCAATTGCGCCACACCCCTTCGATCGAACGGCTCGGACCCTGCGGATCCGGATGCTGTCCAACCACGAGAAACGAGCATACCGTGCCCGACCGCCGTTCGTCGAACCGGTGGCCCCGGCGGACACGGAAGCGTGTCGCCGCTCACTCATTCGGCCGGCTCTTCCTCCGGTGGCTGCGACACCAGCGGCAGCGGCTCAGGGAAGCGCACCCACGGTTCGATGCGCACTTCCTGGTCGGGGGTGACGGTGACGATCTGCACATCGATCGGCCGCTTCGTAGCATTGTCGACGCGGATGATGCTCAGCTCCGCGTTCATCTTCAGCGGGCCGGGCGTCAGCGCATTCGCGAGCGCTCCGCCTGTCGTCGAGCTGAGGTAGCGGACTCCGCTGCCGAAGGTCTCGGGGCCGACTCTGCGATGCCAGTGTCCGCTCAGAGCGTAGTCGGCGCATCCGGCGCGCAGCGTCGGAGCAGCCACGGCGGCATCGTGGATGAGCATGATGTCGAAGTCCGTCTCGCAGGCTTCGTCGCGCAGGCGCTGCGCGTACTGATCGGCGGTGAGGTCGGTCTCGAGCTGCGGACCGGAGCCGAAGACGGTGCGGCGGGGGTCCGGGGAGCCGAAGAAGGTCACCCCGGCCATCTCGGCCGTCGAATCCTCGAGCACCTCCCATCCGCGGCTCCTGGCGTGCCGTGTCGTCTCCTGCGAATCGTGGTTGCCCTTGACGATCATGCGCGGCAGCTTCTCGGGCAGCTCATCGTCGAGGACGTCGAGGCAGTAGTTCTCGGCGGAGGTACCGGTCATCGTGATGTCGCCGCCGTCGATGTAGGCGTCGGCACCGCTCAGTTCGGAGACCGCACCGACGACTCGTGCCATACCGATATTGCAGTGGATGTCGGAGCCGAAGACGAAGGTCGTCACTGCCTCGTCCGAGTCTCCCGAGCCCTTCGCACTCCCCTGTCTGCCGGTCTCGGCGGGCGGGACCATTCCACGATCGCTCCAGTTGCCCGTGATCGGGCGGTCGTTCCACTGGGTCCGCAGAGTGGTGAGGACCTGGTCGTAGAACGCATCGTTGTCGTCGGCGAAGTCCCGCACCGCGGTGAACGCGGTGTCGATGATACCGCCGAGGCGGCCGGTGACCTGGGAGCCGGCCAAAGGGGTTCCTTCGAAGGCGGGATCGGCCACGATCGGGTGCGGACGCTTGAGCACGACAGTGCCGAGGCCGGCCAGCACGAGCACGATGACGAGGGCGATGCCGATGAGCTCCTTGCCGGCGAAGGCCCGCATAAGGCCGTCGAGGCGCTGCGGGCCGAGCACGATTCCGACCCCGACGAGTCCTCCGGTGATCAGACACACGGCCAGAGCCCAACGAATGAGGATCTCCCGGGTGAGCCCCTCGACGACCTGATCGATCTGCGCCTGCGGGGACGAGAACAGGGCTGCGTACGAGGCGATGTCACCGCCGAGGGCATCGACGGCTCCCCCGCCGGGGTCCTTCACCTTCGCAGGGTCGGCAGCGGGCCGCTCCTCATCCCGATCGTCGCCGGACACGGGGATCTCCCCGATGTCGACGTGCAGTCCGAGACCGAGAGGGATCGAGTCGTCGGCCGGCACGAGCAGCCGGCCCAAGGGGCCGAAGTCCACGGTCAGCCGGGAGTCCGCGGTGATTCGGTACTGCGCCTCGTGCGGACCGAAGGTGAGGTCGGCTCGGGAGGTGAAGACCGCCCACGGCAGGGTCATCAGAGCGATGACCGCCAGGGCGATGAGAAGAGTGAAGGTTCTGCGACGAGGTGACACGTCCAAGGAAGTCCTCAGCCGTCCAAGGCACAGCCGATGAAGGTCGGCTCGGGTTCGAGCGTGATTCCGAAGGCGTCTTCGACGCCGGTGACGACGGTGCGGGCCAGATCGATCACATCCGAGGTGCTCGCGTGTCCCCGATTCGTCAGCGCCAGGGTGTGCTTGTCGGACAGCGCAGCGCGACCGGCTCCGATGCTGAAGCCCTTGGAGAATCCGGCGTGCTCGATCAGCCAAGCCGCTGAGGTCTTCGTCTTCCCCGCGATCTTCGCCCCGCTGAGCGGATCATTCACCGGGTAGCGGGGAGCTTCGGCCGGCAAGGCGTCGGCGTCGTCGACGATGGGATTGGTGAAGAAGGAGCCCGCAGACCAGGAGTCATGGTCATCGGGGTCGAGCACCATTCCCTTCGAACGGCGCAGAGCGATGACGTGCTCACGCACGAGCATCGCCGATACGCGTGTGCCGATCTCGACGTCCAGGGCGGAGGCGAGTTGGGCATAGCGGACGGGCAGGGACTGCTCGCTGCGCTTGAGGTCGAAGGTCACGGACAGGACCACGAACTGCGGGGTCCCGGCCGCGATCTGCGCGCGCTTGAGCGCAGAGGTGCGGTAGCCGAACTCGAGTTCGACGGCGCTGAGGTGCCGCACCTGACCGGCGACGCGATCGAAGACCTCGACCGAGGTGATGAGCTCACCGACCTCTGTGCCGTAAGCCCCGACGTTCTGGATCGGCGTGGCCCCGACGGACCCGGGGATGCCGGACAGCGCCTCGAGGCCGGAGAGCCCGAGCTCGAGCGTGTGGGCGACGAAATCGTCCCAGTCCTCCCCCGCCTCGGCGGTCACCCGGGTGTCGGTGGTCGTGATCTCGGTCGTCGTCACACCGGTGGTCCGTACGACGCACACCGCACCGTCGAAGCCGTCATCGGAGACCAGCAGGTTCGATCCGCCTCCGATGAAGAGGACACCGGCCGGCTCCTCACCGGTCAGGCCCAGCTGATGGGCGCAGCAGAATCCGATCAGCTCATCGCGCGTCTCGGCGACGGTCACATCCGTTGCCGGGCCGCCGAGGCGGAAAGTGGTGAATGTCGACAGAACCTCACTCACGGCTTCGGTCACCGGCTGATCCGAACCTGCGTGCGGCTGAGCACATCGGTGTCACCGGACTTCACGGTGATGTCGATGCGGGCCGTGCCCACAGCGGCATCGACGGCGCCGACCGTGGCGGTCAGCTTCAGCGAAGTCGTCGGTGTCGTGGGGGCTCCGGTGTCTGCGTCGGGGACGAGGACCGGTGCGGAGAACCGTGTCCGATAGTCGACGACCGCGCCCGGATCGCCGAGCCATTCGACGACCGGGGCGATGACCGCGCCCATTGAGAGCATGCCGTGGGCGATGACGCCGTCGAGGCCGACTTCGCGGGCGAAGCGTTCGTTCCAGTGGATCGGGTTGTGATCGCCCGAGGCGGCGGCGTAGTCGATCAGCGAGGCCCGGGAGAGAGGAATCTCCGTCTCGACGACGGTGTCTCCGATGGTCAGCTGGGAGAAGTCGATGGGATTCATTCTCCAACTCCTCTCACGACGAGGGTCGAGGTCACGGTGACGACCGGCTGCTCGGCGGCATCGGTGAGCTCGGTGCGGGTGGTGATCATGGCGTTGTCGCCCGCGGCGCGGATGCCGTCGACGTGGGTGACGGCCGAGAGGAGGTCACCGGCGACGATGGGACGAGTGAAGGAGAACTGCTCGGAGCCGTGGACGACCTTCGAGAAATCGATGCCCGAGTCCGGGTCGGAGACATAGGCGGCCTCCGACTTCTGCGCGATGATCACGGGGAACGTGGTCGGTGCGACGACGTCGCGGTAGCCCAGCGCGGCGGCCGCCTCGGCGTCGAAATGGTAATCGGCCTGCGCTCCGGTGGCGCGCGCGAACTCCGCGATCGCCTCTCGGGAGACTTCGTAGGGCTGAGGCAAGGGGAACGAAGCTCCCTGCCTCTCGGTATTCACCGGCATATCCGTTCTCTTTTCAACTGTGGTCGATTTCGACTCCAGCCTAAAGCACGGTCCTCCCGAGCGGCATCTCCGGACCGTCCGCCTGCGCCCGGGCGTCCGCCTGCGCCTGGGCGGTCACACAATTCCTGCACCATCGGGGCCGCGACTTCGAAAGTGGTATATGTTGTCCACATCACATTTGCGAAGGAGTAGTGCGATGATGAACGAATCCCCGGTTGCCGACCCAGCGCTCCCCGAAGTGCAGACGCGAGAGGACCCGGCTCCGCCGCAGGTCGAGGTCGCTGTCGCCACCGATGCAGCCTACGCCGGTGAGGAGGCCGATCGAGTGCAGATCAAGCGCCCCCTGCGCAACGTCTCCGAGGTCCGACACTTCTTCCGGACGAATCAGACGCCGATCTACTTCGTCGGAGCCACCCCATTCAACCTGCTCGGCCTCGACCGCTGGGTGCGGAACTTCTCCTACATCACCTACTACGACGGTTGGGACGGCGCGCATCCTCGCGTGTTCTCACCGCGCTACAAACCCTATGTCGAGTTCGAGTCGGGCGAAGCGATCAACAACTGGCTGCTGCTCAACGCCGAGGTGCGCGCCCATATGACGCGCAATGTCCCCCACGGCGAACGGGTCAAGGTCGCCATGGTCTTCTTCGACGAGGAGACCGAACGGATCTGCCGGGAGCTCGGCTATGACCTCATCCTGCCCTCGGCCGCGCTGCGCAACCAGCTCGACTCGAAGATCGAGACCACGAAGCTCGGCAACGAGGCCGGAGCGTTCTCCGTGCCCAATGTGCTCACGACGGCCGACACCTATGCCGCTCTCAGTGAGCAGGCCGCCGAGGCGGGGCTCGGCAGCGACCTCGTCGTCCAAACGCCCTACGGCGATTCGGGGAAGACGACTTTCTTCATCTCTTCGTCGTCCGATTGGGAGGCGCACAAGGACGACATCATCGGCGAGCAGCTGAAGGTGATGAAGCGGATCAACAACACCCCGGTCGCGGTCGAGGCGGTCATCACCTCCAGCGGTGTCGTCGTCGGCCCCTACCTCACCGAGTTGGCGGGATTCGCCGAGCTCACCCCGTACAAGGGCGGGTGGTGCGGCAATGAGATGAAGCCCGATGTCCTCACCGTCGAGCAGCGGGCACAGACCCGCGACCTCGTGCGCAGAATGGGCGAAGGACTGCGCAGACGCGGGTATCGGGGGTTCTTCGAGGTCGATGTTCTCGTCGACCTCGACAGCGATGACGTCTATCTCGGCGAACTCAATCCGCGGATCTCCGGCGCCTCGGCGATCACGAACGTCACCGCCGGCGCCTATGCGGACGTTCCGCTGTTCCTCTTCCATCTGCTCGAATACCTCGATGTCGAATTCGACCTCGATATCGATGAGATCAATGAGCGGTGGGAGGAGCTCTCCGGTGCCGACGAGTGGAGCCAGATGATCATCAAGGAGACGGCTCCGATCACCGAATACATCACTCATTCGCCGCTGACCGGTCAGTACTATCTCGACCAGTACGGGACGCTGACGTACAAGCGGGCGGCGCTGGACTGGCACCCGCTGCAGAATGGAAATGAGGTGTTCTTCCTGCGCATCTTCGGGGCCGGCGACTACCGTTGGAAGGGCGCGGACCTCGGTGTGCTCGTGACGAAGAATCCTCTGCAGACCAAGGCCGGCGGGCCCGATGCGCTGAGCATCAGAGCCAAGCACTTCATCGATTCGATCCGGGCCATGTACGCCGGTGTCCCGGTGGTGGAGGAGGATCCGTCCCCGGCGCTGGGCGGACCGGGAGCCAAGAGCGACTGACTCCGGGAGGCGGGGCCGCCTCGGTGGTACTCTCATCACGATTCGAGGCGCCGCCGTGATCCATCTGCACCGATCCATCGGCGTCCGGCGCCGAACCATCTGCACCGAACCGTCGGCGCCGACCGACTTGAGAACAAGAGGTGAAGCGTGACAGAACCGTCACCGGACCAGACCGTGCCCGCTCCCCCGGCGAATGCCGCCGTGACCCCGGCAGGCACACCCGCCGGTGCCGTCGCCGGCATCAACAGGGACAATTGGCAGGCTCCCGACAACGTCCGGTGGTCGTTCCAGAACGTCGCACGGGTCCTGCCGACGACCCCGATCCCGCGTGGGACCGGACCGGTGGCCGAACTGCCGGTCGATCTGCAGGACCTCGGCGCGGTCGTCATCCCCGCGACTGAGCACTCCGCGGCACGCACTGTCCGCAGCGTCATCGAGACCACCGACACGGACGGGTGGATGCTGCTCCACAACGGCACGGTCCTCACCGAGGAGTACTTCGGTGAGATGACTCCGACGACCGAACATCTGCTCATGTCGGTGAGCAAATCACTCGTCGGCACGGTCGCCGGCGTGCTCATCGGCACCGGTGACCTCGAGCCCGACCGCGTGATCACCGACTATGTGCCCGAACTCGCCGGTTCCGGATATTCCGGCGCCATGGTCCGGCACATCCTCGACATGCGTTCGGGGATCCGGTTCTCCGAGGACTACCTCGACCCGAAGTCCGAGGTCAGGCAGATCGAGGAGTCGATCGGCTGGTCCGAGGCCAAGCGGGAGAGCCCGGGCATCGGCATGTACGAGTTCCTGACCACGCTGCAGGCGAAGTCGGAGCACGGCGGGGTCTTCGAGTACCGTTCGTGCGAGACCGATGTGCTCGGGTGGGTGTGCGAGAAGATCGCCGGGGAGAGCATGCAGACGCTGATGTCACGGGTGCTGTGGTCCCGCCTCGGCGCGGAGCAGGACGCGCTCATCGCCACCGACCAGTACGGTGTCGGCATGTTCGACGGCGGTATCAACACCACCCTGCGCGACCTCGCCCGCTTCGGATTCGTCTACGCCAACCGCGGCCAGTCGCTGACGGGGCAGCAGGTCGCTCCGACTGCGTGGATCGGGGATACGCTCACGACCTCGGAGGGCGTGCGGCAGGCCTTCGCTGACGGGCCCGGTGACAACCGGATGCCCGGCGGTGCGTATCACAACCAGTTCTGGTTCCCGTTCCCCGACTCCCACGCGTTCCTCGCCCTGGGCATCCACGGACAGATGATCTACATCAACCCCGGAGCGAATGTCGTCGGGGTCAAGCTCTCCAGTTGGGGGCTGCCGCAGGACGCCGCGAAGCTGTTCCCGACGATCCGGGCGTTCGAAGCCCTGGCCGCAGCCGTGAACTCGCCCGCGAAGTAGCGCTGGGGCTCCAGCACCATCACACCCCGCAGCGTCGCAGCGCCCTAGCGACACCATCACGCCCCATCAGCGTCACACCGCCCCTGAGGTGACAGCTCCTACAGTTGCTGAGCCATCACGCCCCGGTAGTGACACACCCTCCTGGTGCAACGCGCGGTTATGCGACTGGCGAGGAGTGACGGTCTGCGGGCGAGGGCACTTCGCGGCGGCACCCGACAGCACCCGACTGGGCCGCCGGGCCGCCTCGTGTGCCCGGATCGCCACATCTGTTGCCGGACCCGCACACACAACTGCTGTCGGGGGCAATCGGCCATGGCAGAATCGTCATGTATCGACAACGTCTGTGATCGCAAGATTGCGAAGGAGAGAGACCATGACACCGATTCGCCGATTCACCTGGATGCCCCGGCTGCTCACGGCGACCGCCGGAACGGCTCTGGCACTGTCGCTGACCGGCTGCGGTCTGCTCGGCGGCGGCGATCCGGCCGAGGGCCAGCAGTCGGAGGCCGCGCAGCCCAGTGAGGGCGCGTCGGACGAGGACGCGAGCTCCGAGGGCGAAGGCTTCATGAGTCAGACCACTCCGAGCGAAACTGCCGCTTCGGAGCCCGCCGAGGCGGAGCCGAGCGATACGAAGTCGACCGACCCGTATGCGGACGCCGCAAAGACCACCAACTGGGCCAGTGACGATGCGATGGACGTCGACAAGAAGGGCAATGGAATCGTGCCCGCCAGATCGATCGAGGCCGACCTCATCGACCTGTTCGAGAACAAGCTCGAGATGAAGGTCAAGAAAGCCGAATGCGCGGACGACATGGAGCTCCGCGAGTGGTACGGATTCAAGACCTGTGATGTCACGGTCAAGGACAAAGAGAGATCCACGGGAGAGAAGACCTATTACGGAACGGTGAAGATCGTCGACCACAAAGACTCGATGATCAAATACGAGCTCATGTTCCCCGGCATCGATCAGGAGGACTTCGACTTCAAGGACTGACGTCGGCAGTCCTCAGAGCCGAGGGCCGCCTCAGTCCCGCAGCGAGCGCTGCCAGGCAAGGGTCGCCAGAGCCGCAGCCTGATCCGGCAGGTGGCCATCGTCGAAGAGGACCTCCGGGGAATGATTCGTCGCCGCCGTCGCCGGGTCGACGCCCTCCGGGGAGACGAAGAGGAACAGGAATGTCCCCGGCACCTCGTTGAGCACATAGGAGAAGTCCTCCGAGCCCATGACCGGGTCGGGCGCGGTGACGACCCGTCCCGGTCCGAAGGATTCGGTCAGCGTCGCCGAGGCGAATGCGGCCTCGGCGGCATCGTTGACCGTCACGGGGTACTGTTCGGTCCACTCGACCTCGGCGGAGCAGCGGTGGGCAGCGGCGATCGACTCGGCCAGACGGGTGGCGAGCTCGGGAAACCTCTTCGTCGTGTCGTTCGACAGCGTCCGCACGGACGCTCCGATGCTCGCGGTCGAGGGGATGACGTTGACGGCGTCGCCCGCACTCAGCTGGGTCACCTCGGCGACAATCGGGTCGAAGACGCTGAACGAGCCGGAGATCATCGCGTAGAGGGCCTGCCCGAACTCGAGCACGGGCCGGACGGGGTCGATCGAATCCTGGGGGCGCGAGCTGTGTCCGCCCTTGCCGTGCATCGTCACGTGCAGGGTGTTCGCCCCGGCCATGATCGTTCCCGGACGGGTGACGAATGTGCCCGGCGCCCCCGGCGCGACGTGGATGGCGTAGGCCGCATCGGGGATGCCGCCGATCGCATCGAACATGCCCTCGTCGATCATGATCTTCGCTCCGCCCATTCCCTCTTCGCCGGGTTGGAACATGAAGGCCACGGTTCCCGCGAGCTCGGCCTGATGGGCCGCCAGGAGCCGAGCCGCCCCGACGAGACCCGAAACATGGAGATCATGTCCGCAGGCGTGCATGCTCCCGTTCTGGGAGGCGAACTCGAGTCCGGTGTTCTCGACGACGGGCAGAGCGTCCATGTCGCCGCGCAGCAATGTGATCGGCCCCGGCCGCCCACCACGCAGCACCGCGACCACGGAGCTCAGCTCCCGGCCGAGCGTGATCTCCAGCGGCAGGCCCTCCAGAGCCTGCAGAATCCGCTTCTGCGTATACGGCAGGTCGAGCCCGAGTTCAGGGTTCCGATGCAGGTCCCGCCGCAGTTCGCTGAGGTCGGCGGCCAGCGCCGCAGCTTCGGTGGTGAAATCAACTGTCATGGTCACATCCTTTTCTGGTTCGAATCGGGACGAGAGTCTACTGCCTTATTGCTCTCTCGTCCGGTGCGATTCGACAAGGTCGGCACGTGACCCGATTCCTCCGATCACGCAGAGTTCAGCTGATCTCGCTCACAACGATCCGGGCACAGACCCGGGAGAGGAACAGCGGAACAGCTGTGTGGAAATAAGAAAACTCCCCCATCGGATCGAGCATCCTGATGAGGGAGTTGATCGGTAGCGGGAGGGGGACTCGATCCCCCGACCTCACGATTATGAGTCGTGCGCTCTAACCAGCTGAGCTACCCCGCCCCAGCACCGCATTTGTGGCGGCACGAGAGCCCCGAAAGGGAATCGAACCCTTGACCTTCTCCTTACCATGGAGATGCTCTGCCGACTGAGCTATCGGGGCAACAGGTAAGAATTTACACGGGTTGCAGCGAGGAGGGCAAATCGGGGTCGCGTGACCTCACTCACAAGTCTGAAACCGGCGCCGAGGCGGTTATGCCACCGGATCGAACCGACCCGCCAGGAACCCCTGCAGTCGGCCGGGATGATTCGTGATGATTCCGTCCACCTCGGCGTCGAGGAGCTCCCTCCATTCGTTCATCTCATCGACCGTCCAGACGAAGACGCCGAGGTCGTTGTCACGAATCTCGGACACGACGGACCTGCGCAGCGTGAAGCCCTTGTAGGAGGGGTTGATTGCGACGGCCCCGAGCTCGCGAGCCATCTCGATGTCTTCGGGCCTGGGCACCATGCGCAGCAGGAACCGGACCACCATCGGCAGCATGTCCCGGCAGGTCTCCAACGTTTCGACGTTGAATGACTGCACCACCATCCGGTCGGCGATGCCGGTCTCGACGACGAGCTCGGAGACCCTGGCCACTGCACCCGCCGACCACTCCCCCTTGAACTCGAGGATCAATTCACCGCCGCGGCGCTGGATGTCGCGCATCACTGCCGCCAGCGTCGGAATCCGCACACCCGTGAATCCGGGGCCCATCCAGGAGCCGGCGTCGACGAATGACAGCTCCTCGGCAGTGAGGTTGACCACCGGGCCCTTCCGGTTCGTCGTGCGATCGAGATCGGGATCGTGGAGGATGACGGGCACACCATCGGCGCTGGTCGACGTGTCGACCTCGATGAAGTCCACCCCGAGCGCCCGAGCCGCGTCGACCGCAGCCAGGCTGTTCTCCGGAACCACTGCCGAATAGCCTCGGTGGGCGATCACCAGCGGACGAGTCGCGGACCCGGGTCGCTCGGACATTCCACGCTCGCGCAGGAACTGCAGAAAACTCATACGCCCAGACTATGCCCTGACGCAGCGACTGTCGCACGCGGAGGCGGCAGCTCTTCTCGAATATCGGGAAGTCGCGGAGAAACCCACACAGACGCCTGATCTCGTACTATCTTGTGACCTGGGCCACCTCCCCGACTCGAAGGGCCAACCATGGAAGCCATCTACGCTGCCGCCGTCGTCCTCGCGTTCATCGCATTCGGCGAACTCATCTCGATCTGGTCAAAGGCTCGGATACCCAGCCTGCTGGTGGCCATGCTCGGCATCTTCGTCTTCGCGAAGCTCGGAATCGTTCCGGAGTCCGTCGTCGACGATTCGATGCTCGTCCAGATCTATACGATCCTCGTCGCGCCCCTCCTGTTCCACATGGGCACACTCATTCCCCTGCGTGTGATGCTCAAGCAGTGGCGTTCGGTGATCATCGCGATCTCCGGCATGCTCGTCGCCGTCCTCCTCATCCTCGCCATCGTCGCTCCGCTGTTCGGATTCGACACCTTCGTCGCCGGGTCCGGTCCGCTCGCCGGCGGCATCGTCGCCACCAGCCTGACGACGGAAGGGCTGACGGCCCACGGGGCCGCCTCGTCGATCATCGTCCTGCCCGCCCTTGTGCTCATGCTGCAGTCGCTGCCGTCGATGCCGCTGACGAATTTCCTGCTGCGCCGGTACGCCACGAAGCTGCGCGACAGCGGTGAACTGCAGGAGCTCGCCGAAGCCCACCAGGCCGAAGAGGAGGAGGCAGAGCAGAAGAGGAAGCTCGTCACCCTGCCCGGCTTCCTCGTGGACAATCAGCTGTTCATGCTCTTCCTCATCCTCGTCGGCGGCTCGGCTGCGACCCTGCTCGCCGTTCCCACGCACATCCCCTCCTCCATCCTCGCGCTGATCCTCGGCATCCTCGCGGCCGCGGTCGGACTCGCCCCGGACAAGGCCATGGAACGCTCGAACTCCTTCGGCATCGCCATGGCCGGCGTCATCGCCATCGTCATGGCGCCGCTGGTGACAGCATCCGTGCAGGATGTCATCAATGCGTTTCTGCCCACGCTGACGATCCTCGTCGTCGGCGGCAGCGGCATCGTCCTCGGCGGGTTCATCGCCACGAAGCTGCTGCGTTGGAAGTCGGGGCTGGGAATGTCGGTGGCGCTGACCGCCATGTACGGCTTCCCCGCCGACTACCTGCTGACCAACGAGGTCGCCCGCTCCATCGCCCGTGATGAGGATGAGAAGGAGGCCCTGCTCAACGCGATGCTTCCGCCGATGCTCGTCGGCGGGTTCACCTCGGTCAGCGCCGGGTCGGTCGTCATCGCCAGCGTCCTCGTCAGTCTGCTCTGATCCACCGCACGAAAGGACCGCCCCATGCACTCCCTCATCGCTGAGGCGAACGACCTCCTCCCGCAGCTGCAGGAGCTGCGCCGGGCGCTGCATGCCGACCCCGAGGTGGGACTCGAGCTGCCTCGCACCCAGGCCGCAGTCCTCACCGCCTTGGACGGCCTCGACCTCGAGGTGAGCACAGGTACGGCCGCCACCTCGGTGGTCGCGGTCCTGCGCGGCAGCCACCCGGACCGGTCGGCCGATGCCCCGGCGGTGCTGCTGCGCGGGGACATGGATGCGCTGCCCCTGCGCGAGGAGACTGACGAACCGTTCGCATCGAGCAACGGGAACATGCACGCCTGCGGCCATGACCTGCACACCGCCGGGCTCGTCGGCGCGGCCCGACTCCTGCGCGCCCATCGTGACGAGCTTCGCGGGGATGTCGTGTTCATGTTCCAACCCGGCGAAGAAGGGTACAACGGCGCCTCCGTGATGATCGACGAAGGCGTGCTCGACGCGGCCGGCAGCCGAGCCGTCGCGGCGTTCGGAGCACATGTGAATACGAGTGCACGCGGCGTCATCTCCACGCGGCCGGGGACTCTCCAAGCCGGGTCGAACGTCCTCGAGATCACGATCCACGGGCGCGGCGGCCACGGTTCCCAACCGCAGGCGGCCGTCGATCCGGTCCCGGCCCTGGCAGAGCTCGTCACCGCGCTGCAGAACATGGTCAGCCGCCGCATCGACACCTTCGACCCCGTCATCCTCAGCGTCACCCAGCTGCGGGCAGGCGATGCCGTCAACGTCATCCCCGCCTCGGCTAGCCTGGGTGCGACCGTCCGCACTCTGTCCGATTCCTCGCTCGCGGCAGTCCGCGAGCGGTCGAAGCAGTTGGCCGAGGGCATCGCCGCGGCCCACGGCTGCACCGCCGAGGTCGATTTCGCCGTCCAGTACCCAGTGACGGTCAACGACGAGTCTGAGACCGCATGGGCGCTCGAACAGATCGAGGACCTGCTCGGTCAGGACCGGGTGAACGTCCTGCCGCAGCCGATCATGCCCAGTGAGGGCTTCTCGTTCGTGCTCCGGAACGTCCCGGGCACTTACCTCATGCTCGGCGCCGAACGCACCGACGTTCCCCGCGAGCGTCAGGGAGACAACCACTCCCCCTTCGTCATCTTCGATGACTCCGTCCTGGCCGATCAGGCTGCGATACTCAGCCATCTGGCGATCGAGCGGCTGAAGACTGCGCTCTGAACGCCCTCAGCGTCGTCTGCGCTGCCACCATCGCCGAGGTGGAGCGGTATCCTCTGCCGCGGTCCGCCCCGCGCCCTCGGTCCTCGCCGGTTCCGCAGCGCTTGTCTTGCCGTCTTCTGAGCGCTCGTCTCTGCTCGGTACGGACCTCGCTCTGCGCTCCCGCCAGGCGGCGACCTCATGTTCGACATTGCGCGGCGGGGTGAAGATCGGCGGTCCTTCGCGGAGGTCCATCACGGCCGCACGCACTCTGCCGTTGAAACCGGCGAGGTAGTCGCGAACGTCGTCCTCTCGGACGAATGCGTCGAGAGTGGCCTCCATCTCCGCGTTCTCCTTGCGCAGCTGGAATGCGGCCGGAGCGACGCCGCTGATTCCTTCGGCGTCCAGCTTCTGTTTGATCCACCAGTCCGGGTCGTCGGCGCGGTGCAGACCGGTCAGCGGCTTTCCCAGCCCGGGAAGGTCGTCGAAGTCGCCGCGCTTGATGGCTCTGTCGAGGGCGGATTCGACCACGGCATTGCGATCTTCGAGCGAATTCAGCCGCCGAGGCGGCTCGTCGTCCGAGTCGTGAGGGTCCTGATTCATCGTCTCGCCTCCCTCGGCGGGTGCGTCACCGCAGTGCCTCTTACGCTAGGCGGGCGTGCTGGGCGTGGCAAGAGGAAAGTCCCGTGACCGATTCGGTCACGGGACTTTCCGTTCTGCGTGGCAGATGAAGGATTCGAACCTTCGAAGGCAATGCCGGCTGATTTACAGTCAGCTCCCTTTGGCCGCTCGGGCAATCTGCCGCAGTCAGCGCTCGATGAGCACCTGAAAAGAATACAAGGCACGGGCCGGATTCACCAACTCGGTTGACGCAGATCACATCCAGGCCCCTGGACTAGACTCGGAGACAGAAGCCAAGCCCGCTTCCTGCGGGCACGAATCACCGAGTACGAAGGAGCATCAATGGCCAGCGAATCCTCATTCGACGTCGTCAGCAAGGTCGACCGCCAGGAAGCCGACAATGCGCTCAACCAGGCGGCTAAAGAGATCAACTCGCGCTACGACTTCCGCGGCACCGACGCCTCGATCGCCTGGAGCGGTGAGGCCATTCAGATGAAAGCCAACAGCGAAGACCGCGTCAAGGCCATCCTCGACGTCTTCCAGTCGAAGCTGGTCAAGCGCGGAATCTCCCTGAAGTCCCTCGAAGACGGGGAGCCCTACCCGTCGGGCAAGGAGCACCGCATCGACGCGTCCATCAAGGAAGGCATCGACAAGGACAACGCGAAGAAGATCTCGAAGATCATCCGCGACGAAGGCCCCAAGGGCGTCAAGGCTCAGATCCAAGGCGACGAGCTGCGTGTGAGCTCGAAGAAGCGCGACGATCTGCAGAGCGTCATCGCCCTGCTCAAGGGCCAGGATCTCGACGTCGACCTCCAGTTCGTCAACTACCGGTAAGACCGGCGGCCCTCCCCTCGTCAAGTCCCCATCGACCGCCCCGTCAGGTCTCGATGACGGAACATGTCCCCATCTGGCGTCGGCGAACGTCCTATGACCCGTTCATGACGGGCTGTGACGCCGATCGTCGTTCGGCATCGAACGATCCCGGGCCCGCTGTCAGCATGAAGGCATGTCATCGACCCACACCGCCCCCAGGGCCTCCGCATCGGCGCCCAGGCTCTCGGCGTCGGCGCCCGAGACCGTGCCCGAGAGCCTGCCCGCCGCCCGGCACCGGCTGCGGCGAGCGCTGTCGTTCGAGGTCATCCCTCCCCGTTCAGCCGCCCAGGCCGCGCGAATGCCGCAGCTGCTGAGGTTCCTCGATTCCCTCAGCCCCGACTATCTGGCCGTGACCTCCTCCGCCAAGAGCGATTGGCTCAAGGGCACGGCGGACTTCATCGCCGAAGTCACGTCCACGACCTCGCTCAGACCTTTGGCCCACCTCGCCTGCACTGCCGGAACCGAGCCCGAGCTGTTGGCCTGGGTCGATCATCTCCTGCAGGTCGGCGTGCGCGGTTTCCTCGCCATCCGCGGGGACGTCCCTGCCGGTGAGACCAGCGTCCCGCCCGAGCACCTGCCGCACGCCGATGCCTTGGTCAGTCTCCTGCGACGCGTCGAATCGGACAACGTCGCCTGCCTGGCCGCCGGCCGGCTCGGCATCGGGGTCGCGGCCTATCCATCCGGCCACCCGGAATCGACGGGGCCCGAAGAGGACCTCGACGTGCTCGCGGCCAAACAGCGCAATGGTGCCGATTTCGCGATCACCCAGCTCTTCTTCGACCCCATCGCCTACTCCAGGCTGAGACGACGGGCCGAGCACGCGGGCATCACCATCCCGATCATCCCCGGCATCCTTCCCATCACCGATGCCCGCCGGCTGCACACGATGTCGCGCCTCTCGGGGCAGCCGGTCCCGGAGCACCTGCTCGCCCGCTTCGACGGAGTCTCCGACCCCGCCTCGGCACGACGGATAGGACTCGACATCACGGCAGAACACACGGCCGCGATCCTCGACCAGGAAGCCGACGGGCTGCACTTCTACACCTTCAACGACCAGAACACGACCGAGGACCTGCTCACCGCCCTCGGCGACCGAGGGGTGTCCGTGTCCTCATTCCCACCGCCACCGCCTCCTCGGCGCTGGCCGCCATCATCCGCAACAGAAACAACGACAGAGAAGGAAACCCGTTCATGACCGCACCATTTCCGACCGCGACCATCACCGGCTACCCCCGCATCGGAGCCCGCCGCGAGCAGAAGAAGGCGCTCGAGAGCTTCTGG
This sequence comes from Brevibacterium renqingii, assembly GCF_017808105.1. Classification (GTDB taxonomy): domain Bacteria; phylum Actinomycetota; class Actinomycetes; order Actinomycetales; family Brevibacteriaceae; genus Brevibacterium; species Brevibacterium renqingii. Next base: position 149,365 of record NZ_JADBHF010000006.1, on the reverse strand, counting down.
GCCGGTCGCATCGGTGCCGAGGACTTCGCCCGGTCCGTGCACACGCTGCGCATCGGCACGTATCACCGCTTGGCGCAGTTGGGGCTGCGCGAGGACTATGCGATCCCGGCCTCCTACAGCCATTACGACCACGTTCTCGACACCGCGCTCACAGTCGGTCTCATCCCCTCGGTCACGACCGGCACCGATTTCGATCTCGACGAGTATTTCGCTCTCGCCCGCGGCACCGCGCAGCGCTCTCCCCTCGAGATGACGAAGTGGTTCGACACGAACTACCACTACCTCGTACCCGAGCTCTCCGATGACACGAGGTTCACCGCGCGTCCCCAACATCTGCTGTCGCTGGTCAGCGAGGCCAAGACCGCGGGGCACCTCGTCCGTCCCGTACTCGTCGGACCGCTGACCCTGCTCGCCCTGACCAAACCCGCACCGGGCACGCCCACGCGTCCCCTCGACCGGCTCGCCGAGCTCACCGACGTCTACCTCGACATCATCGGAGTTCTGGCCGCCGCCGGTGTCGAATGGGTTCAGTTCGACGAGCCGGCGCTGGTCGCCGACATCGCCGGAACGAGCGACCACGAACTCGCCGAGGCCGCCCACCGCACGTATTCGACCCTGGCCTCTGCCCGCACCCGCCCGCAGCTGTTCGTCGCCACCCCATACGGCAGCCTCCGCGAGGGCTTGGACGAGCTGGCCGGTTCCGGCATCGACGCCCTCGGCGTCGATCTCGCGGCCGCGACCCGAGCCTCCGATCCCGAGTACGCGAACCGTCTGGCCGCGGCTGTGCCCCAGCAGGTCCGCCTCGTCGCCGGTGTCGTCGAAGGCCGCAACATCTGGGCCGATGATCTTCGGACCAGCCTCGAGGTGCTGCAGGGTCTGGAGCGCGAGTCGTTGAGTGTATCGACCTCGACGTCACTGCTGCATGTGCCCTACACCGTGGAGCAGGAGAGCTCTCTGCCGGTCGATGTCGCTTCCTGGCTGTCCTTCGCCGAGGAGAAGGTCACCGAGGTCGAGGCTCTGGCCACGGCCGTCACCGCCGGACCGGATGCTCGTGTCGAAGCGTTCAACCGCGCTGATCGGGCCCGCCGCACTCGGGCCGAATCCGTCCGGGTCCACAGCCCCGAGGTGAGAAAGCGCACCGCCGCCACGGCAGGTCAGGACGGGTTCCGGACCGACTTCGCGCAAAGGCGACAGGCCCAGGACGCACTGGTCATCCCCGCTCTGCCGACGACGACCATCGGTTCCTTCCCGCAGACGGCCGAGGTCCGTCGCGCGCGCGCCGATCACCGGGCCGGTCGCCTCGACGACGACACCTACGCGCAGACGATGAGGACGGAGATCGATCGTGTGATCGAGCTGCAGGAGGACCTGGGCCTCGACCTCATCGTCCACGGTGAACCCGAACGCAATGACATGGACCAGTACTTCGCCGAGAACCTCGACGGATTCGCCACCACCGAACACGGCTGGGTGCAGTCCTATGGTTCGCGGTGTACCCGTCCCCCGATCCTCTTCGGCGATGTGTCCCGCCCGAATCCGATCACCGTCGGCTGGTCGGCCTACACCGCGCAGCAGACGCAGAAGACGGTCAAGGGCATGCTCACCGGACCGGTCACCATCCTCGCGTGGTCATTCGTCCGCGATGATTTGCCGCTGCGCGAATCGGCCGATCAGATCGCCTTGGCCCTGGCCGATGAGGTCGCCGACCTCGAGGCGGCCGGCATCGACGTCATCCAGGTCGACGAACCGGCTCTGCGCGAACTGCTGCCGCTGCGCGAATCCGACCGCGCCGAGTACCTCGACTGGTCGGTGCGCTCGTTCCGGCTGGTCAATGCCCAGGTCAGTCCCCGCACTCAGATCCACACCCATCTGTGCTACTCGGAGTTCGGGGAGATCATCGACGCGATCAATGCCCTCGACGCCGATGTCACCAGCATTGAGGCGGCCCGGTCCCGGATGGGGGTCCTCGACGACATCGCCGATTTCGGGTTCGAACGCGGAATCGGTCCCGGCGTCTACGACATCCATTCCCCGCGGGTGCCCACGGTGCCCGAACTCGTCGAACTCATCGAGGCCGCACTCAAGCATGTTGCGCCCCACCAGCTGTGGATCAATCCGGACTGCGGTCTGAAGACGCGCAGCTATGCCGAGGTGCGCGCCTCTCTGGCCAATCTCGTCGCCGCTCGCAACCAGGTGGTGGCCGCCGGCATCCCGAGCGGCGCCCGGTCCGAGACCCCGGCCGCGGCTGTGGGAGTGTCCGTCTGAGTCCGGAGCCGAGACGCTGTCTGGGATCAGTGTCGGGGCAGTTCGAGGGGAATGTAGTACAGACCCTTCGAGTCCTCCTCGACGCTGACTCGCAGACGGTCGTCGAGGTGGATGTAGTCGTTGACCTTGATGGTTCCCTTCGTCCCGCTCAGACGTCGGATCGCGAAGGCCGGAACGAGGCCCTGCCGCCCGAACCCGTCGACGGCGAGCGCATATTTGGGGCCGGTCGCGCGGACCCTGACTTCGGTGCCGTTCTCCTTCTCCCGCAGTTCATCGAGCCCGAGCTCGGGTTCGGGATCGGTGAGGGCGGTGAGCTCGACGGCGAGCGTATCGGCCATGTCGTCGACGGTGGCGAGCATATTCGCCATGGCACGGGCGAACTCGCCGTGCAGCTTGCTCGGCTTCATCGCCGCACCGGGTTTGTACATGTCCTCGTGGGTCAGTTCGCTCCAGGCGTCCTGGAGTCGCGTCTTGACCTGGATCTCGGCGAAGACCGGCGCACCTTGGTCCGAGGGGATGCGGAGGGTGACGTGGCAGGCTCGGTAGCCGCTGGCCTTCGGCGGCTTCGTGTAGTCCTTCTGTTCGATGAGTTCGAAGGCGCCCAGCTGCTCGGGATCGCACAGGGCGGCGAACATCATGCGCTGGTCGCGCGGTGATTTGCACAGCACCTTGACCCCGACGATGTCGCGGATCTGGTCCTCGACGTCAGCGGTGCCGTGGACACTCAGCTGCGGGTCCTCGTCGGCCTTCTCGGTGAGCTTCGCCAGGGTTCTCGCCGCGTCCTTGATCCGGTGCCCGTCGACGTCGAGGCGGGAGATGTCCTTATCCTTGAGCAGGCCCTTCTGCTGCTCCTTGAGCCAGTGCTTGATCCGCACGGCCGCCGTCTGCCAGGCGTCGATCCGCTCGACGTAGGCGCGTTCGACGATCGTCTTCAGCGACGATTCGCTCTTCACGTGTCCTCCCTGCCTGCCGACGGTCCGCGCTCTGGGGCGCTCTGTTCCGTTCCGACTCTACGCGGTGGAGCCATCACGGTCCGTCAGCGACTCGTCACCGCGGTGCAACGGGGTGACGAACGACTGCGGGTGCGCAGTGGGTGACGGGGCGTAGGCAGTGCTGCTGCCGGTGCGGGTTGTTGGCAACGGTGCAGGCTGCCACTGCCGGTGGGGGATGCCAGATCCAACCGCGCGGCACCAGGTCGCCCGGTCCAGGCGAGTCCCCGGACCGGGCTTCCGTTCGTAGTGATCAGTGCCCGGAGGCAGGTTGTCCCACGGATTCAGCCGTGACGTGCCCGCGCGCCTCGGCGAGCATCGCCTCACGGGTGGCGAGCTTGACCCGTTCGCGCCCCTCGGCCTCTCCGGCCGCCTTCTCGGCGGCTTCGACACGGTGGTAACCCTCCCAATCGACGTAGTCGACGCCCTTGGAGACGAGCAGGTCGACGATGGCCGATTCGTCAGGGTAGACGGGATCCGTGAGCACTCCGGCGGCCCGGTCGTCGAGGATGTGGCCGATGGTCTCCAGGGCATCGCCCTTGGTGTGGCCGATGAGCCCGACGGGCCCTCGCTTGATCCACCCGGTGGCATAGACGCCCTGCACGACGTCGGCCTCGGCGGCCGTAGCCTGGTCGTCGGAATCGACGACCCGGCCTTCATGGTTGGGGATGACGCGCTTGCGGCCGTCGAAGGGCAGCTGAGGCAGTTCGGTGCCCGCATAGCCGACCGCACGGTAGACGGCGTCGAGTTCCCAGTCGTGGAAGCTGCCGGTGCCATTGACCCCGCCGGAGCCGTCGAGCTCCATGCGTTCGGTGCGCAGACCGGTCACCCGATCCTCGCCGAGGATGGCCACGGGAGCGTGCAGGAAGTGCAGGTGGAGGCGTCGCTTCGCCCCGGTGGGTTCGCGCATCGTGAAGTCCGTGAGCGTCTTCGCCACCTGCTTGGTCTGATTGCTCGACTCGATGGCCTCCATCGAGCCTTCGTCGAACTCGAAGTCCTCGGGGTAGACGATGATGTCGACATCCTTGACATGGCCGAGTTCCCGCAGCTCCAGCGGGGTGAACTTCGCCTGTGCCGGTCCACGCCGGCCGAAGATGTGCACATCAGTGACGCGCGAGGCCTTGAGACCTTCGTACACATGGTCGGGGATCTCGGTGGTGTGCATGTCATCGGCCTGCTTCGACAGCACTCGGGCGACGTCGAGGGCGACATTGCCGTTGCCGATGACGGCGACCCGTTCAGCATCCAGCGGCCAGCTCTGGCCCACATCAGGATGTGAGTCGTACCAGTTGACGAAGTCCGCGGCACCATAGGAGCCGGGAAGATCGACACCGGGCAGGTCGAGCGCGGCGTCGACGAAACAGCCGGTGGAGAAGATCACGGCGTCATAGCGGTCAGTGAGTTCCTCGAGATGGAGGTCGACTCCGTATTCGACGTTCGTGAACAGGCGGATGTCGCCGCGGTCGAGAACCTTGATCAGCGCATTGATGATGCCTTTGATCCGCGGGTGGTCGGGGGCGACTCCGTAGCGGACGAGGCCGAAGGGAGTCGGCAGACGATCGAAGAGATCGATGCTCAGATCGAAATCACGCTCTGCCTTCGTCATGAGATCAGCAGCGTAGATCCCGGCAGGACCGGCGCCGACGATGGCCACCCGGAAGGGACGAGTCATTCTCACACCTCTCTATTCAGTCGCCCCCGAGTCTATCGCCAATGTAGGTCATCCTTACAACGACGTGATCAAACTCGCATTCGCATCGACCGTCTCAGCCGCCGACCCGACTCCGTGTCGCCCATCGCGGTCTCATTAGACTGAAGTCCGTGAGCATGAACCCTGCCCCTGATGAGAACGCGATTCGCCGCGCCGGCCTGATCAACGGATTCTCCGCATATCTGCTGTGGGGCATCATGCCGTTGCTCTTCGCCGCCGCTGTGCCCACGGGCGCCCTCGAACTCGTGTCCCACCGTGTCATCTGGTCGCTGGCCTTCTGCACAGTCCTCCTCGTCTTCACCGGAGGATTCTCCCGCACTCTGCAGATTCTGCGGTCGCCGCGGACCTTCGGTCTCCTCGTGCTCGCCTCGGTGCTCATCGCGATCAATTGGACGACCTTCATCTACGGTGTCGAGACCAATCAGCTCGTCGAGGTCTCCCTCGGCTACTACCTCAATCCGCTGATCTCGATCGGTCTGGGTGTGCTCTTCCTCGGAGAGAAGCTGCGCCCCCTGCAGTGGACGGCTGTGGGCTTCGGCCTCCTGGCCGTGATCATCGTCGGCGTCGGGCTCGGCCGCATGCCCTATCTCTCCTTCACCGTGGCTCTGTCGTTCGGCCTCTACGGCCTCGTGAAGAACAAGGTCGGCGGCCGCGTCGGAGCGCTCGAGGGCATGACCGTCGAAAGCCTCGTACTCGCCGTGCCCTCAGCGATCTACCTCATCGCCCTCGGCTCCCAGGGGCTGCAGACATTCACCGGCTTCGGTGCCTGGCATGTCGTCGTCATCATCGTCACCGGTCCCGCCACGGCCATCCCGCTCATCCTCTTCAGTGCCGCGGCACGGCGCATACCCCTGTCCTGGGTGGGCATGCTCCAATACATCACCCCGACCCTCCAGTTCATCCTCGGCATCACCGTCCTCGGCGAGGCGATGTCGACGCCGAGGTGGATCGGGTTCTTCATCATCTGGATCGCCGTGGTCCTGCTCTGCGCGGACATGCTCCGCCACAGCCGTCGACGCTGACGGACCCGCCCTGCCGAACCCCGGCTCACCCTGGCACCCGAAGAATCTCGCCTGGGATCTTGACACCGCCTTTGGCACCATGGTTCATTAGTTAGGTAATTAACCAACTCACATGGAGTCGAATGTGATCGACGACGGCACACCCCTGTTCACCCAAATAGCCGAGAAGGTCGAGGACTCGATCCTCAACGGAACCCTCCCCGAACTCTCCCGGGCTCCGTCGACGAACGAACTCGCCGGCTTCTATTCCATCAACCCGGCCACCGCGGCCAAAGGCATCAACCAGCTCGTGTCCAAAGGCGTTCTGGAGAAGCGACGCGGCGTCGGGATGTTCGTCACCGAAGGTGCTCGTGCGCTGCTGATCAACGAACACCGCACCGCATTCTCCGAGAGCTTCATCACTCCCTTGCTCAACGAGGCCAACCGCCTCGGACTGGGGGCGAAGGACGTGATCGCGCTCATCGAAGAGCGCTCCCGAGAACTCCGCCTGACCACCGCTGCCGATCCGACCGCTTCGAAAGGATGACCCATGAATTCAGTCGTCGAGCTCCGCCACCTCACCAAGGTATACAAGAGCATGATCGCCCTCAACGATGTCAGCCTGAGCATCGAGCAGGACTCGATCTACGGCCTCCTAGGACGCAACGGCGCAGGAAAGACGACGCTGATGTCGATACTGACCGCCCAGAACTTCGCCACCAGCGGTGAGGTCGAGGTCTTCGGGGAGAACCCCTACGAGAACGCCCGCGTACTCAAACGAATGTGCTTCGTCCGCGAGAGCCAGAAGTACCCTGAGGACTCCAAAGCCAAGCACGCGTTCGCCAACGCACGGCGGTTCTTCCCCCACTGGGACCAAGTTTTCGCCGAGGAGCTCATCGAGGAGTTCCGCCTGCCCCTGAATACGACGGTCAAGAAGCTCTCCCGCGGCCAGCAGTCGGCCATCGGCGTCATCATCGGTCTGGCCTCACGCGCCGAGATCACGTTCTTCGACGAGCCCTACCTCGGTTTCGACGCGGTTGCGCGGCAGACGTTCTACGACCGTCTCATCGCCGACTATGCAGAACACCCCCGCACAGTCGTGCTCTCGAGCCACCTCATCGACGAGGTGGCCGATCTCATCGAGAACGTCATCGTCATCGACCGCGGCAGCATCATCATCGACGATTCCGCCGAAGAGGTCCGGAAGCGCGCAGTCAACATCGTCGGGGACGCCGATGCGATCGCCCGCCTCGTCGCCGGTCGGGAAGTCATCCATCGCGAGTCACTGGGTCGGGTCGCCTCAGTGACCATGCTCGGTCGGCTCAGCTCGGTCGATCACGAATACATCGCCGATGCCAACCTCGACCTCGCTCCGGTCTCCCTGCAGCAGCTCATCGTACGCACCACCCAGGAAGGCCCCGTCGATCCGTCCGCAGCCGCCACCGAAGTCAGGAGTGTTCAGACATGACCACAATCGTCGAGCAACCGTCCGGAGGCATGACCTCCCGCCCGAAGAGCCGGACCTGGGGAGTCGTCCGCCTCCAATTCACCAACAAGCAGACTTTCGTCTGGGTCCCAGTCGTCGTCCTCGGTGGGGTCTGGCTGATCACCCTGATCATCTACTGGATCGTTTCGCCCTCGGGTGCGAACTCCCCGATGTACAGCGGGGGATCGCAGGCACCACTGTGGTACTTCGCCGTCGTCGGCGCCCAGGCGATGAATCTCACCTTCTACTTCTCGCAGGCCATGAGTCTCACTCGCCGGGAGTTCTACCTCGGCTCCCTGCTCGCCGCGGGCATCAGCGCCGTCGGCATCTCCCTCGTCTTCGTCGCCCTCGGCCTCATCGAACAGGCCACCGACGGCTATGGCATCAACGGCTATTTCGCCTACCTGCCCTGGATATGGGAGGGGGGCCCGCTGGCTGCCGGCACGATCTACTTCGTGCTGACGATGCTGTGGTTCGTCCTCGGCTTCTGGTTCGCCATCGTCAAGAACCGCTTCGGCTCGCTCATCGTCGCGGTTTCGCTCATCGGCATCGCCCTGGTCCTCGTGGCCGGTGCTGCGTGGGTCAGCTTCAATCGGGCCTGGCCAGAAGTCTGGATGCGACTGGTCGATGCTCAGGCGATCGGACTGGCCTGCTGGGCGCTGGGGCTTACTGTGGTCTTCGCTCTCGGGTCGTACCTGACCCTGCGTCGCCTGACCTCCTGACCCGGCCGGATCAGCCGACTCCGCCGTCGCCGATCAGCTCAGCAGCGCCAGCGCTCCCCCGGTATGCTGCACAAGTCTTGCACGGCAGCCAGTCGGCGGCACCGACCCGGCGCGGCACCCGGTCCGGCACCTGTCGGGTGGTCACGAACTGCGGGCGACGACCGAATCGGCGAAGGCGAACAGGGAGTCCTTGACGCGACCGGCGGGCACCGGCTCCAGCGCCGCCTTCGCCTCCTCAGCCCAATGCAGCGCCTCGGCCCGCGCCCGTTCGGTCACGGGGTGGGCGGCCAGCGCGGCTCGGGCTGCTTCCAGGGCCTCATCGGAGGTGAGGTCGGCGTCGAGGAGTCGGACCACCTCGGCTGCGGCTTCGTCACCGCGGGCGGCGGCGGCCCGCACATAGAGCACGGGCAGGGTCGGGACGCGTTCGCGCAGATCCGTGCCCGGTGTCTTGCCCGACTCCGAGGATGCCGTCGTGAGATCGATGATGTCGTCGGCGAGCTGGAAGGCGACGCCGACGCGTTCGCCGAAGATGCGGACGGGTTCGGCCAAGGCCTGATCGGCGCCTGAGAACATGATCCCGAACCGCGCCGAGGTGGCGATGAGCGATCCGGTCTTGTCCGCGAGCACCTGGAGGTAGTGCTCGATCTCGTCAGCGCCCTCGGGCGGGCCGGCGAATTCGTTGAGCTGCCCGAGGACGAGGCGTTCGAAGGTCTCGGCCTGGATGCGCACGGCCTCGGGGCCGAGCTTCGCGGTGACTCCGGAGGCCTTGGAGAAGAGGAGATCGCCGGTGAGGATGGCCACCGAGTTGCCCCACACCTCATGAGCGGCAGGTGCCCCACGGCGCACGGGCGCGTCGTCCATCACATCGTCGTGGTAGAGAGAGGCGAGGTGGATGAGTTCGACGGCCACGGCCGCGTCGATGATGTCATCCTGCTCGGCCTCACCGAGGCGGGCGGTGAGCAGCACCAGGTTCGGGCGGGCGCGTTTGCCGCCGGCGGCCAGCAGATGCTTCGAGGTCGTGTCCGGCAGTTTGCGGGTCTGCTCGGTCACCTCGTAGAGCCTGGCCTCGACGGCCTCCAGCTGAGTCGAGATCTCCGCCGCGAGCTGGGCGTCGGCACCGGTGAAAGTGGCCGGAGAGGCTAAATGGCTCATGTCCTCGTCATTCATCGTAGTCGGTGTCTGTCCTCGCCCGAGCGCTCAGACATTGCTGGTGGCCGGGACGATTCGGGTCAGGGCTGAGATCACCCTGTCGATGAGATCGGCCTCGGAGGCCTTCGGATCGCGGTAGAGGTTCGCCAACAATTTGACGACGAACTCCATCACAACGTCAACACCCATACCGTACTTGATTCCGAACTGCATGAGGGCAGGGTGGCCGATGATCTCAGCGAAAACCCGCCCCAGGGTGAAGTAGCCGCCCAGGGAATCCCCGAGCAGCGCGGGGTACTCCTGCAGACGACGGCGCATCACCTGCTGTGGGTAACGGGAGTACGTGGAGATCACCTCGGCGGCGATGCGGGCGGACTCGAGCGCATAGTCGATGCCCTCCCCGTTGAAGGGATTGACCATCCCCCCGGAGTCACCGATGAGCAGCAGCCCGCGGTGGAAATGCGGCGTCCGGTTGAAGGCCATGGGCAGGGCAGCGGACTTGATCGGCCCCAGCGAGGTCGTCTCGTCGATGCCCCATTCGTGGCCCATGTCCGCGATCCACTGCCCCATCACCGAGCGCAGGTCGACGGATCTGAACTGCGGGGAGGAGTCGAGGAGGCCGGCCCCGATATTCACCGTCCCGTCGCCGAGGGGGAAGATCCACCCGTAGCCGGGCAGGGACTCGGAGGTGCCGGACGAGTTCGATGACCGCATCTCGACCCAGCTCTCGATGTAGTCGTCGGTGTGCCGCGGCGAGGTGTGGTACGCCCGAGCGGCGATGCCCATGGGACGGTCGTCGCGCTTCTCCAGCCCCATGGCCACCGCCAGCCGGGACGACACCCCGTCAGCGGCGATGACGATGGGCGCACGGAAGTGGGCCTCGGGACCGACCCTGCGGCCGCGGTGATCGGTGCCGGAGGCGTGCACCCCCTGGATCCAGCCGTCCTCGCCGATGTCCGGCGACATCGCTCTGACCTGCTCGAACAGTCTCGCCCCGCAGCGCTGCGCATGCCGGGCAAAGGCCTCGTCCATACCCATGCGCGGGCGTGTGAGACCGAAGTTCGGGGTGCCGTCGATATCGGGCCAGTCGAGCTCGAGGCGGTGACCGCCGCCGATCAGCCGCAGCCCCCTGTTCGGATGCCAGCCGTCGGAGGCCGGAAGGTCCATACCGAGGAACCCAGCTTCCTTGACCGCACGTGGAGTCAGCGCGTCGCCGCAGATCTTGTCGCGCGGGAACCCAGACTTCTCGAGGATGATCACTTCGTGCCCGGCCTGGGCGAGGTAGGCGCCGATCGCCGATCCCGCCGGTCCGGCGCCGACGACGACGACCTCGGCCTCGAACTCGTTCAGCTTCGCGTTCAAGACTCGTGCGACTCCGCTGCCTCGGCATGCGCGTTCGGCTCGCCGCTCGTCTCCGTGGGCTTGAGTGCGTGGTGGACGGCAACGATCCCGCCGGTGAGGTTGCGGTACTTCACCTGGTCGAAACCGGCGTCGAGGATCTGGTGGGCGAACGCGTCCTGGTTCGGCCAGGCGCGGATCGACTCCGCCAGATAGACATAGGCCTCGGGATTCGAGGACACGGCGCGGGCCACGGCGGGCAGGGCCCGCATGAGGTACTCCTTGTAGACGAGGCTGAAGGCGTCGAGTGTGGGTGTGGAGAATTCGCAGATGATGAGCCGTCCGCCGGGCTTGAGCACGCGCAGCATCTCAGCCAGTGCCGTGTCGACGTCGTGGACGTTGCGGATGCCGAAAGAGATCGTGACGACGTCGAAGCTGGCATCGGCGAAGGGCAGGTCCATCGCATCGGCGTAGATGAAGTCGATCTTCGGGTGGCGACGACGGCCCTCGGCGAGCATCCCGGTGGAGATGTCGCCGGCGACCACCTCGGCGCCGTGGCGAGTGAACGTCATCGACGAGGTTCCGGTCCCAGCCGCCAGGTCGAGGACCCGCTCACCGGGGCCGGCGGCCACGGAGTACGCGACGGTGCGTCGCCAGGCGCGGGCGAGGCCGAAGGTGAGGACATCGTTCGTGAGGTCGTATCGGGAGGCGACATCATCGAACATCGACGCGACGTCGTCGGGCTGCTTGTCCAGCTGGGCACGATTCATGCCCTCATTGTCTCAACACCTCAACGCAGACTGCGAATCCAACCGCGCGCAACCGGGCCGCAGCGGATGTGGAAATGACCACATTCCTCGATCGGCCGACCTCAGCGGCGATCCGCGAAGAGGATGCGGCCCCGGGTTCTCGTCTAGAGTTGGACCGACATGACTACGACTTTCGGCACCTCCGACATCATCACCGCTCCCCCGCGCCTGCACGTGCGCTCCCGTTTCGTCGACGACGTCGACCCGGGCCCGGGGTTCCCCTTCGAATCCGGGCTGCCGACCACCGTCGAGCAGACCCTCGAGCTGCTGCCCACCTCCGGTTTCTCCTGCTGGGTCCGCGACACCTCCGGTCTGATCGGGTTCGGCAGGACGCTGCGCATCCGCGCCCGCGGCCCGGAACGCTTCACACAGCTCTCGGCCGCGTGGAAGGCGATCACGGCCGAGGCCAGCGTCGAGGACGAGGTCGAGCTGCTGGGCTCGGGTCTGATGTGCTTCACGACGGTCGCCTATTCGGGCGAATCGAGTGTCGACTCGATCATCCACGTGCCCGAGTTCGTTCTCGGTCGCCGAGGCGGTCGCGTCTGGCTGACATCGATCTCGACCGATCCGACTCCGCCCACTCCCCCGGTTCTGCAGGCCGAACCCCTGCGCCGGGTCGCCTCGGCGCGGTCTGCGGACGGGGATCTCGACCCGGCGAAGTGGGCGGAACTGGTCGCGGAGGTCTCCGGCATGCTCACTCCCATCGACACGTCCGCAGAGGTGGATGCCTTCAGCGACGATCCGACCCTGCGCAAGATCGTGCTCGCCCGCGACGAAGTGGTCACCACCGACGACGACATCGACGTCCGGTCGGTGCTCGGCGCGCTCAATCGCAGCTACCCCAGCTGCTGGACCTTCGATGTCGCCGGTCTCATCGGCTCGACGCCCGAACTGCTCATCGGCGTCGAGAACGGCCGGGTGACCTCCCGTGTCCTGGCTGGGACCTACCGCGTCGAGCAGGACCCGATGGAGGAGATGCCCGCGGCCAGGAAGCTGCTCAGCGCGCACAAGGACAGCACCGAGCACGCCTTCGCCATCGCCTCCCTGCAGCGCAGCCTCGGTTCGATCGCCGAGGACGTCAGCGTCGATGAGCGTCCGCATCTGCTCCCGCTGGCCAACGTCATCCATTCGGCTTCGGACGCGCAGGCGAACCTTCCGACCGGCTCCGCTCTCAACGCCCTCGACGTCGCCGCAGCGGTCCATCCGACGGCCGCCGTCGGCGGCTACCCGCAGGCGAGCGCCGTGGCGCACGTCGATTCGCTCGAACCCCTCGACCGCGGACGCTACTCGGGTCCGGTGGGGTGGATGGACGGCCGCGGCAACGGTCAGTTCGGCATCGCTCTGCGCTGCGGTCAGCTCGAGGACCGCAATCGGATCAGACTCTACGCCGGGGCCGGGATCATGCCCGATTCGGATCCCACCGCCGAGGTGGCCGAAACGGATGCGAAACTCGCTCCGATGCGCCGGGCCCTGGGCCTCGACTGAGAGGCAACCGTCTTCGTCGGTGACGACGGGATCGCCCTACCGGGCCGGTGCCACTTCGATGATCCGACGGCCCCCCGCGCCTGCGCCCCGGCGACGCTCTCCGACAGTGCCGAAGGCCGCCGCGAACTCCTCCGCGCTGCGCACTCGGGTGTGCTCCCACCCATAGGCTGCGGCGAGTTCGGCGAAGCCTCGGCCGTGCGGGACCGTGAAATAGCGGTTGAGGTAGCCCGCCAGGTGGGACTGCGAGTGCTCGAGTCCGGCGAAGATCGCTCCGCCGTCGTCGTTGAGGACCACGATCGTCAGGTCCCCGGTCTCTTCGGCGCTCGGGGTGAGCAGACCGCCTGCATCGTGGAGCATCGCGATATCGCCGATGAGGAGGACGACCGGCTCCTCCAGCCCCAGTGACAGGCCGGTGGCAGTGGAGACGAGTCCGTCGATTCCGGCCAGACCCCGCGAGGCGTGGATGCGGGCACGGACATCGGTGGCGTCGCTGAGGTAGCGCACCGAGTTCGAACTCGCCACGAACAGCGTATGATCCTGGGCGGCCAGGCTCTCGGTGATCTCCCGGGCGATGGCTTCGAAGACCATCGCAGGGCTCGTGAGCACATCGATGCTCTCGCCCCTCGTCGAGGCGGTCTCCGACGCCGCCGCGCGTTCGGCGCGCGCGGCGGCGACAGCGGCTTCGCCGGCACTCACCCAGGCTCGGACCCAATCGGGGCCCGAGAGCGTCTCATCACTCGTCTCGTCGGTGACGATCAGGTCGCGGGCATCGACGTCGTCGGGCAGACGACGGACATGCACTGCCGCGTCGGCGAGCAGCGCGGCGACAGGACGGGTCAGGGTCGGTTTTCCGTGCACGATGACGGTGCGGATCGCATCTGTCAGCTCCGCACGCTCTCCGAGCACCCGAGCGTGGGCGGGAACGGGCGGCATTGCCCCTCCGATGCTCCGGGCCAAGGGGTTCGAGGGTTCGGCCAGCACCGGCAGGTGATGACCGGCGGCGAGATCCCGCAGGGTCTCCGCCGGGTGCCCTCCGGCGTCTCCGGCCACGATGACCGTGCCATCGGTGACAGTCACCCTCACTTCGCGCTGTGCGCGTTCGTTGTCGAGGCCCGGTCCGTGCGCGACCGCGGATGCGCTGCCGGCTGAGTCGGCAGGTGCGGTCGTGTCGGCTCCGGCAGGGGCCGCTGCCCATCCGCGGATCTCGTCCGTCCACGCCTCCAACTCGACCGGGGTGGGCACGAGCGGGGTGTCGAACTGTACGTTCAGCTGGACCGGTCCGGCCGCCTCGGCGCCGGTTGCCTCACTCTGCCCCAGCGCGGCCGAAACGGCCTCGGACATCGCTGCCTCGACTGCGGTCGGGGCCTCACTCGCGGGCAGGTCGAAACGGCCGCGGACGTCGCTGAGTACGTGCGCCTGGTCATCGATCGTCTGATTAGCGCCGGTCCCGCGCAGCCTGGCGGGCCGGTCGGCGGTCAGAGCCAGCAGCGGCAGGTGCCCGTACGAGGCTTCGAGGACAGCCGGGTGAAGATTGGCCACGGCCGAGCCCGAGGTCGTCACGATCGCCACCACACGGTCCTCGCCGCGCGCACGCCGGCCCCGTGCCAATCCCAAGGCGAGGAACCCGGCATCGCGCTCATCGATGCGCACATGCGTACGGATCAGGCCCGCCTCGGCGAGGGGCGCCAGGGCATAGACCAAGGGAGCGGACCGGGATCCGGGGGCGATGACCACGTCCGTCACTGCCGATCGGACCAGGTCTCTGGCAATCTGCTGCGCCACCGCGCTCGAGTTCGACATCACCTGATATTCAACCACTAACCCACCTGCCGTTCATCTCCGCACCCTAGCCTCGACGCATGCGCCGCTCGTTGATCATCGCGCTGGGGGCGCGCGCCGTCCGCACTCTGACTGCGGCTCGCTCCCATCGCGGACGGTATCCCACCTGCGACCAGAACAGCTCATTCCTCGGGCCCGAGCCTCGCGGCAAAGCGGCACGGAAGTGGCACATCCGGGACAAACGCAAACTGTCTGCGCGTCTGCGCGAATTCTTCATCTACTCTCCCGCGCTCGGGCGAACCGTCGGTGTGCGCGTGCTCCTGCCGGGCATACCTGCCGAGGTCAGCCCCGTCATCCACCTCTTCCATGGAGGAGGCGACGACTTCCGGTCGTGGACGGACTTCGGGTCCGCCGAAGCCCTCACCCTGGACACGCCCTATCTCGTCGTCATGCCAGACGGCGGCGCCGGCACGTATTCCCGGATGCCCGTCGGCAGCGAGGTCCACGACTGGCCTCGCTTCCACACCGAGGAGATCCCCGAATTCCTCGACGCGACCTTCTCCGTCGACTTCGCCCCCGGCAGTCAGCTGCTCGCCGGCTTGTCCATGGGCGGGTACGGGGCGATGAAATATGCCGCCTGGCACCCTGACAGATACGGTGCCGCAGCCGCGTTCTCCTCCCCACTGGACCCGCTGGCGACGGTGCCGGCCTTCGACATCATCGCCATGCGCGAAGGCGCGAGGTCGATGACGCTCTTCGGTGACCCCGTGGCCGATCGCAGCGAGTGGCTGGCGAACTCCCCCTACGCCCTGGCCGAGAACCTCCGCGGCCTCGACCTGTGGTTCAGCGCTGGTTCCGGCAGCCTCGAGGAGTCGAAGGACCGCGATCTGCTCGAGACGATGATCAACAGTCAGGGCGAGCGCTTCTCCGCCCGACTCAACGCCCTGGGCATCCGCCATTCATGGTTTCCCCGCACGAGCGGACTGCACAACTGGCTCAGCTGGGAACGCGAACTCGGCGCCTGGCTGAAGACACTGGCCCGCCGCCGAAACTATGTGAGCTCGGATCGGTTCGGGCCCGGTGCAGGTGCAGGTGCAGCGTCCTTCCGTCGCCGAGGCGGGGCCCGGGTCGCCGACGGCGGGGAGTTCTCGTACCTCACCGGCCATGCCCTCTTCGACATCCACGGCTGGAGGGTGGAGATCTCCCGCCGCCGAGCTCAGATCGTGCGCTTCGACGCCGTCAGCGCCGGAGGGTTCTCCCTCAGCGGCACCGGCAGCTTCCGGGTGCGCACCCCAGGGCTGTTCGAACCCGGACGCCGCTATGACATCAGCGTCTCCGGCCCCAGCGGCGACAACGCCTATCAGCAGCGGGCGGACAAGAAGGGACGGCTGACGTTCACCGGGCGGCTGGCCGCGGCCATGCACGACCCCATCATCCCCGGCAGACGAACACAGCACTTCACCACGCTGGGTCAGGAGGAGGTGACGACAGTGCGGATCGCCTCGGCGCCGGAGGATGCGAACGCGAGCGGCGGCCAGGCTGCGGGCAGAGCGAACGTCGCCGGCGAGCCGGCCGCGGAGGTCGATGTTTCGGAGCCGCCACAGACGAAGACTGCAAACGACACGCAGGACGCATATATTGATAGCGGTCGCGGTTCTGCGGCTGCCGATTCTCCTTCCGAACGCTGACTCGAGAGGCCCATCATGAAACGCACACTCCCAGCCATCGCGCTCATCGCCGGTCTGACCCTTGCAGGATGTTCGGGTGGCCAGGACAGCGGCCAGGCACAGGATCGGTCCGGCGGCGATGCCGCACCGGCCGCGACCGAGGACGCCCCGCAGGCGACTCAGCTCGACGAAGCGACGCTCAAGGAGATCCTCGAATCCACCGACGCGGAGGGACAGGCCTTCAAAGCCATCGACACCACCGCGGCTTCGGGCAGTGAGGCCATGAAAGCTCTCGAAAAGGCCGAGTTCGAGCCCAGCGCATGCAAGGACCTGTCGATGGCGGCACTCAATGCCGCCGAGGCCAGTGACAAGGTCACCGGCGTCTCGAGCGACAACACGCTGTCCGTCGCGCTCGTCAGCCTCGCCGACGAGGACGCCGCCGGTTCCCAGCTGGCGGCATCGACCAAGGTGACCGAGAAATGCAGTGACGTGACCGTCAAGTCCCAAGGCATCGAGATGGCGATGAGCTTCGAACCCTTCGACGCCGAGGTCGCCGGTGCCGATGAGACCGTCGGAGTCAAAGCCACGATCGATGCCGGCGGGCAGACGATCCTCAACACGCACTCCATCAGCGCACGTATCGGCAACAACGTGGTCACCGCGGCCAATGTCGTCGACATCGAGGAGTCCACCGTCGCGAAGACCGCCGAGGCGTTCGTCGACGCGGTCGCCAACGCAGGCTGACTCAGACCGACCGGTCCCCGCTGCGCAGCCGGGACCAGCACTGCTGGAGGCGCTGGGCCCACCAGTCGTACCGCCCCTGGCCTACCGCCAGAGACTGCAGGCGGTCGCGGTCCGGGACGATCCGCGTCACGGGAACAGCTCCGTCGACCGGGCGCATCCCCGCACTGTCGGCGACGACATCGGTCGCGAAGAGCCGGACGGTGCCCAGTCCGCAGGCCGGGTTCTCACCGAGAAGGGCGCGGCTGCGGACGGTGCGCGGCAGCTGGGCTGCGAGCCTCGCCCCGGCAGCCAGACCGACCGATGATTCCAGGGCCGAGGACACCACGGCCGGCAGCCCGCAGGCGTCGATGACCGCACGTGCCGCGGCGATCCCGCCCAAAGGCTGGACCTTGACGATGATGACCTCGGCGGCTCCGAGAGCGGCCACCCGCAGCGGGTCCTCGGCCTTGCGGATCGATTCGTCTGCGGCGAGCACGATCGGCAGATCCCTGCCGACCAGCTCCTCGCGCAGTCGGGCCATGTCCTCGACGCCGGGGACAGGCTGCTCGAAGTACTGGAGGTCGAAGTCCGCGAACCGCTCACAGGCTCGCAGTCCGTCGTCGAGAGAGTAACCGGCATTGGCGTCCAGGCGGAGGTCGGTGCGGGGGAAGAGACGACGGAACTCCCGCAGCCTCTCGATGTCCTCGTCCAGGGAGTCGAGACCGTGTTCGGCGACCTTCGCCTTCACCGTGCCGACATGGCCGTACCGTGCCAATACCGGCTCGACCTCATCGGGCGAGCAGGCCGGGAGTGTGGCGTTGACGGCGACCGTCCGGGGCTCTGCATCTGCGGCGGCGCTGGCAGATGGCTGGCCTGCGCGATCACCGGGCAGCAGCCCCGCGCATTCGAGGGCGGCATGCAGCCACCGGCTCGCCTCCTCGGTGCCGTACTCGGTGAACGGGGAGAACTCGGCCCAGCCGGCGGGCCCGGAGAAGAGCGCGACCTCACGTTCGGTGATGCCTCGGAACCGGGTGACCATGGGCAGACGGAGCACATGCAGGTCCTCGATGACGTCCTCGAAGTGTTCGGGCAGATCGAGCGGTTCCTTCGTTCCCGGCGGCCCGGCCGGTGTGTGCGATCCCGAGAGGGACTGCGAGGGTGCGGACAGAGATGAATCGGCCATGGGCCCAGACTATCCCCACGTCTCGAGGAGCCTCCGAGTGCCATGAGCTGCACAGAGGCTTGAGCTGTTCAGAGGCCGGCGAGGAACGAATGCACCCGCTCGAGCAGCAGAGCGGCCGCGTCTTCATCGAAGGCGCCGAGCGAGGAGTCGGTGAAGAGGTGCCGGTCGCCGGGATAGACGTACAGTTCGGCCGCAGGGGCGGATCCGGCGAGCTCCCGCGCAGCCGGGAGGTCCTCGTCGAAGAATTCGTCGTCGCGCATCCCATGGATCTGCACCGGGACGTCGGGCGGCCACGATTGGCCGAACTCGGCGACCGGGATGCACGAATGCATGAGCAGAGCACCGCGAGCACCGGGTTTCGTCTGCGCGAGCTGTTGGGCGATCATCACTCCGAAGGACAGCCCGGCATAGACGAGGTCGGAGCTCAGACCGTCGGCCGCGGCCGTGCCGCGCACCCGGAGCTCATCGATGCCTGCCGCCTCGGCGAAGGCGAACCCCTCGTCGATGGAGGCGAACGTCCTGCCGTCGAACAGGTCGGGGGTGTGGACGGTGTGGCCGGCCCGGCGCAGGTCCTCGGCGAAGGCTCTCACCCCGTCGGTCAGGCCCTGGATGTGGTGGTAGAGCAGCACTTCCGCCATTGCAGTCCCCCATCGACTGTCGCTCCGCCTGTCGGAGCCGATGCCCGAGTGTAGTCCGATGTGATACGAGCCACAAGGCGCCGACCGGACTCTGCATGCCCAGGCGATAGGCTGGGGACTATGACGGTCTCAGAAATCTTCGATCCCTCTCTGTGGCGTGAGGTCTCCGGCTTCGACTTCACCGATATCACCTACCACCGGGCGATCGACCCCGCCGACGGCAACGACCTCGGCTGCGTGCGCATCGCCTTCGACCGCCCCGAGGTCCGCAACGCCTTCCGGCCGCACACCGTCGACGAGCTCTACCGTGCCCTCGATCATGCCCGCCAGACCTCGGACGTCGGAGCGGTGCTGCTGACCGGCAACGGCCCGAGTGAGAAGGACGGCGGGTGGGCGTTCTGCTCCGGCGGCGATCAGCGCATCCGCGGCCGCTCCGGCTATCAGTACGCCGCCGGCGAGACCCGTGAGAGTGTGGATCCGGCCCGGGCGGGTCGTCTGCACATCCTCGAGGTCCAGCGTCTCATCCGCACCATGCCCAAGGTCGTCATCGCCGTCGTCCCGGGGTGGGCGGCCGGAGGCGGTCACAGCCTCCATGTCGTGTGCGATATGACCATCGCCTCGGCCCAGCATGCGAAGTTCAAGCAGACCGACGCCGATGTCGGCTCCTATGATGCCGGCTACGGCTCCGCCTATCTGGCGAAGATGGTCGGACAGAAGAAGGCCCGTGAGATCTTCTTCCTCGGCCGCACCTATTCGGCTCAGGACATGGCCGCCATGGGAGCGGTGAACGAGGTCGTCGACCACGCCGAACTCGAAACGGCCGCCCTGACGATGGCGAAGGAGATCCTCGGCAAGTCCCCGAACGCGCAGCGGATGCTCAAATTCGCCTTCAACCTCGTCGATGACGGTCTCATGGGCCAGCAGGTCTTCGCCGGTGAGGCCACTCGCTTGGGCTATATGACCGACGAGGCCGTCGAAGGCCGTGATGCCTTCCTCGACAAGCGCGACCCCGACTGGTCGCCGTTCCCCTGGTACTACTGAGCAGCCGGCCCGAGACCACCGTGACCGCACGCGAACTCAGCGCCGACGAACTGCCCGAGGCCATCGACCGGGCGCTTCGGGGAGATTCGATCCTCATCCTGCCCGCCGCCCGCACGGGCGCCGTCACCGAGGCGGCTCCCAGTTCGTGGACCGGGCCCGGACCGGCGCCGGCGCTCATCCTCTTCACCTCGGGGTCGACCGGGCAGGCGAAGGCCGTGGCGTTGTCCGCACACGCGCTGACCACCTCGGCGCGGGCGACGGAACGGTCGCTGTCGGGCGCCGGCGCCTGGCATCTGTGCCTGCCGGTCAATCACATCGCCGGTTTCCAGGTGGAGCTGCGCGCTCGGCTGGCGGGGCGACCTCCGGTGCGTACCGCCTCGGCGAGGTTCACAGCGGCCTCCTTCGCCGCCGAGGTCGACGAGCTGCTGCACAGGGCGGGGTCCCGCCCCACCTACACCTCGCTCGTACCCACTCAGCTGCATCGCATCCTCGCCGACGATCACGCCACCGCCCTGGCGTCGAGGATCGATCACATCCTCCTCGGCGGGGCGGCGATCTCACCGGCCCTGCTCGACAGCGCCGCCGAGGCGGGACTGTCGCTGGTGCGCACCTACGGGATGAGCGAGACCGCCGGCGGCTGCGTATACAACGGGGTGCCCTTCGACGGGGTCGACATCACCATCACCGAGGCGGGCACAATCGATCTGGCGGGCCCCGTCGTCGCCGACGCCTACGTCGAAGTCACCGCAGACGGCACCATCGCTGCCGTGGACTCCCCCGGCCTCGAGGCGGACGGCAGCGGCCGGCGCATCGTGCACACGAGTGATCTCGGGCGCCTCGATCATGGTGTGCTCACGGTGCTCGGCCGCGCCGATGACATCATCGTCTCCGGAGGCACGAACGTGTCCCCGCACGCGCTGGAGACCGGGCTGCTGCCGAGCTGGCAGCGCGCGGGCGTCGCCGAGGTGCTCGTGACCTGGGTGCCCGACGCTGAGTGGGGGAAGCAGGTCGTCGCCCTCGTCAGGCTCGCAGACGGCGACGAGGGGACTGCCGATGCCACACCGGTCTCCGCCGCAGAGTCTCCGCGCGAACTCGCCCGCCGGCTGACCGGTCTCGATCACGGGATGAGCGGGCAGCTGCTGCCGCAGCTGGTCTTCCCCGTCGACGAGATCCCGAGCCGGTCGATCGGCAAACCCGACCGCAAGGCCGCAGCGAAGATCGCGGCCGATCTCAACGCCCGCAGAACCGAATACCCTTGCCGGTGAACAATCGGTAATATGAGACGGTTCCACAACTGATGAGGAAGGTGAGCGAGACCTATGGCTGATGCCGCCCAGTGGATTTCGGGAGCTCGACTGCGAACTCTCCCCCTGGCTCTCGCACCCGTGCTCATCGGAACCGGTGCCGCGATCGGATCGCTCGGCGGATTCACCGCCTTCATCCTCGACGACATCTCGGGCGGCTCCGACCATGTCGGACTGCCGCAGATCCTGCTGCGCGGCTTCCTCGCCCTCCTCGTGGCCCTCTGCCTGCAGATCGGCTCGAACTACGCCAACGACTACTCCGATGGCATTCGCGGCACCGACGACGACCGAGTCGGCCCGGTCCGTCTCACGGCGACCGGGCTGGCCGAGGCGCACGAGGTCAAACGTGCGGCCTTCCTCTTCTTCGGCATCGCCGGCGTCGCCGGCCTCGTCCTCATCCTCATCTCGCAGGCCTGGTGGTTCCTCGTCGTCGGAGCCGCCGCGGTGGCCGCGGCATGGTTCTACACAGGAGGGAAGCGGCCCTACGGATACATGGGCCTCGGCGAGCTCTTCGTCTTCGTCTTCTTCGGCCTCGTCGCGACCTTGGGGACGATGTGGATGCAGGTCGGACACCTCAGCCTCAGCGGCTGGGCCGGGGCCGTGTCGATCGGGTCGCTCGCCTCGGCGGTCCTCATGGTCAACAACCTCCGTGACATCCCCACCGATACCGAGGCAGGCAAGATCACGCTCGCCGTGCGGCTGGGCGACAATGCCGCCCGCATCGCCTATGCGGTGCTGGTGCTGCTGCCATTCGCGCTCCTGGCCCTGGCGATCCTCGACGGGCACCCGGCTGTCGCTCTGGCGATCCTCGCCCTGGTGCCGGCGCTCAGCCCGCTCAAGACGGTTCTCAGCGGGACTGCGGGGCACGGGCTCATTCCGCCGATCAAGACGACAGGACTGACCGGATTGGCCTTCTCAGCGCTGATGGGACTGGGCCTGGCCCTCTGATCGGATCCGGTTCGTCTGCTCGGGACCGACCTGCGGGCACGGCGGGCTATTTGTTCTGATCTCCGTCTTCGCTGACGTGGTCGTCTTCGCCGATGCGTTCGTCGACGATGCGATCCTCGGCCGCTTCGTCGGCGCTTCGCTTCTTCGGTTCGGCGGCGCGTTTGGCCACACGGGCTTCGATATCGGCCGCCACCCGTGCACGCATATTGCCGAGGAACAGGTAGCTCAGCAGTGCGCCGATGACGATTGCAGAGACGGCCATGAGCATGTTGAGGCCGAGGAAGGGAAACAGGACGAGGCCCACGGCGACGATGATGCCGAGGCGAGCGAGTGAGTAGAGCCAGAAGGTGCGCATTGAGCCCATTTTAGCCCTCGATCGTGACCGTCTCGTCACCAGATGCTTGAGTCGGTGCTCAGGTTCGTGGACTATCCTGGATGCATGGCTCGATTTCTCATTGCCGCGATCGTCTTGGCGGCTGCGGTGACACTGTACGGACTCTTCGATTGCCTGTTGCGCGATCGGGGTCTGATTCGAGTCCTGCCCAAACCTGCCTGGGCCCTCATCATCCTCTTCATCCCCGTGCTCGGGTTCGTCCTCTGGTATCTCTTCGGTCGCGGCTCCGAGGGCAAGTCCGCTTCGCCGAGCCGACCGCGCGGGCAGGTCGCGCCCGATGACGACGAGGACTACCTCCGCCAGGTCGACCGGGAAGTCCAGCTCGGCAAACATGCTCCGCGGGCCCGTGAGAACGACGAGGCCTCCTCAACGAACGATGGCTCCGCCGAAACCGACGAGGACAGCGATTCCGCTGCCGACTCCTCAGCCGACTCCGATGAGCACGGCACCAAGGGCGAAGGCCGCGGCCGCTCGAACTGAGTTTCGCAGCGTTTCAAGCCAGCACAGTCCGGCTTCCTGACGTCCACTGAAACAGCACAGTCTGCTCTGACCTGCCTGATGCGGCCGACGGCTCGCTCTGCGATTCAGAGCTCTGTATGCAAACAGAGCTTTCAGTCGCAGGTCGAGCCGTCGCCGTTTCAGGAGCGCGACGACACGCCGTTCAAGCGGCCCTTGTCCCCTGAGGCAGTCGCAGGTCGAGCCGTCGCCGTTTCAGGAGCGCGACGACACGCCGTTCGAGCGGCCCTTGTCCCCTGAGGCAGTCGCAGACCGAGCCGCCGCACGGCAGAGGCCCTACTCGGCCGCAGGTATCCGACCCCCCTCAGCCGAAGTCGGAGTGTCCGACTCCCCTCAGTCGAGACCGGAGTAGGAGTGCAGACCGTTGAAGTAGACGTTGACGACGGTGAAGTTGAAGATCACCGAGGCGATGCCGATGAGATTGAGCACCGCGACCTTCGTCGGACCCCAACCGCGGGTGGCCCGGGCATGCAGGTAGGCGGCGTAGATGACCCACACGACGAAGGTCCAGATCTCCTTCGAGTCCCAGCCCCAGTAGCGGCTCCAGGCCACCTCGGCCCAGATGGCACCGGCGATGAGGGTGAACGTCCAGGTGATGAAGCCGACTGCCGCAATCGTGTAGGAAGTCCGCTCGAGATCGGTGCTGGCGGGCAGTCGGTGCATGAACCGCAGCCACTTCGGGTCCTTGGTCTCATGGACGCTCTTGAGGATCTGGAAGACGGCGAGGATCGCCGAGATGTAGAGCAGCGCAGTCGAGAGGATCGCGATCGGCACGTGGATGGCGATCCAGTACGAGTCCAGCGCCGGGATGAGCTTGGCCGCCGGAGTGTAGAAGACGGTGATCGCCAGCCCCAAGCACAGCAGCACTCCACCGGACACGAAGGTGCCGAGATAGCGTACGTCCTTCTTGATCAGCACGACGAGATAGACGATGACGGTGATCGTGGTGGCCGTGAGGACGTATTCCATCATGTTGCCCCACGGCACCCGAGCCACGGACAGTGCGCGTGTGAGGACTGCCGCCGCATGCAGCAGGACGGCGAGCACGAGCAGGGAGGTCCCGATCCGGGCTCCCCTGCGCCGATTCTTCCGAGTGGAAGGGGCAGGAGCGGCAGAATCGTCGTCACCGGGACGGTCGAGGACCGCAGTGCTCGCGGTCTTACGATTCGTCCGCCGCACAGAGCTCGGCCTGGCTGTGCTGCCCACGGCGGTCTGAGAGGCCTTGAGCTCCCGGGAGCCGAACAGGTCGAAGGCATAGAAGATCATGGCGAAGGCGTAGACGATCATCGCCGAGATGATCAGCTGGTTGGACCACATTGCGAGGTCAGTGTTGACGTCCATTCATCCTCCGCACCTCAGGTGCTCTCATATCGCGTGCTGTCGGGTGTCGCTGTCAATGTGCTCGAAGCCCTCTGCGGGAGCTCCGGTTCTCTCGCACTCCGCGGCTATTCTACTCCGCGTAGTAGCTCGGACTCATCTTTCCGCGTCGCTCTCTTCCCCATCGTCGTCGGGTTCGGGATCGCGCAAGCCCCTGACCAGGTCGGCGACTGCGCGTTCGACCATCGGATCCTCGCCACGGGCCAGTGCGGCCACCTCGGCGTCGCCGTCCTTGATCCGGACCCATACGCGTCGGCGCGGGATGAACAGGGACAGCCCGAGTCCCGCCAGGACGAGGATCGCGCTGATGAGCATGAGCGCCTGTGTCGGGTCCTGTGAGATGTCGACGGCGATGTACTTCTTGACTCCGTCGAACGTCACCGAACCGCCTCCCGGCAGCTTCTGGGTCTCCCCTTCAGCCAGCTGGATGATGAGCGGGTTGCCGGACTCGTCGCTCATCTCCGTCATGTTCTCGGCATCGAGGGAGTACACCGACTGCGGGACTCCCGAGTCGAGTCCGAGGTCGCCGGTGTACCCGCTCATCACGAGGTAGGGGTTGCGCAGCTCGGCGAAGCTCGAGACGAGCTCGCCGTCCTGATTCTGGGTGGCGGTGGGCAGGAATACCCCGACGAAGCCCATCTGGGTGCCGGCCGAGTCCGGCACCTTGATGACCCCCTCGGAGGTGTAGCCCGGGTCGCCGCCGTCGGGGATGAACACCTGCGGTCCGGACTGGACGATGTTGCCCTGCGCATCGCGGACGGTCACTTCTGGGGCATAGCCGTTGCCGGTGAGGTAGACGCCGACGCCATTGACGCGGACCGGTTCGTTGACCTTGAGCGTGTGCTTCTCGTTCTTCCCGTCGACCGTGGTCGTGACGTTCGCGTCGAAGCTGCGCGGCTGGCCGAACTGGTTGCCCGCCGCCTGGTCGTCGAAGGTCGAGGTGAAGCTGTCGAGCTTCAGCCGGAAGGCCGGCAGATTGTCGGCGTCGTAGTAGGAGCCGGGTTCGAACGAATCATAGGAGACCAGCGAGTTCGTGAACGTCTCCCCCTCGACGAGGATGCGCTGGCCTTCGTAGCCGAACAGCGAGCCGATGGCCATCGTGAGAGTCGCCATGAGCAGAGCGATGTGGAAGACGAGATTGCCGGTCTCCCGCAGATAGCCGCGTTCGGCGGCGACATGGTCCGCCTGCCGGTTGATGCGGTAGCCGGACTTCTTCAGCCGTGCCTCGGCGCTGTCGAGGAACGCCTGATCCGCGATCTCTCGCGACTCGGCTTCCCCCTGCGCCGAGGCGAAGCTCGCGTAGCCTGGCATCCGGCGCAGCCGCCTCGGCGCTTTGGGCGGAGCCGACCGCATCGCCTTCCAGTGCTGTTTGGTGCGGGGGATGATGCAGCCGACGAGGGAGACCATCAGCAGCAGGTAGATCGCGGAGAACCAGACGGAGGAATAGACGTCGAACATCTGGATGGCATCGAGGAACCGGCCCCAGGCACCGTTGTTCTCCAGGAACTTGTTCACCCGTCCCGGGTCCTGGATGCGCTGCGGCAGCAGAGATCCGGGGATCGCAGCGAGAGCGAGGACGAGCAGCAGGATCAGCGCCACGCGCATCGTCGTCAGCTGCGTCCAGGCCCATCGGCACATGCCGAGGAAGCCCAGCTGCGGCTGCGTCACGGTCGCCTTCGCGCCCGACTTCGCCGGCTTCTTCTCCGCGCCTTCGGTCTTGCCCTCCACTAGATCACCACTTCGAATCCATTGATCAGACCTTGCAGTGAGGTCATCCACATATTCCAAACGCCGCTGGCCATGAGCACCCCGAGGATGATGAGCATGATGCCGCCGGCGCGCACGATCGCGCTCTGGTGCCTGCGCACCCACTCGAGTCGTCCCGCACCCTTGTGGATGGCCAGCGCCAGGAGGATGAACGGGATGCCCAGTCCGAGGCAGTAGACGAAGGCGAGCAGGGCACCGCGCCAGATCATCCCGTCGCCGCCGAAGCTCACCGACATGCTCAGCACGGCCGACAGGGTCGGACCCACGCAGGGAGCCCAGCCGAGTGCGAAGCTCGCCCCGAGGACCGGGGCGCCCCAGAGGCCCGCCTTCGGCCTCGCGCGGATCCGGTGTTCGCTCTGCAGCAGACCGAACCCGCCCATGAACACGAAACCGGCGAGGATGACGAGGACACCGAGGATGCGGATGATGATGTCCTGCCATTGCGAGAACAGCGCCCCGAGCGCAGAGAAACTGGTTCCCAGGAGGACGAAGACGACGGTGAAGCCGAGCACGAACAGGCTGATGCCGACTGCGACGCGCCAGGTCTGCTTGTCCTTGAGCGAGGACCCGGACAGGCCGGTGACGTATCCGACGTAGCCGGGCACCAGAGGCAGCACGCACGGGGAGAGGAAGGACACCAGACCCGCCAGTGCTGCAGCGCCGGCGGCCAACAGCAGTGGACCGGAGAGAACCGTCTGGGCGAACTCCGCCCCGATCCCACTCACTCGGCCCGCACGTCCTCGATGAGTCCCTTGAGCGTTGACGCGTCGACCTCGCCGACCACCCGGGCGGCGGCTCGCCCCTGAGAGTCGAGCACCACCGTCGAGGGTGTGGCCTGCGGGGGCAGGACGCCAGAGAGGAGGGAGACCATCTCACCGTTCGAGTCGAGCATGTTCGGGTACGGGACCTGGTAGCTGCTGATGAACGCGTTGGCCGCGGCAGCCTGGTCGCGGACGTTGACGCCGATGAATTGCGCCTTGTCGCCGAAGCTCTCCGATACGGATTTCAGTTCCGGCGCTTCCTTCCGACACGGCGGGCAGGCCGCGTACCAGAGGTTGATGACCACGGGGGTCGGGCGCAGGTCGGCCAGGGACATCTTCTCGCCGTCGAGGGTCTCGAAGCTCAGCTCGAGGGGCTCACCGCGATCTTCGGCGGCCACCTGCGAGACCACTCCCGATCCGGAGACGTACCCCTGATCGGATCCGGCCTGATCGGCCAGTTCGTCGTTCTCGCTGCAGGCGCTGAGCGCCAGGGCCGTGCCGGCGGCGATAGCTGAGGTGAAGAGGGTGCGACGGCTGAGTGGGCTGCGGCCGAAACTCATGCTCCGGCCACCGCGGTTCCCGGCTGCAGATCAGCACAGATGCTCTCATAACTCACGGACACCAGTGTGGACGATGCGAATGTGAAACTGGTGATAGAAGCCAGGTCACATTCCCGTCGACGCGGGTCGTGGACGAGCGGACGCTCCTCCGCCGCCAGCCGCGTCATCCAGATCGGCAGCTGGTGCGAGACGATGACTCCCTCGGCCTCGGGACCGTGTTGGGCCAGCTTGGCGCGCAGGCTGGCCATCGCCGCGCGCATGCGCAGCACGATCTGCCGGTACGGCTCGCCCCAAGAGGGGGTGAGCGGGTTGTACAGACGCAGGAGGTTCTTCGGTTCCGCCAGCCGACGGGCATTGACCTTCTGCCCTTCGAAGGAGTTCGCGGCCTCGATCACCCGGTCATCGGTGAACACCGGCAGGTCCAGGGCCTGCGCCAGCGGTCCGATCGTCTGCTGAGTGCGCAGCAGCGGCGAGGCGACGAGCGCGGCCGGAGCGGTCGTCGCAGTCGAGAAGTGCTTCGCGACGCGCTCGGCCATCTCATGGCCGCGGTCGGTCAGTCCGAAATGCGGCAGCCGACCGTAGAGGATCCCTTCGGGATTGTCGACCTCCCCGTGCCGGACCAGGTGGATGGTGGTCATGCCTGCGCCTTCCCCGCCTCCGGCACGGCGGCCGCGGCCTTCGCCGCTGCGGGCAGGGCGGTCACGATCCTGTCGAGGATCTCATCCGTGTGGGCGTAGGACAGGAACCAGGCCTCGAAGGCGCTCGGCGGCATGTGGATGCCCTGGTCGAGCATGGCGTTGAAGAACGCCGAGTAGCGCTCGACGTTCTGTCCGCGCGCCTGTTCGTAGTTCGTCACCTCCGAGTCGGTGAAGAAGACCGAGAACATCGAGTTCGCGGACTGGATGACGTGGGCGACGCCTTCGGCCTCCAGGCTCGCAGCGACGGCCGGTCGCAGAATGTCCGCAGCGCGTCCGATGTGCGAGTACACGTCGAGCTCGGTGGTGAGCTTGAGCGTGGTCAGTCCCGCAGCCGTGGCCACCGGGTTGCCCGAGAGCGTTCCGGCCTGATAGACGGGGCCGGCCGGGGCGAGATGGGCCATGACTTCGGCGCGACCGCCGAAGGCCGCTGCGGGGAATCCCCCGCCCATGACCTTGCCGAAGGTGAACAGATCGGCGGGGCCCTCGGGGTAGCCGAGTGCCTCGGACTCGTAGCCGTACCAGCCGGCGGCCGAGACGCGGAATCCGGTCATCACCTCGTCGCTGATCATCAGTGCCCCGTGGGCGCGGGTGAGGCGGCGGATGGTGTTCGTGAAGCCCTCGCGCGGGGGCACCACGCCCATGTTGCCGGGGCTGGCCTCGGTGATGACGCAGGCGATGTCCTCGCCGTGTTCGGCGAAGACCGCTTCGAGGCCGGCGGCGTCGTTGTAGTCGACGACGATGGTGTCCTGAGCCTGCGCCCCGGTCACTCCCGGTGTGTCCGGCAGTGAGAAGGTGGCCAGGCCGGAACCGGCCTGAGCGAGCAGAGAGTCGACGTGGCCGTGGTAGCAGCCGGCGAACTTCACGACCTTCGACCGTCCCGTGTACCCGCGAGCCAACCGGATCGCGGACATGGTCGCCTCGGTGCCCGAGGACACGAGCCGCACCTGGTCGACGGGTTCGACGCGGGCCACGATCTCCTCGGCGAGCTCGACTTCACCGGTCGACGGGGTGCCGAAGGAGAAGCCCTTGGCCGCGGCCTCCTGGACGGCGGCGAGCACCTCGGGGCGGGAATGGCCCATGATCATCGGCCCCCAGGAGCCGATGAGGTCGATGTAGTCGTTCCCGTCGACGTCGCGCAGCCAGGCACCGGTGGCCGAAGTGATGAAACGGGGGGTGCCGCCGACGGCCTTGAACGCGCGCACCGGGGAGTTGACTCCGCCGGGGATGACCGCCTCGGCGCGGGTGAAGAGTCCGGCGGACTGTTCGGTGGTTCGGCCCTGCGTCGGTTCTGTCGTCATGGGGTCTCCTCTGATTCTTCGCGGGATCGTGGTCGAAAACGTGGCGGGGCGCCTCAGGCGCCGTCGAGGTCGCGCATATGGTCGTTCACCTTCGTGAAGATGCGTCCCAGGGTCGCCATCTCCTCGGGGTCGAGCAGGTCGACGAGGTGGTCGCGGACGCCGACCACATGGTCGGGGGCGGCGTTGCGCAGCAGCTCCCAGCCGGCGGCGGTCATCACGCAGTTGACTCCGCGTCCGTCCTCCGCGATGGCCGAGCGCTCGAGCAGTCCTCGCTTCTCCATCCGGGCCACGCTGTGGGTCAGACGCGAACGCGACATGGTCGTGTCCGCGGCCAGCAGCGCCATCCGCATGGTCCGGTCCTCATGCTCGGAGAGGCGGACGAGGATCTCGTACTCGGGCAGCCCGATGCCGTGGCTCTCGCGCAGCTCCTTGTCCAGCTGCGCCGTCAGCAGCTGGGAGCCGTTGAGGTAGCTTCGCCACGCCTTCTGATCCGCAGCGGACAGCCAGCGGGGCTCGCCCATCATCGGCCCCCGGCTGCTGCGGAGGCACCGGTGCGATGGTCTGCGGCTTCTGCCTGGAGCCTCTGAGCCACCTCGGTGGCCCAGTAGGTGAGGATCGCGTCGGTGCCGGCTCGTTTGAAGGCGATGAGGGACTCCTCGATGGCCCGTTCGCGGTCGATCGCTCCGGCGGCGGCCGCGAATTCGATCATCGCGTACTCGCCCGACACCTGGTAGGTCCACACGGGCACGATGGATTCGCGGGCCACCTCGGCGAGGACGTCGAGGTAGGGCAGTCCGGGTTTGACCATGACGATGTCGGCACCCTCGGCGAGGTCGAGGCCGAGTTCGCGCAGGGCCTCGCGGCCGTTGGCGGGATCCTGCTGGTAGGTCTTGCGGTCGCCCTGGAGCTCGGAGTCCACGGCCTCGCGGAACGGGCCGTAGAAGGCCGAAGCGTATTTCGCGGTGTAGCCCATGATGACGGTGTCGGTGAACCCGGCGGCGTCGAGTGCCTCGCGGCAGTAGGCGACCTGGCCGTCCATCATGCCCGAGAGCCCGAGGACCTGGGCTCCGGCGCGGGCCTGTGCCAGCGCCATCGAGGCGTAGCGGTCGAGTGTGGCGTCGTTGTCGACTCCTCCGGCCGAGTCGAGGACTCCGCAGTGGCCGTGGGAGGTGAATTCGTCGAGGCACAGATCGGCCATGACGACCGTCTCCTCGCCGAGATGTTCGCTCAGCAGCGCCAGTGCCCGGTTGAGGATGCCGTCGGGGTCGTCGGCCTGGGAGCCGATCTCGTCCTTGTGTTCGGGGATGCCGAAGAGCATGACGCCGCCGACTCCGGCCGCGACGGCTTCCTGCGCGGCGGCCAGCAGCGAGTCGAGCGTGTGCTGGACGACACCGGGCATCGCCTCCAAGGGCACCGGTTCGCTCAGTCCCTCCTTGACGAACATCGGCAGGATCAGCTCGGACGGATGCAGCCGCACCTCGGACACGAGGCGACGCAGCGCCTTCGTCGAACGCAGGCGGCGAGGGCGAACGGATCCGGGTACCAATGACATGTCAGGCCTTCCTTCTGCGGCGCTTCTGGCTCGGACGCTGCGGGGAGATCCCGGCGTCCACGTCTTCGGCCCGCTTGGTGAGTGCGAATTCGACGAGTCCGTCGATGAGCGAGGTGAGGTTGGCTTCCTCGGCGAGCACATCCACGCGCAGTCCGTGCTCGGCGGCCGTGTTCGCGGTCGCCGGGCCGATGCAGCAGATCACCGAGGTGGGGGCGGGTTTGCCGGCGATGCCGACGAGGTTGCGCACCGTCGACGAGGAGGTGAAGAGGAAGGCGTCGAAGTCGCCGGCCTTGATCGACTCGCGGATCGGCGCCGGCGGCGGCGACGCCCGCACGGTCCGGTAGGCGGTGACGTCGTCGGGGTCCCAGCCCTTCTCGAGCAGCCCGGCCACGAGCACCTCCGTGGCGATGTCCGCACGCGGCAGGAGCACGGTGTTCATCGGATCGATGTCGTCGACGTAGTCCGGCCAGGCGGCGGCCAGGCCCCTGGCCGAGTGCTCACCGTCGGGGACGAGGTCGGGAGTGATGCCCCAGTCGACGAGCGCGGCCGCGGTGCGACCGCCCACGGCCGCGACCTTGACACCGGCCATCGACCGGGAGTCGAGCCCGAAGTCCTCGAACCACATGCGCACCGCGCGCACGGCGTTGACCGAGGTGAAGCCCACCCATTCGTAGGACCCGTCGACGAGTCCGCGGATGGCCTTCTCCATCTGGGTCGGAGTGCGCGGGGGCTGCACGGCGATGGTGGGAACGACGGTGCCGACAGCGCCGAGCTCGGCCAGCGCCTCGGCGGTGGAGGTCCCCTGCTCCTTCGTCCGCGGGATCAGCACCTGCCAGCCGAAGAGCGGTTTGGATTCGAACCAGCTGAGTTCGCCCCTGGATTCCACTCCCTGTCCCATGATGACCACCATACGATCCGATCCTGTCTGCGCCATGGAAAGGGCCTGCTTCAATGTCGTCTCCACGCTCGTCTGCTCGATCGTGGAGATCCCCCACCCGAGCAGCACCTTCGTGTCTTCGTCCCAGCCGTCGGCGAGCAGAGCGCTGATGGCCTGCTCGTGAGCGGCGGCGGTGCCGGTGAGCACATGGCTGGTGTTGCGGTGGCGGGAGACGTCGACGTGCGTCTGGGGCCCGGCCTCGATGAAGCGCACGGAGCGGACCCGGTTCGTCGTCAGTGCGGTGCCGGTGTAGGCCGCGGTCGAGGCGGACAGGCCGACGCCGGGCACGATCTCGACCTCGACGTCGGCTTTGCGGCACACGGCGGCCTCGGCCGTCGTGTTCGTGAAGATCAGACCGTCGTCGGAGCTCAGGCGCACCACGGTGTTGTCGGGCCGGGCGAGTTCGGCCAGCCGACGCCCGCGGGTCGAGGCGGCGACACCGAGGTCGGCGGCATCGATGAGCCGCGCCGTCTGCGGAACATAGGCGGTGACGATCTCCGAATGGACACCGGCGTCGTAGACGACGGTCTCCGCCGTCGCGAGGATCTCCGCTCCGCGCATCGTCATCAGTCCCGATTCGCCCGGACCGCTGCCGATGAAGACGACTCGCGGCGCGGCCGGCAGCAGTCGGCGCGGTTGGACCTGGCCCGTGGACGGTGTGCTGTTCATCCCTGCTCCTGAGCCCTGACGGGGGTGAGGTGATCGGCGCTTTCGGCAGGGTCGATGCCGAGCCGGCCGAGCAGATCCTCAGCGGCAGCGGTGCCGAGTTCGTCGGCGACGCGGGCCAGTTCCTTGCCGGTGACCGTCAGCTCCTGCTCCGTCGCGGTGGTCCAGTCGACGTCGGGCACGACGGGCAGCTCCGTGCTCTGCTGGGTACGGGCGAGCGTGCCGTCGTCGTCGGCCATCACGGCGTCGACGATGAACCGGTTCCCCTCGATCTTCGCCAGGGCGCCGATGGGCGCCGAGCATCCGGCCTCGGCGCGGGAGAGGATCGCACGCTCACAGGTCACGGCCAGATCCGTGGTCCGGTCGTGGATGCGGCGCAGAGCGGCACGCACCTCGGCGTCGGCGTTGAGGATGTCCTCGGACTGCGCATAGGCGCTGTCGGCGCTGCGCGTCTCAACGGCCAGTGCCCCTTGGCCGGGGGCCGGGAGCATGACGTCGAAGCCGAGGGAATCGGTGGCCTCGGCCAGTCGGCCGATCCTGCGCACCCCGGCTGCGGCGAGCACGACGGCGTCGAGTCGTCCGTCACGGACGTGGGCGATGCGGGTATCGACGTTTCCGCGCACTCCCCGGACCTCGATATCAGGGCGGGCGGCCCGCAGCTGCACGGCGCGCCGGGGCGAGCCGGTGCCGATGGCCGAGCCGGCGGGCAGCTCGGACAGGCTCAGGCCGTCACGGCCGATGAGCACATCGGCGGGGTCGACGCGGGGCGGGATCGCCGCCATCTGGATGCCCGCCTCGGGGGTGGTGGGCAGGTCCTTGAGCGAGTGGACGGCGAGATCGATCTTGCCCTGGTGCAGGGCCTGCCGGACCGCGGAGACGAAGACTCCGGTGCCGCCGAAGCCCGCCAGCGGGGACATGTTGACATCGCCCTCGGTCACGACCTCGACGATCTCAACTCGCCACCCGGTCAGGGCCGCGATCTGGTGGGCGATCGCCGTGGACTGGGACCGAGCCAGCTGGGACCGGCGGGTGCCGAGGCGCACGGTGCGTCCGCTGTAGTGTTCGGGTTCGACGATGTCGAGGGTGTGGTCGGCCACCGGGCGGATTCCGTCGGCCTCGACGTGGTGGGCGCTGGCGGCCGTCGCGACCTTCGTCTCCGGCGGGGTCATCGCATGGGCGACCTTGTTCACGGGCAGGTCGAACAGCTGCATGAGCGCCTGGGCGTAGTCGACCTCGGATTCGGTCACGGCCAGCTCCTTGACCTTCACGGTCGGTGTGTGGATGAGTTTCTCGGCCACTCGGTGCAGGGACTTGCGGATCTCGCCGAAGGCCTTGTCGTCGACGGCCGCACCGATCTTCTTCTCCAGGCGTTCGGTCTCGGCGGCGAGCACGTCCTTGGCGTGGGAACGCAGCGCGGTCACGGTCGGGGCGACCGAGCGCTCCTTGTTGCCGGTGGCGATGTTCTCCAGCTCGGAGGCGATGATCCCCCGCACGTCCTCGACGGTGCTCACGACCTTCGCATCGCGTTCCCTGTCGGAGCTCTTGAGCAGCTCGCGGATCTCGCCCAGGCCGAAGAGCGCGACGTGTTCGAACTCGCGCACGCTGGGGTCGATGTCGTGCGGCAGGGCGAGGTCGATGAAGGCCTTGTTGGCCGCGCCCTTGGGATTCTGGGACAGACCGGCGACGATGTCGTCGCGGGTCACGACCACGCCACGGGCTCCCGTGCTGGAGACGATGAGGTCGGCGTCGGCGATCTCCTCGGCCATCACCCGCGGGGTCAGCTCGCGCGCCCGTCCGCCCACCTCGGCGACGAGGCGCTCTGCCTTCTCGAGTGTGCGGTTGAGCACCGTGATGCGGCCCACCCCTTCCTTGTGCAGGCCGGAGACGACGAGACCGGACATGGCTCCGGCCCCGATGACCAGGGCGTTTGCGGCCCGCAGGGAACCGATGTGCGCGGCCGAGGCCTCGAGTGCGGCACCGAACAGCGACCGCGCGACCTCCCCGAGGTCGGTCTCCGAGTGCGCACGCTTGCCCACTCGCAGCGCCTGCTGGAGGGCTTGGGAGAGTTCCGAGGTCAGGGCCCTGTCCGTCTGCGATTCGGTGAAGGACGAACGCAGCTGGCCGAGGATCTGAGCCTCGCCGATGGCCATCGAATCGAGCCCGCAGGCGACTTTGAGCAGGTGCTCCATGGCCTGGGTGTCGTAGTGGGCGTAGAAGTGCCCGGCGATGTCCGACCATTCCTTGTCGATCGAGGACACGAGGGCATTGCCGAGGTCGGCCAGTCCGCCGTGGAAGGCAGTGACATCGGCAATGAGCTCGAGACGGTTGCACGTCGAGAGCACGGCCAGTCCTTCGATGTTCTCACCGGTCAGTGCGTCCTTGCGCAGGGAGCCGACCTCGCCTGCACCGAAAGCCAGCTTGTCGAGCATGTCGATCGGAGCCGACTGATGTGAAATGCCGAGAACCAAGAGAGTCAATTCCTGTGCTCCTCAAAACCAGGGTTGAGCGGTGCCGTGTCCAGCGCCGAATAGTATGCGAGTACTTGCAGCTCACTGGCCAGGTCGACTTGGTGGACACGGACGGTGTCCGGGGCGTCGAGCACGGTAGGTGAGAAGTTGAGAATGCCGCGCACACCCGCTTCGACGGCCGCGAGGGCCGCCGCGGGTGCCGCGGCTGCGGGGACGGCCATGACGACCAGGTCGAGGTCTTCGGACCAGTCGGGCAGATCGTCGAGGTCGGAGACGGTCAGCGTGCCGATCGCGGTGCCGATCTTCTCCTCATCGATGTCGAAGATGGCCGTCAGCCGCAGTCCCCGACGTCGGAACCCGGCGTAGTCGGCCAGGGCCGAGCCGAGGCGTCCCGCACCGATGATGGCGACTCGTCGGTCACGGTCGAGGCCGAGGAATGTGCGCAGCGTGGAGGCCAGCTCCGGACACGAATAGCCGACCCCGCGGGTGCCTGAGCGCCCCAGCTGGGACAGGTCCTTGCGCAGAATCGACGGGGACACTCCGCTGCGCGCGGCGAGGTCCTCCGAAGAGACGGTCTCCTTGCCTGTTGCGGCGATGGTCTCGACTGTCTGAAGGTAGATCGGGAGTCGGGAGATCACGCGTTCGGGTACGTCCTTGCGAACGACACCCTCAATCCTGTTGGCGGACAGAATCTCGCCCACGAATCCGTCTCACTCCTTCATTCGATCTCATGCGCCCAGTCCCGCCAGGGCTCTGGACAGCCGATCCTTGTCGACGCGATGAAAACTGTGCTGCCGGCCGTCGAGGAGCACCACCGGAACGTCCCAGCCGTACTGCGCGGCCAGGTCGTCGTCGGTGTCGATGTCGACCTCGGTCACTCTCACGTCCCGGCCGGCCGCCACCTCGGCGACGGTCTCGCGCGCGAGGGCGCAGAGATGGCAGTCGACGCGCGTGAGGAAGGTCAGCTCAACCATGGGTCGCTCCTCATCGGGTGCAACAAACCCCGCCGAGAAGCACTCGAGCGGGGGCGCAGGACCGTCGTCTCGGCCTTACTTCTTGTTGCGACGCTGGTGACGTGTCCGGCGAAGCTGCTTGCGGTGCTTCTTCTTCGACATACGCTTGCGGCGCTTCTTGATGACTGAGCCCACGCGGGTACCCCTTGTGCTTGTCGGTGGAGGGTGAACAGCGGGTGCCCACCCATTGAACTAACCGTGCAATTCTATCGCTTGGCCGCCTGCTTTCCCAAAACTGTGTCCAGTTCCACAGCCGGTGGGCCGATCTTCCGCGCGGCCTCGGGGCTTCAGTCGAAGTACGGGTCGAGCGCGAAGAACGGAAACACGTTCTTCCGGGTGCCCATCACGGCCCGATCGAGTTCGGATTCGGGATCGAACCCCTTCGACCAGGGTTCGAAGGCGCCGTCGAATCCGTCGGTCATCGACAAGGGCGCCTCTCGGCCGGTCTTCGTCTGGGCGTAGTCCGCCCAGCGGCCGGGGATCCGGGCGGCCGGATCGATGTCGCGGTCCGCGGCGATGGCCAGCAGGTTCGTCCAAACGCGCGGGACGACGTCGATGATCGCATAGCCGCCTCCCCCGACAGACAGCCATCTCCCCTCCGCATGGTCGACGGCGAGCCGTCGGACCCTTTCCGCCGCGATCCGCATGGCGTCCACGCTCAGACGCATATGCGTCAGCGGGTCGGAGCGGTGACCGTCGCAGCCGTGCTGGGAGACGATGACCTGGGGCTCGAAGGCGGCGACGACCTGCGGGACGGTGGCGTCGAAGGCACGCAGCCAGTCCGCATCGCCGGTGCGCGGGGGCAAGGCGATGTTCACCGCCGAGGCGGCCGCCTTCAGTCCCCCGATGTCGGCCGGGTACCCGGTGCCGGGGAAGAGGAACTTCCCCGATTCGTGGATCGAGATCGTCAGCACCCGCGGATCGTCCCAGAAGAACTTCTCGACCCCGTCGCCGTGATGGGCGTCGAGGTCGAGGTAGACGACGCGTTCGTAGCCGGCGTCGAGGAACTCGGTGATCGCCCCGGCGGCGTCGTTGTAGACGCAGAAGCCGCTGGCCCTGTCCGGCATCGCATGGTGCATTCCGCCGGAGAAGTTCACCGCGCGCTCGTACTCACCGGAGATGATCGCTCCGGCGGCGTCGACGCTGCCTTGGAACAGCAGAGCCGAGGCGGTGTGCATGTTCTCGAACCCCGGCACATCCTCGGTGCCGATGCCGTAGCGGTTCGCATCCTCGTCGCTGAGACCCTCCGGGGTCCCAGCCTGCTTCACTGCGGCGATGAAGTCACGATCGTGGAGACGGGCGAGCTTGGCCTCGTCGATCTCGCCGACCGGATGGACGTGCACGTCGTCGGCGTCGAAAAGATCGAAGTCCATCGCGAGCTTCGCTGTCAGGTCGAGCCTGAGGGGGTGCATGGGGTGGCTGGGACCGAAGTTGTAACCGGTCACTGCGTCGTCCCAAACGACATACACATCATTTTCGGCCATGCGCACCATGCTATATGGCACAGCTCACTTGCACCGATTCCGGGGGCCGGGATCTACCATGGTGCTTGTGTCCAAGAATTCCGCACCGCGCTACGACCGGCTGCTGCGGCCCGGACGGTGGGTTCGAGACTTCGTCGACGACCTCGCCGTCGCCTCGCCGGCCCGGTTGGCGATCGGCTCCTTCGTCGCCGTCGTCGCGCTCTTCGCGATCCTGCTGATGCTGCCGACGAGCATGCGCCACCCGGGTTCGGTGGATCAGGCCACTCACATCGCGAACTCCGTCTTCGTGGCGGTCTCGGCCGTCTGCGTGACCGGGCTCAGCCCGGTGGTCACGGAAGAGTACTGGTCGGACTTCGGGATCTCGGTCATCACCGCCGGCATCCAGGTCGGCGGACTCGGCATCCTCACGCTCGCCTCGGTGCTGGGCATGGCGGTCTCGCGCAGGCTGGGCGTGCGCCAGCGGCTCATCGCCCAGCAGGCCACCTCGGCGCTCAATCTCGGCCAGGTCGGCTCCCTGCTCAAGACGGTGGTCATCACCATCGTCACCGCGGAGGCGATCCTCGCGGTGCTCATGTTCCCGCGCTTCCTCATGCGCGGGGAGTCCATCGGCGATGCCACCTGGTACTCGGTGTTCTATTCGATCTCGGCGTTCAACAACGCCGGCTTCACCATCCACCCGGGAGGCGGCGCCTACTTCGCTTCGGATCCGTGGATCCTGTCCCTGCTCATGATCGGGGTGTTCGTCGGGTCCCTCGGCTTCCCGGTCGTGCTCATGGTCGCGATGTACTGGAACCGGCCGAAGCGGTGGGATCTGCACACAAAGCTGACCCTGACCACGACCACAACGGTGCTGGCCATCGGCCTGCTGCTCTTGGCGCTCTTCGAGTCGGCGAATCCGGCGACGCTCGGCGACAAGAACGCCGGCCACACCTTCGTCGAGGTGCTGTTCATGGCCGTCATGCCTCGCTCGGGCGGGTTCTCGACGATGGAGATCGCGGACATGAGCCAGGCCTCGCACCTGCTCATGGACCTCATGATGTTCATCGGCGGCGGATCCTCCTCGACCGCCGGCGGCATCAAGGTCACGACCGTGGCCGTGCTCGTGCTGGCCGCCTTCGCCGAGGCCAGGGGTCTGCAGGACGTGCACGTATTCGGTCGCCGCCTGACCTCCTCGACGATCAAACTCTCGATCTCGATCCTGCTCACGGGTGCCTCCATCGTCTTCATCGGCACGCTGGCGATGCTTCAGATCAGCGCCGAACCGCTCGACCGGGTGCTGTTCGAGGTGATCTCGGCCTTCGGCACAGTCGGCCTGAGCTCCGGGGTGTCGACGACATCGCCGAATTCGGGTCTCTATGTGCTCTCGGTGATCATGCTCATCGGCCGACTCGGTACGATTACCCTTGCGGCCGCCCTGTCCATGCAGGACTCCGCGCGTCTGTACCGCTACCCCGAGGAAAGGCCGGTCGTTGGCTAACGAACACACCTCCATCCTGGTCATCGGACTGGGACGCTTCGGATCCTCGACGGCGGCCACCCTGGCCCGACTGGGGCGCGAGGTGATGGCCATCGAGCACAATCCCGAACTCGTCAAGGACTGGAGCGGCAAGCTCACCCACGTCGTCGAAGCCGATTCCACGAACATCGACGCGCTGCGGCAGGTCGGCGCCGGCGACTTCTCGACCGCAGTGGTCGGCATCGGCACCTCGATCGAGGACAGCGTGCTCACCACGGCCAACCTCGTCGACCTCGGTGTGGGTCAGGTGTGGGCGAAGGCGATCTCACCCTCCCACGGCAAGATCCTCCACCGCATCGGCGCCCACCACGTCCTCTACCCCGAATCGGATGCGGGACGGCGTGTGGCCCACCTCGTCAGCTCCCGGATGATGGAGTACATCGAGTTCGACGAGGGACACTTCGCCGTGGTGAAGATGCGTCCGCCGCGCGAGATCCAGGGCTTCACACTCAGCGAATCCGGTGTGCGCGACAAGTACGGTGTGACGATCGTGGGCATCAAGAGCCCCGGACGCGATTTCACCTACGCGGATCCGACGACCCGGGTGGGCAAACAGGACCTGCTCATCGTCGCCGGGCACGTAGAGCTGCTGGGACGCTTCGCCGGTCGTCCCTGAGGACCCTGAGCCTCAGGGTCAGCCTGGGGCCGGCGTGATTCGCCGACCGTCCGCAGCTCCGCAGCCCCTCGACGCTGCGGCGTCTTCGGCCCACTCCCCTCGGCCCTGCAGCGTCGTCGGCCACGCAAACCACTTTTTGTGGTCACTCAACCGAGGGAGAATCGCGAAATCGGCGTTTTCGCCTCGGCGCATCGACCACAAACGGGTCTCGACGACGCAGCAGGCACGGGAAAGACTGAACAAGCCGGCCCGGTTTCGGGCACAAGAGAGCGGGCGACGGGAATCGAACCCGCGTCATCGGCTTGGGAAGCCGAAGCTTTGCCATTAAGCTACGCCCGCAATTCCACTTCGGCGGCAAGACCACATCGATGCAGGTGAAACCTGTCAGCATCGGTCCGTACCGGTGGACTCGAACCAGTGTACATCCTCGGCGCAGGTTCGAGGAACGAGGCAGACGGCGACATGTCATACAGGTGCGCGCCGAGGCGGGTCGAGGCTGACCTGCACACGCCTCGAGGGGGTGGCCGGAGCCACCCCCTCGTACGCCCGATCGTGTTCGGCAGCTGCCGGCCGATCGCTGGTGCGTCTGTCGTGAAGCCCTGCCGCTGAGCAGCGGAGCCCCACGTCAGTCTCAGTGCTCGACCGCCTCCTCTGCGCCGAAGCCGGTGTGGGCGCGGACGTCCATCTCGGCGGCGAGCTCCGGATTCTCGACAGTCTTGTCCGTGACCGAAGCGATCCAGCCGAGGATGAAGCCCAGCGGAATCGAGATGATTCCGGGATTCGCCAGGGGGAAGATCGCGAAGTCGGCTCCGGGGATCATCGCGGTTTCGGAACCGGACACGACCGGCGAGAACGTGATGAGCAGCATCGCCGAGATCAGACCGCCGTAGATCGACCACACGGCACCGCGGGTGGTGAAGCGCTTCCAGAACAGCGAATACACGATCGTCGGCAGGTTCGCGCTCGCGGCCACTGCGAAGGCCAGAGCCACGAGGAACGCAATGTTCTGACCCTGCACACCGATCCCGCCGATGATCGCGACCGCGCCGATGACGATGACGGTCCGGCGAGCGATCTTGACCTCGGCCTCGGAGTCCTCGACCTTGCCCTTCTTGATGACATTGGCGTAGATGTCGTGGGCGAACGAGGCCGCAGCAGTGATCGCCAGACCTGCCACGACGGCGAGGATCGTGGCGAAGGCGACTGCGGAGATGAAGCCCATGAGGATGGGACCGCCGAGGTGGAGCGCCAGCAGCGGCGCCGCCGAGTTCACACCACCGGGGGCGTTCTTGATCTCCTCAGCGCCGACGAGTGCGGCCGCACCGTAGCCGAGCACGAGCGTGAAGAGGTAGAAGGCGCCGATGAGCCAGATCGCCCACACCACTGAGCGTCGGGCCTCCTTCGCCGTGGGCACGGTGTAGAAGCGC
Source organism: Brevibacterium renqingii (assembly GCF_017808105.1). Classification (GTDB taxonomy): domain Bacteria; phylum Actinomycetota; class Actinomycetes; order Actinomycetales; family Brevibacteriaceae; genus Brevibacterium; species Brevibacterium renqingii. Next base: position 108,077 of record NZ_JADBHF010000006.1, on the reverse strand, counting down.
ATGAGCACGTGCGGAAGACCGGCGGTGCCCAGAACCAGTGCCAGGGCCAGCGAGATGAAGTCGAGCGGGTTCTCACCGTATTGCAGCCCGGGGTTGAGGACTCCCTCGCCGACGCCTTCGGCGGCATTCTCCACAGCCGACGCCAGCAGGGAGGAGAGATTGAAGCCGTTGAGTGCGAGCACCCAGACGGTCATCGCGAAAGCACCGGCGACGAGCAGCATGGCCTTGACGATCTGCACCCAGGTGGTGCCCTTCATCCCGCCGACGAGGACGTAGATGATCATCAGCGCGCCGACGACGGCGATGACCAGCGACTGGCCGATCTTGCTGTCGATGCCCATGAGCAGGGACACGAGGCCACCGGCGCCGGCCATCTGAGCCAGCAGGTAGAAGAAGCAGACGGCAAGGGTCGACAGGGCCGCGGCCATGCGCACGGGCCGCTGCTTGAGACGGAAGGACAGCACATCGGCCATCGTGAACTTACCCGTATTGCGCATGAGCTCGGCGACGACGAGCAGAGCCACGAGCCAGGCGACGAGGAAGCCGATCGAATAGAGGAATCCGTCGTAGCCGTTGACCGCGATCGCACCGCAGATGCCGAGGAACGAGGCCGCCGAGAGATAGTCACCGGAGATGGCGAAGCCGTTCTGCGGTCCGGTGAAGGACCGCCCGCCCGCATAGTAGTCGGAAGCCGACTTGTTGTTGCGGCTGGCGCGCAGCACGATGAACATGGTCACGGCGACGAAGGCGGCGAAGATCGTGATGTTGAGGATGGGGTTGTTCTCGACTTCGGTCGTGGCCGCCCCCAGGAGGTCCATACCCGAGGCGACGATGTCGTTGAATGCCGACGCGCTCATGACAGGTGTCCTTCCGACTGGGCCGTGAGACGCTCACGGATCTCCTCCGCAGGAGGGTCGAGCTTCTTATTGGCGAACGAGACGTAGAACATCGTGATCCCGAAGGTCGTCACGAACTGCAGCAGCCCGAAGACCAGCCCGATGTTGATCTCGCCCACGACCTTCGTGGACATGAAGTCGTGCGCATAGGTGCTGAGGATGACGTAGAGGAAATACCAGACGAGGAACGCAATCGACAGCGGTATCACCACCGAGAACCGTTTGCGCTTCAGCGCCTTGAATTCAGGGGTCTCCTCCTCCTTGAGGAAGTCAACCCCAGTGTTGACAGAGTCAGTCATTCTTTCTCCTTCAATGGGCAGGACATCAGTGTCCTGAATCACATGACCCAAAGGTAACGTTCAGCATGCGCTGGGGAATACCACCGAAAGTTGGTAGCTTGTTCACATGAACGCGCACGCCAAGGAAACGCGGGCTCTCAGGGCCGAGACCCGCCGACTGTTCGTCGAGGCTGTCGATTCGCTGCACCGGAGCGGCACGGGCGACGTCGTCTTCGGAGGCATGGTCGAGCAGGATTCCGTTGCCGTCGAGGCGGTCGCAGGCGCCGGTCAGGATCTGCTCTCGTCCCTCATCGTCAGCACCGGTCGGGGGCTCGGCGGTCGCGCCATGACCGAAGGAACCCCGCAGCTGACACGGGACTACGAGATCGACCCCTTCATCACCCACCACTACGACGAAGAGGTGCTCGGCGAAGGAATTCGGGTCCTCGTGGCCGTCCCCACTCTGCACGGCGGAGAGGTCACCGGAATGGTCTACTGCGGTCACCGCTCGGACTACGATGCCGCCGCGCCGCAGACGGGAGACCTCGTCAGACGAGTCCGGCAGCTGTCGGTCGATCTCGCCCGGCTCGGCTACCGCCAGGAGCCTCAACGCACAACCGGACGCGAACAGCTCTATCCGGATCTGGACCCCTCGGGCAGGGAGGCGCTGCGCCGCACCTACGCCGAGCTGCGGGCCATCCGCTCGGGAATCCTCGACGATGAGACACGGGAGAAGCTCACCGCGGTCGAGGCGCGCCTGGCCGACATCCTCTCCGGCCACAATCCGGAGAACTTCCAGTCACCTGTCCCGGCGGTGCGGCTGTCACCCAGGGAGACGGACATCCTCTCCCACGTGGCGTTGGGCTGGTCGAATGCGCACATCGCAGAGACCCTCGGCCTGCGCGAATCGACCGTGAAGTCCTATCTCAACACCGCCATGGTCAAACTGTCGGCGCGGACCCGGCACGAGGCCGTGTCGATCGCTCGGTCGTCGAACGTCCTCCCCTGACCGGGAGGCCCCGGCGAGGTCGGGCGGCATCAGCCGTTGATGACTTCGGAGTTCTCCCGTTCCATCTCCAGGGATCGGTCCGCTGCTGCCTGCGCGGCCGCCTCGGCGATGTCGAAGATGCCGGCGTCGATGAACTTCGACAGCCCCGCCAGAGTCGTCCCGCCTTTGCTGCTCACGGCCTGGCGCTGGGCGGCCGGATCGGGCTTCTCGCTGAGAAGACGTCCGGCGCCGTCTGCGGTGGCCACGACCATCTGCCGGGCGGAGTCCTCGCTCAGCCCCTGCTCGACACCGGCCGCGATCATCGCCTCTGCCAGAAGGAAGAAGTAGGCGACTCCGGAGCCGGAGATTCCGGTCATGGCAGGGATCTGGGACTCGTCGAGATCGACGACGAGTCCGGCGCCGGACAGCAGCTTCTTCAGGGTCTCGACGCTGTCGGCAGGCACCGCGGCATCGGGGGCGAGCGCGATGACACCATGGCCGATGGAGCTCGGCGTATTCGGCATGATGCGCACGATCGGGTTCTCCGGAGCCAGCTTCGCCAAGTCTGCCGTCGCGACCCCGGCGGCCATCGACACGAGCACCGCTGTCGGCTCGAGGCCCTGTGCGAGTTCGCGCAGGGTTTCGGCCATCATCCACGGCTTCACGCCGAGGAACACGAAATCGGCTCCGCTCGCAGCCTTCCGGTTGGCTTCGGCATCGTCCTCCACCGAGGTGACCGTCGCTCGGGCCAGATCGCTGCTCAGGCGCTTCGCCGAGGCGGCCGAATTCGTCGTCGCCCGGACGGTGATGTCCTCGTCGGCGCTGAGGATTCCCTGAATCAGCGCAGTTCCCATGTTTCCGGTTCCGATGGAGGCGATAGTGGTCAAATCGAGCCAGCCTTTCGTCGTGTCTGCATTAAGTCGATGGTGGGTGGGTTCGGGCTCGCTCGGATCAGTCCGCAGTGCCGTCGCCGCCTCTGGAGGACGGACGCTCCGAGGTGCGGGTGTGGCTGCGGGCATAGCGACGCGGGGCGTTCTCGTCGAGGCCGAGGTGCTCGCGGGCGAACGCGATGGAGTCGGCGAGCATCTTCTCCCGGGTCGACTGCTTGCGCACGAAGCGGGTGTTTACCTCGACGACGACATCGCCGGCCCAGTTGTGTTTTGCGAGGTGCTGCAGGGTCTCGGCCACGGGCATGGTGCCGGTTCCGGGCACGAGGTGCTCGTCCTTCAGGGATCCCGCACCGTCGGTGAGGTGGACGTGCCGGAGGCGGTCGAAGATCTCGGACACCGTCTCGAGGGCGTTCATTCCGGCCGTGGAGGCGTGGGAGAAGTCGAAAGTGAGGTTGTCGTAGTCCTCGTCCAGCGGATTCCAGTCCGGGTAGTAGACGAGGATCTCTCGCAGGCCCGCGCGCCACGGATACATGTTCTCCACCGCCAAGTTCACACCGGTCTCCTGCGAGACCGCACGGACTCCGTCGACGAAGCCGAGTGCGTACTCACCCTGCCAGCGGAACGGCGGGTGGAGCACCACAGTGTCGGCGCCCACCTCCTTGGCGAGGTTGGCGGTGATCCGCAGCTTCTCCCAGTGGTCCTTGTGGAGCACGCGCGGCAGGAAGAGCAGGGTCGGGGCGTGCAGGGAGATGACCTCGAGCCCGGTGTCCTTCGCGAGCCCGTTGATGAGGTCGACATCGCGGGTCTCGGCATTGTGCGTGACCATGATCTCGACGCCGTCGTAGCCGTGCTTGGCAGCCTGGTCGAAGGTCTCCTCGACGGTCATGGGTGAGACGGAGGAGCTGGACAGACCGAGGCGGATCCGGTTGTCGGAAACGTGATGCGCGTCGTGTTCGTAGACCTCGTGGCTGTCGAAGTAGTCACGGTGGCGTCTCGAATTCGAGCGCGCGGAATTCTTGGTGGTCAGCACCTTCCGCTTGGACTTCGACTTCTTACTCATCGTTTCCAGTTTAGCGCTCCCCGAATCCACATTCGCTCAGAGTCGGGTGAGATCGCGCGCGCTCGGGGCCGTCGTCTGCCTCAGTTCTCCTCCGAAACGACTCGACGGGATTTCGGGCACCTCGCAGAGGTGGCAGAACTCCCGTCACGTCCACCGGGTGTCAGCCGTAGAGTTCTTCGGTGTCCTCGTCGACCCACTTCTTCGACTTCTCGACGGCCTTGTTCCACAGGCGGTAGAGACGGTCGACCTTCTCGTCGTCCATCGAAGGATCCCAGCGCTTGTCCTCACGCCAGTTGCTGCTCACGTCCTCTTCGCCGTTCCAGAACTTCACGGCGATGCCCGCCGCATAGGCCGCACCCAGAGCCGTGGTCTCGATGACCTCGGGGCGGATGACGGGCACGCCGAGGAGATCGGCCTGGAACTGCATGAGCGTCTCGTTGGCGACCATGCCGCCGTCGACCTTGAGCTCGGTGAGCTCGACGCCGGAGTCGAGGTCCATCGCATCGAGGACCTCACGCGACTGGAAGGCCACGGATTCGAGAGTGGCCCGGGCGATGTGGTTCTTGTTGACGTACCGGGTCAGTCCCACGATCACCCCGCGGGCGTCGGACTCCCAATGCGGTGCGAAGAGTCCCGAGAACGCGGGCACGATATAGCACCCGCCGTTGTCGTCGACCTCCTTGGCGAGGGTCTCGACCTCCGGGGCGTCCTTGATGAGGCCGAGGTTGTCGCGGATCCACTGCACGAGCGAACCGGTGACGGCCACCGAACCTTCGAGCGCGTAGACGGCCTCGTCCTCGCCGATCTTGTAGGCGACGGTGGTGAGCAGACCGTTCTTGCTGGCCACCGGCTCGGTGCCGGTGTTGATGAGCATGAAGTTGCCGGTGCCGTAGGTGTTCTTCGCCTGGCCCTTCTCGAAGCAGGCCTGACCGAATGTCGCCGCCTGCTGGTCACCGAGGATGCCACAGATCGGGGTGTCGATGATCAGCCCGTTCTTCGCTCCGTAGCCGTAGATCTCAGAGCAGGACTTGATCTCCGGCAGCATCTCGACGGGGATGCCCATGTCCGCGGCGATGTCGGCGTTCCAGTCGAGGGTGTCGATGTTCATCAGCATCGTCCGCGAGGCGTTCGTGACATCGGTGACGTGGACTCCCCCGTTGGCCCCTCCGGTGAGGTTCCAGATCACCCACGTGTCCATGGTGCCGAAGAGGAGGTCTCCGGCCTCGGCGGCCTCCTTGACTCCGTCGACGTTGTCGAAGACCCATTTGGCCTTCGGGCCGGCGAAGTACGTGGCCAGGGGCAGACCCACCCGGTCCTTGTACTTGTCGGCGCCGTCATCGCCGGCGAGTTCGTCGCAGATCTTCTGCGTGCGGGTGTCCTGCCACACGATGGCGTTGTAGACGGGCTTGCCGGTCTTCTTGTTCCAGATCACGGTCGTCTCACGCTGATTCGTGATGCCCACGCCTTCGAGCTGGTGGCGGTTGATGTTCGCCCGCGTCAGCGCCTGCCCGATCGCCTCGTTGGTGTTCTTGATGATCTCCATCGGGTCGTGTTCGACCCACCCGGCCCGCGGGAAGATCTGCTCGTGCTCGAGCTGTCCGGAGGACACGATCTGTCCGTCATGGTCGAAGACGATCGCCCGCGACGAGGTGGTGCCTTGGTCGATGGCGAGGATGTACTTTTCCTGACTCATTCTGACTCCTGTGTCGAAGTTCGCTGTGGCTGTGATCGTACTCAGATGAAGGCTTGGGAGGCCAGACCCGCAATGACGGCACCGACCAGCGGCCCGAAGACCGGGACCCAGGAATAGGCCCAGTCGGAGCCGCCCTTGTTCGGGATCGGCAGCAGGGTGTGGACGATGCGGGGCCCGAGGTCACGGGCGGGGTTGATGGCGTATCCGGTGGGGCCGCCCAGCGAGGCGCCGATGGCGACGACGATGAGGGCGACTGCCAACGGGCCCAGCCTGTCCGGTGTTCCCCCGAAGACGAGGATGACGAAGACGAGCACGAAGGTCGCGAGGACCTCGGTGACGAAGTTCCAGCCGTAGGAGCGGATCTCCGGGCCGGTCGAGAATGTGCCGAGGATGCTGGCGGCGTCCTTCTCCTCGTCGTAGTGCTTCTTGTACGCGGCCCAGGCGAGGAACGCGCCGATCATCGCACCGATCATCTCGGCGGCGAGGTAGGCGACTGTATTGGCGAAGGTGACCGGAATCCCCTCCGCGTATTCGGAGGCCCCGCTGAAGAGGATGCCGAAGGTCACTGCCGGGTTGAGGTGCGCTCCGGTCTTGAAAGCGACGAAGACACCGGCGAAGACCGCGAGGCCCCAACCGAACGAGATCAGCAGCCAGCCGCCCGCGTTGCCCTTGGTCTTGCCGAGCACGACGTTGGCGACGACGCCGACGCCGAGCAGCATGAGCATCGCCGTACCGGCGATCTCATAGAGAAAGATAGTGCCCATATCTCACAAACTCCTCATGTCTGTTCTGTCCGCGGGTTTCAGGGATTGGCGGATTCGACGAGGGCGGCGGCTGAGGCATCGTCGTCTGTGCCCTCGGCCGCGACCTGTGCGTCGACGTGGTTGTTGAAGGCCGTGACCTCTGCCGCTTCCCGTTCGGCGTCCCAGCCCAGGAGCGGCGCGACGATCGCAGCGACTGCCTCGGCGGCGCTCTTGCCCCGGTCACGCACCTCGTAGTTCAGTCGCATGCGCCGTTCGAGGATGTCGTCGAGGTGGACGACGCCCTCTGCGATCGCGGCGTAATGGGCCTCGACGCGCAGATACCGTTCGGCACCGGGCAGCGGCTGCCCGAGCTCGGGATCGTCGTCGACGAGGTCGAGCAGGTCCTCGATGAGGGTGCCGTAGCGGCGGATGAGGCGGCCGACGCGCTCTTCGTCCCAGCCGTACTTCTCGGCGATGCCGGACTGTCCGCGGCGCAGCGCACCGACTCCCTGAGCACCGAGCAGCGGCACGGACTCCGTCAGGGAGCGGCGATCCTTCGCATCGTCGCCGAGGACGAAGTCGACGGCGTCCTCGGCCATCACCCGGTAGGTGGTGAATTTGCCGCCGGCGATGGCGGCCAGAGCCGGCTCCACCTCCATCACGGTGTGCTCACGGGACACCTTCGTCGAGGCCTGCCCTTCCTTGGCGACCGGCTGCAGCAGCGGGCGCAGACCCGAGTAGACGCCGATGACGTCATCGCGGGTGAGCTTCTCGGCCAGGATCGCATTCGCGTGCTCGAGCAGGTATTCGATGTCCTTCGACGTCGCCACGGGAGCGTCGACGTCCTCGTTCCACGGAGTGTCGGTGGTGCCGATGACCCAGTAGCCGTCCCACGGGATGACGAAGAGCACGGACTTCTCGGTCTTCGAGATGATGCCGGTGTTCGCGTCGGCCTTGATCTTGTCCTGGGAGACGGTGATGTGCACACCCTTGGAGGCGAGCACCTTGAGACCGGCATCGGACTTCGCGAGGTCCTGCTGCTCCTCGGTCCAGACGCCGCCGGCGAGGATCGTGCGGCGGGCGTGGATGTCGAATTCCTCGCCGGTGACCTCGTCGCGGGCGCGCACTCCGGTGACCTCGGTGCCGTTGTGGAGGTAGTCGATGACCGAGACATGGTTGGCTGCGGCGGCGCCGTATCCGACAGCCGAGCGGATGAGGGTCATAACGAAGCGGGCGTCGTCGACCTTCGCATCGTAGTATTCGAGCGCTCCGACTGCGGCATCGTCGGCCAGGCCCGGGAAGTGCGAGCTCAGAGCCTTCTTGCTCAGATGACGGTGCATCGGCACCGCCCGTTTGCGGCCGGGCCGGGTGGCCATCGTGTCGTAGAGGAGGACGCCCGAGCCGATGAAGGCCCTGTCGATGAGTCGATGTTCGAAGGGGAAGACGAAGGCCACCGGCTCGACGAGATGAGGCGCGGTGTGCTGGAGGAGCAGGTCGCGTTCCTTGAGTGCCTCGGCGACGAGCTTGAAGTCGAGCATCTCCAGGTAGCGCAGGCCGCCGTGCATGAGCTTGGACGACCGAGAGGAGGTGCCCGAGGCCCAGTCCTTGGCGTCGACGACGCCGACCTTGAGCCCGCGGGTGGCCGCGTCGAAAGCCGATCCGGCTCCGGTGACGCCGCCGCCGACGACGAAGACGTCGAGGGGATCATCGGCAGTGGTGCTCTTCAGGGTGTCGAGGGCCTGAGCACGGAACGATGGTGAGAGCTCAGCATTTCGCATAGTCCGGTCTGTTCCTTCTTTCAGATATTCAGGAGTCCACCGTTGTCGTCACCGGAGCACAGCTTCGGCTTCTGACTGAGCGGTTATTCAAAAACTAGCAGGCGAAACTGAATTCCGGTGTGTTCGACGATATGAAATCGCGCTCAGTCGAGTGCGGCGACGGACTCCATGCGCATGGCCGAGGACTGCTCGGCCGAATCCAGCAGGTCGAGTTTGCGCATGATGATGCCTTCGCGCAGCGCCCAGGGCGAGATGTTCATGACTCCGACGTCGAAGATCGTGAAGGCCGCCTCGGCGACGATCGCGCCGGCCAGCACCTGACCGGCACGCGCTTCGGAGACTCCGGGCAGTGCGGCCCGTTCCGCAGGGGTGCGCGAGGCCAGCGTGTCGATGATGCCTTCGAGATCGCGGCGGAAGAGTTTGCGGGGCGCATAGATCCCGTCCCCGCTCGGGGCTGCGCCGGCGATGCGCGCCAGTGACCGGAAGGTCTTCGAAGAGCCGACGACCTGGTCGGGAATGCCGACGCGGTTGATCTTGCCGGCGATGCGGCCGATCTGTGCGCGAGCGTGCTTGCGCAGGTTGTGGACGTCGTCGGCCGTGGGGATCGGATCGGTGAGGAACTCCGAATAGGTGCGTCCGGCACCGAGCGGGACCGAGACGGCCGCCTGCGGGTATTCGTCCTGCCCGGCTGCGATCTCGAGCGAACCGCCGCCGATATCGAGCAGCAGGATCTTGCCGGCGGACCAGCCGAACCAGCGGCGGGCGGCGAGGAAGGTCACGCGAGCCTCGTCCTTGCCGGTCATGACGTTGAGGGTCACCCCGAGCTGGGCGTTGATGGAGTCGATGAGGGCCACACCGTTCGGTGCGTCGCGGACCGCCGAGGTGGCGAAGGCCAGGATCTGCTCGGCTCCCTGGTCCTCGGCGATCTCGACCGCCTCGGTGACGAAGTCGTGCAGGCGTTCCTGGCCTTCGGCATCGATCGTTCCGTCGTCGCTGAGGTGCTCGGCGAGACGGAGCACCTCCTTGTGCGAGGTGGCCGGCAGCGGCGGGGCTCCGACATGAGCGTCGACGACGAGGAGGTGGACGCTGTTGGAGCCGATATCGAGGACAGCTAGACGCATTCGGCCAGTTTATCGCGGGAAAGGGACCGATCGGCACTTTTGGGTGCTTCCGCTGCTGAGAACGGCCGAGCCTCTTCTGCCGAGGGGACCACTCGGCGCCGAAGGGACCAGATGTGACCGGTCCTCTCGGCGCCGAGCGGTCCGCTCGGTGGAGCTCAGCCCCAGGCGGATTTGGTGAAGGTGAACTCCGGTGGGCGTTTGGCGAAGAACGCCTCCTGACCGCGGGCGATCTCCCGGCGGTAGGCCGCGTCGAGCCAGGCCGGCGGTGCCGCGACGTCCGAGCCGCCGGCCGCCGATGCGTCGGCACTCGCCGAGGCGGCCCCCTCGCCGGGCGGACGTCCGTCGAGGATCGCTTTGGCTCCGATCTGGCTCAGCCGGGAGAGACCGACGATCCGCTCCCCCAGCGCCTGTGCCGTGTCCAGGGGAGAGTCCGAGACCTCATGGAAGAAGCCGAGCTCGTCCATCTTCTCGAACTTCACGATCGAAGCCGTGATCAGCAGATACCTCGCCCAGGCGTCGCCGAGGACCTGCGCCAGCCGCTTCGTGGGACCGGCCGGGTAGACGAGACCGAGTTTGGCGGCGGTGACGCCGAAGATCGATCCGGGGGCGGCGATGCGGATATCGCAGGCGGCCGCGATCTCGGTGCCGCCGCCCACGCAGTTGCCTGTGATGGCGGCGATCGTCGGAGTCCGCGAATTCGCCACGGCTGCCTCGGCGGTGGAGTTGAGCTCCCAGAAATCGGGCAGCGGAACATCCAGATCCGCGATGTCCGAGCCCGCGGAGAAGTGCCCGCCGGCACCGGTGATCACGAGCGCACCGATCGAGTCGTCGGCGTCGACGGAGGCGATGATCCCGGGGAGCGCCCGCCACATCGGGCGGGAGATCGCATTGCGCTTCTCGGTCCGATCAATGACGAGGGTTCCGACCCCACCGGCGACGGTGAAGTCGAAACCCTCGAGATCGACCGGACGGTAGGTGCCGTCAGCGGTCATATGCTGTGCCTTTCCTGCCGCGCTCAGCCCCGGCTGTCGGGAACTTCGCGCTGGTCCTCACCGTCATAGGCGCTCAACGGACGGATCAGGGCGTTATTCGCCTGCTGCTCGAGGATATGAGCGGTCCACCCGGTGATGCGCGACATCACGAAGATCGGAGTGAACTGCTCGGTGTCGAAGCCCATCAGGTGGTAGGCCGGGCCCGAAGGGTAGTCGAGGTTGGGGTAGATGCCCTTGCGTGAGACGAAGTCCTCTTCGAAGGCGTTGTAGAGAGCGAGCAGATCCTTCGCCCCCTTGGCCTCGACCATGTCCTCGAAGGCCTTGCGCATGGTGGGAACGCGCGAATCGCCGTTCTTGTACACACGGTGGCCGAAGCCCATGATCTTCGCCTTCTTGGCCAGCGCCTCGTCGATCCAGGCCGAAGCCCTGTCGGCGGTGCCGACCTCTTCGAGCATCGCCATGACGGCCTCATTGGCCCCGCCGTGCAGGGGCCCCTTGAGCGCGCCGACGCCGCCGGCGACGGCCGAGTACAGATCGGACGTCGTCGAGGTGATCACTCGGGTGGTGAAGGTCGAGGCGTTGAAGGAGTGCTCGGCGTAGAGGATCATCGACACGTCGAAGCAGCGCACGACCTCCTCGGCGGGAACCTCGTCGAAGACCATCTTGAAGAAGTTCGCAGCGTAGCCGAGGTCCTGCGTCGGTGCGACGGGGTCGAGGCCGTGGCGCCGACGGTGGTCGATGGCCACGATCGTCGGCAGCTGGGCATAGAGGCGCTCGGCCTTGGCCAGGTTCGCCTCCTCGCCTTCGACATCGGCCTCGGGGTCGACGGCACCGAGGTAGGCCACAGCGGTCTGCACGACGTGCATGGGGTGGCAGTCCTTGGGCAGGTCGAGGATGAGCTGGACCAGCTTGTCGTCGATCGTCCGCTGCGAGCGCTCGCGGGCCTGGAACTCTTCGAGCTGCGATTCGGTGGGCAGTTCGCCGTTCCATATGAGGTAGGCGACGTCCTCGAAGCTGCGCTTGGCGGCGAGCTCCTGAACCGGGTACCCGCGATAGGTCAGGGAGTTGGTCTCCTGGACCACCTTGGAGACGGCCGTGGTGTCGACGACGACGCCGGCCAGGCCCTTCTTGATTTCTTCGGTCACTGGTGACCCTCCTGTGAGAAGTTGAATACGGCAGCGTCAAAATCGTTGTACGCAGCGTAGTCGATCGTGTCGTACAGGTCCGCACGGGTCTGCATGCCCTCGAGCAGGTCCACCTGGGTGCCCTGGTCGCGGATGGTCTGCAGGCCCGACTTGATCGCACCCATGGCGAGACGCAGAGTCGTGACCGGGTAGATCACGAGCTTGACTCCGACGTTCGCCAACTGCTCGGTCGTGAACAGTTCGCTCTTTCCGAATTCTGTCATGTTCGCCAGAATCGGCACATCCACGCTGGAGGCGAACTTCTCGAACTCGCCCAGATCGCGCATGGCTTCGGGGAAGATCAGATCCGCGCCGGCGTCGACGTAGGCCTTTGCCCGGTCGATCGCCGCGTCGAGGCCCTCGCCGGCACGGGAATCGGTGCGAGCGCTGATGACGAAGTTCTCATCGCGGCGGCCTTTCACGGCGGCTTTGATGCGCTTGCTCATCTCTGCGGCGGTGACCACCTCTTTGCCGTCGAGGTGGCCGCAGCGCTTCGGGTTGACCTGATCCTCGAGGTGCATCCCCGAGATCCCGGCGTCCTCGAACTCCTGGACTGTGCGAGCCACATTCATGGCCTCGCCCCAGCCGGTGTCGGCGTCGATGAACGTCGGCAGGTTCGTCACCCGGGCGATGTTGCGTCCGTGGTCGGCCACCTCGGTGAGCGTGGTCAGCCCGATATCGGGCAGGCCCATGGCCGCAGAGAACGCACCGCCGGAGATGTAGACGCCCTCGAATCCGGTCTGTTCGATGATCTGAGCGTTGATCGGGTTGATGGCGCCGGGGAACTGGACGATCTGATCGCCGGCGAGCAGCTCGCGGAACTTCGCGCGGCGCTCAGCCGGGGTTGCCGTTGCGCCCAGCATCAGAAGATGCCCTTCGATCCGCTGTGCTCGAGGCCGTCGACGGTGAAGGACAGTTCGGCCACGCCCTTCGCGTCGAGGTTCTCGAGGTTCTCGGCCAGGTCGAGGAAGCGGGCCTGCTCGGAATCGCTGACGATGCCTTCGGCCAGGGTCTTGAACTTCTCGACGTAGTTCGCACGAGCGAAGGGACGAGCACCGAAGGGATGCGCGTCGGCGACGGCGATCTCGTCGACCAGGGTCGAGCCGTCCTCGAATTCGATTTCGACGCGTCCGCCGAAGGCCTTCTCGTTCGGGTCGGTCGAGTGGTAGCGACGGGTCCACTCGGGATCCTCGGTGGTCTCGATCTTGTGCCAGAGCTCGACGGTGTCGGGGCGACCGGCACGCTCGGGGGCGTAGGAGTGCTCGTGGTGCCAGCCCTGGTCCTGCATGGCCACAGCGAAGATGTACATGATCGAGTGGTCGAGGGTCTCACGGCTGGCACCGGGATCCATCTTCTGCGGATCGTTCGCGCCGGTGCCGATGACGTAGTGGGTGTGGTGCGAGGTGTGGATGACGACGCGCCTGATCTTCGTCAGGTCCTCGATCTCACCGCCGAGCTTGCGGGCGAGGTCGATGAGCGCCTGGGCCTGGTACTCGGCCGAGTGCTCCTTGGTGTAGGTGTCGAGGATCGCGCGCTTGGACTCGCCCTTGCCGGGCAGCGGGATCGTGTAGCGGGCCTCGGGACCGGAGAGGATCCACGCGATGAAGCCGTCCTCGCCCTCGTAGATCGGGTTCGGCGCGCCTTCGCCGCGCATCGCACGGTCGACGGCCTCGACGGCCATCTTGCCGGCGAAGGCGGGAGCGTGGGCCTTCCAGGACGAGATCTCGCCCTTGCGCGACTGACGGGTCGCCGTGGTCACGTGCAGAGCCTGCTGGACGGCCTGGAAAGTGACCTCCGTGGGCAGGTGGAGCATGGCTCCGATGCCGGCTGCGGCCGAGGGGCCGAGGTGGGCGACGTGGTCGATCTTGTGCTCGTGCAGGCACATGCCCTTGACGAGGTCGACCTGGATCTCGTAGCCGGTGGCGACACCGTTGATGAGGTCCTTGCCGTCGATGCCCTTGTGCTGGGCGACGGCGAGGACCGGCGGGATGTTGTCGCCGGGGTGGGAGTACTCGGCGGCGAGGAAGGTGTCGTGGAAGTCGAGTTCACGGACGGCCACGCCGTTGGCCCAAGCGGCCCATTCCGGCGAGAAGCGGTCGGCCAGCGGGAGACCGAAGATGCTGGCGCCCGGGGTGAACGGGTGGGTCTGCGCCTGCTCGCGGGCGTGCATCGGAGCGGAGCGGCGCACCGAGGCGGCCGCGACGGAGGCGTTATCGATGATGCGGTTGATGACCATCTCGGTGACGTCGGAATCGACCGGTGTCGGATCGGATGCGACCTCTGCGATCTTCCAGGCGAGCTGATCCTCTCGAGCCAGGTTCTCTGAGCTCTTATGAGTGCGGACTTCATGATTGATCATGGGTACCCCTTCATAGTCCTCGACCGGTTCCGGTCGGAAAGTGCTGACACAACTGTAGGCCACGTCACTTGGGCAGTTCTCTGCCGGTCGGAAATTTATCTCGATGTCAAGATACTTTACCCGATGTGTGTGCTGGTTCACCACCAAAGCCGCGGAGCGCTTCTGCCTCGGCCCACGATGTGGGACGATTGCCTCATGACTCGAACTGCCCTGGACTTCGACGAGAACTGGTTCGACGACGCGGAGTACGCCCAACTGCGCAGACGCCTGCCGATCCCCTATGTCAACGCGATCCCGGTGCGAGTGGGAGAGTCGGGCAACGTCGAGCGCATCGGACTGCTGCTGCGCAGCCTCGAGGACGGGACCCTGGGGCGGGAGGTCGTCGGCGGACGCATCCGCTTCCACGAGACCATCCGCTCCGCGCTCATGCGCCATGCGGAGAACGATCTGGGCCCGATGGCGCTGCCGGTCGTCCCGCCGGCGATCTCGCCGTTCCACATCGCCGAGTACTTCCCCACCGAGGGATCCTCTCTGCTCCACGATCCGCGCCAGCATGCCATCTCCATGTGCTTCATCCTCGAGGTCCGCGGTGAGTGCACCCCACGCGCCGACGCCCTCAGCCTCGACTGGCTGACCCCCGAGGAGACGCTGCGTCCCGATATCACGGGCGAGCTCTGCTACGGCCAGGAGCACGTCCTCAAGGCCGCGCTCACCCATCTGGGCTTCCCGGTCTGAGACCGAGGCTCTCACCCGCACATTTTTCTACGCCGCGTAGAAGCCGCTTGGTAGGATGGTCCCGACGCCGTCGATACCGCCAGTCGGGGCCGTCGTCGGCGTCCGGGTTGGCAAGGCCCCGACCGAGAGGTCCGAGATGTCTGCCCAGTCCCGTCCGTCCGAAACACGCCCGTCAGAGTCAGGCCTCTCCCGAGAGGTCGGAGTCCTCGTCGGCTTCGACGGCTCCGAACTCTCAGCTCTGGCCGTCCGCCGCGGCGCGGTCGAGGCCGAGCGCCGGCATACCGCGCTGACCGTCGTCACCGCCTATGCGCTGCCGACGATGATCTATCCGAACATGGCCTCCCTCCCCAGCGAGCCCGAAGACGTGACCGCGAAGAAGGAAGCGGAGGCGACCCTCGCCGAGGCGGTCGAGCTGTTGCGAGATCACCCCGGTGAGAAGAGCTTCCGCACCGCACCGGGCGATGCCGCCGGCGTCCTCGTCACCCTCAGCTCCGAGGCCGAGGTCGTCATCGTCGGCGCGCGAGGTCGCGGCGGCTTCATGGGCCGCGTGCTGGGATCGGTCTCCACCGCCCTTCCGGCCCATGCGCACTGTCCGACCATCGTGGTGCCGCAGCATGCCGCACCCGACTCAGCACAGAACGGCCCCGTGGTCGTCGCCGTCGACGGCTCGGACACAGGACGCATCGCCATGTTCACCGCGGCCGCCGAGGCCGCGGTGCGCGAAGCTCCGCTCGAGGTCGTCTCGGTGCTGCCGACGGGAGACGAATGGCTGTACTGGTACCCCGAGCTCGAGCTCAGCTCGGAGGTCTCAGGGCGTCGGCAGAAGGAGCTCGCCGCCGGGCTCGAGAGAGAGGTCGCCGAGCTTCGCGAGCAGTTCCCCTCGCTGTCCGTATCCACATCGGTTCCGATCGGCGATCCCACCGAGACACTCATCGAAACCAGCGCCCGCGCCCAGCTGACCGTGCTGGGCACGCGCGGTCGCGGACGTCTGAAGAGCGCTTTGCTCGGCTCCGTCTCCCGCGGTGTCCTCAACCGTGCCGCGGGACCGGTGATGGTGGTGCCGAGCTGATCGGCATCGCCGGGCGCCCCTGAGACCCGCTGCCTCTCACCGCCGTCTGCTGTACAGTGGTGGCTACGACAGGGGAGCGCCATCAGGGGCGCTGAGAGTGCAGAAGAAGCTGCAGACCCTCGAACCTGATGCGGTCAGTACCGCCGAAGGAAGTCGAGACTCTTCCACCCCTCCTTGATCCGAGGAGGCACAATGCCGAAAACCACCACGTCGAATTCCGCACCGTCCACGGCACCGGCCCACACCCTGGCGCCGAAGACGAAGAAATGGCGGGTCGTCGACTACGTCACCACCGCCGTGCTCGGCATCGCCGTCGGACTCGTGTTCTGGGTGCTGGCGCTGAGCTGGAAGATCCTCGAGCTCGCCTTCCAGGCGTTCCCGCCCTCGATCGGGCTCATCGCCGGCCTGTGGGTCCTCGCCGGCCCCCTGGCCGGTGCGATCATCCGCAAACCCGGGGCCGCACTCCTGTGCGAACTCATCGCCGCCATCGTCGAAGCGGTCCTCGGCTCTCACTTCGGCGCAGCCGTGCTGCTGTCGGGGCTCGTCCAGGGTCTCGGCGCCGAACTCGTCTTCGCCGCCTTCGGCTACAAGCGGTTCACGCTCTGGATCACCGCACTGGCCGGAATGCTGGCCGCGGCTTTCATGGCCGTGAGCGAGAACATCATGTACAACGCCGAATGGCAGTTCGGCTTCCAGACCGTCTATGCCGTGTGCGCGATCGTCTCGGGCCTCGTCATCTCCGGCATCGGCGCCTGGTACGCCCATCGGGCGATCGCGAGGACGGGCGCGCTGAGCTCCTTCGCCTCCGGCCGCCTGCGCTGATGGGGCTGCCGATCACGGCGCGGGAGTACTCGTGGACGCATGCCGACCGTGATGCTCCCGCCGTCGGTCCTCTCGACCTCGAGATCACGGCCGGTGAGAGAGTCCTCGTCCTCGGACGCTCGGGAGCAGGCAAGTCGACTCTCCTCCATGCGCTTGCCGGTGTCCTGCCCGACGAGTCCGGAGAGGCGACCGGTGAGCTCCTCGTCGGAAACGCTCCCCCGGATCCTCGCCGAGGCGGCTCCGGGCTGGTCCTGCAGGATCCCGAATCGCAGGTGATCTTCTCTCGCGTCGGCGACGATGTCGCCTTCGGTATGGAGAACCTCGGACTGCCCGCCGAGGTCATCGAGTCCCGGATCCCCGGCTCGCTGGCCGCACTCGGCCTCGATCTGCCGCTCGACCATCCGACGGCGGCGCTGTCCGGCGGCCAGAAGCAGCGCCTGGCCCTGGCCGGGATCCACGCGATGTCGCCTGAGGTCATCATCCTCGATGAACCCACAGCGAACATCGACCCGGACTCGGCCGCTGAGGTCCGCGACTCCGTCCTCTCCGTGCAGACTGCCGCCTCGGCGACGATGGTCATCGTCGAGCATCGGGCCGGACTGTGGCTCGACCACGTCGATCGCGTCATCGTGCTCGGTCCTCACGGGCTCCTCGCACAGGGTCCGCCGAAGCGGATCTTCTCCGACCGGAGCCTGTCCGAGGCGCTCATCGACTGCGGCATCTGGATGCCGCACGGATCGGAGACGACGTCAGGAGGGGGCCTGTCACCCACAGCCGAGGCCGCGATCTGCTCGAGTCCCGGCGACGGACGAGGGGATGTGCTGCTGCGGGCCGCGGGCCTCGCCGTGGGCCGGCCGCGAGCGAAGGCACCGGTGGCGGCCGGCATCGATCTCGCCGTCCGCGCAGGAGAGGCTGTGGGCATTGTCGGCCCCAATGGCGCCGGCAAGTCCACGACCGCGCTGACGCTGGCCGGTCTGCTTCCCGAGTTCGCGGGACGGGTCACCGCCGAGGCGGCGCTGCGGGGCGAGTCGAAGCACGCCCGTCCGTTCGCGTGGCCCTCGGCGCTGCTCGCGCCGCGCATCGGCATGGTCTTCCAGGAACCGGCACATCAGTTCCTCACCTCCGGTGTAGCCGCAGAGCTGAGTCTGGGACCGCGCCTGGCCGGGTGGTCGGACGCGGAGGTCGACGACCGCGTCGTCCAGCTGCTCGACGTGCTCGGCCTGCAGGTGCTGGCCGAAGCGCATCCGCAGAGCCTGTCCGGCGGCGAGAAGCGCCGCCTGTCGGTGGCGGCCATGCTCGCTCCCCGACCACAGGTCCTCATCGTCGACGAGCCGACCTTCGGCCAGGACGCTCTGACCTGGGCCGGGCTGGTCGAACTGTTCGTCGATGCCCTGGACCGCGGCTCGGCCGTCGTCGCCGTCAGCCATGATCATGCCTTCCTCGACGCGATCGGGGCCCGACGGGTTGACCTCGGGGCGTTCTCCACCTCCTCGACGGCTCGGGCAGGGGCGGGTGAGCGCGGTGAGTGAGCAGTTGGCGCGCAGGCGGCAACCGCCTCCCGAGGTGGGGGTGGAAGATCCCGGTCAGCTCATTCCCGTGGTGCGCAGCACGGCTCTGGTCCGATGCAATCCGCTGACGAAGATCACCATGGCGCTCATCCTCATGATCGGTGCGCTGTTGAGCATCGATGTCGTCTCTGCCGGTGTGGTGCTCGCGTTCTCACTGCTCGGGCTGCCCGCCACCGGGCTCGATCTCGCCGCGACGATCAGGCGGCTGTGGTTCCTTCCTGCCGGTGCTCTGCTGGCGGCGTGGGGGACGGCGATCCTCGCGGAGAAGACCGGGGAGGTCGTCATCGACTTCGGTCCGCTGCTCATGACAAGTGACTCCCTGGCTGCGGCTGCGGCGATCTTCGTGCGCGTCCTCGCCTTGGCGATACCGCTCATCGTGCTCGTCTCGACGATCGATCCGCGTGACCTCGCCGATGCGCTGATCCAGCATCTGCGGCTGCCCGAGGTCGTCGTCATCTCCGTGCTCGCCGCGAGCCGACTGCTGGGTCTGCTGGTCAGTGAGTGGCAGGTGCTGGCGATGGCCAGGCGGGCCAGAGGTGTGGCCGGCGGTTCGCTCGTTCGGCGCACCAGGAGTCTGTTCGGCGCGGTCTTCGTTCTGCTCGTGGTCTCGATCAGGCGTGCCACGACTCTGGCGATGGCGATGGAGGGTCGCGCATTCGGTCGTTCCGGACGCACGTGGCGCAGGCGATCGAGTTTCGCAGTCCGAGATGTCGCAGCGGTAGTCCACAGCCTGGTTGTCTGCGGGACAGCGATCGGAGCGGCTCACGTGCTCGGCGTCTGGAACCCGATCATCGGCTGAAACGATATCGGCTGAAACGAAGCGGAATCGTCGGAGCTGTTCCGCTTCCGGACGGTCAGAGCTGCTTGAGGAGGTCCTTGCCGAAGGCCCGCCATTTCTCGAGGGCTTCCGGACTGGGCAGCTTGGACGTGGTGAGGACGACGAGGGTCTTGTCTTCGCTCTTCGTCTCAGCTGCGGCTTCGATCTTGATGCCGCCGTCGAGGTTCGCTCGCCAGAAGGAGCGCTTCGCCGTCTCCGAGGTGCGGGGATCACCGTCGAGGGCCGTCTCGTTGAGGGTATCGCGAATCAGAGAGGCGAACTTTTCGATGAGTTCGGAACGATCGCCGGGCATCGTGCGGGACACGGCCACGTCGAAGGTGCCATCGGCACGCTGACCGGGCACGCGACGGCCGATCTCCTGTTCGTAGGCGACGACCGCGCCCTGGACCCACCAGCCGTGGTTGTCGACTCTGCCGTCGAACTGGGGATAGAGAGCGTCGGCGAGTTCTTTGTGACTCGCCGACGCTCCCCCGGCGGCTTCGAGGCGAGCATGGATATCGGCCCATGGCTCGCCGAGGGCCTTTTCGATCGATCCGATGTTCTGCGCCTTGGTCACCATGGCAGAAGTCTATTCGTCCGATCGATGCGAGATGAAGGCCAGGAAGGCGATCAGTCGATCTTGAGCTCGCCCATCTCGTCCCAGCCTTCGCCGTCGATCTTGCGTGAGATGATCTTCGGCGTCGAGGCCAGGTGCGGACGCATGGCTTCGAGTCCGGCGGCGAAGTGATCGCTCTTGACATGCGGTTCCGCGCCTTCGTCGGTGAATGCCTCGACGAGGACGTACTCGTTCGGGTTCTCCAGGCTCTTCGACCATTCGAACCACAGGTTCCCGGGTTCTGCGCGCGTCGCCTCGGTGAAGGCGCGCACAGCCTCGGGGAATTTCTCGACGCTCTCGGGCTTCACGTCGTACTTCACAACGATGAAGATCATGGTGGATTCTCCTCGGTTGATTCTCGGTGGGGTCGGTGTCAGCTTAGTTCGAGCCGTTCGGCGTTGCGACCGACCCGGGCTCCGCGGACAGGTCGAGGGTCCTCAGAGCCTCTCGGCGATGAGGACGAGGAAGTCGCTGCCGGCTTCGAAGGGGTGGAGTTCCCAGGTGGAGAACTTCAGGTCGACGAACATTCCGGTGGCCTTGATGTCCTCGACGAAATCGTCGAAGTCGTAGCCGCGGCCGGCTCCGAACCCGGAGACGAGACGTCCGCCGTGCTTGAGCGTCGATTTGATGTTGCCCAGGGTCTGCCTGCGTGAGGCCGGGTCGAGGAAGGCGAGCACATTGCCGGCGCAGAAGGCCACGTCGATCTCGGTGATTCCGGCGCCGGCGAAGTCGAAGTCGGCGAGGTCGCCGGTGTGCCATTGGCCGCTCGGGAAGTCCTCCTCGGCGACGGCGATGAGGAATTCGTCGAGGTCGACACCGTAGACGGTGTGTCCCTCCTCGATGAGCAGCCCGCCGGCGCGGCCGGTTCCGCAGCCGGCGTCGAGGATGCGGGCACCGCGCGGGGCCATCGCATTGACGAAGCGCGCTTCTCCGCCGATGTCGTGCCCCTCGGCGACGCGCTTGCGCCACATCTGGGCATAGTTGGCCGAATGCTCGGGATTGGCCCTGCGTACCTTGTTCCACTGATGGTCGAAGCTCATGCCCTCATCCTAGGCCGGAACTTCACGCGAAGACTTCGGCGACCACCTCGGCGACGGCGCGCACCGGCTCGCTCGGGTCCGGGGAGGTCAGGACGATGATCTCCCGCCCGCCCGCTTCGGCCACGGGTTGGAGTTCGACCTCGGCGCCGCCCAAGGACATCATGATCGGGGTCGCCAGGGTCAGTCCCAGCCCAGTCCCGGCCAGGGCGAGCGCGACGGCGGTGTCGGTGACGATATGCGTCTCCTTCGCGGTGATCCCCAGCGCCGAGGTGGCCAGACGCATCGCGCGTCCGAAGAGCTCCTCGGCCGGCGGGAGGATCCAATCGGCCTCGGCCAGCTGCCCGGGCCGCGGCTTCGCCGATCCGGCGGGCACGACGATGCCGAAGTCCTCCCCGGCCACGGCTTCCCAGCTCAGCCCTCGCATCGCCGGCAGCGGCACGGCCGGATAGTTGATCCCGATCCCCAGATCGATGACTCCGTCGATGACGGCCGAGGACATCGTCTCGACGTTGATCTCACGGGCTCGGACCTCGATATCGGGGTGGCGCTTCTCGAGCCGGCGCACCACCTGCGGCAGCGCCGTGGTCGATGCCGATCCGAAGACGCCGAGGGTGACGATGGCCTCGCTGCGGAAGTCCCGGCCGAGCATCGCCATCTCGGCCTGCTTCTGCGCGGCGAGGATGTTCCTGGCCCGGGGCAGCAGCGTGCGACCGGCCTCGGCGAGGACGAGGCCGCGACCGCGGCGCAGGAACAGATCGGAATCGACGACGCGCCGCAGAGCGGTGATGTGCTGGGAGACGGCCCCGACGCTGTAGCCGAGGTGCTCGGCGGCACGCGTCATCGAGCCGAGCTCTGCCACGGCGACGAAAGTGCGCAGCTGCCCGAGTGTCCAAGCCATGAGTGCATGATAGCGACTTTCACACTTCCTAAACAGAGCGTTCATAAACTCTCTCTTGTCCTTAACTGTGATCGGACGCACAATGGTGACATGTCACAGTCCGCCGACACCGTCGTCGGCATCTTCCGCTGCTGCGGCGGCCGACGGAGGCCGTCGCAGCAGCAGACAGTGAGGTGAAACGTGGAGACCCCGACCACTTCGAACAGCCCGCATTCCGCAGCCGATTCGATGCCCGAAAGCGCCTCGGTCGTCATCATCGGTGCAGGTGTGATTGGGGCGGCCATCGCCTACCATCTGGCCGAACGCGGGGTCGAGGACATCGTCCTCGTCGAACGCGACACCCCCGGCTCCGGCTCGACGTCGAAGGCGGCAGGAGGTGTGCGCTGTCAGTTCTCCGACGAGGTGAATATCGCCCTCGCCGCGCGCGGCCTCGAGGTGCTGCGGAACTTCGAGGCCGATTTCGGCGTCGACATCGATCTCGTCAGCAACGGCTACCTGTTCCTCCTCGACTCGAACGAATCCGCCGATGCCTTCGCCGCGAATGTCGCCCTCCAGCAGAGGATGGGCCTCGATTCGCGGATGCTCACCGTCGCCGAGGTGGCCGAACTCGCCCCCTTCGTCGACACCGAAGGCCTCGTGGCAGGGGCATTCAACCCCGGGGACGGGCATTGCACCCCCGAGGCGGTCGTCTCCGGCTACATCACCGCTGCACGAGAGCGAGGCGTGCGCGTGCTCAAGAACTGCGAGGTGACCGGCTTCGAAGCCGACGACGGCCCCAGCCGCCGCGTCACCTCGGTGATCACCGACCGTGGAACCATCTCCTGCTCCCAGGTCGTGTGCGCGGCCGGAGCCTGGTCGGGCCTCATCGGGCAGCTGGCCGGCGTCGACCTGCCGGTGAAGCCTCTGCGGCGCGAGATCATGGTCAGCGAACCGGTCGACTTCGACACGAGCGGCATGCCATTCACCATCGACTTCTCGACCAGCTACTACGTCCACCCGGAAGGATCCGGCCTGCTCTTCGGCTGCCCCGACGAGGTCGATGACTGGTCGTTCAACGACAAACGCGACCCGAACTGGCTGTCGACACTGGCCGAGCACATCGCCGCCCGCACGCCCGCACTCGGCGAGGTCGAGGCCAAGCACGGCTGGGCGGGTCTGTACGAGATGACTCCCGACCACAATGCGCTCATCGGTGAGGCCGAGGAGCTGTCCGGGTTCTTCTACGCCTGCGGGTTCTCCGGCCACGGCTTCCTCATGGGCCCTGCCGTCGGGGAGGTGCTCGCCGATCTCATCACCGGAGGCGAGCCCTTCGTCGATGTCTCCCCGATGGACAAGCGTCGCTTCGCCACCACCGGGCTGCGCAAGGAGCTCAACGTGGTCTGAACTCTCCGTCCCGCCCCGCCACCTCGCAACGACCTCTGAAGAACTGATGAAACGACATTCGACGAAAGGACGGCAATGACCGCACTGCCCACCGACCAGACCATCTCCGAACTCCTGTCCTCAGGACTGAGCGCCTGCGGGGTCGACACCGACGCACTCAGGGCATCGGCCGCCTCGGCGAACCTGCCTGCCCGCTCCCCCATCACCGGTCAGGAGCTCGGCACCCTCGCCGCCGACACCGCGGAGACCGCAGCACACAAGATCGGCGCCGCCCAGACAGCCTTCGCGACCTGGCGCGATGTGCCCGCCCCCGCACGCGGGCAGCTCGTGCAGCGCTGGGGACAGCTGCTGGGAGAGCACAAGGAGGACCTGGCGAAGATCATCACCGTCGAAGCAGGCAAGACCCCCTCGGAGGCGGCCGGTGAGGTGCAGGAGATGATCGACATCTGCGAATTCGCCCTCGGGCAGTCCCGGCAGCTGTGGGGCAAGACCATGCCGAGCGAGCGCCCGGGGCACCGTCTCATGGAGACCTGGCATCCGCTCGGCGTCGTCGGGGTCATCTCCGCCTTCAACTTCCCCGTGGCCGTGTACTCGTGGAACACGGCACTCGCGCTGGTCGCCGGTGACGCAGTGGTGTGGAAGCCCTCGGAGAACGCGGTCCTCGCAGCCCTCGGGGCACAGTCGCTCCTGGCCCGCGCCGCAGCCGAGGTCGGAGCACCGGAGAACCTCGTGCCCGTCCTCGTCGGCGGTCGGGACATCGGCGATGTCATGGTCCGCGACGAGCGCGTGGCCTTGGTCTCGGCGACCGGTTCGGTGCGGATGGGACGTGAGGTCGGTCCTGTGGTGGCAGAGCGCTTCGGGCGGATCCTGCTCGAGCTCGGCGGCAACAACGCGGCCATCGTGGCTCCGAGCGCCGACATCGATCTGGCGCTGCGCGGGGTGGTCTTCGCCGCTGCCGGCACCGCCGGTCAGCGCTGCACGACCCTGCGTCGGCTGATCGTGCACGAGTCCATCGCCGATGAGTTCGTCGACAAGATCGTCGCGGCGTACAAGACACTGAGCATCGGCTCGCCGACCGAAGACGGAGTGCTCGTGGGCCCGCTCATCAACGAGGGCTCGTACGAGGCGATGCAGGCGGCGCTCGAGCAGGCGAAGTCCGAAGGCGGTGAGGTCCTCTGCGGCGGCGGACGCGTGCTGGCCGAGGAACGTCCGGATGCGCATTATGTCGAACCGGCGGTCGTGCGGATGCTGTCACAGACCGCGGTGATGAAGGACGAGACCTTCGCCCCGATCCTCTATGTCGTGACCTATTCGGACCTCGACGAGGCGCTCGAGATCCACAACGGGGTTCCGCAGGGTCTGTCCTCGGCGATCTTCACTTCAGAGCTCGCCGAATCCGAGAGATTCCTCTCGCGGTCGGACTGCGGCATCGCCAATGTCAACATCGGCACCTCGGGAGCGGAGATCGGCGGCGCCTTCGGCGGTGAGAAGGAGACCGGCGGCGGACGCGAATCCGGTTCGGACTCGTGGAAGGCCTATATGCGACAGGCCACGAACACGATCAACTACTCGGGCGAGCTGCCGCTGGCACAGGGAGTCGAGTTCCTCTGACCCTCGGGCTCCTGCCGCTCGCTCAAGGGCGGGCTCGGATGTATCGCCGTCGAAAGCCACATTTCTGAGCTCGCCCTTGAGCGAGCGTATGCGTCCGGCGCTACGCTCTGGGAGCGCCCTCGGCCGATGCTCGTTTCCTCTGCTTCTTCCTAAATTCGATGAGCTGGGCGGCAAAACCGATCAGAGCGAGCGGCGCGAAGAAGCACAGCCAGAGCATCCACTCTCGGTCGCCTTCGTGCAGGAGATCGGCTCCCGAGGTCACCGCCAGCGCGAATGACATGCCGAGAGCGAAAGCCGCGATGATGTTTCCCATGGCCTCAAGCCTACTTTTGGACAAGCCCTCCTGCGAATGAGCGAAGCGGCTCGGGAAGCGTCTGCCGCGTCATTCCGCTCACAGAACCGGATGCACCCGCGACCACGGCCGGGCCAGGGACTAAAATCGATGTCGAAGCCCCGAGCCCTGCCGAAGGAGAACCCCTGTGATTGAGCTGAAGACGCCTGCCGAGATCGACAAGATGGCGGTGACCGGCCGTTTCGTCGCGAAGACCTTGGCGGAGCTGACCTCGATCGCAGAACCCGGTATGGACATCATGCACCTGGAGAAGCGGGCCCGGAAGCTCATCGAAGACGCCGGTGCGAAGTCCTGCTATTGGGACTACGCACCGTCCTTCGGTTCGGGCCCTTTCCGCAATGTCATCTGCCTGTCTGTCAACGACGGGGTCCTCCACGGCAAACCGCACAGCTATGTGATGAAGGACGGCGACGTCCTGACTCTCGACTTCGCGGTGTCCATCGACGGGTGGGTCGCCGACGCCGCCCGCTCCGTCGTCGTCGGCGACGGCCGCGACGAGGACCAGCGTCTCATCGACTCCACCTGGGCCGGCCTCGAAGCGGGCATCGGTGCGGCGCAGGCGGGCAACCGCCTCGGCGACATCTCGAAAGCCATCGGAGATATCGCCGATGCTCAGCGCATCCCGGTCAATCTCGACTTCGGCGGTCATGGCCTCGGGCACACGATGCACGAGGATCCGCATGTTCCCAATCGGGGCAAGGGCGGTCGCGGACTCGTGCTCAAACCGGGCCTGACACTGGCGATCGAACCCTGGTGGTCGTTCACCTCGAAGAAGCTCACCGTCGACAAGGACGGCTGGACGCTGCGCCTGGCCGACGGCTCGAACGGCGCGCATTCGGAGAACACGATCGCCATCACCGAGGACGGTCCCAGAGTCCTCACCACCGTCGACTGACCGGCTGCCGCACTCCTCGCGAAGGGCGCCCGACGATCTCGTCGTCGAGCGCCCTTCCGCTTCCCCACCCCCTGTGTCAGCTGCTCATGCCAGAATTGCGGTATGTCTTTCACCTGCACCGAATGCGGCTATTCGACGGTCAAATGGCTCGGACGCTGCCCCGAATGCCAGGCCTGGGGCACCCTTGAGGAGAAGGGCGCGAGCTCGTCGAAGGTGAAGACCAAGGTCAAGAAGTCCAGCGGAGCGAAGCCGATCAACGAGATCGACTCCACCCTGGCTCAGGCGAAGTCCACTTTCGTCCCCGAACTCGATCGGGTGCTCGGCGGTGGGATCGTGCCCGGCGCGGTCGTCCTGCTCTCCGGAGAACCGGGAGTCGGCAAGTCGACGCTGCTGCTCGATGTGGCCGCGAAGACAGCGATGTTCGGAGCCAAAGTCCTCTACGTCACCGGTGAGGAATCAGCCGGACAGGTCAGACTGCGGGCCGAACGGATCAATGCCTTGGCAGATTCTCTCCTGCTGGCCGCAGAGACCGATCTCGGTTCGGTCCTGGGCATGATCGAGGCGGAGGAGCCCGAGCTGCTCATCGTCGATTCGATCCAGACACTGGCGTCTTCCGAGGTCGAAGGGGTGCCCGGCGGAGTCACCCAAGTCCGCGAGGTCGCCGCAGCCCTCATCAGGGAGGCGAAGGCCAAATCTCTGCCCACTGTGCTCGTCGGCCACATCACGAAGGACGGCACCATCGCCGGACCGCGGCTCCTCGAACACCTCGTCGACGTCGTGTGCACCTTCGAAGGCGAGCGGCATTCGCGTCTGCGCATGCTGCGGGCGGTGAAGAACCGCTTCGGTCCCACGGACGACGTGGGCTGCTTCGATATGGAGGAGAACGGGATCAAGAGCCTCGAGGACCCGTCCGGGCTCTTCCTCTCCCGCAGCGGAGCGAATCCGCCGGGAACCTGCCTGACCGTCACCCAGGAGGGCAAACGCCCATTGCTGGTCGAGGTCCAATCTCTGGTCACCGAGTCCGCCGGTGGCCAGTCGCGCCGGTCCGTGTCCGGGGTCGATTCCTCACGAGTGGCGATGATGCTGGCCGTGCTCAGTCAGAACATCCCGAATTCCAATCTGTCCAAGAGCGATGTCTTCACCGCCACGGTCGGCGGTGCGAAACTGGCGGAACCGGCCAGCGACCTCGCCATCTGTCTGTCCCTGGCCTCGGCCGTCATGGGCAGGCCTCTGGCCAAGAGGTTCGTGGGCATCGGCGAGATCAGCCTGTCCGGAGAGATCCGCAACGTCCCCAACCTCGGCCAGCGCCTCAACGAAGCCAAGCGTCTGGGCATCACCCACGCCATCGTGGCCAAGGGCGCCATGAGCAATGTGGCCACGCCGCAGGACATGAAAGTGAAGGGATGCGAGCATATCGCTGAGGCGGTCGAGATCCTGCTGAAGAGCTGAACGTCTCGAGGAAGTTCGGGACTTTCGGACGAAAATGGAGCATCCTTGAGTCATGACCACGACAGTTTTTCCGGCAATGAGGACCACGGATGCGGCAGCGACGATCGCTCTGCTGGTCACGCTCGGGTTCACTGAGCGTGTGGTGATCCGCAATGAACAGGATCCCGAACTCGTCGAGCATGCCGAATACGCGCTCGGTGATACCGGTGGGATCATGTTCGGGTCCGTCCGCAACGACGGGTCAGCACTCGACGCGGTCGGCGGCAGCTCGATCTACGTCGTCGTCGACACCGAACGCGAAGTCGATCGTCTCTATCAGGAGATCGTCGATATGGGGCATGCGATCGTCCGACCTGTGGCGACGCAGGACTACGGCGGACGGGAGTTCGACTTCCGCGACCATGACGGCAATTCCTGGGGCGTGGGCTCCTACCGCGGAGCCTGACCTGCCGTCCTCCGGTCCAACGGACTCAGTTCTGCGAGCCCTCTGACTCCTGGTCCTGCGGCTCACCCTCCGAGGGCTTCTCCTCGGAGCCGTCCTTCTCCCCGGACTCCTCCTCAGAAGAGTCCTTCTTCTCAGACTCCTCCTCTTCGGCCTTCTTCTCCTCGGCCTTCGCGGCAGCGTCCTTCTCAAGCTCGAACGTCGTCGGCTTGCTCTCCTTGTCATCGAGCTTGACGATGAGATCGTATTCGCCCGGCGCGAAGTCGTCATCCTTCCGATTGCAGTTCTTGTCGACCGGGATCCGGTTCCACTTGAGCTTCGCGGTCTTCTCCGAGTGCGGTGCGAACTCGGTTGAGACTTCCGCGTTCTCGTCCTTCGACGCCGCACAGTACTTCGACGACCAGACGACGTCGCCGTCCTTCTCGACGACGAACTCCTGCTGCTTGGTTCCGACCTCGATGAGACAGGTCGCGGTGTGCTTGTTCTCGATGACCATGCCGAACTCGGGTTTCTGCCCGTCCTTCACGGATTTCGGATCGACTTTCGCTTTGAGGGCGATCTTGTCCTCGGGACATCTTCCGCTCGCAGCCTTCTTGTCCGGCACCGGAGCCGCCGTGGTGCTTTCGGACTGTTTCTCCGGCTCTGCGGTGACCTCGTCTCCATCTCCTCCGCTGCCGCCGATGGCTTTGGCGATGCCGACGATGCCCAGCACCAACAGCCCGAGGACGACGAGGCTGAGTACGCCCAAGGTGATGCGGCGTCTGCGGTAAACGTGAGCAGGCAGCTTCCCGCTAGACTGGCGAGGCTGCCCCGCAGCTCTCTTCGGCTGCGAACCGCGATTGGAAGGAGTCATCGCTTTGAGCCTAGGCAATTGCGAATGAGCAACCAAATGACACACCGAGTCGGTCTCGAATCGAATGCGCACCGATCTGCCGCTCCTTTTCCCGAGGTCGCCGAACCGCTGGTGCGACGCGTGCAGACGACGATCACCTCCTGGTTCTCCTCAGCTGCTCGCGACCTTCCGTGGCGAGAGGCGGACACCAGCGCCTGGGCTGTGCTCGTCAGCGAGATCATGTCTCAGCAGACGCCCGTGGCCCGGGTCGAGCCGCGCTGGCGGGAGTGGATGGAAGCGTGGCCGACCCCTGCCGACCTCGCCGCGGCTCCGACCGCCGACGTCCTCCATCGGTGGGGCCGCTTGGGGTACCCGCGCAGGGCGCTGAGGCTGCAGGAGGCCGCTCGTGTCATCGCCGAGGACCTCGACAATGTGCTTCCCACGACCGTCGAGGAACTCGAACGGCTGCCGGGCATCGGCTCCTACACTGCCGCGGCGGTGGCTTCCTTCGCTCACGGAAGGCGCACGACGGTCCTGGACACGAACGTGCGACGGGTTCTCGTCCGCCTCTTCGCGGGCAGGGAGCGGCCCACCGCTTCACCCGGTCGGAAGGAGACCGACTGGGCCGCCCGCTTCGTTCCCGAGGACGACCATGTGCGATGGAACGCCGGGGTGATGGAGTTCGGCGCTCTGATCTGCACAGCACGCAGCCCTGACTGTGCCGCCTGCCCGCTGCGCGACATCTGCACCTGGTACCGGCTGGGCAGGCCCGCCTCGGCCACGAAGCCGAAGATTCAGAAGTGGACGGGGACGGACCGCCAGCTGCGTGGGGCGATCATGGACGTGCTCAAGACAGCTCACGCCGCCGACGCGCGACCGGCAGGGGTCCGCGTCGACCTCTTCACCACCTCGGTGACCGAGCTGGATCCCGAGTTCGTCGAAGAGCTCGATGAACCGACAGCGGCCGCAGTGGCCCGCGTGCGCGAACTCAGCGCGGACCGGGAACGAATCGCTCGCCTCATCTCGGATCTCGTCGCCGATGGCCTGGCCGGGAAGGTCGACGGCAGATTGGCGTTGCCGTCCTGACGGCAGGAGCGCTCGGTCAGAGGTACCTGATCATGCGCGAATTGCCCAAGGTGTTCGGTTTGACCCGCGCCAGGTCGAGGAACTCCGCCACGCCTTCGTCCGTCGAGTGCAGGAGTTCGACGTAGACCTCGGGCGAGACAGGGATGCCTTTGATCGGTTCGAAACCGAGGGAACCGAAGAACGCGGTCTCGAAGGTCAGGCAGAACACGCGATCGACCCCGATCTCGCGGGCATCGGCGAGCAGCTGGCGGATGATGGCTTTGCCCACTCCCCTGCCCCGATAGTCGGGCGAGGTCGCGACCGTCCGGGCTTCGGCGAGATCAGCCCAGATGATGTGCAATGCCCCGCAGCCGGCAAGGATCTCCGAGCCATCGGGCTGCGGGTCGACGACGAGCCAGAATTCCTGCAGCGATTCGAAGTACGTCACCGTGTCCTTGGCCAGGAGGATCCGTTCTCCTGCCAGGGGTGCCACGAGCGCCTCGATGCCCTTGACATCGCCGGTTCTGGCTCGTCGCAGATAGAGCCCACCTGGAAGTTCGTGGTTGAGATGGTGGTCTCCGGAGATCCGTTCATGATCGAATTCGGCAGAATGAGAACTCATGTCCTCATTCAACACCATTGCGTCGCGAGCATACGAAAGAGTCCGGGGAACCGGCCAGCGGCCGACTCCCCGGACTCTTTCGTCGCTATCGCTCAGGCGGAGGTGTCCGACGGTCCGTTCGAACCGGAGGACCCTGCAGCGGCGAGTTCGTTCTCCTCGTCGTCACCGGGCTTCAGGCTCTCGGTCTCGGTGCCTTCGAAGGTGAACTCGGCCTCACGGCCCTCACCCTTGACGTCGACCTTGATGGTCTGGCCCCGTCCGATCTCCTTGAACAGGATCTTCTCCGACAGAGTGTCCTCGACCTCGAGCTGGATGGTCCGACGCAGCGGCCGGGCACCCAGCACGGGATCGTAGCCGCGTTCGGCGAGCAGGTTCTTCGCCGCATCCGAGACCTCGACCTTCATGCCCTGATCGGCAAGCCGTGTGTCGAGGCGATCGAGGAAGAGGTCGACGATCTTGATGATCTCTTCCATGCTCAGCTGCGGGAACACGATCGTGTCATCGACGCGGTTGAGGAACTCGGGACGGAAGTGCTGCTTGAGCTCCTCGTTGACCCGCTGCTTCATCCGGTCGTAGTTCGTCTTCGTGTCGCCCTCGACCTGGAATCCGAGTTGGAGTCCGCTCGAGATATCGCGCGTACCGAGGTTGGTCGTCATGATGATGATGGTGTTCTTGAAGTCCACCTCACGCCCCTGGGAGTCGGTGAGGCGACCATCCTCGAGAATCTGCAGCAGCGAGTTGAAGATGTCCGAATGAGCCTTCTCCACCTCGTCGAAGAGGACGACCGAGAACGGCTTGCGGCGGACCTTCTCCGTCAGCTGACCGCCCTCTTCGTAGCCGACGTATCCCGGAGGGGAGCCGAAGAGACGAGAAACGGTGTGCTTCTCCGAGTACTCCGACATGTCGAGACTGATGAGGGAATCCTCATCGCCGAAGAGGAACTCGGACAGCGCCTTGGCCAGCTCGGTCTTGCCCACGCCGGTCGGGCCGGCGAAGATGAACGAACCGGACGGACGCTTCGGGTCCTTGAGGCCGGCGCGGGTGCGGCGGATCGCGCGGGAGATCGACTTGACCGCGTCGTCCTGACCGATGACTCGCTTGTGCAGCTCGTCCTCCATCCGCAGCAGTCGCGAGGACTCTTCCTCGGTGAGCTTGAAGATCGGGATGCCGGTGGCTGCAGCGAGCACCTCGGCGATGAGATCGGCGTCGACGACCTTCGAGGTGTCGGTGCCGGACTTGCGCCAGGCTTCGGTCTGCTCCTCCTTCTCCTTGACCAGCTTCATCTCGGAGTCGCGCTCCGAAGCGGCCAGCTCGAAGTCCTGAGCATCGATCGCAGCCTCCTTGCGGTGGCGGGCCTCGAGGATCTTCTCCTCCAGATCCCGGACCTCCTGGGGCACCGACAGCCGCGAGATCCGCAGCTTGGCACCGGCTTCGTCGATGAGGTCGATCGCCTTGTCCGGCAGGTACCGGTCATTGATGTAGCGATCGGACATGTTCACCGCGGCAGCCAGGGCACCGTCGGTGACGGTGACCTTGTGGTGTGCCTCGTACTTGTCCCGCAGCCCCTTGAGGATCTCGATCGAATGCGCCAGCGACGGTTCGGGAACCTGGATCGGCTGGAACCGGCGCTCGAGGGCGGCATCTTTCTCGATGTGCTTGCGGTACTCATCGAGGGTGGTCGCGCCGATGGTCTGCAGCTCCCCACGAGCCAGCATGGGCTTGAGGATCGAGGCGGCATCGATCGCGCCCTCGGCGGCGCCGGCACCGACCAGGGTGTGGATCTCGTCGATGAAGAGGATGATGTCACCGCGGGTGCGGATCTCCTTGAGCACCTTCTTCAGGCGTTCCTCGAAGTCGCCGCGGTAGCGGGAACCGGCGACCAGCGATCCGAGGTCGAGCGTGTACAGCTGCTTGTCCGTGAGGATCTCCGGCACATCGCCGTTGACGATGGCCTGTGCGAGCCCCTCGACGACGGCGGTCTTACCCACACCGGGCTCGCCGATGAGGACCGGGTTGTTCTTCGTTCGGCGCGAGAGGATCTGCATCACGCGCTGCATCTGATCATGTCGGCCGATGACCGGGTCGAGTTTCGCCTCACGGGCCGCAGCCGTGAGATTGGTGCCGAACTGGTCGAGCACGAGCGACCCCGAAGGCGCCCCTTCCTCGCGTCCGCCGGCCGAGACGGGCTCCTTGCGCTGGTAGCCGGAGAGCAGCTTGATGACCTCCTGGCGCACCCGCCCGAGGTCGGCACCGAGCTTCACGAGCACCTGAGCCGCGACGCCCTCGCCCTCACGGATGAGGCCGAGCAGAATGTGCTCGGTGCCGATGTAGCTGTGGCCCAGCTGCAGTGCCTCACGGAGGCTGAGCTCGAGGACCTTCTTCGCCCGCGGCGTGAAGGGAATGTGTCCGCTCGGTGCCTGCTGGCCCTGTCCGATGATCTCCTGGACCTGGTCGCGCACCTGCTCGAGGGAGATGTCCATGCCCTCAAGAGCCTTCGCCGCCAGACCTTCACCTTCGTGGATCAGGCCGAGCAGAATGTGCTCGGTGCCGATGTAGTTGTGTTTGAGAAGTTTCGCTTCTTCCTGCGCGAGCACCACAACGCGTCGTGCTCGGTCGGTGAACCGCTCGAACATTTTCATCCTCCTCGGTCTTCTTATTCTTCTGAGCCTAACGACGATGAGCGCGGTTCTATTGCACGTTTCGCCGTCAGCCGAAACCGTTCGGCTATGGGCGAAATTCCATTGCCATCGGGATGCGCCCTCCTTGTGCGCAAGGTGGGAAGCGCCTCCTTGCGGCGAAGGCAGCAGGGCAGAAGAAGGCCGTCTGAGTCGATGGGCCTCCCCGCATCGGCCTGCCGCGCCAGCCAGGTCGTGTGAATGAGCGTCGCCCCAGCCTGTTCCGGCTGGGGCGACGCTGTCGCACTTTCCGCGAGCTAGGCGAAGAGACTGACTCCGCCCGGCCCCACGAGGCAGCCGACCACGATGAGGACGATGCCCCACAGGATCTGCTTGCGGAAGATCGCGAAGATGCCGGAGATGACGAGTATGGCAGCGATTATCCAGAGTATGAAAGCCATTGTGCTGACCCTTCCTTCCATGTTTGACGGTGGGTACTGCGCCGACAGGATGCGGATCCTGCCGGAGTCTCAGTGTCGCGGCGAGTCAGGGTCCTCGATGCTGCGCCGTCCCGCTTGTGGATCGACGCTGCGATCATCGAGCCTGTTCTCGTCGGCAGCACGAGCGCCGCCGGCTTCGGTGCGTCCGTCGGCAGTCCTGCTGCGGTTGCCGTGCGCGTCGACATCGGGGTCGAGGTCATCGGCGTGACGGAGCCTGCGTTCCTGTTCATCACGCTCGGCACGCGCCACGCGGTCGCGCTCGGCGGCTTCGGCGTCCAACCGTTCCGCTTCGGCCTGTCTGCGCTTGGCTTCGGCGGCCTGCACCTCCGCGTCGGCGTCGGCCTGTTTGGCTTCTGCCCGACGCTGCTCCGCTTCGGCCTCACGAGCATGCAGCTGGTGCTCGGACTCGGCCGTCTCCTGACGGATCCTCGCCGCCTCCAGACGCTGATGCTCGCGCTTCTTCGCAGCGGCCTTCCGGCTCACCGCGACAATGATGCCGACGACAATCAGAACTACGACGACTGCTGCGACTATCCAGATGATGGTGGTGGCATTCATGCGTTCTCTCCTTGCTGTCCGTTCGGTTGCCATTGATCACGTGGAACCGATCAACAGGGTGAAGTCATCGTTGCACGCCATCACCGGCCTGACAAGGACCTTCTCGTTTCCGCCCAGATCGCCGAGGTGGCCCGGATCCCCGCTTCGGTCTGTGCTGCAGGCTCCGGCCCTGCACGCTCGTGTCTATCGCGGATGCCTCGTCCGGACGCCGCCGTCGGCGTCCTCGGGCGATCGATTCTGCTCGGACTCGAACTGCTCGTGGCCGCAGACATCATTCGCACAGTCGCCGTGGCTCCTTCGTCGCAGACCCGCAGATACCGGCCCAGGACTCAACCTCCCTTGTCGCGCGTGGAAATAGCTTGTGTCATTTGCCATATGCGAGCGGCATCTGCGCGGTGCGTTCGTCGAATTCCTGGCAGTTCCCTGTGTTTCTGTCACCGCGCCGGATTTCCTCATATTGTTCCCCAGCAGTTCATGAAATGAATCCATAGACAAAGAACTGAGGGGCCAGCGAATTTCTTCGCTGGCCCCTCAGACCTATTCGGATGATTCCGCCGCTCGGAGGCGAACCCTTATTTCTCCGCAGCCTCGTAGGCTTCGACGATTTCGAGCGGGATGCGACCGCGGTCACCGAGCTGGTAGCCGTTGTTCTGAGCCCACTCGCGGATCTTCGCTGTGTCCCGCTTCGGTCCTGAGGCCGAACCGCCGCGACGACCCCGCCCGCCGGTATTGGCTACGCGACGTGCTTTGGCGATGAATGGGGCGAATGTCTCACGGAGCTTTTCGGCATTCTCTGTCGAGAGTTCGAGTTCGTAGGTCGCCTGGTCCAGGCTGAAGCGAACGGTTTCTGCCGCTTCTGTTCCGTCGAAATCATCCGTGAGAACGAGGCGCATTTCCCTTGCCATGTTCACTCTTTTCATGATCAGTGGTCTTTGTCGCAGTCATCTTAACATCCGATTCCGAATTATTCTCGCTCTCGCTAACGTCAATCTCCGAATAGTATTTATCCACTTGTTCGCGCTCATTGCGATCGGCGCGGAAGATATTCCTAATGACATACCAGAACAGCAATCCCACGCAGATCGAAGGGAGCAGCGCTTTGAGGATATCGAGCATCGTGATCAGCCCTCCTGAGCCGTGTCCTCATGCGAAGCGGCCAAAGGCTTCGTGAATGGGAACAGGATTGTTTCGCGGATTCCCAAACCGGTCAATGCCATGAGCAGACGATCGAGCCCCATGCCCATCCCGCCGGTCGGAGGCATTCCGTGCTCCATCGCCATGAGGAAGTCCTCGTCGAGGCCCATCGCCTCTTCGTCGCCGCGGGCGGCATCGGCGGCCTGGGCCTCGAAGCGCTGGCGCTGGATGATCGGGTCGACGAGCTCCGAGTAGCCGGTGGCCAGTTCGAAGCCGCGCACGTAGAGGTCCCATTTCTCGACGACGCCCTTCTTCGTCCGATGCTCCCGCACCAACGGCGAGGTGTCGACCGGGAAGTCGGTGACGAAGGTCGGTTCCCACAGCCGATCCTGATAGAAGTGCTCCCACAGCTCCTCGACGTATTTGCCGTGTGAGCGGAAGACTCCCGTCAGATCGACATCGTTGTCGGCGGCGATCTTGTCGAGCACGTCCAGACCTGTCTCGGGAGTCACTTCGACGCCGGATTCCTCGGACAGGGAATCGTACATGCTCACGACCGCCCAGTCCCCGCCGAAATCGAATTCAGTGCCGTCCTCAAGGGTCACGACAAGTGAGCCGGTGGCATCCTGCGCGGCGTTCTGGATCAGAGTCTTCGTCAGATCGGCGATCGAATGGTAGTCGCCGAAGGACTGGTAGGCCTCGAGCATGGCGAACTCAGGGGAATGCGTGGAGTCAGCACCCTCATTGCGGAAATTGCGGTTGATCTCGAACACGTTCTCGATGCCGCCGACGATGGCCCGTTTGAGGAACAGCTCGGGGGCGATGCGCAGGTACATGTCGATGTCGTAGGCGTTCATGTGGGTCTTGAACGGGCGAGCCGAGGCCCCGCCGTGCATCGTCTGCAGCATCGGGGTCTCGATCTCGACGAAGTCCTGCTCGGCGAAGGTCCGACGTAGCGAGGTCATCACCTTCGCGCGAGTGAGCATTGTCTCCCGCGCCTGTTCGCGGGTGATGAGATCGAGGTAGCGCTGGCGGACACGCGTGTCCTCGGCCAGTTCGGTGTGCAGGCCCGGCAACGGACGGATCGCCTTCGAGGCGAGTGCCCAGGAGTCCGCGAGCACCGAGAGCTCTCCGCGCTTGGACTTGATCACCCGGCCGTGCAGGAACAGGAAGTCGCCGAGGTCGACATCGGTCTTGAAGTCGTCGAGGCGCTCCTGACCGACCTCGC
The DNA here is from genome assembly GCF_017808105.1 of Brevibacterium renqingii. GTDB lineage: Bacteria > Actinomycetota > Actinomycetes > Actinomycetales > Brevibacteriaceae > Brevibacterium > Brevibacterium renqingii. The sequence goes on along the minus strand of NZ_JADBHF010000006.1, from coordinate 71,844 downwards.
GCAGCGAGAGCATCCCCTGCAGGCGAGTTCCGTCACCGGACTGCAGCGTGACGAAGCAGAGCTTGCCGGTGGTGCGGACGAAGACGACACGGCCGATGACGCCGACGATGTCCTCGGTCTCATCCCCTGCCTCGAGCCCGTCATGGGCGGAGTGGACCTCGACGAGGGTGTGGGTGCGGTCCACAGATACGGGGTAGGCTTCGGTTCCGGCATCGAGGAGACGCTGGCGCTTTTCCTTCCGGATCCGGATCTGCTCCGGATCTAGATGTTCGGGTGAAAGGTCTGCGTTCTCAGTAGTCTTCGAGTCGGTATTCGCCATGCCTCAAGGCTACCGTGGACCGGGCATGCGGGGGAATTCGGATTCAGTCGAGGATCGCCAGTATCCGCTGTGCCTGAGCCTCGGTGATCCGTCCCAGCGCCAGGGCCTTCGCCGTCGTCGATCGGGCCAGCGCGATGTAGCTGTTGCGCGCCCCGGGATTCGATCGGCTCAGGCTGAATTCGCTCAGCGCCGCCAAATGGGCCTCGACGGTCCCGACGTCGCCGCGGCTGACCGGTCCCGTCAGCGCCTTCGGTCCGTTCTGCAGGGTGTTGGCCACGCTGGCGTCGACGAGGGCATGGAGCACATGAGAGGGGTCGGCCGCCCCCGCTTCGGAGAGCATCTCCATGGCTTCGGACAGGATCGTGATCGAGTGGTTCGAGGCGTGGGTGATGGCTGCGTGGTATAGAGGGCGGTCGGCCTCGGCGATCTCGATCGGTTCGGCACCCAGTTCGACCACAAGCGCTTCTCCCACCGGACGGATCGGTGCAGGGGCGGTGACGGCGATCGTCGCCTGGCGCAGCCGTGACAGATCCACGTTCGTCCCGGTGAATGTCAGGGACGGGTGCAGAGCGATGGGCAGAGCGCCGCGCCGAGTTCCCGCTTCGAGGATGTCCGTGCCGTACCTGCCCGAGCAGTGCACGAGGATCTGACCGGCATGGATGCGGCCGAGGTCGGCCAGGCCGGTCACCAGAGGAGCGATCTCGTCGTCGGGGACGGCCAGCAGCACGAGCTCGGCTCGTTCGGCGATCTCGTCGGGGTCGAGGACCGGGACGCCGGGCAGCATGTCTTCGGCGCGTTCGCGACTGGCCGCCGAGGTGGCGCTGAGTCCGATGATCGCGTGTCCGGCTTGCCGCCAGGCTGCTCCGATGCTGGCTCCGACCCGGCCGCAGCCGATGATTCCGATGCCCAGTCGCGGCGCATCCTCCTGACTCATCGTTCGTCCTCCTTCGCAGTCTTCGCGGCGTCATCGTAGCGCAGGCGGGCGATGCGAGTGCGTTCGGCGTGCTCGGTGAAGAAGCGCTTCGCCTCGTCTTCGCTCTGGTGGGTGACTCGGGGATCGATGGGGCCGGCGGTCGAATGCACGGCCACCGTGCCGAGTCCGAGAGCGCGCATGAGCGGACCCTGGTGGTAGCGCAGGGACTGCACTCGCACGTGGGGGACGAAGTCGACGCGTCGTTCGAGCGCACCGAGCCGCAGCACGAGCATCGAACCGGTCAGCGCATAGGCCCGCCGCTTCCACACGAGGGGGTCGAGGATCCGTGAGGAGCGGGGCTGGCTGTGGAAGAGCATCTCGGCGGCCGGCGCCTGCGGATCGCTCGACCTGCGATCGTACATGGCCGAGCGGACCAGGGCATCGGCGGCGATATCGTCGGGCAGCTGCGGATCCGGCAGCGCCAAGCCGACCATGAGCAGCGCCTGCTCGACGTCGCCGACCGGCAGCAGCAGGTTCGAGTCCTTGCTGCCGCCGGCGCTGGCGATGTTGTACTCGGCCTGCCACCATCCGGCCCAGCGCCACAGCAGCGGCTGGTGGAGGCACACCGCCTGCAGGCGATCGAGTGGGATGACTTTCCGTGAGGTCGAGAAAAGGCCGTGGCTGACGGCGAGACCGTTCTCGTCGAGGCGGACGACGAAGTTCGCGTTGTCGAGGTTCTTCTTGAACACGGAGAAGGCCGCGAAGACTCCGGGCAGGACACCGACGAGCATCGGGATGAACGCTTCCTTGACCCCGAAGGCAAGGAGCACGATGGCGCTGATGACGACGAGCACCACCACGGCGATCGACACCAGAGTCTCGGTCTTGAGCAGGGAGGCGATCACGACCCGGTGGACGGGAACGCGGATGATCTCGCCTTCTCTGCCGATGCTGGGTGCGAGGCGGTAGGGAGCGAGCAGGTCGTTGAGCCCGGATTCGGCCTCGGCCGAGACACCGTCGGCCATGGCGCCGAGCCGTTTGGTCAGGCGCACGCCGAGGCTGTCGTCTCGCCGTTCGGGAATGGAGCGGTCGATTCCTTCGGCGGTCTCACCGGCGCCGCTCGGCTCCTCGGCTTGGTGCCCGACCGTTGCGGAGGGGATGGCGGCGACCGGACCTGATGCGGGTGCAGCGGCACCGTGGGCGGGTGCGCTCTCCTCCCCGGTGGCCGCCTCTCCCCCGGAGCTGCGGTCCTTCGCCTGCGTCGCTGTGCCCTGTCGCTTCTTCGCCCTGACCGCGTTCAGCAGTTCGTCGCGCAGCTCTTCGGCTCGTCTCTTCGACAGGTACTTCAGGGAGATGTTCGAATCCGTCCCGCCGGCGACGTCGAAGACGAGTTCGGCCATGCCGAGCAGCCGCGGCAGAAGCTTCTGCTGCAGGTCGATGGACTGGACCCGATCGAGGCGGGCCTTGCGCAGCTTCTTCGACAGCACCCCCCGCCGGTAGTAGATCGCCTCGGCGTCGATCCGATAGCCCATGACCCGCCAGGCCAGCCAGCTGAAGAAGGCGGTGAGCAGGAGGACGAGGACGATCCCGCCGACGACGGCGAGGATCACCAGCGGATGTCCGCGCAGCCAATCGGCGAAGGTCAGGTTGACGCTGCGGCCGGAGGCCAGGTCCTCCACCGCCGATTGGAAGAAGTTCTGCAGACCATAGGCTGCGGCGATGAAGATGCCGACGAGAACGCCGAGGCTCTCGAGGATCGGCGTCAGCGGGTGGACGCGGTGCCAGACCTCGGGTGCCGCCTCGGCGGGTGGCGAGCCCTCATCCATGGTCACAGCCCTGCCATGTTGGCCCGGCCGAGTCCGGCGAGGCTGTCGCGGAGACGGTCGGCTTCGGCTCTGGGCAGTCCGGGGATCGTCGCATCGGTCGCTGCCGAGGCGGTGTGGAGTTTGACTGTGGCCAGTCCGAACATGCGATCGACGGGGCCGGCGTCGACGTCGACGAACTGCAGCCGACCATAGGGCACGACGGTGGCCTTGTGGAACATGATGCCGCGGCGGATGAGCAGGTCGTCGGCGCGTTCGGCGTAGCCGATGGCCTTCGCCTGCCGGAGGATGACGATGGGAGCAGCGATTCCGTAGACCAGGACGGCGATCCAGATGATGTGCAGCCAGGGCGCTTCGGCGGTGAAGACGATCGCGAGGACGAGACCGACGACGAGCAGAGGCACCACGATGATCATAGTGGCGAGGACTTCTTTCAGCCCGTACTTCGGGCTGACCCGGTTGAAGGGCACATCGGTGCCGATGGAGAAGGAGAAATCGCGGTTCATGCTGTTTCAGCTCCCGGTGGGTCTTGGGGCGGGATCTCGCAGAAGCCCTCGACGATGAGGCCCACGATCATCAGCGCGGCGGCAGAGACCATGGCGACGAGCATACCGGCGGCGAGATCGTTGCGGATCCCCGGTGCGGACAGGAAGTAGTAGCCGGCATTGCCCAGGTACCATCCGGCCAGTCCCGCCCCGGTCAGGGCGCTGGCTTTGGCCATGACTGCGACGCGGGCCGCCTGGATCGGGTCGATCTCCTTGGTCCGGTCCCCGTCGTTCCACTTCTTGATCGGCCAGCCGAGGACGAGCAGGACGGCGGCGAGGACGAGCATGCCGATGATAGCGAACCAGGGCAGGCCCGGCAGTGAGAAGCCCTGGCTTTCGAGCACCACGTCGACCACGATAGCCAGCACCGTGCCGATCACGGCCCAGACGGCGAGGGTGGACGAGGACGTTCTGTGCATAGGTCTCAGTCTCTCAGATCGCAGTCGTCTATGGTGAGCTGATCCGAGTGACCTCCTGGTCGCCGAGTTCGCTCAGCACGGTGGTGATGGGACGTCTCCCCTCCGGTGTGAGGATCGCGGTGTCGCCGACGAGCTCGGCCCATGGTGCCAGTACGAAGGCACGTTCGCGGGCGCGCGGATGCGGCAGCCTGAGACGGTCGGTGTCGCTGATGAGTTCGTCTGCGCCGGAGCCGAAGCGGATGAGGTCGATGTCGAGTGTCCGCGGTCCCCAGCGCAGCTCGCGGGTGCGCCCGCAGGCGACCTCGATCCCCTGGGCCACGGCCAGGAGCTCGGCCGCTGTCAGGGTGGTGGAGACGATGAGTCCGAGGTTGAGGAAGTCGTTCTGCTCGACTCCTCCCCAGGGTGCGGTCCGGTACAGCGAGGATCGGCGCTCGACGCTGATGTCCGGGTGCCGGTCGAGCGCTTCGACGGCCTGGTCGAGGGTGTCGCGGGCATCGCCGAGGTTGGCCCCGAGGTTGAGGTATGCCTCCGTCCGCGAGTCCGGCTCGGTTCGGGACTCGACACGGAAGCGCTCGACACTGACGCTGACATCGTTGAAGGTCCGTCGGATCGGGGCCGCCGGCTTGTGGACGACGACCTCGACGTGTGCGCACAGGCTCAGACAGTGCTCGGCGATGCGTTCAGCGAGGGTTTCGATGAGGTCGAAGGTGTTGTTCTCGACGATGCCGGCGACATCTTCGGCGAGCTCACCGTAGTGGATGGTCTCGCTCAGGTCATCGGTGGCCGCGGCGCGGCTGACCGAGGTGTGCAGGACGACGTCGATGACGAAGTCCTGGCCCTCACGTTTCTCGAACTCGAAGACACCGTGATTGCCGCGCACCGTCAGTCCGCGCAGCTCTATGCGATCGGGAGCGCCTCCCGCCTCGGTGCCGGTCATGCCTGTCCCCCGGTATCGGCCGGACGGGCGTTCGGGGCGTGGTCGGCCACGGCCGCGACGACGCGGCAGGCGATCGCCGAGGTGGCCGGGTCGTGGACGCGGACCGCCCAGGCTCCGGCCTGTGCGGAGATCGCCGAGATCGTGGCCGTCGCCTGATCCTTGGCCGCCTGTTCGGCGAGCTTCGGATCCGCGGGACTGATGAGGCTGGAGATGAACCGCTTCCGACTGGCCGCGACGAGCAGACGGTGGTCGAGTGCGGCGAATTCGTCGAGGGCGGCCAGGATCTGCCAATTGTGTTCGGCGTTCTTCGAGAATCCCAGACCGGGATCGACGATGATGTTCGCCGGGTCCACGCCGACCGCGATGGCTTCGTCGATGCGGGCGCGCAGTTCGGCGATCACCTCGGCGACGACATCCTCGTAGTGGAAGGTCGCCGACGCCTGGTCGAGGTAGCCGCGCCAGTGCGTGAGGACGATGGGGGCCGCTGCCTCCGCAGCGACACCGAGCATGGTCGGGTCGGACTGTCCGGCGGAGACGTCGTTGATGATGTGGGCACCGGCGGACAGCGACTCCCGGGCGACGCGGGCACGCATCGTGTCGACGCTGATCACCGCACCGGCGGCGGCGAGTTCACGGACGACGGGCACAACGCGGCGCAGCTCCTCGTCCTCGTCGACGCGCACCGAACCCGGCCTCGTCGACTCGCCCCCGACGTCGATGATGTCGGCGCCGGCGGTCATGAGTTCGAGACCGTGGGCGATGGCCCTGTCGTGGTCGAAGTAGAGTCCGCCGTCGGAGAAGGAGTCGGGCGTGACATTGAGCACGCCCATGATCTTCGTCTGCCGGTGCATCGCTGAATCGTCCATCGCCGGCTCAGCGTCCGAGGATCAGGCTCATCGCTTCAGCGCGGGAGGCGCTTTCGCGCAGCTGGCCGCGCACGGCCGAGGTGATCGTCGAAGCCCCGGGCTTGCGGACCCCGCGCATTGTCATGCACAGGTGCTCGGCCTCGACGACGACGATGACTCCCTGGGGATCGAGATGCTCGACGAGGGCGTCGGCGATCTGCGAAGTCAGGCGCTCCTGCACCTGCGGGCGGCGGGCGAAGACCTCGACCAGCCGGGCCAGTTTCGACAGGCCCGTGACCTTGCCCTGTCTGCTCGGAATGTATCCGATGTGGGCGACCCCATGGAAGGGGACCAGGTGGTGTTCGCACGTCGAGTACAGGTCGATGTCGCGCACGAGCACGAGTTCTTCGTGGCTGATGTCGAAGGTGACGCCGAGGACCTCTGACGGTTCGCGGTGGAGTCCGGCGAAGACCTCTTCATAGGCTCGTGCGACTCTGCCCGGAGTCTCGACGAGCCCTTCACGATCAGGGTCCTCGCCCACGGCGATGAGGATCTCACGCACGGCCGCAGCGATCCGGTCCTGGTCGACTTTGTTCTCATGCCCCGCTGGGGCAGGTCCGAGGCCGGCGGAGACCTCTTCGATATCGGCCATCAGATGCTGTTCCCTCTGTCGTCGTCGTTCGTGCCGGTGGTGTTCGGTCCCCCGTCGCCGGGCCGCCCAGGTCCGCCTGCAGGACCGCCGAGTCTGCCCGGTCCCGAGGTTCCGGGATCATTCGGGTTCTGTGGACCCGGCGGGTTCTGCGGCACGTTCGGCCCGCTCACGCCCGAGGGACCGGCCCCGGGCAGGTCGGTGGTGTCCACCTCGGCGCCTCCCGAGCCCTCACCGGTGTTCCGGCTGCTCGGCGACGACGGCGGGTCGATCGGTCCGCGTTCGGACACGGGACGGTCGTCATGGGCCAGCCAGACCTCGCGGATCGGGCGTTTGGCGACATCGGCGAAGATCGCCTCGAGCGCCGCCTGGTCGAGGGTCTCGCGTTCGAGCAGCTGATAGGCGAGGTTGTCGAGCACATCGCGATTGCGCGTCAGCGCCCAGTAGGCGTCGGCGTGGGCGGAGTCGATGAGCGTGCGGACTTCGCGATCGATCGAGGACAGGGTCGAGTCCCCGTACTCATCGCCGCCGCCGTAGCCGCGGCCGGCGAAGGGCTCGGACTGGTCGTCGCCGATCTTGACCATGCCCAGCTTCTCGCTCATGCCGTACTGGGTGACCATCTTGCGGGCGATGTTCGTCGCCTTCTCGATGTCGTTGCTCGCTCCCGTCGTCGGATCGTGGAAGACGATCTCCTCGGCGACCCGTCCGCCCATGGCGTAGGCGAGCTGGTCGAGCAGTTCGTTGCGGGTCGTCGAGTACTTGTCCTCGCTGGGCAGCACCATGGTGTAGCCCAGGGCGCGACCGCGCGGGAGGATGGTGACCTTCGTGACCGGGTCGGTCTGGTTCATCGCCGCGGCCACGAGAGCATGTCCTCCCTCGTGGTAGGCGGTGACGAGGCGCTCCTTGTCGTTCATCAGCCGGGTCCGCTTCTGCGGACCGGCGATGACGCGGTCGATCGCTTCGTCCAGGATCCGGTTGTCGATGACCTTCGCGTTCTCGCGGGCGGTCAGCAGAGCCGCCTCGTTGAGCACGTTGGCCAGATCCGCGCCGGAGAACCCGGGGGTGCGCTTGGCGATCTGGGAGAGGTCGACTTCGTCGGCCAGCGGCTTGTCGGCGGCATGGACCTCGAGGATGTGCCGACGGCCCTTCATATCCGGAGCTTCGACGGGGATCTGGCGGTCGAAGCGGCCGGGACGCAGCAGGGCCGGGTCGAGGACATCGGGTCGGTTGGTCGCGGCGATGAGGATGACGTTGGTCTTGACGTCGAAGCCGTCCATCTCGACGAGCAGCTGGTTGAGCGTCTGCTCACGCTCGTCGTGTCCGCCGCCCATGCCGGCGCCGCGCTGCCGGCCGACGGCGTCGATCTCGTCGATGAAGATGATGCACGGGGCGTTGGACTTCGCCTGCTCGAACAGGTCGCGCACGCGCGAGGCGCCGACGCCGACGTACATTTCGACGAAGTCGGAACCGGAGATCGAGTAGAAGGGCACTCCGGCCTCCCCGGCGACGGCCTTGGCCAGGAGGGTCTTACCGGTGCCGGGCTGGCCGTAGAGGAGCACGCCCTTGGGGATCTTCGCGCCCACGGCCTTGAACTTCTCGGGTTCGGCGAGGAATTCCTTGATCTCCTCGAGCTCTTCGAGTGCCTCGTCGACTCCGGCGACGTCTTTGAAGGTGACGTCCGGGTTCTCCTTGTTGACGAGCTTGGCCTTCGATTTGCCGAAGTTCATCATCTTCCCGCCCGACATCTGGGAGATGAGGAACCAGAAGACGACGAAGATGATGACGAACGGGATGAGGGTGCCCAGCAGGGACATCAGCCAGCTCTGCTTGGGCACCTCGTCGGTGAAGCCCTTGTCCGGCGCGGCGGAGTCGACGGCCTTGATGACCTGGTCACCGCGCTGTTCGACGTAGAAGAACTGGACCTTCTTGCCGAAGTCCTTGCCATCGACCTTGTAGTCGTCCTTGAGGGTGAGGTCGACGCGCTGATCCTTGTCGACGATCTTGGCCTGTTCGACCTTGTCGTCCCCCAGCAGCTGCAGGCCCTGTTCGGTGTCGATCTGGCTGAATCCGGTCTGGCTGAAGAGCAGAGCGCCGATGGACACCACGAGCAGTGCCATGACGATCCAGACCAACGGGCCCTTCGTCGCCTTGTTGAGCAGCGGGCGACGTTTGTTCGACTCGGCCATAAGTCCTCTCAGGAAAAAGATGTGGGCAACCGCTTCAGGCTACCGAGGCTGCCTGGGAACATCCCCCACAGCCTAGTACTTCGCACCGTCATAGCCCGAATGCGCCCGGATCTGTTCCGTCACAGGCATCAGGCCGCAGATCGGTTCGCCGCGGGCGCAATTCTGCGGCGGCGCGAGGGATCAGCTGTAGACGTGCTGAGCCAGGGTCGCGACGAAGGGCACGTTGCGGTACTTCTCCGCATAGTCGAGTCCGTATCCGATGACGAACTCGTTGGGCACGTCGAAGCCGACGTACTTGACGTCGATATCGACCTTGACGGCCTCGGGCTTGCGCAGCATGGTGCAGATCTCGACGGTGGCCGCCCCGCGGGTGCGCAGGTTCTGGACCAGCCAGGACAGGGTCAGACCGGAGTCGATCACGTCTTCGACGATGAGCACGTGACGGTCGGTCAGGTCGGTGTCGAGGTCCTTGAGGATGCGCACGACGCCGGAGGACTTCGTTCCCGAACCGTAGGAGGACACGGCCATCCAGTCCATCGTCACCGGCGAGTGCAGGGCCCGGGCGAGGTCGGCCATGACCATCACAGCACCCTTGAGGACGCCGACGAGGAGAATGTCTTTGTCCTTGTAGTCTTCATCGATGGCGGCTGCCAGTTCAACGAGTCGTGCGGCTATCTGCTCTTCCGAGACGAGTACCTTGTCGATGTCATTGCCGAGATCGTTGATGTCCACGGGTGTCGCTTCTCCTCAGATGGGGTCCTGGAGCTTCCATTATGGGTCACTTCCCCTCACCGGTGCCACTGCGCCCGGCGCCGATCGCCAGCTCTTCGTCGACGTTGCCCGGCGCGGCCGAGAGCCACCCGGTGATGCCCATGAGTGCGGAGATGCCGACCATCAGCCACAGCGGCACCGCCCAGCTCCCGCTCCATCCGAGCAGGCCGCCGACGGCCAGCGGCCCGATGGCTGCCAGCACATAGCCTGAGGACTGCACGAATGCGGAGGTGGCCGCCGTGACCGCGACCTCCCTCGTCCGGTAGGTGATGAGCGCGAGCGCGGCCGGGAAGGCGAATCCCCCGTAGCCGAGCAGGATCGCCCACACCACCGGCGTGGTCGCGGGGATGAACAGCAGTCCCAGGTAGCCGAGGACCGCGCTGGCTCCGAAGGAGACGAGGAAGACGCGTGGGGCGATGCTTCGCACGATGATCTGCGGAGCCAGGAACCCGCCCGGCAGCCCGCCGAACGTGACGACCGTGAGCATGATGCCGGCGAGCACCGGGTCGAGACCGGCGTCGCGGTAGATCTGGGGCAGCCACCCGAACTGGACGTAGGCATTGGCCGATTGGAGGCCGAAGAAGATCGCCATGTACCTGGCCTTCGGTGAGGCGAGCACCGAGCGCCGAGGCGGCTCTTCCTTCCGTTCGCCAGCGGCGGGGTCCTGCTGCCGCCCGAGATCGGGCACAGAACCGACCAGGCGCAGCACGGTCCAGGTGATGAGCGCCGACAGAGGCAGCACGAGCCAGAAGCCGAGCCCGAAACGCCAGTCGCCGAACTGTGCTGCCAGCGGCGCGGTGAGCAGAGCCGGCAGCATGGATCCGAGACCGAGTGAGACGGTGAAGGTCGTGGCGCCGAGCGTGGGCCGATGCGGGAACCGGGTCTTGACGTAGACGGGCAGGATGACGTTGCCGATCGACATCCCGGCCAGGGCGAGGACCGTGAGCAGGGCGAAGGACACCCACCCGGTGACGACCGCTCGGAGGCCGACGCCGAGGATGATGCAGGCGCAGCTGAGCAGCAGTGTGGAGAAGAGTCCGAGCCGCTTGAGCACGGGCACGGCGATGACGCCGCAGGCGGCGAACACGAGGCCGGGCAGGGCTGTGAGCAGTCCGGTCTGCCACTCGGCGAGCGAGAAGCCGGTCGTGACTTCGGACAGCACGGGACCGAGCGAGGACGCGGCCGGACGGAGCGAGGCCGCGATGAGCACGAGGCAGGCCAGGGCGAGTGCATCGAGGCCCCGAGTGCGGCGGAACCCGAACTCGGGCGTAGTCGTCATGGGCTCATCCTTCCAGACGTCTGTCGTCATCGTGCGACCGGACCGGGCAGCGGAAGCGATCGCATCCGACACGACAGACAGGCACAGCCTCCGATGGTATACCGTTGCGACTCCGTATTCTGGACCGATGACGGTCGTGAAGAACGTGCGCCTCTTCCCGCGCACCGCAGATGCCCCTGCAGTCGATGTCGAGATCTCCGAAGGACGTATCTCCGGCATCTCTCCGGCCTCGGACACTGCGCCGGACCACAGCGAGGACGGGCCTCGGAGCAACGGGATCGGAGCCGAGGTCGTCGAGGGTGCAGGCCGGGTCCTGTTGCCCAGCCTCGGCGACGTCCATGCACACCTGGATTCGAATCGGATGGGCCAGACCTTCCGACCGCACACCTCCGACGGCACCCTGCACGGACTCATCATGGATGACCGAGAGAACTGGCGCCACGGCGAGCGCAGCGTCGCCGCGCAGGCCGCATTCGCCGTCGGGACGATCATCGCCTCGGGTGGGACCCGCATCCGCTCGCACGCACAGGTCGACTCCGACTGCGGGCTCGAACGGTTCCGCGGGGTCAAGGAGGCCCTCGACGCTCATGCCGATGTCCTCGACTTCCAGATCGTGGCCTTCCCGCAGGCGGGAATCGTGCGGGAGCAGGGCGTCCGGGAGCTGCTCGATGCGGCATTGAGCGAAGGCGCCGATCTCGTCGGCGGGCTCGATCCGCTGCTCTACGACCGTGATCCCGTCTCCCACCTCGACACCGTGTTCGATCTGGCCGAGAGGCACGGCAAGGGCGTCGACATCCACCTGCACGAGACCGGCACGGCCGGAGTGTTCTCCCTCGAGGAGATCGCGGCGCGCACGAAGGCTCTGGCGATGTCCGGTCAGGTGACGGTCTCACATGCCTTCGCTCTGCATACGAGCCCCGACGCCCAAGTGCGGAGGGTGCTCGACCTCCTCTCCGAGGCGGGAGTGTCACTGACCACTGTCGCTCCGCAGAACGGCGTGCTGCCCCAGTCGGTGATCGCGGAGAAGCACATCGCCCTGGGTCTCGGCGAGGACGGGCAGCGCGACCACTGGAGCCCCTACGGCGACGGCGATCTGCTGCGACGCGCCTGGCAGCTCGCGTTCACGAACGGGTTCCGCCGTGACGAGGACATCGAGCACTGCCTCGACATCGCCTCCCGCGGGGGTGCGCAGATCATGGCCGGCGCCCGTCCGGACGGGTCGCCGCTGACCGAGGACGAGCGCTTCGGCCTGGCCGTCGGCGCCCCGGCCGATTTCATCCTGCTCGAGGCCGATACGGTCACCTCGGCGATCATGGACTGCCCGAGAGACCGAGACGTGTTCAGGTCCGGTCGGCTCATCGCCTCTGGCGGAGAGCTGCTGGGTGGCCTGCGTCTGGGCTGAGTGTCATCTCCGATGTCGGCTGATCGCAACGGCGAGCGCGCCCAGACCGATGAGCACCGCACCACCGCCGAGGCCGGTCAGGCCGATCCCGGTCCGAGGAAGGTCTCCCGCCGGATGTGAGGCCTCCGAGTCGTCGGCGTCAGCGGAAGCGCGGACAGCAGAGGAGCTGCCGGCATCGGCGGCGGCTGCGGCCTCGGACCCTCCAGCGCCCTCATCACCGGAGGAGGCGGCGCCGGCATCATCAGAGGTCCCAGTGCCCGCTTCATCACTGTCTCTGCCGCCGGCGTCCGTTCCGGAAACGGCGTCGGCATCGCTGTCGGCGGCTTCGCCGGGCTCGGAGTCCCCTGCCGAGTCCGTGCCGGCCTCGGCTCCCTCAGCTCCCTCGGATCCCTCGGCTGACGAGTCTGCCTCATCGTCTGCTGTCGGGTCCTCGTCGTTCTCGACGCTGTAGGTGATGAGATTGCCTTTGTGGTCGCTCGGCCAGGCGGCCCTGGGTGTGAAGAACTCGTCCTGCGAATCCTCGTCGACGAACTCATCGCGGACGACCGAAGTGCGCGGGCCCACGATCTTCGCCGCCGTGGCCTCGAGAGCGTCGTCGGCGGAGTCGAATACGAAGTCGATTCGGTCCCGTTCGTCCGCTTTCGGCGTCCAGCTCAGTTCGGAGGTCGAGAAAGCCGTGTTTCCTGCCGGCCATGTCACACCGGGGTGTGTGATCTCGTCGGGGTGGACGTGGCGGTAGGCGTCGAGGTATCCGCCCTTCTCGAGCTCCATCGTCGAATCCCATGGCATGACGACTCCGTGGTGGTCGTGCTGATCTTCGGCGCGCTCGGTCCAGTCGAGGTGTGAGGGCTCGTTGAAGTCGCCTCCGATGAGCACCGAACGACCTTGGCCGCGGTCCTCCTCGGCGGCCTCGACCGTTCGTGCCACGGCTTCGCTGCGACCGGACTCGCGGTTGATCTCGGAGATCAGATCGGTGTCGGTGATCGGCCCCGACGGGATCTCATCCCATCCGTATTCGCTCGTCGGCAGCGGGGGCGGGGTCCCCCCGCCGTAGCCCCGGGGCAGGTAGTTCGCGTAATAGCGGTACTCGAGATGACCGGAATACACCGCGACTTCCTGACCTCCGAGGTCGAGGACGGCTCTGGCGAACCCGTCTGCTGCCGACGACTCCGTGATCGGGAAGCGGGAGACGACTCCGGCGTCGAGCGTGGACTTGCTGGACGTTTCGAGGCCGCGGCTGTTGAGCTCCCGGCTGATCGACTTCGCTGCCGATCCGGCCTCGGAGAGCATGATGACGTCAGCGCCGGTCTCCTCGATGACGTCTGCGATGCGTTCGATGCCCTCGGGGATCTGAGTCCCCTGATGCCAGATGTTGAGCTGCAGCACCGTGAATTCGTCGATCGTCGCCGACGGCGGCTGGGCCGCGGCAGCCGACGCAGGAAGGGGGCTCACCGCGTTCCCCAGCGCCAGAGCCAACGCTGTTCCAGCGCAGAGCAGTGAGCTTCGTCGGGACGAAACAGACCTCAGGGACAAACCGGACCTCTCTCTGAATAAGGGGCTGACCAGGAACATCATAGTGATCCCGACCGTCTCGGCCCGCCCGTTCCGGGTGCCGGCACCTGAGGTTCAACGCCTGTTCATTCGCAGGTCGTCTTGTCGGTCCGATGTTCCGTCGTTCTCGACGCGGCCGAGGGCGACCGAGGTCGTCAGCGAGCCTTGGCCGCCCGTTGGAAGACCACGCTGCCCTGCCCGACGAGGAGTTCGGTGTCCCCCGGCAGGGACAGCCGGCCGCGACCCCCATTGCGGATGAGGGCGCTGAGTTCGGCGACCCTGGCCGCACCGAGATTCTGGGCGGGCACACCGAGTGAGATCACCCAGTCGCGGAGGACTCTGCCCAGGACCGCGTCCTCGAGCCCCGTGAAGCTCTCGAGAGGCAGCGAAGCGAGCCCGCGCAAGTGCGCCCCCGCTTCTGCGGCCCGGGCGTCGAGGTAGTCGGCGTCTGCTCGGCACAGGTCAGCGGTGCGAGCGAGGTTCGCTGCGATCGGCTGACCGAGTTCGGCTTCGAGACCTGCCAGCAGCCGGCGCGTCCGCACTCGAGCGAAGGCGGTGTCGGCGTTCATCGGGTCGTCCCAGATCTCGATGCCCTGCGCCCGGCAGGCCGCTTCCGTCTGCTCCCGGTCGAGGCCGAGCAGCGGACGCAGCAGCCGACCGGTGCGCGGGCTCATGCCGGCCAGGGACCGGGTGCCCGATCCGCGCATGAGTCCGAGCAGAACCGTCTCGGCCTGATCGCTGCGGGTGTGGGCGGTCAGCGTCCAATCGGCTCCTGCGTTCGTTCGTGCGGACTCGAGTGCGGCGTAGCGTGCGTTCCTCGCCGCGGCCTCGAGCCCTTCGTCCGTCGCGCTGACATCGACACCCACGACCTCGGCGGGCATACCCCAGGACTCGGCAGTGGCGGCGACTCTGTGGGCCACCTCGGCGGTCTCGGATTGGAGCCCGTGGTCGACGGTGACGGCGCGGGCGCGGATGTCGCCTCGGCGGTGGAGGAAGGCGCAGGCGTGGAGCAGCGACATCGAGTCCGCTCCCCCGGACACGGCGACGATGAGCTCGGGCACGACCGCGCCCTCCGCCCCGCTCACAGGACCCGAAGGCAGGTCGGCCGCGGCGGCGAGACACGCCCGCACGGCGTTGCGGACGGCGCCGCTGGCAGGATCGAGGGTCGGTCGCCTCGGCGGAATGCGGTCAGCCATGGACACGGTCGAGCCAGAGCCGCGGTTCGTGGATCTCTTCGGTGCTCGGCAGGTTGGCCGGTTCGGTGTAGATGTGGGAGAAGCCCTTCTGTCCGACCTCGCGGCGGACTGCGCGGACGAACTTCGCCCCGTCGCGGTACTGAGCGAGCTTGAGGTCCATCCCGAGCAGATTCGACAGGAAGCCGCCCTGACCCGCGTCCCGGCGCGCTTCGAACTTCCGGCGCAGTCTGCGCACGCTCGGGATCACATCGGCCCCGACCTCGTCCATGACGACATCGGCATGGCCTTCGAGCAGAGAGAGGATCGCGGTGGCCTCGTCCAGGGCCGCCCGCATCTCCTCGTCCCGAATGAGATCGACGAGGCTGGCCTCGCCCTTGAGGATGCGTCCGACCGTGGCGAAGAGATCCACGATCCCTCCGAGTTCGGGCATGCCGACGCGGGTCGACACGACGCCCGAGAGCAGAGAGCGCATATGGTCGCGCAGCCAGGGTGCGGTGGCGAACTGGACCTGGTGGGTGGCTTCGTGGAGGGCGACCCACATACGGAAGTCTCGAGCGTCGACCTGCATGGCCTCCTCGGCGATGAGCACGGCCGGGGCGACGAACATCAGTCGTCCGGTCTCGACGGCGAAAGGATCGAACTGACCGAGCACTCGGGTCGAGAGCAGGGACAGCACACCGGCGATCTCGACGGCGGCGCCCTTGGCGGTGGTCGGCCCGACGGGCGCCGGCAGAGCGGCCTCGTCGACCATGCCGTTGACGGACTGGGCGTTGGCCTTGACCCAGCCGACTTGGTCGAGCACGAGCACAGTCCCGGCGGCCAGTCGGGTCCGCACATCATCGGCGTGTGCGGGGTCGAGCAGGAAGGAGTTGAGCACCAGATCCTGCGCGGTCAGCGCATTGTCCTTCATTCCGGTCACGAGATCATCGAGTTCACCGGGGTCGGGGACCTGCGCGGCGGAGACGAGCTCGCGGGCGGTGCGGGCGGCGAACCTCTCATCGACGATCATCGGCAACCGCAATTCGCAAGGGCGGTGACGATGTCGTCCACAGTCTTCCTGGCTTCCAAGATCTTGTCCTTGTCCACGTCGTCGATTTGGATGGAGAACACGAGGTAGCGTCCCTCGGCGTCGAGCACGCCTCCGGCCAGGGAGGTCACGGTCGACAGTGTTCCGGTCTTCGCGTGCACCACTCCGGTGGCGTTCCTCTCCTTGGCGAATCTGTCCGTCAGGGTGCCCGTCAGGCCTCCGACCGGGAAGTGGCTGATGAGGCCGGCGAGCGAATCATCGGCGTCGACGGAGGCCTGGAGAACGGTCGTGAGGTCATGTGGGGCGATCCGATTGTCGTAGGACAGCCCCGAGGTGTCCACCAGGTGGGTGCGTCCGAGATCGATCGAGTCGCCGAGGGCCGAGAGCACAGCCCGCGGGCCGGTCTCGAGGCTCCCGTCCTCCCCTTGGGCGATCGCGACCTCGTTGCCGAGCATCTCGGCGACGACATTGTCGCTGTGGACGAGGGCGTACTCGACGATCTCGGAGATCGTCGCCGATTCGACCCGGGCGATCTCCTCGGCACCTTCGGATGCGGGTGCGCGCTGCTCGGCGCGGTTGACGGTGATTCCGGTCCTCTTCAGCTCCTTCTCGAAAGCTGCGAAGGCATCGGCGGCCGGGTGCTCGCTGCGCGCGCGCCACTCCCTGTCCTTCGAACCGATGTAGGCAGTGTCGATCATCAGCGGACGGATCGGGGTGATCACGCCCTTGGCGATGTCGGATCTCTCCCACCCGGAGTCGAAGGGCTCACCCGTGTACCGGCTCGTGTCCAGGCCCAGAGTCACCTCGGTGACGTCGTCGGCCTTGAGCGCCTCCGCAGTGTCCTCGGCCAGCGTGCGCAGCCCACCGTGCCCATTGACCGAGCCCGGATCGGAATCCCCGGACGAGAGCAGCACGTCCCCTCCCCCGGTCAGGGTCAGCGTGCCCGTCTCCTCGTCGAAGCTCGTCGTCGTCGCCAGGCGCTTCTCCCCGCCGATGGACGTGAGTGCCGCAGCCGCGGTGAGCACCTTGGTCACCGAGGCGGGTGTGCGAGGCTTCGTCTCGTTCTTCGCGTAGAGGATCTCGTCGCTGAGGCCGTCCCGGACTTCGAGGCCGAAGCCCTTGACCTCGGATGCTTCGAGGATGGCATCGATCTTCGCCGGGACCGTCGTCGGCACGGGCGCGGAATCATCGACCGCCGAGGTCGGTGCGGGCACCCGGGTGCCATGAGCGTCAGGCCTGGGGACGGCCTGGACTTCGATCGGCGGGTCGGTGGTGAGGATGCCGGGAAGTTCGGGAACGAGATCGTAGGCGTCGACGACGGCGTAGGCCCCGAGAGCGAGCACGAGGACTCCGGCGGTGACGGCGCCTCCTTTCCTCCGCCTCCTGCGACGCTTCGCGGCGGTGCGGTCGGCGCGTGGGGAATCGGACTCCGGCGGGTGCGGTGGGTCCGCCTCATCGGGGATGTCGTTCAAACGCGCTCTCATTCCTCGACGACCGGGCTGCGGTCGCCGTCGGTGGACGGTGACGGGGACTTGTACCATCTATTCTAGTGATGCACCCCTAACGTGAAGGAGCACTATGGAACTGTTGGCCACAATCGAGATTCCGCGCGGATCTCGCAACAAGTACGAGGTCGATCACGAGACCGGTCGGGTCAAGCTCGATCGCTACCTCTACACCTCGATGCAGTATCCCGCCGATTACGGCTTCATCGAGGACACTCTCGGAAACGACGGTGACCCGCTCGACGTGCTCGTGCTGCTGCCCGAGCCCCTGTTCCCCGGTGTGCTCATCGACGTCCGCCCCATCGGCATGTTCCAGATGGAGGACGAGGCCGGCGGCGACGACAAGGTGCTGGCTGTGCCTGCCGGAGACCCCCGCTGGGACGACGTCAACGACATCTCCGACGTCGACAAGTTCACGCTCGACTCGATCGAGCACTTCTTCAGCCGGTACAAGGACCTCGAGCCCGGCAAGTACGTCAAGGGTTCGAGCTGGGCGGCCCGTGAGGCCGCCGAGGCCGAGATCAACGCCTCCATCGAACGCTTCAAGGCAGAGGGACACTGAGCCTCTCCCCGCTCTTCGTCTGATCTTCGACCGCCCGGATGCTCTCGTCCGGGCGGTCTTCTCATTCACAGTCCGTGATGTCGGTCACGATTTATTAGGTGACCCTAAGGGGCAGTGTGAGCCAGGTTATGCGATTGTCGAGTCATGAAACTCGATCATGTGTCATACGCCAGTGAACCCGATGGCTACCGTGCGACCGCCGAGCGGATCTCGGAGAAGCTCGGAGTGGTTCCCTACGACGGCGGTGTGCATCCTCGATTCGGCACCAGAAATCTCATCTTCCCCCTCGCGAACGGCCACTACCTCGAAGTCGTGGAAGCCTTGGAGCACCCGGCCGCTCTCTCGACCCCTTTCGGCCAAGCGGTTCGGGCTCGGTCCGAACTCGGAGGCGGCTGGATGGGCTGGTGCGTATCGGTCGATGATCTCGCCGAAGTCGAGACCCGCCTCGACCGCAAGGCCGTCGACGGCAACCGCACACCTGAGTCCGGTCTGGAACTCAGGTGGCTGCAGATCGGGGTCAAGGGGCTCATCGCCGATCCCCAGCTCCCGTTCTTCATCAAGTGGTCCGCCGACTCCTCGCAGCATCCGTCGACCTATAAGACCAATGGCGACGTGTGCATCGACACCCTGCAGATCGCCGGCGATCGGGACCGTCTGCGTGACTGGCTGGGAACCCAGGTCGCCAAGCCGATCCCAGAGATCCACATCGACTGGTCCGCGCCTCATGGGACGCCGGGCATCATGTCGGTGAGCTTCGAGACGAAGAACGGCCCCATCACCATCTGAGGCTCACACTCGCCGCTGTCGCCGAGACAAAGGTGGAGCACCGTTGTCTCGGCGCCGCTGCTGCGGCTCAGTCGGCGGAAGTCTCCTTCACCGCCTCCTCTGCGCCATCGGCAGCGAACGCATTCTTCCTCCGCAGATGAGCCGCGGTGGCCATGGCACCGCCGACGGCGAGGAGCCCGGCACCGCCGCCGAGCAGAGGCAGAGTGCCGTCCGCACCGGTCCACGGCAGCTCACCTCCGTCCGAGGCGCCCGCTCCGGCGCCCGAACCGCTGCCGCCGGACCCGCCTGCGCCCGTATCACTGCCGGCGTTCGACGCCGCGCTCGCGGCTGCGGCCTCCTTCGCCCCGTCCTGAGAACTGTCCGTCGAACCGGACTCGCCGGCCTCCGTGCCCTTCTCATCCCCGTTCGAATCAGCGTCCTCGGTCGACCCGCTGCCGTCGGCCGAACCGTTCTCATCGGATGCGTTCTCATCCGCACCATCGGCGTCGGCGTCCTTCGGCGGATCCGTCGGATCCGGATCCGCTCCGCCGTCGCCCTTGATCACTTGGACGACCGTCGGGCGGGGCAGTGCGGCGACTCCCCGCTCGACGTCGGTCTCGTCCACATAATCGGGGAACTGCGAATGCTGAGCGGACCATTCGCCGTCCTCGCCCGGATGCTGGACGGCCACGAAGGCCGAATCGTACTCATCGTGCACAAGCGGTCCACACACCTCGGCCTCGCGCGGCACGGAGAGGAACTGCTCGACCCGACCGCGCTGCTCGCCGTCGATCGTGACCCTGAACAGCCCATCGCAGTACCCGATGCCGTCGGGGGCGCCGTCGGTGGAGATCCACAGATTGCCCGCGGTGTCGAAGGCGACATTGTCCGGGCACGAGATGGGTGAGACCTGATCTGCGGGAAACCCCGAGAAGTATGTGGCGTCCCCCTGCTTCGGGTCGCCGCAGACGATGAGCAGCGTCCAGTCGAATTCCGTTCCGGTGTGGTCACCGGAACGCTCGGTGATCTCGACGATGTGCCCGTCTCTGTTCTCGGTTCGCGGGTTCGTCTCGTCGGCCGCGGCCTTCCCGCCGGTGCCGCGATCGGAATTGTTCGTGCAGGCGACATAGATGCGCCGGTTGACCGGGTTCGGTTCGACGTCCTCGCAGCGGTCCATCTTCGTGGGCCCGACCTTGTCCGCGGCCAGTCGGGTGTTGACGAGGACCTCCTCGACGGAGAATCCCGACACCTGCGACTTTCCGTCCTTGACCAGCGGCAGCCACTGACCGGTGCCGTCGAATTCGCCGTCGGAGGGCACGTCTCCGCTGCCGTCGATCTCGGACTTCGGCGAGTTACCGGTGAACTTCGCAACGAAGAGGTCGCCTTCGGTCAGCAGAGTCTTGTTGTGCTCGCGGTCGCCATCGACATAGGTGCCTTTGGACACGAACTTGTAGAGGTAGTCGAACTTCTCGTCATCACCCATATAGGCCACGGCATGGCCCGAGTCGGAGATCGTGATGTTCGCACCTTCGTGCTTGAACCGACCCATGTTCGTGTGCTTGAGCGGCGTGGAATCCGGATCCCACGGATCGACCTCGACGATCCATCCGAAGCGGTTCGCCTCGTTGGCGTATCCGGCATTGTTCGTATCGAAGCGATCGAGGTCGGCCTCCCAGCCGTTGGCCGAATCCTCGCTGCTCAGTCCGTAGCGTCTGTCTGCCGCTGAGGCGCCCTGCGCTTTGAAATAGGAGTTGAAGTTCTCCTCACCGGAGACCAGGGTCCCCCAGGGGGTGAGCCCGCCGGAGCAGTTGCCGAGGGTGCCCTGCACCCTGTCGCCGTTCGGGTAGTCCTTCGTCCTCAGCAGGTCGGAACCGGCGGCCGGTCCAGTGAACTCGTATTCGGTGTCGATGAGGAAGCGGCGGTTCCTCTCTCCGTTGACATCGACTCTCCACGTGGACTTCTCATCCCTGCGGTTGAGTTCGGCAACGGTCAGTCCGTGGGCTTCCCGGCTGATCGCTCGTTTGTCGGCCTCGTCCATGTCGTCGGGGTACATGATGGCGTCGTTGGTGTACTCCTGGTTCGCGAACAGCACCGCCCGGTTCGGGTCCCTGTCGTCGACCTGGATCGAGAGGAAGTCGTTGTTGTACCCGAACTGACGGCGTTGGGACTCCGGACTCTGGTTCTCCGGGTCGAACTTCGGAGAGTCGGGGAACAGCGGATCGCCCCACCGCACGACCGGGTGCCAGGTGTAGCCGTCGGGGACGATGAACTCGTCGACTTCGTGCTGGACCGGATCGATGGCGGCGAAGTCGAGGCTGCCGGCGTCGGCGGCTGCCGCACGGCGAGCCGTCGGGCTCGGCGCGGTGGTCACCGCGACTGCCAGAGCTCCTGCCGCAGAGGCTCCGAGAACGGCACGCCGGCTGAGCTTGGCATCGACGATATCGCGGAAGTAGCCGTTCGAGGAGGTGTTGCACGTCGCCTTGAGGCAGGCGTTATCGCATTTCAGGGCGCAGGTGACCGGGCTGCGCTTGCCTCGCACATGGGCGGCCATCGGCAGAAGTCGTCTCATCGGTTCTCTCCTCGGTTCGGAACTGGGACTCCCTCCTGGCGCCCGCAGCTGCGACGAGCGGTTCCGGAGGGCTCACTGGACCGAGCCTTCCAGTGCCAGCTGGCCCGATTTCAACCCGACGATGAACGGAGTGTGAACCCCGAACGATCTGTGGATATCAGTTTGAGCCGCTTCAGGCGAGGTCGACGAGGGCGAGCACTCCCGGTGCCAGGAATCCCACCGCGTCGATGGCGAAGTGCGCCCACACCAGCGGCATGAGACGCCCCTTGCGCAGGAAGTACCAGCCGAAGATGATGCCCATGGCGAGGTTGCCGATGAACGGGCCGATGCCCTGGTACAGGTGGTAGCTGGCGCGGAAGACGGCAAGAGAGATGATGATCGTCCAGGGACCGTATCCGAGCTGCCGCAGCCGCTGCGCACCGAAGCCGAAGATGATGACCTCTTCGAGGATGCCGTTCTTCGCCGCCGAGAGGATGAGCACCGGAATGGTCCACCAGTGGTCGCCGAGGTTGGCCGGCTGGACCTCGGCAGTGATCCCCAGCGCTCTGCCAGAGGCATAGACACCGAGGGTGCCGATTCCGATGACGAGGAAGATGAGGAGCCCGTGCCCGAGGTCCCTGGCTCGCTGTCCTTCGGCGCCGAGGCGGGCGCGGAGGCGACGCGGATCACGGTCGCGCGTGAGCAGGTAGAGGGCCAGCGCGACGGGTACGAGGGTGAAGGCGATGTCGAGGAGCTGGTAGACCAGGTCGAAGCCGGGTCGGGACGACAGAGACGTGTTGAGCTTGGCCTGGGCTTCGCTGATCGGCCCGCGAGTGGCGATGTCGGCCAGGCGGACGATCGCGTAGGCCGCCGACTGTCCCAGGGACAGCGCCGCGACGAGTCCGAGCTCGAACCACAGGCGCGTTCTCTCCTGCGGTTCGAGCTCGGTCGTCATGAACTCAACTGTAGCCGGGGCGGCTCAGTGTTTGGGCTCGTGTCCTCCGTCGCTGCTGCGCGGCGTGGAGCTGCGCAGACTGAAGTCAGTCGCCCCTGGCCCGGAGTCCTCGCCGGACGGATCGGCTTCTTCCGTCTGCGACGTTCTTTCCGGCACGGAGTCCGTCGACCCCGGATCCGCCGATTGCATCGGTTCCTGCGCCGTCCCCGCTGCCGGGCCCCCGGCACCGATGCCCGCGCCGGCCGACGGCCGTTCGGTGGTGCGGGCGTCCGCGCGTGCCTCGGCGGCGTCGAGGACCTGGCCGCGGGCCGTGTTCTTCACATACTTCTTCTCGGCCCGCCGTTCCTTGGCGCCTTCGAGCAGCAGGTAGAGCACCGGCACGAGGATCAGCGTGAGCAGGGTCGAGCTGACGAGGCCGCCGATGACGACGATCGCCAGCGGTTTCGAGATGAACACTCCCCCACCGGTCAGGCCGAGTGCCATCGGCAACAGCGCGAAGATCGTGGCCGCCGCGGTCATGAGGATCGGACGGTAACGCAGCCGGGCGCCGTGGACGATCGCAGTGCGCAGGTCGACTCCGCGCAGCCGGAAGTGGTTGATGAGGTCGATGAGCACGATCGCGTTCGTGACCACGATGCCGATGAGCATGAGCAGACCGATCATCGACGTCAGGCCCAGCGGCGTATCGGTCAGCAGCGACAGCGCGATCGAACCGGTGGCCGCGAACGGAATCGAGACCAGGAGGATCAGCGGCTGCAGCAGCGACTTGAACGTGGCGACCATGATGACGAAGACGATGAGGATCGCGGCGAGCATCGCCAGCCCCAGCTGTGCGAACGCTTCGTTCTGCTCCTGGGTCGCACCTCCGGTGTCGACGCTGACCGAATCCGGCAGGTCCACCTCGTCGAGGGCGGACTGCACATCGGCCGAGACCGCACCGAGGTCGTCGCCTTCAGGGGTCACCGAGACGGTGGTCGAACGCTGCGAATCCGTGTGCCGGATCGTCGGAGCGGTCTTGACCTCCTTGACGTCGGCCACATCATCGAGCTTGATGAACCGCGGTTCCGACGTCGCGGGTGCGCCGGCCATGGCCCCGGGGTCACCGGCAGCACCGGCTCCCCTGTCGCCACCAGCGCCGCCGGCCGAGCCAGCACCTTCGCCCCCGGCCCCACCTGCGCCGCCAGCGCCTTCGCCGCCGGCGGCACCGGCACCACTGCCGCCGCCGGCGGCACTGCCACCAGCACCGCCTGCCGCTCCCGCACCACCGGCCGCTGGGGCCGTCGCCTTCGGCTTGCCGGGGATCTTGAGGTCACGCAGCTTCTCCACGGTGTCGGCATTGCGGTCGAAGAGCATCACCGAGTGGGAGACATCGTCGATGACGACCTCGCCGATCTGCTGTCCGTGCATCGCTCGCTGCACGTACTGGCCGATGGAGGCTTCGGTGAGATTCTCCTTCGCAGCCTTCTTGTGATCGACCTTGACCTCGATGACGGGCTGGACCGCTTCGACATCGCTGGTGACCGACTGGGTCCCCGAGACGCCGTCGAGCTTGTCCGTGACCTTCTTCGTCGCGTCCTCGAGCTGCTTCGGGTCCGAAGCCGAGAGTGTGATGTCGATCGTCTGCGAACCGGGAGCCGAGCTCTGGCTGAGCACCTCGACGTCACCGACGCCCTCGAGATCGTCGAACTGCTTCTGCAGATCGGTGGAGATCGACTGTGCAGAGACTCCGGACTTCGAATTGACGATATAGGTGCCCGTCAGCGAGGAGTCGTCGGTGTATCCGAAGGTCGAGCCGCCCAGGGACAGCTGATAGGACTCGACGTCGCCGGCATCGGCGAGGATCTTCTCAACTCTCTCAGCCTGTTCCGAGGCCTCATCGAGATCCGTGCCCGGGTCGAACGTCTGCGAGATCTGGAGGGAATCCTGACCAGTGTCCCCGAACAGCTCGGTCTTCAGCTGCGGGATCATCGCCCCGGTGCCGGCCAGCACGAGGACGGCGACGAGGATCATCACGATCGGATGCTTCGTCGAGAACGAGATGGCCGGCATATAGGTCTTCTGCAGCCGCGTCACCGGCGAATGCATGCCAGCGAGCTCGTCGACCTCCTCGGTGCCGTCCTCGGATTCGCCGTAGCGCGGATGGTTCGCTGCGACTCCGGCGGCCCCGCCCCGGGGTGAGCTCGAGGCTTCCTCGGCCCTGTCCCCGTCCGTGGTCTCCTCGGCGCCGGCAGAGATGTCGCGTTTCCTCTCCGCCTTCTTCGCGGCCCTCTTCTCCGACCGCCAGCGGGTGAGCATGGTCTTGCGGCTGCGGCGGATCTCGGCCTTCTCCGCGCGGCTCAGCTTCACCTTGGCCTCTCGCTGGCGCAGGAACCAGTAGGCGAGGACGGGAACGATCGTCAGCGCCACGAACAGCGAGGACAGCAGGGCGATGGTCGCGGTCAGGGCGAAGGGCCGGAACATCTCACCGGTCTGCCCGGTGACGAAGGCCAGCGGCAGGAACACCGCCACGGTCGTCAGGGTCGAGGCTGTGATCGCTCCGGCCACCTCGGAGACGGCCGCGAGGATGTTCGAGAACTTGTCACCGCCGGAGGCATGCCGTCGTCTGATCGCCTCGATGACGACGATGGAGTCGTCGACGACGCGTCCGACGGAGATCGTCAGCGCGCCGAGGGTGAGCATATTCAGCGTCTCCCCACCCATCCACAGGCCGACCAGCGCAATGAGGAGGGACAGCGGGATCGAGATCGCGGTGATGATCGTCGCCCGCACTGAGAGCAGGAAGACGAGGATGACCAGGACGGCGAAGAGCAGACCGAGCCCGCCTTCGTTGAGCAGGTCGTGGATCGACTGTTCGATGAACGGCGCCTGATCGAACGCGGAGACGAACTCCGTGTTCTCGCCCATCGTCTTCTCGAGTTCCGGCAGCTTCTCGGCCACCGCGTGCGAGACATCGACGGTGTTCGCATCGGATTCCTTCATCACCGACACCGACAGCGAGGGCTGGCCGTTGGTCCGCGAGATCGATTCGACGGGTTCGTCGACGAGTTTGACGTCGGCGACGTCGGAGACCGTGATCGGGCCGTCCTCCCCGCTGATGACGAGGTCCTTGATCGCGTCGAGGGATCGGATGCGGGTGCCGACCTCGACCGGGGCCGTACCGTCGGCCCCCTTGAGTTCACCCGCCGAGGTGGGCACGCCGTTGGACTGGAGGATCCCAGCCACCTCGTCGAGGTTGGCTCCTTCGTCCTCGAGGTCGTCGCGTCGGATGCTGATCTCGACCTGTTTGGTCTTCGCCCCGGCGATCTGGACCTGGGAGACACCGTCGATGCGCTTGAGCTCCGGTTCGACGATGTCCTCGAGATCCGCTGCCAGGTGGTCCTCATCGGCGTCGGAGGTCACGGACAGCGCGAGCACCGGGATGTCGTCGGTGCCCATCATCATCACATTGGGTTCGACCCCTTCGGGCAGGGTCGGCTGCACCTGGGAGACGGCACGCTGCAGGGCCTTGATGACGTCATCGGAGTCGTCGCCGTACTTCGTGCTCACAGTGATCTGCGAGCTGCCCGCCGACGAGGTCGAAGTCATGTCCTCGACCTCGGGCAAGGCAGTCAGCGCCCCTTCGAGCGGGTCGGTGACCTCGGATTCGACGGCTTCGGGAGTGGCGCCCTCATAGGAAGCGCTGACTGTGGCCTGCGGGTTCTCGAGCGAGGGGAACAGTTCTTGTTTGAGAGCCCCGGCTCCGATGACGCCGAAGATGACGGCGACGACGGAGATGAGCGCGATCAGCGCCCGGTTCTTCAGGCTCAGCCGGGTCAGGAAACTCACGAGGGGGACTTTCTTATCGAAGGCAGGGCGCCGACGAAGCACGCCGACGTGACCATCCTAGTGAGTGTCCGATGAGAGTCACATGAGGAAAACCTGACTCCTCAGGCTCCGGCAGCCGCACCTCGCACTTCCCGCGGACGGGTCTCCCGCCCGAAGAACCAGAGACCGGCGGCGATGACGCCGAGGACGCCGGTGAGCAGGAACGCCCAGGAGTAGTCGAAGCGGTCGACGATCGCACCGGCGATGATGGGGCCGACGATGGCACCTCCGTCGAGGGCCATCTGATACTTCGCGAGCACGCGACCGCCCTTGCGCTCGCGCCCGATGACATCGGCGACGGTCGCCTGCTGGGCGGGATTGGCCAATCCCGAGCCGATGCCGGCGACGACGGAGAAGACGAAGAACACCCAGATCGCGTCGGTGAAGGCCAGGGCCGCGGTGGTCACGCCGAGGACGAACAGACCCCATTGGATGAAGGGTTTGCGGCCGAGCGTGTCCGCGAAGCGTCCGACGACGGTCACTGCCGAGGCATTGCCGATGGCGAACATCGTCAGGGCCAGACCGGCCACAGCGGTGTCGGCCTGCAGCGCCTGGATGGCGAACAGCGGGTAGATCGCCACCCGGATGCCCATCGCCGACCAGCCTTGGACGAACGCAGAGACCAGCGCGGACCGATATGCGGAGTCCTTCCACGCCTGGCGGAAGGTCATGACCTCCTGCTGCGGTTCGTTCTTGGCCGCTTCCAAGCGTGCGCGCCCGGACTTCGTCGAGGAGCCGAAAGCCGCAGTCGAGGCCAGGAAGACGCGAACGACGATGGCCGCCAACAGCAGGCCGACGGCGTAGATGACGAATGGGATGCGCATCCCCCAACCGGCCATGGCCCCGCCGAGGACGGGGCCGGCGATATTGCCGACGAGGAAGGCAGTGGCATAGGTCGACGAGGCCTTCGCGCGGGCATCGATCGGGGCGAGCCGGACGATGAGCGCCATCGCCGAGACGCTGAACATCGTCGAACCGATGCCTCCGAGTCCGCGGAAGATCAGCAGCTGCCAATAGTTCTGGGCGAAGGCCACAGCGGCGGTGGAGGCGGCGACGATGAGG
This sequence comes from Brevibacterium renqingii, assembly GCF_017808105.1. GTDB lineage: Bacteria > Actinomycetota > Actinomycetes > Actinomycetales > Brevibacteriaceae > Brevibacterium > Brevibacterium renqingii. Next base: position 44,721 of record NZ_JADBHF010000006.1, on the reverse strand, counting down.
AGCCCGGTGATGTAGATCCGGCGTTCGCCGAAGGCATCGACGAGGCGGCCGGACGAGGGCGAGAAGACGAAGCGGAAGAACGCGAAGGATGAGACGACGATGGTGGCGGCAGTGACGCCGAAGTCGAAGCTCGCCGCGAACTGCGGAAGGACGGGGGCGATGATGCCGTAGCCGAGCGCAACGATGAACGCCGCAGCGACGAGGACGTAGATCTCCTTGGGCAGTCTTCGGCCGGCCCGATCGGCAATTGCGGCGTCGGTCGTCGCCTCATCGTTGTCCGCGGTCACAGGGTATCGAGGAACTGCTCGGGGCGGGGAAGGGGGCGGGTGCTCGAGGCCAGCCGCTGACGGTACCGTTCGGGCACGGCTCCGATGTAGAACCATCCCATGAGGAGTTCGGAGTCCTCCAGCCGATGGAGTCGCCGGACCGGTGGTGTGTTCGCCAAGGTCCCCGATCGCCACATCACTCCCCAGCCGGCCTGCCAGAGGGCGAGTTCGAGCAGGTGTCCGGCACCGGCGGCGGTGGCACGCTGCTCCCATTCGGGGACTTTCTCGTGCTCGGTCGGTGAGCACACGAGCGCGAGCAGGAGTTCGGCTCGCAGAGGCTTCCTGTTGACCTCTCCGGGTTCGCGAACCACACCGGCGGCCTCGTCGAGTGCCGCACCGAGGCGGTGCCGGTCGTCTCCGCGGAGGATGAGGAAGCGCCAGGGCCGCAGGCCCTTGTGGTCCGCGACCGAGGAGACAGCCCGGATCAGCTCGAGCAGGTCTGAGTCGCTGGGTGTCTCCGGATCGACCTTGGAGATCGAACGGCGGGTGGACATGGCGTAGAGGACGGGATCGGCGACGATGTCGATCGACGAGGGCATCGAATAGTCCGGGCCACGACGAGTGTGCGCAGTGCCGGCGGAGTCGGGATCGGCCTCTTCCGCCGCCGGAGATTCCCGGGCATCCTGGGCGGCCAGAGCCTTCGCCCACGGACCGGTGCTGCCGTCGAGGAAATGGGCTCGCGCACGTTCCCGTTCGAGCTTGCCGGCTTTCTTCTCCGCGCACTCTGCGGTCTGCCCGGAACGATGCCGGTGCTTCTTCTCTTTGTGCTTGTCCTTCTTGTGTCTGCCCATCAGCTCACCCACTCGGCGAAGGCCGCGCGGGCACGGCTGAGCTTCGGGTCGATGATGACGCGGCAGTATCCGCTGTCCGGGTTCTCGGTGTAGAAGTCCTGATGGACCGCCTCGGCGGGGTAGAAGGTCCCCAGAGGTTCGAGCGTGGTGACGATCGGAGCGTCGAAGAGCTTCTGCGCGGACTCGATGGCCTGGGCAAAATGCTCACGTTCCGTTTCATCGCGGTAGAACATCGCCGACCGGTACTGGGTTCCGACATCGTAGCCCTGGCGGTTGAGGCTCGTGGGGTCGTGGCCGGTGAAGAAGAGCCCGAGGATGATGTCCTCGGGAACGGTCTCGGCGTCGAAGGTCACCTGCAGCGCTTCGGCATGACCGGTGGTGCCGCTGCAGACCTCCCGATAGCCGGGATCGTCGGTGTGTCCGCCCGTGTACCCGGAAATCACTTCGGTCACACCAGCGGTCCGCTGGTAGACGGCGTCGAGGCACCAGAAGCAGCCGGCGCCGAGGGTGAGGGTGCGAAGATCACTCATATCTCGTACAACGATGACGCTCTCAGGTTATTCCCCGTCGATGCGAATCCTCAGACGCCGCAGGCGACCGTCATCGATGTCGAGGCTCAGCCGCAGCCTGCTGGTCGAACCACCATTGCTGGCCGAACCACCATCGGCGGTCCCTCTGACCGGGTAGGTCTGCGTCGCCGGGCACCACTGTCGGGGTCGAGGCGGCGGGGCGAACGTCGATCCCGGTCACATCCTCGCCGTCGAGGAGCTGAGTCAGCTGCTGCGGGTCCCGGTGAGCCAGGTCGGGCCCGCATCGGCGAACGCGGTGCCCAGGCGCAGGACGGGCTCGTCCGCAGAGGGGTTTCACATCACCATGCCCGAGGGCAGGGCGAAGCCGAGTTCGGCGGCGGCTTTCTGCGTCGAGGGCTGGTGCCAGAGTCGTGCCACTGAGTCGTTGGTCGCCAAGGAGCGCATCTCGGCCCTGTCGAGGAACAGGATCCCCGAGAGATGATCGGTCTCGTGCGCCACGATGCGCGCCGACCAACCGGACACCACCTCGGCGAGGGGATCTCCTGTCAGGTCGAGCCCTCGCAGTTCGATCTCACGCGGGCGGGCGACCACAGCCTGGTAACCGGGGATCGACAGGCAGCCTTCGTAGAAGGCGACGTCGGCACCGGTGGCGCGTTCGTAATGAGCGTTGAGGACCACCCGCAGAGGCAGCGGCGAGCGCTCACGCACCTCGGCGACCTCGGGGTCGCGGGCTCCGGGATCCTCGGCGACGAACATCGACAGACCGATGCCCAGCTGCGGCCCGGCCAGGCCGACGCCGGGAGCGGCGAGCATGGTCGCGCGCATCACCTCGGCGAGCTGCGCCAGCTCCGCATCGTCGACCTGTCCGTCGAAGGGGCGGGTCTTCGCGCGCAGGATCGGGTCGCCCGCCTCGACGATGGGAGCGATGCCGTCGCCTGCCTCGGCTGCGGCGAGGACGGTTCGGATCTGCTCGGCGATGGTCGCATCGGCGGGAGTCATGGGCGCTCGCTCCTCAGACTGCGCGGGCGACGATGAGCTCCGCGTGCTTGAGCAGCGGTGCGTCGATCATCTTGCCTTCGTAGGCGAAGGCGCCCTTCTCCGTCGCGGCGAGGTCGAGGACGGCCTGGGCCCAGCGCAGCTGTTCGTCGCTGGGACGGAAGGCGTCGCGGACGACCGGCACGTGGCTGGGGTGGATGGACACCTTGCCGGAGAAACCGGACTGCACGGCGTCCTCGGCCTCGCCGGCCAGTCCCTCGAGGTTCGGGATATCAGCCCAGATCGAGTCGAGAGCATACTTGCCGTGAGCGCGGGCGGCGAGCAGGGTCGAGCTGCGCACGTGCTTGGCGACGTCGCGATAGTCTCCCTCGTCGGTGCGGGAGGAGCCGCCGCCGAGGTCGGCGATGAGATCCTCGGAGCCCCACATGAGGGCGTAGGCGTTCGGGGCGGCGGCGATCTCTGCGACGTTGACGGCTCCCAGCGCGGTTTCGATGAGTGCGATGACTTGGTAGTCGGCGAGGATCGTCAGGTCCGCGCCGCGCTCGGACTTCGGCAGCATCACGGCCGCATAGTCGGTCTTCGCAAGCATCTTGAGGTCCTCATCGAGGTGCTCCGAATCCCGGGCGTTGACTCGCACGACCGTCCTCGTGGGGTCGAGTGGGAAGTCGATGATCGACTCCCGGGCGGCGGCCTTGTCCGCGTCGTTGACCGCGTCTTCGAGGTCGAGGATGACGATGTCGGAACGCTCGGCGGCTTTAGTGTATCGGTCGGGGCGATCGCCGGGGACGAAGAGCCAGGCGGGTTTGAATTCCAGGGCCATGCTGCTGCTCACTTTCCGGATTCGGTCGCTGGGTTCTCGGGCTGCGCTTCCGTCTGGGCGGCTTCAGCGGAGTGGCTCGAGTCGAACATCATCGTCTGGCGCACGGCTTTGGCCACCAGCGTGCCGTTCTGGTTGTAGCCGCGGTGCTCAAGGGTGACGATGCCCTGTCCGGGCCGGGACTTCGAATTGCGCTTGTCGAGGATCGTCGTCTCCGCATAGAGCGTGTCCCCGTGGAAGAGAGGCGCGGGGAAGGCGACCTCGGAGAAGCCGAGATTGCCCACGATCGTGCCCTGAGTCAGCTGCGTCACGGACAGGCCGATGAGCGTGGCCAGGGTGAACATCGAGTTGACCAGTCTCTGGCCGAAGGGCTCGGTCTCGGCGAAGGCCGCGTCGAGGTGCAGGGCTTGGGTGTTCATGGTCACGGCGGTGAACCAGGTGTTGTCCGCCTCGGTGATGGTCCGTCCCGGCGCATGCCGGTAGGTGGCCCCGACTTCCATCTCGTCCAGCCACAGACCTCGTTGTTCGATGACCTTATCGCTCATGTGTCGCTCCTCACTCGTGATGATTCGAGTTTATCGTCATTCACCGAAGCCCGGTGAACCAGGGGTCGGGACCGGTGCGCCGGCTCCGACCCCTGCTCTGCGTTCCGCGGCTCAGATGTCGCCCTCCGTCGCTGATGCCTCGCGTTCCGAGGCGAGCGCCTCCTCGAGGACGCGGAAAGCTGATGTCCAGCCGTCGTAGGCGCTTGCGTCCTCGCCGGAGTCGTCGGGAAGTCCGATGAGGGTGAAGGTCATGCGCGTGCGGTCAGCGGCGATCTCTTCGAGTTCGACACTCACTCGCGGAGCGTCGTCGATCGAGCCGGGAACTCCCCATGTGAAGTCGAGACGGACAGGTGGGTCGATTCGCAGGTATCTGCCGGCTGTCGGAAACTCCTGACCGGTCTCCTCGATGCGCATGGTGTGAAGTCGAGACGGACAGGCGGATCGATCCGCAGGTATCTGCCTGCGGTCGGAAACTCCTGACCGGTCTCCTCGATGCGCATGGTGTAGGTGTAGGTTCCGCCGACCCGGAGGTCGACGCTCACGGTTTCACGCGGAGTTTGCAATCCCTCCGGGTGGAACCATCGGGCCATGACGTCCGGGTCCGTCCAGGCCTGCCAGATTCGCTCCCGGGGCGCGGCGAAGTCACGGACGATGGTGAAGCCGGGCTCCTCGTGCGATGGGCTGTTCGGGTTCACGATGGTTCTCCTCCTTGGGTCAGCGATCGTCGTTGAGCACCTGGTCGAGCGCGTCGAATCTCCGCTGCCACTCCTCATGGGCTGCGACCAGCCAGTCGGTTGCGGCGGAGAGCCTGTCGCCGTTGAGCGAGACGATTCGCTGCTGCGCCCTTTTGCTCCTGGTGACCAGGCCGGCCTCCTCGAGCACCTTCAGGTGCTGGGAGACCGCGGATCTGCTGATCGGCAGCGGATCCGCCAGCTCCCCGGAGCTCATGTCTCCGTGGCGCAGATGGTCGACGATCGCCCTCCGCGTCGGGTCGGCGAGAGCTCCGAAGACCAGATCGAGATTCATTTCAGTCTTTCCTTAATTAAGTAGTTGCTACAATACTCTCTTCGAGTCGAGTGTCAAGGTCGGCGTCGACAACAGAAAAGACCGTCCAGACGGTATACAGTCGATCCTGTGAAACGGTCATCAGAAGCCGACGATGACAGCACCGACTCTGGTTAAAGGAGACCGCAGCCGATGATGGACAAAGACTTCCGCGTCGAACTCGAACGCCGCCTCGATCTCTACGAGGACCCCGAAAGCGAGGAGGGCGTTCTCGGTCCTCTCCCCGCCGGGGATATCGCCATTTCGGTTGTCGTGCTCGCCCTTTCGTCGCTCGGGCTTCTGGGATGGTGCTTCCTGTGAGCACGACATCCCGAAGATTCGAGCGCACCGCGCTCACCGAAGCCGGGTCAACCAGCGACCTGCCCCTGCTGAAGAAGGACCGCATCTGGAGTTTCTGGGACTTCTCGGCAGCGAACATCGGGCTCGCCATCGCCACCTGGGCCTTCCTCCAGGGCGGAGCCGTTGCTTACTATGTCGGAGCCAAAGAGGCGGTCGCCAGCATCGTCATCGGTTACGGGATTTCCATCGTCTTCGTGGCTCTGGTCCCATGCATTCCCGCCGTCCGCTACGGAATCGAACAGTTCGTCTCGCTGCGGTCCTCCTTCGGCACTGCCGGCGGCCGTGCTGTCATGCTCGTGCTCTCCGCTCTGCTCGCCGCCGCGTGGGCGGCCGTGCTCGCCATCATGTGCGGGCACGCATTCGCCAATGTCAGCAATGAACTGCTGGGCACGAGGATCGAGTCCGACAGTCTCACCGTCAAGTTCATGGGGCTGACAGCTGTGGTCGTCTCCTGGCTGATCCTCATGCGAGGGCCGAAGTCCATCGAGACCGTCAACAAGGTCGTCTCCCCCGGCCTCGTCCTGGTCACACTGATCATGCTCGCGCTCATCTTCACACAGATCGGTTGGTCGCAGCTGCTGGAGCTGCCGCCCCTGGCGGCCGACTTCGACAGGCATATGGCGTTCATGATCGCCATCGAGCTCAATGTCGCCGGCGGTCTGGCCTGGTGGCCCAACGTCGGCAACCTCGCCCGACTGACCCGCAGTGCTCGTGCTGCGTACTGGCCGAACATGATCGGTCTGTTCCTCGCCTCGGTGATCGCCGCCGTGGTGGGCGCGTTCTCCGCACTCGCCCTGGGTTCGGATGATCCGACGCAGTGGATGATTCCGCTCGGAGGCTTCGTCCTGGGCGGTTTGGCCCTCGTCTTCGTCGGCTTCGCGAACATCACGTCGATCGTCGCGCAGGGATATGCCGCGCTGATCGCCGTTCGCGGAGGCACGGGCAACCTGGGCCGCCGGCTTCCGTGGCCGGTGCTCGGCGGCCTCATTCTCATCCCCGCTGTGGTGCTCGTGTTCTTTCCGGACGCGACGTACAACAACTACGGGCGCTTCGTCTCCTGGGGTGCGATCGTCCTCGGCCCGCTGTGCGCCATCCAATTTGTCGATTTCTTCATCCTCCGTCGTCAGCGCCTCGACATCCGCGCGATGTACGACAATCGTCCGGACTCGCCCTACCATTACACCGGCGGATTCAACCTCGTCGCATTCGTCTCCATGGCCTCGGGCGCCGTCGTCTACGCTGTGCTGCTCGACCCGATCGACTACGTTCCAGTCGACGCGTTCCGCTGGCTGACGGCGTCGATCCCGTCCATGGCCGTATCGGGGATCCTGCACCTCACCCTGACCAGAGCAGTGACCGTCCCCCGCGGCAAGGGCGGGCTCGCCTCCCGTTCCGAAACCGGCGCGAAACGCGACTAGGCTGTCGGTAGGCGCTTCGGCCCACACCCGAGCTCGAGGAGAGACATGGATCGCGATTCGATCGAATGCTGGCTGACCGATATGGACGGCGTCCTGGTCAAGGAGAACAACCCGCTGCCGGGAGCCGCCGAGCTGCTGGCTCAGTGGCGGCAAGCCGAGATCCCGTATCTGGTGCTGACGAACAACTCCATCTACACGGCGCGTGATCTCTCAGCTCGGCTGCGGTCGAACGGGCTCGATGTGCCGGAGACGAATATCTGGACCTCGGCGATGGCGACTGCCGATTTCCTGTCCAATCAGGTCGATCACGGCACGGCCTTCGTCGTCGGCGAGGCGGGCCTGACCACAGCCATCCATGAGGCGGGCTTCGTCATGACCGAACACGACCCGGACTTCGTCGTCGTCGGCGAGACCCATTCCTACTCCTTCGAGGCCATCACGAAAGCGATCCGCCTCATCCAGGACGGTTCCCGCTTCATCGTCACGAACCCCGACGCCACCGGTCCGAGTCCCGAAGGCGTTCTGCCGGCCACCGGGGCCATCGCCGCACTCATCACCAAGGCGACGAACCGCGAGCCCTATGTCGTGGGCAAGCCGAACCCGATGATGTTCCGTTCGGCCCTCAACAGGATCGGCGCACACTCGATGAGCACGGCGATGATCGGCGATCGGATGGACACCGACATCATCGCCGGCATGGAGGCAGGAATGCACACCGTCCTCGTGCTCTCCGGCATCTCGACCGCCGAGGATGTCCGCCGTTTCCCGTTCCGCCCGAATGAGATCGTCGACGGAGTCCACGAACTCCTCGACGTTCCGCTCGAGGCCCGCAGCGAACTCGGCCCCGACACGACCGGCTCCGCCTGACGTTCAATTCGCCGGCGCTCGGCTCCCCCAGCGGCGGCGCTCGGCTCCCCCAGCGGCGCACGTGTCTCCTGCAGGTGGATCCGTTTCGATTCGCGCGAGGATTTCGCGATGGATCCACCCGCAGGAGACACCGCAGCAGCCGTCACGGCTGAGCCGACTCCCTGCACCCCTCACTGCAGCGCCGAGGTCAGCCGCATCGCCGATTCCATGTAACGGCGTCCCAGCGGCCGCTTCTCCCACTCCTGCAGAGTCAGTTCATGACTGGCGCTCCGGTAGTCGGCGACCACCTCGATGATGTCGTCGACGAGATCGCCGCCGGTGGCCAGGAGGCTGATCTCGTAGTTGAGGCCGAAGGAGCGCATGTCCATGTTCGACGACCCCATCACCGCGTAGGTGTCGTCGACGATGAAGCACTTCGTGTGCAGCACGGCCGGCTTCGGGAACAGGAAGATCCGCACCCCGGCTTCGAGCAGCGACCGGTAGTAGGAGGACTGGGCCCGGTCGACCATGTACTGGTCGGCCTGCTCGCTGACGTAGAGCTCGACATGGACTCCGCGCCTGGCGGCCGTGCTCACTGCGGCCAGCAGCGACTCGTCGGGCACGAAGTAGGGACTGACGATGGCCAGACGCGTCTGCGCCAGATACATCAGCGAGGTGAAGACCTTGAGGTTGGGTTCGGTGGTGAATCCGGGACCTGAGGGGATGAGCTGCATCGCGCTCGTCGCTCCGCCCACCTCGGGCTCATTGCCTTCGCGTTCGTAGGGGCGGATCCCCAGCGCCTCGCCGGATTCCGAGTACCAGTCGGTGGAGAACACGGCTTCGAGACCGGCGACGATGGGGCCGCTGAGCTCGACCATGATGTCGTGCCAACGTCGGCCGATCCGGGCATTCTTCGGCTTGAGATAGGTCGAGTCGATCATGTTCTGCGAACCCATCATCGCCCGTCTGCCGTCGACGACGAGGAGCTTGCGGTGATTGCGCAGGTCGACGCGTCGGGCCTTGCCCCGCCAGGGGATGAACGGCAGCATGAGGTGCCATTCGATGCCCGCGTCGCTCAGGCGTTTGCCCAGCCGGTGGAACCCCGGATACTTCCGTGAGCCGATGTGGTCGAACAGCACTCTCACTTCGACCCCGCGGCCGGCGGCGCGTTCGAGAGCGCGGAAGAAGACATCGGTCGTGTCGTCCCACGCCATGATGTAGATCTCGGCGTGGACATACTCCCTCGACTCGTCGACGAGTTCTGCCATCCGCGAGATGCTCGCCTCATAGTCCGAGATCACCCCGTGGCTGTCACCGGTGACCATCGGCAGTTCCGTCAGCGCCCGCCCCAGCTGCGCTACCGAGACGAATTCACGCGTTGCCTGCAGCGATGGTGGGACATCGGGCAGCTCGTCGGCACCTTCGTGCATGAGTTCGTTCGCCTCGGCCTGGATCCGCGCCCGCCGCTGATTGATGTAGGGACTGCCGAGCATGAGGAAGGCCGGAATGCCGACGACCGGGACGAACAGAATGAGCAGGAGCCAGGCCGAGGATGATGAGGGCCGCCGGTTCTCCGGCACGACACCGATCGCAACGATCTTGACGAGGTATTCGATGACGATCAGAGTCACCGACGCCACCGAGGCCACCACACTGAAGTCCATCCGATCCCACTTTCCTTTCGGCCGGGCGCTCACCTCCGCCCCACACTATCGCCTGGCACCTGCGTCCTGACCTCAGGACATGACAAGCCCGCCGAGGCGGCCCGGCGCAACCGTATGGAAGTGCGGGGCCGCCTCGGCGGGCGGAATCGGATCAGTGCCCGAAGAGCGGCTCAGAGTGCGAACGGACCGTTCAGAGCCCGAGTTCGCGGGCGATGAGCATGAGCTGGACCTCGGTGGTGCCCTCTCCGACCTCGAGGATCTTCGAGTCCCGGTAGTGGCGGGCGACGAGGTATTCGTTCATGAAGCCGTACCCGCCGTGGATCTGTGTGGCGTCGCGGGCGTTGTCCATCGCAGCCTCTCCGGCGACCATCTTCGCGATGGCGGCTTCCTTCTTGAACGGCAGACCGGCGATCATGCGTGAGGCCGCGAGGTAGTACGCAGAACGGGCGGCGACGACGCGTGCCTCCATGCGGGCGATCTTGAACGAGATGCCCTGGAAGTCCGAGATCGGCTTGCCGAAGGCCTGACGTTCCTTCGCGTACTTCACGGATTCGTCCACACAGCCCTGTGCCGCACCGACGGACAGGGCGCCGACGGCGATGCGTCCCTCGTCGAGGATGCGCAGGAAGTTCGCGTAGCCGCGGCCGCGTTCGCCGAGCAGATTGGCTTCGGGCACCTGCACGTTATCGAAGGTCAACGGGTGCGTATCCGAGGAGTTCCAGCCGACCTTGTCGTAAGCGGGCTCGGCGGTGAAGCCGGGAGTGCCGGTCGGGATCATGATCGTCGAGATCTCCGGGACCTCGCGGCCGGAGCCCGACGTGCGGGTCCCGGTCACTGCGGTGGCGGTGACCAGCCGCGTGATGTCGGTGCCCGAGTTCGTGATGAAGCATTTGCTGCCGTTGATCGTCCAGGTGCCGCCGTCCAGGGTGGCCTTGGTCTTCGTGCCGCCGGCGTCGGAGCCCGCCTCGGGCTCGGTCAGTCCGAATGCCGCCAGTCCGGAGGCGTCCGTGAGCTTCGGCAGCCATTCGCGCTTCTGCTCCTCGGTGCCGAACCGGTAGATCGGCATCGCGCCCAGCGAGACTCCGGCCTCGAGGGTGATCGCCAGCGACTGGTTGACCCGGGCGATCTCCTCGATGGCCAGGCACAGGGCGAAGTAGTCGCCGCCCATGCCGCCGTACTCTTCGTCGAAGGGCAGACCGAACAGGCCCATCTGCCCCATCTTGGCAACGAGGTCATAGGGGAACTCGTGCTTGGCATCGAGTTCGGCGGATACGGGTGCGACCTCTTCGTCGGCGAACTTCGCGACTCCTTGACGCAGGTCCTCGTATTCTTCGGGCAGCATGCCCGGAACGAACGTTTCCATTTCTTTCCTCCCCGCTCGCGGCGTGGTTGTCGTGATCAGCTGACTGGTTGTTCTTCGGCGGCTTCGGCCTGCGGTTCGTCGACGACGGCGGCGAGCACCTCGTCGAGTCCGACCTGGGCGCCTTCGACCACAGTGACGGTGACGATGCCGGCCGCGGGTGCGGTGAGCACGTGTTCCATCTTCATCGCCTCGACGACGACGATCGGGTCACCCTGCTCGACCTTGTCGCCGGTCTCGACTCTGATGGCCACGACGGAGCCGGGCATCGGTGCGAGCACCTCTGCGCCTTCGAGGCCGGGAGTCAGCGAGGCGTCGGCCAGCGGGCGGGTGAAGACGTGGATCCCGTCTCCGGTGCTCACCCAGACGCTGCGTTCACGCGCATCGGAGAAGATCCGTGCGGTGTGCTGGATTCCGTCGAGGACGATGTGCCAGAGGCCGTCGGAGTCGATGCCGGCGTGGTCGGCTTCGGCCTCGATTTCGACGGTCTGCCCGCCGGCGGCCAGGCGGACCGTGGGTCGGAACTCCGGTCTGGAGGTCCGCCAGGCACTCGGTCCGGCCCACGCCGAGGCGGTCGTGCGCTTCCCCGACAGGTCCGTTTCCGTGATCGGGCCGGTGATGGTGGTGCCGGCCGCTCCCCCGGTCGCCAGCACGGCCGCAGCCACCAGCTGTGCATGGGTCTCGGAGGCGGTGTGGGCGAGCTGCTCCTCGTCGAGATTGTCGATGAGAGAGGTGTCGAGGTCACCGGCGACGACTTCGGGCAGGGACATGAGCGTGCGCAGGAAGTCGATGTTCGTCACGATCCCGGGCACCGCGGAAGCCGACAGCGCAGCGTCGAGGCGGGCGATGGCCGCGCTCCGATCGTCGGCGTGGACGATGAGCTTGGCGATCATCGGGTCGTAGTCGGAAGCGATCGTCTGCCCGGCGTCGAGTCCGGCATCGACGCGGATGCCCTCGCCTGTGGGGAAGACGACGTCGAGGGCACGTCCGCCCGTGGGCAGGAAGCCTCGCGAGGGGTCCTCGGCGTAGATGCGGGCTTCGATCGAGTGCCCAGTCAGCGTGATGTCGTCCTGGGACAGCGGCAGCTGCTCGCCGGCGCCGACGAGCAGCTGCAGTTCGACGAGGTCGACGCCGGTGACCTCCTCGGTCACGGGGTGCTCGACCTGCAGGCGGGTGTTCATTTCCATGAAGAAGAACTCGTCGGGACGGTCGGCGCCGACGATGAACTCGACCGTGCCGGCTCCGACGTAGCCCACGGACTTCGCGGTCTCGCAGGCGGCCTGACCGATGCGAGTCCGGGTCTCCGGATCCAACAGCGGCGATGGTGCCTCTTCGATGACCTTCTGGTGGCGGCGCTGGAGGGAGCATTCGCGTTCACCGAAGTGGATGACATTGCCGTGGGCATCGGCCATGATCTGAACCTCGATGTGCCGCGGGGTGGCCACGAGCCGTTCGAGGAACAGGGTGTCGTCTCCGAAGGAGCTCGCGGCCTCGCGGCGAGCGGTCTTCAGCGCCTCGGGCAGCTTCTCGGCCTCGAAGACCGCGTGCATGCCCTTGCCCCCGCCGCCGGCGGAGGGTTTGATGAGCACGGGGAAGCCGATATCGGTCGAAGCGGCGATGAGGGCTTCATCGCTCATGGCGGCGTCCTTCGTGCCGGGCACGAGCGGAACTCCGCGAGAGGACACGGCCTGTTTGGCGGTGATCTTGTCACCCATGGTCCGGATCGCTTCCGGGCCGGGGCCGAGGAAGACGATTCCAGCGGCTTCGCAGGCCGCGGAGAACTCCGCGTTCTCGGACAGGAAGCCGTAGCCGGGGTGGATGGCCTCCGAGCCGGTCGCCTCGGCGGCGGCGATGACCTTGTCGATGCGCAGGTACGATTCCGAGGCGGCTGCCGGGCCCAGGTGCACGGCCGTGTCGGCGGCTTTGACATGGGCGGCCTGGGCATCGGCGTCGGAGTAGACGGCGACGGTCCTGATGCCGAGGTCGCGGCAGGTGCGGATGACGCGCAGGGCGATCTCTCCGCGGTTGGCGATGAGTACAGTCTTGAACATCGAGGGGCTCACATTCTGAAAACGCCGTAGCCGCTGGCATTCAGCGGGCGTTCCATCGGTCCGAAGCGGGCGAGTTCGAGGGCGAGGGCGAGCACTTGACGGGTGTCACCGGGTTCGATGATTCCGTCGTCCCACAGCCGCGCCGTCGAATAGTACGGATTGCCCTGTGCCTCGTATTGGTCGCGGATGGGCTGCTTGAAGGTGTCTTCGGCCTCTTCGCTCCAGGTCTCTCCGCGGGCTTCGAGCTGATCGCGCTTGACGGTCGAGAGGACGCTGGCGGCCTGTTCGCCGCCCATCACCGAGATGCGCGCGTTGGGCCACATCCACAAGAAGCGAGGTGAGTAGGCGCGACCGCACATCGAATAGTTGCCGGCTCCGAAGGAGCCGCCGATGACGACGGTGAACTTCGGGACGCGGGCGGTCGCGACGGCGTTGACCATCTTCGCTCCGTGCTTGGCGATGCCGCCGGCCTCGTAATCGCGGCCGACCATGAAGCCGGAGATGTTCTGCAGAAAGACCAGCGGCACGCTGCGCTGATCGCAGAGTTCGATGAAGTGGGCGCCCTTCTGGGCGGATTCGCCGAAGAGGATGCCGTTGTTGGCGACGATCCCCACCGGGTGTCCGTCCAGGTGGGCGAACCCGGTGACGAGGCTGGTGCCGTACTCGGCTTTGAACTCGTGGAACTCCGAGGCGTCGACCAAGCGGGCGATGACCTCGTGGACGTCGTAGGGGGTGCGCGAGTCGACGGGCACGACCGAGGTCAGCTCCTCCGGCGGATGCGCGGGCAGACGGGATTCGATGACGTCCCAGTTCGGAGCGCTCTTGGGCCCGAGTGTGGAGACGACGTCGCGCATGATCTCCAGGGCATGAGGGTCGTTGGCGGCGAGATGGTCGGTGACGCCGGAGACGCGCGAGTGCAGCGCACCGCCGCCGAGTTCCTCGGCGGTGACTTCCTCGCCCGTGGCGGCCTTGACCAGGGGTGGGCCGCCGAGGAAGATCGTGCCCTGCTCGGAGACGATGATCGACTCGTCGGCCATGGCGGGGACGTAGGCGCCGCCGGCGGTGCAGGAGCCGAGGACGGCTGCCAGCTGTGGGATTCCGGCGGCCGAGAGCGTGGCCTGATTGTAGAAGATGCGGCCGAAGTGCTCACGGTCGGGGAACACGTCGTCCTGGTTGGGCAGGTTCGCCCCACCGGAGTCGACGAGGTAGATGCACGGGAGACCGTTGTCCTTCGCGATCTCCTGGGCCCGCAGGTGCTTCTTCACCGTGACGGGATAGTAGGTGCCGCCCTTGACCGTGGCGTCATTGGCCACGATGACGCATTCGCGGCCAGCGACCCGGCCGATGCCGGTGATGATCCCGGCGCCGGGGCTCGCATCCTCGTACATGCCGTTGGCTGCGAGCGGAGAGAGTTCGAGGAACGGAGTTCCGGGATCGAGCAGGTGCTCGACCCGGTCGCGCGGCAGCAGCTTGCCGCGGTCGATGTGACGCTGCCTGGACTTCTCCGACCCACCTCGGGCGGTGGCCCTGACGCGTTCGCGGAGCTCAGCGATGAGTTCGGCATGGGCATCAGCATTGACCTGCCCCGTCGCCGGACTGACCGCAGTTCCCACTGCTCTCATTCCATCCTCATTTCAGTTAATTCTTCTTAACTGACTGCTATGATACTGCTCACAGGCAGAAGTGACAACGCGCGGACTCTGCGAAGCATCCGCCGCGGGAAACGACATCGGAACAGGAAAAGAGGTCGGCGATGACGACCGAGGATGTGGCCAGGCCGACCTCGCGGGCGGAGGCGAAGGCCGCCCGCCGCGAGCAGCTGCTGAACGTCGCGAAGGCACTGTATGCCCGGCACGGCTTCCATGGTGTCCGCCTCGACGACCTCGGAAAGGGCGCGGGCATCTCGGCACCGGCGGTGTATCGGCATTTCTCCTCGAAGGAGGCCGTGCTCGAGGAGCTTCTCGTCGGGATCTCGAAGTACCTGAAATCCGGCGGGGACGAGATCGTCGCTGCGACAGAAGAGCAGCCCGCTGCAGCTGTCGAAGCCGAGGCAGCCGGAACGCTGCACCGACTCATCGACTTCCATGTCGACTTCGCGATGAGCGAACCCGAGCTCATCCGCATCCAGGATCGTGACCTCGCGGCACTCCCCGAGGCCTCCCGTCGGACCGTGCGCCGCCTGCAGCGCGCCTATGTCAGCCGGTGGGCCGAGGTCGTCGCCGCCGCCCACCCCGAGTGGACGCTCGAGGCCGCCACGGTGCGCGTCCACGCGGTGTTCGGCATGATGAATTCGACCCCGTACCAGGCACGACGCTCAAGCGCCGAGGTGGTCGGGGTCGAATTGCGCGCAGCGGCGGCCGCCGCGCTGGCGATCGGCTGAGATTCCGCCTCAGGGGACGATGACGAGCTTTCCGCGGACGTGGCCGGCGGCGCTGTCCTTGAACGCCTGCGGAACCTCGTCGAGACCGTAGGTCCCGGCGACTTCGACGGTGAGCTTGCCTTCGTCGACGAGGAGACCCAACCTCGCGGTCTCGCTGCCGTCGGGGCGCACCCAGATGTAGCGGCCGCCGTGCTCAGCGACCGAGGGATCGGCGACGGAGGCGTGCATGCCGCCCTCAGCCAGCAGGGCCAAGGTGTCGTCGAGGACGCCTCCGACGAAATCAGCGACCCCGTCGACGGGCCCGCCCACGGCCTCGCGCACACGATCGACCAATCCCGCGCCATAGGTCACGGGCTCGGCGCCGAGACGGCGCAGATAGTCGTGATTGGACTCCGACGCCGTGCCGATGACCCGAGCCCCGGCTGCCGCGGCGATCTGCACGGCGAAGCTGCCCACACCCCCGGATGCACCGTGGATGAGAACGGTTCTGCCCTCGAGGGCGCCGAGGGATTCGAGAGTTCGCAGAGCCGTGCCGCCGGCCAGCGGCAGGCCGCCCGCCTCTTCCCAGCTCAGGCTCTTGGGTTTCGGCGCCACGGAGCGGACAGGGACCGCGACCTTTTCTGCGAAGGTCCCAGAACTCAGCACATCCTTGCGGGCATAGGCGATGACCTCGTCTCCGATGGAGAATTCGGGAGTGTCGAAGCCGAGCCCGACGACGACGCCGGCGACATCCCAACCGGGCGTGACCGGGAACTGGACCGGCATGAAAGCGTCGAGGTGACCGCCGACGAGCTTCCAGTCGACGGGGTTGACTCCTGCGGCCTTGACCTCGATGAGCACCGAGGCCGGTGGAAGCTTGGGGTCGGGCAGATCACGGACCGTGATGTCGTCGAAGTTCTCGGTGTAGGCGTCGTAGACGGCGGCGCGCATAGCAATGGCCTTCCGGTAGCTGTCAGTGCGACTGAACAGATTGTCAGTGTCACTGAACAACGCCGGAAGGCCATCAGGCTATTCCTGCGGATGCGACGCCGGGGCGGCGAGGCACCGGGAGAGACCTCCTACTCGTAGGTCTCCCCGGACTTCGCCCGCTCGATCAGCGAGGCCGGCGGGGTGAAGTGCTCGCCGTACTTCGCGGCGAGTTCCTTCGCACGGTCGACGAAGCCTGCCAGGCCGCCCTCGTACTGATTGACGTACTGGAGGACACCGCCCGTCCACGCCGGGAACCCGATACCGAAGATCGACCCGATGTTGGCGTCCGGCACCGAGGTGAGGACTCCTTCGTCGAGGCACTTGATCGTCTCGATCGCCTCGGCGAAGAGCATCCGCTCCTGCAGGTCGGCGAACGGCTGATCGGTCGATCCCGAGTCGTACTTCTCGCGCACGCCCGACCACAGCGTGGTGCGCTTGCCGTTCTCGTCGTAGTCGTAGAAGCCCGCCCCGTCCTTGCGGCCGGTGCGCGCCTGTTCGACCATCCAGTCGATGACCGCTTCGGACGGATGCTCGGTCCAGGTGCCTCCGGCCGCCTCGGTGGCGGTCCTTGTCTCCTGGCGGATCTTCTGCGACAGGGTCAGCGTCAGCTCGTCGAGGAGCTGCAGGGCACCGGTGGGGTAACCGGCCTGCAGTGCTGCCTGCTCCACCGAAGCCGGCTCCACACCCTCGCCGACGGCGGCGACCGCCTCGGCGATGTAGGTCCCGATCACGCGGGAGGTGTAGAAGCCGCGCGAGTCGGTGACGACGATCGGGGTCTTCTTGATCTGTTGCACGAGGTCGAAGGTGCGGGCCAGGGTCTCATCGGAGGTGTTGTCTCCGCGGATGATCTCGACCAGGGGCATCTTGTCTGCCGGCGAGAAGAAGTGGATGCCGATGAAGTCCTTGTCGCGGTCGACCCCGGTGGCCAGTTCGGTGATCGGCAGGGTCGAGGTGTTCGACCCCAGGACGGCGTCGGGTTCGACGACGTTCTGGATCTCGGCGAACACCTGCTGCTTGACCGGAACGGACTCGAAGACGGCCTCGATGACGAAGTCGACACCGGCGAAGTCCTCGGCCGAGGCGCTCGGCGTGATCCGATCGAGGACGGATCGGGACTTCTCGGCGGTCGTCTTGCCCTTCTTCAGGGCCGACTCCTCGCGCTTGGCGGCATAGGCCTTGCCCTTCTCCGCGGCGGCCAGCTCGACGTCTTTGAGCACGACCTCGATCCCGGCCTTCGCGGCGGTGTAGGCGATGGCCGCACCCATCATTCCGGCCCCGAGCACACCGAGCTTCTTGACCTGACGAGGTTCATAGCCGTTCGGGCGGGAACCGCCGGAGTTGATGTGGCCGAGGTCGAAGAAGAACGCCTTGATCATGTTCTTCGCCACCGGAGTATGGGTGAGGTGGACGAAGTAGCGTGACTCGACCGACAGCGCAGTGTCGATGTCGACGTTCGCGCCCTCGACGGCTGCGGCGATGACCGCTCGCGGGGCCGGCATCGGTGCGCCCTTCGTCTGGCGTCGCAGCATGGCCGGCAGCGCAGGCAGCATCGCACCGAGCTTGGGTGAGGACGGCGATCCGCCCGGGATCCTGAAGCCCTTGACGTCCCAGGGCTGGACCGCTTCCGGGTTGTCCTTGATCCAGGCCTTCGCCCGGTCCTCGAGCTCGGCCGCCGGGGCGAGCTCATCGACGAGGCCGAGTTCCTTGGCTTCGGCGGCCTTGAACTTCGTGGAGGGCAGGATCGCCTTCTGCAGGGCGTCCTGGATTCCGAGCATGCGCACCGTGCGGGCGATGCCTCCGCCGCCGGGCAGCAGTCCGAGGGAGACCTCGGGGAACCCGAAGCGTGCGCTGGGGTTGTCCTCGGCCGCGATCCGGTGGTGGGTGGCGAGGGCGATCTCGAGTCCGCCGCCCAGCGCAGCTCCACCCAGCGCGGCGACGACGGGCTTGCCGAAGGTCTCGAGCCGGCGCAGGACGGCCTTCATGCTCTCGACCTGGGCGAATTCCGCCTCGGCGTTCTCCGGACTCGCCGCCCGGATCTTGTTGAGGTTGCCGCCGGCGAAGAAGGTCTTCTTCGGCGAAGTGAGGACGACGCCGGTGATGTCGTCGACGTTGGCTTCGAGCCACTCCACGGTCGCCTGCATGGCGGCCGCGTAGTAGTCGTTCATGGTGTTGACCTTGGCGTCCGGTTCGTCGATGACGACAGTGACGATGCCGTCAGCGTCGGTGGTGCGCTGGTAGTCGATGGTGGTCGTTGTCGTCATGTCAGACCCTTTCGATGATCGTCGCGATGCCCATTCCGCCACCGATGCACAGGGTGACGAGTCCGCGCTTGAGGTCGCGGCGTTCGAGTTCGTCGAGCACGGTGCCGAGGATCATAGCTCCTGTGGCGCCGAGCGGGTGGCCCATGGCGATGGCCCCACCGTTGACGTTGACCTTCTCATGCGGGATGTTCAGGTCCTTCATCCACTTGAGCACGACGGCGGCGAATGCCTCGTTGAGCTCGAACAGGTCGATGTCGTCGACGGTCAGCCCCGCCTTGTCGAGGGCCTTCCGGGTCGCCGGAGTCGGACCGGTGAGCATGATCGTCGGCTCGGAGCCGGTGACTGCGGTGGAGACGATGCGGGCCCGCGGCTTCATGTTCATCTTCTGGCCGACTTCGGAGTCGCCGAGGATGACCAGGCTGGCCCCGTCGACGATGCCCGAGGAGTTCGCGGCGGTGTGGACGTGGTCGATCTCTTCGACCCAGTGATACTTCTGAAGGGCGACTTCGTCGAAGCCGGTCTGGGCGGCGAGCTTCGAAAACGCCGGGTTGAGCTTCGACAGCGATTCCACGGTGGAGCCGGGTCGCATGTGCTCATCCGTGTCGAGCAGGGTCACACCGTTGATGTCCTTGACGGGCACGATCGACTTCTCGAAGTACCCCTTCTCCCAGGCGTTGGCCGCCCGCTTCTGCGATTCTGCGGCGAAAGCGTCGACGTCCGTGCGGCTGAAGCCCTCGGTGGTGGCGATGAGGTCGGCACCGATGCCCTGGGGCACGAAATACGTGTCGAAGTTCGTCGTCGGGTCCTGTGACCAGGCGCCTCCGTCGGAGCCCAGCGGCACGCGGGACATGGACTCGACGCCGCCTGCGAGGACGAGGTTCTCGAATCCGCTGCCGACCTTCTGCGCCGCGAGGTTGACGGCTTCCAGGCCCGAAGCGCAGAACCGGTTGATCTGGACACCTGCGACGGACTCGTCGAGTCCGGAGACCAGAGCGGCTGTGCGGGCGATGTCGCCGCCCTGTTCACCGACCGGAGAGACGACGCCGAGTACGAGGTCGTCGATGGCACTGTCATCGAGTTCGGGGTTGCGCTCGCGCACGGCGTCGATGAGCCCGGTCACGAGGTCGATGGGTTTGACGCTGTGGAGCGCACCATCGCGGTTCTTGCCGCGTGGGGTGCGCACCGCGTCATAGATGAACGCTTCGCTCATGTGTTCCTCACAGTCTCGGTGGAAGGCCGACCAGCAAATCTGATCGATCGTTCAGTAACATTCGCACGTTCCATTGTGTACCAGTTTCCAGTGACGATCAACACACGCAGCTCCTCGCCGGACCCATCGCCGTCGATGCGGCACCGGCGGAAGACCCTCAGGAAGTACGCCGTGTCTCGCAGGGGCGGATCCACCTCGAAATCATCGTCGTTATCGAGCCGGATCCACCTCTACGAGACACTCCGGCGCATCGACGGTCCGATATCGGCGCTGCCTGGTTGTTCGGGTGCTGGCCGAATGGCTGCAAAACGCATCGCAACCGCATCATTCGGTGCTCCGGGAAACGAAAAAGCCCCTCCCGGTCCAGTGGTGTTCCTGATGGGAGGGGCGTTGCCGAGCCGCCTGCGGGAATCGAACCCGCGACCTATTCATTACGAGTGAATCGCTCTGCCGACTGAGCTAAGGCGGCAACCGACCTAACTTTAGCCAACTTCTGCACCGCCGGTCAAAATGAGGGACGCTCCCGAACCGGAGCCGCTCCGAGCGAGACCTCGCAGCTTGCCTCAGGCCCGGATGGGCGGCGAAACAGCTGTCGGGCGCGGTCTGCTGCCGGCACCAGTTAACCTTGAAAGTGCAGACAAAGCATAGATCAGAGGGAGACCCCGTGGCCGAGTTCGACTCCGACGACTTCATGAGTGACTTCCAAGCTCTCATCGAGTGTGAGTCGTTCTCGCAGGATCCTGCATCGTTGGCGCGCAGCGCTCAGCTCGTGTCCCGCATCGGCACCGGAATGCTCGGCGCCGCGCCTCGCATCATCGAAACGGGCACCCACCCTCATGTCCTCTGGCGTTTCGGAGCCGGCCCGCGCAAGGTCGTGCTCATCGGCCACCACGACACCGTCTGGCCGACCGGAACCCTCAAGGACTTCCCCTACTCCGTCAAGGACGGTGTCGTGCGCGGCCCCGGCGCCGATGACATGAAGGGCGGACTGCTCATCGCCCTCTACGCGCTGGCTCAGGTGCGTGCCGAACTAGGAAGCATCGACGGCGTCAGCCTCCTCATCACCGCCGACGAAGAGCTCGGTTCCCCGGGATCTCGACAGATCATCGAGAACGAGGCCCGCGGCGCGAAGGCAGCGCTCGTCTTCGAAAGCGGGGCGGCCCAAGGCGCGGTGAAGATCGCCCGCAAAGGAGTCGCGATCTACCAGCTCGAGGTCACCGGTCTGGCCTCACACGCCGGCGTCGAGCCCGAGAAGGGCATCAACGCCACCATCGAGGTGGCCAATCAGGTCGTCGAGATCGCCAAACTGCACAAACCGTCCATGGGCACTTCGGTCGTGCCGACCGTGATGACGAGCGGGTCGACGACGAACACCGTCCCGGCCCGAGCAGTCGTCGGCATCGATTCGAGGGCCGCCTCGACGAGTGAGCAGGTGCGCATCGACGAGGCACTGCGCGCGCTCACCCCCACGGTCGCCGGCGCCGAAATCGAACTCAAGGGCGGGATCAACCGCGCCCCGCTCGAAGAGGATATGGCGATGGGCCTCTACGCCCGGGCCCAACGGCTGGCGGGAAAGCTCGGGCATCCGCCGCTGCGCTCGGTCGCCGTCGGCGGCGGTTCGGACGGCAATTTCACGGCCGGTGTCGGAACCCCGACACTGGACGGTCTGGGAACCGTCGGCGGAGGCTCGCACGCTCGCACCGAGCACGCGCTTCAGATCTGGATCCCGCGACGCATCGAACTCACCGCGGCCCTGGTCGCCGAGCTTTTGGCCGGAGACTGAGAGCCGCTCCTCTCCCCGGGCTCATAGGCGCGACGTTCAGATCGTCCCCGTGCGGTCTTCCTGCAGCCACGGATTCGACAGCAGCACGAAAGCCGCCTCGACGATGAGCACGGGCGACATGTTCGTCTGCAGTCGCTGCCGGGCCTCGGTGATGGCATCGATGCGCAGCAGAGTGGTATCCGGCCCGTCCCGATTCGCCTGTTCGGCGATGAGGTCGACCTCTCCGGCATTGATCCACCCGTCGCGGATCCCCAGCTGGTACATGAGGATGTCGCGGTAGAGGCTCATGAGTTCGAGGAAGATCCGGTCGAGCTCATCGTTCCGTGCTCGCACCGATCGTCGTTTCTGCTCCTCCTCGAGCTTCCGGATCTGGGCCCGGGCCGATGGTGGGATCGTCTTCTCCCCCTCGATGCCCAGTGTGGTCATGAGCTGTCTGCGTTCGGCGGCGTTGCGCTCCTCGACTCGAGACTTCGCGGTTTCCGCGGCGGCGTCGACGATTCTGCCTGCCAGCCGTATGGTGGCTCCCACCGAGGTGAGTTTGCCTGGAATCGCGAGGATCTGCTTGCGTTCGGCATCGGCGGATTCATTCAGCGCCAAGTACTTCGCACGCCCGATATGGCTCTGGGCCACGGCAGCGGCCCATCTGGCCCGATCCTCACCGACGTGATCGCGTTCGATGAGCAGCTGAGCGACGGCATCGCGTGAGGGAATCCGCAGCCGCACCGGGCGGCACCTCGACCTGATGGTTGTCAGCACATCGATCGGGCTGGGCGCGCACAGCAGCCATACCGTGGCTGGAGGCGGTTCCTCGATGGCTTTGAGCAGCACGTTCGCGGTGCGTTCCATCATCCGGTCGGCGTCTTCGATGATGACGACTCGCCACTGTGAGTTGACGGGAGCCGTCTGCGCCTTCGTGACGAGCTCGCGCACTTCATCGATCGAGATGACCGATTTCTGCGTCGACATGATCGTCAGGGACTCGTGGTGGCCCGAAAGCACCCGGGAGGTGACGTCGTTCGATTCCGTGCCTCCGGAGATCAGAGCCGCGGCGAAGGCTCTGGCGGCGTTCGACCTCCCCGACCCGGGCGGACCGGTGAACAGCCACGCGTGGGTCATTGCCGCCGGACTGTCCAAGGCGTATCCGAGCTGAGTGCTCACCTCGTCCTGACCGACGAGTTCGTCGAAGACGCTCATCTCAGGATCCCTCCGGATTGTTGAAGCGCCGATTGTTGCGCTCGCGCTGCCTGCGCAGGCGCTCGCGGGCCTGTCGTTCGATCTCCGCCTGCGCCTGCAGTCGTTCGCGGCTCGTCTCTCGAGCGCTGCGCGCCGGCAGCACAGTCGTCTCGGCATCGTCCGGGTCGACCTGGTCTTCCCGATCGCCGGTTTCGACTACACGCGTCTCGGCCTCGTCCGGGTCCACTTGATCGACGACTCGGGTCTCGGCCTCCTCAGCTGAATCGGTGGCGATCCTGTCCGTCGCAACGCCTTCGGCCTCGTCGCTGTCGTCGATGAGTGCCTCGGGGGTGAATCCGCGGGCCGGCAGAACCGTCGTGGTCGCGTCCTCGTCGGATTCGGTTTCGTCCTCTGACTCCAGGAACGACGGAAGCTCCTCTTCGACATCGGCGTCCGGCTTCCGGGCTGCGGGCGAGGGCTCCAACGCCGGTTCAGACTCTGCTTCGCCTGCCCGGGCCTCAAACGCGTCTGCCGACGAGATTGAATCCTCCCGCAGATCGGCGCCGAGGTCGACCCGTTCGGTGGGAACGCTGCCGGAGATCTCCACCTCGTCGTCGGTAACCGCGGCGGGAATGAAACGGTCGCCGGTCACCGGCACGAAACGCGGCCCACGCTCATGCCACGACTCATCACCGTCGGCCGAGTCCTCAGATGCGGCGGATCCACTCGTCTCGGCGTCCTCACCAGCCGCATAGGATTCGTGGACGGCAGGGTCGTCGCTCTCGGCAGAGGAGGGCACGACGGAACCGGCTGCGGCATCGTCATCCGCTGCGGAATCGGCCGCAGTGGGCACCTCTCCCGCAACCGCCGACGATGCCTCGGCGCTGGTCCTGTCACGGCTCAGCAGGGTCTGCGGAAGTCGTTCGCGGATGGCTTCGAGAATGCGTGCGGTGAGTTCATCGACTCCTACCGAGGCGTCGAGGACGACGTAGCGGTCGGGTTCCCGGTGCGCACGGGAGAGGTAGGTCTGGCGCACACGCTGGTGGAACTGCTGATTCTCCTCATCGAGATAGTTGCTCTCCCCACGCTCGCCCATCCTCTCGGCTGCGGCCTCAGGTTCGATGTCGAGGACGATCGTCAGGTGCGGGACAAGCCCCTGGGTGGCCCAGCGGCTCAGCGCCAGGATCGTCTTCTCGTCGAAACTGCGTCCCGCGGCCTGGTAGGCGATCGTCGAATCGATGTAACGATCGGTGATGACGATGTTTCCCTCATCCAGGCTGGGATCGACCAGTGAGGCCACATGGTGAGCGCGGTCGGCCGCGAAGAGCAGCGCCTCGGTGCGAGTGCTCGGCCGATCGGAGTCGAAGAGGACCGAACGGATCTTCGTGCCCAGTTCGGTGCCGCCGGGCTCACGAGTGGACTCCACATGGTATCCGTCGTCGGCCAGGGCACGGGAGATCCGTTTGATCTGCGTGGTCTTTCCCGATCCGTCCCCGCCTTCGATGGCGATGAAGAATCCCGCGCCGAGGCGTTCGGCGGAGTTGCCGAGCCCACCGGCGGCGTTCTCGGCCTGGTTGGGCGGACGGAAGCCATGGACGATGTCGACCGACAGGCCCTGCAGCTTGTGGGGGTCGAAGGTGAAGAGCCCGATGATGCCGGCGACGAGGGCGCCGATGCCGAAGATGAGGAACGCCACATCGCTGGGGACGAGCACCCAGTCGGGGCTCGAACCGACTTCGACGGTTCCGCCGAGGTCGAAGGCGTTGATGACCAGCGCCAGGCCCGCGCCGCCGACGGCTCCGTACCGGCGCGAGAAGTCATAGGGCTGGGCACGCACGCCGATGCCGACGAGGAACGCGATCGCCGCAGACAAGACGACCTTGCCGGAGAGTTCGCCGATGCCGCCCGTCGCCAACAGCAGCACGCCGGAGACGAGCAGGGCGAAGGTGGATACGCGGGGGCGTGACATTCCCGGAGCGAAGGTCGGGCCCATCTCGAAACCGATGGCCCAGCCGACGAGGCAGCAGGCGATGATGAGAGCGAACCCGGCCTGTCCGTAGTCATGGGCGACCGCGGTGGGCTGGGCGAGGATGAAAGTGGCACCGAGCACGGCGAACAGGCCGATGCACACCCACGGATTGGCGATCGCCTCCGGGGGCCTGGCCACACGCGCCTTGAGTTCGGGGAATGAACCCGTGGTCGCGGTCTCCGCATGCAGAGCACGTTCGGGCGTGAGGAAGATGATGATGGACCCCGCGGCCATGCCGACTCCGACCAGCAGCGACATCCAGCCGAGAGCCTGAGTTCCTGCGGCGGATCCGCCGAGGATCTGGAAGGCGCAGGAGACGAAGACGAGGATCGCGGCGGGAATGCCCACGCGGCGCCACGGCTTCTCGTTCGTGAACGGGTTGATGCTCATGAGCAGACCCACCACGGCCCCGAGGAACAGCGCCGCGACCCACGTCAGCCAGGCGCTGGGAGCCAGGCTGAGGACGATGAGCACGGCCGCCTCGATGATCGCGGAGATGCTCAGTGCGGTCTTGCGCACGGCGGGAGGGCGGGTCGCGAAGACCTTGCTGGGGATGAAGAGACCGGTGCAGGACAAGGCGAAGACGATGAGCAGCGACAGGCTGCCCACGCGATTGTCGAACCCTCCGGCGCTGATCGAATCGGCCGTGGCGGTGAACGCGTGTCCGCCCACTGTGGCGAGGAGTCCGCTCGTGCCTGCCACCACATAACTGATCGCGACAAGAACGATCAGGGCTCCCCAGGCCGCGGTCTCGGTGACAAGGCGGCCGGGGGCTCCGGGCAGTCGGTGTCCTGAAGTCGTCAACATGCTCACAGCCCTACACTATCTGTCCCGACTGACATATCTCTTGGAACCCGGTGCGATCTCGGACAACCCGGACCATGATGGCGTGCTCCCATCCTCTACTCTTGTTCTCGTGCACACAGTCAATACAGCGATGACCACCGTGGCCGCTCAGGGGCTGGGACCGGCCGAGGAACTGGCCTTCGCTCGCGTCCTCCTCGATTCGGTCAAGGCCGGCCGCCGAGGCGCAACGCTGCGAATGTACCGTCCAGCGCCGACCCTGGCCTTCGGCGCCCGCGACCGGTTCCTGCCCGGCTTCGCCGCCGCCATCGAGGCCGCCAGAGACCACGGCTTCACACCAGCGCTGCGCAGCCTCGGCGGCCGGGCGGCGGCGTACCATCCGGGTTCACTGGTCATCGATCACATCGAACCGAGTGATTCCTTCATCACGGACACGACCGCCAGGTTCACCGGTTTCGGTCTCGACTATGTCGAAGTGCTGCGTGGCCTAGGCGTCGACGCCCGCCTCGGCGAGATCCCCGGCGAGTACTGTCCCGGAGAGCACAGCGTCAACGTCGCCGGCCGGATCAAGGCGATAGGCACGGCCCAACGCGTCGTCTCCGGGGCGTGGCTGTTCTCCTCCTCCGTCGTGGTCGAAGACCCGGAACCGATCCGCGCGGTCCTCACCGATGTCGAAGCCGCCCTCGGCATCGAATGGGACCCCTCCACGGGCGGCTCGATCAGCGAGATCCACCCCGAAATCACCGTCGATGCCGTCGCCGAGGCATTCGCTTCCTACTATGCCTCGGCCGATCCGCTCACGCCCGTCGCCCCCACCGCCGATGAGCTGGCTGCCCTGGCCGACTACGTGGGCAAGCACGTGCTGTGAGCTCATAGGAGGAAGAATGACTGTCACCATCCGCGAAGCGACCGAAAGCGATCTGCCACAGATCCTCCGCCTTGTCCACGCGCTGGCCGTCTATGAGAAGGAACCCAATGCTGTGGAGGCCACCGAGGCGGACTTCGCCGCGGTGATGTTCCCGGCCGAGGGCAGTCCGAATACGTTCGGGCTCATGGCCGAAGTCGACGGAACGGTCATCGGCTTCGCCGTCTGGTTCCACAGCTTCTCGACCTGGACGGGCAGGAACGGAATCTGGCTCGAAGACCTCTTCGTCGATCCCGAGTACCGCGGGCATGGTGCCGGCAAGGCGCTGCTGGGTCGTCTCGCACAGATCTGCCGGGACCGCGGACTGACCCGCCTCGAATGGTGCGTGCTCAGATGGAACACGCCCTCGATCGGGTTCTACGAGTCCCTGGGCGCGAAGCCGCAGGACGAATGGGAGACCTACCGCCTCGACGGGCAGGCGCTGGCCGACTTCGCGGCCGCATCACGTTCCTAGACGAGTCCGCTGCACCACCGGGGCTGGGCTCTGCGTGCGACTGCGATCGGACCGGCTGGGCTGCAGTGGGCGGTGCTGGAGCAGCGCTCACGCCATGGTTGAGCCCCGCGAGCCCTGGTGAGCAGGCCCATTTCGCCCACCTACGAGAGGTGTGTTCAGGGAGTCTTCGGTTTCGACGTGCTCGTCTTACTCGCCGTGGTCTTCTTCGCGGCAGTGGTCTTGCCCGCAGATTTCGACGTCGTCGACTTCGATGCAGAGGACTTCGACGCCGTCGACTTCGCTGCTGTCGATTTCTTCGCCGCAGTCGTCTTCGATGTCGTCGACTTCTTCGCAGGGGCCTTGCGAGTGGTCTTCTTCTTCGCCGGGCCCTTCGCCCGCTTCTCGGCCAGCAGCGTCGCCGCTCGCTCGAGCGTCACGGCCTCGACGGAGTCGTCCTTGCGCAGGGTCGCATTCGTCTCTCCGTCGGTGACGTAGGGACCGAAGCGACCGTCCTTGACGACGACCGGCTTCTTCGTCTCCGGATCCTCGCCGAGTTCCTTCAGCGGAGCCGCAGCGCGCCGGCCGCCTCGCTGCTTCGGTTCGGCGTAGATCTTCAGCGCCTCGTCGAGGGTGATGTTGAAGATCTGCTCCTCATCGGTCAGCGACCGCGAGTCCGTGCCCTTCTTCAGATACGGTCCGTAGCGACCGTTCTGGGCGGTGATGTCCGTGCCCTCTTCGTCCTGACCGACGATGCGCGGCAGGCTGAGCAGCTTGAGCGCGGTCTCGAGGTCGATCGAGTCCAGATGCATCGACTTGAACAGGGATGCCGTCCGCGGCTTCGGCTTCTTGGCTCCGCGCTTGGGCTTCTCCTCTGGTTCGGGCAGCACCTCGGAGACGTAGGGGCCGAAACGACCGTTCTTCGCCACGATCGTGTGCCCGGTCTCCGGGTCGACGCCGAGCTCGCGGTCTTCGCCGCCCTGGGTCTCGATGAGCTCGGCGGCCTTGGCGGCGGTCAGCTCGTCGGGGGCCAGATCATCGGGTACCGAGACCCGCTTCGGGTCCTCGCCTTCGGCCTCGGCTGCGACTTCGAGGTAGGGGCCGTATCGGCCGACGCGCAGGTTCACGCCCTCGCTGATGGCGACGGTGTTGACCTCACGGGCGTCGATGTCGCCGAGGTCGTCGACGATCGCCTTGAGACCCTCACGGTCCTGGGTCTGGTCGCCGAAGTAGAATCCGGCGAGCCATTCGTTGCGGTCCTCTTCGCCCATCGCGATCCGGTCGAGCTCAGATTCGAGGTCGGCAGTGAACGCATAGTCGACGAGCCCGGTGAAGTGCTCCTCGAGCAGCCGCACCACGGAGAACGCCAACCAGCTGGGCACCAGCGCATTGCCGCGAGTGCTCACATAGCCGCGGTCTTGGATGACGGAGATGGTGGCCGCATACGTCGAAGGACGCCCGATGCCGAGCTCCTCGAGCTGCTTGACCAGGCTCGCCTCGGTGAAGCGCGGAGGCGGGGCCGTGGTGTGCCCATCGGCCTCGGCCTTGATGACGGACAGCGCCTGGCCCTCTTCGACCTGCGGCAGCCGCGACTCGCCGGACTTCGTGTCGTAGCGGGAAGCGTCCTGGCCCTCCTCGTAGGCGGCGAGGAAGCCGCGGAAGGTGATGACGGTGCCGCTGGCGCTGAAACCGGCCTCGTGTCCGTCGGCGAGCGCGGCACGGACCCTGATCGTCGCGGTCTTGCCCTTGGCATCGGCCATCTGGCTGGCCACGGTGCGCTTCCAGATGAGGTCGTAGAGACGGAACTCGTCGCCGGACAGCTGCTTGGACACCTGGGCCGGGGTGCGGAAGGAGTCGCCGGAGGGGCGGATCGCCTCGTGGGCCTCCTGCGCGGACTTCTGCTTGCTCGCGTACTGGCGCGGTGACTGGGGCACGAATTCGGGACCGTAGAGTTCGGTCACCTGCTTCCGCGCGGCCGCGATGGCCTGGCCCGACAGCGCCGAGGAGTCCGTACGCATATAGGTGATGTAGCCGTGTTCGTACAGCGACTGGGCGGTGCGCATGGCTTGGCGGGCGCTCATGCGCAGTTTGCGTCCCGCCTCCTGCTGCAGCGTCGAGGTGGTGAACGGCGCGGCTGGACGGCGGGAGTATGGCTTCGACTCCACTGCGGTCACGGACAGGGAGTCCTTGGCGTCGCCGCTCAGCTCGGCGGCCAGAGCCTCGGCGCGGGCCTGATCGACCACCGTCGCCGAGGTGTTCTTCAGCCGGCCTTTGTCGTCGAAGTCGCGGCCGGTGGCCACCCGCGCCCCGTCAACGGTGGTGAGGTTAGCCGCAAAGGGGTTCGATCCGTCGGGCAGGCCGAGATCGATGTCGAGGTCCCAGTAGTCGGCGGGCACGAAAGCCATTCGCTCCCGTTCGCGTTCGACGACGAGACGGGTGGCCACGGACTGCACCCGTCCGGCGGAGAGTCCGGCACGGATCTTGCGCCACAGCACAGGTGAGACCTCATAGCCGTAGAGGCGGTCGAGGATCCGGCGGGTCTCCTGCGCGTCGACGAGCGAGGAGTCGATATCGCGGGTGTTCTCCAGTGCCCGTTCGATCGCCTCGGGAGTGATCTCGTGGAAGACCATGCGTTTGACGGGGATCTTCGGTTTGAGCACCTCGAGCAGATGCCAGGCGATGGCCTCTCCCTCGCGGTCCTCATCCGTTGCGAGATAGAGTTCGTCAGCGTCCTTGAGCAGACGCTTGAGTTCGGTGACCTTCTTCTTCTTGCCCGGGTCGATCCGGTAGTAGGGGTCGAAGCCGTTGTCGACGTCGACGGCGAATTTCCCGTACGGCCCCTTCTTCATATCGGCGGGCAGTTCCGACGGAGTCGGCAGGTCGCGGATATGGCCGACGGAGGCCTCGACGTCATAACCATCGCCGAGGTATCCCACAATCGTTCGCGCCTTCGTCGGAGACTCGACGATGACGAGGCGACGGGGCTTCTTCTCGGTTGTGGTCACGCTTTCACATTCCTCTCACGGCATCTGCTGCTCATTGCAACGGACGATCCGGCCCAATGTAACACTGTTGAACGGAGACGATACTCATCGGGCGGCTCGGCCCCGATACGGCGTCAACGGTAATCGATCCTATCCCCATTCCCCGTCGGCCCCGCTCGTCGCAGTGTCTCAGGAAGCGATGTCGGGCAGCAGCACGCCGGCCGCAGCCAGGGCTCTGACCTGGGCGATGAGTTGGTCTTCCAAGGCTGTGGCGTCCACTTCGAGCAGCTGTGCGAGTGCTCCCGCCGTTTGGCGCACAGTCAGTGTTCCGTCGGCCACCGAGACGAATCCGGCCAACGCCGTGTCGAGGTCGAAGACCTGCCCGAACCCGATGCCCTGCTCGAGGGTGATGGAACTCGGCTCCGACTGACCGGGCACGAAATGTCGGTGCTCGACGAGATCCGGGGACCGGGTGAAGGCGGTGGCTGCGATCTCCTCGGGGCCGACCGAGGACAGCCATGACCTGATCGCGAAGACTGTCGTGAGGAACTCGGCGAGCCCGTGCGGGTTGTTCGCCGGAGACGAGGTGACTAGTTCCCTCGCTCTGAACACACCGTCGTCGACCTGCGGGCTCGTGCTCGTGCCGGCGCTCGTGGCCGTTGAACCGGCATCCTGGCCGGTCGATCTGGCCATGAGCACATAGCCGAAGACGACCTGTTCGACGCTGCGGGAGGTGAAGTCCTCGAGCCACTCCCCAACGGCGGCGTTCCAGGCGGCTGTGGCTCGCGGGATCCCTCCGTCGCGGATCCACGTTTCCGCGTAGGCGACCGGGTCGAGGGCCTCGCGCTCGATGACGAGCACCGAGGTGTCCTCAGCGCCCACCCAGGCCTCAGGTCCCCGCTTGTCCGCCGAGGTGGTCTCCCAGTTGCCCAGGCAGACGCTGCGACCGCCCGGGGCCAGGACCGAGGGGATGGCGCTGAACAGTTCCCGCACCAGTGCGTCTCCGATCATCCCCGCATCCCGGTATTCGAAGGTCGTGTCCGTGGTGCGGGGAGTGATGACGAACGGCGGGTTCGACACGAGCAGGTCGACCGGCTCCGGCAGCGGCTCGAGCAAGGACCCGTGCCGGAATTCGATCGTGCTCACCCCGTTGAGCTCGGCCGACAGCGCAGCCAGGTGCAGGGCGCGGTGTGAGATGTCGGTGGCGATGACACGCCTGCTGTGTCGCGCCAGCAGCAGGGCTTGGATGCCGCAGCCGGTGCCGATGTCGGCAGACACGCCGACCTGGTCCCGCGGGATCAGGGTCACGAGTGTGCGTCCGGCCCCGCCGAGACCGAGCACGTACTCACCGGCGAGGACGTCCGGGGTGACCAGTGTCCCGTGATCGGCCACGAGGTAGAGGTTCTCGTCCCCGGATCGCAAACCGCGCGGCACACCGACCGGCAGGTCATACGGGGTGAGAGCGAACGGGGCGATCGCCTCATCTGCCTCGATGTCGATCAGGCCCGCCTCGGCGGCGGTGGCGAAGGTCTCCCCCAGCACCTGCCGGACGTCTGCGACAGCGACCCGACAGTGGAAGTGGAACAGCAGCGCCAGGCTCGCCAGGCCACGGTCGAAGGCGTCGGCCGATTCCGCGGCCAGAACATCGATGCAGTGGTGGATGGCGGGGGCGGCGTTGTTGCGGGCGAGTGCCTCCGAGGTCGCCGGACCCCAGAACTGCCGCAGCCGCGGCTCGGTGTATCCGGCACGGTAGAGGGTGTCACCCAAGTGGGTCAGCGGAAGATCAGTCACAGAAGAATCCTAACGACTGCGCCATAATTGACTCATGGCTTCCTCCGCTCTGCTCGACATCGTCACCGGTTTCGGTGCCCGGGATGAGCGCATCGTCCATGTCCGCGACATCCCGCAGCGTTTCGAACGCGACGCCGAATGGCCCGAGTGGATCGATGAGGAGCTCCGGCACGCCTGCCATGCCGTCGGCGTCGATGCACTGTGGCAGCACCAGCTCGAGGCGGCGCAGACGGCCAGGGACGGCTCCGATGTCGTCATCGCCACTCCGACCGCCTCGGGCAAATCCCTGGGCTTCTGGCTGCCGGTGCTCGAAGCGATCCAGGCGAGCCGGGACAGGCTGCGCACCGCCTCGGCGATCTACATCGCCCCGACCAAGGCGCTGGCGGCCGACCAGCTTGCCAAGCTCGAACGGTTCGTCGTCCGCGGGATGCGTCCGGCCGCTTATGACGGTGACGCCTCGCAGGCGTCGAAGGACTGGGCGAGGCGGCACGCGAATATCGTCTTCACCAACCCGGACATGCTCCACAGGAGCATGCTCCCCCAGCACGAACGCTTCACCCGGCTGTTCAGATCTCTGCGCTACATCGTCGTCGACGAGGCGCACCGCTATCGCGGGGTGTTCGGCTCCCATGTCGCGCTCGTGCTGCGCCGCCTGCTGCGCATCGCCGCCCACTACGGCGCCGCTCCTGTCGTGATCGGCGCCTCGGCGACGATGGCGGACCCCGATGCGGCCTTCGCCAAACTCACGGGCCGTGACGTCCATGCCGTGACCGCCGACTCCTCACCGCGGGCGTCCGGCAGCTTCGCCCTGTGGGAGCCGCCGGTCTCCCCCGGCGGCGACCGCCGCAGCGGATTGGCCGAGGCCGCCGATGTCATCACCGATTCGATGTGTGCCGGCTACCGGTCGATCACCTTCATCGCCTCCCGCCGAGGCACGGAGGCACTCGCGCAGACCGTGCGCGACCAGCTCGGGCAGGTCGACGAATCGCTGACCGGCAAGGTCGCCGCCTATCGGGGCGGATATCTGGCCGAGGAGCGTCGGATGCTCGAGACCGCTCTGCGGTCGGGTCAGCTGCTGGCGGTGGCATCGACGAACGCCTTGGAATTGGGCATCGACATCTCCGGGCTCGACCTCGTCATCATCTCCGGATGGCCCGGGACTCTGGCCTCGCTGTGGCAGCAGGCAGGCCGAGCCGGACGTGCCGGGCAGCGGTGGATGGCCGTGTTCATCGCCCGTGACGACCCCCTCGACACGTACGTCGTCCACCACCCCGAGGTCATCTTCGACGCGCCCGTCGACGCCGGAGTCATCCATCCGGGCAACCCGCATGTGCTCTCCGGTCACCTGTGCGCGGCCGCCGCCGAAGTGCCTCTCAAGTCGGCGGATCTCGTGCACTTCCCGGCGAACTCGGCCGAGGTCGTCGACGACCTCGTCGAGAAGAAGATGCTGCGAGCGCGCCCGACCGGCTGGTTCTGGGCCAAGGACACCCCGGCTGCCGATCTCGCCGACATCCGCGGGACCGGAGGCGGCCAATTCAGCCTCGTAGAGGCGAGCACCGGAACCCTGCTGGGCACGGTCGATGAGTCCGGAGCGCATACAGGGGCTCATCCCGGGGCCGTGTACACGCATCAGGGCATCGACTTCACGGTGCTCGATCTCGACCTCGAGGAGCGCATCGTGGCAGTCGAACGCGCCGAGGTCGACTACACCACCCAGCCGCGTTCGCAGACGGAGATCGCGATCGTCGACACCGATGCCCAGAGAGTTCTGCCTTCTGGGGCGGCCGTGTGCAGCGGCACCGTCGACGTCAAGGATCAGGTCGTCGCCTACCGGATGCGGGCGAAGAGAGGCGGGGCCATCATCGCCGAGCACGAACTGGACCTGCCCGAACGCACTCTGCGGACGAAGGCCGTGTGGTGGACGATTCCTCAGACGGTGCTCGACGAAGCCGAAGTCTTAGGCGCTGATCTGCCCGGTGCTGTGCATGCCGCAGAGCACGCCTCGATCGGCCTGCTGCCGCTCTTCGCCGGCTGCGACCGGTGGGATATCGGCGGGGTCTCAACCGCCCTGCACGCGGATACAGGGCTGGCCACGGTGTTCGTCTACGACGGGCTGGCCGGTGGCGCCGGGTTCGCCGAACGCGGCAGCGAGGTCTTCGAAGAGTGGCTGTCGGCGACACGGTCCGCCATCGCTGCCTGCGAATGCATCGATGGGTGTCCGTCGTGCGTGCAGTCGCCGAAGTGCGGAAACGGCAATGAGCCCTTGGACAAGGACGCCGCGCTGCGTCTGCTGCGCACCGTGCTCGGCTGAATGGGCTATTTTCCGGCCACGGCCTTCTCCCGGACCTTCGGCAGCGGGCCGGGAATGTCGACCTCGACGGCGACATAGGCCGACTGCTCACTCAGCGAGGCACGGCAGTCGCTCATCTCGCCTCCGTTGCGTTCGGCCACCTCCTCCGCGATCTCACATGGCTCTCCTGTGGCCAGTCCGCGCACGGCGTCCGCGGCGGCGAGCGCCGCCAGGTCCGCGGCACTCTGGGCCCGGGTGTGAGCCACGAACGCCTGCCCGAGGCTGCCGACCGCGGTCACGAGTACGAGGATGATGGAGCAGAGCCCGACGACGATGTTCGTCATGAGGATCCGCCTCTGTCCCCTTCGTACCTGGCAGTGGCGGCCGCATCGACCGTGTCGAGGAAGAAGATCGCGTCGGGCAGGCGGATGGTGACCGTGACGACCGAATACCCGCCATCGGCGCGAACGGTGACCTTCGATGAGGTTCCCGCGTGTTTCCTCGCCTCGGCGACGACGGCCGTCTGGGGCTCCCCGCGTGCGATCTCACGCGCCGCGGATCGTGCTGCATCGAAAGCTCGCAGCTGGGAGAAACCGACTGCGGCGGCTCCCGTGAGCAGCACGACGAGGAGCACAATCGCCGGCATGACGACGGCGAATTCGGCAGTCGCCGTGCCCGCGTCGCGGCTCTGGTCACTGTGCCGCTCACGGGAGCGTCCGCGTTCCATCTCCGTTCAGCTTCCCATTCCGAGAGCGGTCTGGATGACTCCGGTGACGAGCTCCTTGATCGGTTCGGATTTGAGGATCACGACGAGCAGGGCCGCGAATCCGCAGGCGGCAAGCGTGGTGATGGCGTATTCTGCGGTGGTCGCTCCGGTGTCCGCTCTCCAGAACTCCTCGGCGGCCTGACGGCCGGCGAACGGCTCGATCTCCCCTCCAGGCTCGATCTGCCTCGCGGGCTCGATCTGCCTCGCGGGCTCGATCGGACCGGCCGGTGGGTCGTCGATCTCCGGGGCAGGTGACGTGGTGCTCATGCTCTCCTCCTTGGCAACGGCTCCGTTCGCACTCTGCGAGCGGAAGATCAGCCTGCGAGGCGGGAGGCAGTCATGTCCAGGAGTGAAACCGTGCCTGTGGAAGCCGTTTCACCCTCCACAGGTCAATGACGTGCAAGTCGCGGCAGCGTCCACAGCCAGCGGCGACGAAGTCGGTTCGGAGTCGGTTCAGGTGTTGCTCGCCCAGTCGTCCCTGAGGATGGCCATGATCACCTCGTCGTGGCGCCGCCCGTTGAAGAACACGGCTTCTCGGCGGCGCCCCTCCTCGACGAAGCCGGCCTTCGTGTAGGAGGCGATGCCGCGGGTGTTGAACGCCCAGGTCTGCAGTTCGATGCGGTTGAGTCCCAACTGCAGGAATCCGTAGTTCACGGCCAACCGCACAGCGTCGGAGCCGTATCCGCGACCGTGGAACTCAGGACCGAGGACGATCGCCAGGGTCGCAGACTGGTTGATCGGGTTGCGCCCGTACAGGGTGACGTGCCCGACGAACTCCTCGGTCTCGATGAGTTCGATGCTCAAGCCCACGGCGTCGCTCGTAGTGTTCGCACTCCACTGCGAGAACTGTTCCGAGACTCCCCCTTCGGGCCGCGGCAGAACCGTGTGGTTCTGCAGGACGACGATCGAGGGGTCGTACCACCACTGCTCGAGATAGGGCAGATCGTCCTCGCGCAGGGGTCGCAGTCGCACGGATCGACCGACGAAGAGCTTCTCTGCGTATTCTTCCGCCTGTTCGACGCTGGACAGTTGGCTGAAGGGTGTGACCGGTGACATGCATCGACCCTATCGGCCCTTCCTGAAAATCGGTTCAGCACCCTGCTCAGAAGAAGACGGTCCCCAGATCCGAGAGGAGGGAGATGACGACGGGCACGACGGACAGCAGCAGGAAGGCCGGAAGAATGCACACACCCAACGGCAGCACCAGCCGCACCCCCAATGCCGCTGCGGCCTCCTGCTGTCGGCGGCGGGAGGAATCACGCAGCTCCTTGGCCACGGACTCGATGAGCGGAGCCGGTCCGACTCCGGTGTGTTCGGAGAATTCGAAGACCTCGAGAACCGGCAGCAGCCGGTCGTCCTCGGCGAGCTTCCGGCCGCCGATCGTCATCGCCCTGCCGATCCGCTGGAGGCCGGAACGGTCCCCGGTGGCCTCAGCGGTGAGTGCCAGTGCCACGGGGATCGGCAGGCCGGAGGTCAGACAGATCGCCACGAGATCGAGGTCGAAGGCCAGTTGGTCATCGGCGACGACTGTGCCGGTTCCGGTACGGTCGGCTCGACCTCTGCGGGGCTCCTGGGCGGCATCATCGTGCCTGCCCGTGGAATGCCCGGCCGCGGACGTCGCGCCCTTCCCCGCCCGGGGTCCGGGGCCGTGCCCGGCAGCGGTGTGGCCGAGGAGTCCCTGCAGGCGCGAACGGGTCGTTCCCGACCACAGCAGCACTCCGAGTGCGACGAAGGCGGCGATGAGCACAGGCAGCATCACGATCACCGCTGCGCCCGCAGCATCATCGTCCTCATCCACCAACGGCCGAGCACGTAGAGGGCCACACCCCCGCCGATGCTCAGCTGACCCGGCAGACCGGTGGCCAGATCCGTCGGCTCCACGCCGATGAGCAGCCCCAGGCCGATGCCGATGAGCGGCAGCCAACTGAGTACGCGCACCGTCGATTTCGGTCCGGCCATCGCGATCCGGCGTTCGCGCTCGGCATCGAGGGCATCGCGTTGGGCGGCGGCATAGCGCAGGATCATCTCGGCTGCGGGCGCCCCGGACCGTTCGGAGACGGTCCACACCGCGGCCATTCCGATCAGCACCTCGGCGGCAGGAGCGGGCAGTTCGGCGCTGCGTGTGGCGATGGCTCGGCCCGGTTCCTCGCCCAAGGAGATCGCCCGTGAGATCGGCACCAAGGCCTCGTTCTGTCGGCTCAAGGTCGTCATCACCGCCTGCGGGGTCATCCCGACCTTGAGCAGGTGTGCGCAGTTCTCCACCGCGCCGATCGCCCACAGCCTGTCCGCCTGTGACTCCTCTGCGGACCCGCCTCGGCGACGGATCCTGCGCAGGCTCCGTCGATCGGTCTCCGCGCCCTCGCTGCGGCGCAGGAGTTCGCGCAGACGCGCGCCCGGCGCCGACGGGGCCGCGAGGATGATCCCTGCGGCCACGAGAACTGCGATGAGCACGGTCATCCGGCTGACTTCTGCTCGAGCACGGCCTCGAACCGTGCCAGGGCACGCCGGTTGACGGTCCCTTCGGCCGAAGGCGAGGGCCGCCCCCACACCGGTTCCATCACTACCCCATCGGCACCGGTCCGGATCGGGATCGCCAGTTCGGTCACGCCCCGGTCGGACCCGGATCGGCGCAGGTGGACGACGAGGTCGATGGCCGTGGAGAACTGCGAATACACGGCCTCCGGGCTCATTCCCGCCAGCGCACCGAGTGAGGCGACCCGACTGGGCACGGCGTCGGCGGTGTTCGCGTGGATCGTCGCGCATCCGCCTTCGTGGCCGGTGTTGAGCGCGGTGAGCATGTCCCTGACCTCGGCCCCGCGGCACTCACCGACCACGAGGCGGTCAGGCCTCATCCGCAGGGCGTTGCGGACGAGGTCGGTCAGGGTCACCTCCCCGCCGCCTTCGACGTTGGCCTGTCGGGCCGCGAGCTGGACGACATGGGGATGGGTGACGATGAGTTCGCGGGAGTCCTCGACGATGACGATGCGCTGAATGGCCTCGACCTGCGAGAGCAGAGCACCGAGGAGGGCCGTCTTGCCCGTTCCGGTGCCCCCGGAGATGAGGATGTTCGCCCGCGACGCAACCGCCTCGGCGAGCAGAGGGCTCACATCATCGGGGACGAACCCCTCGGCGCACAGCTGGGCGAAAGGGAATCCGGAGCGTTTGGGCACGCGGAAGGAGATCGTGGTGGTCTCGCCCGAGATCGGCGGGACGATCGCATTCATCCGCACCCCGTCGGGCAGTCGCACATCGACATAGGGACTCGCGTCGTCGAGGCGGCGCCCGCCGAGCGCGGCCAGCCGCACCGCCAGGGACCTCACCTCGTCCTCGGCGCCCAGGGAGAGGTCGAGCAGCCGAGGACCGTCACCGGTGTCGGCGAAGATCTCCCGCGGTCCGTTGACGAACACATCGGTGGTTCCCGGCACCTCGAGCACGGGCTGCAGAGGACCGGCCCCGGACAGCTGTGCGGACAGCCGGGTGACGAGTTCGAGCAGGGCGGCCGACCCGAGGACGCGGCCGGTGCGTTGGACCGCTTCGGCGACGGCTGCCGTGGTCACCGGTCCGGGATTGTCGAGCAGGGTCTTGCGGACGTCGGCGACGAGGGAGGCGTCGAGCCATTCGCTCATTCCACCCACTCCCCCAGCAGCCGATCGACGAGGCGACCGAGGTGGGCTCCTCCCGGGATGCCCTCGCCGCGGTCGACGGCGGCAGACAGCCCGCGATCATCGCGGATGCTTCCGGCCAGACTCAGCCCGATGGATTCGGCGAGGAGTTCGGCGTCGAGGCCGCCGACTCCGGTTTCGCGGACGACGAGGCGGACATCGGGGTGGGCCTGTGAGAGTCGTTTGGCGACTTGGGAGGCAGCGACCGCGGAGCGGACCCTGGCCGGGGCCACGAGCAGCACGTGATGGCAGCGGCGGGTCCACTGCGGTGGGGCGTGACGGGGCAGGTCGACGATGACGAGGTCGAAGGCCTGCCCGGCCGCGGCGAGGAAGTCGTCGAACACGTCCGGATCGAGGTCGACGGTGTCGTCACGTCCCCAGGACAGCAAGGCCAGCCCTTCGTGACGGGGCAGCGCGTCGGCCAGTGTCGAGGGGCGCAGCTGTCCGCGGGAGGCGCTGAGGTCGGTCCAACGGGGCCCGGGCACCTGCTCGGCCCCGAGCACGAGGTCGAGTCCGCCCCCGAGCGGATCGGCGTCGACGAGCACGGTGCTGATATCGGCACCGGCCCGACGAGCGAGCGCGCAGGCGAGCACCGAGGCGCCGGCACCGCCGCAGCCGGCGACGACGCCGACCGTCGTGCCCGGGGAGACAGGAGGTTCGATGGCCGCGATCATCCGCCCGCTCAGCCATTCCGCGGCGGCGGGCAGCACTGCCAGCTGATCCACGCCGAGGTGGGCCGCTTTCGCCCAAGTCGATGCGGGTTCGTCGCCGTCGAGGACGACGAGGATCCGGTCGGCGTGATCGGTCGCGGGTGCTTCCCCGACGTCCTCGCCGAGGAGGATGAGGGAGGCGGACTGCCAGCCTCCGGAGTCGGGAGGCAGAACCGTGAGGGTCACGCCGATGCTTTCTGCCACCCGGGCGCATTCTTCGGTGATTGCGCCGAGGTCGGTGATGAGGGCTACCTGCATGCCACGAGCCTGTCTGATGTTCCGGCGTGCGGACCAGACGGGCGCGGGCTCCTGTGGATGGGACAGCGAAAGGGCGCCTCCTGTGAGTTCGAGTCACAGGAGGCGCCCTTTGCGGTGCACCGCGGTCCCCGGTCCTGGTCAGCGGCGGTGTTCGTCTTGCCCGATCAGTGCAGGCGACGCCTGCGAGCGCCGTCCGCGCCGCACTGCGTCCACAGCGCGGACGTTCGAGTCGGTGCCGACCGGTTCAGCCGCGTTGGATTCCTTCGATATTGCGCAGGATTCCTTCGCGCCCGTCGGTGTCGCGGACCTTGAACCAGGAGCCCTTGTCCTCGAGGCTGAGGTACCAGTCGCCGGGGTAGATCGTGAACACCGGCATCCCGGTGGTCGGGTCCACGGCTTCGCGCGGTTCGGGAACGGCGAACCAGAACGCCTGGATGATGGGGCGCTCGCCGTCCTCACGGGCACCCTGCCCGGCGTCAGCAGGCACCGGCTCACCGTCGATGGCCGTCTGCGCCACCGTCTCCTCGTCCGAGCGGCCGGTCTCCGCACCTTCGGCCTCTGCCGCCGACCGGTCGCCGTACGAGGCGACCGGAACGTATTGAGTGGGCTCCTCGCTCTCGGGGACGGTGGTCGACTCGGTACGAGTCGCCGGCTGGTCGTTCGTCGCCTGACCGAGAGACGGTGATGAGTCCTCGCCCGTGCCGGCGTTCGTGTCCGAGGACTTCGCATTGACCTTGGACACGAGGTCGCTGCTCTCCGCCGGGGAGACGACGGTCGGAGCCTCCTCATCGCTCGCCGAGGCGGTGTCCGCGGAGTCCGTGAACCGGGCCGGTTCCGCGCTCGGGTCGACTGCACCCGCAGCTGCGGGTGAGTTCGCTTCGGCATCCGCGACGGCCTCATCTGCGTGCGGCTTCGGGGTCCCGATCGTATCGTCCGTCTCGGAGTCCGGGGCGGCGTGGCGGCCACGTCGGCGTTCGGAGTCATCAGCATTCGCCGAGGACGCACCGGCCACGGCGGCTCCGCCGAGGACGCCCGCACCGGCGGCTGCCGCCGCGGCACCGGAGTGAGAGTCTTCGCTCTCGGCCGTCTGCGGTCCTGTCGCGGTGGGCTGCTCGTCCCGGACGCCGCCCTGTTCGCGGTCTGCGCCGAAGCCGAAGGCCTGGGTGGGTTCGCTCTGC
Organism: Brevibacterium renqingii; assembly: GCF_017808105.1. GTDB lineage: Bacteria > Actinomycetota > Actinomycetes > Actinomycetales > Brevibacteriaceae > Brevibacterium > Brevibacterium renqingii. Next base: position 4,370 of record NZ_JADBHF010000006.1, on the reverse strand, counting down.
GAATGCTGTGGAGCATCCGAATCGCGAGCGCCGAGGTAGGTCTGGCCGTCACCGGTGCTGTGCACCGGCTGGTCGGAGGATTCGCCCGATGCCGGCGCCGAGAAGGCGTTCGCCGAGCGCTCCTGTTCCTGCTGCTCGGGCGGTGCGTAGGGGTTGGGCCGCTGATTGTCGTCGGGCTGCCCGGGCTCTGGCTGCCCGAACTGCGGCTGCCCGGGCTGTCCGTGCTGCTGCCCATACTGCGGCCCGCCGGGATGCTGACCGAACTGATCGGGTCCTGACTGGTCGGGCCCTCCGAAACCGCCCTGCTGGCCGGGGTCTCCGAATCCGCCGGGCCCGGGCTGTCCCGGTCCGCCGGGCTGACCGGCACCGGCCGGCGCCGAGCCGTAGGGGGCGAACCCGGGTGCGCCCGCGCCGCTGCCGGGAACATTGGCCACGGGGGCCGGGTGCTGAGTGTGCTTGGACACGGGGCGAGCCTTGGGATGGGTCTCGACGTCTTCGCGCCCGGCGAATTCCCGGGCGAAGAACGGGATCATCGTGAACACGCCGGCGAAGAAGGCGATGAGCGCGGCGAAGAAGGCCAGGTAGGCACCCACATGCCAGTAGACCGCCGAGGTGAGCAGATCGATGAACGCGTAGGTGAAGGCCATCGCCGAGAGCACCGAGATGAACTGGTCGAGACTGAGCGAGCCGATCCGCAGACGGCCGTTGCCGAGCTTGTTGACGAGGACGGCAGTCGCCAGCAGCAGGATCGAGAGGACGGTGAACACGAGCGCGCCCATATCGGCGACGTTCCAGTGCCATAGAGTCGTGGTCTCGAACCCGTAGTCACGATATGGCACGAACAGTGTGATGAACGCGAGCAGGCCTGCGAAGAGGAGGAACAGGTCGCGCAGCGTCAGCGGTCCGATGAGCCCTGGGCCCGACCGCTGCTTGGGAGCCGGTGCGGCACCGAACTGTCCTGGCCCCGCGCCGAACTGTCCGGGCCCCGAACCGTAGGGCCCGGGCCCTGAACCGTAGGGGCCGGGTCCTGAACCGTAGGGGCCGGGTCCCGAACCATAGGGGCCGGGGGCCGAACCATAGGGGCCGGGCGCGGAGCCGTACGGGGCGGGAGAGCCATAGGGGCCCGGGGCTGAACCATAGGCACCCGGTGCCGAGGCATTCTGCCCGGGCGCAGAGCCGTACTGGCCGGGCGCGGATCCGTAGGCCTGTCCGGGCGCAGAACCGTAGGGTCCAGGGCCCGATCCGTATGCCGGGGGCTGACCGCCCGCCTGGGGCGTGTTCTGCCCCGGGTGCTGCGGGGGCTGATCCTGCCACGGCTGTGGCCCGGACCCGGTTGGATGCTGCGGCGAACTCATCGCTTACTCCACTCGATCTCGGGAAAAGGTAACAGTGTTGCGGCGTCTGCGCGGGACGGATCCCGACAGACTCTGCTCCCATCCTTGCAGAACACAGGCCTCCTGTGCACTCATCCACACCTGATGCACCCTCCGGAAGCCAGGTTCTCCCACCGCCGAGGCGGGGCAAATCCCCAGTGCCGCGGCATCGGAGGCGTGTGACGCATAGCACATCAGAGCCTCTGTGGCTACCCCCACTCCCACCGCTCATCGCACGAAACACTGCTGTCCGGCCCCCGTCGGCGGGTATACAGTGCAACTAGAATTTTCGATCCACCAAAGAAGTCGGAGGGAAGAATGACCGAAAGCATCGCCGATCAGGCCGAGACCTTTGCCCCACCTGAGCAGTTCGCAGCCGCCGCCAATGTCGGTGCCGACGAATACCAGCGGGCCGACGCCGACTACCTGAGCTTCTGGGCCGAGCAGTCCCGTGAGCTCGTCGACTGGCACGAGGACTTCGACGAGGTCCTCGATTGGACCAACCCTCCGTTCGCGAAATGGTTCGTCGGCGGCAAGCTCAATATCGCGTACAACTGCCTCGACCGCCATGTCATCGCCGGCAATGGCGACCGCGTGGCCATCAACTTCGAGGGTGAGCCGGGAGACTCGCGCATCTTCACCTATGCCGAGCTCCTCGCCGAGGTGTCGAAGGCGGCCAATACGCTCACCGATCTCGGCGTCACGGCCGGCGACCGTGTCGCCATCTACCTGCCGATGATTCCCGAGGCGATGATCTCGATGCTGGCCTGCGCCCGCCTCGGTGCGGCCCATTCCGTCGTCTTCGGCGGCTTCTCCGCCGACGCCCTGCGCTCACGCATCATCGACGCCGAAGCCCGCGTGGTCATCACCGCCGACGGCAGCTATCGCCGGACCAAACCCACCAGCCTCAAGCCCGCCGTCGACGAGGCCCTGTCCGCCGGTGACACCCCCGTCGAGCACGTCCTCGTCGTCGAGCGCACCGGTCAGGACATCGACATGGTCGACGGCCGGGACCAGTGGTGGCATGACACCGTCGGCAAGGCCGACGCGAAGCACGAATGCGAGTTCTTCGACTCGGAGAACCCGCTGTTCATCCTCTACACCTCCGGCACCACCGGTAAGCCGAAGGGCATCCTCCACACTTCCGGCGGCTACCTCACCCAGGTGCTGTACTCGATGAAGGCCGTCTTCGACATCAAGCCCGAATCCGACGTCTTCTGGTGCACTGCCGACGTCGGCTGGGTCACCGGACACTCCTATGTCACCTACGGCCCACTGGCCGCAGGTGTCTCCCAGATCGTCTACGAAGGCACCCCGGACACCCCGCATCAGGGCCGCTGGTGGGAGATCGTCGAGAAATACAAGGCCACGATCCTCTACGCCGCACCGACGGCGATCCGGACCTTCATGAAATGGGGCGAGGAGATCCCGGCGAAGTACGACCTGTCCAGCCTGCGCCTGCTCGGCAGCGTCGGCGAACCGATCAACCCCGAGGCGTGGCGCTGGTACCACCGCGTCGTCGGCGGCGAACGCTGCCCGATCGTCGACACCTGGTGGCAGACCGAGACCGGTGCCCACATGATCGCACCCCTGCCCGGCGTCCTCTCGACCAAACCCGGTTCCTCGCAGCGGCCGATCCCCGGCATCTCCGTCGACGTCGTCGACGACTCCGGCGAGAACCCGGCCGGCCCCGAGGGCGGACTCCTCGTCATCCGCCAGCCGTGGCCTGCGATGCTGCGCGGCATCTGGAAAGACCCGGAGCGCTTCAAGGAGACCTATTGGTCTCGTTTCGAGGACACCTATTTCGCCGGTGACGGTGCCCGCAGGGACGCGGACGGCGACATCTGGTTCCTCGGTCGCGTCGACGACGTGATGAACGTGTCCGGCCACCGCCTGTCGACCGCGGAGATCGAATCCTCGCTCGTCGCCCACTCCAACGTCGCCGAGGCGGCCGTGGTCGGCGCCGCGGACGACACCTCCGGGCAGGCCGTCATCGCCTTCGTCATCGTGTCCAACGGCGTCGAGGACTCGGCCGACACCGCCGAGGAGCTGCGTCAGCATGTGGGCAAGGACATCGGTCCGATCGCGAAGCCGAAGAAGGTCCACATCGTCACCGACCTGCCGAAGACCCGGTCGGGCAAGATCATGCGGCGGCTGCTCAAGGACGTCGCGGAGAACCGCGAGATCGGCAACACGATGACCCTGGCCGATGCCTCGGTGATGGACAGCATCGAGAAGTCGGTCGCGAAGGTCTGAGCCGACCGCGTCCGGCGGGCTTTGCCGTTTTCCCGCCGATTCGCCTTGGCCGCTGGGCGCCTTCAGACTACTCTTAAGTTAGATTGTCCCCGTTCTCGATTTAGGAGCACTCATGGCCGAGAGGTCGATCAGCGAACTGATCAAAGGCATCAGCGACGATTCCAAAGCGATCGCCGAGGAAGAGATCGCGCTGGCCAAGGCCGAGGCCACTGCCGGTGCCAAGAACCTGGGCATCGGAGCGGGCCTCGCCATCGCCGCGCTCTTCCTGCTCTTCCTGTCGTCTTTCATGGTGATCTTCGCAGGTGCGGCTGCCTTCCATGAGGGCCTCGGTTGGCCGTGGTGGGGAAGCTTCCTCATCGTCTTCGGCATCCTTGCCGTCATCGCGATCGTCCTCGTCCTCGTCGCGCTCCCACTGTTCAAGAAAGGCAACCCCGTCCCGGGAACGGCGATCGGCTCGGCCAAGTCCCTGGTCGCTTCGGTCAAGCGTGCGCTGAAGAACCCCTCGGGTCCGAGGTACTGAGCCCAGCTTTTCGCCACGACAGAAGCGGGGGGGGGGGCGGCGGGGGGGGGCGCGGCGGGGGGGGGGGGGGGCGGGGGGGGGGGGGGGGGGGCCGGGGGGGGGGGGGGGGGGGGGGCGAAGGGGGGGAGAGCGGGCCCCACCCCGCACCGAGGCAGGGCCCGCAGCCCCCCCGCCGACCGAACCCAACCAACCGCCCCCAGAGAACGCCACCCACAACCAAC
>NZ_JADBHF010000005.1 GCF_017808105.1 Brevibacterium renqingii | reverse complement strand
GTGTAGATCTTTGGCATGACTTCTATCCTTCCTGGAATTTATCCAGTCGTGAAGTCAACCAAACCTTCAGCAGTCCCGAATAACCTTTGGCGACAGCGACTCGCGCTTTGGTGAGCGTACGTCGCTCATGATGCGCCACCGCCCGCCTATCCTGGGCAAGAGGGTGACCACAGGCGCGCGAGGAGGACCGAGGGAATGGCATTGAGCCCGTCGCAGGGGCGTCGACCGGGACTGCACCCGGCGTTGTCGACGCGTCAGGGGTTCGCGCTCCTTGAGGAGGCCGGGTCAGTGCGCAACCTCCTCCGCGATTCCGTGGGGGCAATCCGGAGCCTTCGCTTCGTATCCCTGCACGGCGATGGCGTATTCACTCTCGGTAGCATCGGTGTGAAGAAGGCCATGAAGGTCATGCTCGGCTGCAACGAGGTCGAGGCCGCGGGCTCATGGCCTTCCAAGAAGACGCTGAAAGGCGACTGGGGCCACGACATCCAGAGGCTAAGTCAGCTGCTCGACACGGCGATCGAGCGCGGACTGGCGCGGTCCACCCGCACCGGGTACGCGGAGACTCTCGCTAATCGGATCAGCGAGAGCACCGCGCTCCCGCTCCTCTTCGCGACGTTCGCTCGCTACGGGAAGTCGGGGCGCTTCCACCACTTGGACGTCCTCGCCACCAACGAGCCCGGCTCGGATGATCCGCCGTCCGAGTACTGGGAGCGAGTCGAGTACCACGTTAGGACCACAGAGCCAGAGTTCGCCGAAGTCCCCTACGGAGACAACCACGCGCTGGACGAGTACGAGGCCCGGCTGCGGGGCCGCATCGCGGACGAGCTGGAAGCCTGGTGGTTCTGCGTCCACGGCCTCGGCGTCCAAGGCTGCTTCGGCGACCTGGGCAAGAAGATCGGCTGGGAGATCTGGGAGCCAGGGCATCCCGAACCGCCAATCGTGAAGAACCACACCTAGACGGCTAACTTCTCCCCGCAAGCGGGTCGCGTTAAAGGGCTCTTCAGAGTTGAGTGTGGGCGCGCCGGTGATACGGGGTAGCTGGGGATAGACGTCGAGGTCCCCGATGATGAGCGGACTCTCACCTCTGCTCGCACCAAGGACCTCGACGATGCCCAACCATAGTTGCGTATGCCCTGACGCGCTTGATCGCTGCGACCGATGCGACGTTCTCCTGGACTTCCCTGGCCTTCATCTGGTGGCCGTCTCGAAGGCCCGGGCCGGACTGTTGCTTGAGGTTGAGTCCTGCGATCCAGTGACCGGATGCCCTGGCTGCGGTGTCATCGCCACTGGTCACGGCCGGGTGGTGGTCGAGTTGATCGACGCGCCGTGGGCGGGCCGGCCGGTGCGGATTCGGTGGCGCAAGCGCCGCTGGATCTGCCTCGAGGGGGTCTGCGCGGTGGCGACCTTCGCCGAGCAGAACCCGGAGGTCTGTGCACCGCGGGGCCTGCTGAGCACGCGCGCGATCCGCTGGGCGATCGGACAACTCCGGCGCGAGGGAGCGACGATCCAGGGCCTGGCCCGCCAGCTCGGCACGACCTGGAACACGCTCTGGTCCCAGGTCAGGCCAGTCCTGACCCGGGCCGCGAACGACCCGTCCCGGTTCGAGGGCGTGCAGGTCCTGGGCGTGGACGAGCACATCTGGCACCACCGGGACCCGCGCCGGCGCGGACCGAAGGAGCTCACCGGGATGGTCGATCTGACTCGCGGCACCCACCCCACCGCCAGACTCCTCGACCTCGTCCCCGGCCGATCCGGCAAGGCCTACCGAGACTGGCTCGACGAGCGCGGCGACGAGTTCCGCAAGCGGGTCGAGATCGCCACGCTGGACCCGTTCCAGGGCTACAAGAACGCGATCGATGACCAGCTCGAGGACGCCACCTGCGTGCTGGATGCGTTTCACATCGTGAAGCTCGCCGGGGCTGCAGTCGATGACGTCCGCCGCCGGATCCAGCAGGAGACCCTCGGCCACCGAGGCCGCAAGGGCGACCCCCTCTACGGGATCCGTCATGTTCTCCGCGCCGGACGGGAACGCCTCACGCCGCGCCAGCAGACCCGCCTGGCCAGCGCATTCGCGGCCCATCCCGATCACGTCGCGGTCGAGGTCGCCTACCAGTGCGCCCAGGACCTCCGAGACGTGTTCCACCAACCCACGCCCGCCCAGGGACGCCGCCTCGCCGAGCAGCTGATCGCTACGCTGCCGTCCTGCCCGATCCCGGAGATCGCCAGGCTCGGGAAGACCCTGCGCCGCTGGCGGACAGCGTTCCTGGCCTACTTCGACACCGACGGCGCGAGCAACGGCGGCACAGAGGCCATCAACGGGATCATCGAACTCGGCCGCCGCACCGCCCGCGGCTTCCGGAACTTCGAGCACTATCGCCTCCGAATGCTCCTCATCACCGGCGGACTCGACGCCTGACCCCACACTCAACTCTGAAGAGCCCGTTAAAGCGATTTTGACGACGCCGTCGAGGGAGATGCGACATTTGCCTGCAGTCGCACCGCTGCCAACGCATGTTGGCGGGAGGTCGGGTCCAACTGCTTCGGGACGACCTGGAATACGGCGGGGAGGTCCAGACGCGTGGCACGGCGGGCATAGTCGGCAACGGCAAGAATCGCGACGGGAACATCGGTGCTCGCGTACTGGATGGTCTGCGTGCCAAAATCGGCAATAAGCGTGTCATCATCGCGTCGCTTGACCGTGCGCTTTACTTCGATGCTGATACGACAGCGAGGGAAGAGGACGGCGATATCTACCCGCCCGCCGGCATTTTCGCGTTCGACGGACGAGTTTAAACCGCTACCGAAAAGAGCGGCGTTCATATCGTCGGCAAGTACGTGCTCTTTAGGCCAGGGCTCCTCCAACGCGAACCACTTCGATGAACGCACGCTGTTCTGACCGCGGTCAAGACTCAACGACGCGTACCGGACAAGACGGTGAAGGACGACCGCGAGTTCTGCAGAATACCTCTCGACGCCGCCTTCGGCGTGTGTCTCACACTCTGTCAGGAGACGCGCCAGTAGGTTCTCTTCGGCGTAGCTGAGCGGCATCTGTAAGGCTTCGAAGTGGTCGAGGAGTGCTTGGATATCACCGGGAGCCGAGGCGATGAGGTCCTCGCGAGTCGTTTCCGCCGTCGAAATCGACTCGCCCTGCCCTTTTGGGGGCGAGGACTCCAATAGACGCAGGAGGTCTTCGACAGCCGAGCGCAGGTCCGGGTCCTCGTCTTCAAGCTGCAGCCACCTACGGATATGAGTGATGACATCCGCGTTGCGTGCTGCGATGCTCTCCACTTCGGGGCGAACGAGCGTGCGCACACCCCTTTGAGACCCAACGTTCACGATAAGAACCTTCGTCTTTTCCGCAGCCATCGCCCGGGCGAGACTTGCGATGGTGCGCACGGGACTAAACCATCGGTCGGTGTCCGCCTGTTGCAAATCGCCGAGCAAACCCATCCACGCAACTGTGGTTCGTGCTCGCGGCGCACGCCAACCTGGGTCCGCACCGACATACCCGTCGAGATAGGCGTATACGGTCTCGCAGATCGCGTCGTAACGAGAGCGAGCTACTGTCTGGCCGTGCGTCTGATCCAATACACCACCGATTACGGATTTGAACGCAACCGCATCGGGACGAGAGTCGTCTTTCGCAGCGACCGCGAAAAACTCATGTGCAGTGCCCAGGTGATCACGGACGTCCGTAAGGTCCTCGCAGGCAACGGCACGGGACACGGCATACATGCCCAGTTCCATCGACGCGTCGCTGCCTAGTTCGTCATCTTTGAGAAGGAACTCCAAAGCCCGCTCGAGATCCTTCTCCTGCGACCACGTCAACGCCGCTCCGAGCGCACGGACCAATGCGTGTGTAACGTCGTCGGCATCGACGCTGTCCTCCAAGGCGGCGAACAACGCGTGCTTCTTCCGGGCCCACCCTCCGAGCGTCAGACGCGTCCACGCTCCCAGGGCAAAGTCACGAACAGGGCCCCTCCCACTGGATCGAACGCGCAACACTTCCTCGAGCTCTACGGCCACCGCGGGAAGGGCCTCCTTGGAATCGAGGATGACGTTGAACAGAGCGGGAGCCCCGAACGGGTTCGCATGCCGAGCGGCCTCCAGGAGGAACGAGGTGGCTACCTCCGGGCTCCTCAGCCTCGTCCAGTCGGCGCACAACGCTACCGCGACCTCCGAGACGCGCGAGTCGAAGACCAAGTCGTCACGGGACGCGTAGATGAGTTCTTCGCCTCCCAACCCGTCAACGGTAGGGGTTCCTTCGAGAGCGCCAAGGGCTTCAACAACTGTCTGTGCCATCGTCGTCCGCTCCTCAGATCACCACAAAAAGCCTGTCGGCAGCGGGCGAACGACCGCTTCTTCAGGAAGTACGGCATCCACGAGTGCACTATGAGTGGTGCCAGTGATAACTTGCAGGTCGTGAGTCTCAGCCACCCGGTACAGCTCCGCTAGCAGGTGCTCACCGTCCCCTTCATTGAGCTCTTCGCGCGCGAGGGCGTCTACGACGAGAAAGCCTGGATGCCTACCCAGCCCTGTCGCGACGCCGACCTCGACGAGTGCGATGACGACCGCGATCTTCAGTCGCAAACGTGAACCGTCGTCGAGGCGACCGAACTTGGTCTCCTCACCGCCGCGGGTGACATCCAGGTGGGCGTTACCTTTGAGCCGGGCACTCTCAAGGTTGCTCATACCAAGTTCCTTGCCGAGCTGAGTGATGCGTGTACTCGCCGCAGCCAAGGCAGCATTGCGGTCGCTCGTCAAAGCAGCATCAGCAAGCTTGTCGGCGGCCGCGAGCACGCGCGACTCGACCACCAGTCCCTCTTCGTCTTCGGCGCGCACGTCAGCGGTCCGCTCCTGTATTCGCCCATCGAGCACCCCGATGCGCCGCTCCAATTCTCGTCGCACGGTTGGATCGTCGTGCAACGCATTCAGCGCGCCGTTCACCTGCTCAAACTCCGTCTGAGCCCGATGGAAGTCCGCTTGGGCGGCGTCGTGTGCGGCGGAGGTCGTCATGACTTCGAGTTCGCTGGCACGCACACGCTCCTCGGCAATGTCGACTGGATCGACGTCCTCTTCGCTATCCAGATCAGGTTCGTGCTCGTCGTGTTCGTCGGCGACCGCGATTGGGCTATTGCACAACGAGCACGAACCGGCCCGTTCACGTTCCCACTGCTCCTGCTCCACCCGTGCGTCGCATCGGGGACAACAGGAGGGCTTGAGAGAATGCCAGAAGCGCCTAGTCACGGCCGCTTCCTGCAGCGCCACCAGATCGAACTTCGCCGTCTCCCGCGCTCGTTCCGCCGCTCCCCAGGCCAGAGCGGCGCTGAGCATCTCCTCATGGGCAGTTCTCACCGCAGCACCCGCAGCGGACGCATTCCTGACGAGTTGGGCCGCCTCTGCGGTTGTCACTTGTTCGGGAGGGAGGGCATCCAACTGCCTCTGCAGATCGTTGCGTTCACGCCTGAGTTCTTGGGCGCCATCTTCCCGGGCCTTAGTGTCGGCCTCGACACGTCGACGGATGGCGGCCAGCTCACCGTCCACCGCGGTCTTGTGTGCACGGATGCGACTCCGGGTCGAGGTCCATTCCGTAGCGAGGAATGTCCCTAACACGGCACCCGCTTGCATCGGCGTCTCTCCGATGGTCGTGTTGTGGCTGGGCTTAGAGATCAACATCGCCTGCGACCACAGCGGCCACCCGTGTTCGACGGTGCTTCCGTCGTCAGCGGTAGTTGCCTGCCGGCGCTTGTTCCACTGGGGAAGCTCCTCGATGGCTAACCGATTGAGCATGAAGTCACCAACAGCCTGTCGCATCCCGCGTTCATCATCGAAGGACGCAATGCTGAATGCATTGCGAGCACGGAGGCCTGCGATGAGCTCGTCAACGGGGGCATCTAAGTCAAACACGGGGCCGTCTTCGTCACGGGATGCTTCGGCCTGCGCATTCATTGCTTCTTGTGCACGTAGATCCCACGCGTCGAGATCCAGATCTTCGCCTTTAGGCAGCGCAATGATGCTACCGCGCGGACGACCACCCGTGACTCGCCAAGCAACGAGAACACGCTCATCGGCAATGGTGAGGAACAGGCATACCTGCCGCAACCAACTGCGCACATCAGGTTGCAACTCACGGGCGCTCCCGCGAAGACCCCAGGCGAGAATTTCCAGTATGGAACTCTTGCCCTTGCTATTATTCCCGTCGCTGACGAGAGCAGTGACGGAAGCCGCGAACGTGCGGGTGAATGAAAACGGTACGAACATGCGCTGGCCTGGGTAGTAAGGCGACTCTAGATTTTTGACGCCCGCGAAATGCAAAGCTTCGACCCGCAGCCGACGACGAGCCGGGACAGGTTTTGGTCCCGTGATGCCGTACGAACGAAGGACGCCATCAGCGACGCGCGCGTCGACTTGCGCCCTATTCGCGACATCTTCAACCCAGGTCATGCGTCATCTCCAATCACAGCCAGCGCCACAGCACGTTCCTTTACCCGCTCCAGAATCGAGGGGATGATGTCGCCATGTGCGGTCTGCACATACTCCGGCTGTTCATACTGTCGACGTCGCGCAGCGGCACCCGAAGCCGCGTCGGGGATTAGTGCGATGGCTTCTGCTTGCGCGTAGTACCACCCGAGCTCAGGGATCTGCGCCCGCATCCGGTTAACGGTCACACGCCCCGCCGTCAGCAGGTAGTAGTCCCGGCGAGCCTGTTTCCCGGAATCCGCGACGCGACGATGAGCGATCTGTCCATAGAACTTAAGCACGGCCAACGCGTCGTCGATGAACTCGTATGCCCCGTAAAGGTACCGCTCCATCGGATAAGAATGAAGAGACGGTGCGTCGCCGTCCAACATCCGAGCGACGTGGCCCTGGATGTCGTCAAGACTGACGCGACCCTCCTCGTACTCCGTGAGCAGCTCATCGGCGAGGTAATCGGGGTTGCGGAGCCAAAAGTCCAGCTTCTGCACACGGGTAAGCGAGGAGATCCTCGCGACAGATCCCGCAACGGGGCCACTGGCAGCAACCGGGTCACCCAAGACGTCCATCAAGACCAGCACCCGCACCGCTGTCTGACTGGGTGACCCTCCCCGACGCCGCGCCTCGGACGGCACGGCGGCTTGCATCGACACGACCGCACCCCTCCCCAGCCATAGCCAAGTGCAACAGATCGCTTTTCACGGCAACCAGGCTTTTGCGCCTTACATGGTTGACATTATCAGCATGGCACCCGCAGGCGTTCACTTCAGAAGAGTTCAAGTCGGCACACGGCCTAGCTTCGGCGCTCTACGGAGCGGGAGTATCGACATTCCGCAGCCGAGAACCATCACGACGTAGACTGGCCTCATGAGCGCCAAGCCACGGCGAGCAGCCATCTACCTGCGGATTTCGCAAGACCGTGAGAACACGCGCTTGGGCGTCGATCGTCACAGGGAAGACGCCGAGGCCCTCATCACGGCTAGGGGATGGACTCCGGCCGGGGTCTACGAGGACAACGACATCTCAGGAGTCGGCAAGCAGAAGCGACCCGCCTTCGAGCGCCTGCTCACCGACATAGAACGAGGGCTGATCAACGTCGTCGTCGCGCAGGAGTGGCCCCGCCTAGAGCGCAACCGTGCAGACGGGGTGCGCATCATCGAGGCAGCACAGCGTCACGAGATACTCCTGACGTTCGCTAAGGGGTCGGACATCGACTGCACGACCGCTGCTGGACGCCTCAGCGCAGATCTCTTCTCCGCGATTGCGCGCAACGAGATCGAGGTCAAAGCCGAGCGACAGAGTCGCGCCCAGCGGCAGCGAGCGGAGCAGGGGCGTCCCCCCAAGGGCGTGCGTCCGCTCGGGTACACCCTTAAGGGAGAGGTCATCCCTCACGAGGCACGAGCAGTGGAGGCGATCTACCAGGCGTTCACCGCTGGTGCTTCTTTGCGAGCCATCGCAGCGGCACTATCCGGCAAGAGCGGCCCCGACATCCCCAACGTGCCACCACTCCCCCGACACTCACGAACCCTCGCGCTGGAGCGCAACGAGAAGAGAGCGGCGGACGGGCGCCCACCCCGACCCGTGCCAGAAGATAGAGCATGGGCTCCGTCGACTGTTCTCGGCATCCTCCGGAACCCTCGGTACGCCGGTTACTCAACGTACTCTCCACCCACCGTGCAACCTGATGGTGGGAAGCGACGTTCGTGGCGCGCCACGATCCTGCGCTCCGACTCCGGCGAGCCCGTCTGCAGCCAGTGGGACTCACTGGTCCCAGAGGCCACCTGGTGGGCGGTTCAAGATCGCCTCGACGATCCGAATCGCGTAACGAACCGAGTAGGCACTGACCGCCGTCACCTCGGGTCCGGACTATACCTCTGCGGCTGGCAAGACCCCGACACTGGCAAGGTATGCGGCAAACCGGTGCGCGCGCACAGTATGCGGTATCGCTGCGAAGGGCATGTGATGCGGCTGCGCGAGCACATCGACACGTATGTGGTCGAGACGATCCGCGCTCGTCTTGCTCGTCCGGACCTCAAGAACATCGTTCCCGCACCGGATCACCCGCGCCTTCGAGCCATCTCCGACGAGATCACAATGCATCGCGGACGGATCGCCAGGGCGCAGGCCGACTACGACGACGAGATCATCGAGGGTCGCGACCTCAAGCGCATCCGCGACAAGGCCGAGGTGTCCATCGCTGCACTCGATGCTGAACGGACTCGTCTATCAACGGGCACCGGGCCTCATTCCGTCCTGGACGCAGACGACCCGGTCGCAGCGTTCGATGATGCCGACCTCGCGACAACGCGATCGGTGATACGGGCTCTCTGCACGGTGCACATCCACTCTCATCCTCGAGGACGCAAAGGGTTCGACTCCAGCACAGTAACGATTACACCGAGAGCGAGAGCTCTGGACTGACCCCTCGGTGCCTCACTCGGCCTCCGTCTGTGACACGCAACGGCGCGTGTCACAGAATTTTTTTGCTCATCGCCAACGCGGCAACTCCCCTGGTGAGTTCGAAAGTAGCACACCCCGACTGCAATCCAAACAAGCCTCTGACCTGGAGCAATACTTGCTCCGCCCCTCAGGAAGGGGTACCCTGAAAGGGCAAGAAGGAGAGAGCTTGCAGGCACTAAGTGCCTGCATGGAACGGTTTCTATACCTCCGCGTAGGTGGAGGTAGGAAGTGCACCTCTCATGTCTTCTCCTTCTTCTCGGATCGCGCAGTCAAGACTCGCTAACGCGGTAAAGAACGGCGATAGCGATTCGACTATCAAAGCTCTGCGCATCAAATTTGCAGCAGCACGCGCCATCGACGCGATTCACGCAATCCCGGGTCACCTTGATCACGAGGATCACGCCGCGCTTCTCCTCTCGGTCAATGAGAAGGCACCCAGTTCAGCGAACGGTGGCGGCCATGGATGAATCGACCCGAGACGCTATCCGCAGAGCTGCCCAGGCCGAAGCAGCCTCCTGGCCAGAGCTGACAGAAGAGCAGAAGGACGAACTTCGCCACCTCCTTTCGCGGTCTCCCGGAATTCGGCTAGAACACAAGGGGGCCGCATGAATGGCTGGGCGGACCCCTCGAACCGAGACCGTATGGCCTTGCTGGACAACGTCGCTTCAATCGAGGACGCCCCGGAGGTCAAAGAAGAGGACGAGATTCTCAACTCCTGGAATCCGATTCCTCTCAGTCCCGTCCTTTCGGGCAATCACAAACGAATTGAACCTTCTCTACTGGCACGGATCGACGGCCCTGCACTGCTGTACCGCAGACGTGTACACACGTTCCAAGGGCCGTCTCAATCCGCCAAGACATGGCTCGCCATGTACGCAACCACTCAGATCATCCAGCGTGCAGGCCGCGTGGTCTATGTGGACTTCGAAGACGGATGGGAAGAGTTCGCGGATCGCCTTCGCGACCTTGGAGTCCCTATCTCAGATGCGCATGAAAGGTGCGCCTACATTTCCCCCGAGGGATGGCATGTACGAGCAGAAGAACGACTCAGCGAACTGCTTCCTGGATCCGATCTTCTGGTCATGGACGGAGTCACCAACGCAATGGCGATGATGGGCCTCGATCCGATGGACTTGCTCGACGTGTCGCGGTGGACGCGGCTGTTGCGACGCTTCGCTCGTCTGGGGTGTGCGGTAGTGCAGGTTGACCACGTCACGAAGGCCAGCGAAGGACGTGGGCAGTACGCCATTGGTTCTGTCCACAAGTTGAACGCAGTAGACGGAGCAGTATTCGGCATCGAGGCGGTGAAACCATTCGGCAAGGGATTGAGCGGTTCCTCGCGGGTTCGGCTACATAAGGATCGGCCGGGAGCCCTTCGTAGGTTCGCCGAAGGAAACGATCTCGGAACGCTTCATCTCGACAGCGACCCTAGTACCGAAAAGGTGACGCTCGGATTGTTGCCGCCGACTCGAACCAAGTCGGATTCCGGTCAGTTTAGACCCACCCACCTCATGAAGATGGTGTCCCTCGTCCTCGAAAGCGGCCCAAAAGAAGGGCTGTCCAAGAATCAGATCGAGACCAAGGTCAAAGGGAAAGCAACCGCTGTGAGGACAGCCGTCACCGTTCTGGTGGAGGAGGGATACCTCAAAGAAACGAAAGTGGGACCTAAGAAGCTCCATTCCCTCATCCATCCTTACAAGGGAGACGCGTGAACATGCCGACCTCAACCTCGTCCCTGTCGGTTGCCGAACGAACAGCGCTGTGCCTCTTCGGCGAGGCACACAGGGGACGAGCTAACTCGGAAGCATTCCCTGGTCTGACGTGCAGCGTTACGTCCACCTCGTCCCTCGTCCCTTGCTCGTCCCCCTTCGTCCCGGGACGAAGTTCCCTTGTCCTCGTCCCTCGTCCCCCTCTTCGAAGGGGGACGAGGGGACGAAGGGAAGGGAGAGAAGAACTGCCGAATCACTCGAAGGCGCAATGGGGAGGGAGGTACTTGCACAGGAGCCGGACGCTCGTCTCGGCCGATTGTTTCACCAGTACCTGCACCATCTTCGTTCACAGATTTCAAGAAGGGACCGATCGAGCTGGACTTGGAGGTACGAGGTGAACTTGACCAAAGAGGCGCGAGAGTTGTTCCGCTGCCGTGATTGTGACAGTGCGGTGCGCCTTCACATCACCCCGAATGCTGTGCTGCATGTCGAGGTCGAGCATGACTCGACATGCCCAGCACACCTTGCTCGATGCGGTTCTCTCCGATCGCGTTCGATTCGCATCACGACTGCTAGCCGCAGCAAGCAGGGCCGACCGAGGCCCTAGGCAGTCCGCTCCGTCCCGGCCAGCAAGAAGGATTCCATTAAAGGAGTTTCAGCATGATCATCCCCGCAGTTTTCAATCGTTCGGCAGGTGCAACCCACGTCGCTCACGTTGTCGGGACGTGCTTCCTTGTCGGAGGCCTCTTCATCTTTGCGTGGTATCTCTCCTCATCGGGCATGTTGGAGGTGGCCGCGACTGGCCTCGCATACTTTGCCGTGACCTTTGCGCGACAGATGGGGGTTGGTCTCTCCTCGGTCGCTCCGATCGAGTTCGAGGGTTCAGTCAACGCTATCCGACAGATCCAGGCCGACTTCACGCGCTGGCTCGCGAATCGTTCTGCCGTCGCGCACGCGCTCGTCGCAGTGGCATACACGGCTGCGTTCCTCCTCGCACGCATGGTGCTGAGCAACTTCCTGACTGCTGTCGCAAACCCGTTGCTCGCAGGCGCAGTCGGGCTTGTCGCCGCCGCGGCAGTAGCGAGCCCAAGTCTGATCCACAGCCTGATCGATGCAGTCAATACACGTAATCGACGCGCTAGTGGACCTGAGGGAGGGAATGCAGATGCCCACTGACATCGAGACCGCGGCGAAACTTGCCCACGTCTGGCCTCCGGTACTCGCTATTGACCCTGGCAGTCGTGAGACCGGGCTGTGCCTTCGCGTCGGCACCGACGCTGTTGAGGCTGTGACTGTGGAGCAGGACGAACCGACCGGGGACCACGCCGAGAGCGTGCGCTACGCCCTTGAGGTGATGGAGACGGCGAAGGAAGTCACTCGACGCAACCGAGATCGTCTGAACGAAGAAGCTGCGTCCCGTCGTGTCGCTCCCGGTGGCCTGCGGCATGCTGTCGAGACTCTCGTCGCGCCAACGGGGCGACCTACGAAAGGACGACAGACCGCGGTTGCCCCTCGCGTTCTCGCGTCCCTGCCCACCGCCAGCATGGTGCTCGGAGCTGCCGTTGGTACATGGCCGCGGACGATCCTCGTCGCCCCGCACGGTGGGGCCGGCTGGGATGCCGTGGGGCGTGAGGCCGCACCGCCGACGCTGAAAGGTCGAACCCCGGTTGGATGGCTGACGGGCGGTTCCGACCGATCACACCAGCGCGCCGCGTGGGCTATCGCCGGTGCGGCACACGCAGTTGTCATGCCGCCATTGCGAGAGCAGGCTCAGACCGCTGCAATGGCGGCTATCCCTCATCTGAGCGGTACCGCGCCCGAGGGGCTGGTCACCGTCCTCCGCGCCGCCATCCACGAGACCGGCTCCTGGGACCTGCTTCATGGTCACCTTCCCGCGCTTGCGCAGGCGGTGGTCAGTACCCGTACCCGCGATCACGAAGTCGGTGCATCCGCAGCCGCGGCGGTCTCTGAGTATCTCGCGGCTGCGGAGGGTTGAGCGCCATGAGAAGAGGCACGAAAGCCCTCGCTACGGGTGCCGCCATCGCTGCCGGGCCGAGCGGCCTGCGAAGGCTGCTCGGCGCCGCATTGATCCTGGCTCTGGTCGTCGTCCTCGGAGTCACCGTACTGGCCCTCATCGGTAAGAGCACAGGCGGTCACCCCGAGCCGTACCCGTGCGCTCCTGCTGTCACCACGGTGAAGCTCACTCCAGATGACACTCCGAGCCAAGTACGCACGATGGTGGAAGAGGCGCTCACCGCAGAAGGCCGGTCGCCCAAGATCGTCGACTACGGCGACGGTGAGCGACCCGATCTGGTCGTGTCCTGGTGGCCGACACGGGACCCGAATCCTCCGCAGCTTCAAGGGCGCACGTTGCGTCTGGAATCTGAGCCCACCGTCGAGGACGTGACCGTCTCTCTGAAGACCCGGCTCGCATCGTGTGAGGACGACAGTCCCACATCCGCGCCAGAAGCTCCCGTTCTGTCCGCTCCGTCTGAGAGTGGCCGTGGCCCACAGCCACTGACTTGGTCCAGTCCTGTCACCCTGCTCGGAGGCTCTATCGCCCTCTGGTGGTTCTCGGGGCCGTGGATCGCGAGAAGGGCAGCAAAGGCGTTCAGCAAGGTACGACCGCGGCGTGCTCATCGAGAAGAGCGTCAGCACGGAGGGGCACCGGAAATGAAAGAGGTTTCGCAATGACTGCTGCAACCGTGATCGGTCCGGCCATTTCCCTGCTCATGCTCATCGGAGGTTGGTTCATTGCCGGGTCCCGTGACGAGCATGCGCAGCCTCGTCGCGCGCTGGTCACGCTCGGTCAATGGCTGGCCATCGGAGGCTTCATCGTGGGACTCGTCAGCCTTCCCACCGCTCTTGACCCGGTGCACGCCAGCAGCGCTCTGGCAGTGCTCTTGCTCGTCGGCCTCATCCTCATGCGTGGAGCCGGACGAAATGCGATCGGCTGGACCTCGGCGTCCGAGATTCTCACGGCGGCCGTGATGCTCTCCTGGACCACACCCCGTCGAGCGCTCTGGAGCAGCGCCACACTTGGAGCCGGTATCAGCCTCGCTGCATGGCTCACAGTCCACGAATGGCCGCTCCCTGGGCTCGTGGGAGCACTCGTGGCACTCGCACCTGCTCGCTGGTGGCTCAAGCACGGTTGGGACCGTGAACGCGCTCAGACCAGCGTTGAGCGCGCGCTTGCCGGAGTGCTCGCAGGCGGGTCCGAGTGGAACACGCACGAAGCGACCCTCCGCGGAGCACCGATCAAGCTGCGGTTTGAAGACGGCCGAGTCCCAAGGCGCGTCACCTTCGCGCTCCCTCCGAGTTGGCGAGCCAGCAGCGAGGACACCCTCCGCGATGACGTACGGAAGAGGCTCGACGAGTGGGGGCGCCCGTGGGGTGTCGTCGTCAACAACTCCAAGCGCGAAGTCGTCGCAGAGCGCGCAGCACAGCTCCCTACGAAGGTGTCGGTACCCTCCACTACGACGTGGGAGTGGATCGCGGCGAACGCTCCCAGCCCGCTTGCCCTGTATCTCGGCACAGGCCAGGACCCGGAATCCGGGGAACACTACCCCGTGTGGTGGGACCCCGACGAAACTGATCCCCATGCACTGATCGGCGGGCGTACGAAGACAGGGAAGAGTGTGTGCCTGCGCCTTCTTGTTGGGCAGGCGGTCATGCGCGGGTGGCTCGTCATCATCTGTGATCCGAAGGGAGCTGACTTCGCGTGGGCGGGCCGACTTCCCGGCGTCCTGTATTTCTCTGGCGATGAAGCAGTCAACGGGCTCGCCGAGGCGTGCGGCGAGATGGACGAACGCCGCGGATGGGTCGCTCGCCATGTGTGGTCTGGCGAAGAGGGTGCCGACGAGGAACCCGACCTGCTGAAGATCGCCGGACATCCTTACCGCACGTGTCTCGTCATCCTCGACGAAGCAGCGGAAGCAGCAGGAATCGGTGACCCCGATGTCCAGAAGCAGACGAAGGCCAATATGAGCCGCCTCGCCCGCCTCTCTCGCGCGGCGGGAATGATCTGCGCCTTCGCCACTCAGCGTCCCGACGCGTCGTTCCTCCCGGGTGAGACCAAGGCCAATCTTGGCACTCGCGTGATGTTCCTGAGCGACGGGGATTCGACGATGACGCAGATGATTCTGGACCTCGCGCTCAAGACGCTGAACCGGCTTACATCGAATGTGCGTGGCCGTGGTCGGGTGCTCATCAGCGGCGAAGAACCCGTCGAGACGCAGGGTGCTTTCGTCACCGTCTCCGAGATCAAGAAGCGAATGCCGATGTTGCCTCCCGCTGACCTTGAGCCCGTCCGCTTCGCTCCCGAACCAGAGTGGCGTCGCGTACTTCGCGGCGATGACCCCAGCGCCCCTGCGCCGAGCAACGAAGCGTCTGCGAACCCCGACGGCACGACCGCTATGCGGACCGCGCTAACCGACGATTCGATCCCCGTTCCGGACGGTCGAGCGTCGACCGCAGCTGGATACCCCACGCCACCTCCGGGTGAGCCCGCACCGGGCACCCTTGAGGCGCTTGACTTCGACCCCTTCGAGGCCTTTGACGATGAGAGATAGTGCGGGAGGTATGCCCCGCCCCTCCCCTACCCTGAGGTACTTTTTAGGCTCTACGTCATGCCCGTGATAGGCAGCCCCTCCCCCAGATGTGCGGTTCGCAGCGGACCCTTCCTTGGGTATGGTTCACGGGCGACGCAGAGTATCCATTGGACCCGGTGGATTCTTTGTACCCATTGGAGGCATTGGATCCCCTGTATGACGTCGTTCTAGCCGATACACAAGGAGGGGTAGGTACCTCCTGGGAATGGGTTCATTAGGCTTACCCGCTTCAGAACCTCAAGAGAACCACTTGCGGGTAAGCCTAATGCCCCTGTCAAGTACCTTCAACCTTGGGGTGTTGGCGAGGACGAAGGATTCTATGTATCCCGGGGGTACAAGGTCTCCGGGGAGTCCAATGCCTCCCCTGTATCCGGTGGACACAAAGGGTCCGCTGCGACCGTTCCCGGATGGAGTACCCCATCGGGTCGTAGACGCCTGGAGGGACCTGCGTGTGTGGGGCGGGGGTTGATGTGGAAGTTGACGGTCGTCCCTTCCCCTCTCGCTGAGCAGCCAGGGGTCACTCGGGGATTGCAGCTCCGTTCGAGCAGTCGAGCAGCCCGGGGGTCTGCACTCGCAGTTCTCCCTCCTCGGTCTCGTGCCGGATGCCCGTTCCGAAATCCGCGGTACCGTCAGCGTTCCACAGGACCGGAGAACCGCTCTGGGACTCGTCTTCGAAGATCTGTGTGTCACCCCGAACGTCCTCCGCATCAATCCCGGCGAGCGGCACCCACACGTACTCCCCGCTCCCGTCACCCAGGATGAGCGTGCCTCCGGCGTAGCCTGATCCTCCCTCGGGTTGTGTCGTCGTGAAGACGTTGCCGGTCGTGCTCTCCGTGACCGTGGCAGTGATGACACCGCCGTCATTACTGCATGTCGCACTGACGGTGTCGGCGCTGGTCTCGTCGTACCCAACCCTGAACGTACTGTCGCCATTCGCAACCGTGAACTCACCCGGGTACGCCGTCGCCGACCCGTCAGCTTCTGACGCAGAGCTGCTATCACCCTTGGCTGCGCCCGCCGTGCTGGAGTCGGCTGACTCGCCACCTCCCCCACAGGCTGACAGGGACAGCATGAGCGCCGCGGCAAGCGTCGCCGCAGCGGTGATGGAGGTCGGCTTCGCGCGCATGTGGGCTCCTACTTGCATCGGGGCTCAGGTGTACTGACGGAGTCCACGATACGTTGCCACCCGTCTTCGTTCGGGGACAGGAGTGTCGGTAGCGTATCCGACTGTGACGTCAGCCGTCGGAGCCCGATCCAGCCAGATCAGCGTCCACTTCTGCCACCATTTTGCGAATACCATCGAGCGCGATTTGGCGGTCAGGATCAAGCCAGGAAAGTGATGGAAACTCTGCAACCGTAGCTACGTACTCCTGATCCACGGGGGACCACTGAACGTGATAGGTGTACTGTTCCGCGGCCACGGATTCCTCCAGTTTTCGTTGTGCGTCTAACCGTCGAGCTCAACCACACTTCGGCCTGTTCCCGACGACGCCGACTCCCCATTACGCGCCAATGCCACCATCGGAGCTGTTACCGCCACCGGAGTGCGGGCGATATCCCGCGGGCTCGCCGTACTACACCCAACGGGCAGGGAAACTTGGCTCGGAACTCGTGCCCCGCCGGCTGTTGACCCCGGCACTGTGCCTGTCCCATGATGAGACATACGAGGGCCTCGCGGCCACTCCCCCGGCGATCCGGGCGAGTGAAGCGAGGCCCTCGTCGCGTCAGCGCACTGCAGATGGGAACAGTTTCTCCAGGGCCGCACGCACATCCTCCGCAGACAGCAGTCCGAGGTCCTCCGAGCCGAGGTCGCGCGCATGAGCCAGGCGCTCGCTTTGCGTATCAACCATCGCACTGAGGAGCGCCCGGAGACTTCGGGCGTTCGCCCATCCCGGAGGAGGGGCGTCCGCAAGCTTGGTGAGGGACACGGAGAGCAACTGCTGCCCTTCAGGGTCGACTGTGTAATCGGCGTTCGCCGCCATCTTCTTGAAGATCGTCTCCAACGCGCTCGCGCTGTAATTCGGGAACGTCATCGTCTGGGCGAATCGAGAACGCAGGCCGGTGTTGCTCTCCAAGAAGCGTTCCATCTCCAGTGGATACCCAGCGACGATCACACAGAAGGAGTCTCGCTCGTCCTCCATACGCTTGAGCAGGACGTCAACCGCCTCAGAACCGAAGTCGTTACTCGCTGGACCACCCGGCGTGAGGCTGTACGCCTCGTCGACGAAGAGGACGCCACCCTTTGCCCTGTCGATGACAGCCGTCGTCTTCTGCGCGGTCTCTCCGACATGCTGGCCGACGAGACCGGAACGGTCCGTCTCGATCACATGCCCGGAGGGCAGGAGGCCCGTCGCCGCAAGTACCCGACCCCAGATCCTTGCAACCGTTGTCTTCCCGGTGCCCGGGGGGCCGATGAAGACCGAGTGCATCCCGACCTCGGATACAGCCATTCCTCGCTTTTCACGCTCCTTGTTGAGTCTGACGCGATTGGCGAGGGTGCGCACTTGCCCCGCCACTGACTCAAGCCCGGGCAGGGCGTCCAGCTCCGCGAGCACCTCATCGAGTGTTTCGGTAGGCGCTTGCGCAAAAGCCGCGGACGGCGCCGTCGCAGGAGCGGTTTCGGCAGAACCGGTAGTCGACGTCTGAAGCCGTTCCTTCAGTTCCTGTGCCCGTCGCTCGTCAGCAGCGATCATCCGCTGTCGCTGTTCCTCGAACTTCTCCCGTGTCCATTTTCCTGCACTCCAGGCGCTGTGTGACGACGGCCATCCGCTCGCGTCCTTCCTGGCTTGGCAGTACCAGACTTCCGTGACGGACTCGCCATCCGCCCACGTATGGTCTTTCACCGTGCCCCTAAGCACTATGCGGTCCCCCGCAACGAGTCCGCGGTTCGAGTTCGAGAGCCACCTCAGTGCGTGCCCCTGTGGCGTGACAAGACGATGACGCCAGCGCAGGTCCTTCTCGGCGAAGACGTCGTGGAACGGCTCGACGCTCTTGATCTCGGCCCGTGTCTCCAGGCTCTCTCCGACTACTCCTATCCAGTGCCCCTGGGGTACTGCTGGAGCAGCGGCAGGCTCGGAGGGCGGCGGAGAGACCATCGCTACGGGGTAGGCCGGCGGACGGTTCGCCGCCGCCCTACGGATCAGTCCCACGATCAAGCCGACGATACCTCCAAGCACACCGCCCGGTATCGCGCCGTAGAAGCCCGCGACCGCGAAACCAAACAGGCCCACCATCCAGATTGGCTCGCCATGTCCGCTAGAGAGCGTGCTGAGCATCCCGATCAGCCCGAACGGGATACCTCCAGCAACCGCACCTATGAGGAGGCCGAAGAGGACTCCCCTGACCACGTGCTTCATCGGTTCCCTTTCTCCGCGCTTGCCCCATCGTCGGCCGCTCTGACTTGAGACATCCGACGGGGACGTCCCGCTCCCAGTCGTCGACCGCCTGCGCCGGGTCGCGGCCCCCCTCGCCTTTCCGGAGGAGCGGCCTCAGCGATGGCAGCAGCGACCTTCGGGTCAGCGGCTGCTGCGAGTATCGCCCCGCGTACCCACCTCCACCTGCTCAACCCTGAGGACTTCACGAGGGAGGCGAGGAGGAGCGCTGTCTCCTCATCGAGGGTCGCCTGGACTGATCTGGGAGCGGCGTCTCTCTGCCCACTTGTCATGCCTCAAACCTAGGCGTTTTGCTGAACAACGTCTAGAATGCGATAATAGGTTTGCTGATTAGGAGACATGATGTGTACCGACCATCAACACGGTCAGCGCCGGTGCCGCTGCTGCGATCCGGAGGCACGCCGCGCCACCCGTCGCGCCACCCAGCTCCGCGAACGCGGCTGGGACGGAGACGTCGATGATGTGTACGCCGCAGGAACAGTCCAGGAGCGGGCAGCCTTGGCACGCACATCGCCCGCGGCCACCTTCGATCGTTCACCCACCGTGCGTTCTGCTCGGGCCAGGAGAGGACTCCTCACTCCCGACGAACAGGCCGTGCTCGCCGCAGATGAGTCCCCCAGGGTGCGTGCCGCTCTGGCCGCGAATCCCGGAGCAGAACAGGACGCCCTCGATGCTCTATCAGCGGACACTGACAAGCGAGTTCGGGAGGCTGTTGCCCGTCACGAGCGGACACCACCGGACACCCTCTATGCACTTGCTACGACACTTGATCGACGCAGGGACCTCAGCGTCGCGCGGGCTCTCGCACAAAACTCAGCAACTCCAATGGTGGCATTGGAAGCAATAGTGGCCAACGGGACCCCTGGCCAAGCCTCTGTTGCCCAGCGAGGGCTTCAGCGGCGCGGACAAAATGTCGCTTAGAGCTCGCGCGAATAGGAAAACAGGCCCGGAGTCACAGGGTCCCTCTGCTAGAGTTTGTAGCATGTCTGCCTCTTCATGCTCGGCCGCTTGTGCGGCAGTGACCAGGACGTCCCGCTAGCGGCGGGACGTCCGGCTCTCAGCAACATCTCACCTGGAACGTCAAGTCGCTTCGTGATCCATCCGGAGCGGCCGTTTGTGCTGCTCGTAACTCTTCAGAGCGACGGAGCAACAGATGCAATCAAGTTTTTCCTCTTCTACCCGCGTGCACAGTCCCGACCGTGTGCGCGCTTGGCTCGTGCTGTGCGCGATGTCCATGCTGCAATTCTTCATCGCGGTCGATGTGACCGTAGTCAACATTGCGCTGCCCTCGATCGGCGCGGACTTCGGCGTCGAGGGCCACTCCTTGACCTGGGTCGTGGTCGGCTACACCATCACCGGCGGCGGGCTGCTGATGCTCGGCGGCCGGCTCGGTGACCTTCTCGGCCGTCGCCGCACTCTCCTGGTCGGCACTACTCTCTTCGGCGCGGCTTCTCTGCTGGCGGGTCTGGCCCCATCCTTCCCGGTCCTGGTCGCCGCACGCCTGCTCCAGGGAGCCGGCGAGGCCGTAGCGCTACCCGCGGCGATGGCCACCATCGTGCTGCTCTTCCCCGAAGGCCCGCGCCGGTCACGCGCCCTGAGCGTGTGGGCCGCCGTGGCCAGCTGCGGCCTCGTTCTTGGGTTCGCTCTGTCGGGGATCATCACCGCCCACCTGGGCTGGCGCTGGATCTTCCTGGTCTCGGTGCCGTTCATCCTGGTCGTGATCGTGGCCGCGCTCGTCCTGGTCCCTGCGGACCGATCCGCGTCTCGTGAGCGGGTCCGCCTGGACCTCCCGGGCTCGCTCCTGTTGACCGCATGCCCGTTGCTTTTCGTCTACGCCGCGGTGGAGGCCGGTGAGCCTGCCACCAGCCTCTGGGTGAGCGTGGCCGCGTTGGTCGGTGCGGTGCTAGCCGCTGTCGGGTTCGTGCGCGTCGAGTCGAGGTCGCCGAACCCGCTGGTCCCGCTGACCTTCTTCGCCGACCGCGCTCGACTGCGGGCGAACCTAACGACGATGCTGCTCAGCGGTGCGCTGTCGACCTCGTTCCTGCTATTCACCTTCTACCTGCAGGACAGGCTCGGTGTCGGGCCTCTGGGGGCAGGCCTCACGATGCTGCCCCTGGCCGCGGCGCTGATTGCGGCATCGGTGCTCGTTCCCCGGCTGCTGGGAGGCTGGGGTGCACGCGCGTGCGTGCTGGTCGGGCTCGCGGCCGCTGCGGGCGCGATGGGCGTGGTCGCACTCGTGGCCGTCCTGGGCGGCGGGGCGGCATGGCTGCTCCCGGCGATGCTGTTGATCGCAGCGGGCATGGGCTTCGGACTCGTGGGTCTGCAGTACATCGCGGTCAGCGGGACCACCGACGAGGACGCAGGGATCGCCTCCGGCGTCCAGCGAGCAGCAGACCAGCTCGGCGGGGCAACCGGTGTGGCTATCTACGTAGGGCTCGGGTTCGCCCCCGCCCTGCACGCCGGAGACCCGTTCGTGATCGCGGCGGTACTCGCCGTCATTGGGCTGATCGTCGGAGCCGTGGTCATTTCCCGCTCGCCGGCCACCGCCGTGGAGCAGCCGCAGGCCGGGTAGCAGAGCAGGCTGCCGCGCCGCGCCCAGAAGGATGCGGCGCGGCAACCCCTCCGCTCCAACACGACGAGAATCAGAAGACCACGTGCCCGTCCTGCCCACCTTCATCACCGACCCTCTGTGGGAGCAGTTCCAAACGCTGCTTCCCGAACGAAACATCAACCACCCCCTGGGTTGTCACCGGCCACGCGTCCCTGACCGGGTCGTCTTCGACAAACTTCTGGCGCGCCTCGTCCTGGGCGGCACCTATCAGCAGCACGCCGACGAGTCCTGCTCGGCGACCACGATGCGCGCCCGTCGCGACGAGTGGATACGCGCTGGCGTCTTCGAACAACTCCACCGCCTGGCCCTCGAGGCCTACGACCAGGCCGTCGGCCTCGACCTGCACAACCTCGTGGTCGACGGATGCATCGTCAAAGCACCGTGCGGAGGAGAAAACACCGGACGCAGCCCTGTCGACCGCGGCAAATCTGGTCTCAAGAGATCTCTGCTCGTGGACGGCGGCGGAATTCCGGTCGGTTGGTTCCTGGCCGGGGCCAACAGGAACGACTCCGCGCTCCTGCGTCCCACGCTGGAGACTCTCGCCGTGCTCGGGTTCTGGCTTCCAGAGGTCATCACAGTCCACCTGGACGCAGGCTACGACTCGGCTCGGACCCGGGATTTGCTCGCTGAGATGGGCTGCACGCCGAACATCACTCCCAAGGGCACCTTCCTACCTATCAGCCACACTCATCGATGGGTCGTTGAGCGGACCAACTCATGGCACAACCGAGGGTTCTCGGCGCTGGCAAAGGTGACCGACCGGCAGGGGTGTGTGCAGAACGCCTGGGTCGCGCTGGCCAGCGCGGTCATCATCATCCGCCGCCTGGTCCGCCAGTCTTGGAAGCGCTACAGGTGGGATGCTCGCCTTGCCCGGTGCCCTTGATCCAAACGCCCTATCCGCGCGACCTCTTAGAAACTGGCGCCCTCGAAACGCTCCCCAACCGTATACACGAGCAGTAACATGGAAACTGGAAACACACGTTTCCGGGTTACCCGGGGAGGTCGCGATGTCCGTCGAGGAGCAACTAGGCCCAGAGGAGCGCGCCGAGGCGGCTGCGCGGGACCTTACCGACCGTGGACTCCCCGTCACGGCACGCGCGGTGCGAGAAGCCGCAGGAGTGCGCATGACGGTTGCTGCCTCAGTCGCGAAGGCGTGGCGCGAGGCTGAGGATGAGTCCGTGAGGCTGAGCATCCCCGAGGTGCCCGCCGATGTGACCGCGCGCCTCACAGCCATATGGGCAGACGCTTACCGGTCTGCGGTCACGTCCATCTCGCCAGAACGTGACCGCCTCGCCGCCGAGGTCATTGAACTCAGACAAGAGGTCGAGGCACTCACAGCTGAGATCGCGCACGCTGAGGAGGAACGCGATGCAGCCCGAAGCGCCGAATCCGAAGCCAACGCTCGTGCTGAAGTCGCCGAACAGGCTGCGAAGGAGCAGCAGAACATCGCGGAGATCGCAAGAGCTTCGGCACGAGAGATCGAGGCAGAGCGAGACCGGCTCATCCAGCGGATCGACAGCCTCATCAGCAGAATCCCCGAAGTCGACAAGTGACCCGGCTGCGCCGAGCCCACGGCCGTCCACGCGAGTGCGTACCCAGGAAGGCGGAAGTGATGAGCCCCGAAAGTCATGACGAGCACGGAATTGAAGACGACCGCCGCCAGTCGGGGACCCAAGGCTCTGATACTGACTGCTGGCTGGAAAAAGCAACGGTGTCGCAGAACAGGCTCGTCGCGCACTTCAAGCCCGATGGAACGTACGTTCTACGGGAGCATGTCGCTAGCGACCTGTTGGGCTCAGACGCCATCACGCTCGCTCACCAAGGTGATCCGCAGCTCACGACCGCTCAATGGGCCGAGCTGCACCGGCTGCTCGCCGCGCGAGCGCCCTGCTACGCAGCAGCAAACCACGCGGGCAGAGAGCGCATTGTTGCTCTGACTCGCCTCGACATCGACTCCGCCCTCATTCGTCATGACGAGGAAGAACACCTCTTCCGGCGTTTCCTTGAGACCGGCGACTTCAGCTCCTACTGATTCACCCGCTCAGACAGTTCACCTGCCGCACCCAGGAGGGCATCAAATATGGGCAACGCACTTCGCGCCACGTTCTGGAACGTAATGGAGCTGGGCGATAAGGAGAAGCAAAGCCGCACCCGCCGCGTGCACGTCTTCAACCATCTGTTCCGAGAGCAGTGGGATGTGATTGGCCTGATCGCGGTATGCAACTCGGCTCGTCCCGCTCTGGAAGAGTCAGCCGATCAGCATGGCTACGAGGTCATCAGCCCCAGGCAGCCCCTCAACAAGGCTTCCCGGCCGAAGGAGGCCTGCACCGCGATGCTCGTCAGTCGCGACCGGGAGGTACTGAACGTCGATGCGACGCACCTCGTCGAGCAACGCATCATCTGGGATGGCGATTCACTGCACGCACGGAGGGATCAGCTACTTCTCACGGCGGCAGGCGTGGCCATCGACTTCCGCGGAACCTCTCTGGCCGTCGCCTGCGTCTACACTCCCTTGCACCGGGAGATTGAGCTGTACCGTCCGACCCCTGTGGTACGCGACCCGTCGAGTATCGGGAAGCGACGAAGGTACACACCGCAGGAAGCCGGATACGAACAGGACGTATCCACCGACACCGCAGTCGCATGGGCAAACGACTTTCAGCACGCCAGCGCAGCCGATGGGCTCATCGTCGGAGGAGACTGGAACGCCCTCTCGGAGCGAGCGCTCCAGGACCACCGCCCAGACATTGAACGGTCAGGCAGAGACTCGACCGGCAGAGCGTGGCGACAGTTACTGCAGGAGCGCCCCGACCCGGTTCCCACCTACTCGTACGGCGATCGCGTGAACCGCGGCTACCGATTCATCGATCAGGTGTACACCCGGCTGCCAGAGGGGTTGGACGCCCGCCTGGAAGTCACGCCTCCACCTGCGATCGACAAGTCAGCGGTCCGGATGGGCTTCGCTTCGGACCATGCACAGCTCCGCGTCAAAGTTGCCACCACTCGGACCCATCCGAACGTCGGCACCACCGTGCCGATGGCTGGAGCGTGTGCGTAAGGCGAACGTTGACCGAACAGTCCTCCGCAGCCAGGCCCTGCGCTCGTCGCTCGCGTTCGTAAGACCCGCCCTGTGAACCGCCCGCTCACGGCCCCCTATACGAGACAGGAGACCGGTCATGCAGATCGGCTACGCCCGTTGCTCGACCCAACATCAGGATCGGGACCTCACCGCGCAACGAGATGGTCTCGCAGCACTCGGAGTCGAGAAGTCGCGCGTCTACACAGACGCCGGATTGTCCGGCACTAACCGAGACCGTCCAGGGCTGCGTGAGGCTCTCGCAGCGCTACGGGAAGGCGACACCCTCGTGGTCACGAAGCTGGATCGTCTCGCACGATCTGTGAGGGATGCCGCCGACATCGCTACCGAGATCGAGGAACGTGGGGCACGACTTTCCATTGGAGGTTCTGTTCATGATCCAGCCGACCCGATGGGCAAGCTGCTGTTCAACGTGCTGAGCATGGTCGCCGAGTTCGAAGCAGACCTCATCCGCCAACGGACGCGCGAAGGCATGGCGGTCGCGAAGGCACGCGGCCGACTCCGAGGCAAGCAACCGAAGCTCTCCCCTGCGCAAGAGCGACACCTAGTCGGGCTCGTGGGGACAGGAGATCACACCACTTCAGAGGTAGCCGCGCTGATGGGAGTCTCGCGCGCGACCGTCTATCGTGCGATGCAGCGTGCGGATTCGCTCTGCGCAAGGGACAGTAGTCAAGCCTGACTTGCTGAAGAACACGGATTGAGTCATGGCTAGGCTCCTATCGTCGCGGACGAGAGGTCCTCGTCGACTATGTCCAGCGCCCAGGGAACGACTCCCGCGAGGGCTTGTCGACTAGCTCTCACCCGCGGCGGACGACGAGCTCCTCGACATCCTCACAGTGGTGGTCGACCACACAGTGGTGGTCGACGCCGAGGCATGTGTCTCGCGGTCCAGTGAGGTGCGCAGATGGATGACGCTGCGGGGCGCGTATGAGACCTCTTCGCGTACACGAGGCTGCCGTGACAGGTGATGGAGGCGGAGTTCCTCAACGGTCACGGGCCGATCTGTTGTGTCACACCACTGATGTGTCTGACGCGGCGGGTAGACTCTGATGGAGACGATCCGGACGTGACCAGGACGTTTCAGGAGTTTAAGCAGGCATCTAGACGAGGTAGACGAACACTTATGGCCATTGCTCGCGAGATCACCGACGAGAAGCGCCATGGGCAGCACTACACGCCCGCCGAACTCGCTCAATTCCTCGCGGCAAAGGCGTTCGGCAACCTCGTCGACGGACGATCCCAGCTCACGATCGTCGACCCTGCGTGCGGCGACGGAGAACTGCTCATCGCTGCGGCAGAAGCGGCGACGACAGCCGGGTATACGGACGGCATCACACTCATTGGCTTCGACATTGACGAAGACGCAGTTGCCGTAGCGAAGGCCCGAATAGCAGACGCGGGTCTCGACGCAGAGATCACCCTGGGCGACTTCCTCGTACATCAACGGTCGATGCCCTCGAACTCGGTGGACCTGATCATTACCAACCCACCGTACGTACGCACGCAGCATCTCGGCCAAGACGTAGCTCGCCTCCTTGCGGCAGAGTTCGGCCTCACGGGTCGAGTGGACCTGACGCACCCGTTCGTGGCCGTGGCCGCGCGACTGCTTCGGTCGGATGGCGTACTCGGTTTGCTGTGCTCGAACCGGGTCCTTACGACTCTTGCTGGTGAAAATGTTCGCCGAGCCTTTATGCGCGACGAGCTGCGTGTCCGCCAGCTCTACGACCTGGGGGACACCAAGCTCTTCAAGGCGTCAGTGCTTCCGGCCGTGATCGTCGCCAGTAAGTCCGGGCCTACGGATAAGCCGGCGCGCTTCGTTAGCGCATATGAACGGCCTGCAGTCGAGGGCGCGACGACACAGCCGCTCTTCACAGCACTCGACGGATCGGAATTCAGTACCGCCCTGCACAACGGCAAGCAGTACGAGATCAAGGTCGGGACGCTAGTTCCGCCCGCGGACACCAAGACTCCGTGGAGATTGTCAGCGCCAGACTCGGACCGATGGATGGAGGAACTCGAGCGGGGGACGTGGAAGGTTTTTGGCGACATCGCCAAGATCCGCGTCGGCATTAAGACCACGGCGGATAAAGTATTCCTCGGCGAGAACTGGGACGATGCGGCCCCAGAAGTCGAGGATGAGTTACTCCTTCCACTAATCACGCAGAACAACATCACACCGTGGCGCATAGCAGAACACCTCCAGATGAAGGTGCTCTATCCGTACGACCTCACTTCTGCCAAACGCCGGGCACTGGACCTTGAGACGTGGCCAGGAACGAAGGCCTATCTCACCAGCCACGAGGAGCAGTTACGCGGACGGAAGTACGTGATCGAAGGCGGTCGCGAATGGTGGGAGATCTGGGTCCCACAGAAGCCTTCCCTGTGGGCAAGCCCGAAGATCGTGTTTCCCGACATCAGCGAGTTCCCGCGCTTCGCCTTGGACACTACCGGCGCAGTCGTCAACGGCAACTGCTACTGGATCTCAATGGACGACATCGCCGACGAGGATCTCGTGTACCTCATGCTTGCGGTCGCCAACTCGAGTTTGGGTCTGCGCTTCTACGACGAGGCCTGCGGCAACAAGCTCTACTCCGGCAAGCGGCGCTGGATCACCCAGTACGTCAAGCGCATGCCACTACCGGACCCTTCGACGGCCGAGTCCCAGCGAGTCGTCAGCCTCGCGCGTTCCCTCGCGTCAGAAGGCGAGGTCAGTCGGGCGCTGGTCTCAAACCTCGATCAGGCAGTTGAAGACGCCTTCATCGCATCTGCGTCCGTCAACCAGTCGCCTGTTGGCGACGATTTGCCGACGACCCTCTTCTAGACCTCGAACCAGGCCCTGGGCAGGCGCAGCTGAAGCTTCTTGTTCGAGGTGAGACCGCCGAACTGCCGGTACTCCTTGAAGAAGTCAGCACCTGTCGTTACCACCAGGCTCTCGATAGTGAAGCTGGTGCCGTTCCGTGCCGCGTAGAAGATCGCATAGCGAACATCCCGCACATCGAGGACGCCACTGGCCGAGGCGAGAGGTGTATCCGAGCCAGGCAGTTCCAATCCCAGGTCGACGGTGCGGGCGAGCTGGAGCTTGACCTCGACGAGCTGGGACAGGATGTCAGGGAATTGACCGTTATCCGCGAAGCCCACGGCACCGAGCCGCTCACTGGCCTCACGGTGAACCACCGTTCCGCGATTGCGCTCCTGGACGATGCCCGGGTCAACGTAGGTCTTGCCAACCATCGGCATCAGCAGTCGGTAAACCTCAGCGACAGCTAGGAAGCCACCAGCCTCAGGCTGTACAACTGGGGAGACCGGGGCTGCATGAGTCGAGGGGCGCAGCCTGTCGATCACGTGATCGGTGTCGGAGGCAGACACCAGCACGGAGCCAGCGGAATCATCCACCCTGGCTGCCTGGAACTTCGAGGTCAGCTTGCCCGTGGTGTCGTACTGCGCAAGATCAGCGCCCGCCACGACACGGACGTCGATGATCTCGCCATCGCGCAGAATCAGAATGATGTACCGGCGCTCGGCATCGACCGCCTCGTTCCAAATCTGCAGGTTGTTGGCCTGCTGTGCATAGACATCGGCTGCTGGGTGCGGAAGACGCGGGTTGACGTGCTTGAACGAGCGCGGCGGTGTGTACCCAAGAGCAGAGCAGACGATGCTCTTGGCGACGTTCGCACGGGTCTTGACTGCCAGATCAGCAAGGTCAACCCGGCCGATGAGTTCCGCCCGGAGGATCGCTTGGAGTTCCTCAGGTGTGTAAAACAACTCGGAGTCGGCGGTCGCCGGCTCGTTGTACAGGTCGACGCCACGATCGGCGATCCTGTTGCGCACTTCAAGGGCGTGCGCGAGCGCCTCGCCGACGCTCACTTCTTGCCCCCAGAGGTTAGTCCGCTACGGAACTCCACCACATCTCCGTCGACCATGACGTAGTCCTTGCCTTCCATACGGACCTTGCCGGCAGCCTTCGCGGCAGCCATCGAACCGTTGGCGTCGAGAGCGTCGAAGGACACGACCTCGGCCTTGATGAAGCCCTTCTGGAAGTCGGTGTGGATGACACCGGCCGCCTCGGGGGCGGTGGCTCCCTTCGGGATCGTCCACGCCCGGGATTCCTTCGGGCCGGCGGTCAGATAGGTCTGCAGGCCGAGCGTGTCGAAGCCGACGCGGGCGAGCTGGTCGAGTCCGCTCTCTTCCTGTCCGGTCGATTCGAGCATCTCCCGGGCCTCGTCCTCGTCGAGTTCGGCGAGTTCGGATTCGAACTTCGCATCGAGGAAGATCGCCTCGACGGGGGCTACGAGGGCCCGCATCTCGGCTTTCCTGCCCTCGTCGGCAAGCACTTCGTCATCGACGTTGAACACGTAGAGGAAGGGTTTGACCGTCATCAGCTGCAGCTCACGCAGCGCACTGACGTCGAAGTTGTCGGCCTGCATCGCCTGGTAGAGGGTCTTCCCGCTCTCGAGGATCTCGGAGGCGGCA
This sequence comes from Brevibacterium renqingii, assembly GCF_017808105.1. Taxonomy (GTDB): domain Bacteria; phylum Actinomycetota; class Actinomycetes; order Actinomycetales; family Brevibacteriaceae; genus Brevibacterium; species Brevibacterium renqingii. The sequence continues at coordinate 206,802 of NZ_JADBHF010000005.1, read as the reverse complement.
TCGATCGCGCTCAGCTGCTCAGCGGGTGCGCGCTTGCCCTTGACTTCCTTCTCGATCCTGGGCCGGGCCTTCTCCAGGGTCTGGAGATCGGCGAGGATGAGCTCGGTGTTGATCGTGTCGATATCGTCGCCGGGGCTGATCTTGCCGTCGACGTGGACGACATCGTCATCGACGAATCCGCGGATGACCTGGCAGATGGCGTCTGCTTCGCGGATATTGGCCAGGAACTGATTGCCCAGGCCCTCGCCTTCGGAGGCGCCGCGCACAATGCCGGCGATGTCGACGAAGTCCACGGTCGCATTGAGGATCTTCTCGGAGGAGAAGATCTCCGCCAGTCGCGTCAGTCGCGCATCCGGCAGGGGCACGACACCCACGTTCGGTTCGATCGTCGCGAACGGGTAGTTCGCGGCGAGAACTTGGTTCTTGGTCAGTGCGTTAAACATGGTCGACTTGCCCACATTGGGCAGTCCCACGATTCCAATAGTCAGAGCCACGGTATCCCAGTCTAGCCGTCGCCGAGGTGGTCCTCGAATTCCCGTGTCCGTGCCCTCTGTCACCCTGGATCCATGAACGCTTTCCCCGCATCTGGTGTCATCGTCGCTTTCGTCGTGGCGATCGTCTTCGCCGCTGCCCTCGGCTTCCTCCTCGGACGCACACTCACTCGGTCGCGCTACCTCGAACGACTCACTCGTGCCGAGACGACCTCGCGCATTCTGTCCGAACGAACCGAGGACCTCGAGGCCGATGCGCAGATGGCCGGAGAGATCACCGCGGCCATCGGACCGCTGGCGGCGAGCGTGAAGAACCTGCAGGAGAACCTGCACTCCCAGGACCGGACGCAGATCGAACAGATCACACGCCTGAACTCTCAGATCGGTCACTTGAGCCAGCAGAACCTCCGTCTGCAGGAGTCCACCGGTTCATTGGTCAACGCTTTGAACTCGACCACTCACCGAGGCGACTGGGGCGAGGTGCAGCTCAAACGCATCGTCGAGTACGCCGGCCTCCTCCCCCACGTCGACTTCGACACCCAGGTGACCGCGAACCGTGACGGCAAGCGCCACCGGCCCGATATGGTCGTGCACCTGCCCGGCGGCGGAACCATCGTCATCGATGCGAAGACGCCGCTGTCGGCGCGCATGAGCGCCGACGCCAGTGACTCCTCCGCCGACGGTACGGAGGGCGAAGACCATGCCAGGGCGCTGCTGCGGCATGTCGATGCCCTGGCGTCGAAGGAATACTGGAAGTCCTTCGACTCCTCCCCCGACTTCGTCGTCTGCTTCGTCCCCACCGATGGCCTGCTCTCGTCAGCAGCTGCGAGCTATCCGAAGATGATCGATCATGCCCTGGGCAAGAACGTGGTCCTCGCCTCGCCGGCGACCCTGTTGGTGCTGCTGAAGACCGTAGCGCTCAACTGGCGCCAGGCCGACATGTCGACCTCGGCGACGGAGGTCCTCAGGCTCGGCACCGAACTCTACGAACGAGTCGGCACCCTGATCACCCACGTCTCACGAATGGGGTCCAGTCTCGACCGCTCCGTCGAGGACTACAACCGATTCGTCTCATCACTCGAATCACGGTTCCTCGTGACCGCACGGAAGTTTCCGTCCACGGGGATCGTCGCCGAGGAGCTCGATGCCGTTGCGGAACTCGATGTGCGCTCGCGCGGCGTCAGCGCCGAGGAGCTCACACGACCGCGGTCGATGTCCTTCGATGATCGCGGTCCCGCCGATCTGCGTCATCGGCATACGGGAACGAGCTGAGAGCCGAGAAAGCCCTCAGACGAGGTCGTGGCTGCGGTCGGCGCCGTCTGCACGGTTCGACGTCTTCCGCCCGGCCGCTTTGAGGTCTCTGCGCAGCTCCTTCGGCAAGGAGAACATGAGGTCCTCCTCGGCGGTGACGACCTCTTCGACGGCGTGGAATCCGTAGTCGGCCAACAGCTGCAGCACGTCCTGGACCAGGTTCTCAGGCACGCTTGCCCCGGAGGTGACGCCGACAGTGGCAACGTCGTGGAACCAGGTCTCGTCGACTTCGCGGGCGAAGTCGACGCGGTGTGCCGCCTTCGCCCCGTTCTCGAGGGCGACCTCGACCAGACGCACGGAATTCGATGAGTTCGCCGAACCGACGACGAGCACCAAGTCCGCTTCGGGCGCGATCTTCTTCACCGCGAGCTGCCGATTCTGGGTGGCATAGCAGATGTCATCACTCGGCGGATCCTGCAGCTGCGGGAAGCGCTCGCGCAGAATATCGACGGTTGCCATGGTCTCGTCGACGCTCAGAGTGGTCTGCGAGATCCACACGAGCTTCGCGCCTGCGGGCACTGCGACGGTGCGCGCCTCCTCAGGGCTCTGCACCAGGGTGATGTGCTCCGGTGCCTCCCCCATGGTCCCTTCGACCTCTTCGTGACCGGCATGGCCGACCAGCAGAATCCGGAAGCCGTCGCGAGCGAAGCGGATCGCCTCCTTGTGCACCTTCGTCACCAGGGGGCAGGTCGCATCGATCGTGGCCAGGGAACGCTCGGCCGCCTCGGCGTGGACGGTCGGAGAGACGCCGTGGGCAGAGAATACGACGCGTGCCCCTTCCGGCACCTCGTCGGTCTCATCGACGAAGACCGCACCGCGTTCGGACAGGGTCTCGACGACGTGTCTGTTGTGCACGATCTCCTTGCGCACATAGATCGGGGCACCGTAGTGTTCGATGGCGCGTTCGACGGCGATCACCGCCCGATCGACTCCCGCACAGTAGCCGCGCGGGGCGGCCAGCAGGACTCGCTGCTCGGTGCCGTCAGGGGTCCGGATCTCCTCCGGAGCCAGGCGCTGACGCGGAATCGTCGGGGTGGGAACGGATACGGCGGTCATCCCTCCAGTCTAGGCCGGGGATGCGGGCAGCGCCTAGGATTCGAGAAGTGGGCTGCGTCAGTGGCGTTCGTTAGGCTTGGAGATCGGAAGGGGACACACCATGGCGCAACGAATCTCCGGCACTCCCGGAACACTCGGCGAAACCGTCGAGCCGAGGGAGCTCGCGGCCACCGCAGCCGAGACCACGGCGGAGAACCCGTGGCCGCTGAGTCTGCTCTCGTCGAAGATGAAGTCCTATATCGACCGCATGTCGAGCGTGTGGATCGAGGGGCAGGTCGTCGAGCTCAACCACCGCGGCAAGGCCAGCTATCTCACTCTGCGCGACTCCGACGTCGAAATGTCCCTGCCTGTGCAGATCTGGAGGAACGTTCTCGAACGCACCGGTGCCCCGCTGACCGAGGGCAGCCATATCGTGGCCAATCTCAAGGCGGACTTCTGGACCAAGACCGGTCGCCTGACGATGCGCGCCAACGACATCCGCGCCGTGGGACTGGGTGAGCTCCTCGCCCGTCTCGAGCGCTTGAAGAAGCAGCTGGCGGCAGAGGGGCTCTTCGACCCGAGTCGGAAGCTGCGGCTTCCGTTCCTGCCGAATCGGATCGGACTCATCACCGGCCGTGATTCGGACGCGCAGAAGGACGTCGTGCGCAATGTCCACCTGCGCTGGCCCGCCGCGGAGTTCGAGATCCGCAACTGTGCCGTGCAGGGCCCCGATGCGGTGCCCGGTGTGATGAAGAACCTCGCCGAGCTCGACGAAGATCCGCAGATCGACGTCGTCATCATCGCTCGCGGCGGCGGCAGCATGGAGGACCTCCTGCCGTTCTCCAACGAAGCCCTGGTCCGCGCCGTATCCGCTGCACGGACCCCTGTCGTCTCGGCCATCGGGCACGAGGCTGACCGTCCCATCCTCGATGAGGTCGCCGACATGCGCGCCTCGACACCGACGGATGCGGCCAAACGGGTCGTGCCCGACGTCGCCGAGGAGGGGATGAACCTCCTGCGGGCGCGGGCCGAACTCGAAGCGGCGGTCAACCGCATTCTCGACCGGGAGCAGGAGATGCTCACCGCCGTGCGCTCCCGTCCGGTGCTGGCCGAACCGCAGACACTCATCACCGCGCACGAGAACGAATTGACGACGATCCGCCGTCGCGGCCTGCAGGCGGCGAACGGACTGGTCATCCAGGCCCAGAACGAGATCCACCACCTCCGCTCGCACGCGCGGTCCCTGTCACCGTTGCGCACCCTCGAACGCGGCTACGCGGTGGTGCAGACCGACGCCGGCCAGGCCATCCGCAATGCCGCAGACGTCGCGGAGGGAGACACGGTGCACGTCCGTGTCGCCCAGGGACGCTTCGATGCCGAGATCACCGAGACCACCCCTGACAGCTCCGAAGCCGAGGACACCGGCCCCGAGTCCGGAAGCTGACAGACGAGCCGAAGGAGCAGACAGTCGCAAAGCGCAGCGTCACTCCATCGGCCGCGAACTGAACCAGTTCATCCACCCCGCCACCACACAGTTCCGCCGCTATGAAGGAGACACCGATGACCGAACCCGCCATGCAGCAGGATCAGCCCGATATCAGCACGCTCAGCTACGAGCAGGCCCGCGAAGAGCTCGTCATGACCGTCAAACGACTGGAGACCGGCAATCTGCCGCTCGAGGAGTCGCTGCGGCTGTGGGAACGCGGCGAGGCATTGGCCGATCGCTGCCAGTCCTGGCTCAACGGAGCCAGGGAACGCCTCGACAAGGCCCGCGAGGAAACCGCCGCCGACACCGAGTGACCGCAGGCACCGCGACCCGCGACTCAGCCGGCCGCGCGACTCAGCCGGACGCGCAGCTGAGGCGGACGCGGTCACTTCAGTTGCGCGGCCACCTGATCGGCGAAGGAATTGATCGTATCCGGGGAAGCTGTCGCAGTGATGACGACGTACACATCGTCCTTGTGCGTGACCCAGTATTCTTTCGCTTCGTCGGTGCGATAGACCTGGAAGTCGACTCCGCCGACGGTCACGGTCTCAGCGGCGACGGCACCGTCGGTGCTCTTCTTCGCCCAGTTCTCGCTCGCCTTGGCCTGTTCGATGCTCACCCACTGGTCCTCGGGACCGATGAATGACATGTACCACGAAACGTATTCGGAGTCATTGAACCGATCGAGGCTGGCCTCGTTCGCCGACCATCCTCTGGGGATCTGTGGGACGATCAGATCGAAGTCGGCATTGCCTTCGGACTGCTCGGCGATGCCCTGGTAGTCGACGACACGTTCGGAGTCGACCTCCGGCTGCGGCGCGATGAACAGGATTCCGACGACAACCGCCAAACAGGCGAGGATCGCGATGATCATGTTGACCCAGTTCGAGTTCTTCCGCAGGAAACGCATCTCTTCCCTGGAACCCGGGAGCATGACTCCGGACTCGTCAGACATGGACTCTCCCCTGGGACCCGGTTCCGTGACGTTCACGGCCGTCTGAGATCCCTTCGCATCGGTGGCAGTTCGGACATTCACAACGCCATTGTCCTCGTCCCGCGCGCGTAGGGCCAATCCCCGGCGCGCCGAGGTGGTCGAGACCACAGACCATGCCGCTGTCCCTGGTCTCGACGGCGGAGTGGCACAATTGGAAGCATGAGTGACTCCATAGAGAATCCTGACGTGAAATCTCATCATGACCGTGGCCGGGTCGACGACGAGGCTCCGCCCGTCGCAGTCACCGACTCCTGGTCCCAGCAGGCGCAGGTCGGAGCCGATGCTCCCGACCGCAACCTCGCCCTCGAGCTCGTCCGAGTCACTGAGGCCGCAGCCATCGCCGCCGCTCCCTGGGTCGGCCGCGGCGACAAGAACGCCGCCGACGGCGCTGCCGTCGCAGCGATGCGCAACGTCATCTCCAGCGTCCGCATGGCCGGAACCGTCGTCATCGGCGAAGGCGAGAAGGATGAGGCGCCGATGCTCTTCAACGGTGAGCAGGTCGGCGATGGCGGCGGCGCCCACTGTGACGTGGCCGTCGATCCGATCGACGGCACCAGCCTGACCGCCCTCGGCATGCCCAATGCGATCTCGGTCATGGCCGTGACCGAGGACGGAGCGATGTACGACCCCTCCGCCGTGTTCTATATGGAGAAGCTCGTCACCGGCCCAGCGGCCGCCGACGCTGTCGACCTGCGACTGCCGATCGCCGAGAACATCCGCCGCGTCGCCAAGGCGAAGGGGACGAAGGACCCCACCTCAGTGACCGTGATGATCCTCAATCGTCCGCGCCATCAGCAGATGATCGACGAGATCCGCGCAGCTGGCGCCCGCATCCAGCTCATCTCCGACGGTGACGTCGCCGGCGCCATCGCAGCCTGCCGTCCGGGTACCGGTGTCGACATGCTCATGGGCATCGGCGGCACCCCTGAGGGCATCATCACCGCGTGCGCCATCAAGGCCCTGGGCGGAGTCATCCAAGGCCGCCTGTGGCCGCAGGACGACTCCGAGCGCGAGGCGGCTGCGAAGGCAGGGCTCGACGTCAATCAGGTGCTCAGCACCGATGAGCTCGTCACCGGCGACAACTGCTACTTCGTCGCCACCGGGGTCACCAACGGCGACCTGCTCGACGGGGTGAAGTTCCAGGGCGGCCATGTCACCACTCATTCGCTGGTCATGCGTTCGAAGTCCGGCACCGTCCGTCAGGTCTTCGCCGAACATCAGGCCGCGAAGACCCACTCTTACGTGGAGGCCGCTGAGGAGGCCGCGCGACGCGGACTCATCTGACCTCCCCGGCCGGACCCGAACCCGGGTGCGACTCTCTATCTCGACATCGGAAGCAGGTTCGATAGCGATGCCCAATCAGGCTTGGAATCGACTCTTGGAGGGAAATCGGCGGTTCGTCGACGACGTTCCGCAGCACCCCAATCAGGACACAGCACGACGTGAGGCTCTGTCGAACGATCAGAAGCCCTTCGTCACCCTCTTCGGCTGCTCGGATTCCCGAGTCGCCGCCGAAATGATCTTCGACGTCGGTCTCGGAGACATGTTCGTCGTCCGCAACGCCGGCCAGGTCGTCGATCCCGTGACGCTCGGCTCGCTCGAGTACGGAGTCGAGATGCTCGGCACTCCCCTGCTCGTCGTCCTCGGCCACGACAGCTGCGGCGCTGTGACAGCGGCGTACAACTCCTATGACTCCGGGGAGACTCCCCCGGGCTTCATCTCAGACGTCGTCGCCCGCCTCCTGCCCACCGTGGCCAGGGCCAGGAAGAACAATCGCACCACGGTCAACGAAACCGTCGCTCAGAACACCATGGACACGGTCGACAAGATCATGCAGCTGTCGACGATCATCAAGACAGCAGTCGACGAGGGACGACTCATCATCGTCGGACTCACCTATCAGCTCCACGACGGTCATACCACCGTCGTCGCCCAATACGGAGGCAACGAGGCAGCCGTCTCGAGCTACGCCTCCTGACCCCGGCCGCCTCGGTCGTCGACGTCACCGACATCATCCCGCCAGCTCAACGGAAAGGACAGCAATGAGCGAAGAGTTTCGCATCGAACACGACACCATGGGTGAGGTCAAAGTCCCCAAAGACGCCCTCTACAGCGCCCAGACGCAGCGCGCCGTCGAGAACTTCCCGATCTCCGGAAAGACTCTCGAATCGGCTCATATCGCCGCTCTCGCACAGGTGAAGAAGGCCGCGGCGAAGGCCAACCTCGAACTCGGCGTCCTCGACCAGGCGCGGTCCACCGCCATCCAGAATGCCGCCGATGAGGTCATCGCCGGCAAGCACGATGAGCAGTTCCCGATCGACGTCTTCCAGACCGGCTCGGGCACCTCGTCGAATATGAATACCAACGAGGTTCTGGCCTCGCTGGCGACCAAGGCGCTCGAGTCCGATGGCATCGACGTGCACCCGAACGACCACGTCAATGCCTCGCAGTCCTCGAATGACGTCTTCCCCACCTCCGTCCACCTGGCTGTGACGAAGGCGCTCGTCGGCACCCTGATTCCTGCAATGGAGACCCTCGCCTCCTCACTCGAGAAGAAGGCCGAGGAGTTCTCCTCCATCGTCAAGTCCGGCCGCACCCATCTCATGGACGCCACCCCGGTGACGCTGGGCCAGGAGTTCGGCGGCTATGCCGCGCAGGTCCGCTACGGCATCGAGCGCATCGAGGCTTCCCTGCCCCGCATCGCCGAGGTGCCGCAGGGCGGAACCGCGGTGGGTACCGGCATCAACACCCCCGACGGCTTCTCCTCCCGCGTGGTCGAGATCCTCGCCGAGGAGACCGGCCTGCCCATCACCGAGGCGCGCAACCACTTCGAGGCCCAGGCCAACCGTGATGGGCTCATCGAGGCCTCCGGCCAGCTGCGGACCATCGCCTACGGCTACATGAAGATCTGCAACGATCTGCGGTGGATGGGGTCGGGTCCGAACACCGGCCTCGGTGAGATCGCGATCCCCGACCTGCAGCCCGGCTCCTCGATCATGCCCGGCAAGGTCAATCCCGTCATCTGTGAGGCCACCATCCAGGTCGCCGCCCAAGTCATCGGCAATGACACGAGCGTGTCACTGTCGTCGACCAATGGAGCCTTCGAGCTCAACGTCGGCATTCCGGTCATGGCGTCGAACCTGCTCGAGTCGATCCGCCTGCTCGCGAACTCCTCGACCGTCATGGCCGAGAAGATGATCGACGGTCTCACTGCGAACGAGGAGCGCGCCCGCTTCCTCGCCGAGGCGAGCCCATCCATCGTCACCCCGCTGAACAAGGTCATCGGCTACGAGGCAGCCGCGAAGATCGCCAAGCACGCGGTGACCAACAAGATCACGGTCAAGGAGGCGACGATCGCACTCGGCTTCGTCTCCGACGGCTCGATCACGGAGGCCGACCTCGACAAGGCACTCGACGTCACCACGATGATCGGCGACTACAGGTAAGCACTCGGCCCGCCGGTGCAGCACACGGCGCCCGGACGAACACGTCCGGGCGCCGTTTCGTGCCTCAGGCCGAGGAGCGTAACGCCGTTTTGTGGTCGCAGAACCGAGGCCGACCGGCGGATTCGCGCCGTTTCCCTCGGCTCTGCGACCACAAAACGGCTGCACCGCCGCCGGGCGCTGTTCAGGCTCGGAAGGGGTCGAACTCCTCAAGCACATCGGTGACCAGGGCCGCGATCTCCGAGCGCTCCGACCGGGTCAGCGTCACGTGGGCGAAGAGGTCATGGCCCTTGAGCTTCTCGATCACCGCGGCGATGCCGTCGTGGCGGCCGACCCTCAGGTTGTCCCGCTGAGCGACGTCATGGGTGAGCACGACCTTCGAATTCATGCCGATGCGTGAGAGCACGGTCAGCAGCACATTGCGCTCCAAGGACTGCGCCTCGTCGACGATGACGAACGCGTCGTGGAGCGAACGCCCCCTGATGTGCGTCAGCGGCAGCACCTCGAGGATCCCACGGTCGACCACCTCGTCGATGACGTTCTTGCTCACGAGGGCACTCAGAGTGTCGAACACCGCCTCGGCCCACGGGTTCATCTTCTCTCCCTCGCTGCCCGGGAGGAACCCGAGGTTCTGGCCGCCCACCGCGTAGATCGGTCGGAAGACCATGATCTTCGAGTGCTGGTTCTCTTCGAGGACCTTCTGCAGACCGGCCATGAGGGCCAGCGCGGACTTCCCCGTTCCGGCTCGCCCTCCCAAGGAGACGATTCCCAGCGCATCGTCGAGGAGCATGTCGATGGCGATCCGCTGCTCCGCCGAACGGCCATGGACCCCGAAGATGTCGCGGTCCCCGCGCACCATGCTCACCCGATTGCCTGGCTGCACCCTGCCGAGGCCCGATCCGCGTGGAGAGGTGATGACGAGTCCGGTGTTGACGATCTCGTCCGACACTGCGTCGGTGACGACCGATCCCGAGTCGTAGAGTTCGCTCATCTGCTCGTCGTCGAGTCCGAGCTCGCTCATCCCGGTGAAGCCCGAGTCCGTGGCGAGCTCCGCCAGATACTCTTCGGCGTGCAGGCCCAATGCCGATGCCTTCACACGCATCGGCACGTCCTTGGTCACCACGACCACATCATGGCCCTGCGCGGAGAGATTGCGTGCCACAGCCAGGATGCGGGTGTCATTCTCCGTGCGATCGAATCCGACCGGCATGGTCGAAGCGTCGATGTGGTTGAGTTCGACGCGCAGCGTTCCGCCCGCCTCGCCGACGGGGATGGGCTGGTCCAAACGATCGAAATCCGACCGGAAGTCGTCGAGGATGTGCAGAGCCTTGCGGGCGGTGAAGCCGAGTTCCGGGTGGTTGCGCTTGCCCTCGAGCTCGGAGACGACGATGAGTGGGATGACGACATGGTGTTCGGCGAAACGCAGAAGCGCACCGGGATCAGAGAGCAGCACCGATGTGTCGAGGATGTAGGTGTGGACGTTTTCAGCCATGAGGACCTCTGTGGCGTGAGTTCCGCCGAGATCCGGTTCAGACATCCCCCGATCTCGGGTTGGTGTCGACCAACTACTGCCAACCTAACCCGGTTCGATCCTGGGTTGGGTACCGGCACGCGCGTTCGGGGAAGTCGTCATCGTGAACTTCGGCTGAACGGGCGAGATCCGTGCAATCCGAGGAATCGCGACGCGCCGGACAAGCGGACCGTGCCGCATCTGGTCCGAGGACCCGAGCCGTACCCGGTTCGAAATCCGAAGAAGCCCCTACTTGCCGAACCGGCGTTGCCGCAGCCCATAGTCGCGGACGGCCCGGAGGAAGTCCGTGCGGCGGAAGTCCGGCCAATAGGCTTCGCAGAAGTAGAACTCGGAATAGGCGCTCTGCCACATCAGGAACCCCGAGAGCCGCTGCTCCCCGGAGGAGCGGATGATGAGATCCGGATCGGGCTGGCCCTTGGTGTAGAGATGTTCGCCGATCTGCTCCGGGGACAGTTCGGAGATGATCGTCTCGAGATCCGTGCCAACGTCGGTGCGAGCGCGCAGCAGGGACCTGACCGCGTTGACGATCTCCTGCCGACCGCCGTAGCCGACGGCGACGTTGACGCGCATCGGGCTGTCGGAGTCCGTGGTCACAGCTTCCAGCCGGGACCGCAGGTCCGCCGGGACGATTTCGAGATCACCCACCAGCTGCACTCCCACGCCGTCGAGGGCCGCGATCTTCTCGACCAGATCGGAGATGATCTCGATGAGGATCGACACCTCCTCGGCCGAACGCGCGAGATTCTCCTTGGACAGAACGTAGAGAGTGACGATCTCGACGTCGATCTCCGAGCACCAGCCGAGGAATTCGACGATCTTCGCGGCCCCCGCCCGGTGCCCGTCGGCAGTGGTGGCCCCGAACTCCTTGGCCCAGCGACGGTTGCCGTCGGTGATGACACCGACATGGCGGGGAACCGGCACCGACTTGTCGAGCTCGCGTTTGAGCCGTCGCTCGTACAGCCGATAGAGCAGGTTCACCGGTCGCGCCACAGCTGTCCTCTTTCGCGTTGATCGCAGGTAGCTTCGAACACTTTACAGAGTACTAGCCGACGATGCTGAATGAGCCCCCAGGACCGCTCGCTACCATGGAGGCATGAATGCTCCGGTCACCGAATCCTCACCAGTCGTTTCCGACGGCTCCCGTGCCGATGGCCCACCAGTGCGGGAGACCATGCCTCCGGCCTATCCCGTGCACATCGCCCGCCGACGCTCCGCTCTGCGTGCCGAGCTGACCAAACTCGCCGGGCACGTGAAGCCGAAGCTGCGCGGGTGGTTCCACGCCGGCGCGTTCCCGCTGGCGATGCTCGGCGGACTGGCGCTCGTGATCATCTCCCCCACGGTCGAGTCGCGCATCGCCGCAGCGATCTTCGCGATCACCGGAATGCTGCTCTTCGGCACCTCTGCCGTCTACCATCGCGGCCGCTGGCGCACCCGAGCCCGTCTCATCCTGCGCCGCCTCGACCACGCCAACATCTTCCTGATCACGGCCGGAACCTACACTCCCCTGGCCGTGCTCATGCTGCGGACCGACCAGGCGATCCTGCTGCTGTCGGTCCTGTGGGGAGCCGCTGCGCTCGGCACCGCCTTCCGCACGATCTTCACCACCGCGCCGAGGTGGCTCTTCGTTCCCATCTATGTCGGCTTCGGCGTAGCCGGGATCGGCTACATCCCCCAGATCTGGGCGGCGAATCTCGCCGTCGGCCTCCTCGTCGTCATCGGCGGCGTCTGCTATATCGCCGGGGCCGTGATCTACGGCATCAAACGCCCGAATCCCTCCCCGAAATGGCTGGGCTTCCACGAGATCTTCCACATCCTCACGATCTTCGGCTACGGCTGCCACCTCGCGGCACTGATCGTCGCGGCCGTCGCCGCCTACTGAGTCTCGTTTCGGCGCCGTCGCAGATGCGTCGCGCCGCTGCCGCCGGCGGCGCGCACTTCCCTCGAACGGCAGCGGCGAACGGCAACGTGGAAAACCCGGCACACCGCACAGAGAAGGGCGCGATCACCTTATGGTGATCGCGCCCTTCCTCTCGACAGGGTCTCAGGCTCGTTCGTCCGGAGGCTGCGAATCGTCCGTGGGCCTGCCATCGGCTCGGCCGGCATCGTCTTCACCGGATTCGGTCTTCGAGATCGCCGTGTCGGACGAGTCCTCGGTCGCCGAAGCCTGCTCAGGCTCGTCAGGTCCCGACAGCGTCGACTGGTTGGGGACCACATGCCTGCGCAGGGGAATCGGGTACGCGTCGCTGGCGCCCGAGCGTGCCCGCACACGGCGAACCCGGCGGAGAGCGTCGCGGATGAGGAATATCACGCCGATGACCACGGCGAAGGTGACAAGGAACCCGATCGTCCCCGGTGTCACCAAGTCCGGATCCGGGGCTCCGCCGGGGGTCGATTCGGGCGTGGACGCGAGAATCATGCGTGGGAGTCGCTTTCGCTCATCGTGGCGGCATCTGCTGTGGCCGATTCCGGATCGGTCGCGGGATCAGCGGCCGCCTTCTCCGTGTCGGGAGTGTCCGGGAGCATCCCGGCATCAGGAACGCGACGGCCGTCGTCGAAGGTCACACTCGCGAAGAGATCGTCCTCCTGGAAGTCCACGCCCGGAATCAGCGGGTCACGCCCCGTCCGGTCGACGGCCAACTCGAACTCCTCCGTCGGCCAGTAGGTGCGCGCAGCCTTGCGCGACGCCGAGAAGAATCCGCCTTCGGGATCGATCTGTGTAGCGTGCGAGAGCAGCGCCCGGTCCCTGGCACCGAAGAATTCGGCACAGGCGATTCGTGTGCTCAGCCAATTGCTGCGCTGCTTGTCGCGCTTCTTGAAATCTTCGAGATGCTCTGCGAACGGGGATTCTAGGCCTGCTTCGGTCATCTTCTCGTGGATCGTGATCCACTTCTTCGCCGACAGGTCCTGGTTGTAGTAGACCTTCTGCACCTGCCAGGCCTCGCCGAGTTCGGGGTGAACCGCCTCGTCCGCGGCGGCTGCGACGGCGGCCATGGTCACCGCATGATTCTTGATGTGGTCGGGGTGCGGGTACCCCCCGAGTTCGTCATAGGTGGTCACCACCTGCGGACGGAAGGTGCGGATGATGTGGACCAGCGGCAGCATGGCCACCTCGTCGGGGACACGGTAGAAGCAGCCGGGGGGCGTCTGGTTCTCGAAATCGCCGTCGGGCAGCCCCGAGTCGACGTGACCGACCCACACGTGTTCGGCACCGAGCGCGGCAGCCGCGGTCGCCATCTCCTCACGCCGCAGACCGGCGATATCGCGACTGGCCTTCGGACTCTGCAGCAGGGCGGGGTTGAGGATGTCTCCGGCTTCGCCGCCTGTCATACTCGCAATGAGGACTCGTGCTCCCAGCGAAGCGTACTTCGCGCTCGTGGCCGCACCCTTGGAGGATTCGTCATCGGGGTGGGCATGGACCGCCAGCAGGCGCAGCCCATGGTACGGAAGCGAAGTCATGTCCTAAATGTCCCTTTCGATTCAGCCGGGTGGCCTTCCGCTGCCGGAGTTGCGGCTGACATGATCACCGGCAGAGGATCGACTACTCTAGGTTAGTGCGCGAAGTTCTTAAAGAGGAATTCAATGACTGAGGTAACAGTGGCCGAACCACTGCACGATGATCGTTACGGACGAGCCCGGAAGCCCAAGCGCGGTCTGAGCCGCAGGGCGAGGATCATCGCCGCCATCGTCCTCGTCGTCGCGATCGCGGTCATCGCCTTCTGGGCATTCCGCCCGCAGACGAGTCCCACGACACCGCGGACCCTCGAATATTCGGTTGTCGACTCCTCTTCAACACAGGTCAGTGTCGGAATATTTCCTGATCGGGAGCGCGATGTGCACTGCACCGTCCAGGCCACGAACGAGCACGAAGCGGTCGTCGGCTTCACCGAGGTGACCGTTCCCGCCGATCCGAACGCCGATCCGAACTCGCCGAAGCAGATCGACGTCGACCTGGCCACGACGCAGCTGGCCTCGTCGGGGCACGTCGACTCCTGCTGGTTCGAGTAGGTCCTGGTTCGAATAGGCCCTGGTTCGAGCAGGACTCCCGCCGGTTGAGCAGCGAGGCGATTCGAACAGCTCTCGCACGCCTCCGGCCTCTGTCGCGTGTTCCTCCGCCTCGACGCCGCAAACGTGACCGAGATCATCGTGTTTCCGCTCCGATGCGTTACACTGTAGTTTCATTCAACTTCCGGGCGTGCCCATACGCCCGGTTTTTTCGTTGCCTGACACGCCCGTCAGTGCACCGAACCGAAGAAGGAGAAGTCATGACCGAGGAAGTCACCCAGGAAGAGACATGGTTGACCCAGGAAGCCTTTGACCGACTGTCGAAGGAACTCGAGCATCTCTCCGGACCGGGTCGTGCAGAGATTGCTGAGAAGATCGAAGCCGCCCGCGACGAGGGTGACTTGAAGGAGAACAGCGGTTATCACGCAGCTCGTGATGAGCAGGGCAAACAGGAAGCGCGCATCCGCCAGCTCGAGGTGCTGCTGCGCAACGCGAAGGTCGGCTCCAGCGAGAGCGACGGCAAGACCGTGGCTCCAGGCTCCGTCGTCAACGCCACAGTCGCCGGCAACTCGATGCGGTTCCTGCTGGGCAACCGCGAGATCGCCGGAGACTCCGATATCGACGTCTTCTCGGAGAAGTCGCCGCTCGGCGCCGCTGTGATCGGCGTCAAGGCCGGAGAGACGAGCTCCTATGAAGCGCCCAACGGCAAGACCATCGAGGTCAAGGTCGATTCAGTCGAGGCCTTCACCGGCTGAGTCCGAGTGCTCGGCCGGGTCGGGGCGCTCCGCGTTCCTTCGGCACGTACAGCAGTGGGCGGGAGGTCTCTCCCGCCCACTGCTGTATTCGCTTCACTCCATTCACTTCCCCCGGCCGCGGGCGCCCTTCGGTCCGGCCCCGCTCTCCCCCGGGCCTCCGGAGTCCTTCGCAGAGTCTGCGGACTCCGCTGCGGAGCCTCCGTCCGCATCGGCAGGCGGACCGGCTTCGGAGCCGACGGCGGATTCGCCGCTTCCTGCGGCGGAACGGTCAGGCGACGGCTGCGCACCCGCCGGGGCCTGCTCTGCCTCGACGTCACTCGGCGGAGCCCCGGCTTCCTCGGAGCCGTTCGCTCGTGCGATATAGCCGACGACGCTGTTGAGCACCGCCACCAGCGGCACTGCGAACAGGGCGCCGACGATGCCGAAGAGGAACCCGCCTCCGGTGACCGCGAGGATCACGGCCAACGGATGGACGGACACGGCCTTGCCCATGAGGAAGGGCTGCAGCACCTGACTCTCGATCTGCTGGACGGCGATGACGACGGCCAGCATGATGATGGAGCTGACCAGCCCGTTGGACACGAGAGCCACGAGCACGGCCACGGCTCCGGAGGCGATGGCGCCGACGACCGGGACGAAGGACGTCAGGAACACGAGCAGGGTCATGGGGATGACCAACGGGATGCCGAGGAAGGCCGCACCGATGCCGATGCCGATGGCGTCGACGGCCGCAACGAGGATCTGCACGCGCACATATTGGACGAGGGTGGTCCATCCGCGCAGTGCTGCTCCGGTGGCGACCGGGCGGGCCGGCAGCGGCAGCAGACCCATCACCCACTTGAAGATCTTCTCTCCGTCATAGAGGAAGAAGAAGGTCGTGAACAGGCACACTGCCATCCCCGTGAGGAAGGTTCCGACCGAGGAGGTGGCCTCCAAGGCACCGCCGAGGAGCTGGCTGCTGTTGTTCTGGAAGAAATTCGTCGCGGTGCTGATTCCCTCGTCGATATAGCCCGAGATCGTCGAGGAGTCGATGCCGAAGGGACTCGTGGCCAGCCAACTGCTGATTCCCGAAACACCGGCGATCACCTGTTTGACGAGATCGGGCATCCCGGAATAGATCTGCTGACCGACCAGGCCGAAGAGCCCGAGCACGACGACGATGAAACCGACGAAGGCGATCGCCGCGGCCCCACCGCGGGGAAGACCCTTCTTCGCCAACCATCCGGTCAGAGGGGCGAGCAGGGCGGCGAGCAGCAGCGCGATGAGCACCGGCAGCACGACGCTGGAGATCTTCGACAGCAGCCACAGAGCCACGCCGAGGGCGACGAGGACGAGGAGAGAACGCCACGACCAGGCCGCGGCGAGCTTGAGTCCCGGGGACACGTAGGGCTGAGCCTCGGCTTCCATGCGGCTGAGAGCGATCGCTTCTGGACTGACTCCCTGGGAATCCTCGGCCTGAGGTTCGGACCGGGAGGAATCCCGTCCTCGACGGAACGTCTCCCATGCCCCTCGGAATCGGTTCGGGGAATGCTGCTGATCGTTTTCGGTCATGGCTCAACAATAGTTGTTGATGCGCTGACAAAGGTGCAATGATGACGCCTGAGGAGGGATTTCCGTGGGAAAACGCATGATCTGCGCTCTCGCCACCATGGGCGCGACGGCGGTCGGCGCCGGAGCGTCGGCAGCCGGTCTCCTCCGCCACCAAGCAGGATCGCTGCGCAGAGCCTTCGATGACGACGAGAACCGTCGTCATTCCATCTTCGCCGAGGCGATCGCCGCTCCACGTCATCGCGACGATGACGATTCGGCCGCGCTGGCCATCATCGGCGACTCCTGGCTGTGCGGGGTCGACGTCGATCCCGAACATGCCCCGCCCACGCTCATCGGCCGCGGACTCGCCCGCATGCTCGGCACCACCGTGCGGGTGCAGACCACAGCACGCCCCTCGGCCCTGTCCGACGACCTCCACCGACAGGTCGATGAGATCCTCCGTTCGCCGTGGCTGTCACGGCAGCTGTCAGACCAGTGGATCGAATCGCGCCGTTTCGCGATCATCTCGATCGGCACCGGCGACATCATCCATCCGATCCAAGCGACGATCGGCATCCCCGTCCTCAATCAGGCCATCAATCGGCTGCAGCGCGAGGGCCGGTACACGGTCTTCGTCCTCGTCTGCCCCAACCTCGGAGGTCTGCCGGGCCTGCGCGATCCGCTCAAGACCTCATTGCGGCGGACCTCCCGCGTCCTCGCCGGCTCCCAGTGGCTGGCGGCGCTGGCCGCGCGTGCGGTTCCGCTGCGGGCGACGAATTCGCTGAGCGGGACGACCAGGAAGTCGCTGCTCAGCGAGTCCGGCCGATTCCCCAGCGAACTCGGATATGCGCAGCTGTCCTCGACCCTCCTGGCCGCGATCGCCGAGCGCATCGAAGCCCCCGTCGTCGTCGACCGCAGCCTCGATGTGCCCGAGAAGGGCGAGTCGGCACGCCGCCATGATCTCGTCCCCGACCCCCAGCCGAGCCCCCCGGCGGCCGCTTCATGATCCCGGTCGTCCTCGCCTCGCAGTCGCCTGCCCGCCGACAGATCCTCACCGGTGCCGGGATCGACCCGATCATCATCGTCTCGGAAGTCGACGAACGTGCCATCGAGGCCGGATTCACCGGTACCGTCGCCGACCTGACGACCTCACTGTCCGCGGCGAAGGCCCGTGCGGTCATCGAGCGCATCGTCGCAGCCCCTCCCCCGGACATTCCCGATAACGACTCCCTCGTCGTCATCGCAGGCGATTCGCTCCTCGAATTCGAGGGGCGGGCAATCGGCAAACCGGAAACGGCCGAACGGACGCGCTCCGTGTGGTCCGAGATCGCCGGCCGGTGGACGCAGCTGCATACGGGGCACACGGTCGCCCTGCTCTCCCAGGCGCCCGACAGGGTGAACGGAGGAGACGGGAGCCTCGAGCTCCGCGCGATCCGCTCGCGCCGGTCGACGACCTCGGTGCTCATCGGATCCCCGAGTCCGAACGAGCTCGAGGCCTATATCGCCACAGAGGAGCCCTTCCAAGTGGCCGGAGCGCTGACCATCGACGGCTTCGGCGGCGCCTTCGTCGACCGCCTCGACGGCGATCATCTCACCGTTCTCGGACTCAGTCTGCCGGTCGTGCGCGAACTCGTCAGCGACATGGGCCTGTTCTGGCCGGATCTGTGGTCCCGCGCGGACTAGAATCGGTGCAGACCGCCGGACACGCCCGAGGACATTGAAGTTTTCGCTGGAACTTTTTATCGCTGTCCTACAAAGCGTTGGTCTCGTTCTCTAAATTGTTCTGTGATCATACAAAGGAGCGCCATGACCACAGTCCTCCCCGACACGACGACCACGCTGCTGCGCACCACTGTGCCTACCGCGGCCGTCAGCCGAATCCTCGTCGCGAACCGCGGTGAGATCGCTCTGCGCATCATCCGGGCCGCCCATGACCTCGGCATCAAGGCCGTCGCCGTGTACACCCGCGCCGACTCCGACGCCGATTTCGTCGACCTCGCCGACGACGCGTGGCTGCTGGACGGTTCCGGAGCCGGGGAGACCTATCTCGATGTCGAGAAGATCCTCGCACTGGCCAAACGCTCCGGAGCCGATGCGATCCACCCGGGCTACGGCTATCTCGCCGAGAACGCGATCTTCGCCCAGTCCGTCATCGATGCAGGGCTGACCTGGATCGGCCCTCCCCCGGCTGCCATCGAGCTCCTCGGCGACAAATCCGGTGCCCGGGCTGTCGCCGAGGCGGTCTCCGCGCCCGTCGCGCCCGGCTCCGACGGTGCCGTGGCTGATCTCACCGAAGCCGCTGAAATCGCCGATCGCATCGGCTTCCCAGTCGTTGTCAAAGCCGTCCACGGCGGAGGCGGACGCGGGTTCCGAGCATGCGCGTCCGCCGCAGACCTCGAAGCCGCCTACACGGCTGCGACCCGTGAGGCCAAGGCTGCCTTCGGCCGTGGCGAGTGCCTCATCGAGAAGCAGATCGTGCGTCCGCGTCACATCGAGACGCAGTGTCTGGCCGACGCCCATGGCAATGTCCGCGTCGTGTCCACCCGCGACTGCACCCTCCAGCGTCGCAATCAGAAGATCGTCGAGGAGGCGCCCGCACCCTTCCTGTCGGCCGAGCAGGAGAGCATCGTCTCCGAGGCCTCCGCACGACTGCTCTCCCATGTCGGCTACGTCGGTGCCGCCACCTGCGAGTTCCTCCTCGGAGAGGACGGGACGATCATCTTCATGGAAGCCAATGCGCGCATCCAGGTCGAACACACCGTCACCGAGGAGATCACGGGAGTCGACCTCGTCGGCTGGCAGGTGCGCATCGCCTCCGGCGAGTCGCTGCCAGATCGGTTCCCGGCCGTTCGGGGCCATTCCTTCCAGTTCCGGATCAATGCCGAGGACCCCACCACGTTCTTCCCCGCCACCGGCACCGTGAAGAACTACCGCGCTCCCTCGGGTCCGGGCGTGCGCCTGGACTCGGGCATCGGTGAGGACAGTGTCGTCGGCACGGATTTCGACCCGATGCTGGCCAAACTCGTCGTCACCGGATCCACCCGCGACGAGGCGTTGGCCCGTGCCCGTCGCGCACTGTCCGAATACCGCATCGAGGGAGTATCGACGCTGCTGCCGCTGCATCGCGTGATCGTCTCGGAGAAGGCCTTCGCCACCGATTTCGAGGTCTGGACCAATTGGCTCGAGACCGCCTTCGACAACCCGCTCGCCGATCCGCAGACAGGAGATCCCATGAGTACTCCGACCGACAGCTTCAGCGTCGTGGTCGAGGTCGATGGCCGTCGGATGACCGTTTCGGTCCCCAAGGACGTCATCTCCGACCTCGGTCATGTCCCCAGCCCCACCGTGCCGCGTCGCAAACGCAATCTCAGCAGCCGCAAGGGTGCGAAGATCGCCGATGACTCGAACGCGCTCAATGCTCCCATGCAGGGCACCATCGTCTCTATTGCCGTTGCAGCCGGCGACACGGTCGAGGCCGGCGACACTCTGGCCGTGATCGAAGCGATGAAGATGGAGCAGCCGCTCAAGGCCGGTCATTCGGGCACCGTCTCAGAGGTGCTCGTCGAGGCTGGTGCCGCAGTGAAGACGGACGAGACGATCCTCCGCTTCACATCCTGAGAGCATGTGCCGAGCCATCGCCCGGGTCACCGATCGAGGTCGGCGACCCGGGCGATGATGTATTCGGATTCGGCCTCGTTGCCCGGACACTCGAGCGCTCGGGCATAAGCCGACTCGGCTTCCGCGGCGCGGCCGAGGTCGCTCAGGGTGATGGCCCGAGCGATGTGGAATGGTCGATGACGCAGCAGCTGCGGTTCGTCGGCGAGTTCGTTCAGCGCCTTCAGCGCCGGCTCGGGACCTGCAGCCTGCCCGAGTGCGATCGCTGTGTTGAGTGCGACGACCGGCGACTGATCGACGTCGGAGAGCAGACGATAGAGCACGAGGATCTGCGGCCAGTCGGTCTCATCGAAGCTCGGTGCCTCAGCATGCAGGGCAGCGATCGCCGCCTGGATGGTGTAGGTGCCCGAACCCGTCTCGCCGGCAGCGCCGCGCACATAGTCGAGTCCCTCGGCGATGAGACCGGAGTCCCAGAGCGCGCGGTCCTGTTCGGCCAGCGGGACCGGGGTGCCGTCGGCGCTCACGCGAGCCCGGGCGCGGGCGTGAGTGAGCAGAAGCAGGGCGAGCAGTCCGCGCACTTCCGTCTCCTCCGGGAGGAACTGCGACAACAGCCGAGCCAGCCGCATCGCCTCCTCCTGCAGGTCCACCCGTGTGTGGACGTCTCCCGCAGTCGCGGTGAAGCCTTGGGTGAAGATGAGGTAGACGACCCGCAGCACCCCCGGCAGGCGCTCGACGATACGGGCAGGTTCGGGCCTGCCGAAGGGAATGCCGGTGGTCGTGATCCGCTTCTTGGCACGGACGATCCTCTGCTGCATCGTCGTAGTCTCGACGAGGAAGGCCGCAGCGATCTCTGCCGTGGTCAGCCCCGAGAGGAAGCGCAGGATGAGGACGATCCGTTCGTCCTCGCGCAATGTCGGGTGGGCGCAGGTGAAGAACAGTCCAAGCCGTTCATCGGGGATGTCGGCGAGATCCATTGCTTCGGCGAGGCCGATCGCGTGGTCTTCATGGTCGCCTCGCCGCAATCCGTCCTCGATGTGCAGACGAGAGAGATGGCGAATGCGGACCTCATCAGCCCGGATGAGGTCGATCGCACAGTTCCTCGCCGTGGCCATCAGCCAGGCCTGAGGGCGGTCGGGCACGCCTCGACGGGGCCAGGTCTCGACCGCGCGGAGGACGGCCTCCTGGAGAGCCTCCTCCGCGAGGTCGAAGTCGCGGAACCGGTTGACCAGTGCCGCGAGCAGCCGCCCGTGGTCCTCCTCGCCGAAGACGCTGAGGACACG
Organism: Brevibacterium renqingii; assembly: GCF_017808105.1. GTDB lineage: Bacteria > Actinomycetota > Actinomycetes > Actinomycetales > Brevibacteriaceae > Brevibacterium > Brevibacterium renqingii. Next base: position 185,329 of record NZ_JADBHF010000005.1, on the reverse strand, counting down.
GGCGACCGATTGGGGCACCGGACGGGCCATCAGTAGTCCGCGACCGGGCGGACCTCGATGTGTCCGGTCTTCGCCCCCGGACTCATCTTCGCCCACGCGATCGCCTCATCGACCGAATCCACATCGATGACGTAGCTTCCGCCGACGAACTCGTTCGATTCCGCGAACGGTCCGGAGGTGACGATCGACTCGCCTTCGGACTCGCTGACGCGAATCCCGAATTCGGGGCCTTCGAGGGCGAATCCGCCGACGACGATGCCCGCCTCGGTGATCTTCTCGTCGAAGGCCATGAACTCGCTCGGGTCCGCACCTCCCGTCTCCCCGCACTCGGGGTCTTCGGTGCGTCCCATGAGCAGAAGTGCGTATTTCATGTCCCTCTCCCTGTCTTCGACGATGTCGTGCCGGACGGCCTGACACCATCATGACGGCCGGGCAGCGCCGAAATCGACAGGTGAGGGGAACAATCTCTCCTATTTCGTCCGGCAGGGTTCTTATGCCCCCTGCCGGGCGGCTCAGAGGTGGCGGTGGAGCTTCCGTGCCGCTTCGGTCAGTGACCCGCTGACGGAAGGATAGACGACGAACGAGGCGGCGAGCTGGTCGACTGTGAGTCGGTTCTCCACGGCCATCGTGATCGGCAGGATGAGCTCGCTGGCCCGCGGCCCGACGACGACTCCGCCGAGGATGGAGCCGGATCCGCGCCGAGCGAAGATCTTGACGAAGCCGTCGTTGATGCCCAGCATCTTCGCCCGCGGGTTCGTGTCCAGAGGCAGCATGACAGTGTCGATGTCCGTCGGGTTCTCCCGGTAGTTCTGCTGGGTGAAGCCGACGGTCGCGATCTCGGGCGCGGTGAAGACGTTCGAGGCGACATTGCGCAGCTTGAGCGGCTGCACGGCATCTCCGAGAGCGTGATTCATCGCAATGCGCCCCTGCATCGCGGCCACCGACGCCAGAGGGAGCACACCGGTGCAGTCTCCGGCCGCATAGATCCCGGCCCGGGAGCTCCGCGAGACCCCGTCTACGACGATATGACCGGAGTCGCTGACACGCACACCGGCCTTCTCCAGTCCGAGGCCCTCGGTGTTCGGGATCGAGCCGACGGCCATGAGGCAGTGGGACCCCTCGACGCGGCGGCCGTCGGCTAGCACCACCTCGACGCCGGCCTCGGTTCGGGTGACGGATGCGGCGCGGGAGCGGGAGAGGACGTTCATGCCCTTGTTGCGGAACACGAACTCGAGCACGTCTGCGGCGTCCTCGTCCTGGCCCGGCAGGACCTTCTCCCGGGAGGACACGAGCGTCACCTCGGTGCCCACGGCACAGTAGGCCGAGGCGAACTCGGCTCCGGTGACACCGGAACCGACGACGATGAGGTGCTCGGGCAGCTCATCGAGATCATAGAGCTGAGTCCAGGTCAGAATCCGCTCACCATCGGGCTGGGCGGTCGGCAGCTCACGCGGGTGGGCTCCGACGGAGAGCAGGATCGTCGAGGCATCGAGCGTGTATTCGGTGCCTCCGGTCTCGACGACGTGGACCTGATCCCGACCGGCGAGGGTGGCCCGGCCCTGGATGACCTTGACACCGGACCGGATGAGGCCCTCGTAGATATCATTGGCCTGGGCATCGGCCAATGCCAGGATGCGCTTGTTGACGGCCTTGAGATCGGCGGTGACCCGAGGCACATCGGCCTCGGTGGTCTCGTCATTCGAGATCCGGATCCCCAGACCGTCCGAGCGACCGATCTCGTCCATCATCTCGGCAGTGGCGATGAGCGACTTCGACGGGACGACGTCGGTGAGCACGGCGGAGCCGCCGCAGCGGTTCTGCTCGATGAGCATGACATCGGCACCGAGCTGAGCCGCGACGAGCGCGGCCTCGTAGCCGCCGGGACCGCCGCCGATGATGACGACACGATCTGCAGTGGATTGAAATTCTGTGTTCACAATGTGATTGTCTCAAATCGCCCCGGCGCTGGCGAATGGCCGGGGGCCGACGATCTGCGGCTCGGCCGCTGCGGGCCGGGTTGCCGCCGCAGGCCCCCGGACCGCTGTGATCAGGACTCGTCGACGACCTCGGCGGTGTCCTTGTGCAGGGTCGACAGATGCACGTACGACTGGGCGTTCTGTCGGACCTTCTCCACACCGTCCTCGGTCATCTCCCTCCTCACTTTCGCCGGCACCCCGGCGACGAGGGAGCGGGCGGGGATCTGCGTGCCCTCGAGGACGACGGCGCCGGCTGCGATCAGGGACTCGCTGCCGATATGGGCGTCGTTGAGCACTGTCGAGTGCATTCCGATGAGCACATCGTCGTCGACCACAGCCCCGTGGACGAGGGCCTGGTGGCCGATCGAGACACGATCGCCGATGACCACGGGCTTGCCCGCGTCGGTGTGCATCACGGTGTTGTCCTGGACGTTCGAATCCTCACCGATCGTGATCGGTGCGGCCTCGGCCCGCAGCACGCAGCCGTAGAAGATGCCGGCTCCCCTCTTCACATGCACGTCCCCGACGAGAGTCGCACCGGCGGCGACGAAGGCGCCGGGGTCGATCCGGGGTGTGTGGCCGCCGACGGAGACGATGCGGGGGCGGTCGAGATCGTTGGTCATGTGTCCTCCATTGGTTCACAGATTGTCTGCTTTCGCCTGCCAGTCTAGGCAGAGTGCTGGCACAGGGAGCGGAAGGACGCATATCGGACAGATTTGCACGATCGCCCGCGTAGCAGGACAATAGGGAAAATATTTGTCAGAAATTTCACACTGCCGGACCCTTGTGCGCCCAATTGCGTTGTGTGAACCTTGGTTGAGAGAGTTGCGCGCCTGGAATTCGGGCGCGGTCAACCGCGTTCACTGAATTCGTCGAAAGGTCACCATGGATTGGCGACACCGTGCAGCATGCCTCAATGAGGATCCGGAGCTCTTCTTCCCGATCGGCAACACCGGGCCTGCCCTGCTTCAGATCGAGGAGGCGAAGACCGTCTGTCGCCGCTGCGAAGTAGCAGAGACCTGCCTGCAATGGGCCCTGGAATCCGGACAGGATGCAGGAGTCTGGGGCGGTCTGAGCGAGGACGAGCGTCGGGCGCTGAAGCGTCGCGCCGCTCGTGCCCGCCGCGCCGGCTGAACCGTCGGTCGCAGCGTCGGCATCGTCCCGACCTCCGCACACTGCCTGAGTCCCCTGTCCGAGCGACGGAACACCGTCGCCCGGGCAGGGGACTCAGTCATATCCGCAACGACGGCGTTCAGTCGTACGAGTCCGGGCGCAGCGGGACGTCGAGGATGGCGATGGTCCCTCCTCCTTCGCGTGCCTGCCACTGGATCGATCCGGCCAGGTCGGCAGAGACCAGTGTTCTGACGATCTGAGTGCCCAGGCCGTTTCCCGGATTCTGAGTCTCCCCGAGTCCGACTCCGTCATCGGCGATCGTCACCTGCAGATGGTCGCCCTGCCGCTCGGGCGTCACCCACACGTGCCCGTTGAGTGTCTCCCCCGGCGCGAGATCCTCCTGCTGCTCCGCAGGGAAGCCGTGTTCGATGGCGTTCGTGATCAGCTCCGTGATCGCCAGAGCCAATGAGGTGGCATCGGCCGAGGAGATCGCACCGAAGCTGCCGCACCGTTTGAGTTCGATGTGCACGAGCGGACTCGTCAGCTCCGGCGTCAAACGCAGCCCCTTGTCGACGACTTCGTCGAAATCGACTTCGGATTCGACACCCTGGCTGAGCACGTCGTGCACCACGGCGATGATGGACACACGACGCATCGCCTCGGTCAGCGCGCTCTTGGCATCGGGACTGTCGATCCTGCGGGTCTGCAGCCGCAGCAGCGCGGACACGGTCTGCAGGTTGTTCTTCACCCGATGGTGCATCTCCTTGATCATCGCGTCGCGGGAGAGCAGCTCGCGTTTGCGTCGTCGGATCTCCGAGACATCGCGCGCCAGGACGATGGCGCCGATCCTCTCCCCGTCATCCGTCAGCGGAATCGCCCGCAGGGAGATGCTGGTGCGCCCGACCTCGAGCTCGGTGCGCCAAGGGGCGCGCCCGGTGAGCACCAGAGGCAGAGTCTCGTCGACCTGCCGCAGCTCGGCACCGAGACTCGACACCACCTCGGCGAGGTAGCTGCCTTCGATCTCCCCACCGTGGCCGAGCCGGTGCATGAGGGACACGGCGTTCGGAGAGGCGTACTGGACATGCGAATCACGGTCGAGGATGAAGATGCCGTCGCCGACTCGGGGGTCTCCGTGACGGGCGCCGCTCGGGGCCTCACGGTCGGGGAAGGTGCCCTGGACGATCATCCTCATCAGCGCCATGGCGGTCTCGCGATAGTACTTCTCCAGACGGGAGGAGCTGCGACGGCGGACTTCCTCGGAATAGCGGATGACGGTCGCGATCGCCTCCCCGTGCCGAACGATCGGGACCGCCTCGGCGAGGATGTCGACATCGGCCGATCCCGCACTCACCCCCAGCTCGCCGGCCGCTGCCACGCGGGTGACATAGGTCCGGGAATCCGTGGCCGCATCGAGCAGCTCCTTCTCCAAGCCGGTCGCCCGGGCCCCGATGAGGTCCCGGTTGAACAGCGTCGCCCCCGTCGTCGACCGCGCATGGGCGACGACCGTGTAGGCGCCGCTGGGCGAAGGGACCCAGAGAACGAGGTCGGCGAACGAGAGATCGGCGAGCAGCTGCCAGTCCGCGACGAGCAGATGGATGTGTTCGACGTCCGACTCATCCGTGAGGCCCTCGGCAGCCAGCAGTTCGTTGAGCACGATTCGTTCCTCCCAGGTGAGATCAGCAGACCCGGGTCCGGCCCGGGTCTGCTGATATGTCGATGATCAGACGCTATCACCGATCATCGGCCGTCCGTCCATCCCACAGCGGCCGAGGCACGGTTCAGGCGCTGTGTTCGCTCTCCCACGCCGAGGACCGGACCATCGACCGCAGTGAGCGCAGGAGCACCGACAGGGGGGCCTGGGTCACGGTGTCGAGCCCGAGGATCGTCTCCGTCGTCTCGATGACACGGCTCACGACCGTCTCATTGCGGTCCAGCCATTCGGCCAGTCGCTGCTTGGCACGCGCGTCCGGGGTGCCGGAGATCGGCGAATCCGTGGCTTCGAGGACCGAACCGGCGACCGAGAGGATCGCGGAGTAGAAGTCGTCGCGCATGGATCCTCTGGCCAGAGCCGACCACCGATCGCTGCGGTCGAGGCCGCCGATGAGGCTGAGCACCTGCGAACCGGAGAAGCGTTCGTTGACGGCGTAGTAGACCTCGGCCACGTCCTCGGCGGATTCGTTCGACCGAGCCGCGAGCTGTGCGATGTCGAGCAGCACGAACTCATCGAGCAGCGCCGCCGCCCGCCAAGCCAGGTCCTCGGGCACACCGTCGTCGATGTAGCCCTGTGCCTTGGCCTGCATGGTTTCGGCATCGTAGCCGTCGACGAGCTCGGGCACCCGGGAGCGCAGCGCCTCGACGACCTTGCCGTAGGTCTCGATGCCCGAGTCGACGTCGAGGCTGTCAGGGGCTTGCTGCACGAGCCACCGCGACGAGCGGTCGAGCAGTCGCACATAATCGTGCTGGAGCTTCACCTGCACCTCGGTCGGCACCTTGTTGTCGAGATCGCAGACCGCATCGAAGTATTCGTCGAGGTCGAAGATCTCCGACACGACGACGAACACGCGCGCGATCTGCGGCACCGAGGCGGGTGTCTCCTCGAGCATCCGATAGACGTAGGTCAGGCCGCCGCGATCGACGAGCCGGTTGACGAGCTTCGCCGTAGCGATCTCCCGATGCAGAGGGTGTTCGGGGATGAGCTCGCCGTACTTCTCCTGCAGCGACTCGGGGAAGTAGGAGACGAGCTCCCTGCGCATCCAGGACTCATCGGGCACGGCACTGGCGAGGATCTCGTCGGCGGCGTGCATCTTGACATAGGCCAGCAGCACGGCCAGCTCGGGCGAGACATAGTAGCTGAACTCGCGTTTGGCCAGCTCGTCGGCGCTCGGGAGGTATTCGACGCCGCGGTCGAGGTCCGCGTGCTTCTCGAGGTAGCTCAGCATCCGTCCGTAAGTGCCCGACATCGATTCGGTCTGGGCACGCGCCTCTCCGAGGACGACGTTCTGGGAGTAGTTGTTCGACAGCACCCGGTCGGCGACCTGATCGGTGAAGGAGTGCAGCACCTCCTCCCGTTCCTCGGCGGCGAACGCTCCCTTGTGCAGCAGGGTGCGCAGGAGCAGTTTGATGTTGACCTCGTGGTCGGAGCTGTCGACACCCGCGGAGTTGTCCACCGCGTCGGTGTTGATCTCGACGCCCGTCAGGGCGGCCTCGACACGTCCCAACTGTGTGACGCCGAGGTTGCCGCCCTCTCCGATGACGCGTGCGCGCACATCGGCACCGTTGATCCGGATGGCGTCGTTGGACTTGTCCCCGACCTCCGCGTGGCTCTCCTGCGAGGACTTGATGTAGGTCCCGATTCCGCCGTTGTACAGAAGATCGACGGGAGCCTTGAGGATCTCCGACATCAGATCGGCTGGGCTGCGTCGACCGGGTTCGACTCCCAGCACCGAGGCGGCCTCCGGGCTGAGGTCGACCGACTTGGCCGAGCGGGAGAAGACTCCACCGCCAGCGGAGATGAGGTGCCGGTCGTAGTCCTGCCAGCTCGAGCGCGGCAGGTCGAACAGGCGCTTGCGTTCGATGAAGCTGCGTGCGGCGTCCGGGTTCGGGTCGAGGAAGATGTCCCGGTGGTCGAAGGCGGCGACGAGGCGGATGTGCTCACTGCGGAGCATGCCGTTGCCGAACACGTCACCGCTCATATCGCCGATGCCCACGACAGTGAAGTCCTCGGCGGCCGTGTCGAGGCCGAGTTCCCGGAAATGACGTTCGACGGACTTCCAGGCACCACGCGAGGTGATCGCCATCTTCTTGTGGTCGTAGCCGACCGAACCGCCGGAGGCGAAGGCATCGCCGAGCCAGAATCCCCGGCGCTGCGCGATCGCATTGGCCACATCGGAGAACCGTGCGGTCCCCTTGTCGGCGGCGACGACGAGATAATAGTCGTCACCATCGTGACGGACCACGCGGTCGGGGTGGACGACGACGCTGGAGTCATCGCTGCCGTAGGTGAGGTCGTCCGAGACCTCGAGCATGCTTTCGATGAACACCTCGTAGGCGGACTGCCCGGCGGCCATCCATGCATCCCGGTCGCTCATCGGAGGCAGCTGCTTGGGGAAGAAGCCGCCCTTGGCGCCGGTGGGCACGATCAGCGCGTTCTTGACCATCTGCGCCTTGACGAGGCCGAGGACCTCCGTGCGGAAATCGTCTCGACGGTCCGACCAGCGCAGGCCGCCGCGAGCCACGGTGCCGAAGCGCAGATGCACACCCTCGACCTGCGGCGAATAGACCCACATCTCGAGCGCCGGCTTCGGCTTCGGCACGAAGCTGAGCTCGGTGGGCCGGATCTTGAGCACGAGCGCCGTCGGCAGCTCACCTGTCTCGTCGATGTAGTAGTTCGTGCGCAGGGTGGCTCGCAGCAGCTCCAGAGACGACCGCAGTACGCGGTCGGCGTCGAGGCTGGCGACATCGCTCAGCGCGGCCTCGATGGACTCGTCGATCTCGGTCATCGCCGATTCGCGGCCGACATCGTCGACCTCGGGGTCGAACTTCGCGGTGAAGTAGTCGACGAGCAGCTTCGAGATCTCCGGACTGTCGCTGTAGACCTCGCCGACATAGGCGTCCGAGTAGGTGAAGCCGGCCTGGCGCAGGTACTTGCCCAGGGCGCGGATGATCGTCACATGCTGCCAGCTCAGACCGGTGACGACGAGGCGGTCGAAGACGCCGGCTTCCTTCTTGCCCTCCCAACCGGCCATGAAGGCGGCGGAGATGCGGTCGTAGTCGTCATCGGCGAGGTCTTCGGCGAAGCTGAGTCCGAAATCGTAGATGTAGCGATGGCTGCCATCGGCGAGGTCGAGTTCGTGCGGACGCTCATCGATGACGGTGGCGCCGAAGGCCGTGAGATAGGGCAGAACCTCGGACAGGCCGACCCTCTCATGGCGGTAGAGGACGAGGCGCACGGTCGCATCGCCCGAACGCTCGGGCCGGTAGAGGCGCACCGCGGAGCCGTCCCCGGCATCGAGGGCCTCGAAGCGGGCGACATCGGCGACCGCCTCGGCGGGAGTGTGATGCTCTTCGTAGCTGGGCGGGAAGGCCTTCGACCACAGAGCGGCACGAGCGTTCGTGGCACCGGCGTCGCCGACTCCGGACGGGGTGAGGAAGGCGTGGACGTCTTCCGCCCAGGAGCGGACAGCTCCGACGATGCGCTGTTCGACCTGCTCGGCGGCGATCTGCGGAAGCTGCCCGTCGCGGGCGACGCGGGCCACGAAGTGGACTCGGGCGAGCGCCGATTCGGTCAGCAGCACGTCGAAGTCGACGCTGGCGGCGTTGTAGTACTCGCGCAGCACCTCCTGTACGCGGACACGGGCGTCGGTGTCGTACAGGTCGCGCGGCAGGTAGAGGATCACGGAGACGAAGCGCTGATACGGATCGGTGCGGACGAAGACCCGCGATTCCCGGCGTTCCTGCATGTCGACGATCTGCATGACCACTTCGAAGATCGACTCGGCGTCCTCATGCAGCAGGTCGTCACGCGGGTAGGTCTCGAGCACGCCGAGGAGCTCGTTGGCCGAGTGCGAACCGGCGGGGAAGCCGCTGGCCGAGAGGATCCGGCGGACCTTCCGGTCGATGAGGGGGATGTTGAGGACGCTGTCGTTGTAGAACTCGGGCTTGAACAGCCCGACGAAGCGGCGTTCCCCGACGATCTCGCCGTTGGAGTCGAAGGTCTTCACGCCGATGTAGTCCATGAAGGAGGAGCGGATGACGCGCGAGCGGGAGTTCGCCTTCGTCAGCACCAGCACATGCGGTTCCAGGGCCTTATCGGCCACGGCACGGCTGAGCGGGGACTTCACCAGCGGCCGCAGAGCGGAGATGCCCAGGGAGGTGTTCTCGATCGGTTCGAGACTGCTGTGTTCGGCATCGTGGGTGTAGTCGTATTCTCGATAGCCGAGGAAGGTGAAGTGGCCGTCGAGCCAGCTGAGCAGCTCGGCGGCGGCTTCAGCCTCGGAGGCCAGTTCCGGCCGGGGCGCATGGGCGCCGAGTTCGGCCCCGATGTCCTTGGCCCTCTTCGCCATCGCGTGCGAATCCCGGGCGGCGGCCGCGACATAGTCGAGCACGTTGCGCAGCCGCTCCTCGAGCTCGCCGAAGTCCTCCTCGGGGATCCGGTCGATCTCGAGACGGATCCAGGACTGCTGCGAAGGCGCATCGGCCGAATCAGACTCGACGGGATCGGAGACCTGCGGGAGGCTCGCGGTATCGGCGCTCAGCGCCGGAGCCTCGGCCGGCGACATGATCGATTCGTCGGCGCCGGAACCGGTGACGGCGATGATCGGGTGGTGGACACGGCGGATGGCGCGGCCGTGCGTCGCGAGATCGCTGACGATCGAGGACACGAGATGCGGCATATCGGCGAGCACCATCGCCACGACTGTGTGGTTGTCGCGGAACTCCGGGGAGTCGACAGCCGGATTGTAGATGGCGATCGCCGGGGTCTCACCGTCGTATTCGGTGCCGAGGGCGAAGTGTCTGGCTGCCGCGGCGGCATAGGCTCTGGGGTCGATCTCACCCGATTCGAATCGCGGATAGTACGCGTCGAGGAAATTCTCGGGGGCACTCTGCCCTCTCAGCTTCCTCCACTCTTCTGCAACGTCCGAAATTGAGACCTGAGTCACTATGTCACCTCTATGATCAACGAGCACTACTCCTGCGATTCGTCCTCGAGCCGCTTCCCCCAGACTATGCCCAAATATCGAGAAAGGCACGCCGAGCGGCATGCCGTGGTGTACCGTTCATTCGCTGGCAGACTGGAACCATGCGAACTCTGACTCTCAATCATGACTACTCGGATGATCTGACGACATTTCTGGCGAAACTCGCCGATGTCGCCATCTGGGAGAAGCTCGGCTCGGACGCCAGCGCCGAACACATCGACCCTGACACGGAGATGACCGTACGCACGCCGATGCCCAAAGCCGAGCTCCCCTCGGCTCTGGCCGCCCGACTGCCGACAGAGACGGAGCTGGTCGAGGTGTACATGATTCCGGGAGACGTCCTCGGCGATGAGGCAGAGATCCGCATGAGCGCTCGCGCCGCCGGGGTCCCGGTCGAGATCGATGCGGTCATCGAACTGCACGAGGCTCAGTCGAGGACGAAGCTGACCGCGCATGCCGAGATCAGCTCGTCGATCCCGATGTTCGGCGCGATGATCGAACAGGCCGTGGTGCCGATCCTGGAGAAGCGCCTGAGTGAGCGACTCCGCCGTTTCGGGACCGTCTGAGACACGGCTCCGGCGCCGGAAGGCCGCCTGGAGACCGCCGGGAGGCCGCGCGGTCTCGTCCTCGCCCGGGCTCTCGAACTCTCGCTGTCAGTCGCGCTTCGCCAGCAGCTGGGGCAGTTCCGTGGCGTCGTACCACAGCAGGTCGGATTCGCCGAGGCGGTCCTCGGCCGCACTCGGACCGTGCTCCCGCGCCAGCTGCACCGCTTCGTCCCAGACGGTGTCCTCGTCGAGGTGGAAACTCGCCACCGCATTCATGTCGACCTGCTCGAGACCGAGGAGTTCGAATCCCTCGGTCAGCGATTCGCGCGGACTGGATTCGGGCGCGTCGTAGGCGACGACGACACGGGCTTCCGGCGCAGCTTCGCCTGTGGGCCGGTCGAACGCCGCATTCGCAGCGAGAAGCGCGGCGATGCTCATTGCGTCGAATTCGGCGGTTTCGGACTCCTCGCCGCGCAGGCTGCGGCCCTGCGCATCGGGCGCGACGGCTCGGACGTCGGCGAGTCCTGACCGCAGCGCAGTCAGAGTGGTCGGAATATAGCAGCGGATGGCCATGCCTTCCATCCTAGACCTGACGGGCTCGCCGTCTCGACGCTCGCGCGTTCCCTCTCCCCCGCCCTCCACGGTTCGGGCGGGCGCGTTTTCGGCTCGGCACCAGATCCTCGATCATTCCGGCGATGTCCTGGCCGAGTGCGGACCGGGGGTTCTGTTCGTGCAGGGTCCGGCCCGCGAGCATCGCCGCATCGGCGGTGGCCCGATCATCGCTGAGCATGAAGTCGGGGACGATGCGGACGAAGCGATCGAGGACCTCTCTGATCCGCACTTCTGCCGGCTGGCCGACCGCACCGGAGCGCACCTTCGTGATCACCAGCTTCATCTTCTCTCGCAGCGATTCGGCTCGCGGGGTGCCCAGAAGCTTCACCAGCCGCTGCAGTCCGATCGGCTCGCCGGCTGCGAGGACGAGGACGAGGTCGGCTGCCTCGAGCGCGGCTCTCGTCGCGCAGTGGCGATCATAGAAGGGGTCGGCGAGGTCGTCGTCGGGGTCGATGCGGTCGCTGACGTCGACGATGACGAGATCGTAGAGCTTCGCCAGACGGTGGAGTGCGGATTCGAGCACGGAGGCACGGATCTCCGGCCATCGTTCGGGCCTGGTCAGTCCGGTGACGACGTGGAAGTCGTCCCTGACGACGGCGTGAGGCACCGAATGCCGGTCGAGGTGCGAGGTCCTCTCGACGATCGCACGGCACAGGCTGGCCAGATGCGAGGACTCCTCCGTCAGTCCGAGGGTCGCCGCAACCATGCCCGCGACGGTGTCCGCATCGACGATGACGCTGCGATGCCCCTGCCGGGAAGCCTGGTCGGCGAGGTTGACCGCTGTGAGGGTCCGTCCCGGAGAGGACCCCGTGCCCCACACGGTGATGATGGTCCCCTGCCTGCCGATCGGGCCCGGCGGTGCCGCAGGCCGGGGCGGGACGACCGTGGAATCGCGCACGTCTTCGAGCGCAGTGGACAGCGTGGACGCATCGGCATCGGTGCGGACAGAGGCCGCGATGCCCAGAGCCGACAGCTCCTCCCCGTCATCGCCGAAGCCGAGCACCTTCGCACCGGTGGCCGAGATCGCTGCGACGACTTCGGAGTCGAGGCCCGGGAAGTAGCGGCCGACGATGACGACATCCGCACTGCCTGTGCGACAGTGGGCGAGCAGCTCCACTTCGTCGGCCGGGCGGGCGACGATGGTCACGTCATCGATGTCGCTGAGCAGCTCGAAGAGGATCAGGTCGAATTCGAAGTCGACGGCGAGGAGGACCTGGGTCATCACTGCTCGCCGCCGGCGGAGGTCACCGAGGGCGCGCCCACGACGGAGAGCATGCTGCGCCCGTCGAGCGCCGCGAGCACCTCCGCCAGATCTCCGGTGCCGACGAAGACCTCGACGCGGGCACCGTCGCCGACGCCGAAGCTGCCGACATCACGTGTGATGTGGGCGACCGGTGCGGAGTCGACGATCTGCTGCGGCTCGGCGCCGAGATCGTCGAGCCCGTTCTGCTCGGGCTGGGCCCACACATCGACGAGGCTGCCGGAATCGACGACGCTCGGCACGGATCCTGCGATGTCGATGGCCACGACCCGCCCCTCGCGCTCGGACAGCGGCGCCACGGTCGAGGCGGCCAGCAGCTCCCCTGCAGCGACGACGCTGCGCACGCTCGACCCCTCGGGCAGATCGGCCTCGGCCGAGAGGTACTTGCTGCCGAGGTCAGCGAGGTTGACCTCTGCCACGGTGAGATCGGCTGGTTCGAGGACTTCGCCGGGCACGAGCGCCCGCGCGCTCGCCCAGACCCGAGTCGTGGAATTCGCGGTGGTGATGAGCAGATAGGTCGCGACCACGGCGAGCACGACGAGCATCGCTCCCACCAGCAGCCGGGCATCGGTCCACTTGGGACGTCGGATTCGTTTCGAGAGCTCCATTGCATCTCCAGATCGGCAGAATTTTCCATGACAGAGAGTGGTTCTCAGTGATAGTATTGGGCATCAAATGATGCCAAAGCAATGTTTTTGGCAAACTCGATCAACAAGCAGACAGACATCTGGAATGGGAGAAGTCACCTCATGGTCGTCGAAAGCCGCTTCCTGCCACTGACCGATGTGGCCGAACTGCTCAATGTCTCGATCGCTCAGGCCCGCGCTCTCGTCCGCTCCGGCGATCTCCGGGCGATCAAGGTCGGAGGCCGCGGCCAGTGGCGCGTCGAGAAGTCCGAGATCGAGGCCTATATCCAGCGTATGTACGAGCGCACCGAGTATCAGATCAAGACGGGGTCCATCGAGGACTGACCCTCCCGGCACCCCTTGCTCGACTCTCATCTCGGAATCAGCCGAAGGGGTTGACTCGGGCGTGAACGGCACTGATCGCGGCGAAGGGAATGATCCGGCCCGCGATCTCGACATAGTCCGCGCCGACGAACTCGCAGCGCCCGCGGACCGGGCCGGATCTGCCGGGGACGTCGATGGAGACCTCCGCATGCTCGGCCGACAGCCGACGCAGCGCCGACCCCATACCCAGCCGTTCGAGCCCTCCGACTTCCATGCGATGTCTGCGTGAGGCCGTCCGCAGCCCGCAGATGCTCCCGATCGCGATGACCGAGGTCTCCGTCCCGGTGACGACGACGATGCCGCGGCCGAGGAACTCCGCCGTGCCGACCACTCCCCCGGCAGGAAGCGCCACCTGCACTGTCTGCCCGATCGCCCCGCGCAGACGCTCGAGCAGCGTCCGCTCGGCCGCCTGAGCCGCCACTTCGTCGCCGAGCTCGCCCCTTCTGGCATGCAGCTCCGCAGCCGTGCCGGCGGCTTCGACATCTGCCAGGAGTGCATCGATGCGGTCATCCATAATCGCCAAGCCTGCCCCAGCTGTAGTCGACTTTCAAGAGGCGAATCGGGCTGGAACCGAACTACAGCCGTGTAGTTGCAAAGCAGCCATTGACAGCAAACTGCACCCAACGTCATCATAGATTTATAAATCCAACGGAGGATGTCCAGATGTATCGTCTGCTTGTCTGCACCATCTCATGGCTGGTTCTGCTCGTATCTCTCGTGATCGCATGGACGCGCCTTCCTCAGCCTCGGACGACGAGCGATATCGTCGTCATCGTCGTCATCGCGGCGGCCGCCGTGGCCTTCGCACGTCTCGGCCTCGTCTCCCTCGTCGCACTGCTCCTGCGCATGCTTCCCTCAGGCCGTGTCCGCACGGCACTCGCTGTGTTCGCCGTTCGTGCGATGCCCCGACTTCTGGCTTCCAGCGTGCTCACCGTGGTCTCGGCGAGCCTCGTCGTCCAGGCAGCTCACGCGGTGCCGATGCGGGAAGGGCGAGCAGGGCCGATATCGCATCCGCCCGGCGCCGAGGCGATGGCCGCTGCCCCGATCGATCCCGGCTGGCCGACGGTGCAGCCGCCGCCCACCGAGGCGTCCGAGGACGAGGCACACACGACCGAGACCGACGAAACCGCGGGGCGAGATTCCGCGAACGCGGACGAGAAGCAGATGCGCGACCCCGCATGGCCGTCTCCCCAGGCACCTCGGCACGCTATCCACGAGGTCGCGGGCGGAGAGAGCCTATGGTCGATCGCGGCCGAATTCGCCGACGGTTCCGAGGACATTCCCGACCTCGTCGACGAGATCTATTCGGCGAACCGAGAGACGATCGGACCGGATCCGAGCCTCATCATCGCAGGCCATAGATTGGAGATACAGCCGTGACCGCCCCGCTCACTCTCAGCCGTCCGCAAGCACCCGCTCCGGTGCCCCGCCGGGAGACCGCAGCTCTGACTTCGCCGACGAGGCGAGGGGCGCACAGCTGCGTGCAGAGTCATGACCATGCCCGTGAGTCCGTCGCTGACCGCGAACGCATCGCGGCCACGGCCACCTCGCTGGCCGTCGCCTGCCTCGAGATCCTCTCCGGTGTCCGCCGGATCGACACGATCGCGCGCTGGGTCGACCCGGAGCTGCTGGCGAAGATCGATCACCGGGCCCAGCTGCGCGCCGAGGTCGCTCCGGCACGTCCGCCGAGCGATCTCAGTTCGCCTCGAGTGGTCCAGCCGGGCACCGCGCATGTCTGCCGGGTGAATGCGACGGTCGCCGAGGTCACGGTCATCGTGCGCACCCCGAATCGATTCCGGGCGGTGGCAGTCCGCTTGGAACTGCTCACCACCCGGTGGACGCTGACGGCGCTGCAGACGATGTGAGGCTCGAAGGCCTCGGGTTCAGCTCTTCGCTTTCTTCTTCGCCCGGCGCTGGGCTCGATTGCCCGGGGCCGGCTCCTCGTCCTCATCGGACTCGGAGACTGCGGAAGAGCCGTCCTCCGACGGTGCCGAGAGCTGCATCTTCGGTGTGGTATGACGCAGCTCGGCCGCGTCGATCTCGACCTCGGAATCCTCACCGGAGGCAGGCTCGGACGTGCTCACCTGCACCTTGAGGGTGTTCGTCAGGCGGACGACGTCCTCCTTGATTCCGTCCTGCATGGTGGTGAACATCTCGTAGCCCTCCCGCTGGTACTCCACCAGCGGATCGCGCTGCGCCATCGCGCGCAGCCCGATGCCGTTCTTCAGGTAGTCCATCTCATAGAGATGCTCACGCCAGCGCTTGTCGATGACGGAGAGCACGACGCGCCGTTCGAGCTCACGAGTGGCCTCCTCCCCGAGCTCCTCCTCACGCTGAGCGTAGAAGAGATCGAGGTCCGACTGGATCTCCTGATTCAGCCGATTCTTCGTCAGGTTGCCGAGCCCTCCGACTTCCTCGGCGAGGTCCTCGGAGGTGATCGAGGGTTCGTAGATCTTGCCCAGGGCGTCGAAGAGTTCGTCGACCTGCCAGTCCTCGACCGGGCCCGTCGTGGCCTGAGCGACATAGGCGTCGATGACCTCCTCGCGGAAGTTCGCGACCTGCTCCTCGAGGTCGGCGCCTTCGAGTACGCGCCGGCGCTCATCGTAGATGACGGTGCGCTGACGGTTGAGGACATCGTCGTACTTGAGGACGTTCTTGCGCTGTTCGGCATTGCGCTGCTCGATCTGCGACTGGGCCGAGAGGATGGCACGGGTGACCATCTTCGACTCCAGCGGAACATCGTCAGGCACGTTGGCCGTGGCCATGATCCGTTCCGCGGCACCCGAACCGAACAGGCGCATGAGGTCGTCGGTCAGCGACAGGTAGAACCGGGATTCGCCGGGGTCGCCCTGACGGCCGGAGCGCCCGCGCAGCTGGTTGTCGATGCGCCGGGACTCGTGACGTTCGGTGCCGAGGACGTAGAGACCGCCGAGTTCGACGACCTCTTCGGCTTCTTCCTTGACCTTGTCCTCGGCCGCTTTGAGCACGTCCGGCCATTCGGCCTCGTACTGCTCTTCGTTCTCGGCCGGGTCGAGTCCGCGCTTCTCCATCTCGGAGACCGCGAGGAACTCGGCGTTGCCGCCGAGCATGATGTCGGTGCCGCGACCGGCCATATTCGTGGCCACGGTGACCGCACCCTTGCGGCCGGCCATCGCCACGATCGACGCCTCACGCGCGTGGTTCTTCGCGTTGAGGACTTCGTGCCTGACACCGCGTTTGGCCAGATTCTTCGAGAGGTACTCGCTCTTCTCGACGCTCGTGGTTCCGACGAGGACGGGCTGTCCGGTCTCGTGGCGTTCGACGATATCGTCGACGACGGCAGCGAACTTCGCGACCTCGTTCTTGTAGACGAAGTCGGACTGGTCGACTCGCTGCATCGGCTTGTTCGTCGGGATCGGCACCACGCCGAGCTTGTAGGTGGACATGAACTCGGCGGCCTCGGTCTCAGCCGTGCCGGTCATTCCCGAGAGCTTCTCGTAGAGGCGGAAGAAGTTCTGCAGGGTGATCGTGGCCAGAGTCTGGTTCTCGGCCTGGACCTTCACGCCCTCCTTCGCCTCGATGGCCTGATGCAGGCCTTCGTTGTAGCGGCGGCCCTTGAGCACTCGGCCGGTGTGTTCGTCGACGATGAGGACCTCGCCGTCGAGAACGACATAGTCCTTGTCCTTCTTGAACAGCTCCTTGGCGCGGATGGCGTTGTTGAGGAAGCTGATGAGCGGAGTGTTCTCCGCATCGTAGAGGTTGCCGATGCCCAGGTAGTCCTCGACGCGTTCGATGCCCGGTTCGAGCACGCCGACGGTGCGCTTCTTCTCATCGACTTCGTAGTCGCGGTCGGTCTTGAGCCGTTTGACGACCTTGGCGAACTCGCCGTACCAGCGGTTCGCATCGCCTTCGGCCGGGCCGGAGATGATGAGTGGGGTGCGGGCCTCGTCGATGAGGATCGAGTCGACCTCGTCGACGATGGCGAAGGCGTGCCCGCGCTGCACGAGTTCGTCGGCCGACCAGGCCATGTTGTCGCGCAGGTAGTCGAAGCCGAATTCGTTGTTCGTGCCGTAGGTGATGTCCGCGGCGTACTGTTTGCGGCGCAGGTCCGAGGGCATGTTCGCCTGGATGCAGCCGGTCTCCATGCCGAGGAACCGGAACACTCGCCCCATCAGCTCGGACTGGTAGGTGGCCAGGTAGTCGTTGACCGTGATGATGTGAACCGGTTCTCCGGTCAGGGCGTTGAGGTAGGCCGGAGCCGTGGCCACCAGCGTCTTTCCCTCACCGGTCTTCATCTCCGCGATGTTGCCCAGGTGCAGGGCGGCGCCGCCCATGAGCTGAACGTCGAAATGGCGCAGGCCCAGGGTTCGGCTCGACGCCTCGCGCACGGTGGCGAAGGCCTCGGGAAGCAGGGAGTCGAGGCTCTCTCCGTCCTGATAGCGCTCCTTGAATCGACCGGTTTCCTCACGCAGCTCGGTGTCGGTCATCGCGCTGAATTCTTCGGAGAGCTGGTTGATGGCGTCCGTGTATCGGCGGAGCTTCTTCAGAGTTCTGCCTTCTCCGGTGCGCAGAAGCTTCTCGAGGAAATTAGCCACTTTTCTCCTAATCGGCAGGACTGCCGGACAACGACTCGAACGACTGTATAGTCTCTAGCTTAATGGCAGGTGAGTGCCCTCGAGGTCCACTGCGCCCAATCCCAGCCACTCGGCCATCGTCTGCAGTTCGCGCAGCAGCTCGTCGGTGTGCTCCTCCCCCGCCTCCCAGCTCACGCGGTGGGCGCGCAGAGCGTCCGCCGCCCTGTCCCGGTGCAGATCGACGCGGCCGACGAGCCGATCGCCCAGGAGGAACGGCGTGACATAGTAACCGTGCACGCGTTGGGCCGCCGGGGTGTAGATCTCGATCCGATAGTGGAAGTCGAAGAGCCATTCGATGCGCGGGCGGTAGAAGACCAACGGGTCGAAGGGGGCCAGCAGGGCGCGCGCATGCACCTCTCGCGGGGTCCGTGCCCGATGCCATCGCAGCGCCGCAGCACCGTCGACGTCGACTTCGCGCAGCTCACCGGTGGACAGCAGTTTGCCGATGGCTGCATCCGTCGGTGCACGCAGCTGCCGGAAGTAGTCGGCGAGATCCTCCGGGCGTGCGATGCCCAGCGCCCGCGCGGCGATGCGGGTGAGTTCGAGGACGTCGTTCTCCACTCCTGAGACGCCCCGCGGCCGGGAAGCACTCGGCTCCAGGCCGAGCCCTGGACGGTCGCCGGTCCCGTAGGACAGGGGGACCTCGGGCAGTTCCGCCGAGACGTCGCGGGTGAGCGCATAGATCCGTTCGAAGTGGTCATTGCGTCCAGCGGTGCTGACGACGCCGGCGGAGAACAGTGACTCGAGGGCGAGCTTGACCTGGCTGGGGTTCCATCCCCAGTGCCCCCGATGGCGTTCGGGCAGATCGTGGTCGACGAGTTCGGCCACCTCCCGTGCCGTTCTCGGCGCCGTGGTCAGAGCCGAGAGGACGGAGCACTGCAGGGCCCGGAATCGCTCCCCTGTCTCCGGGTGCCGCTGCCCGTAGTCGTTGCGCCACCATTCGGCGCGGCTGCGCGCGAAGTGCTTCCAGGTCTCGGGAGGGACGAACGCCGCCGCGTGCGCCCAGTATTCGACGCCCATCCGCGGAGAGGAGTAGAGCAGCCGGTCGAGCGTCGCGCGGGGATAAGGCCCCAGGCGGGAGAAGAACGGCAGGTAGTGGGAGCGGACGACACGTGCCACGGAATCGATCTGTGTCAGGCCCATGGTGGCGAAGACGGATTTCAGATGCCGCGCCGTGACCGTCGACGGACGCGGCCTGTCCAGTCCCGTCGCCGCGATCGCCGTCCTGCGCGCCGCTTCCCGTGTCATCTTCTGCATGGTCCTACGTTAGGCCATGCCGCTGAAGTCGAGGGTGTCAGCGACGGCCGGAGTGACCCGGCCGCTGACCGAGCGCGGCCGCGGGGTTCCGTCGGCCCTCGCGCCCATGAAAGGGAACACGATCGCCGAGGCGGTGCTCCCGCCTCGGCGATCGTGTCATCCTCAGGTGTCCGGCGCGCAGTTCACGACACCGCTCGTCCGCACGGACCCGGTGCCGAGCTCAGTCGGCGACTTCCTCGAGCTCGTGATCGAGTGCGATCACTCCGTAGCTCCACCCCTTGCGACGGTAGACGACGGACGGCTTGCTCGACTCCTCGTCGATGAACAGGTAGAAGTCGTGACCGACGAGCTCCATCCGGTTGAGTGCCTCTTCGATGCCGATCGGTGCGGCTGCGAAGGTCTTCTCACGCAGCACCACCGGTGAGTCGCCCTCTGCTCTGATCCGACCGTTCGTCCGATCGACGTTCTCGGTCTTCTGCGCCGTCGGGGCCTCGGAGTCGGCGTCGGGGATCATCGGCTCGGCCACCGGCATCTTCGCCAGCACCTCGGCGGTCGATTCCTTGCGATGAAGTCCGGAGCGCGGAACCTTGTGCCGATCCCGGGCCCGCCTGAGCCTCTCGACCAGCTTCGCCCAGGCCAGATCGAGTGCCGCATACTTGTCGCTTGCCATGGCCTCTGCCCGAATTGCCGGCCCCTTCGCCACAACGGTGAGTTCGACCCGCTCGCTCGTCTCGGGCTGGCGGGAGTTCTTCTCATGAGTGACATGCACCTCGACGCGCTGAGCCCGGGGGGCGAGCTGCTCGACCTTGGCGATCTTGTCCTCGATGTGGGCTCGAAAGCTGTCGGAGATGGTCAGTTGACGGCCGTTGACAACAATGTCCATGATGTGTCCTTAGCGACTCGTTCTTCGGATTCATCCGATCCCATGCCCTTGGATGGGTAAACACCGTTATACAGTAAAGGGAGAGACAAATCGAGTGCCCCCGCGCCCGAGACCGAGAACTACTCCGGCAGCGGGTCTGATCTGCACCGATGCTAGTAATCGTGCGCTTTCTGCCAGGGTCGCACCGGTGGTGGAGAAGTCGTCGACGACGAAAGCGACAGGCGGCCCGCAGGCACCCTGTCGAGACGTGACCGGCCTGATCTTCGCCAGCTCCCGCTGGTCGAGGCGCTGCGTTCCGGCGACGTTCTCGGCTCGGTCATGCGCCCCGAGGCCGACCTGATCGCGGGAGCGTCGCGCAAGCAGCACATCGTGGACCTCCAGCGGCAGCTCCGGCGCGAGCTCGGCGACGCGCCGGGCCAGGAGCACCGTATGCGATCCGCCGCGTCGTCGTCTGGCCCGGTCGGAGCTGGGAGCCGGGAAGAGCCGGATCCGACCACCCGCATAGTCGACGAGGTCGAGTGCCGCGACGACCGCGCGGGCCAGCGCCAGGGCCAGAGGGTCGAGGATGTCCCTGCGGCCTTCGTCCTTGAAGCCGACGACCATGCGAGAGATCCGGGAATCGTATTCGCAGATTCCGACGATCGGGATCCGGCCGTAGCGCGGCTCCATCGCCCGGGGAATGCCGCCGAGCAGCTGCAGGCACCGCGTGCACAGGGAGACGTTCTCCCGCCCGCACCCGGCACACCGTCTGGGCAGAAGCAGTTCGCCGAATTCCCCGAGCAGCCCCATGGGAGAAATCTACTACGCCGAGGCCGGCAGAAGTCCGCTGCGCACAGCCCGTTGAAGGCTCTCGTGTGCCGCTCGGGGCGGACGTGCCCCGGTCAGCCGGGGTAGGACGGGTCCTTGGCGGCGACATCGACGAGCTTCTGCCAGGCATTGGAATTGTAGGAATACAGTTCACCGGCGGAGCTGGTCACGAGGATCGAACGCCCGTCCACCCCACCGGAGATGCGGCTTCCGTCGGAGACTTCACCGAGCTGCGCCGAGGGGCCCGTGACTCCGATGCGGAACGGTTGGGCCTTCTCCCCCCGTTCCGCCGCCAGGGCCACGAGAGAGGTCGAACCGGCCCACGAGACGTCCTTGACCTCGTCGAAGTTCGCGCCCACGGCGATCGGTGACTCGGACACGCTGTCACCGGGATTCCCGGCCTTGTCCCGCGGAATCCCGACGACGTCGATCCGATCGGGTTCCCCCTTGTGGCGGCTGAGCAGGGCCACCCGGGTGCCGTCACGAGAGACCTCGACGTCGACGAGCCGGCGACCGGCGAGGAAATCGGCGGCCACGGTGAACACCTTCCCGTCGCGTCCCACAGCCTTGAGCTCACCCTTGTTCGCGGATTCACCGGTCCATGTGGTGTTGAACCTGTCGATGCTGGGGCGCACGAGCTTCTTGCCATTGAGGATCGATGTCGCGTCGACGGCATCGGACTTCAGCCGCATGAGCTCCTTGCCGTTCTTCTGCAGATACACGTAGAGGGAGTCGTCGAGAGACACCGCGGGGTCGCTCGCCTTCGCCTTCTCCAGGTTCGGGCTGTTCTCGACTTTGGCCACGGTGGTGCCGGAGACACGCGAGAGATGACCGTCGGCCAGGACCACCGGCGGTCCGTCCACCTGGACCGAGGAGTCGGTCTTCGGCTGCAGACTCGCGGGGACCACCTGTCCGCCGATGGTCAGTTCGATGCTCGAGATCGAGGGGATGACCTGCAGCGTCGCAGCGATCTGCTGCCTGATCAGGCCCTTCTCCCGCTCTGAGGGGGCAGGACTCTGCGCTCCCAGCGCCACGTGCGCGACGCCGTTCTCGATCGTGACGACATTCGAATCGCTGAGCTTCGCCCCATCCGGGATCGCCGTGATCACCGCTGATGAGAGATAGGGGGCCGGGCCGCTGAGCAGTTCGTTCATCAGCGCCGTCGGCGTCGAGGACGACCGCAGGAACCAACGTGAGTCCGGTACGAGATAGGAGTAGTCCGAAGTGAAGAACTCCAGAGAATAGTTGAGGAAGATCGTCTGGAAGTCGGTCTGCGAGATGAGCAGCCCGTTGGGAGCGGAGGAGATCCGCCATTCCCCGTTCTCCTGCCGCAGCGAGAACTCCATGGTCGACTGCGTTCCGGGCTTCGTAGAGCTGTACACGCCCGAGGAATCGACGAGGCCGACGACCGGGGCCGACATCGTCAGGGTCTTCTGGTCGGAGGTGACCTCGGAGTTCAGCGAGTCGAGATCCGTGTCATTGGGCATCACCGACACTGACTCCTGCGGGCTCCATTCCTGTGCTTCGGCCTCGGTGAGGAAGGATCGGGCCACGGAGAAGTTGTTGCCGGTTCCCGCACCCGCGGCCAGGAAGCCGCGCACGATCTCGGAGATGCTGTCGCCGGGCTCCGGCCCGTCGGGGATCCGAGCGTTGCTGGCCGCAGGGTCGCCCGAGTCGTCTTCGATGTGCCCGACGGGTGAGGAGGTCGGGATCGATGAGCAGCCGACGAGGGCGAGGGAGGCGCACATGGACAGGAGCAGCATCGTCATTCGGGATCGTCTGGACCTGGTGCTCTTCATGGCCTTCCTCCTTCGCTGCTGTCCTCGCCGGTGGACGCCTCTCCGGTGGATCCGCTGTCGTCGACCGGGGATTCCTCGGCACCTGCGTCGGTCGTCGCGTCCGCCTCGGCGAGTGCCGGGAGCTCCTTCTGCTCACCGACCGTCTCCGTCGTCGGCGCCTCGCTGTGGGTCCCGGTCCCCTCGGGCGCCTCGGCGAAGCCCGTCCGGGACGGCTCCGGCTGATCGGTTTCGACGACGATCGGGATCGAACCGGTCTGGATCCGCACGGAACCGTCGGAGGACAGGGGACCAGCGACGAGGGCCGCGCCCTTGATCTGAGCGTCACGGGGCGGCAGCGGCAGCGGCGAGGAGGTGATCTCCTGGTCCGGCCGGCGCGGAATGGTCAGGCGGAAGCACGAGCCTTCCCCGGGTTTGCCCCAGACCTGCAGCCAGCCGTTGTGCAGGTGCGCGTCCTCGAGTGAGATCGCCAGCCCCAGTCCGGAGCCGCCGAGAGTGCGCTTGCGGGCCGGGTCGGCTCGCCAGAAACGGTCGAAGACGTGCTCGACCTGCTCCTCGTTCATGCCCACGCCGTGGTCGCGGACGCTCACCGCGACCGCCTCGGCGTTGGAGGCGACGTAGATGTCGATCGGGTTGCCCTCACCGTGCTCGATCGCGTTGACGACGAGGTTGCGCACGATGCGGGTGATGCGCACCCGGTCGACCTCGGCCATCACCGGCGAGGACGGAGCGTGGACGACGACGCCCGTCGACATCTGTTCGGCGACCATCGAGACCGTCTCGACGACGGCGGTGACGATCGCGCCGATGTCGACGGGTTTGGCCACGAGCGCCGCGGCACCGGCATCGTAGCGGGAGATCTCCAACAGGTCCGAGAGCAGACTGTCGAAGCGTTCGGCCTGCGAGTTCAGCAGCTCCGC
Source organism: Brevibacterium renqingii (assembly GCF_017808105.1). Taxonomy (GTDB): domain Bacteria; phylum Actinomycetota; class Actinomycetes; order Actinomycetales; family Brevibacteriaceae; genus Brevibacterium; species Brevibacterium renqingii. Next base: position 161,838 of record NZ_JADBHF010000005.1, on the reverse strand, counting down.
GCTGCGGGCGGTGACCGGGTCGAGTTCGTCGCGGGAGTCGTAGATGAGGTCCGCCGCGGCGCGGATCGTGGTCAGGGGCGTCCGCAGTTCGTGCGAGACGTCGGAGACGAACTGCCGCTGCAGGACCGAGAGCCTCTCCATCTGCTCGATCTGATGCTGGAGGGTGTCGGCCATATCGTTGAAGCTCTCACCGAGCACAGCGATCTCGTCGTTGCCGTGCACGGGCATGCGTTCGTCGAGGTCGCCGTCGGCGATGAGCCTGGCCACCTCGGCGCCCGTGCGCACAGGAGTGACGACGAGGCGGGTGACGATCCAGGCGACTGCACCGATGAGCACGACGAGGACGAGGGCGGCCACGAGCATCGATCGCTGGACGAAGTCCAGGGTGTCCTGCTGTTCGCTGAGATCGCCGAGGTAGTAGAGCTGGAACTGTCCGGCGCCGGGGATCTGCAGCTCCTGCGTGATGAGCAGTCCGGGACCGGTGCCGTCGGGCAGGCTCACCGACTGATAGAGCTTGTCGTCCGTCGGTGCCTTGCGGATGGCATCGCGGAGTTCGTCGCTGACGGGCACATCGGCCGCTTCCCCTTCCTCGCTCGACTCGCCGGCGGTGATCGTCGAGAACGAGGTGTTCGGATCCTTCGGCTCCAGGGTCAGCGAATACACAGAGCCCGCCGAGCGGTTGTAGATCGATGACAGCTGCGAGGACAGGGTGTCCTGAGTCACCGCCTGGCCGTCGACCGGGGCCAGGGACCGCAGCTCGGAGAGGATCGACCGCGTCTGCGAGGACAGGGAGTCCAGGCGAGTGTCGAAGAGCCCGCGGGCGATCTGCTGGGACATGTATGTGCCGACGCCGAAGATGGCCACCGAGGTGAGCACGATGGTGAGCACGACGATCCTGACCTGCAGGGAGTGGCTGAACGATCTGAGGATGAAGTTCCAGAACGTTCGCAGCGCCGAGGCCGCGGTGCGGAGGGTCCCGCCCGCGGCCGAGTCGGAACTCACGCGGCTCTGCCGGCCTTATAGCCGACGCCGCGGACGGTGACGATGATGTCGGGCTTCTCGGGGTCGCGCTCGATCTTCGACCGCAGGCGCTGCACATGCACGTTGACCAGGCGGGTGTCGGCGGCATGGCGATAGCCCCAGACCTCTTCGAGGAGAGTCTCGCGGGAGAACACCTGCCAGGGTTTGCGAGCCAAGGCCACGAGCAGATCGAATTCGAGGGGTGTCAGCGACACCGGCGAACCCCCCTTCGTCACGGTGTGCCCCGCGACATCGACGACGACATCACCGACGGTGAGCAGTTCGGGCGCCTGGGGTTCCGAGATCCGCAGGCGGGCACGGACACGAGCGACGAGCTCCTTGGGCTTGAACGGCTTCGGCACATAGTCGTCGGCGCCCGATTCGAGACCGAGGACGACGTCGACGGTGTCGGACTTCGCCGTGAGCATGATGATGGGAACCGAGGACACCTCGCGGATCTCCCGGCAGACTTCGAGACCGTCCTTGCCCGGGAGCATGAGATCGAGGAGGACGAGGTCCGGACCGACCTTCTGGAACTCCTCGAAGGCCTGATCGCCCGTGGCACAGAAGAAGGGCTCGAAGCCTTCGCTTTTGAGCACAATTCCGATCATTTCGGCCAAGGCCGTGTCATCATCAACTACGAGGATTCGAGCGTTCATGCTCCCATTGTCCCTTATGTTCGCCAGTTCTTCGGTTCTCGACACTCCTACCCTATCGGGCAGATGCCGAAGCGCTCAGCACCAGGTGGACGCTGCTCGGCACCCGTCGGTGAAACATGGCAGGATTGTGCGGTGATGGGACGATCGAACGCGTGGACCTCCGAGGTCGACTGGCACACGGGTCGGTGGCAGATGCGCTCTCCGTCTCCGCGGCCATACGGCTGGCGCCCGCCACCACCGCGCGGTCTGCTGCCCAAACGCGCCCTGACCTTCATCGAGGCCCTCGACTCGGGGTTCCGGCTGCTCCGGTTCGTCCCCGGTCTGAGCATCGGCTCCTCGCTCATCGTCTTCACGCTCTGGAGCCTGCTGCTCACCGCCGCCGGAACACTCGCGGCCCTGCAGTTCCTCCCCTTCCTCAGCGACCTCAGCAGCAATGACGATGCGACCTCCGGATTCCTCGTGCTCGCCCAACTGGGGTCGGCGGCCCTGAGCCTGCTCAGCCTCGGCCTCGCCCATCTGCTCTCCGGTCTCGTCGCCACCGGCACCCGTGCCTCTTTCGGCGCACGGAAGACGACTCTGTCGCAGGCCTGGGCCGCGCTGGCCGGCCGGCGACGGCGGCTCGTGTTCGCCGCTGCTCTCATGTGTGCGATCAACCTCGGCCTCCTGCTCGCCCTCGGTGCCCCCACCGCGCTGTTCGCAATGGTCGACTCCCCCGTCCTCGCATTCGTCTGGGCAGGGCTGGCCGCCCTCCTGTGGCTCTTCGCGCTCCTCTGGCTCAACCTGCGGCTGGCCTTCCTCGGTTCTGCGATCGCAGTCGAGGACCTGAGCGTTCGCGACGGACTCAAACGGTCCTGGGCGCTGACCGGCCGGGGGTTCTGGCGGCTGCTCGGCCAACTGGCTCTCGGGTATTTCCTGTCCAACCAGCTCGTCCAGCTCGTCATCTCCCCGCTCGTCCTCGTCATCTCGTTCGTCCTCGCTGTGGGGATGGCCACGATGGAGAGCTCGGAGTCCGCCCAGATCGCCATCGGACTCGTCTCCGCCGCCCTCCTTCTGGCGTTGACGCTCATCTCCTCGGCCGTGCTCTTCGCGTATTTCTCCTGCCTCGTGACCGTCTGCTTCTTCGATCAGCAGATGCGCACGGAGGGCCTCGACCTCGTCCTCATCCGCGCCGAGGAGGAAGGATGATCGCCTCACTGCTCGGGCACATTTCGCCGCAGCCGATCGGACGTCTCGGACCGGAGTCGATGGCCATCGACCGTCGGACCGGCCGCGAATGGGTCGAACGCGAACTGTCGAAGCCGGAGTACTCGGAGAACGACCTCACACCGCTGGAGCAGATCGGCCGCTGGATCTCGTCCCTGTGGGACTCGCTCGTCAACGCTGCTCTGCGGGCCAACTCGCCATGGCTGCTGCTCATCGTCGCACTTGCGCTGGCCGCGGTCATCGCCCTCGTCGTCTGGCGCATCCGTCGGGCAGGACTGAGGCGGACCGGGCTGCCGCTGTCGGCCTTCGACCCGGTCGTGTCTCTGCCGGAGCCGGGGCCGTGGCGCGAGAGTGCGGCGCGGGCCGCGCGGGCGGGGGACTTCCGGGCCGCAGTCATCGATGAGTCCCGGGCGATCTTCGCCGTGCTCTCGAGCAGAGGCGTCGTCTCACTCGAAACCTCGGCGACTGCCAGCGAGATCGCACACGAGGCCGAGGCTGCGCTGCCCGCCCATGCTGTCGCCGTCCACGATGCCGCCGAGGTCTTCAACGATCTCCTCTACGGCGAGCAGATCGGCACGCGTGCGCGGCCGGACCGGGATCTGGCGGCGGTCTATGCGGATCTGTGCGACTTGGATCGGACTCTGAGCTCGCTGCCCGTCGGGCAGAGGGAAGGAGCGATGCCATGAGCGCCCAGTCGGATGTGGCCGCCCGTGGCACCCGCTCGAGCGCCCATGTTCCCTTTCGCGCCCGACTGCGTTCGGCAGGAGTGTGGATCGCGGCGGCCATCGTCCTCCTCCTCACGGTCATCGCAACTCTGCTCATGACCTCCGACGCCGCGACAGACGATCCGCTGCATTACGACTCCACGGCCCGAAACGGAACGAAGGCCCTGGTGGAGACGCTGCGTGCCCATGATGTCGAGGTGACCACCACCGAGGACCAGGAGCAGGCCCGCGCCGCGGCCGCACGACCGGACACCACTCTGCTCATCCCCGCCAACGCTGAAGCGATGTCGAGCGGGGACGTCGACGGGTTCGAATCGACGCTGCGCACACACGGAAACCGTCTGGTCCTCGTCGACCCGGGTCCGGCGATCGGGGAATTCACCGATCGGATCGCCGTCAACGACAATTCGAGTCCGCTGGGCAGCCCGGACCCCACCTCGGAACCGGACTGCGCTGCGCCTGGACCGCAGGCGGCCGGCACGGTGACCACCGGAGGCGTCGAATACGCCGAAACCGCCAAGGGCACCGAGGGCATCACCGCCTGCTACCCGTTCGCCGGGCCGGGAGTCGATGAGATCGACGGCGCCGAGGTGGCCCCCGGCTCCGCACGCGGACAGCTGATCACCGACGCCGCCGGTCCCGTACCGCTGAGTGTCATCGGCAACTCCGACTGGGTGACGAACGAGCATATCGACGAGGAAGGCAACGCCTCACTCGTCCTGTCCGAACTCGCGCAGACTCCGCACCTCGTCGTCTACTATCCGCAGTTCGACGACGCCGAACAGCCGCCGCCGTCGACGATCGACTTCGTGCCCGGCTGGTTCCTCGCCGGCGGACTGTGGCTGATCCCCTGCGCCCTCATCCTCATGCTCGTGCTCGGACGGCGCTTCGGGCCGCTGGCCGTCGAACGCCTGCCCGTGATCGTGCCCGCGGTGGAGACCGTCCGGGGCAGGGCTGCGCTGAGCGCCCGCAGCCACGACCGGGACGGTGCGCTGCACACTCTGCGTACGGCGGCGCTGCTGCGGATCGCAAAGCGCCTGTCGCTGGGCTCCGAGGCCCGCACCGACGAGATCATCGCTTCCGTCGCCGGTGCCACCGGGCGGGATCCCGGTGATCTCCACCATGTCTTCGTCACGGCATCCGCGCGCACGGATGCCGAGCTCACAGACCTCGTCCATCAGCTCACCCAGATCGAAAGTGAGATCCCATGACCCAGTCGCCTCAGGAACACACCGCCCCGCAGCGCCGCGAAGACGGCCCCGACTCCCCGGCCGCGGCCACAGCACCGGGCGCGGACCCGCTGCGAGAGGCATTCACCGGTGTGCGCACCGAGATCGCCAAGGCCGTCGTCGGGCAGGACCAGGCAGTCACCGGCATGCTCATCGCGCTGCTGTGCCAGGGCCATGTGCTCCTCGAAGGCGTACCCGGCGTGGCCAAGACCCTGCTTGTGCGCAGCTTCGCCGCCGCGGTCAGCCTGGAGAGCTCACGCGTCCAGTTCACCCCCGATCTCATGCCCAGCGATGTCACCGGCTCGCTGGTCTACGACGCCTCGGCCTCGGACTTCTCGTTCCGTCCCGGACCGGTGTTCACGAACGTCCTCATCGCCGACGAGATCAACCGCACCCCGCCGAAGACGCAGTCGGCGCTGCTCGAGGCGATGGAGGAGCACCAGGTCTCCGTCGGCGGCCGCTCCCGCAGGCTGCCCGAACCGTTCATGGTCGCTGCCACGCAGAACCCGGTCGAATACGAAGGCACCTATCCGCTGCCGGAAGCCCAGCTCGACCGCTTCCTGTTCAAGCTGGTGCTCGACCTGCCCGCCCGGGACCACGAATTCGAGATCCTCGATCGCCATGCGCGCGGCTTCGACGCCGCCCGTCTCTCCGCCGCGGGCCTGCGGCCGGCGGCAGATGCCGATCTCATCGCGAAGGCCCGGGAAGCGATCTCAGGCATCTACATCGCTCCTCAGATCATCACGTACATCGTCGATCTCGCCCGCGCCACCCGGCAGGCGCCCTCACTGGCTCTGGGCGTCTCGCCGCGCGGAGCCGCACGGATGCTCGGCGCGGCCCGGGCGCATGCCTGGCTGAGCGGACGGAACTACGTCATGCCCGATGACGTCAAGGCTCTGACGCATATGGCACTCGGCCACCGGGTCATCCTCCGTCCCGAGGCGCAGATGGACGGACTCGACGTCGCCCAGGTCCTCGACTCGATCCTCGCCACAACTGAAGTGCCACGCTGAATGACTGCCCGGCTGTTCCTGCTCACGCTCCTCGGGCTCGTGCCCATCATGCTGGTGCCCGCATGGCCGACGGCACTGATCGTCATCGCGGTGCTCGTCCTCGCCGCGGTGGTCGACTTCTTCCTCGTGCCTCCGGTGCACGCTCTGCGGCTGCAGCGCACTCCCGGGCCGCAGGTCAGGCTCGGCGACGACACCCACAGCATCCTCACCCTCATCAACGGTTCCCCTCGCCTCCTGCGCATCGACGTCCGTGATGCCTGGGCTCCGAGCGCCGGGGCAGTGCAGACCCGGTCACGCCATGTGCTCGCCGCCGGCGAGGAGACTCAGGTGCGCACCGAGCTGCGGCCGGTGCGCCGAGGCGCTCTGGACGCCGATCTGGTGACCGTGCGCAGCCGCAGCGTGCTCGGGCTCATCGCCCGGCAGAAGAGCGTCGAGGTGCCCGCGGCGATTCGGGTGCTGCCCCCGTTCGCGTCCCGCCGCGAACTGCCGTCGAAGACGCAGAAGCTGCGTGAGCTCGAGGGAAGATCCGCCGTGATGATCCGCGGTATGGGCACAGAGTTCGATTCGCTGCGGGACTATGTCGACGGTGATGATGTCCGCTCCATCGACTGGCGGGCCAGTGCCCGCGCCTCCGATCTCGTGGTCAAGACCTGGCGGCCGGAGAAGGACCGCCGAATCGTCATCGTCGTCGATTCCTCACGCTTGGCCGCTCGCCGCTGCGGCGAGGGCACGGTCTTCGACGCCGCCCTCGAGGCTTCGCTGCTGCTCACAGCCCTGGCCACCGGTGCCGGAGACCGCGTCGACGTCATCGTCGCCGATGCCCGGGTCCGCGCCGTGGCTTCGAGTCTCAGAGCCCGTGATCCCGTCCATGAGCTGTCGGCGGCGCTGACACCGGTGCACCCGGAGCTCTACGACGCGGATTGGGAGACAATCACCGCCGCCGTGCTGGCCACGACTCGCCAGCAGGCGCTTGTGGTCATGATGACGGCGCTCGATGAGACCAGGCTCGCAGATGACATCCTCCCCGTCCTGCCCACCCTCACCGCCCACCATCGGGTGGTCATCGCCGGCGTCGAAGACCCCGCGCTGCGGGAACTGGCCGAGACCCGCGGCGACGTCGAGGAGATCTTCACGGCTGCCGCGGCCGAGGAGGAGCTGCTGACGGCGGCATCGCTGCAGACCCGTCTGCGCGGGCTCGGAATCGCCTCGATCCAAGCTTCGCCCGAAGACCTCCCCGGTGCCCTCGCCGACCACTACATCCGGCTCAAGGTCACAGGAGGGCTGTGAGCCCGCTACTGTTCTAACGGTCAGTCGAGATGACCGAGTAGCCTGCCTGATGCTCCTCGAGATCTGCACTGAGACCGGCTTGCGCCGCCCGCCTGCCGAAGAAGCGGGCATAGGCGACGACGGCCGCGGTGTACAGCACCCCGATGGCGATCTTGAGCACGGGTGGAATCGGGTTCGGAGTCACGAACCCTTCGATCAGACCTGATCCGAAGAGCAGCAGCACGAGTCCTCCGGCGACGAGGAGCAGGGAACGGGCCTCCGACGCCAGTCTGTCCCGCCGCGGTCTCGGTCCGGGCACGACCCAGGCGGAGAAGAGCCTGAGTCCGGCCGCTGCGGCGAGGATGATGCAGCTGATCTCCGGAATCCCGTGCGGCAGGATGTAGAGGAAGAAGTCGGAGGCACGGTCGAATTCGAACATCATGGCTCCGGAGAATCCGACGTTGACGGCATTCGAGAACAGTCCGGCGACGACGTAGACGCCGGTGATGCCGAGCAGCACGAACTGCACGGCGATCCAGGCGTTGTTCGTCCACACCCCGACTGCGAAGAACCCGTTCGGGTTCTCCTTGTAGTATTCGACGAAATCGTGTTCGGCGAACTGCCGACGGAACTCCCGATCCCCGAACGTCTCCAGCACCTCCGGATGCGTCCCCGCCCAGATCCCGGAGACGACCGCGACCGCGAGGAAGGCGAGAGCCACGATGGCGAAGTCCCACCGCAGCCGGTACAGCGACAGCGGCAAGCTGATGACGAAGAAGCGTGACAGCCCCGACAGTCCCCCGCTGGGCACAGCGGAGAGATGATTGCGCGACCGGTGGACGATGGCGGAGAGGCGGGCGGCCTCGAGTGAGTCCGGGGCGACGGTCATGATCCGCGACAGGTCCTTCGACGCGGCCCGATAGAGCTCGAGGAACCGTCTCGTCTGGTTCGGGCTCAGGGTGTTCTTCTTCGCCAACGCCGACAGCTCCTGCCAGTCGTCGCCGTGCAGCTCGGCCAGAAGATTCGGATCCATGCCTCAACCCTAACGGAGGCCGCCTGCCCTGACCCGGCGGCCGACGAGATATGACACGATGGTCGGGTGAGCACTCTGGTGACCGGTGAAGCCGTCGAACTCAGCGTCAGCCCCGCCGCGTTGGCGGCGCGGGCGCTGAGCTGCCTCATCGACTACATCGCCTACTCGCTGGTGAACATCGGCCTGCTCGTCGCCATGTTCTGGCTCCTGCTCAAGACCTCCGACCTCAACGGACTGCTCCTGGGCTCGGTGATGACCGTCATGACGATTGCCGTCTTCGTGGTTCTGCCGATGCTCATCGAGGTGCTCACACACGGCCGGTCCCTCGGCAAGCTCGCCCTCGGTCTGCGCATCGTCCGCGACGACGGCGGTGCGGTGCGGCTGCGCCATTCGTTCGTCCGGGCGCTGCTCTGGCCGTTCGAGATCCTCTCCACCGGAGGCGGGATCGCGGCCTTGTCCGGTCTCGTCTCACCGCAGGCGAAGCGCCTGGGCGACTATATGGCTGGAACCGTGGCGGTGAGCGAGCGCAGCGCCCCGCCTCCGCCTGTCCGCACACATGTGGCACCGCAGCTGCAGGACTGGCTGGCACGCACAGACGTGTCCCCACTGCCCGCGGGACTGCATCGGCGCATCGTGGCGTTCCTCGCCATGGCTCCGCAGCTCGGCTCCGAATCCCGATGGCAGCGGGCGATCGAGCTCGCCACCGAACTCAATCCCTACGTCGCTCCCGCTCCGCCGGAGGGAACCTTCCCCGAACAGTTCCTCTCTGCGGTGATTCACCGGCAGCGCGCCGCAGAGATCGAGAAGCTCAATCGGCGTTCGGCTCGCTCTTCCGCCTTCCGGACCGGGGTCGATGCCCTCCCCCACGGTCTGAGCCTGCGCCGGCGCTGAGGCTGCGCCGGCGCAGAGTGGCCACAGCCGACCGTGCGCACGGCACCGGACGACGAGAGACGGCGGCATCGCCCCGGAACGGCCCGGCGGATCAGTAGCGGTAATGATCGGGCTTATAGGGCCCGGCCACGTCCACGCCGATGTACTCGGCCTGTTCCTTGCTCAGCTCGGACAGCTTCGCCCCGAGTGCCGGCAGGTGGAGACGCGCAACCTTCTCGTCGAGTTCCTTCGCCAGTCGGTGCACCGCGTCGTCATAGCGTTCATGCGCAGTCCACAGCTCGATCTGTGCCAGCACCTGGTTGCTGAAGGACGCGCTCATGACGAATGACGGGTGACCGGTGGCGTTTCCGAGGTTGAGCAGACGGCCTTCGGAGAGGACGAGGAAGTCCGTGCGCGTACGGCCGAGTCCGGCATCGGCCGGCACCGGAACGCTCCATTCGTGGACCTGGGGTTTGATCTCGATCCTCTCCACCCCGGGCAGCCGGGAGAGACCTGCCAGGTCGATCTCGTCGTCGAAGTGGCCGACGTTGCCGACGATCGCGCCGGGTTTGAGCGTCTGCAGCACTGCGATGTCGACAACACGGGTGTTGCCGGTCGTCGTGATGATGATATCTGCCTGCGGGGCCACCTCGGCGAGGTGATCGACCTGGTATCCGTCCATCGTCGCCTGCAGCGCGCAGATCGGATCGATCTCGGTGACGATGACGCGAGCGCCCTGCCCCCGCAGCGCCTCGGCGGCTCCCTTGCCCACGTCCCCGTAGCCGATGACGACGGCGATCTTGCCGCCGATGAGCACATCGGTGGCGCGGTTGAGGCCATCGGGCAGGGAATGGCGGATGCCGTAGCGGTTGTCGAACTTCGACTTCGTCACCGAGTCGTTGACGTTGATCGCCGGGAACGGCAGCGCCCCCTGTTCGGCCAGACGATAGAGGCGGTTGACTCCTGTCGTGGTCTCCTCGCTCACGCCCCTGATACCGGCGGCGAGGCGGGCGAAGCGGCCAGGTGCGGATTCCATCGCCGAAGCGATCCGAGTCAGGAGGACCTTGTACTCCTCCGGGTCGTCCTCTGCCGCGGCGGGCACGCCCCCGGCGGCTTCGAATTCGGTGCCCTTGAGCACGTACATGGTCGCGTCGCCGCCGTCGTCGAGGATGAGGTTCGGGCCCTCGGGGAAGTCGAAGATCTTATCGGCTGCCCACCAGTACTCCTCGAGCGTCTCCCCCTTCCACGCGAAGACCGGGACTCCGACAGGGGCCTCGGGGGTGCCGGAGCCGACGACGACCGCGGCGGCGGCCTCGTCCTGAGTGGAGAAGATGTTGCAGCTGGCCCACCGGACTTCCGCGCCGAGCGCGACCAGGGTTTCGATGAGCACCGCGGTCTGCACGGTCATGTGCAGGCTGCCCGCGATGCGGGCCCCGGCCAAGGGAGCGGACGAGGAGTACTCCTCCCGCAGGGCCATCAGCCCGGGCATCTCCCGTTCGGCCAGGCGGATCTGGTGCCGTCCCGCCTCGGCGAGCGACAGATCGGCGACCTTGAAGTCGGTGGAATCGAGCACGGTACCTCCCATACGGCGGACAATCGGATCGTGTTCGAGTCTATTGCCCGTATCCGTGACTTGTCCCGTCACGCGCGGAGCAGTCAGCCGCGGGCGGTGACGAAATCGCCTGCTCGGCGGGTCAGTGCCTTCATCTGCGCCTCGTCCGCCGCCTCGACATTGAGCCTGACCAGAGGTTCGGTATTGGACTTGCGCAGGTTGACCCACCAGTCCTCGCCCAGGAATCCGATGCCGTCGAGGTCCTCGACGGTGTGCGGCGGGAACTGGCCCGCCTGCGCGGCGAACTCGGCGAGCACGGCGTCGGGATCGGCCACGGTGAAGTTGATCTCCCCGGATTGGACGAAACGGTCGTAGTCTGCGACGAGACGGGAGGCCGGGGCCGCTGATTCGGCGAGGGCGGCGATGAGGTGGCAGGCGGCGAGCATGCCCGAATCCGCGCCGAAGAACTCCTCGAAGTAGAAGTGCGCGGAATGCTCGCAGGCGAAGACCGCACCGGTTTCGCGCATCAGCGTCTTGATGCCCGAATGTCCGACCTTCGAACGCAGCGGACGTCCGCCGGCGGCGATGATCGTCTCCGGCACGCTGCGGGAGGTGATGAGATTGTGGATGACGGTCGGCCGTTCGGTCCCCTCGGACCGGGCCCGTGCGATCTCACGTTCGGCGACGAGTGCGCCGACGGCCGAGGCCGACATCGTCGCTCCCGTCTCGTCGATGAAGAAGCAGCGGTCGGCATCCCCGTCGAAGACCAGCCCGAGGTCGGCGCCGGCATCGACGACAGCATGCGCGGCGTCGACGAGGTTCTCGGGCCTGAGAGGGTTCGCCTCGTGGTTGGGGAAGGTGCCGTCGAGCTCGGTGAACAGTCCGATCACCTCGAAGGGCACTCGATCGTCTCCGGCGTCGGTGCCGAAGACCTCGCCGAGGAGGCGGCCGGCCATGCCGTTGCCGGCGTCGAGGACGACCTTGAGACCCGTGACTTCGTCGACGCGGGTGAGTTCACGCACCCGGCGGACATAGCGTTTCCGCATGATCGCCGCCGTCCGAGCATCGGCGGCGACGGTCCGGCCGTCGGCTGCCGGTGCTGCGGGGGCGAGCTCCTGCACCCGCGACAGCCCGGATTCCAGGCTGACGCCGGCGGCATGCGGGCCGCAGATCTTGATGCCGTTGTAGTCGGCGGGATTGTGGCTGGCTGTGATCATCGCTCCCGTCAGTCCGAAGATGCCCGAAGCGAAATAGAGCTGGTCGGTCGAGCACAGGCCCAAGAGGGTCGCCGTGGATCCGGCGGACTCGACCCCGGCGCAGAAGGCTCGGGCGAACCCGGGCGAGCTCGGCCGCATGTCGTGGCCGATCACGATCTCGGAGGCGGTGTGGAGCTCCGCCATCGTCGTGGCCGTCGCCCATCCGAGGCTGAAGACGATGTCCTCGTTGAGCTGATCGGGGATGCGTCCGCGGATGTCGTAGGCACCGACGGCGGCTGCCAAAGCCGTGACCCTGGCATGCGTGAGTTCCGAGTCCGCTGCGAGCGAGGCTGTCGGACCGGGTGCGGACGGCTGCGGGCCCGCTTCGCTCATGAGTCGCCGATGATCCGCAGATGGCCGTGTCTGCGGCCGGTCGCGGCGGGATCGTCCGCTGTGCTGCGTTCGCGGCCCGGTGAGGTCGCGTCCGCGCGGTCGGCTGCCTCCCGCACCGCATCGGCGATGGCCAGGAGGTCGTCATGGCTGCGCTCGGGCGGTGCCTGCCCGGAATCGATGCGGATGAGCTGCCAGTCCACGGGCGGGGTCAGTTTCGCCGCATGTTCGGCGCACAGGTCATGGGCACCCGGCTCGGCCCGCCTGCCCAAGGGACCGATGACGACGGTCGCATCAGCGTGCACGTACGTCATGGTGGCTGCGGCGGGACGCGAGCAGCTGACTTTTGAACACATTCTCACGGCTGACACAGTCCACCACTCTACACGCCGCGGAGCGGCGATTCGTTCAGGCGCAGCGGCCTCGCACGTAGAATGACGTGCTATGAGAGCAAGGCGACATCGTGACCGGCACGGACGCGGTCTGCGGTCACCGCTGCACCGTGCGCAGGTGCCGGCGCGGCTGACTCGGGCCGAGAGCTTCGCCAAGGTCGCGGCCGCGGAATTCGCTCGTCTGCGCGAGCGGGAGCCGGGTCTGCTCGCCGATGTGGTGCTCGCCGTCGATGCCGTCCCGCCGGCGAGTTCGACCGAGCCGAGCTTCGGACGTGTGTTCCCCGCAACTGCGAATCGAACGACTCACATCGTCCTCTACCGACGGGTCATCGAGGACCACGCCGGCAGCGAAGTCAGAGATGCTCTCATCGCCGAGGTCGTGGCCGATCAAGTCGATATCCTGCGCCGGACCTGATGTGCGGCCCCCGGCCCTCGTCTCGGTGCAGCCATGCCCTGCCCTGTCGATTCCCAGCCAGGTCGATCGCTGCGAACCGAACAGTGTCTCAGCCGAGGCGGATGTCGCGGTAGGCCACGCCGGCCGGGGCCGGGGCCGGGGCGACGGTGGAGATTCCGTCGTCGGTGGCGACGACGAGGGTCGCATGCACTCCGTCGGCTTGGGACCCCTGGGCCTGTGTGCCCTTGAGGACCAGTGCCCGCACCGCTTCGTCGGAGACCTCGGCCGGATCGAGCACGGTCGTTCCCGTGGGATTGAGATCCACGGACTGCGGGTCGGTGAGCGAACCGTCGTCGAGCATTCCCTGCACCTGCACCCGTCCCTGGCCGGGTGAGAGATGCAGGGAGCTGCTGCCGGTGCGCGGCAGCGCCAGGAGCTGGCTCTCGGCCAGGGAGTCCGTGATCGCGACGCTGCCGAAGTCGGATGCGCCGTCGTCTCCGTCCTGGCCGATGAAGGCTCCGGCCTGGATCCGCCGGTCCGAGTCGACGACGAGGCTCGTGGCCTCGAGGTCGCCGAGTTCGGCCTCGGCCACCCCGTGGCCGACCACGGTCATCGAGGATCTGGGGATGTCGATCTCCCCGTCAGGTCCGTAGGCCTTGAGCGAGACCTCAGCAAGGTCCTTGCCCGGGTTCGCCACTCGCACACGCACATCCTTGCCGTTCAGACCGGTCAGTACCTGCTGCCGGGCGGCATCGGCGCCACCGGCGGCAAGATCGATGCCCTGGGGCTTCAGACCGTCGAGGACGGACTCCTGCACGGAACCGGCCACGACTCCCCCGTCGACGGTGACGTCGACGGCCAGCGACTCGGCTCCGGCTGCCAGACCGCCCAGTCGCACAGCCCTCTGCTCGCCGGCTCTGATGCTCACTTCGGTGGGATCGCCCGACCGGCCGGAAGGAGTCATCACAGCGACCTTCGCCTGGACGGCCACATCACCGGGGTTGCTCAGCAGCAGTTGGGAGTTCGATCCGGTGACACCGGATCCGGCGAGGATCCGGAAGCTGCTCGACGCCTGCGCACAGGTGAGGGTGGCCAGACCGGTGAGGTCGCCCGAACTGCCTTCGATGGTCTCGAGCCCCGTGGTGAGCGCGGGAGCGCCGGGGCGGGCGAAGCCGGTGACGAGCTTCGTCGAGTCGATGCTGTCGTCTCCGGAGACGAACCCCTGCCCGGCCGGGTTGTCGAAATCGACTGAGCCGCCGAGGTCGGCAACCTGCAACCGGGCCGAAGAGGTCGATCCGTCGGCCGCTCCGATCGGTGCCGAGGCGGAGACCACCCGGGTCGAGACCTTCGAATCGTCGACGAATTCGGCGTCGGTGCCTTCGGCTTCGCTGTCGGTCAGGAGCGGGCCGGGGCAGACGACGCGGGTGTCGGCCGTCGGCATACGCACCTGTTCGGGGCTGCGGTCGAGGGTGCCCGGGGTCAGTGGGGTGAGGAAAGAGGTCGTGGCGACGAGCACTCCGGGCACGGCGATGGCCCCGAAGGTCACGATGCTGCGCAGCTGCTTCATGCTGTCGTCTCCTCGCTGCTCCGGCCCGCAGAGCGGGAGTTCCTGCCTCGCCGATCGGCCTCGCCGAAGGGAATGGCCACGACGAGGCTGAGCACGCCGAGCGCCCAGCCGGCGATGACGCCGACCGGATACAGCGGTGAGTTCAGTGAGATCTCGACCTGTCCGCCGGAGGCAGGGAGGTCGAATTCGCTCGCCCAGGACTCATCGGCCTGCTTCGCCGGCGGCAGCTGCTCACCGTCGAGGCTTGCGGTGATGTCGTCGGAGGCGTCGGCGACGATCAGGGTGCGCCCGTCCTTCCCGGCGGGCACCTCGGCGGTGGTGCCGTGCATCGTCGCGGAGCTCACTGCTCCTTCGCCGTCCCGGATGAGGAACCGCCCGCTGAAGGGCTTGTCGACGCGCCACAGCTGACCCGACTCTGTGGGACCGACCGGGATGAGTCCCTGTGCCACGGACACCGAGTTCTGCAGGTTCTCGGCATCGGAGCCGACGAGGACGAAGTCGACACCGAGCTGGCCGAGGATCTCGCTGACGTCACCGGTGTCATCGGCGGACAGGGCGGCCGCCGCCTGCGCGGCGAGGACCCCATCCTCCGAGATGGGCAGCGGTCGCCTCTCCCACGGCCAGCCCCCGACGGTCTCGGCCGCGGTCACGGTCGAAGTGCCCAGCACAGTGCCGTCGGCTGAGGAGATGAGAGTGGCGAGGACCTCCCCGTCCACATTGTCCAGCCGCAGGGTCCGAGCTCGCGCATCGCCGTCGGCGCGATCCGCGGCCAGTGCCGGGACCGTGCTGTCCTCGCTGGCGGTGACGGCATCGGTCGAGGTTGCGGCCCGCCCGGCGCCGATTGCGATGAGACCGATGGCGGCGACTGCGACGAGCCCGACGAGCCCGCGCATGGGCATCCGTCCGCTGCCGGACCGGGTCGCCGCAGTGCGGTCGGCGCCGAGTCCGAGCAGCAGGATCGATCCGAGGCTGACCAGTGTCAGCCCTGCCGCCGGATAGGAGCCGATGAGGTGGAACGCACCCGTCTGCGCGGGCAGATGCACCTGGATCGCAGCGAGGACGAGCCCGCTGAGGTAGAGGGCCACGGCCCACACCAGCCGGGACAGTTCGAGTCGCGCCTCGATGAGGGTGAAGAAGGCCAGCACCAGCATCGGCAGGACGAGGATGGGTGCCCAGATCTGGAGGACGCCGGACGAGATCGAATCGATGCCGACGGAGGCAGCGAGGCTTGCCAGCCACGACATATCGATCGGCTCCGGGAATCCGACGGCAAGAAGATAGGTGGGAGCCGGCTCCGGGGCGAGTGTCTGCCCGGGCATGACCAGAAGCGCCCCCGGTTCACGCACCGCTGCCCACAGCCACGGCCAGCCGAGGAACAGGGTCGGCGCCGACAGCCACAGGTGGCGCAGCCCGCGACCGGTGAGAACCAGCAGCACGGTGCCGAGGAGGACCACTGGCAGCATCAGAGGAATTCCGGCGATGATGACGAACAGCAGCAGCCCGCTGCCCGCGGCGGCCGCGATCGACCCGGTGCGCAGACTCCGTCGCAGGGTCAGTGCCACGAGGGGGGCGGTGATCCAGACGAAGACCACACCGAGGCGGCCGTCGGAGAGCGCGGCGGTGAAGAGCGGGGAGGCGATCCACAGGAGAGCGGCGAATCCGCGCACCCAGCGGCGCGGAAGCACGCAGCCGGCACCGGCATAGGCGGCGATGCCGGCGAGGATCGGGGCGGCGAGCAGCAGAGTCCTGACCATGATGTCGACATGGCCGAGGAAGGGCAGGGAGAGGATCCCGAGAACGAGGTGGTAAGGGTCGGAGGGTACGGCCGCCCCGGTCGAGATGTCGAGGTGACGGTCGAGCAGGCGGGAGAATATCTCTCCCACTCCGATGTCTGTGGAGCCGAGCGCGCCGCCGACGAGGTGGCCGGGGCCGAAGAGCCGAAAGGAGACGAAGCCGCTCATCACCGCGGCCGCCACGACTACATAGGTCAGAGGAGCGCGGAGCAGGCTCGAGCCGCCGGAGACCTCGAGTCTGGAGAACGAGTCGATGGCCTCCTCGGTATCGCCCACCGGGTTGAGCTCGGCCTCGGCGTCGGTTCCTCCGTCCGGGACTTCGGCGGGGTGCTCTTCCGCGGCATCGCCGCTCATGGATCTGCGCTGGACCGCGAGTTCGTCGGCATCGGCGTAGAGAGCGGCCACATGGGAGGTGGTCGTCCGTTTGGCCAGTCGGCTGCGGCGAGCGTTGGCCCGGCGCAGCGGCGAGGTGGCGGTCATGTCCGCAGCGAGCCCGAAGAGGGCGCTCAGATGCCAGCCGGCGGAGCGGAAGTCGTTCGACAGCAGGCCGCCGAGGATGTGTCCCAGATTGACGAGGACGAGTCGGCAGAACAGCGAGGGCAGCCCGGGACTGGCGAGGCTGAGACGGTAGCGCTGCTCGGTGCGGATCTGGAACTTCGAGACCGGCGGCAGCGGAGACGAGCCCAGCTGGGCGGCGGCCCGGGCGGAGATCTCCATGCGCGCCCGTGGGGCCAGGACGACGCGACGGCCGAGATCGCGCAGGCGCCGGGAGTATTCGATTCCGCGGTAGGCGGGGCCGAGCACGCGGGAGGGAGCGCCGATCCGTTCGAGCTCGTCCGTGGCCACGAGCATGCCGGGCAGGTCGAGGCCGAGCGTCTCCGTCCGACCGTCGCGCTGCCCCTGGTCGATCTCGCCGGTACCGACGGGGTTGAAGCGCTCCCCCGCCGAGGTGGTGCTCACCCCGGCCGAGACGATGCGATCGCCGCGCATGAGCTTCGGTCCCACGGCGGCGACGGATTCGGTCTCCCCGATGGCGTCGAGGAGCTCATCGAGGCAGTCGGGTTCCGGGCGGGCGTCGGGGGTGAGGAACCACAGGAAGTCCGATTCCGCGACAACGGGGATCTCAGACGCCTCACGCACGGAGCGTCCCCCGAGATCCACCACCGGGATCTCGGGGAAGTGCGGACGCAGAGCTGTTTCGAGCTCAACCTTGCTGGCGTCGTCGCCCGAGGCGACAACGGCGGTGACGGCTGGGCTCACACGACCTTTTTCTTGAGCCGGCGGCGTTCGCGCTCGGACATACCGCCCCAGATGCCGAATCGCTCATCGTTGGCCAGAGCGTATTCGAGGCATTCGGAGCGGACTTCACAGGATGCGCAGACTCGTTTGGCCTCTCGAGTCGATCCGCCCTTCTCCGGGAAGAACGCCTCGGGGTCGGTCTGTGCGCAGAGCGCTTGGTCCTGCCACGACAACTCTCCGTCGTCCGCGGCTCCGAGGAGCAGCGACAGCGGCGAGACAGCGGAGTTGTCCGTCGGCAGAGGTGTCAGATCGCTCGGATCGACGGCCAGCGGATCAGGCAGCGTATCGGGTGTACGTGCTCCGGGCTCGACGAACCAGTCTTCGGCACGACGGGAGGTGACTCCCGGTGCGGCGGTGAAGTCTTCCCTCTCCCGCCATTCTCTCTGTGCGCTTTGCACGGCTTTCCCCTTTCTCACGCTTGAGCAGGTCCGTCACCGTGACTGAGGCGATCAGTCCGATGTACGGTCGAACCCTGAAGGATTCATGCTCGGCGCGTTCCCCTTTAGGTATAAATTACACGTGTGTCATTACCGCTCCGTCAAGCCCTCATGGAGTATTGGAGTACGACCTGAACGCATATTCGAACACACCTTCACATGCACACGCGCCCGGAACCCCATATATAGGGAATGCGATGACTGCCGGGCACAACCTGTAGGACAGTCCTGAGCAAATCTGGAGAATTTAGAAATGAGTCGCCGTCGATGGGATTATGGAGGAATGAGAGTCGAATCACCGGCGGCCGAGCATGAATGACCGTCTCCTCACCGTCTACGCCCCTCCCGTCGAGGAGGAGATCGCACCGGGATCCGACCTCGCCGCGATCCTCATCAACGCGCTGCGCCGCAACCGCATCGACCTCAAGGACGGCGATATCCTCGTCATCGCTTCGAAGGTCGTGTCCAAGGCCGAGGGCCGGCTGCGCACCGTGGCCGACCGGGCCGAGTTCGAAGAGCTCGTCGCAGCCACCGGCACTCATCTCGTCGCCGAACGCTCCTACGGCTCCGGCACCACTGTTCAGGTCGTGCGCACTCCGGCCGGCACCGTGCAGGCGGCCGCGGGCCTCGACCAGTCGAACTCGGGCGGCACGGTCGTCCTCCACCCGCTCGACAGCGACCGATCCGCCGACGCTCTGCGGAAGCGGGTCGAGCAGGCGTTCTCCGTCCGCATCGGCCTGGTCGTCTCCGATACGAGCTCGCGCCCCTGGCGGGTCGGGGTCGGAGACATCGCCCTCGGCCTCTCCGGACTCTCCGGGCTCGACGATCAGCGCGGCCGTCCCGACGACGACGGTCGCGTCCAGACGGTGACGGTGCGCGCCGTCGCCGATGAGATCGCGGCCGCGGCCGACCTGGTCAAGGGCTCCTCCCGCGGCCTGCCGATGGCTCTGGTCAGAGGAGGGGGCGGATATCTCGACAACGGCCGAGACGGGGCCAGGGCTCTGTCGCGCGAACTTCGCGACGACTGGTTCCGCTACGGACATGTCGAAGCCGTCCAGCGAGGCCTCGGTGTGACCGATCTGCCCGGCGGCGCCCCTGCCGGCGACAACGGAGATGACATCCTCGAAAGGGTCTCCCGAGCAATTCGCGTCGTCCGCGCCGGACAGTCGCGGACTCCCGGACATGCGGCCTGGAGGATGCGCATCGAGGGATCCGGTTCGCGCATCACGCTCAGCCCCTCTGACTCTCCGGCCACAGCACAGTCGGGCGGTCCCCCTCTGCTCGAAGCCATGGTCGGACTCGGCTCCCTCGTCGAACGACTCCACACGGCCCTGTTCGCCGAGGACCTCAGCGCATCCACGCACTACCAGTGGGTCGACGGAGAACTCGGGGCCTTCCCTCGCGGGGTGACCATCGACATCGGACTCATCGTCCCCTGACCAGCGGCGCTTCGGGCCACAGAACCGGAATCCGCTCGCGCACCACCTCGGCGAACGGGCCGCAATCGGCAATGACACACACCAGACAACGATGAAGGCGGATATGGATCTCACAGCCATCACACACACCGGCGGGCCGGTCCTGCTCTGGCGCGGTCCCGACCACGACAGTCTCGACCTCACCGGACCGGTCGTCTCGAACTGGGTGAACAAAGGCGTCGGCCTCTTCGGCGACTTCGATCTCGGCCCCGACTTCACCCTCTTCGCTCCCCTGCCGCAGGGCCTGCACTGGCGCGAACTCGTCGCGATCCTCAGCGTCCTCCTCGCCGACGGTCGCGTGGTCATCTCGGACACGCCTCCGGCCCAGGAGCACCTGGCCATCGTCCCCTGCGGACACGAGGACGACGAGTCCGTGTCCGCGGCCGAAGAGGTCTTCGTCTTCAACCCGCCGGCCCTGGCTCTGAGCACCCCGGTCGGCGAGGACTTCATCGACGTCAACTCCGCCATCCGCGCCCATCCCGATGTCGCCTCCCGACGGCTCGCCGCCACAGGCACACTCGAATTCGACGGGCAGCGCATCGACTGGACGCGACAGGACGACGCGAGTGACGGAGCCGGGCGCCCGCAGGGACTCCTCGTGTCGAAATCGACACCGCTTCCCGCTGAGTGGCCGCAATTCCTCAGCCACCTCCTCGGCGGCGGCGAGGTCCTGCTCACCAACGGAGTCGACGAGGCTCGAATCATGGACCTGGCAGACGAGCTCGGAGTGGTCCGTGGCACACTGGGCACATGGACAAAGTAGTTGATACCCCCGCAGCGGCGGTGGCCGACATTGCAGATGGATCATCGATCGCCGTAGGCGGCTTCGGTGTCGTGGGTGTGCCCGAATTCCTCATTCGCGCCCTCCAGGACCAGGGAGCCGAGGACCTCGAAGTGATCTCGAACAACGCCGGTGTCGATGGACGCGGTCTGGGCATTCTGCTCGCCGACGGCCGGCTCCGTCGAATCATCGCCTCCTACGTCGGTGAGAACAAGGAATTCGCCCGCCAGTACCTCTCCGGCGAGCTCGAGGTCGAACTCACCCCGCAGGGGACGCTGGCCGAGAAGCTGCGTGCCGGCGGCGCCGGGATCCCGGCCTTCTACACGATCACCGGTGCGGGCACGCAGGTCGCCGAGGGCGGCATGCCCTGGAAGTACGACGAGAACGGCACTGTCGTCAAGGAGTCGCCGGCGAAGGAGACGAAGGTCTTCAACACCTTCGGCGAAGAGAAGGAATACGTCCTCGAGAAGTCGCTGGCCCCGGACTACGCCCTCGTCCGGGCCGCCATCGGCGATCGGCACGGCAACCTCGTCTTCCATTCCTCGGCCCGGAACTTCAATCCCCCGGCCGCCCAGTCCGCTCGCATCACCATCGCCGAGGTGGAGAAGCTCGTCGAACCCGGCGAGATCGATCCGGACGATGTCCACGTGCCCGGCGTCTTCGTCCACCGTGTGGTTCCGCTGACGCCGGAACAGGTGGCGGACAAGCCCATCGAGAAGCGCACCGTACGGGAAGCCTGAGGAGACACACCATGTCATTGACACGCAATCAGATGGCGGCCCGCGCCGCCCAGGAACTCGAAGACGGCAGCTACGTCAACCTCGGCATCGGCATGCCCACCCTGGTGCCGAACTTCCTGCCCGAGGACGTCCACCTCGTCCTCCAGTCCGAGAACGGTCTGCTCGGAGTCGGCCCCTACCCCACCGAGGATGAGATCGATCCCGACCTCATCAATGCGGGCAAGGAGATCGTCACGATGAACCCGGGCGCCGCCTACTTCGACTCGGCGACGAGCTTCGGCATGATCCGCGGCGGCAAGATCAATGCCGCGATCCTCGGCGCCATGCAGGTCGCCACGAACGGCGACATCGCGAACTGGATGATCCCGGGCAAGATGGTCAAGGGCATGGGAGGCGCCATGGACCTCGTCCACGGCGCCCAGCGCGTCATCGTCATCATGGACCATGTGGCCAAGGACGGCTCGCACAAGCTGCGGAAGTCCTGCGAGCTGCCGCTGACCGGCAAGGGCGTCGTCGAACGCATCATCACCGATATCGCCGTGCTCGATGTCAGCGGCGACTCCTTCACCCTCGTCGAGCTCGCCCCCGGGGTCACCGTGGACGAGGTCAAGGAGAAGACCGGCGCCGAGGTGCGCGTTCCCGACGAGGTGCCCACCATCGAGGTCGCCGCCTGACTTCCTCCGGGCGACCGGCGGGTCGCTGACCGAGAAACGGGCGAGCCGCGCGAGGGCGTCGGGCTTTCCGCCCGCTGTCACCTGCCGAACGCCCGAGAAGTGGTCACGTTCGGATATCAGATCTGAGATTCTGTATCCGAACGTGACCACTTCTCGTTGCGGCCGCGCGAGAATCTGTCTCTCAGCCCAGCGAGGGTGCGGGTTCCAGACCGGTGGTCGCCACGAACAGGTCTCCGTGGCCGTCAGCGGTCACCGTCGGCTCGTTGGCCGCGATGAAGACGCTCTCTCCGCGTTCGAGGGCCACAGAGGACCCGAGAGAGGTCAGCGTGACCGTCCCGGAGGTGCACAGTGCGATTGCCGCACCTCGACGTTCGAGCCTCGTCGCTCGCGGGCAGCGCAGGGCCTGCAGCGCGAAGTCCTCGGTGGACCCGAGCAGAACGCCGTCGCGGTCGGGCTCGACCATCCGCGGCATTCCCGCGTGGAAGTCCGCAATCTTCGACAGCTCCGCGACATCGACGTGCTTGGACGTCAGCCCTCCGCGGAGGACGTTGTCGCTCGAAGCCATGATCTCTATGCCCGTGCCGAAGAGGTATGCGTGCAGCACTCCGGCGTCCATCGCCAAGGCCTCTCCCGGCTGCAGGTGCACGCGGTTGAGCATGAGCGCCACAAGCGCACCGGGATCGTGGGGATAGTCGTCGACGAGTTCGCAGAAGGTCTGCGCCGGGTCGACGGCGCTGCCGAGTCGGCTCACATGCCCGACGGGCAGCTCATCGATGCCGTGCGCGGCGACCTCGTCGACGAGGCCGATCGCCCTCGGATCCCCGAGCACGAGTTCGACGGCACGTGAGAGGCCCTTCGCCTCGCTGAAGGATTTCAGTGCTGCGATGACGGCACCGAGGAAGTCCAGCGATGGCGGTGTCAGCGGCTGGCAGAGCATGCGCTCGAACATCGCGCGCACAGCCTTGCGGGGACGGAATCCCGTGAGCGCATGAAAGTCCGTGAGAGCGTAGATGAGCTCGGGCTTCGCCGAAGCGTCCTTGAAGTTGCGCTCGGGAGCGTCGAGCGAGGGGCCGTCAGCCTCCTCTCGTGCGTATCCGGCTCGCGCCTGCTCCTGATTCGGGTGCACCTGGATCGACAGTGCCCTCCTGGCCGAGAGCACTTTGAGCAGGAACGGCAGCCGGGCGCCGAAGGACTCGACGGACTCATGACCGAGCAGACCGGTCGGGTCGCCTGCGAGGTATTCGATGAGATTCGGTCCCGGCCGAGACTCGGTCGCCACCGGTGCCGGGGACGACGGACCGCCGAGGCGTCCGAGGCGATCGGCTGCCGCCTTCCTCCGCTCCCGATCGAGGTCGAGCTGTGAGGGGCTCATGGGGTGCGCTCCGAGCCAGAGTTCCGCGCAGGGGGTTCCGTCCGGGACCGTGCCCAGGATCGCGGGAATCGCGTCGGTGCTGCCCCATTCGAAGTTCTTGACCGTGTTGTGCAGTCGATGCACTGTTCTGGCCCCCTTGGACGGATCGTGCCGGATCACGCTTCGTGCTCCGGGTGTGCACTGTCCACGATAGCCTCAGCGGCGAAGCGTGCGAGTGCACTTCATGCACTGTTCAGACGGAGTCACACACTATTCACCGCCTGTCATCCGCAGCGCGTTCCGTCGATGCCTGCCACCGCTGAGAACGGACGGGAACCAGACAGTGCCCTGCCGGTGATCCGGAATCGGATCCCTGCAGGGCACTGTCAGTGAGGCTATCGAACGCCTGCTGTGGACGCTGTCGGTCAGCCGATCACGCGGATGACCTTGGCGCCGCGGTTGAGCATCCAGCTGTAGCTGCGCTTCGTGGTGTTCGTCCGCGTCGATCCCGCATCGTACATCTGGCCCTTCGTCTCGGAGATGATTCCGATATGTCCCGGGATCCAGATCAGGTCGCCTGCCTTGGCGTCCTTGATGGAGATCTCCTTGCCCGCATTACGCTGCTGACTGGTCGTACGCGGCAGTTCGATGCCGTGCTTGCCGTAGACGTACTGCGTGTAGCCCGAGCAGTCCCAGCCGGACTTCGGCGAGGTGCCGCCCCACACGTACTTGACGCCGAGGTGGGCCTTCGCTTCCTTGATGATGGACGCGCGCTGGGCCGCGATCTTCTCGGCCTTCGTCGGCTTGTCCTTCTTCTTGTCCTTGTCATTGGACTTGTCGTCGTTCTTCGAGTCGTCCTTCTTGGAGTCGTCCTTCTTCGAGTCGTCCTTGGACTTGTCGTCGGACTTCGAGTCGTCCTTCTTCGAGTCGTCCTTGGACTTGTCGTCGTCCTTCGAATCGTCCTTCTTCGAGTCGTCCTTGGACTTGTCGTCGTCCTTCGAATCGTCCTTGGACTTGTCGTCGTCCTTCGAGTCCTTGTCGTCTGCAGAACCTTCCCCGGAGTCTGCAGGCGACTGGTCATCGGCGGGCTCGTCCCCCGGCGGGGTCGAATCACCCGCGGCGTTGTCATCGGTCACGCCGCCGGCGATCGAACCCTTGGGAGAGAACTCCGTCGTGCCGTAGCCCTCGGCCCAGACCAGACGGGCGCCTTCGAAGAGCTGCTCGCCGCGCCCGTCCTTGTAGACGACGTCGGACTTGGGGTAACCGAGGTGGCCCTTCACGGTTCCCTTGTCACCCCAGTACTTCATGAGCGTGCCCTTGGTGTAGTGCGCGCCGGTGTCCTTGGACCAGTAGATCGACCCCTTCTGGAACCGCTGTGCAGCGCCCCCGTCCTTGAGGCCGCCCTTCTCCGCAGAGGTGGGCAGCCCCAACTCGGTGATCGCATCGCCCTTGTACGACGAGGCGATCGCACCCGACAAGTGGTATGCGCCGGTCTTCTTGGACCAGTAGACGACGCCCTTCTCGAACTTCTGGGACTTCGCGCCCGAGATGCCCTTGACCGACTGCTCCTTGCCGAGCGCCTTGCCCAGCTTGTGCTTCTCGGCGTACTTCTCGATCGTGGTCTTCGACTTCGGCTTGTCCGCCTTCTTGTCGTCGTCCTTCTTCTTGTCGTCCTTCTTGGAATCGTCCTTCTTCTCGTCCGGCTGCTCACCGGTCTTGAGGATGGAGTTGACCGTCGAACGAACCTCGCCCAGCTTCGCGTAGAAGGCGTCGCCCGGGCAGTCGGTCTGCCCCAGGTCGCGGTGTCCGACCAGATTCGACTTCGTCGCCGAGGAGATCCCATTGATGGAGAACTTCCACGCGATCGCCGAGGCCACGGCATCCCGGGTCTTCTTCGGCGGCGCCGAGCTGTTGTAGGTGCCGAGCACGGAGATGCCGAAGGTGCCGGTGTTGTGCCCGGAGACGTGCGCGCCGATCACGGCCTTCGAGATGTCGCCGCCACGCGCCTGCCAGAGACGGCCGTACTTGTCCGCGACGACGTTGTAGCCGATGTCGTTCCAGCCGCGTCCCTGCTGGTGGTATGCCTGGATGCCGCGGATGATTCCGGGGACGTCCTCAGCCGAGTAGCTGTTCGAACCGGAGGTGTGGTGGACGACAGCTTGCTTGATCCCGCTCGCGTAGTCAGGGCTGCCCTTGTAGGCCTTCGCGCCCCAGGAGCTGCGCGAACCGATCTTCGGCTTCGATACCTTCTTCGCCACGGTGGAGACGCTCGACGACCCCGGCACGTAGTTCTGATTCGTCACCGTCGCGCCATTGGCGGCGACGTTCTCGGCAGAAGCCGCCTCGGCGTCGTCCGACTCCTCCGTCGCCGCATCGGCACCCTCAGAGGCACCAGAGGCCTGCTGATCGAGCTCGACGGGAGCGTTCTCGGCCACTGCCTGAGCATCACCGGAATCGCGCTTGGGATCGACGAGCACGAGTTCGGCGTCGCTCGGCGCGGAATCGCCGAGGATGCGCATCTGCACACCGGAGGCGTTCGACACCGTCATGGGCTCGGAGCCCTTGTTCTGGGCCTCCTCCTGCTGTTCCTGGTCGAGAGTGTCCCAGCTGCCCCACTCGGAGCCGTGCTTGACGCGGACCTGAATGCGGATGTTGGACTTCGTCTCGGAGAACGTGAAGCCGATGAGGCTCGGGTTGTTCGACGGCACGTCGAGGACGTCCGAGATGAGTGCGATGTTCACACCGTCTTCGGTCTTCTGGCGAACAGAGCCGGAGATGTCCTCATCGTCCTTCGAGTCCGACTTCTGCGAGGAATCCTCCGCGCCGTCGTCCTCGGTCTTCTGATCTTCGCTCTTCTCGTCCTCGGCGGGCGTCTGCTCCGCATCGGACGGTGTCGAGCCCTCGGACGGTGTCGAATCCTCGGACGGCGCAGCCTCGTCGCTTCCTGACGACAGGCCGGTCGAGACGTTGTTGACCGTGCCGGTCGACGCCGAAGCGGCGGCGTTGACGATGTTCGGAACCTTGGTCGACGCGAGCGCGGTCTGCGACTTGAAGATGTTGGGCAGATTGCTCGTGGCGCTCTGGTTGGCGGCAGTGGCGGTGGAATCACTGGAATCGCGGGCGCCGGGGACGTTGAGTCCGTCCTTGCTGACGTCCAGCGCCTCTTTGGACACATCCGGCGACGACGTGTCCGCAATGGCCGCCGGCGCCGTGACCGCTAAGGTGCCGACGAGCGCGACAGATGCGCAGCCCGCGACAGTGGGCAATAGATATTTCATCGTTACAGCCTTTTCGAGGAAGACAGGGAAGTTCAGGCCTCGAGGTCTCCTGCACCGTTGGCAGTACGGTGGGCAACCCCAACATCTCAAAATTGTTACACATTTTCGGCGTGTCAGACTAGCCACAAAGAAGAATATTCTAGTTACACCGGTGTGGTTCCCAGTATTGGCAAGGGACACACCGAGCAAAAGATTTTCCCGGAATCGTCATGCAGGAGTCGATATCGGTCATTGCCGATCCCGACCGACCACATATCCGATGCCTCAGGGCACGTAGCAGATCGCTTTCGCCTCGGCTTCTTCGCCGTCGTCAGCCGAGGTGCCGCCGGCACCCTGTGCCAGAAGCTGCGGCCCGGAACCGGGGTCCGGATCGAGTCCCGCATCGACTCCGGCGGCTGCTGACAGGTCGCCTCCGGGGGCCGAGACGGCGCCTTTGTCCTCTTCCGAGGATTTGGACGCCTCCTCGATCTTATCGGCTACGAGCTGTCGTGCCACATCGAAGTCCGGATCCGAGGGAGTGATCTGCGGCGGGGTGAGATCGAGGGACTCGATCTTCTGCGATTTGACCTTGAGCGCGAGGTCGACGAACGAGTCGACCTGCGAGGATGGGATGTTCGTCGACACGGCCCCCGGTGTGGCCTTGGCGATGGCCTGGTAGCGGGTGAGCACCGTCGAAGGGTCGAGCTGCTTGACCATCGCCGTCTGCACGCAGCGCTGCCGGATCATCCGCTCGTAGTCGCTGGAGAATTCCCGGGAGCGGGCGAACCACAGCGCGTGATAGCCGTCGAGCTTCTGCTTGCCCGGCTCGATCCACCCCTTGACCGGGCCGTGCTCACCCGTCGTCGGGTCGACTTTCGAGGAGATCGGCACCCGCTTGCCCGAGACCAGGGTGATCCCGCCCAGGGAGTCGATGAGGTTCTCGAAGCCCTTGAGGTTGATCATCGCATAGTACTGGACCTCGAGCCCGGTGATCGCGGAGGCCGCGTCCATGGTCGCCTGCTCCCCGGCGAGCTTCGGGTCCTCGAACTCGTCCTTGTGCCTCTCCCCCTGCTGGAACACCGCGTTGAGCAGGCACTCGCTGCCGCAGTTGAACCCCTGCGGATAATGCTTGTGCAGCGGGGAGTCCTCGGGGAAGGGCACGTTCTCCATGTTCCGCGGCAGACCGACGATGACCGTCTTGCCGGTCTTCGCATCGATCGAGACCAGGGACTGGGAATCAGGCCGGATGCCTGTGCGTCCCTTACCTGCGTCGGAACCGAGCAGCAGGATGTTGTACCTGCCGTCAACGGGTTTGAGGGCCTTGCCCGAGGCGAAGAGGTCGCTCATCAGACCGCGCTGCGAGTTGAGCATCGTCGTCCCCCACGCGAGCGGACCGACGACGATGAGCAGGAGGGCGCAGAACGCTGCCACGAAGCGCTTCCTGGCCCGCTGGGAGAGCGTGACGAGGCGGATGCGACGCAGCGAGTCGAAGAGGCAGACGACCCAGTTGACGGCGATGACCGGAATCCAGATCGTGAGGAAGGTGAGGATGAAGGGATTCGTGCCGATAGTGAACAGGAACGTCCGGTCGAAGAGGACGATCACCCCGGCGACGATGGCCAGCAGCCAGCTGATCACTGTGATCGACAGCGAGATCTTCGCCCAGCGGCGGTGCCCGAACAGCAGCTGCACGCCGCCCGGAACGATGACGGTGACGAGGAGGAGCAGCCAGGCCCGCACATCCCGTGTCGGCTGTGAGGAGTACGAAGGGTAGCGGATCGGGTCCACGTATCTCGTTTCGGCCACTGCCTTCCCTTCGTCTCGTCTGCGGTCGTCACTGTTCGCCAGCCACACGCGGACCTGTGCCGGCGGCCACGCTCAGCACGGTCGGCACGACCGGAGTCGCACCGGGAACCACTGTGCCAAACGGAATTCAGAGTCCACTGTGTTCAACCATTGTGTCGCCTGCGGACTTCCGATTCCGGCACATCCGCGCCGTGCATGTCGGATTCCCCGCCTGTGCGATTCTTCACAGAAGAGCACGCAGACACCGCGGGCCGCCCGATTCGGACGGCCCGCGGTGTCTGCGTGGACGAAGCCTCAGCGAAGCAGCTGACGTCCCATCACCATGCGCTGGATCTGGTTGGTGCCCTCGTAGATCTGGGTGATCTTCGCATCGCGCATCATCCGCTCCACAGGATGGTCCACGACGTAGCCGGCACCGCCGAGCAGCTGCACGGCATCGGTGGTGATCTCCATTGCCGCATCCGAAGCATAGGCCTTCGCCGCGGCGCCGAAGTAGGTCAGATCATCGTCGAAGCGCTCACTCTTCGCGGCAGCGGTGTAGGTGAGCTGACGAGCCGCCTCGAGCTTCATGCCCATATCGGCGAGCATGAACTGGATGCCCTGGTTCTCCGCGATCGCCTTGCCGAACTGCTGCCGTTCCTTGACATAGGACAAGGCGTAGTCGAGGGCACCCTGGGCGATGCCCACGGCCTGCGCGGCGATCGTCACCCGGGTGTGATCGAGGGTGCGCAGGGCGATCTTGAGCCCCTCTCCGGGCTCACCGACGATCCGGTCTCCCGGCAGA
Source organism: Brevibacterium renqingii (assembly GCF_017808105.1). GTDB lineage: Bacteria > Actinomycetota > Actinomycetes > Actinomycetales > Brevibacteriaceae > Brevibacterium > Brevibacterium renqingii. The sequence goes on along the minus strand of NZ_JADBHF010000005.1, from coordinate 132,929 downwards.
CGGACGTTGTCGAAGAGCAGTTCGCGTGTGGGCGAGCCCTTGATGCCGAGCTTGCGCTCCTTCTCGCCGAAGGTGAATCCCTCATCCGACTTCTCGACGACGAAGGCCGAGATGTTCCGGCCGCGCGGACCGTCGGGGTCGGTGACGGCCATGACCGTGTAGTACTCGGATTCGCCGGCGTTCGTGATCCAGGTCTTCACTCCGTTGAGAATCCAGTCGTCACCGTCGCGCAGTGCACGGGTCTTCATCGAAGCCGTGTCCGAACCGGCCTCACGTTCGGACAGACCGTAGGAGAAGCCGGCTTCTCCTGCCGCGACCGAGGGGAAGTACTTCTGCTTGATCTCATCGCTGCCGCCGAGCTGCACGGGCATGCTGCCGAGCTTATTCACGGCCGGAATGAGCGAGGAGGAGGCGCAGCCGCGCGCCACTTCCTCGATGATGATCGACACCGCCAGGGCGTCAGCGCCCATTCCGCCGTACTCCTCCGGGATATGGGCGGCGAAGAAGTCCGTCTCCACGAGCGCATCGTGGGCCTCCTGCGGATAGCGGGAGTCCGCGTCGACCTCGGCCGCGTACGGCGCGATCTTCTTCTCCACGACATTGCGCACCGCGGCGCGGATCTCTTCGTGCTCTTCGCTGGGCTGGTAGAGGTCGAACATCATTCTCCTATGACTTATCAAACGTTCAGCAAGGCCATTATTCCTGCAATGCGCGACCTTTGTCGAGGGCGACCTGTCGCAGCTCCTCCCGATAGGCGTCCAATCGGCTCCGCAGCTTCGCGGCTTCCTCACCGTCTCCGGCACCGAGGATGCGCGCAGCCAGAAGGCCCGCGTTCTTCGCTCCGCCGATGGAGACGGTCGCCACGGGCACACCGCCCGGCATCTGCACGATGGACAGGAGGGAGTCCATTCCATCGAGATGCTTCAGGGGCACGGGAACGCCGATGACCGGAAGCGAGGTCATCGAGGCGATCATCCCCGGCAGGTGGGCCGCTCCCCCGGCACCGGCGATGATCACCCGGATACCGCGATCGGCCGCCGACTTCGCCCAGGCGACCATGTCCTCGGGCATGCGGTGAGCGGAGACGACCTCGGCGCTCGATTGGACCCCGAGTCCGCTGAGGGCCTCGGCCGCGGCCTGCATCGTCGGCCAGTCCGAATCCGACCCCATGACGATGCCGACAGGGGCCGCTGCCGGGGTGACGTCTTCGTGTGCTGCGCTCATCTGTGCTTCCTTCGTCTCAGGCGGTTCCGGGGTCTCGATCGGCGAGGAGGTCGCCGGGCGTGGGCATCACGGGGTGCGGATCGACGTCGACGCCGGCGATGAAATCCGCAGCGTGGCGGGCCCGGGCCAGCACGAGCTGCCGGTCCTCGCCGTAGGCGTTGACGTGTCCGACTTTGCGGCCCGGACGCACGCTCTTGCCGTAGAGGTGCACCTTGACCGCGGGATCGTGGGCCATGACATGCAGATACGGCTGGTAGAGATCGACGTGCTCGGCGCCGAGGATGTTCACCATCACGGACACGTCCTCCCGAGCCGCCGGGCTGCCCAGGGGCAGGTCGAGGACGGCGCGCAGATGCTGTTCGAATTGGCTCGTCACCGACCCGTCCTGCGTCCAATGCCCGGTGTTGTGGGGGCGCATGGCGAATTCGTTGATGAGGAAGCCATCGGAGGTCTCGAACGTCTCCATGGCCATGACACCCGTGACTTCGAGGGTGCCGGCGACCTTGAGGATCGCCTGGGTGATCGCCTTCGCCTTCTCCGCGTCCAGGTCGGGTGCCGGCGCGATCGCCTCTTTGCAGACCCCGTCCTGCTGCCAGGTCTCGACCACGGGCCACACCGCTGTCTGCCCCATCGGGGACCGCCCGACCATGACCGCGAGTTCGCGGGTGAAGTCGACCTTCTCCTCGGCGAGCAGCTGCGGGACCTCGCTGAGCCAGTCGACGCCCCCCTCGAGACTGTCGATGACGCGGACACCCTTGCCGTCGTAGCCGCCGCGAGGTGTCTTCAGGATGAACGGATAGCCGACTCGGGCGGCGAAGGCCTCGATGTCGGCGGCCGATGTGATCTCCGCCCAGGCGGGGTTGGGGAGGCCGAGCTCGTCCATCTTCGTCCGCATCCGGATCTTGTCCTGAGCGAAGATGAGGGCCTGCGGTCCCGGACGCACGGTGTGGCCGGCCCGGACCAGAGCCTGCAGGTGCTCCGGCGGAACGTGTTCGTGGTCGAAGGTGATGACGTCGACGGTCTCGGCGAAGGCCTTGAGCGTCGGATAGTCAGTGTAGTCGCCGACGGTCACCTCATTGATGACCTGAGTGGCGGGGGCCTCAGCGGTCTCCGCCAGAACGGAGAACCGGATGCCGAGGGCTTCTGCGGCAGGGGCAAGCATGCGTGCCAGTTGGCCGCCGCCAATGACACCGATACGAGGAAAAGTCACGTCTGCCATCCTAACGCTCGCCACCGGCGGACACGGCTCGTGGTCCGCGATTCGGGCCGCGTATCCGGGTCTCAGACGACGAGGAGCGGGATCTCGAGCTCCCGTTCCGTGGTCGAACCGTGGTGGCCGATGAGCGCCAGCGCCGAGGCGGATTCGACCTGGGAGTCGACGACCGCGAACTCATCGGCGCAGATGATGAGGAAGTCGCCGATCCGGCTGTACACGTGCGGGGCCACAGGGCCGAAGTACCCGCGCGCGATCGCCTCGGATTTCGGCAGGATGAGGCCGCGCTCACCGATCGTCTCCCGCCAGGCGGAGCCGACGTCCGCCTCGGCACCGGGTTCGGCGTAGAGGTGGAGAGCCCGCGGTTCCCCGCCGACGTGCCTGAGACCGGCTTTGAGCTCGGGAGCATCGGCGAGGTCGAGACGACGATCGTGGTCGACGTCGACCATCCCGTGATCGGCAGTGACCAGCATCGTCGCATCGTGGGGAAGATCGGCGGCCAAACGGGACAGAGCGAGGTCGACTCGTTCGAGCTCCTCGGTCCAAGCTGCCGAGTTCGATCCGTGCACATGACCGGTCTTGTCCAGATTGCCCCAGTAGAGATAGACGAGTCGGCGCCCCGGCGCCCGAGCTTCGGCCAGGGCCTGCGAACAGCGCTCCTCCAGGGTCTTCGAATCTCGGAAGCGGCCTCCGCGCAGGGAAGCGCGATTGAGCCCGCGGCCGGCGAACTTCCTCTCGCCGAGGCTGACCACGTCGACGTCGGCGTCCGTGAGCCGCTCGAAGAGCGTGGCGTCGGGCACCCAGGCCACCGGATCGACGTCGAGGTTCCACGTCAGCTGGTTGAACACCGCGTCCTTCTCCGGGTCGAGCACTCGGTAGCCGACGACTCCATGCGCACCGGGCAGACGGCCCGTGGCCAGGGACGACAGAGAGTTCGCCGTGGTCGAGGGGAACCCGGCGGACAGGGTCCTGCGGGTGTCGGCCAGGGACCGGAAGAAGGGGGTGTAGCCGCTGTAGCGCCGCAGCTGCTGCTCCCCCAGCCCGTCGATGAGCACGACGATCGCGGTCCGTGAGTGGCGGTCGAGACCGAGCCTGCGCGCGCGCTCCTGCACCTCGGTGTCGAAGATGCTCCCCGCGCCGAGGCCGAGTGCCGCGGCAGGAACGATGTCTGACAGGACAGGGCCGGAGTAGTCCGGTGGCCCCAACAGCGGCGCGCCGTCCTGGGGCCGCGGTGTCGTCTCACCCATCAACGACGCGATCTGAGCCGGGCGTGGAAGACCGCGGCCCGCAGCCTTCCGGCGAAATCGGCGATGCGGTCGACGGCGGCCTGGCCCTCGGCCTCGGCCGAGACCCGGAGCATGACGTCTTCGGCGAAGACCGAGCCGCCATAGCCGTGATCGCCCATGCAATTGGGGTCCCCGCAGGTTTCGGGAAAGGCCTCGATCCGCTTGGAGGCACCCCACGACAGGGTGAGGGAGACTTCGACCGGCTTGTCGCCAGGTGTGTAGGATGCGGGGTCGGCGAAGGTGCGGCCGACCATGACCGTACCGAGTCTGTCGAGCTCGATGTCCTCGCTGCTGGTCACGGCCCGCGGATTCGACCCCGGTTCGGAATTCGGGTCGTCATCGACGTGCGCCAGCAGCAGACGGGTCTCGGTGAGGACGAACGCGGTGACGTGCCGGTGGATGGATTCGATGTCGACATGGGTGTCGATGTGGACGAAGTGAGCCAGTACCGGTTCGTCGAACAGGGAGTCGGCGAGTATGCCTTGGGTCAGCTGAGGATAGTAGCCGGCCGACTGCAGATCGTGTACGAGAACCTCGGGTAATGCCATGTCCTCCATTGTGCCCCACTCCCCTGACACTTCCCAGCGAGGTCGACCGCAATCGGAGCCGGACGCATATGCTGGGACCATGGAAAACTATCCTGCCGGGTGGGAAGCCGATGTCGTCCTCCGGGACGGCGGCACCGCCCATCTGCGTCCGATCACTCCTGCCGATGCCGACGCTCTGGCGCGCATGCACGAAGCTCAGTCGCCGGAGTCCGTCTATCTGCGCTTCTTCGCTCCGCTGCCGCGTCTGCCGCAGCGGGATCTCGATCGATTCGTCAACGTCGACCACCACGATCGTGTCGCCCTGATCATGCTCATCGGCAATGACATCATCGGCGTGGGACGCTTCGACAGGATCTCCGACACCGAGGCCGAGGTGGCCTTCAACATCGCCGATGCCCATCAGGGGCGCGGAATCGGCTCGATCCTGCTCGAGCATCTGGCCGCGGCGGCCCGAGAATCGGGAATCCAGCGATTCACCGCAGAGGTGCTGCCGCAGAATCGCTCGATGCTCCAGGTCTTCCAGGCCGCCGGCTACGAGGTCTCCCGCGGATTCGACGACGGAGTCGTGGCCGTGAAGTTCGACATCGATCCGACCGCGCGGTCGATCGAGGTCCAGGCCTCCCGCGAGCACAGGGCCGAGGCCCTGAGCGTGCGCACCGTCCTCCATCCCACCTCGGTGGCGGTCATCGGCGCCAGTCGCAAACGCAATTCCACCGGTCACCTGCTCATCCGCAACATCACCGCCGCGAAATTCACCGGCAGTCTCTGGGTCGTCCACCCCGAAGCCGATCAGATCGCCGGGGTCCAGGCCTTCCCGAGCCTCGACGCACTGCCCGGCACCGCCGATCTCGCTGTCATCGCGGTTCCGGCCGAATCCGTCACCGAGGTCGTCCAGGACTGCGCCGCCCACGGCGTCAAGGCCGTGCTCGTCATCTCCTCCGGCTTCGCCGAGACCGGCCCCGAGGGAGCGGAGCTGCAGAGGCGGATGGTCGCAACCTCGCGCGCCTACGGCATGCGCGTCGTCGGTCCGAACTCATTCGGTCTGGTCAATGAGGCCGAGGACATCTCGCTCAACGCCTCACTGGCCCCGTTCCTGCCCGCCTCGGGCACGCTCGGCCTGTTCAGCCAGTCGGGGGCTCTGGGCACCGCACTGCTGGCGGCCGCGAAGAAACGCGGTCTGGGCATCTCGACCTTCGTCTCCGCAGGCAACAGGGCCGATCTTTCGGGCAACGACATGCTCCAGTACTGGGAGGAGGACCCGGCCACGCAGACCGTCGGTCTCTACCTCGAGTCCATCGGCAATCCGCGGAAGTTCTCTCGGATCGCCCGCCGCGTCTCGCGGGTCAAGCCGGTCGTTGTCATCAAATCCGACCTCACCGGCCGCGAGCTGCCGCCCGGTCATATCGTGCGCACCTCGTCGCTGGCTCCGAACACGCTCGACCAGGTGCTCGAACAGGCCGGGGTGATCAGAGCCGACACCGTCCACCAGCTCTTCGACCTCGCTCAGGTCTTCGCCACACAGAAGCTGCCCGAGGGACGGCGGGTCGGAGTCATCGGCAATTCGGCGGCGATGGGCACCCTGATCGTACAGCGAGCCCGGTCCGAAGGCCTGCATGTCGAGTGCGATCCGGTCTCCCTCCACCCCGAAGTCGACGCCGAGGCCTTCCGGGCCGAACTCGATGCCATGTTCGCTCGGACCGACATCGATTCCGTCATCGTCACCTTCACCCCCTCGGCCGGTGCTGAGGAGTCGGAGATCGCAGCCATGCTGTCCGAGTCCGCCGCCCGTTCGGGCAAGACCACAGTCGCCTGCTTCCTCGGCATCCATGGCGTGCATGACGAGCTCACCAGCTACCTCGCCGACGACGAGGGCAAGCGCGTCTCGCGGACAGTGCCCAGCTACATCGGCCCGGAGGATGCGGTGTGGGCCTTGGCCCGAGCGACGGACTACTCGCGCTGGCGTGCGGCCGATCACGGTCGGTACATCGAACTCGACGATCTCGACGACAAGAAGGTCCGGACGATCATCGACGCGGCCCTGACCGAGGCGAAGCCGGGCACCCCGGTCCGCCTCGAACGCGATGACACACGGGAGCTGCTCAGGGCCTACGGCATCGAGGTCCTGCCCTACATCGCGGCCTCCTCGGTCGAGGAGGGACTCGCCGCGGCCGAGAGGATCGGCTACCCAGTGGCCCTCAAGGCCGTGACGAAGGTGCTCCGCCATCGGATGGAACTCGGCGGTGTCCGCCTGAACATCGACTCCCCCGAAGAGCTCGCCGAGGATTTCGCCGCGATCCAGGACACCATCCGGCAGCTGGCCGGTGACGAGGAGCCGCTCGTCGACGTCCAGGCCATGGCCCCGCACGGAGTCCCCTGCGTGCTGCGCGCGGGCGAGGACCCGCTGCTCGGCCCGCTGCTGGCCTTCTCCCTGGCCGGTGACACCACTGAGCTGCTCGGAGATGTCGCACACCGGGTCGCGCCGATCACCGACAAGGAGGCCGGGAACATGATCCGGTCGATCAAGGCCTCCCCGCGTCTGTTCGGCTATCGGGGCCTGCCGCCGATGAATATCGAGCCGCTGAGGAATGTGCTCGAGCGACTGTCGGTGCTCGTGGAGAACCATCCGCAGATCCTCGAGCTCGTCATCCACCCCATGGTCGCCACGGAGACCGATGGCCATGTGCTCAGCGCCCACGTGGACCTGCTGCCCGACCCGACTCGCATCGACGGCACCCGACGACTCCTCAGTTGAGAGACGAAGCGATGTTCGGATCCGCGCCCGCGGCTCCGGCCGGCCCTTCCTCAGCTTCTGCCGTCCGCCGCCAGAAGCTGAGCATCGCGTCAGCACCGGCCGAGGACGCACCCCGAATATTGGGAACCGCCTGGCAGATTGGCGAGTCTTATACCAATTCGCAGGGTTGACAGGTAGTGTCTGTATCCGTTCAGCACGAAAAGTTATGAATTCGTGTTTCAGTGAGTGGCCGCTCCGGCGGCCACTGTCTGTGGCCAGCCACTGGCCACCCACCGACCACGGCACCGGCAACTGCGGGTGTCCCATGAGAGCGAGGCCTCACAGTCATGATTTCGCGCAGAGACGTAGTCACCGACTCCGCGATCGCCGTAGTCGCCGAACAGGGAGTCCGTGGACTCACTCACCGGGCGGTCGATGCGCTGGCCGAACTGCCGGTGGGTTCGACATCCAATGTCTATCGCACCCGCGATGCGCTGATCACCGGAATCATGGAGCGCATCGGCGAACTGAATTCCCAGCAGCTCGAACGCATCCCCGAACTGGTGCGGGCACCGGATGCCGATCCCATCGAGGTCGCCATCGACTTCTGCATGAACTGGCTGACCACCGACCGCAACCGGTTCTACACCATGATGATGCTCAGTCTCGATCCGGCGCTGCCTCCCGAGGCCGTCGCCGCCAAGGAGAAGAACCTCCGGGCGATCCAGGACTTCATCATGCGCTTCGCCGGCGTCGACGCCGATTACGCTCGCCGCGTCAACAGCTCGATCGCCGGCATGATGTTCAGCGAGCTCGTCTCCGGCACCGCCGAACGGGCCAATGTCGAGGCCTATATGAAGGAGTTCTTCTCCTGGCTGCACAACAGCCGCGAGTCGGCCTGAGCCTCCGACACGAACGCTGCGCTGACGCCCGATTGAGCCGGAGAGCTCAAATCGAACGCTAGAATCGACGGGTGCCCTCCTGCACTGAAGCACGCCTGCGGCGCGGACGGGCACGAGAATCGAACAGTTCGTGCGTCAAAGGAGTTCCATGCCCGAAGGCAGAGTCATCGATGTCGACGTCTCCTCAGAGATGGAGAGTTCGTACCTCGAGTATGCGTATTCGGTCATCTACTCCCGTGCGCTGCCCGATGCCCGGGACGGCCTCAAACCGGTGCAGCGGCGCATCGTCTACCAGATGGGCGATATGGGGCTGCGACCGGAACGCGGCCATGTGAAGTCATCGCGCATCGTCGGCGACGTCATGGGCAAGCTCCACCCGCACGGCGACTCGGCGATTTACGACGCACTGGTGCGTCTGAGCCAGGACTTCATCATGCGTGTGCCCTTGGTCGACGGCCACGGCAACTTCGGTTCGCTCGACGACGGGCCCGCGGCCCCGCGCTACACCGAGGCCCGACTGACCACCGCGTCGATGCACATGATCGCAGGACTCGACGAAGACGTCGTCGACTTCGTCCCGAACTACGACAACACGCTGACCCAGCCCGAAGTGCTCCCGAGCGCTTTTCCCAACCTGCTCATCAACGGCGCCTCGGGCATCGCAGTGGGCATGGCCACGAACATGGCCCCGCACAATCCCGGTGAGGTCATCGCCGCCTGCGCCCACCTCATCCGCAACCCGGATGCCGGTCTGGCCGAACTCATGCGCTTCATCCCGGGCCCTGACCTGCCCACAGGAGGCCGGATCATCGGTCTCGATGGTGTGCGCGAGGCCTATGAGACCGGCCGCGGCACCTTCCGCACCCGCGCCACCGTCTCGATCGAGAACATCAGCGCCCGCCGCAAGGGCATCGTCGTCACCGAGCTGCCCTACCTCGTCGGCCCGGAGAAGGTCGTGTCGAAGGTCAAGGACGCCGTCGGAGCGAAGAAGCTGACCGGCATCGCCTCGATCGACGACTATTCCGACCGCAAGAACGGCCTGCGTCTGGTCATCGGGGTCAAGAACGGCTTCAATCCCGAGGCCGTGCTCGCCGAGCTCTACCGGCAGACGCCCTTGGAGGAGTCCTTCGGCATCAACAACGTCTGCCTCGTCGAGGGCCAGCCCTCCACTCTGGGTCTGCGAGACCTGCTCATGGTCTATCTCACCCACCGCATCGACGTCGTGCGTCGCCGCACGGTCTTCCAGCTGCGCAAGGCCAAGGACCGGCTCCACCTCGTCGAGGGCCTCCTCATCGCAATCCTCGACATCGACGAGGTCATCCAGCTCATCCGCTCCTCGGACGACGCGGCCACGGCCAGGACACGGCTCATGGACGTCTTCGAACTCTCCGAGCTGCAGGCGACCTACATCCTCGATCTGCAGCTGCGCCGACTCACGAAGTTCTCCCGACTCGAACTCGAGGCCGAACGCGACGAGCTGAAGAAGCGGATCGACTATCTCGAATCCCTGCTCGCCGATGAGGCGAAGCTGCGGGAGCTCGTCGCGACCGAACTCGAAACGACGGCCGAGATCATCGGATCGCCGAGGCGCACAGTCCTCATCGAAGGATCGATGAAGGAGCTGACCGCCAAGGGCAAGAAAGCCCCGACGAACCTCAAGATCGCCGACTCCCCCTGCCGGGTGCTGCTGTCGACCTCCGGCCGCATCGCTCGGACCTCGGATGCCGCACCCCTGGCACGCGACGGCCGGCGTTCGAGCCATGATGCACTGCGCTCGGAGATCGTCACCACGACCCAGGGCAAGGTCGGAGCCGTCACCACCGCAGGGCGCCTGCACATGGTCGATGTCGTCGACCTGCCCGCGCTGCCCCCGGCCGCATCCAGACCCAATGTCGCCGGTGGCGTGAAGATCGCCGAGTACGCGGCATTGGAGAAGAACGAGAAGATCCTCGGTCTCGTCGACCTCGATCGCGAGTTCGTCCTCGGCACGGCCCAGGGCGTCGTCAAGCGGGTGTCCGTGGCCGGACGGCCGAACAAGAACGAATGGGAGGTCCTCACCCTCAAGGGCAAGGACACCGTCGTCGGTGTCGCGCAGCCGGAGGCGATCGACGATTCCCTCGCCGTGTTCGTGACGTCGAACGCCCAGCTGCTCGCCTTCGACGCCGGCGGCCTGCGAGCCCAGGGCTGGAACGCTTCGGGCGTCGCGGGAATCAAGGTCGGCGCCGAAGCGCAGGTGATCTTCTTCGGCATGACTCCGAAGGCGGCGAAGACCGATGAGGACGGAGACGCCGATGCCGCTCTCGGCAGCTTCGCCGTGGTCACCATCGCCAGCGGGGAGAACTTCTACGGCGCGCCCTCTTCCTCGATCAAGGTCAGCGAGTTCTCCGAGTTCCCGACCAAGGGGCGGGCGACCTCGGGGGTGCGTGCGCACAAGTTCCTCAAGGGCGAGACCGAGCTGTCACTGGCGTGGGTCGGCGACTCACCCCAGGCCGCTGCCATCGGCGGGGGTGCCCGGACGCTGCCCGCGGAGCTCTCGCGTCGGGACGGTACCGGTTCTCCGTTGGAGTCGAAGATCGACGTCATCGGCACGCTGCCGCGCCTGGGCGGGGCCGAAGCGAGCGACCATTCGGCCGGTGCCGACTCGGATCCCGATGGGTCCGTTCCCTCACCTGAGCCGGGTTCGAGGGCCAGCGGCGGGAAGCCGAAGGCTGCGGCGAAGCGGACGACCGCGGGCGCGGCACAGCACGGTCAGCAGGGACTGGCGACGAGCGTCGACGGGCTCGGACTCGATGTCGATGATGCCGAGGACGAGATCGCACGGGCGAAGTTCGACACCGAGGACGCCGTCATCGTCTCCCATGACGACGAAGAGGATGACGGCTCCGCCCTGTTCTGAACCGAGCGTCGCCGCCGGAGCGAGGCGAGCGTCGGTGCTCTGAGGAGCGCGGCTGCGCTCAGGACTCGCCTTCGTCGTCGAGATCGAGTCGCATGCGCGCCGCGGTGCCGCGCTTCATTTCGCCGATGGCGGTCTCACCGAGCCCGTGGAGCGAGATCGACTGTCGGGGTTCGAAGACGTAGTCATCGGAGGCCGAGAGCACGCGCGCGGTCTCTTCGTCGGTGAAGATCGTCCCGGGGTCGGCGACTGCGGTCAGGCGCGCCGCAAGGTTGACGCTCGACCCGAAGATGTCCCCCAGACGCGAGAGCACTCGACCCCAGACGAACCCGACGCGGGCCTGCGGCAGGTCCTCGGCGGCAGTGACGCGTTCCATGAGAGTCATGGCGATCTCGGCGCCGGCCAGAGGAGTGGAGGCGGCGAAGAACACTTCGTCGCCGACGGTCTTGATGACACGCCCGCCCCCTGTGGCGACGATGTTGTAGGCCATCCCCTGGAACTCCTGGACCATGTTCGCCAGCTGTCTGGGCTCCATCTGCTGCGACAGACGGGTGAAGGAGACGAGGTCGATGAAACCGACCGCCCGCGCCAGAGGCATCGAGGAATCGTACCAGCCCTGCCGGTTGTCCATGGCCAGACCGTCGGAGACATTGACATTGAGCCGACCCATCACCTCGGCGAGGTTGCGCCGCCACGAATACGTGAGCATCTTCTGCAGAGGGTCGATCATGTCCTCGACGACCTGGAGGGCGTCCCGGCGCGCCTCGGGGTCGGACAGCCCCTTCTCCTCGGTGAGGAACTCGACGAGCGTCTCCATCTGCCAGACGACGAGTCGGTCGGTGGTCTGTCCGATGGCGCGGGCCAGGGACAGCGCGGTGTCCTGATCGATGAGGCCGTCGGCGACGGGCTTCGCCCACATCCTCAGGGCGTGCGCGTCGCTGACGGTGTAGGCCTTCTCCCCCTCGTCGGTCTGCGACATTCCGAGTGCTCGCCACATCTTGCGCGCCGAGACCGTCGAGATGCCGCCGAGCTTGGCCGCCTCGCGCCGGTCGAGGACGCGCTTGCCGTCGAGCAGGATCTCCTCGAGGCGTTCGGCGGCCGTGCGGGTCTCGTAGATCGTGTCGTCGAAGTCGGCCGCATCGTCCTCGTCCTCGCCCTCCTCCACGATCTGCAGCGCCGCGGTGCGCGGATCTTCGTACAGCCCTCCGAAGAAGTCTCCTTCAGCATCGGCGTCTCTCTCGGCCGCGGCTGTGTCGTCGGAGGAGCCGGCAGGGGCGGTCTCGAGACCGCGCACCAGATCGTCGTCGCCGTGTTCGATGCCGTGCACCGAGGCTGGGGATGCTCCGGCTCTCGCCGGAGCGGCATCCGCGGTGTGTTCTCGCAGCCGTTCGTTGGTGATGATCGGCAGCGAGTTCGGTCCTGCGGACGATTCCGCCTCGGCGGTGGCCGCTTCGTCCGCGGCGACCTCCACGTCGCGCGTCGGATCGGTGTGCGAACGATCGACGTCCCGGGCCTCCGCGTCCCCTGCTGCCGAGTTCTGCGAAGCTGCTTCCGAGGCACCGGAACCCTCCGGCGTCTGCCCGTCGTGCTCACCGACCTCGGCCGAACCGAGGCGCTCGCGACCGACGACATCGAATCCGGCGGTGAAGTCGGAGACGGCCATCATCGCTCACCTCCCTCGTGGTCGGGCGGAGTGGGAGCCGGACGCAGGTGGTGGACGTCACCGGCGCTGACTGACACCCGATCGTCGATGATGAGGTCGGCTCCGGAATCGAGGCCGGTGGCGGTCCCGATGAGCTCCGAGCCGTCGGGCCTCTCCACCCTGACCTGCGTTCCGAGCGTGACCATGTGCTCACGCACTCTCTGCGCGGTGGGGCTGTCACGGAAATCCTCATCGCCATAGTCGGTCAGCTCTCTGTAGCAAGGGATCAGTGTGCTCAGGATCGACAGTAACAACGCTTCATGATCAATTTCTGAACCCTCGGTCCCGGTCTCGATGGCCAGGGAACTCGCATCGGCCCGCGGCAGATCGGCCGGCTGCAGTCGCGTATTCAGCCCCATCCCCAACACGATCCTCGGTCCGCTCGGAAGGGACTCGATTCGGGCGAGGATGCCGCACAGCTTCTTCCCCTCGACGGTGAGCACATCGTTGGGCCATTTGATCACGGAGGGCACACCCGCCTCGGCGACGGCGGCGCGCACGGCCTCACCGGCGATGAGCGGAATCCATCCCCACTTCGAGAACCCGGCCGGAGGAGTGAGAAGGATCGACCAGGTCAGACAGCCACGGGCCGGGACCGTCCAGGTCCGCCCGAGACGACCGTGGCCGGAACTCTGGAAATCGGTGCCGCAGATGGTGAACTCGGCCGGCGCTTCGACGCCCTCTCTCACGAGACGCGCCAACTCGTCGTTCGTGGACGCGCAGGTATCGTCCCAGATCAGACGCGGGAGTGAGAGACCACGGTCCGCGGCTGCGCGGACGACGGATTCGACGTCGACGAGAAGGGAATTGTGTTGGCTGTTCACCAGACCACTCTAGATTCTTTTGGTGGGAGTGCACAATGAAGCGCTCTCACGTCGTTATTGTGGAGGCATGACGGATACCCCACGGACTACAGCCGAGCGCATCGAGCACTTCACCCAGCGCCGGGACGCTGCCCACACCGGCAACCAGCGCTCGGTGGACAATCAGCACAAGCGCGGCAAGCAGACCGCCCGTGAACGCATCACCGCTCTCCTCGATGCCGATTCCTTCCAGGAGATCGACGAATTCGCCCGCCACCACAACCACCAGTTCGGGATGCAGAACAACCGTCCCGACGGCGACGGCGTGGTCTGCGGGCTGGGCACGATCGAGGGCAAGACCGTCGCAGTCTTCGCTCACGACTTCACTGTCCTCGGCGGGTCGCTCGCGGAGGCGAACGGACGCAAGATCGTCAAGGTGCAGAAGCTCGCGCTCAAGCTCGGCTGCCCGATCATCGGCATCAACGACTCCGGCGGCGCCCGGATCCAGGAGGGCGTGGGGTCGATCGCCCTGTTCGCCGAGATCTTCCGCCTCAATGTGGCCTCCTCCGGGGTCATCCCGCAGATCTCGCTGATCATGGGCCCCTCGGCCGGCGGTGCTGTCTACTCGCCCGCCCTGACGGATGTCACGATCATGGTCGATCAGATCAGCCACATGTACATCACCGGTCCGGACGTCATCAAGACCGTCACCGGCGAGTCGGTCGGCCACGAGGAGCTCGGCGGCGGCCGGACGAACAACACCGTCTCGGGCAACGCCCACTACCTGGCCAGTGACGAGGAGGACGCCGTCAACTATGTGCGCGATCTGCTCTCGTTCCTTCCGCAGAACAACATCGATCCGGCCGATGCCGATGAGTTCGAGTCCGATCTCTCGCTGACGGCCGAGGACGAGGCGCTCGATGCCCTCATGCCCGATTCGCCTTCGCAGCCCTACGACATCCTCGACGTCGTCACCACCGTCCTCGACGATGCGGAGTTCCTGCAGGTCTCCGAGCTCTTCGCTCCGAACGTCATCACCGGGTTCGGCCGGGTCGAGGGCGTGAGCGTCGGGATCATCGCCAACCAGCCGATGCAGCTGGCCGGCACCTTGGACATCGACGCCTCGGAGAAGGCCGCTCGCTTCGTTCGCCTCTGCGACGCCTTCAACATCCCGATCCTCACCTTCGTCGACGTGCCCGGCTTCCTGCCCGGCACCGATCAGGAGTACGGCGGCATCATCCGCCGCGGGGCGAAGCTCATCTACGCCTATGGTGAGGCCACGGTCCCCCTGGTCACTCTCATCACCCGCAAGGCATACGGGGGCGCGTACTGTGTGATGGGGTCGAAACAGCTCGGGGCCGATATCAACCTCGCCTGGCCGAGCGCGCAGATCGCGGTCATGGGCGCCCAGGGTGCGGCGAACATCGTCTACCGGCGCAGACTCAAGGCCGCCGAGGAGGCCGGTGAGGACGTCGAAGCCGTGCGGGGCGAGCTCATTCAGGACTACGAGGACGCTCTGCTCAACCCGTATCTGGCCGCCGAAGAGGGCTACATCGACGCCGTCATCAAGCCGAGCGAGACCCGCAGCCGGATCGTGCGTTCCCTGCGCGCGTTGAAGAACAAGCACGTCGACGCTCCCGCGCGCAAGCACGGTAACATCCCACTATGAGTGAGGGTGCACAGGGACTGCCCGTCGAGGAACCGGCCGCGGCAGACGAGCTGACCGGAGTTGCCGAAGGGGCCGCGGCCGACTCCGTGGTCTCCGCCTCGGTCGAGACGCGTTCGCGGGTCCTCGCTCACGACGGCGAACCGGTCAGCGACGAGATGGCCAGCGCAGCAGCAGTGGCCGCTGTGGTCGCGATCCGTCAGGTGGCTCGTGCCTATGCAGCCAATCAGGCGGCGGCGCTGAACGAGATCGAGACGAAGAGGCACGACCGTGCAGGGTTCGGCGCCCCACGCCGCAATGTGCGTCGGCGCCTCCCGCAGGCCTGGACGCAGACCCTGGGACGCTGACCCCCGCGGGACACGCTTGAAGGGCGAGCGCCGTCGAAAGGACCACTTTGCGTCGACCGGACCGGTTGCAACCGGTCCGGTCGACGCTGAGTGGTCCTCTCGGCGCAGGCGGGCGGCCGGAGGCCGAAGCTCAGCGGCTACTTCAGACGATATTGGTCCTTGGCCGGATCCACGCCCGCCGCCACTTGGAACGTGCCGGCGGCGGTTCCCGGTGCGGGATCGGACTCCCCTTCGACCGAGATCGTGCTCAGGCGACGGTGGCTCTCCGAGTCTGCCGTCCCCCGTGCGGCTCCGCCCATGTCCTCTCCGTAGACGGCCTCGCCGCGAGCAACCATTCCGGCGACGTCGGAGAGTCTGAGCTGCGGGAGGAACCAGGCGAGGACGAAGGCGATGAGGAACACCGGGACCATGTACCAGAACGAGGGCGCCAGGGCGTCGGCGTAGGCGTTGACCACGAGATCGTGGACCGGACCGGGCAGGTCCGCCACCGACTCCGGGGTCAGAGAATCAGTCGCCGGCGCGCCTGCAGCGGCATTGGCTGCGTTCGCCGGCAGGTCCTGCATCGCCTCGGCGATCTTGTCCGAGAGACGAGAGGTGAAGATCGAACCGAACAGCGCGGTGCCCACCGAGGCGCCGATCTCACGGAAATAGTTGTTCGTCGAGGTAGCCGTGCCGACCAGCTGCGGAGCCACGGAGTTCTGGATGACCAGGACGATGATCTGCATGACCAGTCCCAGGCCGAAGCCCATGGTGAAGATCATGAGACCGATGACGACCATTGAGGTGTCGGCCGTCATCGTCGTCATCCAGGCCAGTGCGGCGCCGGCGATGAGGGTGCCGGCGAGCGGATAGATCTTGTACTTGCCGGTCTTCGACACGATGATGCCCGAGACGATCGATGTCAGCATGACGCCGGCCATCATCGGCAGCATGAGCAGTCCGGACCCGGTGACATCGGTGCCCGCGGCCATCTGCATGAAGGTCGGCAGGAACGCCATTGCGGAGAACATGCCCAACCCGAGGAGCAGGCCGATGACGGTGGAGAGCACGAACGTCGGGTTCTTGAACAGTCCGATGGGGATGATCGGGTTCGAGACCTTCGACTCGACGAGGACGAACAGCGCTGCCGCAACGATCGTGCCGATGATGAGGGAGATGATCATCGGCGAGTCCCAGTCGTAGTCGTGTCCGCCCCAGCTGGTGACGAGGATGAGCTGCGAGGTCGCTGCGATCATCAGAACGATGCCGAGGACGTCGACCTTCTGATCGGATCTGTGATTGGGCAGACGCAGGGCGAAGAGCCCGATGAAGAACGCGATGATGCCGATGGGCACATTGATCCAGAAGCACCAGCGCCAGTCCAGATGCTGGGTGAAGAATCCGCCGAGCACCGGCCCGAGCACGCTCGAGATCGCAAACAGCCCGCCGAGCGGTCCCATGTACTTTCCGCGCTCGCTGGCGGGGATGATGTCGGCGATGATCGCCTGCGAGAGGATCATCAGACCGCCGCCGCCCAGGCCTTGGAACCCGCGCCAGGCGATGAGCTCCCAGAAGTTCTGCGACAGGCCCGAGCCGAAGGAACCGATGACGAAGATCGCAATCGCCACCAGGAAGATGATCTTCCGTCCCCACATGTCGCCGAACTTGCCGTAGAGAGGCATGACGATCGTCATCGCCAGCAGGTAGATGGTGACCAGCCAGGCCTGATGCTCGACACCGTCGAGTTCGCCGACGATGGTCGGCATCGCCGTGGACACGATCGTCTGATCCAGAGTGGCCAGGAACATCGCGGCCATGAGGGCGGAGAAGATGAGAACGATCGTCTTCTTCGTCAGAACTATCGGAGCCCTGTCCTCCGTCGTGGGTGCAGCACTCATGCTGACTCCTCCTTGAAGATCGTGCGCAGTTCGGTGAAGAGTCCCTCGATCACGGGGCCCGGATCGCCCTCGAGCCTGCGCAGTCGGGTGAAAGTCGCCTTCAGCGCCATCATCGCCAGCGCGGCGACGGCTTCGGCGCGCAGCGAGACCGGCTCATCGTCCTCGGCGTCGCAGGCGACCGCTGTCTCGCTGAGAGGCGGTACCGGCGCCGAGGCCGTGCGGGGCGTGCCATCGAGGCGACGCTGGATGATGCGTCGGAAGAGCCGTTCGTTGTTGCCCATCCGCGCCATCTGCAGCTGCAGCAGCGAGGGATCCTGCTTGAGCATGAGGTGGTACTGGTGCATCTCCTCGCGTTTGCTCATGCGAGTCGCGACGATGAAGCCGAGGAGGTGCTCGAGATCGGCGATGAGGTTCCCATGGGGCCCTCCGGCCTCGAACTCCTCGATGGCAGGCTGGTCCTCCTCATCGAATACGGTGTCGGCGCGTCCGAGGAGTGCTTCTTCCTTCGATGAGTAGTAGTTGAAGAAGGTCCGGCGCGAGACTCCGCAGCGTTCGCAGATGTCTTCGACGGTGACGTTGTGGTAGCCCTTCTCCAAGGCGAGATCGACGGCGGCGCGCCGCAGAGCCTGGCCGCGTTCGCGCTTCTTGCGTTCACGCAGCCCTTCTGTCGGGGCCGAGGGATCGCTTTCCGAGCTGAATGACATGACCCTATTATTGCACTCCGTGCATTTTTGCCTCAAGTGCAATTAAGGTGTTCTAGAGCACACTCGCATTCAGCCGCCGGCGTTCCAGCAGCGCCTCGGACTCAGTATCCGAGCTTCGCGTTGGCCAGCACCGGAACCGCCTCGGCCGCCTTGTCCGCCTCGGCCAGGTCGAGGTCGACGACTTCGAGGCGCTCGGCCCCGTCCAGTGAGCTGAGGACGTGGCCGAAAGGGTCGGAGACGAGGCTGTGCCCGACACCTGTCGGCCCCTTCTTCGGCACCTCGACACCGCTGACCTCGGGATCGGCCTGGCCGAGTGCGGCCACGAACATGTTCGAATCGAGGGCTCGGGCCCGCGCGAGGATCTCCCATTGCTCGACCTTGCCGGGTCCGGCGCCCCAGGCGGCGGCCACCACAGCCAGGCGGGCACCGCGGCGGCTGAGTTCGGCGAAGAGCTTGGGAAAGCGGATGTCATAGCACAGAGCCAGACCGATGTCCTCGCCGTCGATGCTGATCACCACAGGTTCGGCTCCGGGTTCCACGGTGTCCGATTCTTTGAATCCGAAGGCATCGTAGAGGTGGATCTTCGCGTAGTCGAATCGTTCGCCCTCAGGCGTGTAGGCGGCGAGGAGATTGATGACCCTGTCGCCGGTGACAGCGAATTCACCGACGACGATGATGAGGTCGAGTTCGGCTGCCAGCTCGGCCAGGGCGCTTCTCCAGGATTCGGTGTTCTCCTCCGCGATGCCGCGCAGCCGGGATCCGAAGGCTGACATCGTGGCCTCCGGGAAGACGACGAAGCGGGCGCCCGCCTCGGCGGCCTCACGAGCAAAGGTGCGGACTTTGTCGAGATTCTCGGGCACCGAGGTGGTCGAGTTGATCTGAGCGAGCGCGAACTTCATTCTGATCCTCCGGGCAGCGGGCTCTGAGCCGAAGGGCCAGGGCCCTTCGTACGGTTCTCTCTCAGGCTATCGCGATCACGACGAGGGCGGAACCGGACGACTCACCCGAGGTATTCCCGGCCGGGTCGGCCGCCTCGGCGACGACCGTGGACTCCGATGTAGACGACGACGGCGGCGACGACGAGTCCGGCACAGACGAGGAACATCCCGTTCCCACCGGTCAGCGGATAGAGGAATCCGAGGATGACCGGGCCGATGCCCGAACCGGCGTCGAGGAGGAGGAAGAAGGATGCCGTGGCCACGGGAACGCGATTCATCGTCACCGATTTGACGGTGATGGCCTGCATGCAGGGCATGAGCGAGCCGAATCCGAAGCCGATGAGCACGCCGGCGAGAACGATGCCCGTCATCGTCGGCCACAGCGCGAGCAGGAGATTTCCGGCGATGTCGCAGGCGAAGACCGGGAAGATCACTGCGTTGTCGCCGAAGACGTCCTGCAGCCGGCCGACGAACAGGCGGGCGACGAGCGAGGCGAGAGCGAAGGCGACGAAGAACAGTGAGGCCGCGGCCGCGACCCCGTGCTCGGCCGCATAGCCGGCGAGGAACACGAGTGCCGCAGCGTAGGCGGTGCCGGCCAGCAGCATGACCGAGCCGATCCGCAGCCCGTCCCGATCTACGAGCGTGCCGAGCCTGAGATGCCATTTCGTCCGCCGCTGATAGTCGCTGAGCTCCTGGGCAGGCAAGCGGATGAGAATGCAGGCCACGAGGGCCGCGACGGACATGACGGCCGAGGCGATGAAGAGCATCGCGAAATCGGATTCGCGGGGGATGATCACACCCAGGTACGGTCCGAGCGCCGTCGACAGCGTCGTGGCCGTTCCGAAGTAGCCCGTCCCTTCGCCCCGACGGGAGGCGGGGATGATGCTCTGGATGGCGGTCATGATCGCAGTGTTGCCCGCTCCGAAGGCGAGGCCGTGGACGATGCGCAGACCGATGAGGAGGGTGAGGCTGTCGGCGGCCAGATATGCCAACGAGGCGAGCACCGAGACCGCCATCGTGATGATGAGCAGACGCCTGCGCCCGATGAAGTCGAGATACTTGCCGGTGAGCACACGGGCGAAGACGGCGCCGAGGACGAAGGCGGAGGACGCGAATCCGGCGGCTGCCTCGCCGGCGGCGAACCGGGCCACGGCGTAGCCGGCCATGGACGTCATCAGCAGGTAGAACACCATCGACATCGACAGGTTGAGACCGATGCCGACGATGAAGTCCTTCGTCCACAGCTTCGCTTGTGCCACTGGAGGTCGGTCTCGCTTTCTGCTGCGGGTCGGGAACACAGACAGATTAGCGGGTTCGACGACGGCCGGGGCTGCAGTCCACGCCGAACGTGACGCAGCTCGCGATAGGGTGGATCCCATGACTGAGAAGAGAACTCCTTCCGCTGTCGACGCCGTCGCCGAGGACTACGTCGATGACATGCTCGCGCTCTCCCCCTCTCTCGCCCTCTATCTGGGCCTCGACGGCGCGGAGGGTTTCGACGACCTCTCCCCCGCCGGGCTCTCTGCACTCAACGACCTCACCGTGTCCACGCTCAAGCGCCTGGATGAGGCCGAAGCCGGAGCCGAACTCGATGAGGTCGATCGCGTCACCATCGATGCGATGCGCGATCGTCTCGGCGTCGACAGGGACCTCTTCGAGGCCGGCATCAAGCATGCGAGCCTCAATGTCATCGAATCCCCGCTGCAGCAGGTCCGGGATGCCTTCGACCTCATGCCCACCTCCACGACCGACGACTGGGAGACGATCTCGACCACACTGGCCGCGATTCCCGCTTCGCTGGCCGGCTACCAGGAGTCCCTCGCATCGGCACGGGAGAACGGTCGCGTCGCTGCTCGCATCCAGATCGAGAAGGTCATCGAACAGGCCCGGGCCCTGGCCGAACCGGGCAGCAACTTCGACCGTCTCGTCGCCGGCGCCTCTAATATCCCTGCAGCCCTGCGCTCGGATCTGAGTGACCATGCTGCGGCGGCCCGGGAGTCCGCATCGGCCCTGGCCGAGTTCCTCGGCTCGCAGCTGCTGCCGGCTGCCGGCGAGAACGAGGCCTGCGGCCGGGAAGCCTATGGACTCCACTCCCGGGACTTCCTCGGCGCCGAGGTCGACTTCGACGAGACCTACGCCTGGGGGCTCGAGGAACTCGGCCGCATCGACGCCGAACAGCGCAAGGTGGCGGCGAAGATCGTGCCCGGCGCCGATCTGTTCGAGGTCATGGATGCTCTGAACAAGGATCCCGAACGCACGCTCGTCGGCACCGACGCTCTGCGTGAGTGGATGCAGAGCGTGGCCGACGAGGCGATCGCCGAACTCGGCAAGACCCACTTCGACATTCCCGAGCCTGTACGGACGATCGAATGCATGATCGCCCCTTCTGCCACCGGCGGCATCTACTACACCGGCCCGACCGACGACTTCTCCCGGCCCGGCCGCATGTGGTGGTCGGTGCCCGAAGGCGTCACGGAGTTCGCCGCCTGGCAGGAGAGGACGACGGTCTACCACGAGGGAGTTCCCGGTCATCATCTGCAGATCGGTCAGGCCACCTATGTCTCGGACACTCTCAATCGCTGGCGCCGTCTCATGTGCTGGGTCTCCGGACACGGTGAGGGGTGGGCGCTGTATGCCGAGAAGCTCATGGCCGACCTCGGATTCTTAGACGATCCCGGCGACTACCTGGGCATGCTCGATTCGCAGCGTCTGCGTGCGGCGCGAGTGGTCCTCGACATCGGCTTCCACCTCGGGCTCGAGGCCCCGGACAGCCTCGGCGGCGGGATCTGGAATCGGGAGAAGGCCTGGCAGTTCCTCACGGACAATGTCGCCATGGATCGGTCGTTCCTGGCCTTCGAACTCGACCGCTACCTCGGGTGGCCCGGTCAGGCTCCCAGCTACAAGATCGGCCAACGCCTGTGGGAGCAGTTCCGAGACGAAGCGAAGTCCGCCGCCGGCGCCGACTTCGATCTCAAGGCATTCCACACTCAGGCGCTGGGGCTCGGCTCTGTCGGCCTCGATACCCTCGGCCGCGCTATGGAGCGCACACGGTGAGACGAGGACCACGTGGGGACCGATGAGACTCCGCGCTCGGAGACGGCGCGGGTCACCGAGGTGCTGCGCAACGAGATCATCGACGGCGACCGGATGCCGGGAGACAAGCTCGTGGAACGCAATCTCGCGACCGAACTCGGCGTCTCCCGTGTGCCCATCCGTGAAGCGCTGAAGAAGCTCGCTGCCGAAGGGCTGGTGACGAACCGACCGAACACGTGGTCAACGGTCCGGGTGTTCTCCCCCAGCGACATCGCAGATCTCAACGAGGTCCGAACGGTCTTCGACGTGCTCTCCTTCGAGCTGGCCGCTCAAAGGCACAACCGTGAGGGGCTGGCCCGTCTTGAGGCCACGATGCGCAAGGGACAGGAGCTGTCGGAGGCCGGGGACGTCGTCGGTGCACACCGCTGCGCGGCGGAATTCCACGCCATCGTCACCGAGCTCTCGGGCAACGAGCTGCTCGCGGAGATCGGGGCACTGCTCGATTCGCGGATGCGCTGGCAGCTGAGCCGACACGATGACCTCGGCGTCGTCGCCACCGAGCATGCCGAACTCTACGAGGCGATCGCCCGCCGGGACCAGGCTCGAGCCGGAGCCCTGGCCGCGCACCATCTGGGGACGAGCCGGGAGCAGCACGACAAGCATTCGAAACGCCTGGCCCGAACCGCCGACGACGCAGATCAGGCCGAGGAAGGCTGACCGAACGGCCACCCGCTCAGCTCCTTCTTCCGAGCCGGCGCACAGCTGCGCACCTTCGATGTGCTCAGACCGAGTCCGACGAGGGACTCGGCCGTACGAGGATCTGCGACCGTCAGCCCTCGTGCTCGACGTCTTTGGCCGTCGGATCCCACTTCACGACGCCCACGGCGATCGCACCGGCCAGTGGGGCGCAGGCGACGATCCAGAACACACCGGTGCCCAGAGAGCCGGCGAGGATCGGGAACATGATGAGCGAGACGATCGAGAAGGCGCGCAGCACGGACTGGTTGAAGCCGATTCCGATGCCGCGCAGCCGCGTCGGATAGGACAGCGTCGCGTAATTCATGAGGTTCGCTCCGGGCCCACCGGCTTGGGCGAAGACGAAGGCCGAGAGCATGGCCACGGAGACGATGACGAGGGCACCGTTCGGGATGCCCACGATCGCCAACAGCCCCAGCGACAGAGCCTGGATCATGAATCCGACCAGGGTGATCCGGCGTGTGCCGAAGCGATTGACGATGCTCATCCCGAGCAGTCCGCCGATGGTGCCGAAGCCGAGGTTGATGATGAGCGAGGAGACGATCGTGATCAGCGGCGTCTGATGGAAGAGCGTCGTGATGATGAGCGGAGTGCCGTAGGCGACGGCGTTGTAGCCGAAGGTCGAGAACACGGAGACACAGAGCGCCACGATGGTGCGAACCCTGTAGCGCGGGGTGAAGAGTTCAGCGAAGCCGCTCCATCTCCCACCCTTGACCGGATCAGCCGAGGAGGCGGGCGAGTCCTGCTCATCGACAGGGGCGAGTTCGACATCGAGGTTGTGGTGGGAGCGCATGACGTCGACTGCGGCCCGCAGATCGCCCTGATTGGCCAGCCATTCGGGCGATTCCGCGAGGTAGCGACGACGCACCAGGAGCACGATGAGCGCAGGCACTGCGCCGAAACCGACGACGATGCGCCAGAGGATCGCGTGCTGGTCATAGGGCAGGGTGACGAAGATGATGAGAACGACGAGGTACCCGACACCGGTGGCGAAGTACCAGGCAGGCGACCAGGCGTTGACCCGCTGTGAGCGGTTGCCTTTGCCCTTGAGTTTGGAGAATTCGGCGAGGAAGGCCATGGCCACAGGAAGATCGAGGCCGACGCCGATGCCCATGACGAAGCGGAAGGCGATGAGGAACCATTCGTTCGGTGCCACGGCGCAGCCGAGCGCGGCGACGACGAAGAAGACCATATCGGCCATGAACAGTCTGTAGCGGCCGAAACGGTCGACGAGGTAGCCGCCGAACAGCGCCCCGATGACGGCGCCGACCATGATCGAGGCGTTGACGAGTCCGGTCATGAATCCGCTGAGGCCGAACTGGTCCTGAATCGCCGTGATGCCGAAGGCCAGAGAGGAGAAGTCGTAGGCGTCCATGAAGATGCCGCCGAGGGCGAGGATGATGACGGCCGTCGTCTTCGTCCCCTGAGAACCGAACTCGGCGAGCACGTTGTGGATATCTGCCGCGGTGCGCACGAGGCGCGGGGAACGAGCACTGTCCGCCGCTGTCGCTGCGGAGGCAGGAGGAGTCTGTGCGGATGCTGTCTGGCCGACGGCGAGTGGTGTCTGCGCCGAATCGTCGGCGGATTCTGTCGAAGTCACAGTCGACAAGTATGGCCCTGGGGCCGCTCACCGCCCCCGCGCGCTGTCACAGTTCGTCACCGTCGACGACCGGGGCTCCTCAGCGGCTCATTCGAGAGCGAGACCGCGCTTCTCCGGCAGCAGGAACATCGCGAGGAACTGGATGACGTAGATGGTCGGCAGCAGCGCCAAGGCGAAGCCGAACCCGAGGGAACCGGCCAGCAGGGCGATGACGATGGGCGCCAGTCCCCCGATGGCGCGTCCGATGTTGAAGATGACGTTCTGAGCCGTGGCCCTGACTTCGGTCGGGTACATCTCAGCCAGCAGCGCTCCGTGTCCGCCCAGCATGCCGTTGGCGAAGGCGCCCATGAAGAACCCGCCGGCGAGCAGAGCGGTCGGGTCGGTCATCTGACTGTAGACGAGGATCGAGATGATCGCTCCCGCCTGGAAGATCCAGAAAGCGGGGCGGCGGCCCAGACGGTCGGCGAGCGCGCCGAAGACTATGTCGCCCAGGACGGCTCCCAGGAGAGCGATCGTCGACAGCGATCCGGCCTGGACGTCGCTGAGTCCGAAGCTCGCGATGATCCCGCTGACTGCGAAGCTGAGGATGAGCAGATCGAAGCCGTCGAGTCCGTCGCCGATCGCGTCCTCGACTGTTTCATCCTCTCAGTCCTCGAGCACTCACCTGCCGAACCTCACTCCGCAGCCCGAGCCGATCACACGCGAACGCCCGCGTCCAGCCGGAAGCCTGCGCCCTTGTGGTCGTCGGCCAGGTGCGGTCCCCCACCGGTGAGACGTTCGCGCACCGTGGCTCCGGCGACTGGGTCGTGCAGGAGGCCGCGCCTGCGCATCTCGGGTGAGACGTACTTCGTGAAGCGTTCGGCGTCGGCCGGTCGGACGGCGGCGGCGATGTTGAACCCGTCGATGTCCGCTTCGTCCATCCAGCGTTGGAATTCGTCGACGACGGTCTCGGGCGAACCGGTGATGACCGGTCCACGGCCGCCGAGCGCGACGAACTCCGCCAGATCGCGGATCGTCCACGCCTTGTCCCCGGCCATCGTGGTGAAGGAGGCGAGCGCCGACTGGTTGGCGTCGGTGGACACGTATTCGAGCGTGTCATCGGGTGAGGCTCCCGAGAGGTCGACGCCTGTCCAACCGCCGAAGAGGGAGAGAGCGGATTCCGTGTCGACATACCTGCGGTAGTCGGTCAGGCGCTCTTCGGCCCCCTCATCAGTGTCGTCGACGATCACTGTGGCCAGTGCGAAGATCTTCACTGCATCTCGGGAACGGCCGCGTGCGACGAGACCGTCACGGACCCTGTCGACCCAGCTGCGCAGAATCTGCGGGGTCGGTCCGGAGAAGAAGATCGCCTCGGCATGGTCGAGCGCGAACTCCTGGCCTCGTGCCGACGCTCCGGCTTGGAACAGCAGCGGAGTCCCCTGCGGGCCGGGAACGGCGAGCGCCTGACCGGGCACGGTGAAGAACCTGCCCTCGTGGCCGATGTCCCGGACCTCTGCGGGATCGATGAAGACGTTCGCTTCGGCATCAGCCTTGAGCGCCTCGGGAGTGATCGACCCTTCGCAGAGCTTGTACACGACTTCCATGAACTCGTCGGCCCTGTCGTAGCGCTCGTCGTGTGGGATCTGTCCCTTGAGGCCGAGGTTGCGGGCGGCCGAATCGACGTAGCTGGTCACGATGTTCCAGGCCACCCGACCGTTCGTGAAGTGGTCGAGCGTGGTCAGGGTGCGGGCGAGCAGGTAGGGCTTCTCATAGGTCACCGAGGCGGTGACGCCGAAGCCGAGGGTCTTCGTGGCCGCTGCCATGGCCGGGACCGCAACGAGCGGGTCGAGCAGCGGGAACTGCACTCCCCCGCGGTTCGTGACGTCGGCATTGCCGCCGTAGACGTCGTAGACCCCGAGGATGTCGGCGAGGAACAGTGAGGCGAAGCCGCCTTCTTCCAGGGTCTGCGCCAGCTCGATCCAGTACTCGAGCTTCGTGAAGTCCTCGATGCGCGATTCGGGGTGGCGCCAGAGCCCGGGCGACTGGTGCACCGGGGTCATCATGTCGAAGGCATTGAGCAGGATCGGTTTCGTCATCTGGTGTCTCCTGTGTTGGTGGTGATGGTTCCGGCGGCGGAGCGGGCGAGGCGGCGCGCCGGGTCCTTCGCCGCTGCGGCGGCGATGAGCGAGAGCACGCACAGCAGCGTGAGGTAGCCGCAGATGAGCCAGGGCGAGTGCCCTCCGGCGACGTAGAGCAGAGCTGCGACCATCGGCATGATGCCGCCGCCGATCACGGTGCCCAGCTGGTAGCCCATATTCACGCCCGAGTAACGGACCTCGATGGGGAACTGCTCGGCGAACCACGCGGCCTGGGGGCCGTAGACGGCGTCGTGGGCGAGATTCATGCCGAGGATGACGACGATGGGCAGGAAGGACAGCGGCCCGGCGTCGAGAAAGGCGAAGAACACCCAGCCGAAGACGGCGATGCCGATCAGTCCGCCGATGGTCACGAGTCTGCGGCCGAGCCGGTCCGAGGCCCATCCCCAGACCGGCCCGGTGAACAGACCGATCGCCGAGGCGATCATCACGGCGGTGACCCCCGAGGTGGAATCGCCGCGATTCTCAGACAGATAGCTGAGCATGTAGACGGTGATGAGATAGAAGACGCTGTTCTGAGCCAGGCGCAGCCCGATCGTGACGAGCAGCACGCGCGGGTACGCGGTGATGACCTCGCGCAGCGGGGACTGGGCGACCTCGCCGGAGTCCTTGAGTTCCTGGAATTCCGGCGCATCGGAGACGCCGAGGCGGATCCACAGCGCCAAGGCCACGAGCACCGCGGAGGCGAGGAACGGGATGCGCCAGCCGAAGGATTCGAACTGATCGCTCGGCAGCAGCTTCTGCACGAGGAAGAAGGCGCTGGTGGCCAGGAGCATGCCCGCCGCGGATCCGATCTGGGTGAAGGAGCCGAACAGTCCGCGTCTGCGCGCCGGAGCATGTTCGACCGAGAGCAGCGCGGAGCCGCCCCATTCGGCTCCGGCGGACAGGCCCTGGACGATGCGCAGGACGACCAGGGAGACCGCGGCCCACCAGCCGATCGTCGCGAAGTTCGGAACCAGTCCGATGAGTGTGGAAGCGGTGCCCATCGACAGCAGGGAGACCACGAGCAGCGCCTTGCGACCCAGCCGGTCGCCGAGGTGGCCGGCGATGATTCCGCCCAAAGGGCGGGCGAAGAACCCGACAGCCAGGGTGGCGAAAGCGGCCAGTCGGCTGCCGAGTTCACTGCCGGAGGGGAAGAACTGGACGTCGAAGATCAGCGCCGCGGCTGTGCCGTAGAGGTAGAAGTCGTACCACTCGATCGTCGTGCCGGCGAAAGCCGAAGCCAGCACCCGCTTCTTGCCGGCGAGCAACCGCGGCGGACTCTGGG
Source organism: Brevibacterium renqingii (assembly GCF_017808105.1). GTDB lineage: Bacteria > Actinomycetota > Actinomycetes > Actinomycetales > Brevibacteriaceae > Brevibacterium > Brevibacterium renqingii. Next base: position 105,304 of record NZ_JADBHF010000005.1, on the reverse strand, counting down.
GTGTCGAGTCGGTGACCGAAAGCTGTGTCATGAACGTCTCCTGTGGGCCTGCTCGAGCAGGCAACCGTGCCGGGATAGCATTTCGCTGAGCAATCTAGCCCCTGAGGCACCGCCACCGGATGCGCTCCGTCATGCCCTGACATCATCCGTCACACGCGGACAAAGAACGTCGTCATATGAACTCGAACGTCGCAATTCAAGGCGGTCTCTGGAATCATCGGCACCGACGACCGACACACAGTCGAACGATCCGGTGGCCTCGGAACCAGCGAGCACGTCCAGGATCGCTCAACAGAACACGTGAGGTGATTGAATGACGATCTCGACTAGCCCCGTTGCTGCCACACCCGTGGAGGCGAACCGCGCCTCGCCGGAGGCTCTCCGCGAGACGTTCTCCCATTTCCCACAGGGAGTCGCTTTCATCGGCGCCGAGGCCGACGCGGTTCCGCTCGGCATCGTCGCCTCCACTCTGACGGTCGGGGTCTCCCTCGTCCCTCCCTTGGTCAGCGTCGCGATCCAGACCTCCTCGACCACCTGGCCCTCCCTGCGCCGGGCCCCGGAACTGGGAATCTCACTGCTGAGCACGGACCAAGAGGGCCTGGCCAGGCAGCTCGCATCGACGGACCGCAACCGGCGCTTCAACGACGCCGCTCCCGACGTCACCGCGAGCGGCGCTCTGACGATTCCGGGGAGCTCGGCATATCTGTGGACCCGCCTTCACGCCGAGTTCGCCGCCGGTGACCACACAGTGGCGCTGCTTGAGATCCTCGGTGCCCGCAGCGACGGCAGAGCCGATGCCCTCGTCTTCCACCGCAGCGAGTTCAAAGGACTGCGCGTCTCCTGATGTCACCGTCGCGCAGGCGCTCTGCGCGCTATCGGCACCCCCTTGCACATCCGACCAGTCTCCAGCCTTGACCGTCATTCGAACTCATGTTCGAATTGAAGCATGAGATGGAACGAACTGGGCGACACGTCCGGCCCGAGGGCTCCCGATCTGTTCGGCGCCAAGGGGCTCATCCGCACGGTCCGGACTCCGGAGTTCTCCGGAATCGCCTTCCATGAGGTCCTTGCGAAATCGGCGCTCAACAAGGTCCCCCGGTCCAGTTCGATGCCCTTCACCTGGACGATCAACCCCTATCGCGGCTGCTCCCACGCCTGTGTCTACTGTTTCGCCCGCAACACCCACCGCTACCTCGACCTCGACGCCGGCAGGGACTTCGATCGGCAAGTCATCGTCAAAGTCAACATCGCCGAGGTGCTCGCCGCCGAGGTGTCCCGCCCGAGCTGGGCCCGCGACCATGTCGCATTGGGAACGAACACCGACCCCTATCAGCGGGCAGAGGGACGCTACGGCCTCATGCCCGGGATCATCACGGCATTGGCCGACCGCTCGACGCCGATGTCGATTCTCACCAAAGGCACTCTGCTGCGTCGCGATCTGCCTCTTCTCTCACGGGCCGCCGAGGAGACGTCGGTGGAGATCAGCATGTCGATCGCCGTCCACGACGACGCTCTGCAGCAGAGCCTCGAACCCGGCACCCCAACGACGAAGGCCCGGCTGGCCACCGTACGTGCCGCGGCCGATCTCGGCTTCGACGTCACCGTCTTCATGATGCCGATCCTGCCCAAGCTCACCGATTCCCTCGACCACCTCGATTCGGCACTCAGAGCGATCAGGGACGCCGGAGCCGCTCGAGTCGTCTATGGGGCTCTGCATCTGCGGCCGGGAGCTCGCGAATGGTTCTTCTCCTGGCTCGAGCGTGAACACCCCGAGCTTCTCGACCGCTATCGCAGGATGTACGCCACGTCGTCCTATGCCTCCAAGGAGTATCGCCGTTGGCTCGGTGAGCGCATCAACCCGCTCATCGACCGCTACGGGCTGCGCGGGACCGACGATGACGACTATCCGGCGACGTCCCGTAGGCGAGGCGGTCTCCGGTCGGAGCCGGCAGCGACCGCCGACAGCCCTGCTGCAGGGATCGTTGCCCCGGCCCAACAGGCCCTGTTCTGAACGCGACGGTGTGGGGCCGGTGATGGCGCGAGCGCGGTCGGTGAGGTCAGCGACGGCGCAGTCTGCGGTCCCGACGGCTGCAGCCGACGTCGAGTCCCTGCTCGATGCGGATCAGAGCAGGGGAACATTGGGATAGCGCACTGCGCCGTTCGGGTCGGTGACGGGAGCGCCGAGCATCCCGGCGGCGGCGTCGATGAGGAACCGTCCGACCTGCTCCCAGCTTCCCTTGTTGGCGTCCTCGTTCATCTTCGCCTCCTGGTCGGCGCATACGCCGACGACCATGGATCCCAGCAGATAAGCACGCCCCCGCAGAACGCTTTCAGGTATCCCCTCGAACTCACCGTTGATGAAACGCAGCTCATCGGGAAGGTCTGCCTCACGAGCCACTTCTGTGGCCACTTCGATCGCCGAAGGGACGGCCGATATCTGGGACATGAACTGAGCTCGCCAGCTCGGCCTCGGGAGGTTGTCGAGCACTTCGATGAGCGGCTGCAGTCGGCAGCGGACGAGTTCATGGATGTTCGGCGAATCGCTCAGCTGCGACGAGAGCTCCCGTCTGCGCTCGGCCATCTCGTCATGGTGCCTTTCGACGAGGGCACGCAGAAGGCCGTCGCGTCCGCCGAAGTGGTAGGCGATCGCCGAATGATTCGCCGCCCCGGCGTGCTCGACGATGCGCCGGTTCGATACCGCGTCGATCCCATTGCGCGCGAAGAGCTCTTCGGCCGCATCCAGCAGCGCTTCGCGCGCTCGGTCACTGTGGGTTCCCATGTCCTCAATCTTTTCATCAGGCATCGATTTCACAATTTTAAGTCACGCGTCTTAAACTGATCGGGTTCACCGTGGTCGATGAGGATCACAGGATTTCCAGCCCCTCAGGAGGACGGCGATGCCCGACCAGCGACCACGGACGAGAAGAGAGGCCCGCGAGTCCGAGCACTCGGCTGACGGCCTTCCCGCAGACTCGGTCACGACGGCCGACGATCGGGCCGCCGCCACGCGGGAGAAGGCCGAGTTCATCGGTCGGACAGTCGCGATCTTCATCATGCCGCTCATGTTCGTCGGTATGATGATCACGAGCTATCTGGGCACCATGCACTCCCCCACGGCCGATGACATGCCGGTCGTCGTGACCGGGTCAGCTGACAGCGCCGATGAAGTGGAGTTCGCTCTCAACGGCTCCCAGCCCGGTGCGTTCGACGTCGATGTCACCGATGATGCGTATTCCGCCCGAGAGAAGGTCTACGACCGTGAAGCCTCGGGCGCGGTCATCGTCGAAGGCGACACCGCCACGATCGTCACGGCCAGCGGGGCCGGCGTCCAGCAGGCGAACACGGTCGAGCAGCTCGTCCGCCCGGCGCTCCAGGGCGAAGGGTTCGAGATCGAGACCGACGACATCGCCCCGCTGCCGGACAGCGATCCGTCCGACATGGCTGCGATGTTCCTCATGACAGCCATCGTCATGGCCGGCTACATGCCTTTCAGCGTGCTGCGGTCGAATTCTCCCGAGCTGCTGAAGTTCAAGCGCATCGTGCCCATCCTCGCCGGCTGGTCGGCAGCGATAGCCGGACTCGTGTGGACCGTGGCCTGCCCGATCCTCGACGTCGTCGACGTCAAGGACACCGTGGCCGTGCTCGGCATCGCCTGGCTGGGCATCTTCGCCATCTCCACCGTTCAGCTCTTCATCACCCGGCTCGTCGGTGCTTTGGGGGTCATCGTCGGCATCCTCTTCCTCATGGCGCTCGGAATGCCGTCGTCGAACATGGCGATGCCCGTGTACACGATGCCGAGATTCTTCCGCTTCACCCACGAGTTCCTGCCCATGCCGGCGATCGGCGAGTCCCTGCGCTCGGTTCTCTACTTCGACGGTGACGGAGTCACCGGACACCTTCTGGTGCTCGCCCTCGGCGCGGTCGCCGGTCTCCTCCTGACCCAGATCTATGACCACTTCTACGCGAAGCGCAACTCCCATCCGGTGCCGCTCGACGTCAACGTGCCGTCCATCCACGGCGGACGCCGTCCCGATTCGAAGAGCATCCGCTACATCTCGCTGACCCTCTTCCCCCTGGCGATGGTGACAATGATGATCTCGTTCATGCTCGGGGCCATGCACTCGCCGACCCCGAAGGACATGCCCGTTGCCGTGGTCGGGACGTCGACCGAGCAGGCCGACGCCACGATCAAGCAGCTCGACGAGCAGATGGACGGTATGTTCGAGTTCACCGCCGTGGACGACGAGGGCGAGGCCCGGCGGCTCGTCCACGACCGTGATCAGGTCGCCGCCCTCGTCCTGCCCGACGAAGACAATCCGGACTTCGAGCTGCTGGCCAATCAGGCCGGAAACAACGCCTCCTATCGGGTGGTCGTGCAGATCTTCGAGGAGGTCGCCTCCGCGCAGGATGCAGATCTCCATGTCGACGATCTGGCTCCGCTGCCCGATCGGGACAAGAACGGTGTGGTCGTGATGTACATGGCGATGGGTTGGATCCTCGCCGGGTTCATGGTCGTCATCGTCGCAGCGAACGCCAATCCCTGGATCCGCCCGCTCAAACGGATGCTGCCCGTCATCGCCGTCTACGCGCCATTCATGTCCCTGGTCGTCGCGCTCATCGCGGGACCGATCACCGGAGCCGTCGAAGGGCATTTCGCGGCTCTGTGGGGTTCGGGCACCCTTGCCGTCGCGTGCATCTCGATGTTCGCGATGGTATTCGAACGGCTCATCGGAATGTTCGCGATCATTCCGGTCATCGGCACACTCATGTTCGCCGGAGTGCCGTCGTCGAACGGAGCGCTTTCGCAGTACATGGTGCCGGCGTTCTTCTCCACCCTGCACGAATTCCTGCCGATGGCCGCCGCGGTCGAGACGATCCGATCGATCCTCTACTTCGACGGGGATGTCGTCACCGAGCATCTTCAGGTGCTGGGCCTGTGGGGGCTCGTCTCTCTGGCCGTGGTGTTCCTCATCGACGGAATCAGACCACCGCGGACACAGCACGACTTCGGCAACCTGCATCTCGAGCGCGAACGCGAGATCGACAACGAACAGCGGAAGCAGGCTTTGGCACTGGAGGCCGCACCGAGCTCGCACGGCACCCGATCCGCCGAGGCAGGCACCGATGGCCGGACCACGACTGATCCAGCCCGGCACCAGACCGTGCAGGGCTCGGTCATCGATGACCGAAGCCGCGTGGAGTCGATCCCCTCCACCGTCTGACCGAACGTCTGGCCGGTCAGTCTTCTTCCTCACCTCGGCTGTCACGGCTAAGGTGAAGTCACTATGGAGAGTTCATCGGTGTCGCTCGACGGCTTCTTCAGCAGCACCACGGCACTCGAGGCCGAACTGCTGCTGGCCAGCTTCGTGCTGTGTTCGCTCATCGGCTTCGAACGCCAGTTCCGTCAGAAGGCCGCCGGCTATCGCACGCACGTGCTCGTGGGAATCGGCACATGTGCCTTCACCCTGGTCTCGGCCTACGGCTTCGCCGGGGTGCTCGAGAACGACGTGCGGCTCGACCCGTCGCGGATCTCAGCACAGATCGTCTCGGGCATCGGCTTCCTCGGCGCCGGGGTCATCTTCAAGGGCCGCAACATGGTCCGCGGCCTGACCACGGCGGCGACGATCTGGGTGACGGCCGCCGTCGGCATGGCCTGCGGAGCGGGCATGCTGTCGCTGGCGACCATCCTCACGGCCCTGCATCTCTTCACACTCTTCGTCATCGCACCGCTGATCCGCAAGATTCCGAACAGCGACCACGGCCGACTTCTGCGCATCTCCTACCGGGACGGAGAGGGTGTCCTGCGAGACATCCTGGCATTGGCCGGACGGATGGGTTTCTCCAACACCATCGTCGATTCGCGGAAATTCGAGGACGACGATGTTCGAATGGTCACGATCGAGGCGAAGTTCGAGGGCAAACCCCCGCTGCACCTCCTCGTCGCCCCACTCATGGATCTGCCCGGGGTCGACACGGTCAGCATGCGCGAAGATCGCCTCCATTCGGTCGACGACGACGGCGACTCGGTCTGAGCCCGCGCGTGGGTCGCCATCGCCGACCCTGGTCATGAACTCACCCGCGGACTAGGCTCGGTGGGAATCAGTGCTCTCATCGGTCGAGACTCGAGAGGATGGCGTCGTGCCGAACCCGAACAGCGCCGCGGAAAGCCGCTCCGCCTCAGGCCGCGGCCGGGGCGCACAGCTCAGTGATGTGACGATCTGCCGCACGTGCGGGGTGGAGACGACGACGCCGCCTCCGCGGCTGTGCCCGATCTGCGACGATGACCGTCAGTGGGTCCCGGCCTCCGGCCAGCAGTGGGCGACTCGGGACCAACTGGAGGCTGAAGGCCATTCGCTCGTCGTGAAGGAGAGGGAGCCGGGACTCTTCGCCCTCCGGGTCGAACCGAAGCTGGGTATCGGCCAAACCTGCTATCTCGTGCGCACCGAACTCGGCAATCTGCTGTTCGACGTTCCCGCCTACATCGACGCCGAAGCCGTCGCCCGCATCCGCGAACTCGGCGGCATCGCAGCCATCGCTGCGAGCCATCCGCATATGTTCGGCACACAGGTGGAATACAGCGCCGCGTTCGGCGATGCTCCGATCTTCGTCTGCCGTGCCGATCTCGGATGGGTGCAGCGGACGGCCGGCACCATCTGCACCTACTACCACGAGGCGACGCCGCTGCCGGGAACCGTGCTGCGTCGCACCGGCGGTCACTTCGCCGGCAGCGCCGTCGCCGTGTGGACGGCCGAGGACGGGGCCGGAGTGATGTTCAGCGGAGACTCCATCGGCCCGGTCGCCCGAGAAGGCTGGGTGACCTTCATGCGCAGCTTCCCGAACTACCTGCCGCTGTCGGCCGCTGTCGTCCGGCGCATCTCCGCCTCGGTGGCCGACCTCGATTTCGATCGGATGTACGGCAACTTCGGTCAGCACATCGCCACCGGCGCTCACAGTGCGGTCCGGACCTCGGCGGAGCGCTACGCCGAATGGGTCTCCGGAGAACACGACGACCTCACCTGAGGACCCGCAGCGTTCGCCCCCGGACGCCCACATACCCGCAGGTTCGATGATCTCATTGAGGCGCTTCGAGCTCAGCGGGAGCGGAACTGCGCGGTGACCGGGCAGTCGAAGGGATCGGCCTCGCCGAGGCCTACGCGGTTGAGGTAGCGGATGATGATCCTGAAGGATTCGAGGAGAGTGGTCTCCGTGTACGTGATGTCCTTCTGCCGACAGTACTCGCGCACCATCGGCTGCACCTTGTGCAGATTGATGCTCGGCATGCTCGGGAACAGATGGTGTTCGATCTGGTAGTTCAGTCCGCCCATGAGGAACCCCATCGGGCGACCACCTGAGATATTGCGCGACATCAGCGTCTGACGGCGCAGGAAATCGATCTTGACGTCCTTGGGCACGATCGGCTGCCCCTTGTGGTTGGGAGCGAACGAACCGCCCATGTGGACGCCGAAGACCGCGACCTGGACGAGGACGAAGACGCTGCCGATCAGCGGACCAGCGGCCCAGATCGCCAACGCCGGGAACCCGATGAGTCTGATGGCGATGAGGATGCCCTCGGTCCAGCGTCGCTTGATCGACGATTGGCCGCGGAGGATCGCCCTCACCGAATCCACATGCAGCTGCAGTCCCGCCAGCGTCAGCAGAGGCAGGAAGAACCAACCCTGTCGGGCCGCGAACCAAGCGGCGAAACCCGTGCGCTCACGGGCATCCTCGGCGACGAAGACGAGTGCGCCGGGGGCGATGTCACCGTCGACGCCTGCCTTGTTCGGGTTCGCGTGGTGGAGAGCATTGTGCTTCTTCAGCCACCAGCCGTAGCTGAGGCCGATGAAGAGATTGCCGATGATCGTCGAGACCCATTCGCCCGTCTTGCCGTTGGAGAAGATCTGCCGGTGAGCCGCATCGTGGGCGACATAGGCCGTCTGAGTGAACAGCGCACCGAAGACGACGGCGGTGGCCAGCTGCCACCAGCTCTCGCCGACGAAGAAGAGCATCATGAACGCGGCCGCATACCCGAGGCCGAGGAGGCAGAAGCGCAGCAGATTCCATCCCGGGCGTCGGGCGAGCAGACCGGCCTCCTTGACCTGGGCCATGAGGGCGCTGAAGTCGCTTGTGAACTCCTGTTGTGCAGTGCCGCGCCTGGCACGCCGCCGTTCGAGCACCTCGGCGCGGGCGGCCGGGTCCGGAGCGGGAATCGACAAGGGGGTGCTGAGCACTTCGGATGGGTTCATATCCTCAACGCTATGGTTCGCACGCGCATTGCGCGTCACCCCGTGGAGCCGTTTCCCACCCCCTACCCGAGTAGGGGGTCAGCGAAGGGACCGAGCCAGAAGATCTGAGAGCCGTTTCAGAGCTGGGCCCCGGGCACGACCAGACCCGATTCGTAGGCCGCGATGACGGCCTGGGCCCGATCCCGGGCATCGAGTTTGTACAGAATCCGCGAGACATGCGTCTTCACTGTCTGAACGGCGATGAAGAGACTGGCCGCGATCTCCGAATTGGATTCGCCGCGCGCGACGAGCACGAGGATCTCCCGCTCGCGATCCGTCAGCTCCGGCAGGCCGGAAAGCGTCGGGGCCGGGGATGTCCGAGGCGTCGCGGCGAAGTGCTCGATGACGCGTTTGGTCACGCTCGGGGCCAGCAGCCCCTCACCCGAGGCCACGACGCGCACCGCCTCGGCGAGCTCATCGGGCGGAGCGTCCTTGAGGAGGAACCCACTGGCCCCGGCCCGGATCGCGTCGAAGACATAATCGTCGATGTCGAAGGTGGTGAGCATGATGATCCGAGGACCTGTCGCCGAGGCGGCTCGTGAGTCCGCGACGATCGTCCGCGTCGCCTCGATGCCGTCCATCATCGGCATGCGCACATCCATGAGCACGATGTCGGGGGCGCAGTCGGCCGCCATTCTCACGCATTCCTCGCCGTCCTGCGCCTGTCCGACGACTTCGAGGTCGGGATGGGCCTCCAGCAGAGCAGCGAATCCTGCCCGGACCATGGCATGGTCGTCGGCGATGACGATGCGGATCATGCGCGTTCCCGCCTCTCATCGGCCACCGGCCCTGTCAGGCTGAGCGGCAGCACAGCTTCCACTTCGAATCCTCCCGTCGCCGTCCGGCCGCTGCGGATCTCACCGCCGACGGAACCGGCACGTTCGCGCATCCCCACCAGGCCCTGCCCCCGATGCTCTTCGGTCGAAACGGCCTCGGTGGGGCCTTCACCCCGGGTATTGGTCACTAAGATGCGGACCGAAGCGCCATCGCTTCGGATCCTGATGGCGATGTCCGAGTCCCGGGCATGCCGGATCGCATTGCTCAGGGCCTCTTGGATGATCCGATAACCGGCCAACCCGGTGCTGTCGCGCAAGACGGCATCCAAGGGTTCTCCGCGGCGCTCGAGGGTGACTCTCACTCCCGCCTGTCGAGCCTTGTCGACAAGCTCGTCGACGTCGGAGAGCTTCGGCTGCGGGGCCAGTTCGTGTGCCGAATCGTCGTTGCGCAGCACACTGAGCAGACCGCGCATCTCCGTGAGCGCCGCGCGCGCAGAGGTCGAGATGTCCTCGAACTCCTTCGCCACCCCGGCGTCGATCCCTGCATGGCGGAAGGGTGCGCTGGAGGACTGGATGTTGATGATGGACATGCTGTGAGCGACGATATCGTGCAGCTCACGCGCGATTCGGGCCCTCTCTTCGATCGTGACGCGCTTCGAATGCTCCTCGGCGGTGTTCTCCTTCTCCTGCAGCAGCTGGGAGCGGATGAGCTGCCATTGCTGGACGATGACGGCGGCGACGTAGACGCCACCTGCGATGCAGGCATAGATCATGATGTTGATGATCGACGCGTCGGTTCGTTCGAGGTGGAAGAGAGCATGACCGATCACGGCCGCGAGCGCGGACCCGCCTATGCTGCCGAGGAGTGCCGAAAGCGCGATCCCCCAGTGCGCACGCAGGCCGATGATGAGGATGACTGCGATCTGAGTGATCATCACCGGCACCATCCACGGCCAGGACGCATCGGCTGCATGGGGGCCGATCAGCGGCAGCGCGGCGCACGCACAGGACGAGAGGATGGCACCGAAGAGCGGACGCAGCATGGACAGCGGCATCGTTCCGGCGTGGACGACAGTGAGACCGAAGGCCAACGCCACGGGAGCATCATAGACTCCCGCGGCGATCGAGGACTGCACGGCCAGCATGACGATGGCCGCAAAGACGACGACCACCCATGCCAGCGCCGCCGGATTGAGTCTGCGATTCGACGGCAGGAATCTGCCGAACATCTGGTTCACCACCACAGGCGGCCGCTCCCTCCCGCGAATTCGGTCGTCTGATGTGAAGCCGAACCTCGTCCGCGTCCTCAACCGACAGTAGCAAACCGCGCGCGGGCGAAGTCACGGACAATCTTCAGACGATCAGCCTCATCGGCCCCGGGCTGGCCTGGGTGGTGGCCGCCGTGCCGACCTGGCTCGCCGGCTGAGTGAGCAGGACCGGCCCTCTACATCCGTCCGGTGGTCGTGAAGCTCTCGTGCCAGGACAGGGCCTCGCCCAGCAGGTGCGGAGTGTGCCGTCCGTGCGGATTCGCGGCGATCGCCCGCTCGAGATAGTCCGAAAGCCGTTCGCGGTAGTCGGGGTGGGCGCAGGCGGCGATGATCTTCCGGGCTCGTGCCACGGGTGAGAGTCCGCGCAGATCGGCCAGTCCCTGTTCGGTGACGAGGATCTGCGTGTCGTGCTCGGTATGGTCGATGTGGCTGGCGAACGGCACGATCGAGGAGATCGCACCGTTCTTGGCCAACGAGTTCGAGACGAAGAAGTCGAGGTAGGCGTTGCGCGCGAAGTCGCCGGAACCGCCGATGCCGTTGATGATCGACGAGCCCATCACATGGGTGGAGTTCACGTTGCCGTAGATGTCGGCCTCGACCATCCCGTTGATCGCGATGACTCCGAGGCGGCGGATGGCCTCGGGATGGTTCGACATCTCCTGTGTCCGCAGCAGGATCCGGCCTTTGTAGGACTCGATGTTCTCGTTGAAATGGGCTGCCCGTTCGGCCGACAGTGAGAACGCGGTGGCCGACACCGAAGCGAGTTTGCCGTTGTCGAGAAGGTCGAGCATCCCGTCCTGGATGACCTCGGTGTACGCGGTCAGACCTTCGAATTCGCTGTCTGCGAGGTTGCCCATCACTGCGTTGGCGACATTGCCCACACCCGATTGCAGCGGGAGCAGCTCTGGCGGCAGCCGATCGGCCCGGATCTCGTGGCGAAGGAAATCGACGAGGTGATTCGCGATCGCCTTCGAATCGTCATCGGTCGGCTTGAACGGAAGGTTCCGGTCGGGAGCATTGGTCTCGACCACGGCGACGACCTTCGCGGGATCGACACGCAGGTACGGATCGCCGATGCGCTGCATGGGTTCGAGCAGCTGGATCGGCAGACGCTCGGGCGGCCGGCGGGTGCCGTAGTAGACGTCGTGGAAACCCTCGTATGCACGCGGGTGCCATTCGTTGACCTCGAGGATGACCTTGTCGGCCAAGTCGAGCCACGTCTTCGAGTTGCCGACCGAGCTGCCGGGCACCAGAAGCCCGTTGGGCAGGATCGCAGCGACCTCGACGACGGCGATATCGAGGTTTCCGTAGAAGCCGAACCAAGCCTGCTGCGCCGAATGGCTGAGGTGGGTGTCGACATACTCGGTGCCGCCGGAGTTGATCGAGGCCCGCATGTCCGGATCGGACTGGAACGGCAGCCGTTTGCTCACCGCCTGCGCCTCTGCGAGCACTCCGTCGAGTTCCGGCGCCGTCGAAGCGCCGGTCCACAGCTCGACGCTGAAGTCGTCTCCGCGCTCGTGCGCAGCACGCGCCCGATCCGCCACCGCGCCCGGCACTGCCTTCGGATACCCCGAACCGGTGAATCCGCTCATGGCCACTCTGTGGCCGTTGTCGATATGGCTGGCCGCCTCGGCGGCGGAAGCGGTCTTCGTTCTCAGCTCCGGGCACGTGATTCTCGACATGGTCCGAAGTCTATCGGGCGCTATGGCTCCAGCACCGAGGCGGTCCCGCCAGGTCGTGCCGCTTGGCTCGAGCGGTCGGCCGTGGTGCTTTCCCGGATGGTCCCGCTATCGCCCTCCCTTCCGTCTTCTGCAGACATCGCGGAAGCAGCGCGCGACTGCCGCACCACGGTTTGCGCCAGGACGGGAACCGGAATGGCGACGATCGTCGCCAGCAGCAGCGCCAGAGTGAAGATCATCGTGGCCACCACCAGCGGCATGCTCAGGGCCAGGATTCCGACGACGACCGCTGGGGCCCCCGCTCCGGCGTAGAAGGCCAGATACAGTGCCGCGGAGATTCCTGCGCGGTTCTTCGTCGGAGTGAGCACATCGACCTCACGATTGGCTCCCCAATAGCTCAGACCGTGCCCGGTACCCGTTGCCACGGCGGCGATCACCATGATCGCTGTCACCCCATCGGGTCCGATCGTCGGCAGATTCGAGCCCAGGAGGAGGGCCGCTCCGAGTCCCATGAGGGTGAGACCCAGCGTCTGCGCGGCTCGGGGGCGGAACTTCGGCGCCACCAGCTGGCTCGCCGTCGAGACCACCAGGACCGAACCCACGATGACTCCCGAGGACAAGGTTCCCGACTTCGGAAGAATCGACTGTGCCATCGATGGCAGCAATGCGAGGAAGAGGCCGAGTGCCGTCCAGCCGACGAATCCGGTCAGAGCGGCGATGTTGAAGTTCATGCGCATGGGGCCGGGCACCGACGGCCACGTCGGTCGCCATCGCTGTCGAGTGAACGGACGATGCAATGGCATCGCCGCGATCAGAATCATCACGATGGCGGTCATCGCGCACATGACCATGAAAGGCAGCACCAGAGGGGCGCCGCTCAGCGCTGAGACGGCTCCCGCCAGAATCGGGCCGAGGCCCGAGCCCAGAACGAACGAGATCGTCGCCGAGGTCGTTCCCAACCAGGCCTTCCGAGCCGGTGAGGCTTCGACCATCAATGCGATTCCGGCGCCTGTGCCCAAACCGAGTCCGATGCCCACAAGCGCCCTTCCGGCGAAGAGGCCTGCAGTCCCCAGGCCGTTGAGCCCGAATCCCGCAGTGCCCAGTCCGACCAGACCGATCGCAGCCAACAGGACCGGCTTGCGACCGAACGCATCCGCCGCCGACCCGAACAGCAGCAGCGACGGCAGACAGCTGAGGACATAGGTCGCATAGAGCGCGGTCATCAGCGTGTCGGACATCCCATAGGCGTCCTGCAGCAGCGGATACAGCGGGCTGGCCATGTTCGCGGCCGCCGAGAGCACCAGCAGGACCAGGGATCCGAACCACATCTGACGCCTCGACCCTCTGATGCGTGCGTATTCGGGCATCCGGAACCTCCTTCGTCTCATCGGTCTGAATGCGCGCTCAGTGGCGCGGGCCGCTTCCGCAGGCTCTGCGCTGCCGACCTCGTGGTGTTGCGAAGCTGCTGTTCCAGCATGGGCCCGAACGAGTACTGTTGTCTATCGCAAGAATTTCCACTGAATCATTCGATAGGACCGCATGATCGACAGTCGGCTCACCATGTTGAGCATGATCCAACGGCACGGCACCATCACCGCGGCGGCCCATGCCCTTCGGTATTCGCCATCGACCGTGTCCCATCAGGTCAGACAACTCGCCGAGGAGCTCGGTGTCACATTGCTCGAGCAGTACGGACGCAACGTCCGGCTCACGCCGGCGGCCGCCTCGCTGCTGGGCCATGTGGACGCCATGTCCGCGGAATGGGAATCGGCTCTGGCCGATCTCGGACGCTTCTCAGAAACGGTGTCGGGCAGGCTGGGTCTCTGCGGTTTCTCCACCGCTGCGGCACTCCTGCTGCCGCCGACCATGCAGGTGCTCAATGCGAAGTTCCCTCATCTGCAGACGCAGACCATCGAGGCCGAACCCAGCGAGTGCTTCGACTTCCTGCTCTCCGGTGACGCGGACGTCGGCGTCATCGTGGCCGCTCCCGGCATCCCCGCCGGAGGAGACGAACGCTTCAGTCAGCACTTCCTCATCGATGATCCTCTCGATCTCATGGTCCCGCTCGACCATCCCTTGGCCGATCGGAAATCCGTCACGATCGGCGACACCGTCGAGGAGACTTGGATCCTGGGCCGGCCCGGCACCACCTACCATCAGCTCCTCATGGCCAGCTGCGCGGCGGCCGGGTTCACCCCGCGCATCGGCCACTTCGCCAATGATTGGAACACCGGGACCGCGCTCGTCTGCGAGGGCTTCGGCGTCTGTGTCGCATCTCGCCTGTCACGGTCCCAGGATCTCCACCCCGTCCGACGGATCCCACTCAGCGGCGACAACTCGCCGTCCCGCCATATCGCCGCTGTCACCCGCGCCGGCGCGGATTCCCGCGAAACCGTTCGCTTCACGCTCGAGACACTGGCGGATCAGACGCAACGGCTGATGAGCCGACTCGGCCACGACCTGAAGCACTGAAGTCGATGATCACCGAGGATCGCGCACGATGCGGAATCCGATGTTCGACGCCGAGGAGTCGGGAGTGTTCGACGACCTCGCGGCCACTCTGTAGCGATTGCAGTAGGAGTCGTGGCAGAGGAACGATCCCCCGCGCATGACCCTCTTCTCCCCCGTGGCAGGGCCGGGCGGGTCGGTCTGGGGCGAGCGCTGATAGTAGTCGCGGTCGAAGTAGTCGGAACACCATTCCCAGACGTTGCCGACGGTGTTGTACAGCCCCAAGCCGTTGGGGGAGAAATGCCGGGCAGGAGCAGTGCCGATGAACCCGTCTTCGAGGGTGTTGCTGCGCGGGAAGTCGCCTTGCCAGATATTGCAGTTCCACTCTCCGTCGACGAGCAGCCGGTTGCCCCACGGGTAGCGTCGTCCCTTGAGGCCGCCGCGGGCGGCGCACTCCCATTCGGCTTCGCTCGGCAGTCGGACGCCCGCCCAGGCGCAGTACGCCAGGGCATCGTCCCAACTGATATGGACGACCGGGTGCCCTCGGCGGTCGGCGACATCGGAGCCCGGGCCTTCGGGAGCCGCCCAGTTCGCCCCGGACACTTCGACCCACCAGGGCACGCCCGGCGCTTGCCCGAGCACGTGGCTGCGCGCCTGCGGGTTCGTCTCGAGGAGCATGGCGAACACCGCGGAGGTGCCCAGCCGTTCTGCGGTGGTGACGAACCCCGTGTCCTCGACGAAGCCCGCGAAGTCCTCGTTCGTCACGCTCGTCGTCGCGATCTCGAAGTCGCTGAGACTCACCCGATGGCGAGGCCCTTCGCCGTCGGCCGGATGACCGTCGCCGAACGGGTCGCCCATATCGAAGGTGCCGCCTACGGTCACGAAATCGAAACTGAAGTCCTTCGCCTCCGCTGTTCGCTCGCCGCTTCGACAGGCCGCGCCGACCGCCGTGCCTTCGGCCTTGCTCATTCGCTTCGCGGCGGGCGCACAGCAGGTGTGTGCGAGATCGCCGAGGCCAGCCTCGGATCCGTCGGCCGTTCCGTTCACGTGTGCGCACCCCTCATTTCGGTTCTCACTGTCGAACCACCATACGACGTCCAGACACGCAACGCCCTCAGCGCCTTCGACGCCGCACACCCGGCGGTCGTTCGAATTCCCCTCGCGAGCGAGCAGGCTCCCCTGACTGGCGGGCGATGTCCTAGGGTGAAGTTGTCAGGGTTGCCGGTTCGCGTTCGCCCATGTCGAGACCGCGGACCGGACACCTCGGATCGGGCGAGGAAAGGACCTCGATGCTGCTGCGACGAGGAGTGAACACCGCCGGAGCACTCCGCATCGACGTCCTGTCGATGCTGCTGCTGACCGCCTCGGCGATCATCGGCGTCTTCGTCCGACCGCACCCCCTGACCGTGCTGGTCGTCGTCTTCATCGGCGCCGTCGGTGCCGGCCCTCGGCTCTGCACAGGCAGGCCGTGGTCACCGGCCGATGCGATCACGGCCGCCCGGCTGGGGATCATCACCATCTGCACGGCGGCCATGATCTTTCAGCCGGGGCTGAGCTGGACGGCTGTGACTTTGGCGGCGTCAGCGCTGCTGCTCGATGCCGGCGACGGTTTCGTGGCCCGCCGGACCGTGGTCACCGCTGCGGGTGAGGCATTCGACGAGAGGGTCGACGCCCTCTTCGTCCTCATCCTCTCGGTATCTCTCGTTCCGCTCTGGGGACCGTGGACGATGCTGCCGGGGCTCTACTACTACGGTTTCAAGGCCATCACATCTCTGCGCGCACGCTGGCAGCAGAAGCTGCCCCATTCCCGAGTGCGCAAGATCGTCGCGGCCGCCCAGGGGATCCTCCTCGTCACGGCCGGCTCTCCCTTGGCACAGGCCCATACCTGGCTCGGCTGCACCGCGGCCGGCATCGCTCTCACAGCCCTCACCTGGTCATTCGCTCGTGACATCATCTGGCTCGAGCGCGGCGCGTCAAGGCCGGCCATCTCCGATGCGACGAAAATTCGGACCCCGTGACCACACGGTTCTCTCTTATACTGCTCATATGACTTCGATGCACCGCCGCTCCGTCCCGCCGCCCCTCGTCGTCGGACCGAGCAGCTCCCTGCCGACCGAACATGGGACGTTCACCATCAGGTCATTCACCCACAACGGGATCACGCATGCCGTCATGAGCATGGGCAGCCCGGAGAAGAGGGACGCTCCCCTGGTGCGGGTGCACAGCGAATGCCTCACCGGAGACGCCCTCGGCTCACATCGCTGCGATTGCGGAGACCAGCTCACCGCGGCGCTCGCCGCCATCGCCGCCTCCGGTCACGGGCTCCTCATCTACATGACGCAGCACGAGGGACGCGGAATCGGTCTCGCCGCGAAGCTGCAGGCCTATGCCCTGCAGGACGGGGGTCTCGACACGGTGAGCGCGAACCGGGCTCTCGGTCTGCCCGACGACGCTCGGGACTACGATGCCGCGGCCGCGGTTCTGCGCGAACTCGGCTGTCCGCGCATCCGACTCCTTTCGTCGAATCCGAGCAAGCAGGAGGCTCTGGAGGCGCTGGGCATCGAGGTCGCCTCACGGGTGCGGCTGCCTGTGGCCGACCGGCCGGAGAACAGCAGATACCTGATGAGCAAACGGCTGCGGATGAACCATGACGTTCCCTCCCACCTCGAGGAGGAGCTCACCGCGGTGCCATCGACGAGGCAAGCCCGCCATGAGCCGCCTGTCAGCTCGCATCTTCCGCTCAACGGAAGGGATGTCTACGACACTCTCTCGGACGAGGCGGAGGTGGTCGCTCAGCTGGCACAGAGCCAGGACGGGTTCATCGCCACGAGCACCGGCGACGCCTGTTTCGTCTCCGGCCGCACCGACCGGACACACCTCCATCGGGTTCGGGCCAGCGTCGGGGCGGTCCTCGTCGGGGCTCAGACGGTCATCGCGGATGATCCGCAGCTGACAGTGCGGGCGGTCGAGGGCGAGAATCCCGTGCGCGTCGTCCTCGATCCCCGGGGACGTGTGCCGACGGAGTCCACGGTGCTGCGCACCGGTCCTGCTGCGACGCTGTGGATGATCGGCGCCGAGGCGACCGTGGGTTCCGACGTCGGGGATCATGTGCGCGTCGTCCGGCTCCCACCGATGGGAGCCGGAGAGACCGCAGCCCCGCAGACGGTCATCGCACTCATCCGCGAACATGTGCCCGGCTCCATCCTCGTCGAAGGAGGTGGCCGCACCGTCTCGAGGTTCCTCTCCGCCGGAGTCCTCGACCGGCTCTTCCTCACCACCGCACCGGTCTTCATCGGCGACGGTGTGCCGGGAATCCGCTTCGAGGGTTCTGAGGTGATGGCCCAGGCGCTGCGCACACCGTTCCGTCGCTTCGAGCTCGGCGAGGACATCTGCACCGAATACCTGCTGAGTCCTGCGGCAGTCGAGCATTCTTCGCAGGCTCCGGTCCCGAACTCCGTGACCGTCGGCTCGACGCCGTCCACAGGGTGACAGTCCCCGGCAGGGTGGAGAGCATCGCGAGCAGGCCGTAACCGGTCGAGGCCGTCACGGCCGCCTCCATCGACACTGCCGCTCCGGCGGCGACGAGGCTCACGCTCAGCTCCCGCACGCCCCAGCCGCCCACACCGATCGGCAGGCTCATAGCCGCGAGACCGACGACGGCGAGAACGGGAGCAACCGGTCCCCCGAGCGCGACCATGGCAATGAGGAAGAGCGCGAAAAGAGCCGCCATGCCCAGCGCCGAGGACAGCCAGACGATGAGGCTGCGCCGCCATTCCATCCCCCGCATCCCGAGCAGTGAGATGACCAGAGTTGTCACGGACACCGCCGCGGCTGCGAGCGCCGCCCGGGTCGACACTGCGATGAGGCTGAGGGCGGCAGCGGCGAAGAGCAGGGTCGTCGCACTCAGACGCTCGGCACCGACGGCGGTGAGCGGCGAGAGCCACTTCTTCGCTCCCGTATGCCGGTAGACGGCCACGCGTGCGAGGTCGCCGCCGAGTCCGCCGGGCAGGACCATATTCAGCAGACTCGAGGAATAGCAGTCGGCGAGTGCGCGCGACCAGGCGATGTGCGTGCCTTTGAGCGCCAGCAGCAGCTTCCACCGCAGCGCCTGAGCACCGGTCATGATGAATCCGCAGACCAGGGAGGCCAGGATCGTCCAGACATTGAGCACCTCCCATCCGTGGAGAAGCGCCTGGGCGCCGACGAGGCGGACCGTCAGTGCCAGCAGCACGACGGTGAGGAGGAGGGCGAGGAGCCTCTTCGCCCAGGTCATCGCCGTGAGGTTCTGCTCGCGTCGATGAGCACGTCGCGGTGGCCGACTGTGACATCGAGCCGCGCGTCCAGCTGTCGGAGGCGATCGGCGCACCACTGTTTGCCGGTCTCGGCCAGCTCCGGGTCTTCGTCGACGGCGGCCTCGATGCGTTCGGTGAGGAACCGAGCGAGGAATTCGCGGTCCTCGGGTGCCTGCAGTCTCCACGGGCTCGACCCGCTCATGACCTCGGCGCCGCGCGCCCGCGCCAGGGCCATGAGCTCGTCGGGCGCGTCACAGCCGAGTCGGCCGACGCGATGCTGGTGGGCGGTGAAGGCCGCGTCGAGCAGGGCATCGTGCTGGTGGGCGGGGTCGAGGGACCAGCCGCCGGTGATGCTGAGGAGGAAGAGACCGATTCCGGCGAGTTCGTCGAGCGTGCGCACGATTGCGTCCAGATCCGCCGAGGTGAGCACGTCGAGCAGAGCGCTGCACGTGAGAAGCAGATCCGGTCGCTTCTGTCGCACGGGCTCTGCGGCGGCTCCGGCTCGGTCCGCTGCCGTGCGGTGAAGATCGACGGTGAGGAGGCCGCGAGCGATGTCGGGAAGCGCCGAGATCGGTCCGCAGACGGTGCGGGCCTGCGGCAGCGATCGTCCGGCGAGGTCGAGTGATGCTCGGTCGGCGTCGAAGAGGACCCACGTGAGCTCGCGGCCGGGCAGACGTTCGCGCAGCCGGACGTCGAACCAGCGGGCCGAGTTGCCCGTGCCCGCGCCGATATCGATGACGAGCAGCGGTTTGTCGTCCTCGGGACCGAGGGCCGCGACGGCGCGGTCGAGCAGCGGCAGCGACTGCTGTCTGGCCGCATCGTCGACGGTCAGCCGCAGGTCGAGCCAGTCGGGTTCGGCAGCAGTCATCGTCGGTGTCCTGCGAGCGCACCGAAGACGTCCGCCGCTGTCTGATCCCAGCCGCGTACGGCTTCTTCCCTGCGCTGCTGCGCCTCTGCGCGCAGCTGCACCCTGAAGTGCTCATCGTCCATCCAGCGTCGCAGAGCCCGAGCCCATGACTCGCGATCGGCAGGCAGGCTGAGGCCCGACCGGAGAGGTTCTTCGGCCCCGGTGCCGGAGGTGACGAAGGAGGGGATCCCGGCGGCCGCGGCTTCGGCGACGACCATCCCGTAGGCTTCCGAGCGGGAAGGCAGGAGCAGAAGGTCCGCGCTTCCGTAGAGTGCGTCGAGCTCGTCCTCGGCGAGTTCGCCGACGACCTCGGCTCTGCCTTCCGGGAGGTCTGCACAGGCTGTGCGCAGACGATGCGCATAGTCGGCCTCGACGATCGGTCCGGCGAAGGTGCAGTGCCAGGAGGTGAGCCTTCCTCGGTCATCTCGACCGCGCTCGTCAGCGATGATGGCCCGAAGTGCCTCGGTGATGAGCAGCTGCCGCTTGTTCTCCGTGACCGCCCCGATGCAGATGAAGTGTCCTCCCCCGCTTCCGGTCGCCTGGGCTCGCGCGGGATTGCCCGGTGGGGCCGCCTCGGCGTGGATTCCGTATCGGGAGGACAGCATTTCGGCAGTGAACCGGCTCGTCGTGATCACGCCCGCAGCCGACATCAGCGCGCGTCGTTCCTTCTCGAGCGCGGCAGACCACCGGCTTTGCGAGGCGGTGCCGGTCTGTGCGGCATCGTCGGCGGCCAGGGAATGGACGAGCACATGCACGCCCGCAGCCACACCTCGCCCGGGCGGTCTCGTCAGGTCGGGCAGGCCGGTCGCGATGAGTCCGTCGAGGAGGACGGGGCCGGGGGCGGCCTCGATGAGCGCGGCCACCGCAGAGGCCTCTGCTCGGCCGGGGCGGTCCCAGCAACCGGGCACAGTGTGGCGGACGATCGCGGCTTCGGCCGCCTCGGCGAGGGCCCGGTTGTAGGCCAGTCCCCCGCTGATGCGCCCGAGTTCGGGTTCGATGAGGTGGACCCTCACGGACGTCCCGGAACGGTGTAGGCGATGGAGGCGCGCGGGTTCTCGCGCAGGTCGAGCCGGATGCCGACGTCCGGTCGGTCGGCCAGGGCGTCGGAGAGCCGGTGGCCGATGTACTCGGCGACGGCTTCGGTGGTGCTCAGGCGTCCGCGGAAATCCGGATGCTCATCGAGGTTGGCATAGCGCAGCGGTTCGAGTGCCGCGTCGAGGAGGCTCATCGCCTCACCGATGTCGAGGACGACCGAATGCTCATTGAGATCCGCACGGCTGAAGGTCGCCTCGACGGCGAGGGTCGCTCCGTGCATCGCCTGCGCCGGTCCGAAGAATTCGTGCGGCAGACTGTGGGCGATCATCACGTGGTCGTTGACGGTCAGACTGAACATCGTCTCCTCCTCAGATCTCGGGGCCGCGGATATGGACCGACCCCGGTTGTCGGCTGGTCATCGGCGCGTGGGGCCGCTCGCGTTCTCGGTGACTTCCCCGGCCTGGACCGCGCCGGGATCCGCGCCCTCATCGGCCCGAGAATAGTCGATGACGTGGCACAGGGTCTCGGCCGCAAGCTCTCCGCCTGAGCAGAGTGCCTCCATCAGACTCGGCAGCTCGCACCACGAAGAGGAACCGGTGAGCAGCGCATCGAAGCGATCGTCTTCGAGTGCCCTGAATGCCGCCTGCATCCTCTGCCTCCGAGTGCGCCGCGCCCGATGCCCGGCGGCGACCTCGCCGACCTGGGAGGCGATGATGCTGAGGCGACGAGCATGGAAGTCGGCTCCCAACGGCACGGTGGGGCTGTCGTCTCCGTACCAGGACGCTTCGACCAGCGTGGCGTCGTCACCGGTGATCTCGAGCCCCCGTGCCAGACCGTTCTGGTGGCCGGAGGTGTGGATGACGACGTCGCAGTCGCCCGCGGCTTCTTCCGGTGCCACGGCAGCGAGTCCGAGGGCACTGAGCTGCGCGCGACGGCTGGGGCTGCTGTCAACGACTTCAAGACGGTCGAGCGGCATGCGGGAAGCCAGCAGCGCCGTGGAGGCGCCGATCATTCCGGCGCCGACGATCGCGACGCGGTCGGCGATGCGCGGGGGGTGCTGCCAGAGTATGTTGATCCCGGTCTCGACGGCTCCGGCCAACAGTGCCCGATGGTCGCCGATTCCGTCGGGGACGGCGTGGATGTCATCGACTGGCACGACGTGATGGCTGTGGTGGGGCAGGAGACCGAAGACCCTGCGCCCGATCCACTCGGCGGGACCTTCGTCGACGATCCCGACGGCGAGATAGCCGTAGGAGACGGGGAACGGGAACTCGCCGAGCTGGTGGGGTGCGCGCATCAGTCCTGCGATCCGGGCGGGGATCCCTCCGGTGTGCACGAGCGTCTCGGTGCCCTTCGACACCGCCGAGGCAGTCGTGCGGATCCGCACTTCCTCCCCTGACCGCGGATCCGCATGCGGGGTCGGCACCTCGCGCCAGCCCCCTTGCCGCGCGGCTTCGGTCCAGTACTGCCAAGCCATACTGCGATCCTACAGGTGGTGCCCCGATCAGTGGGGACCGAAAAGGCCGCTGCCGTGATCGGCCGTGTGCTCCCACCGGCTGACTTCGTCGTCTGGATCGGCCCCTGACCTCTGACCATCGGCCCGCTACCCTGAGGGCATGACCTCATATTTCCTCAAACAGCGTGAAGCCGTGCCGACGGGTTTCCTCGCGGCCGAGGCCGCAGGTCTGCGATGGCTGGCCGAACCGGGAGCTGTTCCCGTCGTCGAAGTCGTCGACGAGGGCGAGGACTTCCTGCAGCTCGAACGACTCGAGGAGACCGGTCCCCACGCCGCCGCAGCCTTCGACTTCGGGCGCAGGCTGGCACGTCTGCACGATGCCGGAGCTGCCGGATTCGGCTTTTCGCCGGCCGCACCGGCATTCTTCGGCCCTCTCGACTCCCCGTTCGAGGTGTCGACGGAGTCGGTGACCTCCTTCTCCGAATTCTGGGCCTCGCAGCGCCTGACACCGCTCCTCTCCTCCGTCGAGGGAGCCCTGACAGGTGAGGAGAGGGCCACTGTCGCCTCGGCGGTGGAGGCGATCTCTGCGGGCGGGTTCGATGGAATCGGAGGAGAGGGCACCGAGGCTCCGGCTCGCGTCCACGGTGACCTGTGGGCGGGGAACCTCATGTGGACGTCCGGCGGGTGCACCCTCATCGATCCAGCGGCCCATGGTGGTCACCGGCTGGAGGATCTCGCCCTGCTCGCCCTCTTCGGCACCCCGTTCCTCGAAGAGATCTTCTCCGGCTATGAGCAGGCCCATCCGATGCCGGAGGACTGGCGACAGGACCTTCCGGCGCACAGCTTCTTCGCCCTGCTCGCCCATGTCCGGATCTTCGGGCGGGGCTTCCTCGGCCAGACCCTGCGGGCTGCACGAACGATCACTGCTCGCGCGCAGAGTCTGGACCGATAGCCATGCCCTCCGTATGCATCTACTTCAGCGAGATCTCCACCGGATCGGAGAACAGTCCGCCTGCGAATGTGAGCCGGTTCGGATCGACGTCTTCGGGCACGTCGAAGACGAGGACGCCTTCGGCCGTGTTCCCGGGATTGATCTCCTCGAGGAAGAGGATGTTGTCCTCGGCTGCGTAGATGCCGGCTTCGGAATCCGCCGAGTAGGTGTTGCCCTCGTCGTCACCGAGTTTGATGTCGTCCTCGAAGAAGTAGTTCGGATCCGAGCCGGTGTTCTTCACCGACATGGCGACCTGAACGAACTGTCCCTGGGCCTGCGCACCGAGGTATTCGTCGCCGACCTTCGAGACACCGTCCTCGACGGAGTCAACGGTGATCTCCCAACCGTCGGCGGCGACCGTGTCGCCGATGCCGTGTTCCGCCTCTTCGGCCGGCTTGTCTGCGTTCTCCTCCTCAGCAGACCCTTCCGGCTGCTGGCCACCGGCAGAGTTGGACTCGGCCGAATCGGTGGAGGCCTCGTCTCCGCCGCCGCTGACGACGCCGAAGAAGGCGATGACGACGATGATGACGATCAGCCAGAACCACCAGCGTTTGAGCAGCGGCTTCTTCTGCTTCGGCGGTTTCTGCCCGTAGCCGGGATGATTCTGCGGCGGGTAGGGACCGTCGGGGTATCCGGGTGAGGGAGTCTGCTGCTGCGGCGCCCATTGCTGCGGGCTCTGAGGATGCTGCTGATGAGGCGGCTGAGGTTGAGGCGGGACCGGAGAGTTCTGCGGGTTCTGCGGGTGGGACATGGCGCTCCTTCGAAACGGCTTCTGACTGACTCCTTCAGCCTCGTCTCGATTCCCCTCCGGCGCGTCCGCCGACGGGCTGGACCCCGACAGCCGATTGGTTGACAGCCTCCAGCCGATCGGCGGACGGCACGCGTCAGTGCCCGCGGTTACGATTCTTCTGTGTCAGATCATTCCGTCCCTCCGTCCGCCAGCGGCCGTGAGTCCTCCGCCCCCGGCGCCGTCGGTCGCGGTCGTCCCGCCGGCGTCCGCTTCGCACTGTCGCGGAAGATCCCTCGCGGTGTGCGCATCGCGGGAAGCATCCTCATCGGCATGGGGCTGTTCCTCTTCGGGCTCCTCTGCTCGGCGATGGCGCTGACGGCGAATGCCTGGGCGTTCTCCGACGGGGTGCTCAATGACACCGGAATCGTCGCCGTGCTGCTGCTCGTCCCCGTCTGGGGATCGGTGTTCCTGCGTCACAGATGGCCGTGGGTCCCTTTCATCGCCGGGGCTGGGCTCACCATCGCATGGGGTGATGCCCTGCTGCTTCTCATCGCCCTGTTCCACCTCGTCATCCGGGCGCCCAAACGACAGGCGGTCACGGCCTCGGTCGTGGGGGCCACCCTCGTCGTCCTGGCCACTGTGCGGATGTGTCTGGCTCCGGCACGGCACAACCCGTTCAGCATCTTCTTCCTGCCGGACCCCGCGCAAATCACGGGCGTCGAAGCCACGATCCCTCCCGAGGACTCGTTCCTGGCCATCGGGATCATGACGGTCGCCGCCTGCGCCATCGGACTCGGCATCAGCCTCGGCGTGGGCGTGCTTCTGCGACGGACCAGGAGGATGCGAGCCGTGGAGTCGCTTGCGCAGCGCGAGACGCTGCGCAACGAGTCGCTCACGGCCGAACTCGCCCGGCAGTCCGAACGCGAACTGCTGGCGCGCGAACTCCACGACACGCTCTCTCACCGCCTGTCGGTGATCTCGCTGCACAGCGGGGCCCTGGAGGTGGGCGCTCAGGCCGACCCCGAGGTTGCTTCGGCCGCGTCTGCCCTACGGCAGGAAGCGCGAGCGTCCTTGGAGGATCTGCGCCACCTGGTGGGTGGGGTCAGAGATGGCAATCTCGCAGACCTGCGCCCGGGACACGGACAGCCTGCGCCGCCGAACCGCGCGTCGATGCGCTCGATTCCGCAGCTCATCGCCTCCGTTCAGTCCACCGGTACGATCGTCCGTCCCTCGATCATCATCCAGGACGTCGACACGTGCCCACCGGCTCTCGACCGCGCGATCTACCGCATCGTCCAAGAGGCGCTGACCAATGCGATGAAGCATGCGCCGAACTCACCCGTGACCGTGGACGTCAACGTCTCAGCGGCGGGCGGGGCACGGATCTCGGTGGCGAACCCATTGGCCCAGGAGCGCAGATTCCCGGATGCACCGCCTCGCCCCCAGTTCGCCCCTGACTCGGCTGCCCGCCGCACCTCGGGCGCTGCCGCGCCGGTTCCCGAACCGGCGACGGACTTGGCCTCCACCGGTACGGGCTCCGGGCTGGAGGGGATCCGCGAACGGACCGACATGTTCGGAGGGCACGCCTCGTTCGGAGTGCGAGGCGAGGAGTTCCTCGTAGAAGCGGAGTTCCCGCCGTTCGCCGCGGAAGCCTGACCCGAAGGCCGCCCGAGTCCCCGTCGAACCGTGTCATCGCCCTCGGGTAATGTGACGCTCATGAACCAAGCCGTCCCGATCCGCGTCATCGTCGTCGACGACGATCCCATGGTCATCACCGGAATCAAGGGAATTCTGCAGGCCGCAGAAGACATCGACGTGGTCGCTTCGGCAGCCAGCGGCGAAGAAGCCATTGAGAAAGTCGCGCTGCACTACCCCGACGTCGTGCTGATGGACATTCGGATGCCCGGGATCGGTGGGATCGAAGCGATCGAGCGTCTCCTCAACAGCGTGCGAGCACCGAAGGTGGTGGCTCTGACGAGCATGGACAGCGACGATCACCTCTTCCGCGCACTCGAGGCCGGAGCCGCCGGCTACCTGCTCAAGGACATCGGCCCGGTGGAGCTCGCCGTCGCGGTCCGGAAGGCCCAGGCAGGAGAGCCCATTCTGGCGCCGCAGTCCATGCGGCGCATGATCGCCAAGGTCACTTCGAGTCCCGACCATCGTCTGCAGCGCGAGGCCGAGGCTCTGCTCGCCGAACTCACCGAGCGAGAGATGGAGATCGCCGAACTCGTCGCCGAGGGGCTGTCGAATCAGGAGATCGCCGCGGCCACGTTCATGAGCCAGGCCACCGTGAAGACGCATCTCAACCGGATCAACATCAAACTCGATACGAACAATCGTGTGCGTGTCGCCACCACAGTGGTGCGCGCTCGGAAGTTCTGACCAGAATTCATCGTTTCTTTATCACCCACGGCAGAAGTGATTCCTCACTCCGTCTAAAATCAGCAGTGATGGTTGCTGAGTCTTATGTCGAATCCGAGAATATAATCAGCAGCCCCTCAGATCGTAGTCCCTGGACGGCTCGAGCAAAGGGGCTGCTGTCCCAGGCAACCTCATTCTGGGCCCTGGCGCTCGCTTTCATCGCGGTGACCGTGATTGCGGCGGGCCCTCTGCGTGTCTGGGACTATAAGCTCAACCGACGCTGGCTCTACCTCGCCGACCCCGATCTCGTTTGGTTCGCTCAGCACATCCTCGATCCCATCGCCGGACAGGCCGTCTGCTTGCCCGTACTGGCGATCACAGCGATCACCCTGGCCTACCGAAGGCGCTCTTGGCGCCCGGTCGCATTCGCCCTGGGCACCGAGGCCGCGTTCTTCCTCGGTGTCGGTTCGCTGAAGATTCTGCTCGCCCGACCGGCGACCACTCTGCACGATCCGAGGTTCTTCCAGGGCGGCCTGCTCGAACTCGGTGACCGCGGAATCAGCTATCCGTCCGGTCACGCCGCCGAATCCGTGCTCATCTACGGCGCGGTCGCCTATCTCATCGCGACCTACAGCAGTGCGTCCACCAGGACGGTGCGGCTTCTGTGGTGGGCAGTGGCCGCGATCGGCGTGAACTCCGTGGTAGTGTCATTCCTCCTCGGTTGGCATTGGGCAACCGACCTCATCGGCGGCCTCCTGGCCGGCGGTCTGTTCCTGCGGATCCTCATGACGGTCGACCGACGGCTGTCGGCCCCGCCCTTCTGAGGCTGCGTTCGTCACAGGCTCGCGTCATCGAGATCCGCGAACGTCGTCGACCTGCTCTCGACGAGGTCGAACCACGGACCGGTCTGCGGCAGCTCATGAGTGAAGAAATAGCGCGCGGCCGCAACCTTCCCGCGCAGAAACGCCGAGTCACCGCGGTCCCTGGCAGTCTCCTCTGCGGTCCTGCCCTGCTGCAACCACAGCCACGCCACCACAGTATGTCCGACCGCTTCTAAGTAGGTCCACGCATTCTCGAGGGCACGGGCCGGGTCCTTGTCGGCCCACACTGCGGCGGTGACGGACTCGATGCGGTCGGCGGCGGAACCGAGCGCCGCGCATTCTGCGCTCCATTCGGGGTCGTCGGCCGCCTCGGCGAGGGTCGTTCGCATCTGTTCGAGCAGAACCGACAGTCCCGCCCCCTCGGACATGATGGCCTTGCGGCCGAGCAGGTCCTTGGCCTGGATGCCGTGCGTGCCTTCATGGATCGGGTTGAGCCTGTTGTCCCGATAGAGCTGCTCGACGTCGTGGTCACGGGTGTATCCCGCCCCGCCGAGCACCTGGATGGCGTGGTCATTGGCCTTCAGGCACCAGACGCTCGGCCAGGTCTTGACGATCGGGGTGAGCACGTCGAGCAGCAGCGCCGCCCGCTCACGCTCGGACTGCGATCCGCCCGTTTCGGCCTCGTCGAGGAGACGCGCCGCATAGAGGATGAGACCGAGGCCGCCCTCGACGTAGCTCTTCGACGACAGCAGCATGCGCCGAACGTCTGCGTGCTCGACGATCGGGACCTGGCCGGAGTCCGCACCCCTGGCACCGTCGGGGCGGCCCTGGCGACGGTCGCGGGCATAGCGGAGGGCGTCGAGGTATCCGTGGTATCCGATGGCCACGGCTCCCGCGCCGACTCCGATGCGTGCTTCATTCATCATGTGGAACATGCAGGCCAGACCTTGGCCCTGCTCCCCGACGAGGTGGCCGATCGCGCCGGCGGAGCCTGCCGGCCGGTGGGCACCTTCACCGAACGACAACAGGGTGTTCGTTGTCCCGCGCCATCCCATCTTGTGGTTGAGCCCCGACAGGACGACGTCGTTGCGCTCACCGAGGGTGCCATCGTCCTCGACGAGATGTTTCGGAACGAGGAACAGGCTGAGTCCCTTAGTGCCGGGACGGTCGCCCTCGGCACGAGCGAGTACGAGATGGACGATGTTCTCCGACAGTTCGTGGTCGCCGCCCGAGATCCACATCTTCGTACCGTGGAGCCGAAAGGCCCCCTCGCCGGCTTCGGGGTCCGGCACAGCCTTCGTCGTGACATCGCCCAAAGAGGAACCGACCTCGGGTTCGGACAGGCACATGGTGCCGAAGAAGCGTCCGTCGAGTTCGGGCAGGACGTAAGTCTCGACCTGTTCCGGGGTTCCGTACTCGAGCAGCAGATTGGCGTTGGCCATGGTCAGCATCGGGTAGCTGGCGGTGGCGATATTGGCCGCCTGGAACCACGCGAAGCAGGCCTTCGCCACCGTCTGCGGCAGCTGGATCCCGCCGACGCTCTCATCCATCGTCGCCGACAGCAGTCCGACTTCTGCGAACTGGTCGAGCGCGGTCTTGATCTCCGGGATGACGGTGACCGTCGTACCGTCGAAGGTCGGTTCGTTGAGATCTGATTTCCTGGAGTGCGGTGCGAACTGTTCCTTGGCCAGCTGCTCGCTCGCCGAGAGCACCGAGTCGAAGACCTCACGCGAGTGGCTCGAGAAGCGCTGCCTGCGGCAGAGTTCGTCGACCTTCAGCCAGTCGTAGAGAAGGAAGTCGATGTCCCTGGCGGAGAGGAGGGATTCCGTTGCCTGCACGGCGCCTTTGCCTGTGTTCTGATCAGTCACAGCTCTCAGTCTAAGCTAATCGTTCGTTAAGTAAAGGGTCTGCGGCGGAGGATCATCCCTTCGATCAGGGAACCTCTCTTCTTCTGCTCAGAACTGAATTCCGCGTGTCAGCGCTCCGTCAATGAGCAGATTTGCCCCCGAGGTACGGCTGGACCGCGGACTCGACAGGAATACGACGCTAGCAGCCGTCTCTTCGGGTGTGCCCATTCGACCGCTCGGATTGAGTCCGAGCGCATAGTCGAACAGTTCAGGATCGTCTGCCTCGATCCCTGGCCAGACTCCGCCCTCATGATACGTATTGCCGGGTGAGACGGTGTTGATCCGCACTCCGCTCCCTGCCAGTTGCGGCGCAAGACCGGCCATGTAACCGATGATCGCAGTCTTCATCGTTCCGTAGGGTCCAGACGCGAAGTCCGCCTCTCTGCCGGAGACACTCGAGATGGCAATCAGCGATGCCACATCGCTTTCCTTCAGATACGGGATCACCGCTTTGGACAGATTGACCGTGCCCATCAGATCAACATTGAAAGATTGGTACCAGTTCGCTTCGGTGTCGGGAATCGCGAGCGCACTGACACTGCTGACGACCATGTCGATTCCGCCGAACTCTTCGGCGGTGGCCAGGACCCAGTCACTCAACGCGACACTGTCACTGACATCGAAAGCAGTTCCGATCGCTCTTCCCTGAGACGCGAACTCCATTTCGGCATCGACTACCGCCTGAGCGCTGCGAGCGCAGAAGGCCACGTCGGCCCCTTCTGCCAAGAATGATTCGACGATGGCACGGCCTATACCCCTTGTCCCGCCGGTGACCATTGCGGTCTTGCCGCCGATCTTCAGATCCACTGTTCCTCTTCCCCCCTTGCTCATCGCGACTCGAGTCACCCGACCGCGAGAATCGCGCTCTTCGTCTATAGAAGTTCCCGTGCACGCTGACGCAGGTCTGCGTGAAGCCCGTTGAATGCGCTCCTTACCGGAAGCAGTGACTTCGCAACTTTCGTCACGACGCTGTAGTTCGTATCGACCACGTTGGCGACTGGAACCAGAGAGATCTGAGTCAGCAGCTGGTAAGCATCCATGATCTCAAGATCGAAGAGCTCGGCGAGCCAGCGGATCATCTGCACCTGAGAGATCCTCCATGAGTCTTCCATCGGTCGTGAAGAACCCACGACCATCCAGTGTTCGTCACTTTCCAGCCGCGGCCACAGAGGGCCGCTTCCCTTGACGAGATCGACGATGATCGTCGAGTTCATGGCCCCTTCGACTGCGGTGCCGCACGCTTCGCCTTCTCCTTGCCGGTAGTGTCCATCTCCGATGGAGAACAGGGCCCCTTCGACGTTCACCCCGAAGAATGCGGTGGTGCCGGCCCTCATCTCCGGGGTGTCCATGTTCCCGCCGAAGCGCTCAGGTGTAAGAGAGGAGTGGACTTCCCCGCCTGCGGGTGCGACTCCGACCGTGCCCAGCATAGGCTCGACCGGCAAGGCAAGTTCGAAATCACCAGCCCGATTCTGAAAGCCCACGGTCTGCGCTTCTGAGTCGAGTTCATAGATCCAAGCGGCTTCGGGCAATGCTTCATGAAGAAGGCTTGTGCGATCCGTTGCCGTCAGTCCGCCGAACAGCGGAATCGTCGCAGATGCGCCCCACCGGCGAGCGGGAGTGAGATCAACGATGTGGATCGCCAATGTGTCCCCGGGCTCGGCGCCATTGACATAGAACGGACCAGTCTGCGGATTCAGCCGATGAGGGTCCAGTTTCGAGCTGGGCACGTCCGACCGTGAGGTTATTGCATTGTTGAACGCATCTTCGGACCACAGTTTCAAAACGGTTCCGGGCTGGATCGTCGCCGCGGGGGCCACCCCACCGAAGGTGTAGACGAACTCATCGGGCCTGGGGACGAAGTCGATGATCTCCATATCTCATGGTATGTGATGCAGGACACAGAACCAATAGGGAGACTACGGTCGCCGCGGCGCTGACGGACGGCGGCCGGTCAGGGCTCTTTCCAAGTCGCCTGCGGTCGCCATTAAGATCTCTACAGCCAGGAACTTTCGATCGGAATCTGCATTGACCCTGCCCGTACCAATGAGGGAGAAGGTGGAGCAGAACTCCGTCTGGCACCACGCACTACGTGAAAGGCAGACTCTATGCCCTCCCCAGCCGATTCCGACACAGCGGACTCCACGCCCCAGGATCAGCCGACCTCGAAGGCCGTCCGCATCCTGCGCAACTACCGATTCCCGCTCTTCATCCTCGCCGGGGTCGTCATCGGTGCCGTCATCGGGCTCGTCTTCGGCGAACGCGCCACCGTCATCAAGCCATTCGGCACCCTGTTCATCAATATGATGTTCACTCTCGTGGTGCCATTGGTGTTCTTCTCCATCGCCTCGGCTGTCTCCGGCATGTCCTCCGCAGCGCGCCTGGGCAAGATCATGGGCAGCATGCTCGGCGTCTTCGCGGTCACCGGCGTCATCGCCTCCATCGTCATGGTCGCCGCGCTCTGGCTCTTCAACGCCACGGAGGGTGTGCAGGTCGAGATGCAGGAGCCGAAGAACGTCGAGGAGGTCGGCTCCATCGGTGAACAGCTGGTCCAGACCGTCGTCGTCGACGATTTCTCGAAGATCCTG
This sequence comes from Brevibacterium renqingii, assembly GCF_017808105.1. Classification (GTDB taxonomy): domain Bacteria; phylum Actinomycetota; class Actinomycetes; order Actinomycetales; family Brevibacteriaceae; genus Brevibacterium; species Brevibacterium renqingii. Next base: position 73,766 of record NZ_JADBHF010000005.1, on the reverse strand, counting down.
TCGGCCGAGCACATGCTCGCTCTCATCGTGTTCGCAGTCATCGTCGGCTTCGCAACGAGCAGGATCGGGGAGGCCGGCAAGCCCTTCGCACAGTTCCTCTCCTCCGGCACCGAGGTGTTCCTCAAGTTCACCTCGATCATCATGTACTACGCCCCGATCGGCCTCGGCGCCTACTTCGCGGCCCTCATCGGCGATCTCGGAGCCCAACTCGTCGGCGACTACGTCCGCGCCTTCCTCGTCTACTATCCGGTGGCGATCGTCTACTTCATCGTCGCTTTCACGTTCTATGCGTTCTTTGCCGGAGGACGCCGCGGAGTCACCCGCTTCTGGGGCAATGTCCTCGAACCGACGGCGATCTCCCTGGGGACCTCGTCCTCGGTGGCGGCGATCCCGGCGAACCTCCGTGCCGGTGAACGCATCGGAGTGCCTCGAGACATCCGGGAGACGATCGTACCGATCGGAGCGACGATCCACATGGAGGGCTCGAGCCTGTCGGCGATCCTCAAGATCGCGTTCCTCTTCGCCGTCTTCCAACGAGACTTCTTCACGATCGAGAACATCCTCCTGGGCATCGCTGTAGCCCTGCTGGCAGGGATGGTCATGGCCGGAATCCCCTCGGGCGGCTTCATCGGTGAACTCATGATCATCACGCTCTACGGTTTCCCACCCGCCGCCCTGCCGATCATCCAGATCATCGGCACAGTCATCGACCCGCCGGCGACCACGGTCAACGCCGTAGGCGACCAGTCGAGCTCCATGATGGTCGCGCGCATCCTCGACGGAAAGGACTGGATGGACAAGGAGCAGGAGGGATCCGCAGCCGCAGAACCGGAGACGGACACGGCTCGCGCTGCGAACCGATGATCACGATTTGATTCCTTAGGCTCCTCCGTTCTTGTCACACTTGCGCAGAGATGAGCATGTGAAGACTCAGGCTGCACGGAAATGTCTCGGTCCTGACGCATCACTGCAATGCGGCGTTCTCCCGCCTGAGACCTGTTCCAAGGGAACTTCCAGAATTCGGCAAGCGACGCTCATTCAGACTGACGATACTCGGTGACGTCAACGCCCGTTGTTTTCAAAAGGAGCCTCACATGCCGACCACGACCTCGCACCTGCGTCCTTCCGCTGTTCTCGCCGCAAGCCTCGGGCTGGCCAGCGTCCTGTTGCTGACTGTCTCAACCAATACCGCACAGGCGACCCCGACAGCCTCTGCCGCACCTGTGACCGATCAACCCGGTTCGTCGTCGTCCGCCCCACAGTCCACCGGGCATCCGACGGAAGCAGCCGAATACGCCGACAGGCTCGTCACCGCTTGGTCACAGGGGAACGATCAGGAGGTGAAGGAACGGGCCCATCCGAGCGTCGTCCAGGCTCTGGCCGGTCATGGGACAGCTCATATCAAGCAGTGGCGCAGGATCACGGCCGATGCCGACTCGGAACACACCGCCGCCGTCTACGTGAACCGTGAGACCGGAGACGTGCTGACCCTGAGCGTGGACAACAGGGCTGCCGACCGCGGCTCCGAAGGCGCTGTCGAACGGGTTCGATTCGACAGCTGAGACTGCCCCTGCGGGCGACGGCTGGGCACGAGTAGACTCGGGTTCCATGATCAGCCTTGAGATGATTCCTCGTCGCAGCTATACCGACGGCTCGACCCCTCTGGAGCCTCTGCCGCGCCTCTCCGCCGAACTCGGAGGGCCGCAGATCTGGATCAAACGGGACGACCGTCTGGGGCTGACTCAGGGCGGCAACAAGACCCGCAAGCTCGAGTTCCTCATCGCCGATGCGCTTGAACAGGGCGCGGATTCGCTCATCACCGTCGGAGGCGTCCAGTCCAATCACTGCAGACTGACTTTGGCGGCCGCGCGGCGTGAGGGGCTCGAATGCCATCTCATCGTCGAGGAGGATCTCGGTCCGGAGGGAACCGGACTCGGTCCTGCCGGTGCCAACCCACCCGAACACACCGGCAATTTCCTGCTCTTCGACCTCCTCGGCGCCGATTCGGTCACCGTCTTCGGCAATGGCAGCGACCTGCTCCGCGAAGCTCAGGCGCTGGCCGACCGGCTGAGGGGTGAAGGCAAGACGCCGTATGTCATCCCCGTCGGAGGTTCGAACGTCATCGGCGCACTCGGATACGTCGACTGTGCCGACGAACTGCTCAAACAGATCAACGCCGCCGAACTCGACGTCGCAGCTGTCGTCTCCCCCAGCGGGTCGGCGGGCATGCAAGCGGGACTGGTCGTGGGCCTGCACGGAGCAGGCAGCGAGATCCCGGTACTCGGCATCAATGTCAGCCGCTCCCGGTCTGAACAGGAGCCGAAGATCGTCGAACTCGTCGATTCCACTGCCGACTTCCTCGACCTTCCTCCCGTCCCCCGCGACCACACGGTGGGTCTCGGCGACTACGTCGGAAGCGGCTATGCCCTGCCGACGGAGGGAATGGTCGAGGCCGTGCGCCTCTTCGCCCGCGCCGAGGGAATCCTCCTCGACCCCGTCTACACCGGCAAGGCCGCAGCAGGACTGATCGATCTCATCCGTCAGGGCAGGTTCGGAACTGACGAAACAGTGGTATTCATGCACTCCGGTGGTGTGCCCGGCCTCTACGCACGAGCCCGAGCATTCGACTGACCGATCCGCACTCTCACCAACTCGGCGAAAGGCACAGACATGACGGTATCGACAGCAGATCTCTGGGACGAGCGCGGCGAGGACCTCTACTCGATCGCCCTGGACTTCGGCGACTTCGGAGCCAAGACCTCCTTCTCCGGTCCCGCCCGCACCATTCGCTGTTTCCAGGACAACGCCCTGGTCAAACGGACCCTCAATCAGGCCGGCGACGGTGCCGTGCTCGTCATCGACGGCGACGGGTCGATAGCCACCGCGCTCATGGGCGACATGATCGCCGAGGCGGGAGTTCGCAACGGCTGGGCGGGAGTCGTCATCAACGGTGCTGTCCGCGACCGAGCGGCGCTGGCCGAGATGGACTTCGGAGTCAAAGCACTCGCCAGTAACCCTCGCAAGAGCGCGAAGGAGGGAGTCGGTGAGATCGATGTGATCGTCGAGATCGGCGGTGCGACCATCCGTCCCGGTGCCATGGTCTTCGCCGACGCCGACGGGGTCGCGGTCGAGAAGTAGGCGGGGCGGTCCGTCAGAACCTCGGCCGCGCTCCGCTGAATCGACAGCAGCGGAGTCAGCGGTGGATGGTGTCGAAGTCCTGTTCGGCAGCGCCCCAAACGTCAGCGACGGCGATCCGGTCACCCTCAGTGAGCTTCTCAACAGTCTGCCGGTTGTAGAGGTAGGACCACTCACCGGCTGAGACGTCTCCGGTGACCATGAGCACGTCGAAGTCGAATGTCGCCCGCGACGCCGCCTGGATGATGGCCGCGGTCGCTTCCATGTCTGCGGACCTATGCTCATCCGAGGCGAAATCGACGTAGAGGCGATCCGCATCGACCTCCTCGTCGTAGTCCGGATTCGACTCGGACTCGAGCCGCACTTCGACCTCGTCCAAATCCTCGGACAGATAGTCGGAGAGGTCTTCGGTCGTGTCGAAGCCCTGGGCCACGACTTCCAAGGTCTGCGTCGGCGTCGATTCCGCCTCGGGCTCTGTCGCGCTGTCGCTGCACGCGCTGAGCCCGAAGAGCGCAACGATCAGCGCCCCGGCGACCGCGGAGGCAGGGACGGTCTTCGAAACGAACCACATAGGAACCACCCTATCGACGAGTGTCCCCGATGTCGCATCGCTTCGCCATCACCTGCTATCGGCCGGGGCGCTTCGGCAAGCCTCACTGAGCGGCGCGACCTCGAACGAGGCGGCGCTCGACCGCTGACCCCGGGCGGCGAGACGGAACCGCCTCACCGCCCGTGACCACATCGCTTCCAGCGCGCCGATCAGCGATCCCTGCTGACGCGGGCGACCGCAGCTTCCGGACGCAGGTCGAGGCGGCGCAGAAGCTGTGCATTGAGCGCCACGACGATCGTCGAGATCGACATGAGGACAGCACCGACGCTCATCGGCAGGACGAAGCCGATCGGTGCGAGGATGCCTGCTGCCAGCGGCACGGACAGCAGGTTGTATCCGGCCGCCCACCACAGGTTCTGCTTCATCTTCCGGTAGGTCGCGCGCGAGAGCTCGACGACGGACAGGACGGAACGCGGGTCATCGGAGGCGAGGATGACTCCGGCCGAACCGATGGCCACATCGGTGCCGGCGCCGATGGCGATGCCGACATCGGCCTGCGCCAAAGCCGGCGCGTCGTTGACGCCGTCACCGACCATCGCGACCCGCTTGCCCTCGTTCTGCAGTTCGCTCACCTTCGCAGACTTGTCTGCGGGGTGGACACCGGCGAACACGCGATCGATGCCGAGCTCGGAAGCGACCGACTGGGCAACCGCCTCGGCATCACCGGTGATCATGACCACCTGGGCACCCATGGCATGCAGGGCGTCGACGGCGTCTCGGGACTCCGGTCTGATCTCATCGGCCAAACGCAGCGCACCGATGACCTCACCGGCTTCGATCACGTGCAGGATGATGGCACCTTCGCTTCGCCAGTGGTCGGCGGCCGCGACCTCGGAGGCATTGTGCTCCTCGAGCAGCTTCGGCCCACCCACCTCGACGGTGGAGCCGTCGATCTCGGCCTTGACGCCGACCGCAGGCGAGGAGGAGAAGTTCGCCGCCGACGGCACCTCGAGTCCGCGTTCGTCGGCCGCACGGACGATGGCACGGGCCAAGGGGTGTTCGCTGTCGGCCTCGGCCGCGGCGGCCAGGGCGAGCACTTCGTCCTCATCACGCTCGAGTGCTTCGACGCCGGTGACGGTGGGTTCGCCCTTGGTGAGGGTTCCAGTCTTGTCGAAGAGCACGGAATCGACCGTGCGCATCGTTTCGAGTGCGAGACGGTCCTTGATGAGCACTCCTGTGCGGGCGGCACGTTCGGTGGCGATGGAGACCACCAGCGGGATCGCCAGACCCAGGGCATGGGGACAGGCGATGACGAGAACGGTGATCGTGCGCACGACAGCGGAATCCGGCATGCCGAGCAGAGACCAGACGATCGCCGTGATGATCGCCGCGCCGAGCGCGAACCAGAACAGCCATGCCGAGGCCCTGTCAGCGATCCGTTGGGCACGCGAGGACGAGTTCTGCGCATCGGAGACCAGCTTCTGGATCCCGGCCAACGCCGTATCGTCGCCGATGGCCGTGATCTTCAGCCGCAGGCCCGAATCAGTGGCGATGGTTCCTGCAACGACAGAGTCGCCCTCGCTGCGGCGGACTGTCGTCGACTCGCCGGTCACCATGGATTCGTCCATGCTCGCCGATCCGTCGATCACCTGTCCGTCGGCGGGGACCGCGGAGCCGGGCCTGACCAGAACGATGTCGTCGACTTCGAGCTCATCGGGCGAGACGCTCACCACCTCGCCGTCGACGACCTTCTCCGCCTCATCGGGAAGGAGCGCGGCAAGGCTGTCCAGCGCCGAGGTGGTCTGCGCCAGTGAACGCATCTCCATCCAGTGCCCGGCGAGCATGATCACGACCAGCAGAGCCAGCTCCCACCAGAAGTCGAGCTGGGGGTCCAGCAGGCCGAGCGAGGAGCCCCAGGAGGAGAGGAAGGCGACCGTGATGGCCAAGGCGATGAGCAGCATCATGCCCGGACTGCGGCCCTTGATCTCGTCGAGGCCGCCGGTCAGGAACGGCTTGCCGCCCCAGAAGTACATGACGGTGCCGAGGATCGGCGAGAGCCAGCGCAGGACACCGAGCACACCGGTTTCGGGAACTTCATAGCCGACGAGGTGGCCGAACATCGGGCTGAAGGCGACGACCGGGATAGCGATGATGAGCATGATCCAGAACAGACGCCGGAACTGCGCGACATGGTCACCATGGCCGCCGTGTCCCCCATGCCCTGCGTGGCCCTCATGGCCGCCGTGACCCTCATGGCTTCCGTGGCCGCCGTGCTCGTGCGCGACCGCGGCGCCGGAACGATCACTGCCGTGGTGGTCTGTGTGGCCTTCGTGCCCGGCATGTGCCGAGTGGTCAAGCCCCACACTGTGCTGCTGATGATTCTGCTGATTGCTCATACCCTCAACATATACCCCCTAGGGGTACCTTTCAATGGTGATTCACCCCACCGCTACCGCATACCTTGCATAGTTGCGCACCTATAGAACATACTTGCTCATACTGTTCATCTTCGGTTCTGGTCCGGGCGCTTGTGCTGCGCCATCGGACCGGGCAGCCGCCGAGAACCACACCCACCCTGGCTCACCGATCGAGCCGGCCTCACTGCGGAGGAACCTCATGGACCTGCAACTCATCCTGGCGCTCATCGCCGGGATCGCGACGATCGTCGTCATCGTCTTGGCGACCCGCCTCGACGCCTTCATCGCCCTGCTCCTCGCTTCAGTCGTCACCGGGATCGTCGCCGGTCAGGACCTGCTCTCCATCGTCGAGTCGATCACCACGGGATTCGGCGACACCCTGGCCAGCATCGGCATCGTCATCGGACTCGGCGTCGGGATCGGAAAGATCCTCGAAGTCTCCGGTGCCGCCGATTCACTCGCCCGCGCGTTCCTGCGCGCCTTCGGCAAGGGCCGCGAGCCCTGGGCCATGGGCACAGTCGGCTCGCTCGTGTCCATCCCGGTCTTCTGCGACTCCGGCTACGTCATCATGAACCCGCTCGCCCGCTCCATCGCCCGCGTGAAGAAGGGCGGCTATGTCACCCTCGCACTCGCGCTGGGCTGCGGGATGACGCTGACCCACCATATGGTCCCGCCGACGCCCGGCCCCTTGGCGGCCACCGGCATCCTCGGCGCCGATATCGGGTCCGTCATCCTCGCCGGCCTCGTCTTCACCGTCATCCTCCTGCCCGTTGTCGTCGTCTACGCCCGCTGGATCGGGCCGAAGCTCGAACCCGTCCTCAACGCGGCGGTCAAACACGATGTCTACACAGAACTCGCAGCCACCTCGGCGAGCGCCTCCGGCACCACGTCCGCCGCCGCCACTGACGGCACGACTGCGACGGAAGGTCCTTCGGCTTCCGGCGGCGTCGGGGCCGGCTCGGCCGACGTCGAGACCGAGACGTCGAAGAAGCCAGGTGCCTTCCTCGGATTCCTCCCGCTGATCGTGCCGCTGCTGCTCATCGTGGCCAACACCGTGGGCACCGCGATCGACAAGGACGCGCAGGGCGAGCTCGCCGGCGACGCCTACGAACCCTCGACATGGGTCGCTCCTCTCGCCTTCCTCGGCAACCCCGTCATCGCTCTGATCATCGGCCTCGTGCTCGCCGTCTACACGCTTCTGCCACGCCTGACCCCACGGAACACGGTCCAGGGGTGGCTCGCCGACGGTGCAGCCTCGGCCGGTCTCATCCTCCTCATCACCGGAGCCGGCGGCAGCTTCGGACTGGTTCTGCGCGAATCGGGCGTCGGCGACGCCCTTGCCGAGGCGATCGCCTCGATCAGCCTCCCAGCCCTCCTCGTGCCGTTCCTCATCGCCTCCCTCGTCCGTCTCGCACAGGGGTCCGGCACCGTCGCGATGATCACCGCCGCCTCGGTGACGGCACCGCTCATCGCACCGCTGGGCCTCGATCCGCTCGTCGCCGTCATGGCCTGCACGGCCGGTTCCATGGTCTTCTCCTACTTCAACGACTCGTACTTCTGGGTCGTCACCCGCTTCGCCGGCCTCGACGGAATCCACGCGATCAAGGGTTGGTCGGGAATCACCACGGCCGTCTGGCTCGGTTCCCTTCCGCTGCTGTTCGTGCTCGACTTGGTCGTATGAGCGAACGTCCCATGCCCCAGTCCGGAACGGCAGGCACCTGCGGCGCCGACCCGCGGATCCTCATCGTCGCCGATGACCTCACCGGCGGCAACGCCTGCGGTGCGCTCTTCGCCGAGGCGGGGCTGCGCACGATCACGGTCTCGGCGAACGATCAGGAGGCGGCGGTCGGCCTCGGTGGGTTCCTCGACGACTACGATGCCGTCGTCGTCAACGCCGATTCCCGGCATCTGCCGTCGCAGGATGCCGCCGAGCTCACCGAGGCGCTCATCGCCGCGGCCGGTGACGTCGATCTCGTGTCCTGCCGGATCGACACGACTCTGCGCGGAAATGTGGGGGCGACCGCCGAGGCGGCCCTGCGCGCACGCAGGAGGCTCGTCGCTTCCGCCGACCGGCAGAGGGACGACGGACGGCACCGACGCGTTCTGGGGCTGTGCATCCCGGCCTTCCCCGATGCCGACCGCACGACCGTCGGCGGCCGCCAGCTGCTCGACGGTCGACTGCTCGAACACACCGAGCTGCGTCATGACGTCCGCTCCCCCATGCTCACCTCCGACGTCGAGGAGATCCTGCGCTCCGGCACCGACCTCGAGTGCCGTCTCATCGAGATCTCCTCGGTGCTCGAGGGACGCAGCGCGATCCGCGCCGAGGTGCTCGAGGCGATCCGCTCCGGCGCCGAGGTCATCATCGCCGATGCGCTGACGACAGCCCACGTCGAGCTCGTCGGCTCCGTCGTCGCCGAGGTGAGCGCCGAGATCGCCGAGATCTCGATGGGAACGCCGCCGTCCGGTTCTCGCAAGAGCGCTGCTGAAGTGACCGGACGAAATGTCCGAGACCGCGCGGGACTGCCTCCCGACGAACTGCTCGACTGGGTGACGATCGACCCCGGCCCCGGCAGCCTCTCACTGGCGCTCTCCCTGCTGCCGACCCGCTCGGACGAGGTCCTCCTCGGCATCTCGGGATCCGCCACCGAGGTCACCCGCATGCAGCTGGCCGAGCTCGCCGGGGATCCGACGGTCGCGCTCATCCGCACCGTCCTCGACGAAGACAGCCTGCCCGACGTCGACACGACGCTCGAACGGGTCGAAGAAGCCGCCTCGGCGCGGGCGATCATCATCGCGACTGTGCTCGAGTCCGGAGACCTGCTCGAGCTCAGCGACGAAGAGTCCGAGACGACGACGCGACGGCTGGCGATGATCGCAGCGGCGATCATGCACTCGGTCTCGGTCACCGGTCTCTACACGACCGGCGGCGACGTCACGGCCACCGTCATGCGGGAGCTCGGCGCGGTCGGCATGGAGGTGGAGAAGGAGATCGTGCCGCTGGCCGTCGGCGGCCGCCTCGTCGGAGGCCGCGCAGACGGGCTGCCCATCGTGACCAAGGGCGGCCTGATCGGAGGGCCGACCACGGCAGCACACTGCTTCGAATACCTCAAGGCGACCTCCCGCGTGAGGAGGGAATGACTTCACAGCGACAGCGTACGACTCCGCGACCATCGGCAGCATCCAAGCACAGACAACCATCTGAGGAGATTGACATGACAGCACCAGCACTCGCCGTCACCGTGGGCGACCCGGTCGGCATCGGACCGGAGATCACCGCACAGGTGCTCGCGGAGTTCGCCGGCAGGGACGATCAGCGCGGAATCGCAGTGGCTGACCTCGCAGCGATGAAACGAGCCGTCGAGGTCCTCGACCTCGATGTCGAACTGCGCACGATCACCGACTGGTCGACCCCTTCGGCCGGTGAAGGAGTCATCGACGTCTTCGACATCGGCGTCCTCGGGACCGACCTGCCCGCTTGGGGCACCGTCGACGCGCGTGCCGGCCAAGCAGCAGTCACCGCCATCGAGGTCGCCGCGAAGGCGGCCATGGACCAGCAGATCGCCGGCATCGTCACCGGCCCCATCAACAAAGAGGCGGTCTGGAAATCGGGTTCTGCTCACCTGGGCCACACGGAGATGCTCGGGGAGCTGACCGGTGTGACGAAGCAGGACACCATGTTCGTCGTCGAGAACACGAAGGCTCCCGGGCACAAGCTGCAGATCTTCTTCGCCACCCGCCACATGTCTCTGCGCAAGGCCATCGACGCGCTCACCGTCGACGCGCAGATCGACTCCATCGAACGCGCTCATCGGGCCCTGCAGCTCTACGGAGTGCAGTCGCCGAGGCTGGCCGTCGCCGCACTCAACCCGCATGGGGGCGAGAACGGGGCCTTCGGCGATGAGGAGATCGAGATCCTGCGTCCCGCGGTCGAGCAGGTCAATGCCGCCGGAGACTTCGAAGTCGCCGGACCGATTCCAGCCGACTCCGTCTTCCACCAGGGGCTGACCGGACGCTTCGACGGCGTCCTCTCGCAGTACCACGATCAGGGCCATATCGCCTCGAAGACCTTCGACTTCGATGGGACGATCTCGGTCACCGTGGGCCTGCCGATCCTGCGGACTTCCGTCGATCACGGCACGGCCTTCGACATCGCCGGGCAGGGCATCGCCGACGCCGGGACGATGCGCTCGGCCTACCGGGCGGCGATCGGCTACGCTCCCTACGTCGACGGCATCCGCGCCGAGTACCTGCCGCGCTGACTCCGACGGCCGCTTCCACCAGTGAGAGGACACCTTGAATGGCGATTCGGACAGGCACGCTGAGACGTCGCGAGGACATCCTGTCCCTGCTCAAGAGCGGGACCTGGACGATCGCGCGTCTGGCCGCCGAACTCGACACCTCCGAATCGACGATTCGCCGCGACCTGCGCGAGATGGCCGAATCCGGCGATGTCATCCGCACGATCGGCGGCGCCACCGCCGCCGGCTACGTCGAACCGCCGCTGGGGCAGCGGATGGAGCACAATGCCGTAGCCAAGGACACGATCGCGACCTGGGCGCTGGGCCACCTCGCAGACTCGAGTGTGCGCACGGTCTTCCTCGATGCCGGCTCGACGACCGTGCGTCTGGCCGACAGGATCCGCGACCGCGATGATCTCACCGTCGTCACTCGTGGGCTCGAGATCGCCCTCGCCCTGGCTCATCCGAGGGGCCCGAAGGTCATCATGATCGGCGGTGAGGTCTCGACGATGTCGCACGGGACCACCGGTGCCCTGAGCGACCATGCGCTAGGACGGATCCATGTCGACGTCGCATTCCTCGGCGCGGACGCCGTCGATCCGAGGAACGGACTGGGCGAACCGACGCTGGACGAAGCACGGACCAAGGAACTCATCGCCGAACGCGCCCGCACCGTCGTCGTGCTCGCCGACAGCTCCAAGGCCGGCCGCGAGGTCGCCGCCTGGGCGCCGATGCCGCCCGGGTGGGTGTGGATCGACGAGCACGGTTCGCACACTCACGGGTGAAGGCTCTCGGCGACCGGCCCGGCGCGGCTCGGCTCGGCCGAGCTCACACCTTCTGTTCACGAGCCATCTGCCGCACGAAGACGGGAGCGGCGACCAGCGAGGGCAGCATGACGAAGCCCACCGGCACCGCGGTGATGACGATCGCCGACTGCAGAGCATCGACACCTCCGTCGCCGAGGCTGATGAGCACGGCCGCGGTGATGCCGATGAGCAGAGCCCAGGTGGCTCTCAGCCTCGGCGAGGGCTCCCCCGAGGCCATGCACGACTGCGACATCGCAAATGACATCGAGTCCGTGGTCGTCGCAACGAAGGTCATCGTCAGGAGGAGGAAGCCGAGACTGATGATCAGCGACAGCGGCAGGTTGTCGCTGATCGCCATGACTGCGGCGGGCAGTCCGCCGTCCATGAGCGGCTTCGAGATCGAACCCTCGGTCCTCTGCTCGAGGAAGATGCCCGTGCCGCCGAGCACGGTGAACCAGAAGGTCGTGGCGATCGGAGGCAGGACTGTGGTGCTGATGAGCAGATCGCGGACCGTCCGCCCCTTGGAGATCCGGGCGACGAAGATCGCCATCAGGGGCGCATAGCCGAGGAACCAGCCGAAGAAGAACACGGTCCAGCCGGAGAGCCACTCGGTGTCTCCGCGGTAGAGCGTCATGCTGAAGAAGTCGGTGACATAGAGCGCGACGCCGCTGAAGTAGCTCTTGACGACGAACCATGCCGAGCCGAGCACGAGCACTGCGGCCATGAGCCCGAGCGCCATCCACACATTCGCGGAGCTGAGGAACCTGATTCCGCGGCTGACGCCGGAGAAGACACTGACACCGGCGACTGCGGTGAGCAGCGCGATGACGAGGAGCTGGACGGGATAGACATCGGGGACCCCGAACAGGGAGTTCAGACCGTAGGAGACCTGAAGACCGAGGAAGCCGACCGGACCGATGGTCCCCGCCGCCACGGAGATCACGCACACGACATCGACGATCGCCGCAATCGGGCCGGTGGCCGCACGTCTGCCCATGATCGGGTACAGAAGGCTTCGCGGGCGCAGCGGCATGCCCTTATCCGCCGCCCGCATCATCACGATGGTGCCCAACGACCCGAGGATCGCCCAGGCGAGGAAGCCCCAGTCGATGAAGCTCGTGGCCAGTGCGGCGGCCACGGCGTCAACGCCGCTGCCTCCGAAGTACGGAGGGGTCGAGGTGTAGTGGTACATCGGCTCAGCCGCGGCCCAGAACACTCCCCCGGCTGCGAGCAGAGTCGTCATGATCATCGCGATCCAGGCGAAGCGGTTGAAGTCCGGTCGCGCCTGATTGCCCAAGCGGGCCTTCGCCCAGGGGGTGAAGATGAGGGCGAGCGCGATGAGGAATGTCGCGAGCAGGAGGATCTGCCAGTACATGCCGAAGATCTCGGCGCAGGCGGCGAATGCGTCTCCGACCCAGGTCGACATGCGATCGGGGAGGATGAGGGCCAGAACGACGAAGGTCGCGAGGATCCCCACGCTCGTTCCGGCAACGGGAAAATCGATGCGACCACGCCCGGTCTGAGCGGATTCGGCGGTTGCGGGAGGAGGATCAGCCTCCTGATCGGTTGATTCCGTACGGGTATTGGACTGGTCCATGGGTCGTGCTGCCTTCCGTGCCCCACCGACCGTACTGTCGGGGGCGGAGCTGTTGGGTTCCGATGCTCGTTCCGTCTGGAATCGCAGCGGCCCAGTCTAGGGGGCGGAAGACCGGCACCGTCCGTGGGCGGGACGGATTCCGCTCGGATGTGGGAATACTCACCCGCATCGAAGCACTGTGCGACGGCCGAACCCGGTCTCGCGACCCCCTATCGCCGAAGTCCGAGAACATGCGACCGAGCATAACGCTCGCCTCAGGGTTCCCTGTGAAAGGGGACAGGATCGGAGATCCGGAGCGTCCGCCCATCGATCCAGGTCAGAAGCTTGATTTCCTGTTTGGGTCGAGAGGACACGCCGTTGATTTGACAGCGTATCCGCTGTTGAAACCCTGAGTCGATGCTCGTAGCGTGACTTCGGCTTCTGCTGAGGGCCGCCTCGACGGCGACTCGTACGATCGGAGGAACTCGTGAGCAACCCCAACACCCATGATTCGACATCTCCCGCATCCCCGCCCGAACCGGAGCTCAAGACGGTGAGGAAAGCCGTCGTCGCCTCGGCGATAGGAAACGCGACCGAATGGTTCGACTACGGCCTCTTCGCCGTATCGGTCACCTACATCACGCAGCATTTCTTCCCCGGAGAGAAGGGGACGCTGCTCACGCTTCTGACGTTCGCTTTCTCGTTCGTCTTCCGCCCGCTCGGCGGCATCTTCTGGGGGCCGATGGGCGACCGTCTGGGTCGCAAGAGAGTCCTGGCATTGACGATCCTCCTCATGGCCGGATCGACCTTCTGCATCGGCCTCCTCCCCAGCTATGCGACGATCGGCGTCCTCGCTCCGATCATCCTCGTACTGCTGCGCGTCATTCAGGGCTTCTCCTCCGGAGGAGAGTACGGCGGTGCCGCGACATTCATGGCCGAGTACGCTCCTGACAGGCGAAGGGGATTCTTCGGCAGCTTCCTCGAGTTCGGCACTCTGGCGGGTATGGCCGCAGGCTCCCTCGTGGTGCTCCTGCTCCAGCTCGGGCTCGGAGAGGAGACCATGATGGCCTGGGGCTGGAGGATCCCCTTCATGATGGCAGGCGTTCTCGGAGTCGTGGGCCTGTATCTGAGGTCACGGCTCGACGAATCCCCGGTCTACGAAGAGCTCGACGACAACGATCAGGGTAAATCGGTCAAGGAAGTCTTCCGCAGCCTGTTCGCCCACTACAAGAAGCAGCTGCTCGTCCTCGGCGGCATGGTCGTCGCAGTCAACGTCGTCAACTACACGCTCCTGTCCTATATGCCCAGCTATCTGGAGAACCAGGTCGGCATGGGCTCGTCGGTCGCCCTGACCGTCATGTTCCTGGCGCAGGCGTTCATGATGCTTCTCATTCCCTTCGGCGGCGTCCTGTCCGACAGGGTCGGACGCAAACCCGTCTGGTACTTCTCCCTCATCGGCCTCTTCGTCGCCGCCATCCCGATGTTCATGCTCATGGCCAACGGCTTCGTCTGGGCGCTCATCGGTCTTGCGGTCCTCGGAGTCCTCTACATCCCGCAGCTGTCGACGATCTCGGCGACTTTCCCGGCGATGTTCCCCGGCCCTGTGCGCTTCGCGGGCTTCGCGATCTCCTACAACGTGTCCACGGCGATCTTCGGCGGCACCGCCCCCTCGGTCAACGAGGCGATCATCGAGGCGACCGGCAATCCGATCGTGCCCGCTTACTATGTCATGGGGGCATGCGTGATCGGCTTCGTCGCCGCGCTGTTCATGAAGGAGACCAAGGGAGCCTCCCTGCGCGGTGCGGGTCTTCCCGAAGAGGGCGCCGAGATCGTCTTCGAGGAGGCAGAGCCCACTGATTCGAAATGACGGCCGGGCCGACAGCTACTGCACAGAGGACTGCGGCAGGGCCTCGAGATCGGGAAGACGACGTTTGACGAGTTTGCCCGTCGGAGTCCGCGGCAGGCTCTCGACGAAATGGAACTCGCGAGGGATCTTGAAGCGGCCGAGCCGCCCGTTCAGCCAGTCCGCGAGCTCTGCTGCACGCCCTTCCTGGCGGATTCCCTCAGCCAGCTCCACGTATGCGACGGGAACCGTACCCAGTTCGTCGTGGGCTCTGCCGATGACGGCGACATCGGCCACAGCCTCGTGGACGGCGAGCGCATTCTCGATCTCCTGGGGGTAGATGTTGACCCCTCCGGAGATGATGAGGCCGCTCGCTCGGTCGGCGATGTAGAGATATCGGTCCTCATCGAGCCAGCCCATGTCTCCGGCTGTCGCCCAGGTCTCCGGGTGCTCGGGGTGGCGTGAGGCCTGCGTCTTCTCCGGATCTTTGTAGTATTCGAACAGCGGTGTGTCTGTGCGTTCGAAGTAGATGAGGCCGACCTCGCCGGTCGGCAGCTCCTGTCCGTCCGGGCCGCAGATGTGCACCGTTCCCAGCACTCCGTCGCGTCCCACCGATCCGGGTCGGGCGAGCGCCTGCTCACTGTCGATGAGTGTGACTCCGATGGCTTCGGTGGCCGCATAGTATTCGCAGATGACCGGGCCCCACCACTCGATCATGGCGCGTTTTACCTCCGGTGGACAGGGCGCGGCCGCGTGTATCGCGGCTCTCAGGCTGCTGACGTCATAGGATCTGCGCACCTTCTCGGGAAGCTTGAGCATGCGGATGAACATGGTCGGCACCCACTGGGAGTGCGTGATTCCGTGCTTCTCGATGAGATGCAGTGATGTCTCCGCATCGAACTTCGGCATGATGACCGCGGTTCCGCCCCGCGCATGGGTCGTCATGACGAACCGCAGCGGCGCTGCGTGATAGAGCGGGGCCGGTGAGAGGTAGACGGAGTCCTCGGCGAAGCCGTAGGCGGCTGTGAAGAGCTGAATGGTCGGCACGCCTTCGGATTCGATCGTCAGCCCCTTCGGTGCCGGCAGGATTCCCTTCGGACGCCCCGTCGTCCCCGAGGAGTAGAGCATGTCATCGCCGCGCGGCTCCATCTCCGGCTTCTCGTCCGAGGCGGCGGCGAGGACGGTCTCATACTCGTCCCAGCCGCTGAATGCCGCGGCGTCGTCTCCCCTCGGGGTCTCACCGATGCGGATCCGGTGAGCGACGTGGCTGCACGACCGCGCCAGCTCGGCGGCGTGCTCGACCTGGGTCGAGACGATGAGCACGACGGCGTCGCAGTCGCTGACGATATAGGCGGATTCCGCAGCGGTGAGGTGAGTGTTGACGACGGTGATGATCCCGCCGGTTCGCAGCGCCGCCCACAGCGCTTCGACGACTTCGAAGCGGTTCTCCGCCATCACTGCGATGTGATCGCCTGGGGAGACGCCCGAAGAGCGCAGATGGTTGGCCAGCCGCAGCGATCTGTCCTCCAATTCGCCGTAGCTGAGGACCGCTTCGGTGTCGGCCATGATCATCGCCGGTTTCTCGGGATTCTGTGCTGCCCATCTGCCTGGATACATGATCACTTCCTTGTGTTCGGCTTTTCCGGTGCTCGGGTTCTCGGATCTGCTCTCCGCCGTCAGTGCGCAGCTGAAGTCTCGCCGCCTTCGGCGAGATGGTACGACAGCAGCGAGCGTGCGACCGACTGCCAGGTGCCGATCATCGGCTCATGTCGAGGGTCGCGGCGGGAGAAGGTGTAGGTCACCGCCATCCCCCGCATGCTCGCGAACAGCATCGTGAAGATCTCGTCGTAGTCCGGGGCAGCGGCGACGACCGGGCCGAACAGGTCCTTCGCATTGTCTCTGACCCTGTCGAGCACGACCTTCTCGTGGCTGCGCACACTGTCAGCAAGCTCGTCATCGGTCCGCGAGGCCGTCCACAATTCGAGGGCGGAGAAGAAGCTCTTGTGCATGAGTCCCGTCCACAGGCTCACGATCGCCCAATCGATGCGCGGCCCCACCTCGTCGTCGGCCGGGCGTTCGGCGTCGAGCATGTGATCGAGTTCGTCCCCGCCGTCCTCGAGCCGTCGGTCGAGCCGTTGCTCGCCGAGGCGGGCGACCGCGGCAGTGAGCAGGGCCTGTTTCGACGGGAAGTGGTGGAGCAGGCGTCCGCGGGTGACACCGGCCAGGGACTGGACCTTGACCGTCGTCGTCGCGGAGTAGCCCTCCCGGAGCAGGCATTCGATCGTCGCGTCGAGGATGAGCTCACGCGAAACCGCCGTTCGATCGGCCTGGTTGCGGGCGTCCACTGTGCCCTCCGTCTGCTTCGACAAGTCTCGTCAGTTACGACTATCTCACAGTTACGGTCCGTGTTGACTGTTTTTTCCTGAGCTGTCAAGCTGAGCGCACGATCAGTGAGGGCGATCACACGCACGGCGCGAGACCCCGCAGCCCTCGCATCGGTGAGCCGATCGCCGACGACCACAGCAGAAGAGGACCGACACTGTGAAGAGAAACCTGTACGACGAGGACCACGAAGCCTTCCGCGGCACCGTCGCCGCCTTCCTCGACCGGGAGGTCGTGCCCCATATCGACCAGTGGGAAGAGGATCACCTCGTCGATCGCGAGATGTGGTGCAGGGCCGCACGGGCGGGCGTCATCGGTCTGACCATCCCCGAGGAGTTCGGCGGTGCCGGGGTCACGGACTTCCGCTTCGACATGGTGCGCAGCGAAGAGATCGCCCGTCGGGGCGTCGGCTCGGCCACCAGCGGTTGGGGTGTCTCCGACGGCATCGTGCCCGGATATCTCATGGCGTTCGGCACGCAGGCCCAGAAGGAGAAGTATCTCACCGGCCTGGCTTCGGGAGAGATGATCGGGGCGATCGCGATGACCGAGCCCAACGCCGGTTCGGATCTCCAGGGAATCACGACGAAGGCTCTCCGCGACGGCGATGACTGGGTGATCAACGGAGCGAAGACTTTCATCACCAACGGCATCCACTGCGACTTCGTCATCGTCGTCGCCAGGACCGACACGGAGGCCAAGGCCTCTCGCGGCACCTCGCTGTTCATCGTCGACGCCGACACCCCCGGATTCGAGCGCGGACGGAAGCTGCGGAAGCTCGGCATGGACGCGCAGGACACTGCCGAACTCTCCTTCTCGGACGTCCGGGTGCCCGCCGAGGCGCTGCTCGGCGAACTCGATCGGGGCTTCATCCATCTCATGGTCAACCTGCCGACCGAGCGTCTGCTCATCGGCTCCGGCACGCTCGCCGCGGCCCGCGCCGCCCTGGAATGGACGGCTGAGTACGTGTTCGAGCGCCCGGCCTTCGGACAGACGATCGGCGACTTCCAGAACACGCGCTTCGAACTCGCCGAGCTCGAGACGCGCGTCGACGCCCTCGAAGCCTTCGTCGACCGCTGCGCACTCGCGCTCAACGTCGGCGAACTCACCGCCGTGGATGCGGCGAAGGCGAAGTACCTCGGGTCCGATCTCGAGATCGAGGTCGTCAACCGGTGCCTGCAGCTCTTCGGCGGCTATGGCTACATGCTCGAATTCCCCATCGCCCGAGCATTCAAGGACAACCGCATTCAGGCCATCTTCGGCGGCGCCAACGAAGTGATGAAGGAGCTCATCGGACGCGACATCGCCTCCCGACACAAGAGGTGATGCGCAGCGTCACTCCCCCGCGGCTTCGAGGAGCACCTTGCCCATGACCGCACGCTCATCGAGTGCCCTGAGCGCCTGGGAGGCTTCGGCCAGCGGATAGGTCGCGTGGATGCGCGGATTGAGCCGTCCCGCCGCGATATGCCCGCTGACTGCCTCCCACTGCCTGGCGATGAAGGAACGATCGCCGACCGTTGCCGCACCCCAGGCCACCCCGTCGACCGAGATGTTCTTCAGCAGCAGACGGTTGACCTTGACCGAAGGGATCTCCCCGGCGGTGAAGCCGAGGACGAGCAGGCGGCCGAACGGGGCGAGCACACGCGTGGAGTCGGTGAAGCGGTCGCCTCCCACGGGATCGACGACATAGTCGACCCCGCGTGGGCTGATCTCCTTGGTCGCGTCCTTGAAGCCGTCGGCGAGCACCACGTGATCGGCGCCGAGCTCTCGCACCGCTGCGGCCTTCGCCTCCGTGGACACGACAGCGATGACCTCGAGCTCCATCGCCAGCGCCATCTGCACAGCCGCCGAACCCAATCCGCCGGCAGCACCGTGGACGAGCACGCTCTGCCCCGGCTGAGCCCCGGCGCGGACCCGGAGGGCGAAATCAGCGGTGAGCACGTTCATCGGCATGCCCGCACCGTGGGCGAGGCTGACGGTGTCCGGCAGCGCCATGGTCGAGGCATCATCGGCGAGCAGGTACTCGGCGAAGGTGGCGACTCCCGTGATCGCAGCCACTCGATCACCGACGGAGAAGCGGGAGCCCGGACCCGCCTCAGCGACGATGCCCGAGGCCTCGGAGCCGAGGACGAAGGGCAGCTCGTGCTTCGTCTGATACATGCCGCGGGTCTGCAGGAGCTCGGGGAAGGTCACGCCCGCATAGGCGACGTCGATGAGGACCTGCTCGGGGCCGGGGCTCGGACGCTCCACCTCGGCGAGCTCAACATCATCGGGACCGGTCAGGGCGGTGACGCGGATGGCTTTCATGGTGTCCTCACTGTCGTTGTCGGGTGCGGGCCCGGTGGGCGTCTCGCCGCGGCGATAGCTCAAGCCCTATCACATCTGCGCCGGTGACGGCGGTCACTTTCACGGCTTGACTCCCCTGCCCGCTTTGAATACTGTGAACTCTACTGAACGATTGTTCACTCGGGAAGGTCAAGGATGACGCAGGCACCGGCAGGATTCGATGCGCAGAGCATCGGCAGATGGATCGAGCAGAGGTTCGGAGTCAGGGACTTCGACGTCGAAGTCATGTCCATCGGCCGGTCGAACCTCACATTCACCATCACTGTCGCCGACAGTCCCCGCTGGGTTCTCCGCCGCCCGCCTCTGGGCCACGAGGGAGGCAGCGCGCACAACGTCGCTCGTGAGGGGCGGATCATGTCGGCATTGTCCGGCAGCGCCGTCCCGGTGCCCAATGTGCTCGAGATCGTCGACGACCCCGAGGTCCTCGATGTGCCCTTCGTCTTCATGGACCACTGTCCCGGTTTTGCGATCAACGCTCCCGACGACTGGGCGCGGATCCCCGACGGGCCCGGCCCGGACGACAAACGCTCCTGCGCTCTCGGGATGATCGACACCCTCGCAGCCATCCATGCGGTCGACATCGACGAGGTCGGACTGGGTGATCTGCGCCGGCCCGGGGGTCTCATCGAACGTCAGCTGCGGCGATGGCTCGGCCAGGTGGAGCAGATCGCGATGCGTGAGACCCCGATGATCCACGAGGTCCACGACGTCCTGCTGAAATCCATGCCCGACCCCGCGGGCAGTCCCGTGGGCATCGCCCACGGCGACTACAAACCCAACAACCTCATCTTCTCCCCCAGCGGAGCGGTCAACGCCGTCGTCGACTGGGAGCTCACCGCTGTCGGGGAGGTGCTCACCGACCTCGGCTACTTCATCGCCATGCTCACCGTGCCCGAAGAGTACACGAGCATCTGGGTGCCGACCGCCGAGGACGGCTTCCCGTCGACGGACGAGCTCATCGACCGCTATCAGGAGGCCAGCGGCCACGAAGTCCACGATGTCGGCTACTATTCGGCCTTCGCGATGTGGAAGCTCGCATGTATCCGCGAAGGCGTCTACACTCGGCTCGCGACCGGGAAGATGGGCGATCTCGACCTCGATCCGGAGGCCGCCGGCGCCGGAGTCGAGGACCTCGCGCAGCAGGCGCTGACTCTGCTGGAGCAGACATGAGCTCCCGGAGCGTCGACGGTGCCCGAGCCATCGTCACCGGTGCCGCCGGCGGAATCGGCGCAGCTCTGGCCGCCGAGCTCATCAGCCGCGGCGCCTCGGTCGTCCTCGCCGATCTCTCCCCCACGGTCAAGCAGACCGCTGAGCACCTGGCCGCTGGTTCACACGGTGACTCCGATGGTGCTGGACCGCACGCCCATTCCTGGGTCGGGGACGTTTCCTCGGTCGCTGGCGTCGGCGAGCTCATCGCCTTCGCCGACGACCGCCTCGGCGGCGTCGACATGTACTTCGCCAATGCCGGAATCATCGGCCCGGCCATGCTCGGAGATTCCGATGCCGAGTGGGATGCGATCATCGATGTCAACGTGCGCGCCCATATCCGCGCCGCCCAGGCTCTCGTGCCCCGCTGGAAGGCGGCCGGATCCGGCTATTTCGTCGCGACTGCCTCGGCGGCGGGACTGCTCACCCAGATCGGCTCGGCTGCGTACTCGGTGACCAAGCATGCCTCGGTCGGCTTCGCGGAATGGCTGTCGGTGACGTATCGCGATGACGGCATCCGCGCCTCGGTGGTGTGCCCGATGGGTGTGAACACGAACCTGCTCGGCGATGCGGGAACCGGCGGCGGGGCTGCGCAGAGAGCGGTCACGGAGGCCGGCACTGTCCTCGAACCCGAGCAGGTCGCCTCCATCGTCCTCGATGCCGTCGAGCATGAACAGTTCCTCATCCTGCCTCACCCCGAAGTGCTCGAGATGTACCGCATGAAGGGCAGCGACTACGACCGCTGGCTGCGCGGGATGTCCCGCTATCAGACTCGCCTCAACGGAGAATAAGGAGCACACCTTGCTGGAAACGACCGAACGCGGACGCGACTTTCAGGACCGCCTCAATGCGTTCATGGACGAATTCGTCTACCCGGCCGAGCCCGTCTACGCCGAACAGATGGCTGCCACGGCCAGCCCGCACACCCAGCCGCAGATCCTCGAGGATCTCAAGGCCGAGGCGAAACGTCAGGGTCTGTGGAACCTGTTCCACCCGCATCGCGAATGGGGCCCGGGCCTGACGAACCTCGAATACGCCCCGCTGGCCGAGATCACCGGCCGCAGCATCGAACTCGCGCCCGAGGCGATCAACTGCAACGCTCCGGACACGGGCAATATGGAGGTCTTCACCCTCTTCGGCACCGATGAGCACAAGGAGAAGTACCTGCGTCCGCTGCTCGAGGGAACGATGGCCTCGGCCTTCGCGATGACCGAACCCGCGGTCGCAAGCTCCGATGCTACGAACGTCGAGATGCGCATGGAACGCACCGCAGAAGGCTTCCTGCTCAACGGACGCAAATGGTTCGCCTCCAACGGCATGCACCCCAACTGCCGAGTCCTCATCGTCATGGGCAAGACAGATCCCAGCGCAGAAGTGCACCGTCAGCAGTCCATGCTCGTCGTGCCCATCGACGCCCCGGGAGTGAAAGTCGTGCGCAACCTTCCCGTCTTCGGCTATGCCGACCGAGAGGGGCATGCGGAGATCCTGTTCGAGGATGTGCTTGTGCCCTTCAAGGACATCCTCAAGGGCGAGGGCGAAGGCTTCGCCATCAGTCAGGCACGGCTGGGGCCCGGGCGCATCCACCACTGCATGCGCGCCATCGGGGTCGCCGAACGAGCACTCGAACTCATGGTCAAGCGTGCCGAGGAACGCGTGACCTTCGGGGAGAAGCTCTCGAACCGGTCGAACATCCAGGACTGGATCGCCGAATCCCGAATCGAGATCGATCAGGCCCGGCTGCTGACCCTGCATGCCGCAGACATGATGGACAAGTACGGCAACAAGGTCGCGAAGAACGAGATCGCCGAGATCAAAGTCGTCGCCCCCACGATGGCCCTGAAGGTCCTCGACCGGGCGATCCAGGTCCATGGCGGCGGCGGAGTCACCGATGACTTCCCGTTGGCCAGGTTCTGGGCCCATATGCGCACTCTGCGCCTGGCCGACGGGCCCGACGAGGTGCACAAGCGCTCCATCGCGCGCAATGAGCTGAAGAAACACCGCTGATCCGCCGCCGACACCACCCAATTGCAAGGACCATCCGAGAGAGGACGTTCAATGACGAGCAGCTGGTTCGAGACACGACCCTGGATCACCACTCTGGGTGAGATCGCCCAGGAGCCCTATGTACTCGAGGATTCGACCCCTCTGGCCGACCTCGCCGCGACGGTTGGGGCCCGCGGCGATGAGGAGGCCATCACCTACTACGGTTTCAGGCTGACCTGGAAGGAGTTCGACCGCTGGTCGACCGCCTTCGCCGCCTTCCTCGCAGAACAGGGAGTCGAACCCGGAGACCGGATCGGAATCTACGAGCAGAACACGCCGGCGTTCGTCGTCTCGACCTATGCGATCTGGAAGGCCGGTGCCGCTGTCGTCCCGCTCAACCCCATGTATCGCGGCGAGCTCGAGCATATCTTCAGCGATGCCGAGGTCAAGGGGCTCATCGTCTCGAAGGCGGCTTACCTCAATCGGGTCAGGGACTATGCGACCGATCTTCCGCTCGTCGTCCTCAGCGATGATCGGAGCTTCCAGACGGAAGGGCCCGAGGCGATCTTCGCGATGTTCGACGCACTGCCGGAGGTGCCCGATCTCCCGGATTTCGAAGCAGCCGTCAGAGATCGCCTCGACACCGACTTCACCCCGCTCTCACCGGCCGTCGATGACCTCGCGCTCATCGCGTACACGTCGGGGACTTCGGGCCGGTCGAAGGGCGCGGCGGCGACTCACGCCAACATCTCGAGCAATTCGCGATACTGCCTGCGCAACCCCATGCTCGGCCCCGGAGACGGCTACGTCTCACTCGCCCCGCTGTTCCATATCACCGGGTTCGTCTGCCAGTTCCTCGCCGCGGTCGCCGGCGGGGCGCGGCTCATCCTCAACTATCGGTTCGAGCCGGGCTCGCTCATCGCCCTGTGCGATCGGGAGAAGCCGGCGTATATGGCCGGACCGGCAACCATCTACACGGCGATGATGGCTCACCCGGATTTCGCCGCCGAGAAGTTCGCGTCGTTCAAGTCCCTGATGTCCGGCGGTGCGCCGCTGCCCGAGGGTCTGGTCGAGAAGTTCGAGCAGAGAGCAGACATCTATGTCGGCCAAGGCTACGGGCTCTCGGAGACCTGTGCTCAGGTGGCAACCGTTCCTCACGGATTCCAAGCACCTGTTGATCCCGACAGCGGCAACCTCGCCTGCGGCCTTCCTCAGCCCGACGTGTTGATCCGCATCCTCGATGATGACGGCGAACCAGTCGGGCCGGGTGAAGTCGGCGAGGTCGCCATCTCCGGACCGCAGGTGGTTCGCGAATACCTCAACAACCCTCAGGCGACCGCGGAGCAGATCCCCAACGGCGAGCTGCACACCGGCGATGTCGGATTCATGCGCGAGGACGGTTGGCTGTTCATCGTCGACCGGAAGAAGGACATGATCAACGCCTCCGGCTTCAAGGTCTGGCCGCGCGAAGTCGAGGACGTCCTCTACACCCATCCGGCCATCCAGGAGGCTGCGGTCGTCGGCATTCCCGACGAGTATCGCGGAGAGGATGTCGCCGCTTTCGTCACTCTGCAGCCGGGGGCAGAGGCGACAGCCGAAGAGGTCATCGCCTACTGTCGCGAGCATCTGGCCTCGTACAAGGCCCCGCACCGGGTGACATTCATCGATCAGCTGCCGAAGACGAGTTCGGGCAAGATCCTGAGGCGCACGATTCGCGCCGATGCCGTCGAGGCCGCCGAGGCAGCGCGCGAGGCGGCGACGCCTGCAGAGTGACGACGTTGTCAGGTCGACTCCGCTCGTCTCACGCGAGGCTGACTGTCTGCGCCCCGCCGATGGCACCGAAACGACCGGGCTGGCAGGTGAGCAGGATGACCTGCGCATTCCGGCCGACGTTGCCGAGGATGACGTTGAGCGCTGCCAGCCGCTTCTCATCGGCGAAGCCGAAGGCATCGTCGAGGATGACCGGAGCCCCTGTGCTGTCGTCGACCAGAGTGGCCACGGCGAGCCGACCGATGAGCGCCAGCTGCTCCTTCGTCCCACCCGACAGCGATTCGAAGGCCACGGTTCGACCGTCGAGCGTACGGGAGACGATCTCGAGGCCCTCGGAGATCTCCACTGACAGTCCCTGTCCGAAGATCACCCGTCCCAGTCTCTCGATCTGCTCCTTGAATGGAGCCACGTACTTCCGCTGGGCCTCCTCCTTGTGGGCGAGCACCGTCTCACGCAGCAATCTGATCGCATCGGCCTGCCGACGCAGACGGGCCTGTCTCGACTGCAGAGACGTCAACGACTCCTCTGCGGCTTTGAGCTTGTCGTAGATGCCTTCGCTCGCGCGGTCATCGATGAGCGCGGAGAGCCGGTCGACTTCCTCTCGGTCGGTCTCCAGCTGCTTCTGTTTGCTGTCGACGAGTTGGTGGGCATTCTGCAGCCGCATCTCCAGGGTCTCGGGATCGGATTCTGCATAGCGCGAGCGCGCCGCGGCGGCCTGGTCCGTCGACTTCTCCGACTGGCTCTTCGCCGCGGTCAGCGCCTCATCGAGTGCCTCATCGGAGTTCGCCTCCCGATCCGCGGCAAGACGTGAAGCGAGATTGTCCGATGTCGTCGTCGCCTGTTCGCGGGTCGTCTGTGCTCGCACCGCCGCCACCCGCGTCTCGTCACGCTCGGCGCGTCTGCGCTCGAGCACGACTCGGGCTCTGTCGACTGCCTCCTGTGCGGAGTCGACCGCTGCAGCAGCCGATTCGACGGCCGATTCGAGTTCGTCGATCGCGGCCTGATCCTCGACGGTCTCGACGTCCGACTCGCCGGCGGAGTCGCCGGACGAGCCGCTTGTGCCACCTGTCTCCGGAGACTGCCCGGCCAGGTGCTCTGCCCGGGACAGGGCAGTATCGAGTTCCGCACGGTCGTCGCCGCCGATGAGCACACGCAGCGTCGCCCTCGTCTCCGCCAGAACCGCCTCGGCGTCGGTCCGGACGTCGGCGCGCTGCCGGGCTTGGTCGAGGCTTTCGACACCGAGACGATCGAGCTCGGAGTCGAGCGCGGTCTGCGCTGTTTCGACTGCCCGGTCGAGTTCCGCCGGCGACTGGCCGGGGCGCACAGTGATGTCGAGGACTGAGTCGACGAGGATCCGCGTATCTCTGACGACGGCGAATTCCTCGGTGGAGCCGTCGGGCAGTTCCGTGCCATCGATGCTGATCGCGGCGTCGCCGAGGCGTCGGGCGACGATCTGCGCGGCAGCGGCAGTCTTCGAATTCTGCGCGATGCGCACTTCGGTGACCAAGGCGCTCAGGCGCTCGACGTCCTTGGCCGTGACGGTGATCGACCCGATCGTCGCCTTCGCTTCGGTCGCTCGGCGCTCCTGTTCGCGTATGCTCGACAGCCTCCTGCGCAGTTCACTCACTTCGCGTCGGGCTCGGGCCTTGGCCAAGTCAGTGGACTCGGACTTCGCCCTTGCCCGGGCCTGATCGAGATCGGCCTGTTTCCCTTCGAGCGTCTTCTGCGCGGCGGCGAATTCGGTGTCCTTGTCCCGTTGGGCGCCCACGGCCCGCTCGAGGTCCACCTCGGCGGCCTGCACCGCTTCTGCGGCAGATTCGGTTTCAGCGATGAGGGCGAGACGGCGCTCCCTGGCCTCCTCGGCCCGCTGCTCCTCGCGCTCCGCCGACTCGGCCAGCTCCACGGCCCGATCGAGTTCGGCCTTGAGCCCGGAGACTGCTTTCGAGGCCTCTTCTGCCTCGTCACGTTCGGTGACGGCCGCACTGAGCTGGGCACGCACGGACGTCAGCCGTTCGGTCGCCCGAGCGTGCCTGTCCACGAGCGCGTCCAACTCTTTGCTGCGCTCGTCGAGTTCACGGAACTGCTCGGCTGCGGCAGGGACCTCCTCAGCAAGCTTCTTCAGCTCTCCCGTCTCCTTGCCCTTGGCAGTGAAGAACGACAGGTATTCGGATTCGACACGATCGAGGAAGGCATCATGGTCGGCCGGCTCCTCCCCGGAGTCGTTCAAGGCACCGTGCAGAGCCTTGATCTCGGCCAGCGGCGCCTGAGCCAGGCTTCTGCCCTGCGCGACATCAAGAGCGTCGAGCAGATCCACGTCGACCGTCTCGTCGAGGATGCTGAGAAATCGTTCGTGGGCCTCGTCCCCGCTGAGCTGCTCGGGCACGGGGTGCAGAATGTTCAACTCGGTGAATGGCTGCTTGAGCCACCGCTTGCGGTACCGGAGCTCGTATCCTCCCGTGCTCAGGTGCAGTTCGACCTGGGGGCCGACATCGGAGCCGACGGGCTGCGTGTCCTTGATGCTGGCTTTTCGAGAGCTGGCCTTGTCCTCCCGCAGTTGAGTGATCGCCTGGTGAATGGAGGACTTGCCGATCTCGTTCGGCCCCTCGACGATCGTCACTCCCGAACCGAATTCGACGGTGGCATCGGTGATTCCCCGATAGTCGACGAGGCTGATGGAATGGAGTCTCATGAACCGCTCCTGGCGAATCGGAAGAGCAGGCCCAGGGCGTCCTGGGCCGTGACGGCGTCCTCACCGTCGCCGGCCGCCTGCTCGGACAGTTCGTCGAGGGCCTCTTGCAGATACCCGCTCAGGCCAAGATCGGCGAAGTCCTCGTCGGCGGCGATGACGGCCAGGTCCATGTGCCGCTCCCACAGGGAGACGAGCGCGAACAGGTCGGTGAAATGGTCGAGGATGTCGTCGAGCCGTGCCTTCGCCGCGGTCGGCAGTGTGCCTCGCAGCACGAGCCAGATCGCGGTCCGATCCTTGTCCGGCATTGCGTTCAGCCGCTGTTCGAACTCGGCCACGTCCTCGTCCGAGTTGAGGTCGGCTTCGATGACCGTATAGGTCCAGGTTCCGACAGGGATCTTCTCTACCCCGGCCAGATGGCTGTCGCGGTCGATGTCGACGAGGAGGATATTGCCGGGATCGTCCTCTCTCCGCGAGGTCACCTCGGGCGCTCCGGGGTACCAGATCCTCTCGGCGACCTCGTAGGTGGCGTGCCTGTCGCCGAGGGCGACGAATTGGGCCCGATCCTCACGCAGCAGGGTCTGCAGATTGTCCGTGTCGATCGTCGCCAGGGATTCCCGATCGGGGTCGAGGACGCTCACGGCGCCGTGGCCGGCGATGATGCGGACGGCGCCAGCGGCCACCTCGGCGAGGTCGGCCGTCGCTGCCGCGACGAGGTCGCCTTGGGGATGTTTGGAGAACCACGGAGCTCCGACGATCTCGACTCCGGGAACGACTTCGAACGGTTCGCTGTCACGCAGCACATGGACGTGCCCGGGCACTCGGGAGACGAACGCCGGGGAATCGTAGATCGATGACGCGTCCAACGGATCGTGGTTGCCCGGGAGCAGAACGACGGGGACCGTGAAGGAGGCGAGGACTTCGAAGGCACGGGCGATGATTGCTCGGTCGAGCTGATTGGTCTCGAAGACGTCTCCGCAGACGAGGACGAATTCCGCGCCTTTCTCAGCAGCCACCTCGCCGATGCGCGCGACAGCATCGAGCCGGGCCCGGTGAAACCGCGGGCGGGCCTCCTGGCTGAGGTAGTGAGCTGTCATACCCAGCTGCCAGTCCCCCGTGGCGATGAATCTCATCTGCTCCTCCTCGTCTCCTCACCCATCCTACGGTCGAGGGGCCACCATATACGCCGGGACTGACATCAGTGATGCACGGCACAGCTCCGACTCGCTCCGGCGGTCCTGCCTGGACGAACGCCAACGAAGAAGGCCAACCGGCGCCTCCGGGAACCGCTGTCGCCACCGACGACTTCTCAAGCGCATCACGAATCACGGACGGTTAGGTTAGGCTAAGCATTTGTGAACCCTACTGCATTGACTGCCACAGACCTCACCCTGTGCTACGGCGGGCCTTCCGTCGTCCACGGCGTCAGCCTGTCGATCGCTCCCGGTCGAGTGACGGCGCTTCTCGGCCCCAACGGATCGGGCAAGTCGACTGTCCTGCGCTCCTTGGCCCGTCTCCACCCGATCGCCTCCGGCGACGTCGTCGTCACCGCCGACGGCACCGACACGGCTTCGAGCGCCCTGACGGCCAAGGAATTCGCACGAGTCGTCACGCTTCTGTCTCAGTCCCGTCCGCACCCCTCCGGCGTGAGCGTCCGCGAGATCGTCGCCTACGGTCGCCATCCGCACCGCCGACGCTTCGCCGCTCTCACGGACGCGGACCGCACGGCCATCGGTCGTGCACTCGAGCTCACCGGAACGGCCCGCATGGCCGAACGCCCTGTCGATCAGCTCTCGGGCGGTGAACTGCAGCGCGTCTGGCTGGCGACATGCCTGGCACAGGACACCGGTGTGCTGCTGCTCGACGAACCGACGAATCACCTCGACCTGCGCTACCAGGCGGAGATCCTCGATCTCATGCGCGAACTCGCCGACGACCACGGCATCGCCGTCGGGGTCGTCCTCCACGATCTCGGACATGCAACCACGGTGGCCGACCACGTGATCCTTCTCGATCAGGGACATATCCGCTCCGCCGGCACCTGCGAGGAGGTCTTCACGGCCGATGTCCTCAGCGACGTCTACGGGGTTCCGATCAGCACCCGCGTCGACGAGGACACGGGACTCGTCAGGGTCGAGGCTCTGCAGCGGCGACACCGGCGGTCCGCCGTTTCGACCTGAAGCACCCCGTTCATCCGTGCTCCACCCACCCTCCGATCGATGATCGGCCCATAGAAGGAAGACAATGACCAGAACACACCTGCCGCGCACCGCTTTCGCCACGTTCGCCTCGGCAACGGCGATCTGCGCTCTCGCCCTGACCGGATGCGGAACCACCGACACCGACGCCGCCGATGCGAAGTCCACGACCTCCGCCTCGTGTGCGGACGATTCGAGCACCGCCTCGACAGAACCGGTCTCCGTCAAGGACGACACCGGACACGAGATCTCGCTCGACGAACCGGCGGCGAAGGTCGTCTCACTCGAGTGGCAGTACACCGAGGACCTCCTCTCCCTGTGTGTAGACCCCGTCGCTGTGGCCGATGCGAAGGGCTTCACCACCTGGGACACGGCAGAGAAGCTGCCCGAGGGAACCACCGACGTCGGCACCCGCCAGGAACCCAACGTCGAGTCGATCCTGTCGGCCGACCCCGATCTGGTCATCATCGAAACGACGAACCGCGATGACAAGATCGTCGGTCAGCTCGAGGACCAGGGCATCCCGGTCATGGCGATGGCCGGAGCCGACGGCGAGGACCCCGTGAAATACATGAAGGACACCTTCACCACTGTCGCCGAGGCCACCGGACGGACCGAACGGGCCGAATCCGTACTCGCCGACTTCGACGCCAAGGTCACCGAGTCGAAGAAAGCCATCGCCGAAGCCGATCTGGCAACCAAGGAGTTCGTCTACTTCGACGGATGGGTCAACGGCTCGAATGTCGCCATCCGGCCCTTCGGCCAGGGCTCGCTCATCGGCGAACTCGGCGAAGAGCTGGGGCTGAAGAACGCCTGGACCGGCGAGGTCGATCCGGCCTATGGGCTGGGTCAGACCGACATCGAGGGCATCTCGAAGGTCGGCGACGCGAACTTCTTCTACACCGGCACCGAAGACCCCGAGTCCGAGGACTACGTCGAGCTGCTGAAGAAGAACGACATCTGGGCGAACATCCCCGCCGTCAAGGACGACCGCACCTTTGCGTTTCCCTCCGGCATCTGGACCTTCGGAGGCCCCAAGTCCTCCGAGCAGGCCCTCGACGCCTACGTCGACGCTCTGACGAAGTAGCCCGTGACCGTGCCCACGACAATGCCCACCACCGCGGCCGAGGCACCGTCCGCAAAGACAGCCGACGCGTCCGTGCAGAAGGTCGGAGCCGTCGGCGTCCTCTCCGCCGCCGGAATCCTCCTCGGACTGGTGTGCGTCCTCACGCTGCTCTGCGCCTGGCACATCACGCAGGGCACCTCGGGAATCGGTGTCCGAGATCTGGTCGCGGCCGCAACCGGTACGGCCTCCCCCGCCGAGGCAGGTCCCAGCACGCGTGACATCGTGCTCGGGTCCCGGCTGCCGCGCGTAGGTGCGGGCATCCTCGTCGGCATCGCCCTGGGTGTGGCCGGTGCGCTGTTCCAGTCCCTGGCGCGCAATCCGCTGGCCTCGCCCGACACGCTCGCGGTCACGGGCGGGTCGTACTTCGCGGTCACAGTGGTCACGGCCCTCGGCGTCGCCGTCCCGGTGTGGGCCTCCGGCGGGGTCGCCTTCGTCGGTGGTCTGGCCGCCGCGGCTCTCGTGCTGGGACTCGCCGGCGGGGCGGCCGCGTCGACGACTCGACTCGTCCTCGCCGGCACTGCGACGGCATTGGCGCTGCAGGCGGGAACCTCGACGCTGCTCATCCTCTTTTCTGAGGAGACGACGAGCCTCTTCTCCTGGGGTTCGGGTACGCTCAATCAACTCGACGGCACCGCCGCCGTCCGCAGCACTCCCGTCATCGGGCTCATCGTCATCGCAGCGATCCTGCTCTCCCGCCGCCTCGACCTGCTCAGCCTCGGCGATGACGCCGCCTCGGTGCTCGGAGTGCCGCTCCGCTCGACCCGGGCCATCGGAATCCTGCTCGCCGTGCTCCTCACCGCCACGGCGGTGACTCTGGCGGGACCGATCGGATTCGTCGGACTCTGCGCCCCTGTCATCGCCCGACTGCTCGGGCGGCTGGCCCCGGCGCTGGGCAAGCATGCGGTGATGATTCCTGCGACCGCACTCATCGGCGCGATCATCGTCATCTTCGCCGATGCGCTGCTGCGCGCCATCGTCGGAGCCGACGAGGCGATCACGCTGCCGTCGGGAGTGACGACGACGATCTTCGGCGCCGTCGTCCTCATCGCCCTCGCACGATCGACGCGCACCGCGAGTCCTGCCCAGGCTACTTCTGCAGCACGCTCGCGGATTCACGGGGCCCGGCGGACGGCCGTCGTCATCGTCGGCGGCTGCGTGCTCGTCGGTGCCGCCGCGATCCTTGCGCTGCTGACCGGCGAACGTTTCTACCTCCTCGGCGATGTCTCGCTGTGGCTCACCGACCAGGCGACCCCTGTCATCGACTTCGCCTTCGACTCGCGTGCCCCACGAGTGGCCGCAGCGCTGGCTGCCGGAGCGGCCCTCGGACTCTCAGGCGCTCTCGTGCAGGCAAGCGCCCGCAACCCTCTGGCCGAACCCGGCCTGCTCGGCATCACCGGAGGAGCCGGGCTCGGGGCGGTCGTGGTCATCACACTGGTGCCCGGCGCCACCGTCGTCCTGATCTCGACGGCCGGGATCATCGGGGCACTGGTGGCCTTCGCCCTCGTCTATGCCCTCGCCTGGCGGGGCGGGATGAATACGGATCGTCTCGTTCTCGTCGGCATCGGCATGTGGTACGGGTTCACGGCGCTGACCACGCTCTTCCTCATCCGCGCCAATCCCTGGGACACCCCTGCCCTATTCACCTGGCTGTCCGGGTCGACTTACGGGCGGGTCTGGGCCGATGTCGCACCGGTGACCCTTGCACTCGTCATCGCGATTCCATTGGCGTTCGTGTGGGCTCGGGAACTCGACCTCCTGGCTCTCGACGATGATACGCCGAGGCTGGTCGGGGTCGCCCGTGAACCCGTGCGCCTCGGTGTGCTCATCACAGCAGCGGTGCTCGCCGCCGTCAGCGTCTCGGCCGTCGGCGTGGTCGGCTTCATCGGCCTCGTCGCTCCGCATGCGGCCAGAGCCCTCGTCGGGGCGCAGCATGCCCGCGTGCTGCCGGTGTCCATGCTGCTCGGTGCCGGTGGACTCGTCGCCGCCGATGCGATCGGTCGTACGATCATCGCCCCCGCTCAGATTCCCGCCGGCCTCATCGTCGCCCTCATCGGCGCCCCGTACTTCGTGTACCTGCTGGCCCGTTCGCGGGCGTGATCACGGACCAACGCCTGAAAGAGGGGTGAAATGCGCAGATTCCGTCGATAGACTCGGTTCTCCACAGCGCTGTCAACGGGGAGGCCGCTGTCATGGAATCGGTCGAGTTCGAGGACGCCACTCTCTGCGTCGACCGATTCGGCGCACCCGATGACCCTGCCGTCCTGCTCATCGCCGGTGCCGCACAGTCCATGGACTGGTGGACACCCGAGTTCTGCGGGCTCATCCGCGATGAGGGTTACCAGGTCATCCGCTACGACCACAGGGACACCGGTCGGTCGACGACTTCTCCACCTGGGTATCCGGGATATTCGGCCGTTGAGTTCGCGAGCGATCCTGTGCGCATCCTCGACTCATTCGGCATCGACTCCGCTCATCTGATCGGAGTATCGATGGGAGGCGGAATCGCCCAGACCATCGCTGTGGAGTTCCCGGGCCGAGTGAGGACACTGACCCTCATCGCGACTTCCCCGGCGGGCGGTACGCCGCCCCCTCTGCCGCCGCCGACGGAATCGGTTCAGGCGACCTTCTCCGGCGACAGTCACATCGATTGGTCCGATCCGGACGCTGTCCTCACCCACCGGGTCGAGGGCGAACGCCCCTTTGCAGGCTCGTGGGGATTCGACGAGGCCCGCATCCGCGCCATCGCAGCACTCGAAATCCGGCGCGGCGGAGACATCGCAGCCGCAGAGGCCAATCATTTCCTGATCGCAGCCGAGACGACCGTCGACCCGGCAGCGATCCGAGCACCGACATTGGTCGTCCACGGTGCATCCGATCCGATGTTCCCGCTGCCACACGGTGAGGCTCTGGCACGGATGGTCCCCGACTCCACTCTTCTCGTGCTCGACGGGATGGGCCATGAGACGCCCCCTCCACCAGCATGGAGCACGCTGCTGCCGGTGCTCCGCGACCATCTTCTGAGCCGCGGCGCACACAGCTCGCGGGCGGATTCCGAAGCCGCTGCGACATCGACGACGTGGCTGTCCCAGATCCGCAGATCCTACGACATCGACGCGGCCGGGTACGCTGAACAGGTCCGTGGGCTCCTCGCCGGGCACCCGCACCTGCGTTCCGGTCTCCAGATCTTCGCTGAGATGATCGCCGAGGCGGGAGGAGGACCTGTCGCCGACATCGGCTGCGGCCCCGGATATGTGACTGCCCATCTTCACCGGCTCGGCGTCGACTCTTTCGGCATCGACCTCTCGCCCGAAATGGTCGCCATCGCCCACCGTGACTATCCCGAGATCAGATTCGAGGTCGGAACGATGACCGATCTCGACCTGCCCGAAGGCTCTTTGGCCGGTGCCCTGGCCTTCTGGTCGACCGTCCACATCCCCGACGACGCCATGCCAGGAGTCATCGACGAGTTCCACCGCGTGTTACGCGGCGACGGTCTGCTCCTCTTGGGCTTCCCCGCCGGGACCGGTGTTCGCCATACAGACGAGGGATATACGGGAGCCCTGATCAGCCTCGACAGCCATCGACGAGAGCCGGAGACGATGACCGGATGGCTGCGGGCGTCAGGATTCGTCATCGTTTCGGAGACGGTCATCGGCCCGGACGAGGAACGACCCGGGGGCCTCATCTTCGCAAGACGGCAATAGACCGACTTGTCCGTGTCTTAACTGTTCAATACGCAGAAGCTGCTCGTCGCCATCCCGAAGGTCGACGGCAGGGGGATCATCCCCGATTGACCCGCGCAGATGCCCTCTGCGAGTACACCCGCGGGCTGAACCCGGTCACGCGGAGGAAGTCGGCACTGAAATGGGATTGGTCGTACCACCCGAAGTGAATCCCGAGATCGGCCAAGGACCCGTTCCACCCGCGATCGATGGCGCCGACGGCGTCGATGATCCGAGCGCGAGCCAGGATCTTCTTCACGCCGACACCACAGTATCGGTCGAACATCCGCTGCAGTGTGCGCTCGCC
Organism: Brevibacterium renqingii; assembly: GCF_017808105.1. Classification (GTDB taxonomy): domain Bacteria; phylum Actinomycetota; class Actinomycetes; order Actinomycetales; family Brevibacteriaceae; genus Brevibacterium; species Brevibacterium renqingii. Next base: position 39,475 of record NZ_JADBHF010000005.1, on the reverse strand, counting down.
GATCCCCGTACGACGGGACAGGATCTGCAGACTGACGACCTCGGGGTCGGCGAGGACGTCCAGCACATGTTTCAGGCGACTGTAGCCCTGAGTCATCTCCGGGCGCCGGGAGAGCAGCCAATTCTCGACCGACTCGGCCAGAGCCTCTATATCGGGAACAACGGTGTCGGGGTCGACCTGTGGTTCACCGGCCGCCGCTGCCTCAGTCCGGTGCAGTCCGGACGCGGCGATGGGCACCGGTGAGAAAGCCTCGGCCAGTCCGAGGTCGGCCTCCAGTGTGGGAAACCATTCGGCGGCGGCCACGGTCGAGTTGCGGATGATCGACGGCGCCCGATCCGAGAACGCCAGTGTCGCGCCGAGATGGAAGTTCACCCCGAGTACCCCTCCCCGACCGAAGATGCCCACATCGAAGCGCCGTTCTGTCACCGGTCCGGTCACCCATACGCCTGGTCCGTCAGTGCTCACCCGTCTGCTGGACCCGAATTCGAAAGTCAGGTTGATGGTCGGTTCCGAGACCGTCGACGTCTGATAGCTCTCGCCGTCCGGAAGGTCCCATGTGACGGCCCAGTAGCGTTTGACGAAGGGCCGCAGCCGCTCCGAGACCATGCGCGGTGTCGAATAGCTCGCGTGGTCGAGCAGCTCGCCGGGTCTGAGCACACGCCCGAAGAAGTGCTGAGGCGTCCCTCCCTCTGCTGACGCATTTTTCCTAGCGACGACATCGTCCATGGCACAAGAATGTCAGACATGACTGACACACAGAAGACCGATGCCCAGACCGTCAGCACGTCGACCGTCGCCGACGCCGCTGCCCCTGCACCTGTCGCCCGACTGGCCATGGTCACCCTCGATGCCCCCGATGCTGCAGCACTCGGCGAATTCTATTCCGCGGTTCTCGGGTGGCCGATGGTCTATGCAGACGAGAACTATGCCATGCTGACCGGCCCCAGCCATGCCTTGGGCGTCGGCACGATTCCCGACTACCGGCCCCCGGACTGGCCCGACGACGGGCATAAGCAGTTCCACCTCGATCTCGCCGCCGATGACGTCCGGGCGGCAGCTGACCGCTGTGTGGAACTCGGCGCCGCACTCGCCGATCCTCAGCCCGGTGAGTCCTGGGTCGTGCTCATCGATCCCGCAGGCCACCCCTTCTGCATCTCCGATGCGAAGAACTGGGGCTGACCCGTCTCCGTCGCAGCTCCGCCGGAACCCGCTGTCACCGAAGCGCAGCCCCGTTCCTGTCGAGCTTCTCCACTCGCACGATGTAGTGGGAGGAATCGAGGCCGTCGACGAGGATCGTCGCCGAGTGCTTCGAGTTCGTTCCGGTGACGAGCCAATTGGGTTTGAGCACCCCGCGCAGGCCGTGCCCGTCGGCCGTTGAGATCTCGATCCCCATACCGAGCTTCACCGTTTTGACGACCTTTGCCCGGGCCAATGCACGCGCCGTCCGCTCCGCCTCGGACCGACTCGGCAGTCGTGACTGACCTCCATGCTCATCCAGAATGGTCGACCACGCCTCCCCCGCCTCCACTATGCCGACGGGAGTGAAGTCGGCGATCATCGCGCGCCCGGTCACAGCATTGACGAATACGTTCATCTCCTGCCCCGGACCGTGAGACTCCCGCCTCAGCAGTCCTCGGGTCCTCACCCGCAGCGGAGCCCACCAGAACGGGTGGTGCACCTCTCGCACCTCGGCGACGGCACCCGGCAGCTTGCGTTGGAAGACAGCGAGCGCCTCGGCGCCGGTGATATTCGGATGCATCCGCACGGGGTCGACGACGGACAGGTCGTCCCACGACTCGGCGCCGAGCTCGGCACTCACTTCTCTCCTGCCCCTTTCGGCACCTGCCCGGCCAGGGCGTCGTTCTGCCCGGCGAGCAAGTGAGCGGGAATGGCACCGATCTTCTCGGTCTCTTCCAGGGCGGCGAGGACATGCTCGGGCACAGGATGAGATCGCTGCGTGGCCAGAGAGACGATGATGATCGCAAGCGTCGAGCACACGATTCCGATGCCCATCGGGTCGATTCCGGTGCTGTCGACGAGGCCGGCCAGCTGCCAACCCACGGACGAGACGGTGCCGAGGATCATGGACACGATCGCCCCGGGTACGTTGGCCCTCTTCCACCACGCCGCGGCCACGTAGACGGGCACGAAGGCGGCTCCGAGGACGGTGGTCGCGAAGATCGCGACCTCGGCGACCGATGGCGGGTCGTTCACGGCGACCCAGTAGCCGATGATCGCGAGGATGAGGACGGTGAACCGTGAGATCCACACGGACTGCCTGTCGGTCATGTCCGGTTTGACGAAGCGCCGGAACAGGTCCTGGCTGGCGATCGTGCCCGACTGCAGCAGCAGCGCATCGGCGGTGGACATGATCGCGGCCATGATGCCGGCCATGACGATGCCGACGGCGAAGTCCGGCAGCACGGTGTCGGCGACCTGGAAGACCGCGAGCTCGGGATTGTCGAGCGTGGGCAGCAGGATGAGCGCCATGACACCGACGATGTAGGGGGCGGGGATGAACAGCAGGTTGAAGCCGGTGGCGTACATGCTCGCGGTGCGCGCGACCGAGGGGCGCTTCATCGCCATATGGCTGACGTTGACGTGCGGCCACCCCATGTAGCCGATGGAGAACACGAGAACCGCGCCGATGATGACGCCCCATTGGACGGACTCGATGCCGTCCGGGCCCCACATGGTCAGCAGATTCGGGTTGATCTCACCGACGGCTTCGTTGCCGACCGTCCAGCCGCCGATGGCCTGCATCGTGCCGATCAGGATCCACAGCATGCCGATGAGCATGATGATCGCCTGCACGAAGTCCGTGTAGGCCACCGCGAGGTAGCCTCCGAGGAAGGTGTAGAAGACGATGACGCCGACGGCGATGAGCAGGGCCCAGGCGTACGGGATGCCGGTGACCATCTCGAGTCCGCGACCGCCGGCGATGAACTGGGTCATGACGTAGAAGAAGATGCAGGCCACAGCGATCGGGGCCGCGATCGCGCGGATCCACCGCGAGGGGTAGCGGTGTTCGAGGTATTCGATCGAGGTCAGGGACCCGAGGATCTGCGAGAGCTTGCGCATCCGCCGACCGAGGATCGAGAGGTTGAGGACGCCTCCGCCGATGTCGCCCATCGCATACCACAGCGAGAAGTAGCCTTTCGTGTATGCCAGCGAACCGGCCCCGAGGAACATGTAGCCGGACATCGATGAGGACTGCAGGCGCAGGGCCGTCACCGCCGGTCCGAGGCTGCGCCCGCCGAGCAGGAAGCCCTCGCTGTCCTTGTTGCCCATCTTCAGCGTGGCCACCCCGATGGCGGCCATCGCGACGAAGTAGATGACGAGGAACCAGGTTTCGATGTTCACGCCGCTCCCCCGTTCGCCGAGGCGGCCGGGCCGGTGTCGTCGCCACCGGGACGCGGGCTGCCGCCACCGCCGTTCAGCAATGCGCGATCCTCTGCCACGTCCTCTGCCTTCCAGCCGCGCGAAAGATAGACGAACACAAGGGTGTAGAGCACCCAGACCGCGGGGATCCCGAAGATGATGGCGACCGTTGCCGCCGGAAGGCCGAACATGTTTCAACCACCTCACTGTGATGTCGGAACGCTGACTGCTGGGGCTGAGCATACAGCGTTCCGTCGGTCGACTCACACGCTTCTCAGGGTCGAGATCGAAGACGCCCGGGAGTGTGCATGAGCCGAGCTCGGTTCGGCAGTCGGCGCGGGGTCAGGCCAGTCCGCGGCGCAGGGCGACTGCGGCGTCGAGGAGCTCAGTGAGCATCGCGTCACGCTCTGCCTCGGGCAGGCTCTGGCCCACGCTCCGACCGTGGTCCAGCAGCACGACGACCTGGTCGGCCAGGCTCGCATCGCCGAGGTCGGGCACAGCGCGCCCGCCCGAGGCGATGTCGGAGAATTCGGCGAGCGCTCTCTCGATGGTCTCCCGGCGGGACTTCGCCGTCCGCCCCGTGTCGGCACCGGTCTCCGGCCCTCCGCCGGGCTCGTCGAGTCGGCGCGAGTCCAATCCGATGATGCGCACACGCAGGCGCCGGATCTCGGTCTCGAGGTCGTCGGTCAGAGCGGTCATGAACCCATCTTAGGTCCCACCTGCCCTGCTCAGTTCCCAGCGATCCAGACCGTCATCGTCTCCTGGTAGGTCTCGAGCGCCTCGGGGCCGTTGTCGCGACCCCAGAACCCGGACTGGCGCAGGCCGCCGAACGGAGTGGCCACGGTCCCTTCGCTGTAGCCGTTGACCGCCAGGGTTCCGACCCGTATACGATCGGACCACCACTTCGTGGTGCCCAGGTCCTCACACCATACGGTCGACGCCAGACCGTAGGCTTCGTCGTTGATCGCGCTCACGGCCTCATCACGGCTCGAGGTGCGCAGCAGCTGGGTGAGCGGTCCGAAGATCTCGCCGCGTCCGAGCTCGCTGTCCTCGGGCACACCTTCGATGACCGTCGGTGGGAACCAGGTCCCTGCGGAAGGCACCTCGGCGGTGGTATTGATGATGCTCGCGCCCTTGCCCACTGCTTCATCGACCCAGACGGAGATCCGGTCGCGGGCCTTCTTGTTGATCACGGGACCGATATCGGTGCCCTCGACGAGAGGATCGCCGACCGTCAGCCCCTCGGTGGCGGCGACGAGCGCCTCGCGGAACTGTTGGAAGTCCGCGTCATCGTCGCCGACGAAGATCACACGGGAGGAGGCCGTGCAGTTCTGTCCGCTGGTTCCGAATGCGGCACCGGCGATGTCGGCGGCGATGGCAGCGAAGTCGGTGGCATGTTCAGCATCGACGATGTAGACCGCGCGCCCGCCCAATTCGAGCGAGACCTTCTTGAGGTTCGACTTCGCGGAGGACTCGAGGAAAGAGCGTCCGACAGGACCGGAGCCGGTGAAGGTGAGCACATCGATGCCGGCATGCAGCCCCATAGCCTCCCCGATGTTCGGGCCGGTGCCGGTGAGGACGTGGAGGATGCCGTCGGGCACCCCTGCCTGCTGCGCCAGCCCTGCGAAGTGCAGAGCGCTGAGCGTCGAGTCCTCCGAGGGTTTGATGATCATCGCATTGCCGGCGGCCAGCGCCGGTGCCACCTTCCACCCGAGCATGGCGATCGGGTAGTTCCATGGCAGGACGGCCCCGACGACGCCGACGGGGATCTTGCGCACCCAGCCCCAGCCCTCGGGCCCCTGCAGGTAGCGGCCGTCATCGCGGGAGATGAGGTCCGCGAAGAACCGGAGGTTGGACGCGACGTCCTCGACGTCTTCTGCCACACTGTCGGTGAAGACCTTGCCTGCCTCGATGGCGTCGAGGTAGGCGATCTGCTCGGCGTTGTCGACGACGAGATCGGCCAGGCGGCGCAGCACCTTCGCGCGATGCGCCCCATCGGCCGACCAGGAGCCCTCACTGAAGGTGCGGCGGGCGGAGGCGACCGCCGAGTCGAGCTGATGTCCGGAGGCTTCGCGGACGGTGCCGATGAGCTCCCCGTCGATCGGTGAGACGAGGTCGAGTCCGGGCCCCTGCCCCGTGGCGAAGCCGCCGGTGGTGAAGACCCCGTGATCCGGGTCGAGGAGCGCGGCCAGGGCCTGTGCGCCGGTGTCGGTCATGTCAGTTCCCCTTCGCGAGTGCGCTGATCGTCGACAGCAGGGATTCCAGCGCCTCACTGTCGGCGGTCGGCAGCGGTGGGCGCACCGGCCCCTGGTCGATGCTGAGCCGGCTCAGCGCCTGTTTGATCAGTGAGATGAACGCCGGGTTGTCCTCGATCTGGGCGAGTGCACCTGATAAGTCGTTCCACAGCTCGACAGCCGCCGCCCAGTCGCCCTCCCGTGCGTGGGACCACAGCGCCTGACATTGCCGGGGCAGCAGCCACGCCGAGGCGGCCACCCACCCGCTGGCACCCTGGACGAAGCCTTCGAGGGCGATTCCGTCGGCGCCGACGAACACCTCGACGTCGTCGCCGAGTTCGGCCCGCAGCTCGCGTACGCGGCTGGCGGCCCCGGAAGTCTCCTTGACACTCCACAGCCTTCCGGTGTCGACAAGGGCGGCAAGGTGCTCGGGCAGGAGGTCGGTGCCGGTCGAATGAGGGTTGTTGTAGACCATCACGGGCAGCGGGGAGTCCTTCATCGCCGCGTGCAGTGCCGCGGCGGCCGCTTCGGGTTCGAGTCCGCCGTAGAAGGGCGGAGTGATCATGGCGGCATCGGCGCCCCAGGACTTCGCATTCGCGATGTGCGCGCTCATCTGCTCGGGAGTGTAGGCCATGCATCCGACCACGAGATTCGCACGGTCGCCTGCTGTGTCGACGATCGCGCGGATCTGAGCTTCGCGCTCCTCGTCACTGAGTGCCAGCGCTTCGCCCGTCGCCCCGAGACAGAGGATCCCCTCCACCCCGGCATCGAGTACGGCCTCGACCCGTGAGGTCAGAGCTTCGATGTTCTGCGTTCCGTCCTCGTTGAATGGCGTCGTCGGCACCGCGAACACGCCGCGCATCGGTTTCGTCATTGAAAGATCCCCTCACTGTCGGTGGACGACCACGGTATCGTCTCGATACTCAGACCATAGAGGTGAGTGTGATCACATGCAATGGCCGCTTCGCCGCAGCGGTCCGGGCTCCCGCGGATGCGATCTCTCCGCTCAGCTCTCGGCCGCGAGCTTCTGCTTGTCCTTGCGGATGGCGAAGCCCAGCAGTGCGACGAGGACGGCGAGGTCACCGCCGACGAAGACGATGGTCCAGATGACCGTCTCTGCCATCACCTCTCACCTCCTTCGACCCCTTCGGTCATCGGTCCGGCCACGACCTTCCTGGCGAGGAACCGGTTGAGCAGCAGCATGACGATGATGAGCACGCCCCATTGCAGGACCATCGTGCCGAGGCTGAACTCCTGGAACGGGTTCCACCATTGGTCCGTACCCGTGACCGCGTCGACGATGAACCAACCGAACAGGGCGACGAACAGCAGCGGGAAGATCCGGATGCAGAAGATCCAGGCTCGACCGAAATGCAGATCGGCCACCGCCTCGATCATGGCACTGACCCTGTGCACGCCGAACTTCCACATCGCCATGGCCACCCCGAGGCCGCTGAGGAGAAGCCCGATGCCCCAGACATTGTCCTGGTTGGTGAAGAACGACAGGCTCAGCGCCGAGGGGATGCCGCAGATGAAGATGACGATGATCATGGCCGGCACCGCTCGGGTCCGACGCACACCCATGTCCATGACGTTGCGGGTGCCGAGTTCGACCATGGCGATGAGGCTCGACGCCCCGGCGAGGAAGAGCGCGAGGAAGAACAGGGGCCCGAAGACGACTCCGCCCGGCATCTGCCCGAGCAGCTCGGCGAAGTAGACGAATGCGAACCCCTGGTCGCCGGCGGCCACGGCCTCGGTTGCGAAGTCGGCGCCGCGCAGGGCGAAGACGGTTCCGATGACGGCCATGCCGGCCAGCAGCGAGGCGAAGAGGTTGCCGGCGACGACCACGCTGGCGTTGAGAGACTTGTCCTCGCGTTTGTCGACGTAGACCGAATAGGTCAGGTACAGGGCCCACCCGGCTCCGGTCGAGAAGGCCATCTGGGTGAAAGCCTCTCGCCACATCTCTCCGTCACCGAACTGGCTCCAGTCGGGGACGAACATATAGGTGAGCCCGTCGATCGCTCCCGGCAGGGTGAGTGCTCGGATGGTGAGGATCACGAGGATGACGAAGAGCGCGGGGATGATGATGTTGAGCAGCTTCTCGAAGCCGTTCTTCAGTCCGCGATAGACGACGAAGCCGACGAGCGCGATGGCGATCGCGTGGAACAGGACGGTCTGGAACGGGTTCGAGACGAAGTCCTCCCACACCTTCTGCGTGTCCGTGCCCGTGGAGAATTCTCCGGTGAGCGAATAGGCGAAGTAGCGCAGGGCCCAGCCGGTGACGACCGAATAGTAGAAGGCGACGCCCAGGCCGATGAAGCCGACGACGCCGCCGACCCAGGTGAATCTGCGCCCCATGAAATCGCGGAATGCGCCGACCGTGCCGAGCCGCGTATGGGTGCCCAGGATCGATTCGGACATCAGGATGGGGATCGCCCAGAGAAGATTCGCGATGATCAGGGCGATGAGGAAGGTGCCGCCTCCCCATTCGCCGATGACGCGCGGGAAGCGCCAGAGATTGCCTGTGCCGACGGCCATTCCGATCGCGGCGGCGACGAAGGTGAAACGGTTCGCAAAGAACTCGCCGGTGCGCACGGCCATGATGTCCCTCCCAACCGTCAGGAAGACCACCGTGCCGAGGCCCCGGTCCGTCCCGACGGCACCGGTCACCGGGAACTCATCCGACTGCGCTATCGGTGCCCTCACTGTACCCCCAACGCATCGCGAAGAGAAGAGTTCACCCGGGCTCCGGCCTCGGCCAGGGCCGCCGAGCCGACGAAGGGCGGACCCCGGCTCGGGGATCCGCCCTTCGGAACTCTCCGCCTGCGAACTCCGGCGCCCTGCTCAGGACGCGGTGGAGGCGGTGTGAGTGATCAGTCCCTGAAGTAGGAGATGAGACGCAGGATCTCGATGTAGAGCCACACGAGGGTGACCATGAGCGAGAACGCGCACATCCAGGAGTACTTCTCCGGGATCCTGTGCTTGACGCCCTCTTCGATCATCTGGAAGTCCATGATCAGTGTCATCGCGGCCAGCACCGTGGCGACGATGCCGATGATGACGCCGAGCGGCATCGTCATACCCATGATGTTGACCTCGACGCTGCGGGCACCGCCGGAGCCGGTGAACATGGCGACACCGAGGTTGATGATCGAGAAGATCGCATAACCGCCGACGGCGATGAGCAGGAACTTCTTCATCTTCGAGCCGTAGCGCACACCCTTGAACTTGAACAGGGCGAGCATGACGCCGAAGACGCAGAGCGTGGCGAGCACAGCCTGGACGACGATGCCGGAGTACATGGCCTCGAACAGCGAGGAGATGCCGCCGAGGAAGACTCCCTCGAACGCGGCGTAGCCGATGATCAGAGCCTTGTTCGGCTCCCTCTTGAAGGCGTTGACCAGGCCGAGGACCAGCGCGATGAGCATCGCGGGGAACGCCAGCACGGGAACGAACCAACCGACGACGGCACCGCCGAGGAGGATGGCGAAGAGCACACCGGTCTTCATCATCACATCGTCGTAGGTCATCGCCCGGTCGGCGACCTGCGGACCGGCATTGCGGTTCTCGGCCGCCGGCTTGTTGAAGAGCTCGTTGAGCTCCTGGTCGGACATGACCGGCTCATTGCGGCCGGCCCGGGCACCTTGGTTGATCGCCCGATTCATCATGGGGTTACTCACGGTCGAGATCCTTTCGATCTGAGTAGGTTGCGTACGCAGACGGGATGCTGCGCAAGTGCTGATTCACGGTGTCAGTCTAGCCGTATGAACTGGACGGATACTGAGGGGTGCCCGTCGGCCCGACGAGCGTTGTGCGATCGTGATGCACTGCTGTGCTCAACGCACCTGTGTGAAGGGAAATTCCCTCATGCGCGCACTCACCCCATCTGGTAGTGCGTGGCCGCGCCCGGGCCCCAGGGGATGCCGGTGGCCCACCAGATGAAGAACAGCAGTCCCCAGAGGACGAACATCGCGAACGACAGCGGAATCGTGAATGAGAGCACGGTGCCGATCCCCGCCTCCTTCTTGTATCTCTGGACGAAGCCGAGGACGACGACGAAGTACGGGCTCATCGGCGAGATGATATTCGTCGTCGAATCGCCGATCCGGTACAGCGCCTGGGTGGTCTCGGGTGCGATCGACAGCAGCATGAACATCGGCACGAGCACCGGAGCCATGAGCGTCCACAGTCCCGATCCCGAGGTGAGGAACAGGGCGCCGAGGGCCACGAGCAGCCAACCGCCCAGGAGGATGACGAACGATCCGGTATTGAGCGAACCGAAGAATTCGGCACCGCGGATGGCCAGGATCTCGCCGAGGCTGGACATCTTGAACAGTGCGAGGAACTGGCTGGCTGCGAAGAACAGCACGATGACCGGGACGAAGGGCAGCAGGCCCTTGGCCATCATGTCGGGGATGTCGGCGGTCTTCCTGATCGTGCCGGTGGCATAGCCGTAGACGATGCCGACGATGAAGAATCCGAATCCGATGATCGCCGCGATCCCCGCCATCAGACCCGATTCGGGACCGAACCCTCCGGCCTCGTCGCGGAGGAACGAATCCGCCGGAAGGGCGAGGAAGAACAGGATGGCTGCGCAGGCGACGATGCTGATGATCGCGAACACCATGCCGCGCTTCTCGTTGGCGTCGAGTGCCATCTTGACACCGAAGTCGTCCGGATCGTTCTCATCGGGCTCGTCGAGTTCGATCTGATCGGCCCGCTTCGACAGCACCAGCTCGGTGACGAGGGTGACCGCGACGGCGACGACGAACATCGACACGAAGTTGAAGTAGAAGTTCGCGACCGGGCTGACCGTGTACTCGGAGTCGATGATCTGAGCCGCCGAGGTGGACAGCCCGCCGAGGATCGTATCCAAGGAGTTGACCATCGGGGCCGCAGAATAGCCGCCCGAGGTGGCCGCATAGGCGACGAGGCAGCCGAGCAGAGGGTTGCGGCCGACGGCTTTGAAGGCGAGTCCGCCGAGGGGGATCATGATCATGTACGAGGCGTCGGAGGCGATCGAGGCGGCGGTTCCCGCCAGCGCGACGATGAAGGTGATCCACTTCGGCGAGGCCCCGGCGATGGTTCCGCGCAGCATCGCCGGGATGAGTCCCGACTGCTCGGCCACGGCGACGCCGATGAGCACGATGAGGACGAGCCCCAGGGGCGGGAAGGTGACGAAGTTCGTCGTGGCTCCGGCCACGATCTCCCGCAGGGACTCCGTGGAGAAGAGGTTGGTCACCGTCACCGTCTCATCGGTGGCCGGGTTGACCGCGCTGAGTCCGACGGCGGAGAACACGGCCGAGAGGATCATGACGATCACGGCCAATGAGAGGAACAGCCAGAACGGATGCGGCAGCTTGTTGCCGGCCTTCTCGATGAAGACCAGAAGCCGCATCAGCCAGCTGAGGTCGGCAGAACCTCGCGGCTTCTCGTCGGTGACGGTGTTGGTGCTCGACATGGGGTCTCCTCGGTCGTGGGGGCACCGATCGGTGCGGGGGATGCGTATGTGAGCGCAAGCACTTCGAAGACACCAGTGTAGGGACAACTCCGGTTGAGTCTCGGAGGTCTCATATGTCGGATGCGCCGAGGCGGCCGGCCGTCCCGGTGTGCCGAATCCCGGGACATCCTGTCGCAGTCCCCCACATCGTCGGCAGCCCGCCGAATCGGGGGTGAATGCGGAAAGCGCGCCGATCACATGGTGTGTGATCGACGCGCCGTTCAGCCTCTCGGAGGCGAAGCCGCCTCGGCCGGGTCTGCTGACTCGCTGAGCTCAGCGATCGATGTCGCCGCGGATGAACGCTTCGACCGCCTCGTGGGCGGCGTCATCGTCCTTCTGCTCCGGCGGTGACTTCATGAAGTAGGAGGAGGCGGAGATGAGAGCTCCGCCGATGCCGCGGTCGAGGCCGATCTTCGCCGCACGGACGGCATCGATGATGACACCGGCCGAATTCGGTGAGTCCCAGACCTCGAGCTTGTATTCCAAGGACACGGGAGCGTCACCGAAATTGCGGCCCTCGAGACGGACGAAGGCCCACTTGCGGTCGTCGAGCCACTCGACGTAGTCGCTGGGTCCGATGTGGACGTCGCGATCGGACAGCTGTGCACTCGTGTTCGAGGTCACCGCCTGGGTCTTCGAGATCTTCTTCGACTCGAGGCGCTGGCGCTCGAGCATGTTCTTGAAGTCCATGTTTCCGCCGACATTGAGCTGGTAGGTGCGGTCGAGGACGACTCCGCGGTCCTCGAACAGCTTCGCCATGACGCGATGGGTGATGGTCGCACCGATCTGGCTCTTGATGTCGTCGCCGACGATCGGGACACCGGCGGCGCGGAACTTCTCGTCCCATTCCTTGGTGCCGGCGATGAAGACGGGCAGGGCGTTGACGAAGGCGACCTTCGCGTCGATGGCTGCCTGAGCGTAGAACTCCACGGCTTCCTGCGAACCGACGGGCAGGTAGCACACAAGCACGTCCGCCTCGGCGTCCTTGAGTGCTTTGGCGACGTCGACGGGGTCACGATCGGATTCGACGATCGTGTCGCGATAGTACTGTCCGAGACCGTCGAGGGTGGGTCCGCGCAGGACCTCGATGCCGGTCGGCTCCACATCGCTGAGTTTGATGGTGTTGTTCTCACTGGCCGTGATCGCCTCGGCGAGATCGACGCCGACCTTCTTGCCGTCGACATCGAAGGCGGCAACGAAATCGATGTCACCGACATGATAGTCCCCGAACTCCACGTGCATGAGACCGGGAACCTTCGTCCCGGGGGACGCGTTCCGATAGTACTCAACACCTTGGATCAGGGACGAGGCGCAGTTGCCCAGGCCGGCAATCGCGACTCGAATCGATTTCGTTGCCACAGTTCTCCTTTGTCGTTTCGGGTCTCACCGTGCGGCAGGATTGACCCTGCAGGCGGTCTCCCCAAGCAGGACCTCATGTTCTCGGCCCCGCCTATCCATAATAATGACCCCGTCAAAACTCCGTGAACCCGCCTCCGACGGCGATGGTTCTCGTCTCAGCTGACGACCAGCGGCTCGAGGACCAGATCAGGGTGGTTCTTCTGCACGCCCTGCAGCCGCCACCGGTCGGAGAACAGCGCAAGCAGCTCGCCGTCCGAACGGTGCAGCACCTCGACGGACCGCTCCCGAGCCAGCGTCGGCACGCACTCGGGGGTGGTGCGCCGGGCCAAGGAGAAGTTGAGGCGCTCGAGGGAGCAGGGGGCGTTGAATTCGTTCGTCATCCGATCCTCCGCGACCTCGAACTGCATGGGACCGACCGCGCCGAGCACAGGTGCCTGGTCGCCGCGCAGATCGGAACGCAGCACCTGGATCACCCCCTCGTGGTCGAGCTGTTCGATGCCGCGGCGGAACTGCTTGTACTTCGAGGAGTCCTTGGCGCGGATGACCATGAAGTGTTCCGGGGAGAACGTCGGTATGCCCGGGAACTCGACCTTCTTGTCGAGGTAGAGCGAGTCGCCCACCCGCAGGGCGGAGGCGTTGACGAGTCCGACGACGTCACCGGGGAAGGCCTCGTCGACGACGTCGCGGTCGCGCCCGAAGACCTGCTGCGCGTACTTCGTGGCGAAGGGCTTGCCGGTGGCCGAATGGGTGAGCACGGTGCCGCGTTCGAACACACCGGAGCAGACGCGGATGTAGGCGAGCCGGTCGCGATGGTTCGAGTCCATTCCGGCCTGCACCTTGAAGACGAATCCCGAGAAAGGGTCGTCGACGGGACGGGGCTGATCGTCCTTGTCCACACGCGCCTCGGCGGCGGGGGCGAAGTCGACGAGCATATCGAGGAGTTTGTGGATGCCGAAGTTGAGGACGGCGGAGGCGAACATCACCGGGGTCGTCTTCCCGGCGAGGAAGGTCTCCTGATCGTGGTTCTGGTCCTCCATCTCCAGCAGATCCGATTCGTCGACGGCTGTCGTCCAGGCCTCGCCCTCGAGGTCGTGGGCCGCCTCGGCGGAGAAGGTCTCCTCACCGGCGATGGTCGCGCCGCCGTCGGTGCGGGTGTACTTCGTGTATTCGCCGGTGGCCCGGTCGAGGACACCGCGGAAGTCGCCGGACTGGCCGACAGGCCAGGTGATCGGGGTCGGCAGCAGCCCGGTGCGCTGCTGCACCTCGTCCATGAGTTCGAGCGCGTCGAGACCGGGCCGGTCCCACTTGTTGACCACCGTGATGATGGGGATGCCGCGGTGGGCACAGACTTCGAAGAGCTTCATCGTCTGGGTCTCGAGGCCTTTGGCGGCGTCGATGAGCATGACTGCGCAGTCGACGGCCGAGAGCACACGGTAGGTGTCCTCGGAGAAGTCCGCGTGGCCGGGGGTGTCGACGAGGTTGAACACCGCATCCCGGTATTCGAACTGCAGCGCCGCCGAGGAGATCGAGATGCCGCGGTCCTGCTCCATCTGCATCCAGTCGGAGACGGTGGCGCGGCGCCCGGCCTTGCCGTGGGTGGCTCCGGCCTGGCCGATAGCGCGCGCGTGCAGGGCGAGCGCCTCGGTTGTCGTCGACTTGCCCGCGTCGGGGTGGGAGATGACAGCGAACGTGCGGCGGCGGGCCGCCTCGTGTCGGATGTCCTTATCGGAATACTGGCCGGAAGTCACCGCAATATCCTATCGTTCTTCTCTCTGCCTCGGCGTGTCCGTTCAGTCACAGTCGCCGGTCGTCGCAGCATTCGCCTCACTCGCCGGGTCCACCGGGCAGCGCAGTGCTCGCCGGGCAGCGCAGTGTTCGCCAGTCAGGGCAGTGTTTGCCGGATCCGTCGGGCAGCGCATCCAGCGTCCTGTCGGATTCTCCTCATATGCTGGTGGGCGATGTCTGAGGAATTCGTAGAATATGCCGGCCGTTCGGAGCCGAGGGAACGATGGCTCAAGGCCCTGCCGCTCATCATCGCAGCGGTGCTGGGACTCCCGCTGCTGGCCGCCGCGATCTACTTCTCCGTGCAGATGGCTCAGATGACGAAATATCTCTTCGATCTGGGCACCTCGGGCTGGGACGCCGTCGTCATGGTGCTGCTCAGCCTCTCCGGCGGCTTCTGCCTGATCCTCTACCTCGCGTTCCTCTTCATCGGCACCCGTCGGCGCACGTGGAAGTGGCGCATCCAGTGGGCTGTGGCGACGGTGCTCGTGGCCGGAGTGCTGCCGCTGTGGTGGCTGTTCGGAGGCTTCTTCTCCGGCGCCTCCGCGTGACTCCCGCCCTGCCTCCGGACCTGACTCCTGCCTCGCCTCCAGCACGCATCACGCAGCACTGCACACAGCCCCTACAGGTCGCGGCGTCTCCTACACTTCGTAGCATCGCCTACACTCCGCCGCACCTCCTACAGTCCGCAACGCATCAGTCACCGGCAGTGCCGAGACGCCCTGGTGCAACGGGTCGTCGTACCAGCAACGGTGAAGGATGCCGGCGGCGAGCTCGACGAGGGGTACCCTGCACGCACCACCGCTGCCGATGACCACCTCGCGCTCGCCCCGCCTCAGAGCTGGGCGAGCGCCTTCGCGATCCTCTTCTCCGAGACCGGGTGCGCGGTGCCCAGCGAGTTCGCGAACAGCGACACTCGCAGCTCCTCGAGCATGAGCACGACCTCGATCCAGTCCTCGGGCAGCGACACGATCAGCTGCGACCATTCGGCCTTCGCCAGCGGTGGGAAACGGTTGCCGATCTTCTTGGCCACATCATCGCCGCTGCCGGATACCCGGTCCATGAGCTGCTTGTCGCGGATCGGCGACTCCTGCATCCCTGCGATGCGCACCACTTCGGCCTGCACCCAGCGGGGCAGCTCGCGCAGCATCTGCGGTGTCATCGCAGCCACCGCAGTCTCGCTCGTACGAGAGCTGCGCCAGGCCTGCACGTCGGCGAGGTTCGACAGGATGGCCAGCGACGAGGCCTTCGAGACCGACTTGTCGAGTTCGGTCGCTGTCTTCAGTGCCTTCATCAGGTGCGGCAGCAGCGAGGAACAGCTCAGCGGCAGTTGGGCGTGCACGTGCGTGCGCAGCCGTTCGAACTCCTCCGCTGTGGCCACCCATCCGGATTCGGCGGGGCCCAGTCGGTCTGCGACGAGTCCGCGGATTCCGACCCGGATGAGGCCCGTGAGCAGGGCGTCGGCGGATCTCTGATGACCGGCGAGGACGAGTTTCTCCTCGGTCGTGAGCCCGTCCTGCAGGTATTTCAGGGCCTCATTCGCATCGCGGGCCAGAAGGGTGATGAGCGCCTCCCGCGTCGCCAGTCTGGCCTCGAGAGCAGTGTCGAAGGCCACGAGGTCGACCGATCGCGACCGGTCGGCCAGCCCCGGTACGACGCCTGCAGCGGCCTGCTCCGGTTCGGCCAGCTGCCCGAACGTCCAGCCGGTCAGACCCGTCGTCGGGGCGAACGAGGTCTGCTTCTGCCGTGCCTTGCGCACCTGGGGCTTGGCGCGAGTGGTGAGAGCGGCGAGGTCCTCACCGAGGCCGACGGTCTTCTTCCCGTCGACGACGCGGAAGGTCAGACGCAGATGCGAGGGGATCCGCGTCCGGTCGAAATCGGCGGCGGTGACCGTGATGGGGACCAGGTCGTTCAGCCCTCCCCCACCGGCACGTTCGCTCAGATGTGCCGCCAGCACCTCCGGCAGGCTGCCCTGATACGGGGTGAGCGAGGGAAGGATGTCGCGGGCGACATCGGGGGCAGGCACGAAATAGCGTCGCTTGCTCTTCGGCAGCGAACGGATATAGGCGGCCACGAGCTCCTCGCGCAGGCCGGGCACCTGCCAGCTGAATTCCTCGGCGTCGACGGCGGGCACCGCCTCGGCGGGGATCTCCACGGTCACCCCGTCGTCGGTGCTTCCGGGGTCGAAGGAGTAGCGCAGCTTCGCCTGTGTGCCATCGGCCAGTTCCCATTCCATCGGGAAATCCGCCGCCACCGAGGCGGTCAGCTCCTCGCTGTCGTCGCTCAGCAGCACCGATGTCGTGAGATCGAGCAGATGCGCGTCCCGGCGCTTCTGCTTCTTCCACCAGGAGCGGAAATCCGCCGCCGAGGTGATGCCTGCAGGGATGCGTTCGTCGAAGAAGTCGAACAGGGCGTCGTCCTGGTCGAGCACACGTCGGTTCCGGGTTCGCGAGGCCAATTCCTCGGCCTCCTCGACGACTTCGAGATTGTGCGTGAGGAAACCGAAGCGCTCGTGCCAGTCGCCTTCGATGAGCCCCTTGCGGATGAACATGTCCCGCGCGGCCTCACGGTCGAAGGTGCCGTATCCGACCCGTCGGTCGCTCACGAGTGTGACTCCGTAGAGCGAGATCTTCTCGTAGACCATCGAAGCCCCGGCCTTCGTCGACCAGTGCGGGTCCGAATGCTGGCGGGTGACGAGATCGCCGGCGGCCTCGACGACCCAATCGGGGTCGATGGCGGCGACCGTTCGGGCCCACAGACGGGAGGTCTCGACGAGTTCTGCGGCCATGACGAAGTCCGGGTTGGTCTTGAACAGTCCGGAGCCGGGGAAGATGGCGAAGCGGGTGCCGCGCGCTCCCTGGTAGTCCTTATGGCGTTCGGAGCGTGAGCCGATCATCGTCAGCAGTCCGGTGAGCAGAGCACGGTGGATGGCGGCGGCGTGGGGGTCGAGCTTCACTGCCGCCACCTGCTTGCCGGCGTCCGCGGCTGCACCCGAGCCTCCCTGCCTCTTCGCCCTGCGGTTGGCCGCGCTGAGTTCGGCGAAGCCGATCTTTCCCTTGCCCGGTGCGCTGTCGACCGGCGGCTTGCCGCCGCCTGGGTGCCTTCGTTCGCCCGTGCCACTCGTGCCGACAGTGTCGCCCGAGGCGGGGTCCTGGTCCGCATCAGCTGCCGGCTGCCAGACGGCCTTGTCGATCCGGATGCCGGCGGAGCCGAGCAGGGACCGCAGCTGACCGACGAGGTCCTGCCATTCGCGGATGCGCACGAAATTGAGGAATTCGGCCTTGCACCGGCGCCGGAACTTCGAGGAGCCCATCTCGGCCTGCAGACTCTGCAGGTAGTTCCATAGGTTGAGGTAGGACAGGAAGTCGCTTCCGCGGTGGGTGAAGCGGGCATGTTTCTCGTCGGCTGCGGCACGGACCTCTGCCGGGCGCTCCCGGGGGTCTTGGATCGACAGTGCCGCGACGATGACCGTGATCTCTCCCCCGCACCCTGCCTCGGCGCCGGCGATGACCATCCTGGCCAGGCGCGGATCGATCGGAAGGACCGTGAGCTTCCGTCCGATCTCGGTGACGCGGATCTTCCCTGCTCCATCACTGACCAGAGCCCCGAGTTCGGTGAGCATCGTCCGACCGTCCCGTACGGCTCTGGGATCCGGCGGGGTGAGGAACGGGAACTCGAGGATCTCCTGGTCGCTGGAGGCGAATCCGAGATCGGCCATCTGCAGGATGACGCTGGCGAGGTTCGTGCGGAGGATCTCCGGATCGGTGAATTCGGGTCGGGTCTCGAAGTCTTCTTGCGAGTACAGCCGGATGCAGATGCCTTCGCTGGTACGCCCCGACCGCCCCTTGCGCTGGTTCGCGCTCGCCTGGGAGATCCGTTCGATCGGCAGCCGCTGCACCCGGGTGCGGTTGGAATAGCGGGAGATCCGGGCGGTGCCGACGTCGATGACGTATTTGATCCCGGGCACCGTCAGCGAGGTCTCAGCCACGTTCGTGGCCAGCACGATGCGCGGCCGGGTGTGCGGCTGGAAGACCTTCTGCTGTTCACCTGCCGAAAGCCTGGCGAACAGCGGCACGACCTCCCAATTGCCCATCCGCGGACGCCGGCGCAGGTGGTCTGAGAGTGCATCGGCGGTATCGCGGATCTCGCGCTCGCCGGAGAGGAAGACGAGGATGTCGCCGGGCTCCTCTGCGGCCAGTTCGTCGACAGCCGCGATGATCCCGTCGGTCTGCTCCTCCACCCCGGTCTCGTAATTCCCCGAGTCTCCCGGTCCGTCGACGTCGTCGTCATCGGGTTCGTCACCGAGCGGCCGGTAGCGGACCTCGACCGGGAAGGTCCGCCCTTCGACCGAGATGATCGGAGCGTCGCCGAAGTGCGCAGAGAACGACTCGGGGTCGATCGTCGCCGAGGTGATGATGACCTTGAGGTCCGGACGGCGAACGAGCACCTCCTTGAGATAGCCGAGGAGGAAATCGATGTTGAGGCTGCGCTCGTGCGCCTCGTCGATGATGATGACTTCGTAGTCGCGCAGCAGTCTGTCGCGGGAGAGTTCGGACAGGAGGATGCCGTCGGTCATCACCTTCACCCGGGTGGGGTCGGCGACCTGCGCGGTGAAGCGCACCTGGTAGCCGATGGTGTTGCCGAGGTCCTCGCCGAGCTCCTCGGCGATGCGCTCGGCAACCGTCCGCGCCGCGATCCGCCGGGGCTGGGTGTGGCCGATGAGTCCGTCGACGCCGAGGCCGAGCTCGAGGCAGATCTTCGGCAGCTGCGTGGTCTTGCCCGAGCCCGTCTCGCCGGCGATGATGACGACCTGGTTGTCTCTGATCGCCTCGGCGATCTCGTCCTTCGCCCCGGTGACGGGCAGGTCTTCGGGGTAGGTGACGATGACCGGGTGGGCGGCGCGCGCGGCTTTGAGCCGGGCGCGACGTTCCTGGTGGTGGGCGGCGGTGGTCTTCCGTCGCTGCTGCGAGCGTCCGGACTGCCGACGTCCCTTGTTGCGCCGCCGAGGCGCCCGTTGAGGAGTCGTGTCCGAAGGCTCAGGTGACGGGGTCGGATTCTCTTCTGCCATTGCGCCTCCCAGCTTAGCGGCAATGCCGGATTCCGAGCCCGCCGAGGCGGGTGTGAACCCGAGGAGGTGCTGGGTCATCCCCAACCGTCGACGCCGAATGCTTCGCGCTCAGACCCCACCGCCGCGCTCGGGGCTCAGGCCCCGCCGCTCCAGAGCGGCGCGAGAGCCGAGTACAGCTGTTGGACACCGAGGATGATGAACAGCAGGGCCGTGATCGCCAGGGCGATGTTCGTGTGCATCCTGTTCGCCCATTCCTTCGGGATCTTCTTGCCGTTGAGCAGCCCGAGGAGAGTGATGGCCAGGAACGGCATGAAGAGCGAACCGAGGACTCCGTAGGCGAGGATCAGGCCGATCGGCTTGCCCAGGATGAACAGCAGCATCGGCGGGAACGTCAGCCACAGCACATAGAACTTGAAGTACTTCCCTCCTGTGAGAGTGTCCGGGTGGCCGCCCGGTTTATTGCGCATATGGCCCCAGAAGTCGGCGAACATGAGCGAGACGCCGTTCCAGACCCCGATGATCGAGGAGAACGAAGCGGCCCAGAAGCCGATGAGGAAGCCGATGCCGACGACCTCGCCGTAGCGGGCCTTGAGGACGTCGGCGAGGTCGAGCAGTCCCTTGTCGTCGGCGGAGATCGAGACCCCTGCGGCACGGACGACCTCGGCGCCGACGATGAGCATGGCGATGACGAAGATCCCTGTCATCACGTAGGCCATCGAGTTGTCGATGCGCATCACGCGCATCCACTTCGGGGTGTGCCAGCCCTTCTCGCGCAGCCAGTACCCATAGGCGGCCAAGGTGATGGTGCCGCCGACGCCCCCGGCCAACGCGAGTGTGTAGATCACTCCGCCTTCGGGGATGAGCGGAACGAGCCCCTTGAGCATGTCGGGGATGTTCGGCGCGGCGATGATCGCCAGGCCGACGACGGTGATGAACATGATGCCGACGAGGACGGCGGTGATCTTCTCGAACACCGCGTAGCGTCCGAACCAGACCATCGCGAAGCCGGCCAGCCCCATGACCACCGACCACACGGTGAGGTTGAGGCCGGGGAAGAGAGCGGCCAGAGGCAGCGCCGCCGAACTCATGGCCGTAGCCCCGTAGACGAAGCCCCAGATGATCATGTAGGGCCCGAAATACCAGGTCGTCCAACGTCCGAGCGACCGCCAGCCCTCGAAGATCGTCTTTCCCGTCGCGAGGCTGAACCGCCCGGCGCCTTCGACGAGGACGATCTTGAGGATGACGCCGACGATGACCGCCCAGAGCAGCCCGTAGCCGAACTGGCTGCCGGCCACCAGGGTCGCGACCATATCGGCGGCGCCGACGCCTGTCGCCGCGACGACCAGCCCGGGGCCGATGACCTTCCATCTGGCCGGGCCGGATGCCTCTTCGACTCCGGATACGGCTCCGGAGCCGGCTGCGTCGCCGGGTCCCGCTCCATCCGGTCCGGATGCGTTCTCGCTCATACTGCTTCACCTTCGCGTTCGGCCGCATGCTCGTCTGCGCTCGCGGCTCTCCTGTGCCGCGCGCACGGAGGCGACACCGGAGTTCGCGGAACAGCATCGCTGCGACGGGATTCGTCTTCAGTGAGCAATCGTATTCGACTCATCGGCCCGGCCTCCACACCCACAGCCCAGCGTCTGCCGCTATCCTCGAGGTGTGAGTGACCATGATTCCGCCGAGAACACCCGCAGCCGGATCGCCCGCCGGATCTTCCCCGACGGGGAGGACCCGGATCCGCGATTCACCCTGGCCAACGAGCGCACATTCCTGTCGTGGATCCGCACAGCTCTGGCGTTCATCGGCGGCGGAATCGCGGTCGAGGCCTTCACCTCGGAGATCTTCTCGACCGAGCTGCGGGCCACTCTGTCGATCGTGCTCATGGTCATCGGCTTCATCCTCGCCTCCGGCGCCGCGTTCCGGTGGCACCGCATCGAATCGGCGATGCGCCACAAGAGGTCTCTGCCGCTGCCGCTGATCGTGCCGATCGTCAGCCTCGCCTCCGCCCTGGGTGCAGGTCTGCTGCTGCTCGTGTTCGCAGGGCTCCTGTGACACCTCCCCGGCAACCGCCTCACTCCGACCCCGGTCTGCAGCCCGAGCGGACGACCCAATCCTGGCTGCGCACGAGTCTCACTCTCACGGTCGTCAGCCTCATCTTCATCCGGTGGATCGACGCCTTCGGGGCCCTCTCGGTCATCGTCTTCGTCGTCTGCGTGGGTCTGGCGATCGCGGCGGTGGCTCTGCAGTCGCGGCGCTACCGTCTCGGCATCCAATCGATCCGCAATGAACGCGGGCGCCCCACCCCGTGGGCGATCGCGTTCCTCACCACTTCGGTCTGCCTCATCTCCGCGCTCGGCATCGCGAGCGTGCTGAAGATCTCTGTGAGCTGAACCGGTCGGCACCTCCTCCCAGAATCAGACACTATGTAAACTTCCATACTCCTTGTAGGCTGAGAGAAAACCCGGTACGAAGGAGTTCCCTTGGCGTTTCCCGAACCCGATCCCACGGCCCTGGAACAGATCCGACAGGACAGCGCACGGGGCTTCCTCGGCACCCGCGCACAGGCTCTCATCACGGCCGATGACGGCAGTCTCGTCTACGATCTCAGCGCCTACGACTTCCTCGCCGGTCCGGCTCCTGCCGCCGCCGATCCTGTGCTGTGGGAGCATTCGGCCCGGGTCGCACGGCACGGGCTCTTCCTCGTCACCGAAGGCGTCTACCAGGTGCGCGGATTCGATCTCGCCAATCTCACCCTCATCGAGGGCGATGAGGGTGTCATCGCCGTCGATGCGCTCACGAGCACGGAAACCGCCGAGGCGGCCCTTGAGCTCTACTTCGCCCACCGCGGCAGGAGACCGATCACCGGGATCATCCTCACCCATCCGCACGTCGATCACTTCGGCGGGGTCGAAGCCCTCCTCTCCCATGCTGCGCCAGAGGCGCCGGTCCTGGCTCCGGAGGGCTTCCACCACCACGCTCTGCGGGAGAACCTCCTCGCCGGTCCGGCGATGCGCCGACGCTCGGTCTTCATGTACGGCACCGAACTCGAGCCGGGCCCGGCCGGCCACATCGGCTGCGGTCTCGGTCAGCGGGTGGCAACGGGGACCACGACGCTGACTGCTCCCAGCGATGCGATCACTGCCACCGGTGAGACCCGGACCATCGACGGCCTGGAGTTCGTCTTCCAGCTCACTCCCGGCACCGAGGCTCCGGCGGAGATGAACTTCCTCCTCCCCCACCTCGGCGCACTGTGTCTTGCGGAGAACGCGGTCCACACCCTGCACAACATCATCACACTGCGCGGCGCACAGGTCCGCGACGCCAAACGCTGGTCCGATTATCTCGATGAGACGCTGCGGCTCTTCGGGCCGCGGACCTCCGTCGCCTTCGCGACGCATCACTGGCCCACGTGGGGACGCGAGAGAGTCGCAGACTTCCTCACCGTTCAGCGCGATGTCTACGGCTTCCTGCACGATCAGACGGTGCGGCTGATGAATGACGGCTTCACCGCCGATGAGATCGCCGAACGCCTGGAACTGCCCGACGCCCTGGCCTCCTCCCCCGTCGTCCGCGGGTTCTACGGCTCGGTCAGCCACAACGTCAAGGGCATCTGCCAGTTCTACCTCGGCTGGTTCGACGGCAATCCCTCACATCTGTGGCCGCTGCCGAAGTCGGAGAGCGCAGGGCGCTGGATCTCCCTGCTCGGCGGGGTCGATTCCGCGGTATCGCGGATGACTGTCACACTGACCGATGCGAGCACCGAGGACCTGCGGTTCGCCGCCGAGGTGCTCGACGCCTGCGTCTTCGCCGACCCCGGCCACAGCAGGGCCCGCGAGCTCCTCGCCGAAGTGCTGCAGCGCCTGGGCCACGGGTGTGAGAATGCCGTGTGGCGCAATGAGTACCTCACTGCCGCCGCCGAGCTCCTCGCCGCACCCGAGGATGCGGGCGGGCGACCGCAGCGAGGCCGGTCGCGCAACCGGATCGCAGCGGATCTCGGCATCGCCGATGTGCTCGACGCGATGTCCGTGCGCC
This sequence comes from Brevibacterium renqingii, assembly GCF_017808105.1. GTDB lineage: Bacteria > Actinomycetota > Actinomycetes > Actinomycetales > Brevibacteriaceae > Brevibacterium > Brevibacterium renqingii. The sequence goes on along the minus strand of NZ_JADBHF010000005.1, from coordinate 16,119 downwards.
TCGACGGCCACGCAGCGGCCTCGACGCGGATGTGCATCGATCTCGTCGAACTCGACGCCGAGGACTCGGCCCGGGCCGTCCACCGCGTCGAAGTCAGCAACGGGGTCCTCCGCCACCACCGTGAACCTCTCGCGACAGGGACGACACGGGATCCTTCGAGCGCGTCGTCCTCCAGCGCTGAGGCGGACCTGAGGGTCGAGGTCCCGCTCGGCGGCGCCTCGCGCCTGGCCGCGCACGGCCTCGCGGGCTTCGCCACCTCCGGCGATACGCAGGTGTGGGATCGTCTGCGTGCGCTGCTCGCCACCGCGCGGCGCGGGTTCCCCATCGTCGAACCCCGATGAGGGTCCCCGGCCCCTGCTGAAATCGGGTTCGAGGAGACGTCAGCGCCCGAACAGCATCTGAGCGGCCGGCGGGGGCTGTCCCCCGCCGGCCGCTCCGGCATCATCCGCTCAGGCGCGGTGCCTGGGCATCATTGCGTGATGCGCATCGTCTTCGTCGCCGGCAGACCGTCATAGATCCGCTGCTCGAATCCCGGAGCGGTCGTCAGCTGGGCCGGGATGCCGCTCAGCGGCACGGCGTAGGCCTGGTCGAAAACCCTCTCCTGCAGCTTCGCATAGATGTCGCAGCGCTTGCCCTCATCGCCTTCCGCCATGGCCTGGGCGAGCAGCTTCTGCACATCCTTGTGCTCGTCTCCGGTCGAGTTCCGTCCTCCGTCCTCGGTCACCGTTCCGGTGAACCGGGAGATCCCGTCGTAGACGGTACCCGAGGTGTTGATGAAGTTGAGGATCGCCATATCCCAGGACTCGGGCTTGGAGGCGAGTTCTGTGGCCAGTCCTGCCGGGTCGACCGATCGCAGCGTGTTCTTCGCTCCGGCTTCGCTGATGACCTGGTCGACGTACTTGTTGCCGGCGCCCTTGGCGACGGCCGGAGTCCCCAGCTGCACCGTCTCCGCTCCGTCGAGGCCCTCGGCCGCGGCCGCAGGATCATTGGCGATCAGGCCGGATTCGTCTGTGTTGGCACAGGGAACAGTCTCGGACACGAAGCTCGTCGACGGCTCGCCCAGACCGTTCGTCGCCGCTTTCGCATACGCCGAGCGATCGATCGCCTGGGCCACTGCCCGTCGCTTGTCCGCCTCGGCGAAGACGCGTCCGTCGCGTTCGTTGAAGACGAGGAACATCGTGCCCACCGAGAAGCGCTCCGCACCGAAGTCCTCTTCGTCCTTGAAGCGGACCATCGGTTCGCCGGTGATGGTGGCGACGTCGAGGTCGCCCGTGATCATGCTGTTCGCGACGCTGTTGTAGTCGGTCGATACCGTGTAGCGCACGGTTTTCGCCGGATCGCCCTTGAGCGGTTCGGCGAATTCGGGGAAAGTGTATCCGGAGTCGCGCAGCGTGAACTCCACGCTGGCGCCCGGTTTGAAGTCTTCCAAGGTGTAGGGCCCGGAGAACGCCGCTTCCACCTCTCCGGTGGCGGTCTTCTCGGGGTCTTCGAGTCCTGCCGGGCAGACGATTCCGGCTTCGGGCTGCGACAGTCCACGCAGCATGTCCGCCCAGGGCTTGTCGAGTTCGATGCTCACAGTCCCGGCGTCGTCATCTGCGCTGATCTTCGGGGTGCTGGGCCCGAACACCTGGCTCTTCTGCTTCGAGGTCTTCGCGAACTCCTCGAGCGAGTCCTTGACGATGTTCGGGGTGATCGCCGTTCCGTCGGCGCAGGTCGCTCCCTCCCGCAGGGTGAACGTTCCCTTCTTCGGCGTGACGTCCCAATCCGTCGCAAGGTCCCCGCTGACGCCGTCTTCCGCATCGGAGTCGAGTGCCACGAGCGAAGCGTAGAGCAGACTGCTGGCCTGCGTGCCCGGCGTGCCCGAGGCGGTGTACGGGTAGAAGCTGTTGGGGTCGGCGATCATCGTCGACCGGATGGTGTCGGTGGTTCCCTCGCCGGCGCTTCCGGTGGCTCCGGTCGTGCACGCGCTGAGTCCCAGTGTCAGCGCGGCGAGACCTGCGACGGCGGGAACGAGGCCGGTCGTCATCGACCGGCGTCTGGTGTTGGACATGCTGTCTCCTCGTGGTGGTGGGCGGGTGGATCAGTGGGGTGTCAGCGCGGCCTCGCGTGCCTCGAGTTCACGGCTGAGGCGAGCGAAGACCGGTTCGAAGCGGGGCGTGTCGAAGGCCTCGGCGACTGGGTGGGCGCCGAAATGGGCGATCACCGTCTGCCGGGAGGGGTTGATGTAGAGCCGCTGCCCGGAGCGACCGCGGGCGACGAGGGCCCCTTCGCCGTCCAGCGGCAGCCACCATCCGCGCCGATAGGCCAGCACAGGTCGGTCGATCCGTTCGTCGCCGGTGCCCACGACATCGGATGCGGGGCCTTCGGGCACCGTCCAGAAGTCGGCGATCAGGTCCGCCGGCAGCACTTGGTCCTCACCGACCGCGCCTCCGGCGGCCATGAGCTGCCCGAGACGGGCGAGGTCGCCCAGAGTGCAGGAAAAGCGACCGGAGACGAGCTCGCGGCCGGTGGGATCGAGTCCGAAATGAGCGTCGCCGTTCGCTCCGATGCGCGAGTAGACCAATTCTTCGAGCAGAGCGGAAACGGTGGCTCCGGTCGTCCGGCGGACGGCTTCGCCGAGTGCTTCCGTGTTGCCGTTCTCGTATCGGAAGGACTGCCCGCTGGGGCCGTCCTCTCGCGATGTCGCCAACCTCTCGAGCAGGGTTCGGGGCCCGGCGTAGTCCGCGGGTGCGGGCACCATGCCGACGGCGGCGAAGAAGGCCCGTGCCTCGGCCTCCTTGTGGAAGGGGCGCTGTCCGTAGCGGACGGCGGTGAGCATATGGAAGGCGTCGTCGACGTCGGCGAGGCCGAAGCCGGTGCCCTCGAGTTCGGGCACGTAGTCGCCGATGGCCCGGCGGGGGTCGATGTCCCCGCTGCGGATCAGCGGTGCCAGCACCAGAGCGAACACGGATTTCGAGATCGAAGCGGTGACGTGCCTGTCATCGGGACCGAAACCGTGGCGCCAGTCGCTGTGGACGAGTCGGCCGCGATGGAGGACGAGCAGGCCGGTCGTGTCCGCACTGTCGCAGAACCTGCGCAGGCTCACCTCGCTGCCGTCGACCCCCGGCACCATGACCTCGCCGAGGCGGTCGGTCCTGCCCGTCGAGGCCTCGCTGTCACTCACTGAGCAGCCAGCTGCCGCGGTCGCAGCCGATCCCCCGCTCTGCCGGCCTGCGTGCGCTCCGTCCCCACGGCGGGCACGGACCGTGCGCACCGGCATGCGCTCCTCGTCATTGACCATATGGGCGCGGATGGCGGCAGGATCGGAGAATCGTGCCTGCTCGGCTGCCTCTGCGGCCGTGTGTCGACCGGGCCTCGCCGTCGAAGTCATGAGAACGTGAACCCCTTTCCGCCCGGAACGGAGTCGAGCAGCGTCCGGGTGTACTCTGCCTGAGGTGCGGCGAACACGCGGTCGAGCTCGCCGGTCTCGACGATTCGTCCGGCTCTCATGACGACGATGTCGTCGCAGACCGCCTGGGCCACGGCGAGGTTGTGGGTGATGAAGACCATCGAGTGCTCCGCATCGCCCTCGCGCAGTCGGGCGAGGAGGCGGATGATCTCGGCCTGCACCGATACGTCGAGGGCCGAGGTGATCTCGTCGGCGACGAAGAGTTCTGGCCCGACGGCCAGCGCGCGGGCGATGGCGATGCGCTGCCGCTGTCCGCCGGAGAACTCGTGCGGGTAGCGTTCGGCGGCCGATGCCGGCAGCTGGACGCTTTCGAGGACCGCGGCGATCGCCTCGGCGTAGGTCCGGGGGCTGCCGCTCTTCGGCGCGAACGCCTCGGCCAGGGTCTGAGCGATGGTCCGACGGGGGTCCAGCGAGGAGTACGGATCCTGTGGGATGTATTGGATCCTCCGATAGAGCGCGTGCCGGGCTCGTCTGCTCGCCCGGGCCAGATCGGTGCCGGCGACGGTGAGGCTGCCCGAGGAGATCCTGTTCATTCCCACGAGCGCTTTGGCCAGAGTCGATTTTCCCGAGCCCGATTCTCCGACCAGTCCGACGACGCGTCCGCGCGGGATGTCGAGGTCGATGTCCTTGAGCACGTGGTGGTGGCCGAAGGAGAGGTTGAGTTCCCTGGCGCGCACGATCACATCAGCCTCGGCGGGCATCGGCGGCGTCTCCTCTTCCACGGTGACGGTCATGATCTGCTCCCTTCCGGCAGTCCTCGGCTCATATCGATCTGGGGCACGGCGTCGAGCAGTGCTGCGGTGAAGGGATCGGCGACGTCGCCGGCGGCCAGCTGGGCGGCGCTGAGCTCCTCGACGACGGCGCCGTCGCGCATGACGACCACGCGGTCGCAGAGCTCTCCGACGACGCCGAGGTCGTGGGAGATGAAGAGCACCGCTGTGCCGAGCCGCCGACGCAGCTCGTGGAAGATGCGCAGCACCTCGACCTGCACGGTGACGTCGAGAGCCGTCGTCGGCTCATCGGCGATGAGCAGCTGCGGGCGGTTGACCACGGCAGCGGCGATCATCGCCCGCTGGCGCATTCCTCCGGAGAGCTGGTGCGGGTACTGCTTCATCCGCAGTTCGGGCTGATCGATGCCGACGGTCGCGAGGGCTTCGATGAGGGCCTCCCGAGCTTCCCGGCGGGAATATCCCGAGTGCGTACGCAGGACCTCGGTCAGCTGTGGGCCCATGGTGCGTGAGGGGTTGAAGGTGGTGCCGGGGTCCTGGTAGATCAGTGCGATCTCCTGCGCCAGCTGCGCCGCCGCCGGCGTGCCCTTCATGTTCATATCGCCGACCCGCAGCTCTGCCGCCTCGAGATCGAGGTCATCGGCGAGGAGACCGGCCACGGACATCGCGGTGAGTGATTTTCCGGACCCGGACTCACCCACGAGGCCGACGATCTCGCCGGGGGCCACGTGCAGGTCGATCCCCTTGACGAGGGTGCGGCGGTCCTCGCCGCCACGGATGGCGAGCTCGCGCACCCGCACCAGTGCCTCATCGTCTGCCGCGGGCGAGGCTGCGGCGTTCGCCTCGGGGGTGCGCGGGGACCAGGTCCGGGCGGTGCGGGGATCGGCGTGAGCGGCCAGGCCGTCGCCGATGAGCATGGCCGCCACGGAGGCGAGCACGATCATCACGGCAGGTCCCAGCGCCTCGATCGGCTGGGTGTAGAGGGATTCGAGGCTGTCGTTGAGCAGCGAACCCAGATCGTATTGGGGCTGCTGGACACCGAGACCGACGAAGGACAGGGCGGAGATCTCGACGAGTGTGGCGGAGAAGATCGTCGTCGCCAGCACCAGCAGCGGTTCGGCCATCGCCGGGATCATATGCCGCACGGCCAGATGGTAGGAGCCGACGCCGAGAAAGCGTGAGGTGAGGAAGTATTCGCTGCGGGCCGTGCGACCGGCGAGGTTTGCCGTCACGCGGGCGAATCCTGGAATTCCCGCGATGCCCAGGGCGAAGACGGCCGTGGTCGCACCGGGCAGGAGGATCGCGGCGATGATGAGGGCGGTGATCAGCGTCGGATAGGCGACGGTGGTCTCGAGCAGACGCAGGCACCATTCGCGCACGGTGCGCGGCGCCAGCCAGATCGCCACTCCCACGACGAGACCGCCGACGACGGAGATCGCCGAGGCGCAGACGGTCATGACGAGGGTCAGGCGGGTGGCGACGAGGACCCGGGCGAGGTTGTCCTGGCCGAAGTCGTTCGTCCCCAGCAGGTGGCCCCTGCCCGGAGGCAGAGCTGTGTCATCGGTGATGGCTGTCGCCGCACCCGTGACGAAGATCGGGGGGAGGACGGCGATGAGCACCACCGCGGCCATGAGCACGACACCGAGTGTGAAGGCCGGACGCCAGAGGGTCCGACGTGAGGCAGTGGACATAGGTCATTCACCCGCTTCCAGGGTTCGGGGATCGACGAGGGCCAGCACGATGTCGACGACGAGGATGAGAAGGGTGGCGATGATCCCGAGCAGCAGGATGGTGCCGCGGATGACGGGATAGTCGCGATCGGTGATCGCCGTGACGATTCCGGTGCCCAGCCCGGGCCAGCCGAAGACGGTCTCGATGACGACGGCACCGCCGAGCATGCCTGCCAGGATCAGGCCTGAGAGCGTCAGAGTGGTGGTGAGCAGATTCGGCAGCACATAGGCAGTGGTGATCTTCCAGGTGCTCAGACGCCAGCCGCGTGCGGTGCGCACATAGTCCTGTTCGAGGATGCTCGCCGCCTCCCGCCGCACGATGCGGGCGAGCGCGCAGGCAGGGCCGATCATGATCGCGGCCGTCGGCAGCACGAGCGATGACAGGGTCGCCGCACCCGAGGCGGGGAACCAGCCGAGGAGCACCGCGAAGATGTAGACGATGAGTGTGGCGAGGACATAGTTCGGTACGGCGAAGACGAAGCTCGTCGCGGCGTTGAACGCATGGTCGAGGCCGGGGCGGCGGCCACCGCGGGTGAGCAGAGCCGCCGCGGTGCCGGCGGGCACCCCGAGCAGCAGGGTCAGCACGATCGCCATGAGTGCGATCTCGGCGGTGAAGGGCAGGCGAGCGAGCACGACCGAAGACACCGGCAGGCCGGTGGCGAAGGATGCGCCCATGTCACCGGTGAAGATGCCGCCGACGTAGTTGACGAACTGCGCTCCCCGCGGTGCCTCGAGCCCGAGCGCGGCTCGCGTGGCCTCGATCTGCTCGGCGGTCGCGCCCTCGCCCGCCGCAACGACGGCAGGGTCGCCCGGCAGCAGCGGCACGATGAAGAACGTGATGACGATGAGCAGGACGAAAGACAGCAGCACTCCCCCGCCGCGGCGGATGCGGAACCGGGTCCATGGGTGCTCGGTGGGCCTCCGGCGCCGGGCGTTGGGACTGGCGCCCCGAGTCGACGTGATGGACAGGGCCATGAAGACAACACCTCCTCGTGTCGTGTGCGACTGCATGGTTCGCCTCGGCACGGAACAGTGCGCTCGAGGACGTGGTCTGAATTACATATTGTCCGCTTTTAGACACACTGTCAAGATTCAGTCGAGACGCAGAACTCTCGGGCGCAGATGAATCGGCCCACAGTGACGCCCGGACCTCAAGACGCGCACTCAGCAGGCGCAGCAGAGCCCTGCAGGCGGACGACTGCGCTCAGAACGTCCCTTCGGGGACCTCGTCGAAGCCGCTGGCCCACATACGACCGTGCACGGACAGCTCGGTGAGCACCTGCGCCACCTCGACAGCGGGAATCGGCCGCTCCTCGGGTTCGAGCCACCACAGCAGCACCGTGACCTGCTCGCCCACCCAGGCGCGCGTGAGGATCTCCGGATCGATCCGGAACTGCGTCCCGGTCACCTCGGCGCGCTTGAGGAAGATCTCCTTGGCCGCCTCGGTGCGCGTGTCGACGAAGATCCGCAGCGCCGTGCCGTCGCCCTCCCCGCGCAGGATCACACGGTAGGCGTCTCGCTGCTCCTCGGCGTGCTCGAAGAGGATCCGCAGCGCTTCGCCGGAGAAGTAGGACGTCTCGCGCAGTCGCAGCTGCTCGAGCCGCGCGGCGAGCTCATCCTGCAGATCGAGGACGATCCGAGTGAGCAGCGCGGGTTTGTCGCGATAGTAGGCGTAGAAGGTCGCGCGCGAGATATCGGCCTCGGCAGCGATGTCCTCGATGGTCACGGCATCGTAGCCGCGCTCGAGGACGAGATCGATCAGCGACGACTTCAGCGCGCGCTGAGTCCTGCGCGTCCGGCGATTCTCGGCCATTTCCACCCTTCCTGCATTCGCGCCGTCACATCCGGCGACACCTCAGCCACAACGGTACCGACACATCGTCACTTCTGGACTTCAGTGCCCAAAATTGTACACTGTGTCTAATTCTAGTCACATTGTCGTGAGGAGATCTCGGATGCTCAACCTTGGCTACTACATCGCCCGCGCCGCCCAGCACTGGCCCGCCACCGAGGCGGTGGTCGCCGGCAGCCTGCGCCTGAGCTTCGCCGAGCTCGACGCCCAGTCGACGGCGTTGGCCGGCGCCCTCGCCGCCCATGGCGTCACGCGGGGCACGCCGGTGGCGACCTTCGCCGGGAACACCGGAGAACTCGTCGTCATCGAAGCGGCCCTCTACAAGCTCTCGGCGCTGCGAGTGCCCATCAACGCCCGCCTCGGGGTGGCCGAGACCGCCCACATCCTCGGCGACGCGGGCGTCGCGGTCCTCTTCGTCGATCGCGCCCATCTCGCCTCCGCCGAAGCCGCCGTCGCGGCGGCAGAGGCGGATGTTCGCCTCGTCGTCCTCGGAGACAAAGGCGAGCGCGGCTACGCGGACTTCCTCTCCGAGGGCGCAGGCACCGAGCCCTCCGAGGTGATGATCGACGCCGAGGAGTCCGATCCCTGCGTGCTCAACTTCACCTCGGGCTCGACCGGCAAGCTCAAGGCCGCGGTCCAGACGGTCGGCAACCGTCTGGCGAATATGCGCAAACGGCTCATGGACCCTTCGAAGTCGACGGACGAGGAGACCAGGTACCTCGTCGCCGGACCGATCACCCACGCCTCGGGCATGGGAGTCCTGGCCGCTCTCAGCCGCGGCTCGACGATCGTCGTTCTGCCGACCTGGGACGCCGGCGAGTTCCTGCGCCTGGTCCGCGACGAGCGGGTGACCTCTTCCTTCGTCGTCCCGACCATGCTGCACATGCTCCTCGATCACGGCGTGGATCCGGCCGATGTCGCTACGCTGCGATCTCTGACCGTCGGCGGCGCACCGGTCAGCCCGCAGAGGCTGAGGGAAGCCGTGGAGGCATTCGGCCCGATCATCGAACAGGGCTACGGACAGGCGGAGACGACCAGTGGGGTCACGGCGCTGACCAAGGACGACATCGTCCGCGGCATCGAGTCCGATCCGCAGCTGCTGCTCTCCTGCGGGCGCGCCGTCTTCGATTCGGAGGTCGCGGTGCTCGACGACGACGGCAGGCGCGTGCCCGCCGGGGAGCTCGGTGAGCTCGCAGTGCGGGGGCCCGATTGCGTGAGCGAGTACTGGGGAGCTCCGGAGCTCAGCGCGGAGACGTTCCGCGACGGCTGGGTGCTCACCGGCGACATCGCCTATATCCGCCCCGACGGGTACGTCTTCATCGTCGATCGGAAGAAGGACATGATCATCTCCGGCGGATTCAACATCTACTCCACCGAGGTCGAGGCCGCCGTCTATGAGCACCCCGATGTCAGCGAGGTCTGTGTCGTCGGTGCCCCCGATGACCGGTGGGGCGAGTCCGTGACCGCCGTCGTCGTCGCCCGCAGCGGATCGCAGCCGAGCGCGGAGTCGATCATCGACTTCTGCGGTCAGCGCCTCGACCGCTTCAAGAAACCGCGGCGCATCGACTTCGTCACCGAGCTGCCCGTCAACCGCAACGGCAAGATCGATCGCCGTCAGGTCCGCTCCGGCTACTGGGCCGGGGCCGAACGCAGCGTCAACTGAGCGACCGGCCCACCGCCTTCGGTCAGCCGCAACCACCCATGTCGATTGGAGCCAGACATGTCCTTCACCCTCAACCCCGACTACTCCGACCATCCGCTCGCCGAGACCATCGCGAGCCTGCGCACCTACCTCGAAGGGGAGCTCGCCGAATACGAACAGGAGCACGAGCTGCATCCGGAGTCCCGCTTCGACCGCGCGACCCTGCAGACGGTGTGGAAGCGATCCCATGAGCTCGGCTTCTACGGCATCCACCTCCCGCCGGAGCTCGGCGGACGGGGACTGAGCCACACGGATCTGGCCATCCTCAAGGAAGAGGTCTCCGCCTCGGGACGGGTGCTGTCCCAGAGCGTGCTCGGGGATATGGGAGGGCCTCTGCGAGTGGGTTCGATCTTCCGCTTCGCCACCCCGGCCCAGATCGAACGGTATCTGCTGCCCGTCGTCCGCGGAGAGCGCGCATGCTGCTTCTCCCTGACGGAGACCGACGCCGGTTCGAATGTGCGCGCGATGCACACCGTGGCCACCCCAGACGGCGAGGGGTGGCGCATCTCGGGCCACAAGGTGTTCTCCTCGGCCGGTCCGTTCGCCGACTTCTCGATCCTCATCGCCCGCATGGCCGGCGAGGAGGAGGCGTATTCGGCCTTCCTCGTCGATCTCGACTCCCCCGGCGTCCAGGTCGTCGAAGGCGAGGTCCCCCTGTCCGGCCAGCACATCGAGTCCGACATCATCCTCGACGATGTGCGCGTAGAGCCCGACCAGCTCCTCGGTGAGGTCGGTCAGGGACTGAAGATCGGTCTCGGCAGGGTGACCACGAATCGGCTGCTGCACTGCCCGACGGTCCTGGGGCAGGTGCGGCGAGCGCTGACGCTGACTGTGGACTTCGTCCGCAATCGCCAGGTCGCTGCGGGCTCGATGGCCCAGCTGCAGTCCGTCCAGCACACGCTCGCCGAGATGGCCACCGACTACTACGCGGCGCGCTCGATGACCTTCGACGCTCTCGCCGCCCTCGATCGGGGTGAGGCGATCATGCCCGAGGCCTTCATGTGCAAGCTCTTCGTCGCTCAGAAGGCCTTCTCGATCGTCGATTCCGCGATGCAGCTGCAGGGGAAGGCCGGCATGGTCCACGGGTCCGAGATCGAAGGGATCTGGCGGCGCCTGCGGATGTTCCGGATGCTCACCGGCTCCGACGAGATCCAGAAGAACGGGATCGCCAAGGCCCTGCTCTCATGAACCGCCCAGCGGTCCTCGACCTCCTGGAGGTCCGCGATCGTTCCTCGTTGTGAGACCGACGTTCGAGCCGACTGCTGCGTTGCCTACACTGGTGTCCATGAAGGACGCACTCGAAGTCTCCACTGCCCCGCTCGTCGCCGTCGGACTCGTCGGCGGCTTCCTCACTGCCCGTGAGACGGGGGTCCGCCCGCTCGGCGGGGTCGTGCTCGCCGCCGCGGGCGCCTATGCCGCCCGCTCCTGGTACGCGAAGAAGGGCTGGCCTGCGGCGACCGCACTCGGGCTGACCTACCTCGGCGGGTTCGGCGCCTCCCATCCCCTGGCGAAGAAGATCGGTGCGTGGCCCGCGGTCCTCACCGTGAGCGCGGTCAGCGCGGCCGCGTCCTACATCGTCTCGGACAGCGCCGCCTGATCGACACCGGGCTCCCGGCCGGCATCGGGCCCCCGGTGCCCACCACCTCGGAAAGCGAGACCGCGAGTAACCCATGCTGGCTGTGTTCGAAGGCTTCGCCGTCATCGCGGCGGTCATCCTCGTCGGCTTCGTCCTCGGCCGCTCGGGTGTGCTCGGACCACACGGTCAGCAGGTCATCGCGAAACTCGTCTTCTATGCCGGCACCCCGGCCCTGCTCTATGTCACCGTCGCCGACACCGATCTCGGCCTCATCTTCAACACCGCCCTGTTCGCGACAGGCGGTTCGGCGATCATCGTCGGCCTCGCCCTCTTCGCACTCACGCGCTGGGTCCGCCGGCGCAGCACCGGCGAGGCGATGTTCTCGGCCTGGGCGACCAGCTATGTCAACATCGGCAATCTGGGCATCCCCATCGCCGCCTATGTGCTCCACGACATCGGCTACGTCGCCCCGGTCCTGCTGTTCCAACTGCTCGTCCTCGCACCGATCGGCATGGCCGTGCTCGACGGTGCAGGTCGGAAGCAGCACGATTCGCATTGGCACTCCGCCCTGTTCCAGGTCCTGCGGAATCCTATCGTCCTCGGCGCGGCCGCCGGCGTGGCTGCCTCGGCGACCGGGTTCGAACTCCCCCGCTTCGTCTTCGAACCCATCGACATGATCGGTGCCACTGCCGTGCCCGGGGCTCTGCTGGCCTTCGGCATCTCGCTCAAGGACGGGTGGGCGCTGCCGGCCAAGGGCACACGTTCGCAGTTGGGCTACATCACGGGCGCCAAGCTCATCGGCCAGCCCTTCATCGCCTGGGTGATCGGCGGCCCGATGCTCGGATACGGAGGCATCGACCTGTTCGCCATCGTCGTCACCTCCGCCCTGCCCACGGCCCAGAACGTCTACATCTATTCGATGCAGTATCGGCAGTCCGAGGCACTCATGCGCGATGCCGTCTTCATCACCACCGTCCTCGCCGTTCCCGCGCTCGTCATCGTGGCCGCGTTCCTGGGCTGAGCGCAGGAGCGAGACACGTGACCGGGCGGCACCGGCGGGTCTGCCGCAGGCGCCTCTCCCCGCGCGACGGTGATCTGCGGACCTGTGGCGTGTCCTACCCGAGATGGTCCTGCCGTTCACTGACAATGGGGATGTGGCTGGAGATGAGAAGAACGACACCGAAGACCTCCTGAGCAGGCGGATGAGTTCAGGATCCGGCAAGGCTGCCGAAAAGCAGTCGGACACCTCGCTGGAGGCTGCCAACGATCCGTCGACGGACACCGAGGCGTTCGATCCCATCACGGATCCCATCGCCGAGGAGACCCCCGGGCACGGCACGGACGCCAAGCCGTCGACGGGTCCGGTCCGGGTGGCTCCCGCCCATTCGACGAATCCGCACGCCCAGCAGACGACCGCGAGCACGCGTTCCGGCGATCAGCTCGCAGCGGCCGACACCGGTCAGACACGTGAGGTGCCTGCGAATGCGCGCACCTCGGTGATGAGCGAAGCCGATTGGGCGGCCGTGTCGAAGGCGGCGACCTCGACCGATGCCCGCGATCCCGAGGTCCCGGAGAAGCGCCGGTCGGTCCTCGACGTCATCGGCACGATCTGGATCGTGCTCGCGACCCCGTTCGTCCTCTTGGCACTGGCGGTGCGCTTCATCGCCTCGGGCGTGTTCCTGAAGTTCGAGTACTTCCGCCCGGGCTTCCCTGCCGATCGGTTCGGCTTCGGCTCGGCCGATCGCGAGCACTATGCCACGTACGTCATCGACTATCTGCACAACTTCGACTCCCGGCGCTACCTCGCCGATGTCGTCATGCCCAACGGGGAACCGATCTTCATCTCGGAAGAGCTCAGCCACATGGCCGATGTCAAGGGACTGATCTCCCTGCTCTACCTCGTGGCTCTCATCGGACTCATCGGCGCAGTCCTCTTCGGCCTCTACATGTGCCGTCGAGGCGGCATGGGCATCCACACGGGAGTGCGCCTGGGAGCGATCTTCAGCATCATCGTCATGGGCGCCGTCGCCGTCGTCGCACTGCTCGGCTGGGACAGCTTCTTCCGCAGCTTCCACAAAGTCTTCTTCGCTGACGGAACGTGGGAGTTCTACGCCGACGACTCGCTCATCCGGCTGTTCCCGCCGCAGTTCTGGGTCGATGCCGGCATCGCCGGTGGAGGCCTGTTCGTCCTCCTGGCGATCGTCCTCTTCTGCTTCAGCTTCGCCGGTCACAAGAAGCGCCGCGCTCTGCGCAGGGCCCGGAAAGAGGCCGGCGCCTGAACAGCTGATCGGCAGCGATTCTGCGGGTGAGATTCCCGCTCCACGGTTCCGGCCGGGTGGTCTTTCCCCTTCCACCCGGCCGAATTTCTCCCCCGGCACCAGCGGAATCTCGTCCCGCGTTCGCTGCGGGTGGATCCATCGCGATCCAGCGTCGGATTTCGCAGTGGATCCACCCGCAGCGAACCGACCAGATTCCTCCCCGGCAACAATCGTCGACGAGCCGAGGCCGGTCACTGATCGGACCGTGGACCGGTCGGCAGCTGGTTGCCGAAGCCCGCCGTCTCAGTCGTCGACGGCGTCACGCCCTCGGCGCACGAGCAGCGGGTCGGCGTCGTAGACGACCGAGGAGTCCTTGTCCTCGTAGTCGAACTGGTTGAGGAAGTAGCGCATCGCGTTCAGCCTGGCTCGTTTCTTGTCGTTGCTCTTGATCGTGATCCAGGGGGCATGGTCGGTGTCCGTGCGGCGGAAGGTCTCCTCTTTGGCCTTCGTGTAGTCGTCCCATCGGTCGAGTGATTCGAGATCCATCGGAGACAGCTTCCACCGCCGCACCGGATCGATCTGACGGATCGCGAAGCGAGTGCGCTGCTCGCGTTGGGTCACGGAGAACCAGAACTTCGTCACGTGGACGCCGGAATCGATGAGCATCTTCTCGAACACGGGAGCCTGCTCCATGAATGTCTCGTACTCCTCGTCCGTGCAGAAGCCCATCACCCGCTCGACGTTCGCCCGGTTGTACCAGGAGCGGTCGAACATCACGATCTCTCCGCTCGTGGGCAGATGCGAGATATAGCGCTGGAAGTACCACTGACCGGCTTCCCTGTCCGAGGGCTTGTTGAGTGCGACGACGCGCGCCGCACGAGGGTTGAGATGTTCTGTGAACCGCTTGATCGTTCCGCCCTTGCCGGCGGCGTCGCGGCCTTCGAAGACGATGACGTGTTTGGCGCCGGTGTCCTGACCCCAGTACTGGAACTTCAGCAGCTCGACCTGCAGCCTGTACTTCTCGAGTTCGTAGGCTTCTCTGTCCATCTGCTCTGCATAGGGGTACCCCTCGCGCCAGGTCTCGACGGCTCGGCCCAGGGGGTCGATGAGGTGCGGGTCCGTGGTCTGGCTGTCCTCGACGGCGTAGCCTTCGAGGCGGAGTTTGTCGATGTACTCCCGCAGGTTCTCCTGGAACAGATCGTTCACGAGATCCTCCCCTTCCGATGTCGACACGATGCCGTGCCCGGTGCGTGCTGGCGCTCCCGGATGAACTTCAGGTTATGCGATCGACGTCGCGCTGGGGAATGATTCCGAGGCTGAGCAATGGGGCGATTGCGATGACACCGAAGGACAGAGGGTAGCCGAAGGCAGTCACGAGTGCGCCGAAGCCCGGGCCCAGCAGGGCCGACATGACGAACTGCCCCGTGTTCTGCGCGCCCATCGCCTTCCCCGACCAGCGAGGTCCCGCCGCCTCTGCCACGGAGGCGAACGCGAGGCCGTTGTCGGCGACGGACACCGCCGAGGCGAGCACGAAGACGATGGCCGCCGCGATCGGCATCCGATCGAGTGAGAGGAAGGCGATCGCGCCCGTGAACACCACGGCGGCGATCGCCACCATGCGCATGAGCCCGACCCGCGACCGTGTGCGGTCGGAGAGCCCGCCGACGACCATGCGACCGAGGGCACCGACGATCTGGGCCGTGGCGACGATCCCGCCGGCAGCTCCCGCACCGATTCCCTGTACGGCGATGAGCCAGATGAGTCCGTAGGTGGAGAAGGCGAACTGCGGAATGACCAGGAGGGCGGAGACCGCGTGGATCCGCCACAGGAAGGAATCGCTGCGGTAGGGGTTGACCGCCGAGGCAGGACTCCCTGACGACTCCCCCGCCGAGGCCGATCCCGGCCCGGCAGATCCGCTCCCGGTCGCCGTCGGCTCGGAGGCGGGGGCACGGTCGAGGTCGGCCACCTCGGTGCGGGTGGACGCCTGCGGTGGGTTGCGGATGACGGCGAAGCAGGTCAGGGTCAGTGCCCCGGAGACGGCGACGACGAACCACAGATAGGCGGGGAAGCCCCCGGCCGCAGCGATCGGCGGGACGGTCACGGCCGCAACGCTGGTGCCCAGGGGTTGGGACATCTGTCGGATACCCATCGCCAGTCCCCTCCGATGGCGGGGGAACCACCCCATGACCACGCGGCCGCTGGCGGAATTCACCGATGCTGCGGCCGCTCCGGAGGCTGCGATGACGATCACCATCCAGATCGGTGAGTCGACGACGAGGACTGCGACCGCGGAGGCCAGGGCCGTGAAGCCGATCCCCAAGGTCATGGCGAGCCGTTCACCGTACCTGTCGGCGAAGGCGCCCCAAGCGATGAGGGTGAGGATGAGACCGAAGCTGGGTGCCGCGGCGACGGTGCCGGCCTGCGTCAGCGTGAAGCCGAGGTCGGCATGCATATGGGGAATGAGGAACGCCGGACCGGCGATCGCAATGGTGGCGGCCATCTGGGTGAGGACGCCGACGACGAGGATCACCCAGGCCTGGAGGCTCGGTCGGCTCGTCGTCATGGCTCGAGGCTAACTCCGTCGGGGAAGCGTCTGCGGCGCGTCTCAGATCGCGGCATCGTCGGTTAGCCGATACAGTGTGTTCTGGAGTGTCCCCCTATAGCCCAATCGGCAGAGGCAGTCGACTTAAAATCGATTCAGTGTGGGTTCGAGTCCCACTGGGGGGACCATGTGATGTCTCAGTACATGGGTTATAGGCCAAAATGTGTGTATGGGCAGGGCGTGTCGATGCTGGTCTTCACTGGGATCTGCCGCCCCAGCCCTT
>NZ_JADBHF010000050.1 GCF_017808105.1 Brevibacterium renqingii | reverse complement strand
GTTGCCCGGGATTGTGGAGCCGATATCGCTTATCTGCCGGGGTTGGCGATGCGCAAAGCTGCTGACTTGTATCCGGGGCAGGCGAAGACCGATGCCAGGGATGCGTTCATCATTGCCGACACTGCGCGTACGATGCCGCATACTCTGAGGTCCGTGGATCGGGAGTCCGATGTCCTGGCTAATCTCAAGGTCCTGGCCGG